>NZ_AQUZ01000004.1 GCF_000372465.1 Kribbella catacumbae DSM 19601
GTGTCGCGGGCGCCGAGTTCCTTGGCCAGGCCGCGGTGGTCGAGGTCCGCGGTGAGCTGGAGGCGGTAGGTGAGCAGGGTGGACAGGGCAGCGTCGACACCGTCGATGGTGGACAGCAGNNCGCTGTCACCGAGCATCGACGGTGAGAGTAGCTGCGAGGTCTCCATACCCAGAACTCTAGACGAGGCCACCGACAGTTTTCGTGGCTGGAAGGCCTTATCTGTAAGGGGATCAGCGAGTGGCCGAAAGTGGCCAGGTTGTACACAGGGAGGGCTGGGTTGTGGACATTGCAGTGATGTTGCTTGCAGCAACAGCTGGCGGATCTCGGTTGTCGGCTGCCGCGAACGACGGGCTGCAGGGGCGTGGAGTAGCTGGCTCGTCGTGTGGTTGAAAGTGCGAGCTGGCCGGGTTGCTCTGGCTCGGAGGGTGGGGGCTAGCTCGGAGGGTGGGTTAGCTCGGAGGGTCGGTCTGGCTCGGAGGGTCGGTCTGGCTCGGAGGGTCGGTCTGGCTTGCGGGGCGGTGCTGGTTAGCTGGGTGGATCTGTTCAGTCGGGTTGGACATGTGGGGTGGAGGTGCGTGGGCGACTGGTGGGTGGGCACCGTCGGTACGGGTGTCGGGGTGTGGCGTGGAGGGGCGGGCGTGGTGTTGATGTGGGTGCGCGACGGCTGCGAGCATCTCGTGACTGAGGTCGCGGTCTTTCCTGCGTAGGTCGGCGGGCTTCGGCGTTTGCGATGTGTTGGCGTGGCCGGCTTCGTTGACGAACGGCGTGATGCTCAGCACATGAAGGGCTCGCGATGCACTCATGAAGCACTCGCGATGTAGTCGTCAAGCACTGCGATGCGACCGCACTCGTCAGCGCTCGCGGCGCTACTCGCGATGCAGCCGGTGAGGCCGTCCTTGGGCTGTGCTGGACTGCAACCGAGGCGACCGCGTCGCTAGGCAACTGGCGAAGGACTCGTGGGGCGTCGCGGCGCAGTTTGTGGAGCACTCGTGCCGATGCACGAACCAGCGTGCGGAGTACTCGTGGAGGCGTTGCGAAGCAGCGTGCGGAGTACTCGTGGAGGCGTTGCGAAGCAGCGTGCGGAGTACTCGTGGAGGCGTTGCGAAGCAGCGTGCGGAGTACTCGTGGAGGCGTTGCGAAGCAGCGTGCGGAGTACTCGTGGAGGCGTTGCGAAGCAGCGTGCGGAGTACTNGTNGAGGNGTTGCGAAGCAGCATGCCGAGCACTCGTCGACGTGTGTTGCGAAGTAGCGTGCGGAGTGATCGCGGGGGTGTTGCGAAGCAGGTTGCGGGGTGGTCGTTGTGGGGGCTTGGGGGGTGTTTGGGGTGTGCTTCCGTGGGGGGTTCGGTAGAGGTTGCCGAGGACAACACTTCGCGGAACCGTGCCGAATCGGCCGAAGGACGGCCAGTTTGTGCGCGTGTCGTCAACAAATCTTCGGCGGGGTCGGGCAAGCTTTTGGCGCGGCGAAAACCCTTGTGCACAAGGATTTTCGCTCTATTCGTCTGGATTGCGGTTCGGGACGCCTTAACGTGCTGACGTTTCAGGTGCTTTACGTAGGCACCAAGTGTTGTCATCATCATGACGACGAGGAATCCACCGTGGTTTTCCTCAGCCGCACCAAGGAGGCGAAGTGCCAGCCAAGAAGGCAGCCGCAGGGAAGGCGACAGCCAAAAAGGCTTCTCCCGCCAGGAAGACTGTCGCCAAGAAGGCCAGCGCAGCGAAGACGACCACCGCGCGCAAGGTCACAGCGAAGAAGACGACAACGGCGAAGAAGGTGAGTGCGGCGAAGAAGGCACCAGCCAAGAAGGTCGCCGCGAAGAAGGCGCCGGCGAAGAAGACCGTCGCCAAGAAGACCGTGGCCAAGAAGACGGTCGCTAAGAAGGCGCCGGCCAAGAAGGTGACCGCGAAGAAGACGGTCGCCAAGAAGGCCCCGGCGAAGAAGGTCGCCGCCAAGAAGGTGACCGCGAAGAAGGCAACGGCCAAGAAGACCGTGGCCAAGAAGGCGCCGGCGAAGAAGACCGTCGCGAAGAAGGCTCCCGCGAAGAAGGTCGCCGCCAAGAAGGCTCCGGCCAAGAGGGTCGCCGCGAAGAAGGCACCGGCGCGCAAGACCGCTGCCAAGAAGGCTCCGGCCAGGAAGGTCGCGGCGAAGAAGGCCCCGGCCCGCAAGGTCGCCGCCAAGAAGGCACCGGCGCGCAAGACCGTCGCCAAGCGCGCGACGACGGCCCGGAAGGCCCCGGCGCGCAAGAAGGCGTGACCGGATAGCAGCAAAGCCGAAGGGCACCACCAATGCGGTGGTGCCCTTCGGTCATGCCGGCCGGCGGACCGTTGTCACCGGAAGCCGGTTGATGATGACGTGGATCAGTCGTCGTTCCACTTCGGGTCGTTGTCCCAGGCCTCGTTGCGTTCCTGGACTTTCTCCAACGCCCGGGCCGCTTCTTCCGGGGAACTGTAGGGTCCGAGCCGCTCGGCCGCTTTGTCGCCCTGATAGGGCTCGACCTCGCCGGTTTTCACGTTGTAGTACCACTCGTTGCTGTGATCGTCGCTCATTCGGCTGACCACCTCCATGGAGTCTTGTCGCAGCTCTCTAGAATGATCTCACCATGTCGCTTCTCACTCCTGGCATCATCTCGCCTCGCCGTCCGGTACCCGCGTCCATTCCCCGTCCCGAGTACGTCGACAAGCCCGCGCCGACGCCGTACGACGGGTCTTATGTGACGTCACCCGAGCTGATCGAGAAGATGCGGGTGGCCGGCAAGCTCGCGGCCCAGGCGCTGGAAGCGGTTGGCGCTGCCGCGAAACCCGGCGTCACCACCGACGAACTGGATGCGGTCGGCCACGAGTATCTGGTCGAGCGCGATGCCTACCCGTCGACGCTTGGCTACCGCGGGTACCCGAAGTCCTTGTGCACCTCGGTCAACGAGGTGATCTGCCACGGCATCCCCGACGACCGCCCGCTCGAGGACGGCGACATCGTCAACGTGGACATCACCGCGTTCCTCGACGGCGTGCACGGCGACACCAACGCGACCTTCCTGGTCGGGGACGTCGACGAGGAGAACCGGCTGCTCGTCGAGCGCACTCGCGAGGCGTTGAACCGTGGCATCAAGGCGGTCAGGCCGGGGCGCCAGGTCAGCATCATCGGCCGGGTGATCGAGTCGTACGCGAAGCGCTTCGGCTACGGCGTGGTCCGCGACTTCACCGGGCACGGCATCGCGACGTCGTTCCACTCCGGGCTGATCATTCCGCACTACGACGACGAACGCTTCGACGACGTGATCGAGCCTGGGATGACGTTCACGATCGAGCCGATGCTCACCCTCGGCAGCTACGACTACGACCTGTGGGACGACGGCTGGACCGCCGCCACCAAGGACAGGTCCCGCACCGCCCAGTTCGAGCACACCCTCCTCGTCACCAGCACCGGCGCCGAGGTCCTCACCCTCCCGTGAGCAGTACGCCGCTCCGCTTACCGGGGCCCAACGCGTAGACCTGGTGACTGACGCCGCCGAAGACTTCTACGCGTCTTTCGAGCACCGTTCGTTGTCGGGCTTCCGCATCTATCCCGGTTGAAAGCCCAGTACTCCGGAGAGCTGCGGTGTTGTTGGGGAGGACGTTGAGGGCGAGGCGTTTCGGGGGTCAGCGCCATGCAGGTGGTTAGCAGCGCGCTGGCGGGATCGTGTCGGTGGGGGACGGCTCGCGGAGTACTACGCCTGGCGGTGGTGGGGTGACCGTTACCGGTGCGGGCTCTCGGGTGTAGAGCATCTAGAGAGCCAGGGCGCTCGCCGGCGGCCGTCTTCGAGATGATGTTGCCGGTGGCAAGAAGCGCGTGCAGGCGCGGTACGCCGAGCATCACCCAGGGCAGCACCCAGTCGGGCACCGCCTCGTCGTCCGGCTTCCCGTCCGCGGCGGACTCCAACTGGTCGAACTGCGAGACCCAGTACGACGTGAGGTTGTCGCGAGTGAACGCCTCCAGCGCCTCCTGGTCGTCATGCACGACCAGGCCGGGCGCAGTACGGACGGCGATGGACTGCCGCGCCGGCTCGGACCACAGCACCGGCGATACCGGGCCGCCGGCCCGTACCTCCTTGAAAACACCGTCCTGCGTGAACACGACCGGCTTGCCGCGATCCGGCGCCACCGCAAGATCAGCCGAAGTCAGATAGGTGACATCGAAAGCAGGGGCCGACGGCAACTGCTCGTGCACCTCGCGCACGACCGAGACGTCGACCACCGGCTCGGAGACGACGACCACCCCATCGATGTCACTGCGTCCCGGCCGGAAGTCACCGAGCGGCACCGATCCGGTCAGGTAGAACCCCGTCACCCGCCCGGGAAGCGCCTTGTCGATCAGCTCGAGGTACCGCGTCGTGGTACCGGCGACTTCCGGCGGGAGATCGGTCATCGGTTGGAGGCTCCCTTGATGAAGGCGGCCAGGTCCTTGGACTGCTGCTGCCGCGTCGGTTCGTGCACGTACATCATGTGACCCGCCGGGTAGTAGCGAAGTTCGATGTTGTCGCGGAGTTCTGCCGGAATCTGCAACCGCGCGATCGAGGACTCCGTGGCGAAGTACGGCGTCGCGCAGTCGTAGTACCCGGAGGCGACGTGCACCTTGAGGTGCGGGTTGGCGCGCATCGCCTCGGCGAGCTTGTCCGCGACGGTGACGTGGCTGTTCTCGAACTCCTTGTACGACCAGTCCTTGGCCGCCGTGCTGCTGAGGAACTCGTACGGCAGATCGTTGTGGTACCCGAGCTCCGCGTGCAGGTAGTGGTTCAGCGCCGCCGTGTAGGGCCCGATGATCGCGCGGAACGACGGATCGTCGAGCGAGCTCTCGCCGCCGGAGTCCGCGTCCCAGCCGGTGAACCGGGTGTCCAGCCGGCCGACCACCTGGCGCCGCGACCGCAGCAGCTCGGCGAAGAACCGCATGTGCTCGACCCGCAGGTTCACCCGGTCGAGATAGTCCTCCGACAACCCGGTCAGCGCCGCCAGCCGGCCGATCACCTCGGTCCGGTAGTCATCCGGCACCCGGTTGCCCTGGGCAAGCGCGTTGGGATAACGCCCGGCGGCGAACCGCTCCGCGTCGGCGAGCACCTCGGCCAGCTCCCGGTCCGGGACCAGCCCGTGGTAGTGCGCGGTCGCGGCATAGGTGGGCAGGAACATCGTGAACGGAAGATCGTTCCCCGGGCTGAACTCACCGGTGGCGAACTCCAGCACCGCGGAGATCAGGATGATCCCGTTCAGGTACATCCCGTACCGGTCCTGCAGATGCGCGGCCAGCCCGGCGGCGCGCGTCGTACCGTAGGACTCGCCGGCCAGGAACTTCGGCGACATCCAGCGCCCGTTGCGCGACGTCCACAGCCGGATCACCTCACCGACGGACTCCAGGTCGGCAGTGAACCCGTGGTACTCCCCCGGCTTCTCGCCTTCGGCCGCGCGCGAGAAGCCGGTCGACACGGGGTCGATGAACACCAGGTCGGTGTCCCGCAGCAACGTCTCCGCGTTGTCCACCAGCCCGTACGGCGGCGGCGCTAGCTCGCCGACGTCGCCCGACACCACCCGGCGCGGACCGAGCAGCCCGAGATGCAGCCAGATGCTCGACGATCCCGGCCCGCCGTTGAACGCGAACGTCACCGGCCGGGTGCCCGGATCGGCGTCGTCCAGCGTGTACGCCGTCAGGAACACCTCGGCCTTGGGCAGGTGCCCGTCGAACTTGCCGTCGGTCACCACCTCCTGCCGCAGCACGATCCGGCCGGTCGTCGCCGTGTACTTCAGCTTCCGCCGCCCGGCCGTCACCGTGTGCTGAGTGGTCGTCAGATCGTCAGCCGGAGCCGGCTTCGCCGCGTCAGCCGCCGTCGTGCCGGCGGAGTCCTGCTCCTTGACCGCGGTCTTCTTCTTGGGTTCCTCAGCCGTCGCCATGCGAAGACCCTATCCGCGCTCGCCAACAGCGCAGGCATTGCCGCAGGCAAGCACAAGGAGCACTATCGAGACGTGATGCGAGTCACAAATGCGCTACCGGACGAGGAGGTTGACGATGACGGGCACCATCACTCACTTCACCGGGGAGCGAGCCCCGTGCGGGCGGCTCGTGGACGGTGACCGCAGCCGGGATGACGATCTTGAGGGCCTTCGCTTCGACGACGTGACGTACGCGTGCGGCTGCCGCCGGGTCAAGCACGAGTTCCACGACGGCAGCATGCGGATCAGGACCATCCGCCACGACGGCAAGGTCCTGATGGACGAGCACAGCGGCGACCACGAAGCATGACCGGCCGCCCATGACCGCGTCTCATGATGTTCTGGTGATCGGGGGCGGCGGTGCCGGCCTGCGAGCGGCGATCGCGGTGGCCGAAACCAACCCGCGGCTGAGAGTGGCGATCGTCTCGAAGGTCTATCCGATGCGCAGCCACACGGTGTCCGCCGAGGGCGGAGCCGCCGGCGTCGCCGCCGACGACGACAGTCTCGACGAGCACGCCTACGACACCGTGTCCGGCAGCGACTGGCTGTGCGATCAGGACGCGGTCGAGGCGTTCGTCCACGAGGCTCCACGAGAGCTGCTCCGGCTCGAGCACTGGGGCTGTCCCTGGAGCCGCCAGCCGGACGGGCACATCGCAGTACGGGCCTTCGGCGGCATGAAGAAGAAGCGCACCTGGTTCGCCGCGGACCGGACCGGCTTTCACATGCTGCACACGCTGTTCCAGACCGTCCTCTCGTTTCCGGAGATCGTCCGGTACGACGAGTGGTACGTGACGAAGCTGCTGGTCGACGACGGGAGAACGTACGGCGTCGTCGCCATCGACCTGGCCACCGGGCGGACCGAGACCATCACCGCCAGCGCCGTGATCGTGTGTACCGGAGGGTGTGGCCGCGTCTACCCGTTCACCACGAACGCCAACATCAAGACCGGTGACGGGATGGCGCTGGCCTACCGGGCCGGCGCTCCGCTGAAGGACATGGAGTTCGTCCAGTACCACCCCACCGGCCTGCCCTTCACCGGCATCCTGATCACCGAGGCGGCCCGGGCCGAGGGCGGCTGGCTGCTCAACAAGGACGGCTACCGCTACCTGCAGGACTACGACCTCGGCAAACCCGAACCCACGCCGGTGATGCGCAGCATGGAGCTGGGACCACGCGACCGGTTGTCGCAGGCCTTCGTGCACGAGCAGGCCAAGGGCAGGACCATCGACACGCCGTACGGGCCGATCGTGCATCTGGACCTGCGCCATCTGGGTGCCGAGCTCATCGACGCCAAGCTCCCATTCGTCCGGGAGCTCTGCTCGAAGTACCAGAACATCGACCCGGTGACCGAACTGGTCCCAGTGCGCCCCGTGGTGCACTACATGATGGGCGGCATCCACACCGACATCCATGGCGCGACCCCGATCCAAGGCCTGTTCGCCGCCGGGGAGGTCGCCTGCGTCAGCATCAACGGCGCCAACCGGCTGGGGTCGAACTCCTTGCCGGAGTGCCTGGTGTTCGGCGCCCGCGCCGGACGAGCCGCCGCACTGTTCGCCGGCCTGTACGGCGGCCGCATCCCGCCGGCGGTGATGGCGCAGGGCCGCGACGAGGAGGACCGGCTGGAGCGGGAGCTGACGCGGCACCTGGACGGACGCGAGCGCATCGCGGACATCCGCACGGAGATGCAGATCACGATGGAGAACGGCTCCGGGATCTACCGGGACCGCGATTCGATGGTCAAGGCCTTCGACGAACTGCAGGAACTGCAGGCGCGATTCGCCGACGCGGCGATCGACGACCACAGCCGGACGTTCAACACCGAACTGGTGGCCCTGCTCGAGCTGTCGTTCATGCTGGACGTTGCCGAGAGCATCATCACCTGCGCGCTGCATCGGGAGGAGTCGCGCGGGGCGCACCAGCGCACCGACTTCCCGGCCCGCGACGACGAGCGCTTCCTCGCGCACTCGCTGGTCCAGCGCGAACCCGATCGGGCCGGCCGCCGGGTCCGCTACCTGCCGGTGACGATCACCCGCTGGCCGCCGGGCGAACGCGTGTACGGGAGGTAGGGAGAGATGGCAGACGAGATCACCCTCGAGGTCGTACGCTACCGGCCGGAGCTGAGAATCGAGCCGGTCGTGCAGTCCTACCAGGTACCACTCCGCGAGCACTGGGCCATCCTCGACGGCCTCACCTACATCAAGGATCACCTGGACGGCACGCTCTCCTTCCGGTGGTCTTGCCGGATGGGGATCTGCGGTAGCTGTGGCATGACCGTCAACGGCGACCCGCAGCTGACCTGTGCCACCTTCCTCACCGACTACGCGCCCGGTCCGGTGCGGGTCGAGCCGCTGCGCAACTTCCCAGTGATCCGCGACCTCGTCGTCGACATCGGTGACTTCATGGACAAGCTGCCGACCGTCAAGCCCTGGGTGATCCGCGACGTGGACAGTCCGGTCGAGGAAGGCGAGTACCTGCAGACGCCCGAGGAACTGGACGAGTACAAGCAGTTCAGCATGTGCATCAACTGCATGCTCTGCTACTCGGCCTGCCCGGTCTATGCCCTCGAGCCGCACTTCCTGGGTCCGGCGGCCATCGCGCTGGCCCAGCGGTACAACCTCGACTCACGAGACGAGGGAGCCTCCGAGCGCGAGGACATCTTGTCGTCGCCGGAAGGGATCTGGGCCTGCACGTTCGTCGGCGAGTGCAGCGCCGCCTGCCCCAAGGACGTCGACCCGGCCGCCGCGATCCAGCGCTACAAGCTCACCGCGGCCACCCAGGCGATCAAGAACTTCCTCCTGCCCCGGGGCGCGAGATGAGCCTTTATCACCGGCCGATCCCCCTCTTCTGGTGGCTCGAGCGTCGCTCGTACCTCGTCTTCGTACTCCGTGAGCTCAGCAGCGTGTTCGTTGCCTGGTTCGTCGTGTACCTGCTGCTGCTGATCAACGCGGTCAGCGGGGGCAGCGCGGAGTACGAGCGGTTCCTCGACCGAAGCGGGCAGTGGTGGCTGGTGACCATCAACGTGATCGCCTTGGTCTTCGTGCTGCTGCACGCGGTGACCTGGTTCGGTCTGGCGCCGAAAGCCATCGTGGTACGCCTGCGTGGTCGCCGCGTCCCACCTCCTCTGATCGCAGCAGCGCACTACGCGGCCTGGCTGGTGCTGTCCGCTGTGATCGCTTGGGTGATTCTGCGATGACGACCCGCCGCCGGCCTGCGGCCGAGCCGTTGCTCTGGCTGCTGTTCAGCGCCGGCGGCATGATCGCCGCCCTGCTGGTCCCCATCCTCCTGTTCCTGTTCGGCGTCGCGTTCCCGTTGGACTTGCTGACTCCGCCCGACCACGCCCACCTGCTGGCGGTACTGCGGAACCCCATCACCAGGCTGGTCCTGTTCGGACTGTGCGCCCTAGCGTTGTTCCACTGGGCGCACAGGTTCCGCTACACGCTTTACGATGGCCTGCAACTCAAGAGGTTCAGCGTCGTGATCATCCTGTTCTGCTACGGCGGCGCCGTCGTCGGATCGATCATTTCCGCCTACCTCCTGCTGACTGTCGGCTAACTCAGCGAGAAGGTGTCGACGTCGAACAACGAGCCCGACCCACCGCTGAAGGTCAGGAACAGCGGGCCGCTGCCCGACGCGGTGAGCGTGGTCGAGACGGTCTGGAAGTTGTCCCAGCCACCAGTCACCGGTACTGCGACCGTCCCGAGCACCGCCCCGGTCGCCGAGCCCGAGCGGATCCGGATCGTGCCACCCGCACCACCCGAGGAGATCCGCGCGCTGAAGCTGGTGGCGCCGGCCGTGTTCACCTGCGAGTACCCGGCCCAGTCGCCGTTGTCGATGTAGCCGAGCGTGCGACCACCACTGGCTCCGCTGTGCCCGGCAACCTGGGTGCCGAACTGCGACGAGAACGCCTCCCCCTCGATCGGGATGACCGGCGGCGTCGACCCGGCACCGGCCGCGTACTGGATGCCGCCCAGCAGGTGCTGGCGGAACGGCTGATCGGAGTACGACGCGATGGTGTGCCCGAATCCCGTGTAGAAGGAGCGGCCGGAGCCCTGCGAGTGGTACCAGGCGATCGGGTGATCGCCCATGTTCCCGCCGCTGTAGGTGGATTCGTCGAGGTTGATCAGCACGCGCACATTCGGCCTGGGGTTGGCGGTGTAGTTGTACAGCTCGTCCGTGCGTACCCAGGTCGCACCAAGGTGCGCGGTTGACGGATGCGTACGGTCCTCGACCCTGGCGGTCACCTGCTGGATCGCCGGGTGACTGTGGAACCAGGCGCCGACCAACTGCCCGTAGTACGGCCAGCCGTACTCCGTGTCGGCGGCGGCGTGCACCCCGACGTACCCGCCACCGCCGTTGATGTACGTCTCGAACGCCGTCTGCTGGGAGGCATTCAGTACGTCGCCTGTCGTGCTGAGGAACACCACGGCCTTGTACGCGGCGAGCTGCGCCGTTGTGAAGACCGAGCTGTCCTCGGTGGCGGTGACTGTGAATCCATTGGCCGTCCCCAGGTCGCGGATCGCCTGGATGCCCGCCGGGATCGAGTCATGGCGGAAGCCGGCGGTCTTGCTGAACACCAGCACCTGGTACGGCGCCGCCAGCTTGGCCACGGAGCCTGATGAAAGGGTGAAGGTGTCGACATCGAACAAGGACCCGGCAGCACCAGTGAAGCTCAGGAAGAGTGGACCCGTGGCAGTGCCGGTCAGAGCGGTGGAGACCGTCTGGAAGTTCTCCCAGCCACCGGTGACCGGCACAGCGACGGAGCCGAGCAGTGTCCCCGTGGCCGAGCCCGACCGCACCTGAATCGTGCCGCCCGCACCGCCCGAGGAGACTTTGGCGCTGAACGACCTGGCGCCAGCAGTGCTCACCTGCGAGTAGCCCGCCCAGTCACCGTTGTCGATGTAGCCGAGCGTCTGCCCGCCACTGGCCCCGGCATGCGCAGCCACCTGTACTCCGTACTGCGAGCTGAAGGCCTCCCCTTCGGCGGTAGTGCCCGTCGAAGGGGAGGTGACGAACGTGAACGCGTCGAGGTCGAACAGGTTGCCCTGCCCCGTTGCGCCCTTGAACACCAGGAACAGCGTTGTCGTACCAGCCGGCTTGTTGCTGAGGTTGGCCGACACCGTGACGAAGGTGTCCCAGCCACCCGTCGGCGCCACCGGCATCGACGCCATCGATGTTCCAGTCGCCGATCCGGCCCGGACCTCGATCGTTCCGCCGATGCCACCCGACGACACGCGCGCGCTGATCGACGTCGCGTTGCTGACCGCATAGGGCTGGAACGAGACCCAGTCGTTGTTGTCGACGAACCCGACGGTCTTGCCGCCCTCAGCATTACCGTGGTCGGCCAATTGAATGCCCGACTGGGCGCTGAAGTGTTCGCCCTGCCGGTGTCGCGGCTGGAGCTTGCGCTTGCTGTGGGTGGTGAGCCCACCGTTGTCCGTGTACTCCGCGTCGAAGACGCCGTAGACGTTCGCCGCCGGATCATGCTCACCATCAACCGGTACTGCGATCGATCCGCTGCAACCGTTCTTGGAAGTGATCTGGTGTTCGTGAACGTCATGCCCGAGCAGATAGGTGACCTTCACCCGGCTGCAGTCGATCGTGCCGTCCTCCGGATCCGACACGTTCACCTGGAACGGCACGGTGTCGCCGAAGGAGAACAGCTGACCGTCCAACGGCGTTTGCAGCGTCACCGATGGAGCGGTGTTGCCCACACTGATCTGCACGTTCGCCGAACCGGTCAGCCCGGTCGGGTCGGTCACGGTCAGCGTCGCCGTGAAGTTGCCCGCTGTGTTGTAGGTGTACGACGGGTTGGCCTGCGTCGACGTACCGCCGTCGCCGAAGGTCCAGCGGTAGGTCAGTGCGCCGCCCTCGGGATCTGAGCTCCCCGCAGAGGAGAACGCCACTGTGAGCGGACGGCCGCCGGAGGTCGGCGTACCGCCCGCCTTGGCGATCGGGTTGCCGTTCGCGGTGCCCTTGTGCTCGATCCGCCAGAGCGTCTGGTTGTTCGAGCCGGTGCCGTAGTCGAGCACGTAGAGGGCACCGTCCGGACCGAAGGCCATGTCCATCACCTGGGTGCCGGTCCACGCCGGGAAGGCGCCGATGTCGCCGACGCCTCCGCTCGAGGTCACCTCGACGGCCTTGATCCATTGACGGCCTAGCTCGCCGGCGAAGTACCGGCCGTCGAGCGAGGCGGGGAACTTCACAGCAGAGTTGAGGTTCGGGTCGAACCGGTAGACCGGGCCGCCCATCGGCGACTCCGAGCCGCCGCCGAACTCGGGCGGGGTGCCCGCGTCACCGCCGTACCGGATCCACGACGGTTTGGCCGCGGGCAGCGTGGACAGACCGGTGTTGCGGAAGGAGTTGTTCGTCGGACCGCCGGCGCAGTTGTACTTGGCGCCGGAGGGGCCGCTCGGGAACTGGAACTCGTTGTAGGTCTCAGAGGTCGTGTTGGTGCCGGTGCAGTACGGCCAGCCGTAGTTGCCGGGGGCAGTGATCCGGTCGAACTCGACCTGGCCGTTCGGGCCGCGGTTGGGGTTGGTGACGCCGGCGTCGGGGCCGTAGTCGCCGAGGTAGACGATGCCGGTCGGCTTGTCCACGCTCATCCGGAACGGGTTCCGGAAGCCCATCGCGTAGATCTCGGGCTTGGTCTGCGCGGTGCCCGGGGCGAACATGTTCCCGCTCGGGATCGTGTAGGTGCCGTCCGGTTGCGGCTTGATCCGGAGCAGCTTGCCGCGCAGGTCGTTGGTGTTGGCCGAGGTGCGCTGCGCGTCGAACTGCGGGTTGCGGCTGGTCCGCTCGTCGATCGGCGTGTAGCTGTCGGACTGGAACGGGTTGCTGTCGTCGCCGGTGGTCAGATAAAGGTTGCCAGTGGCATCGAAGTCGATATCGCCGCCGACGTGACAGCACTGGCCGCGATCGTTCGGAACCCGCAGGACGATCTTCTCGCTGGTCAGGTCGAGGGTGTTGTTCGTGTTCAGCACGAACCTGGACAGGTAGAGCTCGCCTTTCCAGCGGTCCCAGTCGGCCTGGGTGCCGTCGGCCGGCGCGTCACCGTCGGGGGTGGAGAGCCTGGGTGAGTAGTAGAGGTAGATGTACCGGTTGGTGGCGAAGTTGGGATCGGCCGCGATGCCCTGCAGGCCTTCCTCGTCGTGGGTATACACGTTGAGCTTGCCGGCCTGCGTCGTCGTGCCGGCCGCGTCGGTGACCCGGACTGTTCCGTCCCGGGCCGTGTGGACGACGGATCGGTTCGGCAGGATCGTCAGCGACATCGGTTCGCCGAGCTCACCGGAACCGGTTGCCAGCGTCACCGACTGGTAGCCGGCGGCCGGGATGGTGGACCCCGCCTCGGCCGTCGCCGCGCTCAGCCCGAGCGCGGCGGTCAGAACTGTTGTGATCAGCAAGGAGATCCGCCGAACACCTTTCTTCATGATGGGGTTTCTCCTTCAATCAGGTCGAATTGTTCCCACGGGCCGATCGCGTCTCTGTTGGCGATCAGTGGGGCTGCTCCGGCGTTCTCGGCGCAGACGAGCTTGTTGTTGACCTGGGCCCGGAAGCTGACCGTGCCGTCACCGTTGCGGATCAGCTGGAAGGTCTCCCACGAGCCCACCGCCTGGTTCTTGGCCAGCAGCGGTCCGGCACCTGCGTCGTCGGCCGCGACAAGCAGGTTGTTGGCCTTGGCTCTGAGCGACACGTTGCCGCCGCCGAGGTCGGTCAGCTCGTACTGCTGAGCCGTGCCGATCGTGGTGCTGTTCGCGATCAGCGGCGTACCGGTGCCCGCGGTGACGTACTTGCCGTTGGCCTTGGCTCGAAGGCTGATGGTGCCCGTGCCCGGGGTTTGCTTGGGCAAGCCGATGGTGGCCTTGTCATAGCGGCGGGCGACGGCGGCCGGCGTACCGGTCAGGGCTTGGAAGGGTTGGGCGGCGGCACCGGTCTTCTCGATCAGGTAGGACCGGCCGGACTGGGCCGGAATGGTGAAGGTGGCGTTGGATTGTGGCGCGACCACGGTTGCGCGGGTTTGGCCGTCCACCACAGTGACGCTTTGACCCGGCCACGGGCTGCGTACGACGAGTTGCTGGTTCGCGCCGGAGGAGATCGCGACCGTGGAGGGAGCTCCACCGGCGATCTGGACGTGCACCTTCGACTTGTGGCCGATGGCAACTGTTCCTTCGCCGGTCCAGTCGGAGGGCCAGGACGGTGCGATTCGCAGTACGCCGTCGTAGTCCTGAGCGAGCGCTTCGGGGATGGTTGCCGCGAGCACCCCCAAATGCTCGATGTAGGGCTCGAACGCCTGCTGGGCGGTGAAGCTCGCCATCCCGGACGGGTAGACCTGGTACGACCTGATCGCGGCCAGCAGGGCGGTCTTCATCTCGCTCGCCATCCCGAGCCGGGCGGCATGCAGGGCGTCATAGCTCCAGGTGTGGCTGTTGACGTAGCTGCGTGACGTGTAGGTACGCCGCCCTAACGCCGTCAGCGGTCCACTGTCGCCGACCAGATTGAACGGCCAAACTGCTTCCAGGCCGATGTTCTCGAAGTTGCGCCGCTGCGCCGCCGGTTGGGTGGATGGGCCGATCATGGTGGTGCCATTGGCATCCGACGCCGGGGTGAGCAACTGGGTCTGCGTTGCCGTGTCGGTCCGCGGCAATGTCTGAATCTTCGGGATCGCCGCGGCGAGCTGGCTGACCAGCGCTGCGTCGACGTTGAGGAGCTGCGCAGCCTTCACCGCGACCGGGAAGAAGGCCTGCATCGCCGCGACATCGGTGGCCGGGTTGGTGACGTCCCACTGGGTCTCGTGGGCGTTCGACCTGGTGTGCAACTTGCCGTCCGAGCCGGTCGTCGCATGCGAAAGCAGGAACTGCGCCGCTCCCTTGATCAACGGGTAGTGCGCCTGCAGGAAGGCCTGGTCGTCGGTCATCCGGTAGTGCTCCCAGACCCACAGCCCGATCTCCGCCCCGGTGGTGACGTTGAGCGAGTTCCACATCGGCGGGATGGTCGAGTCACAGGACGCGTTGTCGTTGCCGCCGTTGTAGGTGCCATTGCCGTTGAAGCGCATCGTCTCCGGTACGCAAAGCCCTTGTTTGCCGGGCATGTGCGCGCTGGTCCAGGACGCGATCGCGTCGAGGTTGTCCTTGTACAGACGGAACATCGGGTCGTTCAGCCCCGGCAGGCCGGCCGAGAGGTTCGCCGCGACTTGCATGCGGAGATTCCAGAACCAGTAGCCGGACGGGTACCAGTCACGCTTGTCCTGCGAGAACGTGAACAGGTCCGCGACCCCGGCCTGCGATCCCGGCAACACGCCACGACTCTGGGCCGCGCTCGCGTACAGGAAGATCGTCCGCAGGTTCTCGACATAGTCGCCGGTGCCGTCGGCCGAGGTGATCTTGATGAGGCCGGCCTGAGCCCAGTAGTTGTGCCACCACTGCAGATGCGCATCCCGTACTTCGTTCGCCGGGCGGGTCGCCGCGCCGTTGAGTACTGCGTTGGTGGTCGCGATCGCGTCGCCGCCGGTCCAAGTTGGGGCTGCGACGACAACCCGGAACGAGCCGTCCGTGTTGGGCTGGAAGGCGACTTGGGCGGTCAGCGAACTCGGGGTGGATCCGACGACGTTGCGGCCGCCGGCTGTCACGCCCGCGAGCGATCCGAAGGTCCGGCCGGAGGCTCCGGCTCCGTTGTTGTCGACCCACGTCTCGGCTAGCGCAGCGACTACGCCGGAGGCGCGTGCGGTCGGCGTACGGCCGCTCCAGAGTTTGACCTGTGCGGTTTGGGTCGCGTTGGGGTCAGCGCCGGTGACGTCGACGACCAACTGCTGGGTGTCTGCACGGATGAAGGCGGTCATGGTCATGCCACCGCCGGATTGGCGCAGCATTCCGTCGTACAGGTCGAGGCGGCCGCTGAAATCGGCGGCACTGGTCATCCGGGACAGACCGGGGATGACTACCTGGCCGAGCGACTTGCGGTCGGGGAAGGTGTCGGTGCGGTTGAGTTGGGCGGTGAAGCCGTCGGCGGACCAGACGGCCGCGCCGAGGGCGCCATTGCCCAGTGGGAGCGATTCGGCGGGTGCCGGGTTAGGACGGCCGAGCACTAGGTCGGAGCGGCGGACGAGGTTCGGTCTGTCGACGACGAAGGAGCCGTTCTGCCAGGCGGTAGTTCCCGGTGCGGCGGCCGCGGGAGGTCCGCCGGTCGCGATGAGTCCGATGGGGAGGGCCAGGACGAGCAAGATTTTGGGCAGGCGGGATCGCAGGAGGGTGTTCATCGGATCTCTCCTGGAGATGGAGCGGACCTGCGACCTGGGGGCGGAGAGGATCACAGGTAGACATTGGATGTTTCTGTGCTCACCCTCCGCTGTCAAGACCTCACTGGTTCCGGAACTACCAGGCGTGCCGCGGGGAGAGCCAGCAGGACGGCCGCGATCAGGAATGCGGGTGCCGGTCCGGTCGCGGCCGCGAGGTACCCGAGCGCGACGGCGCCCACCGCACCCGCGAGTTGCAACAAGAGCGACTGGACGGACACCACGGTTGCTCGCTCGGCCGCCGTGAGCTGACTGTGCAGCAACTGGGCCAGCGGGCCGGCGGCGATCCCGAAGCCGACGAACATCAGCAGGTAGGCGATCGCGGCGGCGAGGATGCCCACGAATCCACTCATCGCGCTCGCCACCGCCATCCCGCCCAGCGCGAGCACGCTGATGCAGTACCCGGTGCAGCTGACCGCGCGGACCGAACCGAGGCGACGCAACAGCGGCATGCTCACCGCACTCCCGAGGGCGTCAGCAGCGAAACCCACCGCGGCAACCAGGCCGTACGCGAGCACTCCCCGATCAGCAGAACCAGCCAACTCTGCCATCCAGGCAGGTGTCAGCAGTTCGATGACCGCCAGCGTGACGCCCATCCCGGCACTGACCATGAGGATGCGGGTGAGCGCAAGGTTCCGTCCTGCGAGCCGGACGCCACCCGCGATCACCGAAGGCACACCGCGAAGGATGCTCCGCACCGTCGACGCCTCGTACTTCGGTTCGGGCATCGCCACCAGCGTCACGACCAGGCGCACCGCGTCGGCTGCCGCGGCGATCAGCACCGGCACGGCAAGCCTCACGCCGAGTCCGTACGGAATCAGCGCACCGGCGACGGTCCCGACGGCTAGCGCGACTGACGCGGCCATCACTCCCAAGGACAAGCCGCGAGTCAACTCCGCCGCATCCTCGGACGCCTGATCGACGTACCAGGCCTCGACCGGGCCACTGCCGAGTGCGCGAGCCACGCCACGTAGTACGCCGGAGAGGGCCAGCAGCCAGAGCGATTCGGCCAGGCCTAGCAACAGCAGGCCGGCCAGGCTGGCGGCGGCCGAGGCGATCATCACCGGTCGGCGCCCAACGACATCGGCGAGACCGCCGGTCGGCAACTCGAGCAGCATCACGGTGGCGGAGTACGCCACCCCGAGGGCGGCGACCGTGGCCAGCCCGATCCCCCGATCCAGCAGCAGGACGACCATGACCGGGATGTAGAGGCCGGTCGGCAGCCAGGTGAGGAAGCTGATCAGCGCATACCGCCGGCGGGCCGCCTGAGGCGTCATGAGGGCCGCGGGAATCCGCCGACGACGATGGAGACCCGGCGCGCTGCTTCGTCGCGGGCGTCCTTGGCTTTCAGCTCGTCGAGGTGGGAGTAGAAGCGATCCCAGAGTTCGCCGAGGGACTCCGGGGTGAGCTTGACCAGCAGGTCGCCGATGCCGGCAGCGTCGATCCACTCCGGCGGCAGGGAGTTCTGGAGCTGCTCGAACGACTCGACATCCGACTGGAGGATGCCAGCCTGCTGCCGACGCATCCAGTCGGCCGCAGTACGGCCTTCGCCGGTCGCGCCGACCTCCGTGTTCTTCCACGTGGTGGTCGTATGCACGGCCTGCCAGTGCCTGGCCCGCGGATGCCCGTCGACGGCGACCTCCTCGACGAACCCGTACTGCGCCAGCTTGCGCAGGTGGTAGCTCGTCGCTCCTGTGTCGGTGGCGAACCGCCGGGCCAGCTCGGTCGCGGTCGCCGGACCGTCCTCCCGCAGTACGGCGAGCATCCGCACGCGGAGCGGATGGGTCAGCGCCTTCAGTTCCTCGCCGCTGTGGACCTCGCGCTCGCTCATGCCGGCCACTGTAGGGTATGCAGAATAGTTTGTGCAAAGAATATTCTGCATAGCCTGGTTCCCCGGGTTTCCGCCGCCCGGGCACTAGGTTTGGGACATGGCTTTGATCCTGCATTTGGCCTTCGTCGACCAGTGGGAAGCGGCGCGGCGGGCCGGCAGCTATCGGTGGTCCACCCGCGGGAAGTCACTGGACGACGGCGCGACGTTCATCCACTGCTCGCGACCCGAGCAGGTCGCCCTGGTCGCGAACTCCTTCTACACCGACGTGACCGAGCCGCTCTGCCTGCTCGTGATCGACACCGGCTGTCTGGTGTCGGCGTTGTGCGACGAGGATCTGGACGCGGTAGGCATCACGTTCCCGCACATCTACGGGCCGCTCAACCTGGACGCCGTGGTCGACGTACGGCCGTACGAGCGGGCCGCCGACGGCCGATGGCCGGAAGTGAGCGCCCAGGCCCTATCCTGAGGGTGAACGGGCCGGTCGGGCGATCGCGTCGTTCACCGGCAACGGTGAGCGCCGAGGAAAGTCCGGACTCCACAGGGCAACGTGGTGGGTAACGCCCACCCGGGGCAACCCGCGGGACAGTGCCACAGAGAACAGACCGCCAACGGCTTGGGTGAACCCCGTGGTTCATCCAGGTGCGGGTGAGGGTGAAACGGTGGTGTAAGAGACCACCAGCTCCGCAGGTGACTGCGGAGGCTAGGTAAACCCCACGTGGAGCAAGGCCAAGAAGGGCGACGGGCGACCGCCGTCCGCGTGAGCGTCCGAGGGCTGCCCGCCCGAGCTCGCGGGTAGGCCGCTAGAGGTGCCCGGCAACGGTCACCGTAGATAGATGATCGCCGACCACAGGATCCGGCTTACAGACCGGCCCGTTCACCTACAGTGGCCCGATGTTCGTGCCAGTATCTGGTGTGGACCAGAAACCAGGAGAAATGAAGCGCCGGGGTTACCTCGCGGTTGGGTTTCTGACGACCTGGAACGTGGTTCTTTATGCGGTCACCGGCGGGCGGTACATCTGGCTCGAAGGCCGGGTCACCAACGGAGTCTTCCGGAACTGGTTGCGCCGGTTCCGCTATCGGCCGCAACGGGTCGCGCGGCCGGAGACCGAGCAGGAGCTCGTCGAGCTCGTCAGGTCCGCTGGTGAGATCCGGGTCTTCGGGGCCGGGCACTCCTTCAACACTGGCATCGCGACAAGTGGCATGCTGATCTCGCTGGACCGGTACTGCGGTGTGGTCGCCAAGGATCCGGCGAAGAAGCAGGTCACCTTCAAGGGCGGCACGCGGGTGCGGGAGATCGCGAAGACGCTGCTCGCGGACGGGCTCGCCTTTGCCGCACTGCCGTCCCATGACGCGCAGAGCATCGCGGGCATCCTGTCGACCGACGTGCACGGCACCGGGCGCGACTGGGGTTTCGTCAGCGAACTGGTGGTCAGCCTCAAGCTCCTCGACGGCAATGGTGTAGTCCACGAGTGCTTCCCGGGCGACGAGTTGTTCTCCGCAGCCATCGGCGGAATCGGGGCCGTCGGCATCATCATCGAAGTGACCGTCCAGGCGGTCGACCGGTTCAACGTCGAGCAGAAGGTCGAGCTCGCGGAACTGCCTGCGGTGGAGGCGAATCTCGGGGCGCTGCTGCAACAGCACACGCATCTGAGCCTGTATCTCTTTCCCTTCACGGATCGCTGCCAGATCAACACCTGGGAACCGACCGGGAAGAAGCAGTCGTTCCTCGGCAACCTTCGTGAGTTCGTCAGCATCTCGCTCGACGCGCTGCTGGCCGCGTGGATGGCCGGCTTGATGGCGCGCTCGGGGCTGATGCCGAAGCTGTCCCGTTCCGCGCATCGGCTCAAGCGCGGCAGCAACCTCGTACTGGAGAGCAACAAGGCTTTCAACCGGTCGATCTACCACTTGCACCAGGAGCTGGAGTTCGCGATCCCGTACGAGGACGCGATGCCGGTGGCGCGGCGGTTCCTCGAGCTGTACGAGTCGATGTACTCGCGCGACCTGCCCTACACCTTCCTGGAGGTGCGGTTCACTCCGGCCGGGCACGAGCGCACATTGATCGGCGGCGGGCGGGGTCGTCGTTCCGTCTGGCTCGATCTGCTCTCCAACGACTCCCATGCCTTCGAGGCGTACTACGCCGAAGTCGAGAAGCTGATGCGTGAGGTCGATGCCCGTCCACACCTTGGCAAGTACGGCCGGAGCATCACGAGTGCGGACCTCGCAAGGACCCACGGCGCCAGCTACAACCGCTTCCTGGACCTGATGGCCGAGCACGACCCCGCCGGCAAGTTCTCGAACGAGTTCACCAAGCGACTCCTACAGCCGTAGAGGTTCGGCAAGTCGGCGGGTCAGGAGACAACCGATAGCGGGGAGCAGAGCCAAGCACGCGAGTACGAGTTGGAGCGAGCTCGCCTTGGCCGCTGCGGCCAGGGCGGGTGCGACCACACCTCCCGCACTCACCGCCAGGCCGAGGGTTACGCCGCTAGCCGTGCCGACTCGAGTCGGCAGATAGTCCTGGCCGAGTGTGATGTGCAGCGAGAACGGCACGTACAATGCGATAGCGCTCAACGCGACGAAGACGAACAATGCCGCCGTGGGGACGAGAGCGACGCCGGCCAAGGCGACCGCGGCTACGGCGTACGACCAGCGCATGGTTGTGATCCGCCCGAAGCGCGTCGCGAGCCGGCCTCCGAGCAGCGTGCCGATCACTCCCCCGCCGAACAGCACGAAGAGAGTCGTCGCGCTCGCGCCGGCGCTGAGGTGCAGCCGCTGGCCGACGTACAGGCCGAGGAAGGTGCTCAGGCCGACATAGCTGATCGAGCGGAGGACGATGATCGCCGTCAGCGTACGGAAGGCCGGCCAGTCGTCGGCCCCGACCAGATCTCTCGTCCGGAGCCGTGCCGCGCCACCGGAACGCAGCAACGGCACGGTGATCGCCGCGCCGAGCACCGCGGGGACGATCAGGAGTGGGCTCGCCGTCAGGCCGGAGTACGAGAGAAGCGGTCCGGCGGCGGGTGCGACCGCGAAGCCGAGGTTGCCACCGAGGGAGAACCAGCTCATGCCGACATGGCTGCCGCCTGTCACCGAACGCGCGGTGCGGGCCGCCTGCGGATGGTAGGCGGCAACCCCGATGCCGGTCAGGCCGATCGCCGCGAGCGCGAACGGGTACGACGAACTGACGCCGATCAACGCGACCCCAAGACCGGAAACGATCATGCTCACCGGGATCAGCCACGGCATCGACCACCGATCAGTCAGCAGCCCGAAGAGCGGCTGGACGACTGACGACAGCAACGTCGCCGCCAGCACGAACCCGGAGACGGCCAGGTAGCCGTAGCCACGCTCGGCGACCAGGAACGGTACGAGCACGGGCACGATCCCCTGGTACAGGTCCACGCTGCCGTGGCCAACGCAGAGCAACACCAGACCGGGGCGGTGGGGTGGGGTCTGTAGAGGCACAGCTTGGAATCGCTTCACAATCTCCAGCCTCGGCCACCGTCACGTTGACCGGCTTCCGATAATCTGACAGATGATGTCGATTCCCCGCCACGCCCCGATCGCGCCGACCGCGCTGCGCCGACTCGCGCCCGGCGCGGGCATCGACGCGCACCGCCACGACGACCACCAGATCGCGTACGCCGCCAGCGGGGTGCTCGCCGTGACGACGGATCGCGGCCACTGGATCGCGCCCGCGACGAGGGCGATCTGGGTGCCGGCCGGGACCGTGCACGAGCACCGCGCCTACGGTCCGACCGACCTGCACCTGGTCGGCCTGCCCGCAAGCGATAACCCTGTCGCCCTGGACCGACCCGCAGTACTCGCCGTCGGACCGCTGCTCCGCGAGCTGATCATCGCCTACACCGCGGACCCCGACGACAACAGCGCCGCCCGCCGCCGGATCCGCGGTGTTCTGCTCGACCAGCTGAAACAGTCGCCCCAGCAACCAATTCGATTGCCTACAGCAACTGACGACCGGCTCGCGGCGGTCTGCGAGATCCTGTACGCCGATCCCGCCGACGGGCGCGGGCTGTCCCAGCTGGGCACGCAGGTGGGAGCAGCCGAGCGCACGCTGTCCCGCCTGTTCCGGCAGGAGTTCGCGATGACGTTCCCGCAGTGGCGCACGCAACTCCGCCTCCATCACGCCCTGATCCTGCTGGCCGACGGCGAGCCGGTCACCACCGTCGCCTACCGCTGCGGCTGGTCCAGCCCGAGCGCCTTCATCGACGTCTTCCGCCGAACCTTCGGCCAGACGCCCGGACGGCAGTTCTAGAGTTCGACTTCGTACGTCTGGCTCAGCAGCCCTGAGCCAAAGAGATCATGCGGCTCTTCACTGGTCAGCTTGAAACCGCGCGCCAGGTAAATGTGGCGTGCGGCAACCAACGGGTCGTTCGTCCACAGCACCATCCGCTTGTAGCCGGCCTCCCGCG
The DNA here is from genome assembly GCF_000372465.1 of Kribbella catacumbae DSM 19601. GTDB lineage: Bacteria > Actinomycetota > Actinomycetes > Propionibacteriales > Kribbellaceae > Kribbella > Kribbella catacumbae. The sequence continues at coordinate 22,495 of NZ_AQUZ01000004.1, forward strand.
CGAACGCCATGCAGGTATCCACCAACCGCCCACCGAGGCCCTGCCCGCGGCTGGACGGATGCAGCAGAAGCAGCCGGAGCTTGGCCGTCCCCTCGTCCGGACCACGCACGCAGAAGATGCTCCCCATCCGCTCACCGTCCTGCTCCGCGATCCAGGCCGCCTCGCGCGCCGGATCGTGGTTCTGGCCGAAGTCCGCGACGATCTGCGCCACGAGTCCCTCGTAGTTCATCCCCCATCCGTACTCCGCGGCGTACAGCTCGCCGTGTTGCTGGACCACCCAGCCGAGGTCTCCCGGCCGATCAAGTCGCCTGATCTCCATCTACACCACCCGATCTACTGACACATTCGTTTCAGTAAGCGATACTAGCCTGGTGTCCACGACGAAACCAGCCCCCTCCGCGCGGGAGACTGAACTCCTGGAACTCGCCTACGCGTACTCGCTGAGCCATGGGCTGGCCGATCTGTCGCTCCGCCCGCTCGCGGCGGCGATCGGTTCGAGCCCGCGCGTGCTGCTGTTCCTGTTCGGCAGCAAGGACGGCCTGATCCGCGCCCTGCTCGCCCGCGCCCGCAGCGACGAACTCGATCTGCTGGCGAAGATCTCCAGCGAGTACGACGAACCGCCGGGGCTAGAGGTGGTCGCGAAGGAGCTCTGGACCTGGCTGGCCTCCGAGGAGCACCGGCCGCTGATGAACCTCTGGGTCGAGGCGTACGGGCGGTCGCTGGTCGCGCCCGACGGGCCGTGGGCCGGCTTCGCCCGCGAGACCGTCGACGACTGGCTGAAGCTGCTGAAGGCCGTGCAGCCCGGCAAGGACAGCAAGGCCGCGCAGGCGCGACGTACCGGAGTACTGGCGATCCTGCGCGGCGGGTTGCTCGACCTGGCGGCGACCGGCGATGCAGATCGCACGACGGCCGCCGTCCTCGCCTATCTAAAGGATTAGCTCGAAAGCGACCGTGCGCTTGGCGATGGAGGCCTCGGTGAGCTTGACCCGGACCGGCTGGCCCAGCGGCAGCGTCGCAGTACCGGTGACGCGGCCCTCGATCGCGAGGGTGGAAAGTGCGACGATCCCGCGGGTCGGCTCGCGGTCGTCGACATCGGTGATCACGCCGTCGTACGACGAACCGACGTGCTCGGCGACCAGCCCGGCCTCGACCATGCTCACGATCGAGCGTTCGTAGGCGTGTGCCTTGCGGGCGCACTCCTCCATGATCTTCGGGACCTCGTCCATCGACTCGTGAACCCAGGCCGGCACCTCGGCGTCCGCGCACAACGCGAGGCAGATCTCGCTGGTCCAGCGGTCGACGAGCCGGCGCAGCGGCGCGGTGCAGTGCGCGTACTCCGACTTCATCGCGGCGTGCTCCGGCTGGGCCGGCACTCCACCCGAGAAAGCCGTGTAGCCGGCGCCGCGGAAGAGCACCGTGCAGGCGGCGAGCATCGCGGCGTGGGCCGGCACCTTCGGGTCGAGCCCGTGGATGAACTCGGCGTACGACGTGCCGACGGGCCAGCCGATGCCGAGAGCCTTCGCCGTGTTCTCCAGCTTGCGGCGCAGGTCGTCGTGCGACTCGGGAAGCGTGCGGAGGATGCCGATCTCGCCGTACATCATCAGGTGCGCGGCGGCCATCCCGGTCAGCAGCGAGATCTGCGCGTTCCAGCCCTCGACGGGCAGGGGTGCGCGGAACTCGAGCGTCCACTCGCCGTTGGAGGCGATGACCTCCTGATCCGGGATGGGCAGGTTGACGCCGCCGCGCTCCAGCTCGCGCTGCTCGCGCAGCTTGCCGACCTCCCGGAGCAACTGCAGCGACTCCGAGGCGGTACCGGCGTCGAGATCCTTCTGGACGCCGGCGTAGCTGAGCTTGGCGCGCGACTTCACCAGCGCGCGCTCACACCTCACGTCCGTGCCCTCGCCCGAGGCGTCGACCGTGATCGTCCACAGCACCGCGGGACGGACCTCACCGGCCAGCAGCGACGCCGCGCCCTCGGACAGCTCCGGCGGGTGCAACGGCGTGCGCTTGTCCGGCGCGTAGAGCGTCTCGCCTCGCTTGCGAGCCTCGAGGTCGATCGGATCACCCGGCTGGACGAACGCGGCGACGTCCGCGATCGCGTAGTGCACGGTGTAGCCGTCGCCGGCGCGCTCGATCTGCACGGCCTGGTCGAGGTCCATCGAGTCCGGCGGATCGATCGTGACGAACTCGAGGTCGGTCCGGTCCAGCTCAGGCAGCCGCGGATTGGCCGCCGCGGTCAGGGCCGCCTTGACCACCTCGGCCGGGAACTCGGCCGGCACCTCGAGCTCTTGTCTGATCGCCTGCAGCGAGGCATGGAAAACCTCGGGAACCGCTTCGGCGAAATGCACCCTCTGCAACGGCACGCGACCACTCCGTCCATCCGGCGACGCACCCCGTTGTGCGCGGCTTAGGGTCAGACTAGTGCCGGTTGCACGTTGAAGGACTTCAGGGAGGCCAGGCCGTCGGCGTACCAGTGGATCTCGGTGAGGGTGGCGGGGGCCAGTTCCATCCGGAAGAGGGAGTTCATCGGGGCCTGGAGCACCGACCTGACCATCAGCTTGATCGGGGTCACGTGGGTGACCACGAGCACGGTCTTGCCCGGGTACGCCGCGAGCAGGCCGTCCCGCGCGGACCGGGCCCGCCGGGCGCAGGCGTCGAAGGACTCGCCACCGGGCGGCGCGACCGTGGTCGACTCCATCCAGGCGTTGAGCGCGTCCGGCCACTTCTGCTGCACCTCGGCGAAGGTGTGGCCGTCCCAGTCACCGAACGAGCACTCCACCCAGCCCTTCTCGACCTTCACGTCGAGCCCGAGCACCTCCGCCACGGTCGCCGCCGTCTGCCGCGTCCGCAGCATCGGCGAGGACACCACCGCGTCGACTCCACCGCGCTTTGCGAGGTACTGCGCCGCGGCCCGCGCCTGCGCCTCGCCGAGCTCGCTGAGCCGGGGGTCGTCCCCGCCCGAGCCGGAGAACCGCTTCTCGACGGTGTGAGCCGTCTGGCCGTGCCGCAGGAAGATCAACTGGGTCGGCGGCTCAGCCTGCGCACCCCACCCCTGCATGGCCTTCTGCTGGTCCGAAGGCTCAGCCGGTACTACGGCCGCCGGCCCGGCCTCAGTAGGGTGCAGCGGCACCGGCTTCCCGTCGAGCGCCATGTTGGCCAGCGCGTCGGCGGCGGCGTTCTGGGCGCGTGGTACCCAGGTCCACTCCGTCCCGAACGGCGCGAGCGACTGCGCCTTGATCGCCAGCGGCTTCATGTCCGGGTGTTTGATCTTCCAGCGCCCGGCCATCTGCTCGATCACCAGCTTGGAGTCCATCCGGACCTCGATCGAGGCGTCCGGCGTGTACTCCGCCGCCAGCTCCAGCCCGGCGATCAGCCCGCTGTACTCCGCCACGTTGTTGGTCGCGATGCCGATGGTCACCCCCTTCTGGGCGATCACCGCACCGGTCTCCGGGTCACGCACCAGCGCGCCGTACGAGGCGGGGCCCGGGTTGCCCCGGGAACCGCCGTCGGCCTCGACGATGACGTGCGAGGGACCGCTGCTCACAGGGCGCTCTCCGGCGTACGCACCAGGATCCGGCTGCACTCCTCGCAGCGCAGTACGACATCGGCGGCCGCTGCCTTGAACTTGCTCAGGTCGGACGGCGCGAGCTCCATCCGGCAGCCCATGCAACGCTTGCCGACCAGCGGCGCGGCGCCGATGCCGCCGTTGCGCTCACGCAGCTTGAGGTACATCGTGATGAGGTCGTCCGGCAGTTCGGCCGCCACCGTGGCGCGCTTGTCGCCGAGCGTGGCGCGCTGCTCGTCGAGCTCCTTCAGCGCGGCGTCACGGGTCGCCTCCAGCTCGGCCTGCCGGCCGGCGAACGCGTCGGCGCGGGTCTGCAGGTCGGCCTGGACCCCTTCGGCGACCTCCAGCCGCTCCATCACCTCGAGCTCGGCGTCCTCCAGATCGGAGATCCGCCGGTCGAGCGAACCGATCTCGTGCTGCAGGTTCTCCAGGTCGCGCGGCGAGGTGACCTGGCCGGAGTCCATCCGCTGCTGGTTGCGCGCCTTGCGCTGGCGGACCTGGTCGACGTCGCTGTCAGCCTTCTTCTGCTCCCGCCGCAGGTCGCTGACCTCGGTGTCGGCGGTGACGAGTTCGCGGTCGACGACCGACTTCTCTTTCCCCAGCTCGGCCAGGGCCGCGTGCTCGGGCAGCGACTTGCGCTTGTGCGCGACCTGATCCAGCTGCAGGTCGAGATCCTGCAGGTCCAGCAACCGGCGTTGGACGGCGGGCTCGGCGTTCAGGGTCGGCTCCTTAGATCGCGTTCAGTTGTCAGCCGTGCACCGGTGAGAGCCGCCCACTGAAGTGCTGGGTCTTGCGCCGGAACAGAGCGTCGAGATGTGAGTGTCCACGGTACTGCCCCGCTCTGCAAGACAGCAGACCGAGGCTCAGAAGTACGTGTTGGCGATGGCTGTGGCGATCGGTACCAGCTCCTTCTCGCGCGCCGAGTCGAGGAATCCGGTTCCACGTCGCGGCTTGAACTCGAAGGAGATGCGCAGTGAGACCCCGACGGCCGCGTTCACGTTCAGGTCGATGATGCTGCGGTTTCTGAGGTGCGTCGCCAGGATCCAGCCCTCATGCTTGCCGAGTTTGACGAACTTCGCCTGGCCGGCGCGGGCGAGCTCGCGATCGCTGACGGCCACGGCGATCTCCAGCTCGTGGGAGGGTTCGACGTACCTGCAGCCGCGGCCGCCGATCGTCACCGGGCGCAACTCGGCGCCGAGGCGCTGGCGGATCGCTTCCACGCTGATGGCGCAGGCGACGTTCCCGTCGGCCTGTACTGCGCGCAGTACCGCGGCCGGGCCTTTGGGTGCGGCGACTGGCTTGTACGGGCGGCAGCGCTGCTCGAGGTTCGACTGGACGACGAAGCTGTTCACGTCGGCGCAGGCACCGGGCTGGTCCGAATCCTGTTCGTCCGGGCGCAGATAGATCGGGAACAGCGGTACCGCGCCCTTCGGGACCGAGCCGGCTAGCACGGTCTTCATCTTGGCCGCGAGTTGCTCGGCCAGGGCGCAGGTCTTCTCGACTGCGACCAGCCGGACGAACTTGTCGGCCGGATCGCTCTGGCCGGACGGTCCGGCGATCCAGGTCAGGCGGCATTTGTCGCCCGGGCTGTCCACGCCGGTCGGGCTGCCACCGATCGGGGTGATCCGCTCGAAGAGCGCCGGGTTCAGCTCACCGCCGTACGACAGGCTGACCGAGGAGACCAGCTCGCCCCGGTCCAGCTCGGTGCAGCCGTCGACATCGTTCGTCGGGTAGGCGCCGATCTTGAAGGTACTGATCGGCCGACCGCGGATCGCGCTCAGCAGCCCGCATCCGGACCAGCCGGCCAACGGCGTCGTGGCCGGAACCGACGCCTTGGCCAGCAGCGGCATGGCGAACTTCGCGAAGGCGTCGGCGGGCTGGCAGAGCGTCGCCGTGGGCGTCGCGACCCGTTGCGAGAAGATGCGGATCGAGTAGTCGAAGGCGACCGGCACCTCAACCTCGCAAGTGTCGTCGCTCGCCCGCTCGCGATAGATCTTTGCGCCGCCGATCGTGCCGAGTTCCTTGTCGAAGCGAGTCACCCGGCTGCCGCCGGCGGCCAGCTCGATCCGGACCCACTCCCCACGGGCGTTGACGATCCGGCAGCTGTGCGCCGACGTACGACGGAGTTTGTCCGCCGCCGTGAAGCCGGATGCCTGCGCCTTCGCCGCGTCGAGCAAAGCGCAGGAGTCGACCTGCGTCAGCGCGGCGACCAGCCGCGCAAGGTCGCGATCCGCAGGCGCCGACACAGGTGGCTGGCTGACCGTCGGCGTCGGAGTTGGAGCCGCCTTGGGGACATCCAGCGCATTACATGCCGTCAGCAACAAGCTGGCGCTCAGCACCAGGCCGCACAGCGCCCACCGCAGTTTCATCGCGCCAGACTAAAGCCATCGGGGGCTAGACCGGCTGGATCTCAGAGGCGGAGCGTCCAGGCGTCGGTGCAGATGGTGGAGACCTGGGTGTCGACAGCAAAGCCGCGAGCTGCCAAGCCGTCCGTCACCAAGCGCTCGGCGTCCTTCAGCCACGGCCATTCGCTGGCCCAGTGGGCGACGTCGACCAGCGCGGGACCCTCGTCGTAGGCGCGGGCCTCGGTCGCGGGGTGGTGGCGGAGATCGGCGGTCACGTAGGCGTCGACGCCAGCCGCGCGGACCCGCTCGAACTCAGAATCGCCCGCCCCGCCAACCACCGCGACCGATTCGATCAGCCGCTCAGGATCACCCGACACCCGTACCCCGTGCTCCGTCCGCGGCAACCGCTCAGCCACCAACTCGGCAAACTCCTTGAGGGGCAAGGCTTCCTCCAGTACGCCGATGCGCCCGCCGCCCCGGTTGCTGGGCAAAGCCGCCAGCTCGAAGATGTCGAAGGCAGGTTCCTCGCACGAGTGAGCCGCCTTGAGCGCCTCGATGACAGCCCGACGGCGGCGTCTCGGGAGCACCATCTCGACCCGATCCTCAACCACGCGCTCAACCGTGCCGACCTCACCGACAGTCGGGTTGGCCCTCTCCAGCGGCCGGAAAGTCCCTTCGCCGGTGAAGGTCCACGCAGCGCGGTCGTAGTCGCCGAACTGTCCAGCACCGGCCGCAGCCAGCGCGTCGATCATCTCTTGCGTCTCGTTCACCGGCACATAGACGACAACCTTGTCCATCGGCTCGCTCGGCATCGCCTTCAGCGGCCGGGTGTCCTTCAACTCCAGCGCGGCAGCAAGCGCGTCACTCACCCCAGGATTCGCGTTGTCCGCGTTCGTGTGACACACCTGCAACGCGACCCCGCCGCGAATCAGGTCGTGAATCGCCCGTCCCTTGGGCGTCGTCGTCGCGACACTGTTCACGCCTCTCAGCAACAACGGATGATGCGTGACGAGCAGATCGAACCCACCGTCGATGGCCTCGTCCACCACCACCCGCATCGGGTCCACCGCGAACAAGACCTTGCGCACCGGCTGCCCCGGATCGCCCGTCACCAGCCCGACCGCATCCCAACTCTCCGCCCAGGCCGGGTCGTACAGCCGGTCCAGCACCCCAAGCACCTCACCAAGCGTCGCGTCCACCCCCACATCCTGCCGCACCCGACGCCGGGGCTCGCGTTGCGCGGACCGCTGCCACTACCGAACCCAGCACTCCTGCCCCGACGCGCCGCGGGGAAGCGCTTGCTAGCCAGGTTCGGTAGTGGTGGCGGTCCGGGTCAGATGAGCCAGGCGGTGGTGTCCGTGGGGAGCTTGTCGCCTTCGAGGGGGCTGCTGGAGAGGACGACTGCGCCCTCGGGGAGTTCGATCGGGGCGGCACCGAAGTTGGTGACCGACTGCCAGCCGCCGGGGCGGCTGAAGTGGAGGCCCCATTCGACGCCGTCGATCCATTCCAGGCCGGCGCCCGTTTGCAGGCCTCGGCGTACGGCGAGGGCCTTGCGGTAGAGGCTGAGGGTCGACGACGGGTCACCCTCCTGCGCCTCCACGGAGTACGAGCCGAACCAGGTCGGCTGCAGCAGGTGTGAGCCGCCCGATCCGAAGCCGAACGACAGCCCGCCGACCGTCCAGGGCAGCGGTACGCGGCAGCCGTCGCGGCCCTTCTCGGCGCCCTTCGAGCGGAAGTACGCCGGGTCCTGCAGGATCGCCGCCGGCAGCTCGCCGACCTCCTGCAACCCCAGCTCCTCACCTTGGTACAGGTACGCCGAACCAGGCAGCGCCAGCATCAGCAAGACCGCGGCCCGGGCCCGTCGCAGCCCCTGCTCGACATCGACGGTCGGCTCGGTCCCGTTGCTCAGCAGCCAGGCCTTGCCGTCCTGCCACGCGCCCTCCGGATCCTTCGGCAGCCCGTACCGGGTCGCATGCCGGACGACGTCGTGGTTCGAGAACACCCAGGTCGACGAGGAGCCGTTCTCGTCGGCGAGCGCGAGGTTCTCCTCGATCACCACCCGGAACTTGTCGAAGTCCCAGTCGGCCTGCAGCAGATCGAAGTTGAACGCCTGCCCCAGCCCGTCGGCACTCGCGTACCGCGCCCGGCGCGCGGCCGGGACGAACGCCTCCGCGACCGCCGACCGAGGCGGGTCGTACTCGTTCAGCACCTTGCGCCACTCGGTGTAGATGTCGTGCACGCCCTCGCGATCCCACAGCGGGTGCGCGCCGTTGGACTCCGACTGCCGAGGCAGCGTTGTCTTGGACGGCAGCGGCTCGGTCAGGTCCTTGACCAGCGCGTGCGCCACGTCGACCCGGAACCCGTCGACACCACGGTCCGACCAGAACCGCAGCGTGGTGAGGAAGTCGTCGCGGACCTCGGGGTTGTCCCAGTTGAGGTCGGGCTGCTCGGCCGCGAACAGGTGCAGGTACCACTGCCCGTCCGGGGTCTGCGCCCAGGCGGACCCACCGAAGACCGAGTCCCAGTCCGAGGGCGGCTCGTTCCCGTCCGGGCCGGTGCCGTCGCGGAAGATGTACCGGTCGCGCGCGGCCGAGCCCTTGGGCGCCGCGAGCGCTTCCTGGAACCACTCGTGCAGGTTCGAGGTGTGGTTGGGCACGATGTCGACGATCAGCTTGATGCCCGACCCGCGCAGCGCGGCGACCAGTTCGTCGAAGTCGGTCAGCGTGCCGAGGCGCGGGTCGACGTTGCGGTAGTCGTCAACGTCGTACCCGCCGTCGGCCAGCGCCGACGGGTAGAAGGGGCTCAGCCAGACCGCATCGATGCCGAGCGAGGTCAGGTACGGGACGCGGCTGATGATGCCCTGCAGGTCACCGATGCCGTCGCCGTTGGAGTCGGCGAAGCTGCGGGGGTAGATCTGGTAGACGACGGCCTGCCGCCACCAGTCAGGGTCGCTAGGGTCGTCTGCACGGGTCACCAGGGTCGCGGTGCTGGTCAAAAGAGCCTCACTCGGTTCGGAGGGTGGTCCGGGGGTACTACGGAGGGACGGCGGATGTTTCGTGCTGGTTCCGGCGAGATGACCGCCGGATTTATATAGACTCTAAATTTAGATTCTGCAGTATTGTGCGCGGGGACTTGCGAGGAGGTCAAGAGGGAATATGGCGACAACCCCGGCGGCCACGCCGCCGATGCTGCGCAGAGTCAACGCGGGCAAGCTGCTCAGCGTGCTGTCCACGGCCGGTGTGATGACCGGAACAGGCCTGATCGAGGCCACCGGCCTCACCCGCGCGACGGTGCATGCCGTCTGCAACGACCTGATCGCGATGGGCTGGGTGGTCGAGCTCGACCCGGGCCACGACGCCCCCGGTACGCCGGTAGGCCGGCCGTCACGCCGGTTCGAGTTCAACAGCCAGGCGGGGTACGTGCTCGGCATCGACGTCGGCGCGGCCAAGACCACAGTGCTGCTGTCGGACCTGCGCGGCGAGACCGTCGCCAAGACCGGTCGCTCCTTCCAGTCGGTGAAGACGCCGGCCGAGCAGACCCAGGTGGTGAACGAGGCCGTCCTGGAGGTGCTCGCCGCGGCGGACGTGACTGATTCCGAGGTGCTCGCGGCCGGCGTCGGAGTGGCCGCGCCGGTCGATCGCGAGGGCAACATCCTGGTCGACGACGAGTTCTGGCGGCGGTTCGATGCCGGCCTGACGACCAGGCTCACCGAGTTGCACGGCTGGCCCGTGCTGCTGGAGAACGACGCGAATCTCGCCACCCTGGGCGAGCACTGGCGAGGTGAGGCCCGTGACGTCGATGATCTGGTCGTGCTCCTCGCGGGCGAGCGGTTCGGTTCCGGCCTGATGGACTCCGGCCGGTTGCTGCACGGCAGTCGCGGCGGCGCCGGTGAGATGGTCTACCTCAAGCTGGTCGAGGGCGTCGGCGACACCGCCGGTATCGCCCGGACAGCCCGCGAGCAAGGCGCGAAGGCGGTGGCTGACCCCACGGTGAAGACCAGCCTGCGCGAGCTCGCCGGCAGCGATCCCGTCACCGCGGAGCTGGTGTTCGCCGCCGCGGACGCCGGCGACAAGGTTGCCCTAGGCATCCTTCAGTACGTCGCCTGCCGTACCGCCAGAGTCCTTGCCACGCTGGGAATTCTCTTCAATCCAGAGCTGATAGTGATCGGCGGTGCCGTCGCGGCCGCGGCCGAATCCCTGCTCCCCTCGATCAGGCAACAGCTCGCCACCTACACCGCCACCCCGCCCCGCATCGCCGTCTCCTCCCTCGGCGACACGATCGTCTCGGTCGGAGCCGTCCGCCGCGCCCTCAACTACGTCGAGCAACACGCCCTGGACCTCCAACTGAGCAGCGCACGGTAGCCCTCACCTTCCTGATCATTCGCCCCGTTTTCACCCTCCTCTGACAGCAACGGTCCCCGACGCGCCGCCCTAGGAGGGTGAAAACGGGGCGAATGATCAGGTGGGTCGGGTCCAGCGGGGTGGGCCGCCGACGGGGGTCCATTCGGGGCGGGTCAGGCTGTGGATCTTGGAGTCTCGCCAGCCGCTGCGGATCAGGACTGTGCGGCGGAGGGTTCCTTCGTAGGTCATGCCGATGCGTTTCAGGACTGCGCCCGAGGCCGAGTTGCGGGGATCGCAGGTGGCCTCGACGCGTTCCAGATCCAGCTCCTCGAAGCCGAACTGGCAAAGCAGCCACGCGATCTCGCTGGCGACGCCTTGCCCCCAGTAGTCCGGGTGGACGGAGTAGCTGATCTCGCCGCGCTTCCAGAGCACCTGGCGGATGTTCAGTTCACCGATACCGAGCACGCCGGTGACCGGCTGGACGGCGACCCAGGCGAATCGCAGCTGCGGGTCCGCGGTCCAGGACTCGACCGCCGCGGCCACGAAGGCCTCGGTCTCCGGCGCGGTGTTGGGGCCCCACGGCTGGTACCGGCAGGATATTTCCAGCGAGGCCCACTCGTGGATGCGTGGCCAATCGCCCTGCTGAAACGGCCGCAGTGTGATCTTCGACAGGTCGAGAGCGTTCACCGAGCCAGGCTAGACCTGAGATCGATGCCCTTGGCGGACTTAGGGGACGCGGGTCAGGAGCTGGGCCGCCGCCTCCAGGACGAGGAGGTTGCGTCCGTACGTGACAGCCGTCGGGACGGCGGCCGGCACCAGTGCCCGGTCCTCTGGGATCCCCGTGCACAGCACGAAGACCTCACCCTCGTGACTCTGCAGCAACTCCTGCAGGGCCGCCCGCATCCACGGAGTACGGACCGCGTCCTGTACTGCGACCACCAGCGGCCGGCCGATCGCGGCGCCTTGGGCTTCTGACAGGGCGGCCGGGTCGTCGCCACGCAGTACCACGCCTGCCGAGCCCGGCGCGACCTTGGCGAAAACCTCCGGGAGGCCGCTGAAGTAGGGGTTCCAGGCTGGGTGCAGGCCCTGCGTCAGATCCACCACGTACGGCGAACCGCCGAGGCCGGGGAAGTCTTGCCGGGTCACCGTGCGGGCCGCGACCTCACGGGTCGGCGCGCCACTCAAGCCGGGCTGGCGAGTGCGCGAGGCGAGCGTCGCGGCAAGCGCGCGGACTCGCCCGGCCGCGTCCGCGAGGCGAGCGGCATCGAGCGTCCCATCCCCCACCGCGTGGACCAGGCGAGCGGTCAGCGCACGAGGATCCGCTTCGCCGATCGCGATCATCGCCAGGTCGGCACCGGCCCGGATCGAGGCGACGGCGGCGTCCTCGATCGACTGGGTCGCGGTAATCGCCTGCATCTCGAGCGCGTCGGTGGTGATCACGCCGGTGAAGCCGAGCTCCTCGCGCAGCAGCCCCTGCAGGATCCGCCGCGACAGCGTGGCCGGCTGGTCGTCGTAGGCCGAGAAGATGATGTGCGCGCTCATGATGACGTCGGCGCCGGCCTCGATCGTCGCTTTGAACGGCGCGAGCTCGACCGCGGTCACCTGCTCGATCGAGCGGTCGACCCTGGGCAGCGCGAGGTGCGAGTCGACGGTGACATCACCGTGGCCGGGGAAATGCTTCGGGCAGGCAGCGATACCGGCCTCGTGGACGCCCTCGATGAAGGCGACGCCGTGCCGGGAGACGACGTCGGCCGTCGTCCCGAACGAGCGCGTCGAGATGATCGGGTTGGCCGGATTGCTGTTCACGTCGACCGAGGGCGCGAGCATCAGGTCGATGCCGAGCTGGGCGAGGGTGGCCGCGGCGTCCCGGGCCGAGGCGCGGGTCAGATCGACGTCGTCGAGCTCACCGAGCGAGCGGGGTGACGAGAGCGGCCAGGGGTTGGCCGGCGCGAGGTGGCTGAACTCGCCGCCCTCGTGATCGATCGCGATCACCAGGTCGGGCCGTTCGGCGCGCAGCGCGGCGGTCAGTGCCGCGACCTGCTCCGCGCTCTCGACGTTGCGGGTGAACAGGATGACGGCACCAAGACCGGCGGCGACGGCGCGGCGTAGCTCTTCGGGGGCGGTGGTTCCGTTGAAGCCGACGATCAGGGCGCCGGCTGCGTCACGATCCAGTTGGTCACTCATGGGCCCCACCCTCTCGTGCCCGTCTCCAGGCCGCCACCCGACGCCGTCACCGACAGCGAAGGATTGTCCTCGTTCTGGCCAGTTCGAGCGCTTCTGAGGCCATCGTTGTCAGCCTATGTCAGGTCATGATTCAAGCGCTCACCTGCGTGTTCATGGACGATTAGCACCGGCAACCCCTCGCCGGATCGGCCGGTTACGGATAACGTTGTCTCCCGACCTGACCGCCGCTTCGACGGAGTTCCCCCACGTGACTGTGCAGATCACCCGCGTCTCCTCCCCGGAGCTGTTCCTCGGCCACGACGACGACCCGCGCCAGCTGGTGCGGGTCGAACTCGATCGCTCGGCCGCCGACGGCGCGCTGTCGGTTCACGTCGCCGGGGACGGCATGACCGGTACTGCGGAGCTGCCCGCCGGCGACGGCTCGGCCCTCGTGGAGGTGCCGCTGGAGGTGTCAGCCGCTCTGCGAGCGCAGTACGGGGTGGCGGTGGATGCGACGGTCCAGGTGCTCGCTGGGGACCAGCAGGTCGTCGCCAGCGACAGTGGGACGGTAGTGATCGCCGAACCGGGCTGGACGATGGTCATGGTGTCCCACTTCCACTACGACCCGGTCTGGTGGAACACGCAGGCGGCGTACACGACCAGCTGGGACCTGCAGGGACCGGACGGCACTACTCGGCCGGTCTACACGCACAACGCCTTCAGCCTGGTCGACGCGCACCTGAAGCTCGCGCTGCGCGATCCGGCGTACTGCTTCGTGCTGGCCGAGCTGGACTACCTGAAGCCGTACTTCGACACCTTTCCCGAGAACAGGGCCGTACTGCGCCGCCTGATCGCGGAGGGGCGCGTGGAGATCATCGGCGGCACCTACAACGAGCCCAACACCAACCTGACCGGTGCTGAGACGACCATCCGCAACATCGTGTACGGCGTTGGCTACCAGCGGGACATCCTCGGTGGTAATCCGCAGAACGCGTGGCAGCTGGACGTGTTCGGGCACGACCCGCAGTTCCCGGGGTACCTGGCCAAGGCCGGTCTGACGGGGTCGGCGTGGGCGCGGGGGCCGTTCCACCAGTGGGGGCCGCTGCGGCAGGCGTGGGGTGATCCCAAGTCGGGCACTGCCGCGGTGATGCAGTTCCACAGCGAGTTCGAGTGGATCAGCCCGAGTGGGGACGGCGTACTGACCCACTACATGCCTGACCACTACGGGCCGGGTTGGGAGCTGCAGAACGCGCCTAGCGTCGAGGCGGCGGGCGAAACGGCGTACCAGCTGTTTGCGACGCTGAAGACGGTGGCCGCGACCAAGAACACGCTGCTGCCGGTGGGTGGCGACTACACGCCGCCGAACAACTGGATCACCGCTGTGCATCACGACTGGGCTGAGCGCTACGCGTGGCCGAAGTTCGTGTGCGGGACGACGAAGCACTTCATGGATCGGGTGCGCGCTGAGCTGGCCGCTGAGGGCCGCAAGCCGTCGCCGCAGTCGCGGGACATGAACCCGATCTACACCGGCAAGGACGTCTCCTACATCGACACCAAGCAAGCGCAGCGCGCTGCGGAAGTCGCCGCGGTCGATGCGGAGAAGCTGGGCACGTATGCCGAGTTGCTGGGGCTTGGGCGGTTTGCTGAGGCTTCGCTGGACAAGGCGTGGCGGCAGCTCGCGTACGGGGCGCACCACGATGCGATTACGGGGTCGGAGTCGGATCAGGTTTACATCGATCTAGTCACCGGGTGGCGAGAGGCGCACGATCTGTCGGATGCTGCTCGGACGGCTTCGCTGGAGGCGTTTGCGGCGCGGATCGACACCAGCGCCTTCGGTTCTTCCGCGGTCGTCGTCACCAACACGTTGTCCTTCACCCGGACCGATCTGGTGACAGTGGAGCTGCCTGATGCTGGCTTGGTGGTCGTCGACTCAGCGGGCTCCCTGGTGCCCTCTGTTGTCGAGGGCAACAAATTGACGTTCCTCGCGGTGGAGGTGCCGTCGCTCGGGTGGCGGTCTTTTGGCCTGGTTCCCGGTACGTCGGTCGCGTGGGGGCCGGCTTCAGCTTCAGCGGAGTCGGTGGAGAACGAGTTCTTCCACGTCACGGTCGATCCGACCCGCGGTGGGGCTGTCAGCTCGATCGTGGACAAGCGGACCGGGCGACAGGTACTGAAGGGACTCGGCAACGAACTGCGGGTGTACGAGGAGTACCCGGATCACCCGCGCTTCGGCGAGGGACCGTGGCATCTGACGCCTTCCGGGCCGGTGGTCGGGTCGTCGGAGGCGCCGGCGAAGGTCTTCACCCAGACCGGCCCGCTCGGCAGCCGGGTGGTGAGTCGCGGCGAGGTCGACGGGATCGCGTACGAGTCGGTGATCACGGTGTACCACGGGCTGGATCGGATCGAGTTCGCGACGCGGATCCTTGATCACTCGCAGTCGGACCGGCTGGTTCGGGTCAAGTTCCCTGCGGATGTTCCTGGTGCACTGCCCTTGAGTGAGGTTGCCGGTGCTGTGGTGGGCCGCGGTTTCGGCCTGATCGATGTTGACAGCGAGCAGGCGCCTTGGACGCTCGACAACCCGGCCAACACCTGGTTCGGCGTCGGCACCACGACCCGCATCTCGCTTCTCGATGCCTCCGGCGACCCGGCCGGCACCCGCCCCGTCGCGGTCGCCGAAATCGTAGTACCAGACGACACCGAGCCCGCCTCGGTCCGAGACCTCGTCGTGGCCCTGGCCCGAGTAGGCGTAACAGCCACCACGTCACAAACCAGCGGCACCCGCTACGGCTGGCTAAAGGTCGACTCCAACCTCCCCGACCTAAGAATCCTCATCGGCTCAGCTGCTTCGCTGCTGGAATCGGCCGAAAGCACCACGCCGGACGCCGAAGGCGGCTCGGCTTCGGGGGCGGCTGGCTCCACTCCCCCTCTCCCCAGCGCCGCCGAAGGCGGCGCGTACTTCGTGCCTGCGCGGACCTCGTTGGCTGAGGTTTGGCAGCCCAATGCTGATGTGCGGGAGGTGCGGGCGATCTCCGCACTTGTTCTTCCTACCCCTGACGCTGTGACGGCGGCCGTCGACGAGCTCGGGAGCGCGCGAATCACGGCGACCGTGCACGGGGACGGGGTGATCGAGGAGTTCCGGGATGCAACGGTTGCGTTGCTGACTTATGGGCTGCCTGGGTTCGCGGTGGATGCGACGGGCGCCCTGCACGCCTCCTTGCTGCGGTCCTGCAGCGGCTGGCCGTCGGGGATCTGGATCGACCCACCACGGCGCGCCACCCCGGACGGCTCGTCGTTCCAGCTTCAGCACTGGACGCATGAGTTCCGCTACGCCTTGACCGCCGGCGACGGCGACTGGCGCGCATTGCAACTGCCCTCGCGCGGACAGGAGTTCTCCTCACCGTTGCTCGCGGCAACCACTACGGCCCACGACGGCACCCTCCCCAGCACCCACTCCCTGCTCCAGGTCTCCCCCGAGCGCGACGTCCTCGTCTCCACCCTGAAGCCCGCCGGCAACCCGATCGCACACGGCTCCGGCACCGCCTCCGATTCCCGCGAAGGCGTTACCCTGCGGTTGATCGAGGCAACAGGTCTCGGCGCGACGGCCACGATCACCTCAGCCGTCCCGATCACCGCCGCCTGCCACGCCGACCTGCTCGAGTCCCGCGGCGCCCCTATCGAAGTTGCCGACGGCAAGCTGACCCTCGACCTCGCCGGCTCCGCAGTCGACACCTTCGTGCTCGACCTTGAACCCACCGCCCCCGCCTCCCACCAGATCCTCGGCCAACCAGGCGAGATCGCCCAACCGTCGTACTCGCGCTACTGGCTGCACAACCGTGGACCCGCGCAGATGGGCTTCCTCCCGATCAGCCTGTCCGCCTCCCCCACCATCGCCCGCACGGCCGGCAAGCCCTTCGAGCTCTCGACGGTGATCGCCAGCCAGTACTGCGATGTGGTGGCTGAAGGAGTCCTCACCATCGACCTCCCCGACGGCTGGACGGCCGACCAGCCCGACTTCCGGCTGACCCTCGAGCCGGGCGGCTACGTGCGCCACCTGATCAACGTGACCCCGGCCGAGAACTGCGAACCCGGCCAGTACTTCGTCGCCGCCCGTGTACTCACCAGCACCGACGAACTCGCCGGCGGATCCGGCGTACAGGCTGTCGAGGACGTCGTCACGGTCTTCGTCGGCGAAAGCCCCGAGCTCACCGCTGCCCTCGGTTTCGGCTTCGCCCCCACCGAGCCGCCGGATCACGGCTCAGG
The DNA here is from genome assembly GCF_000372465.1 of Kribbella catacumbae DSM 19601. GTDB lineage: Bacteria > Actinomycetota > Actinomycetes > Propionibacteriales > Kribbellaceae > Kribbella > Kribbella catacumbae. The sequence continues at coordinate 39,165 of NZ_AQUZ01000004.1, forward strand.
CGCCGTCGACGGCGAGCCAGGCCGAGCCACCGGCCTGACCATCACCCCGTCGACCCAGGACCTGCGGCTGACGCCCGGCTCGCAGGAGACGCTGGATCTGACCTTCACCAACAACACCTCTTCCGAGATCCGCGCCGAGCTGCAGCTCGCTTCGCCGTACGGGACCTGGTCCTGGCTGCCTGAGCCCGTGCGAGCGGTCGTCGTACCGGCCAAGTCCTCCGTGGTCGTGCCGGTTCCAGTGCACGCACCCGCCGACGCGACTCCGGCCCACGCCTGGGTACTGCCGAAGGTGATGTGGTTCGGCCGTGCGCAGTACGCGCCGACTGTCCGCCTGGAGATCCAGTGACGGCGGCGACGATCACCCACGGACATGGGCACGGGCATGGTGCCCCGCATGCGCCGCCAGGCGTACTGGCCTACCTCAACGGGCGGCCCATCCCCCGGGCGCTGCTGGACGACCGCCTGGCAGCCCTCCGCGCCGGCGACGCCGCCTGCGTACTCCCGAAGCCGGACACCCGAGAAGCACGCCAGCTCGCCCGCTGGGTCGCCCAGGTGATCATCACCGAGCAACTCTGCCTGGACGAGCTCCAGCGGCACGGCCAGCCAGCAACAGCCACACAGCTGCCAGACGTCTCCGCAGCGCCAGCAACAGTCGTGCGGCCGCTAGACGTCTCCGCGGCGATCGCAGTCGGCTCCATCACCGCCGCGGCCCTCGCAGGCTCGAAGCCCGTACGCCGGGTCGCCGAGCTGGTCAGCCGTGAGGTACGGATCTCCTCCGAGCAGCTGGCCTACGCGGCCGACGTACTCGGCAAGGAGGCGCCGCGCGATCCCGGCGTGCCGGTGGAGCGGTGGCATGCGGAACTCCTGGACAGCGCGCGGCTTGAGGCGTTCGCGCGCTGGCTGAATGCCGCCCAGCATGAGCGGGTCCATCTGGTCCACGGGCTCGAGCATCCGGGCGACAGTAACCAACCTGACAATCTGCACCGGCACTGACGGGGGGACCATGAGCGACGAGGCAGCGACAGTACTCGGGATCGACATCGGCGGCACGAAGATGGCCGCCGCGATCGTGTCCGCCGACGGCGAGATCGTCACCAAGGACCGGATCGCGACGCCGCCCGGTGACGCGGATGAGGTGTTCGCCGCGCTTGGCGAGCTGATCGGCCAGGTGCTGGGCGACACCGAGCCGGCGGCCGTCGGGATCGGATCGGCCGGCCCGCTGGACCAGCAGCACGGCCTGGTCTCGCCGGTGAACATCACCGGCTGGCGGAACTTCCCGCTGGTCGACCGGGTCCGCGCGCTCGTCGGCGACGTACCGGTCACGCTGGGTGTCGATGGGCACTGTTTCGCGCTCGGGGAGTTCTGGACCGGCGCCGGGCGCGAAGTGGGCAGTCTGCTCGGCATCGTCGTCTCCACCGGGGTCGGCGCCGGCATCGTGGTCGACGGGAAGCTGCTGCTCGGCCAGTCCGGCAACGCCGCGCACCTCGGGCACGTGGTCGTCGACCTCGACGGCGAGGCGTGCGCGTGCGGGTCGTATGGTTGCGTCGAGACCTACGCCAGCGGCCCACGGATGGTTGCCCGGGCCAAGCGTCGGGGCTGGCGCAGTACCGAGGACGTCGACGCGGCGGTACTGTCCGCGGACGCCGCCGCCGGGGACGAGATCGCCCTCGCGATGTTCGACGACGGGGCCCAGGCGCTCGCGGCGGGCATCGTTGCCACCGCTGTCACCGTTGACCTTACGACCGTCGTGATCGGCGGCGGGGTGGCCAAGGCCGGACCGGTGTTGTTCGACCCGGTGCAGCGCTGGGTGAAGCGGCTGGCGCAGCTCCCGTTCGTCGACGAGCTGAGCGTCGAACCGGCCCAGCTCGACAACGCCGGCCTGATCGGCGCCGCCCGGCTCGGCTGGGATCTGTTGCCCGCCGCAAGCGCCAAGGTACTGCGGCCTTCCGCTGACCGGTCTGGGAGCGCCCTGAGGTAGCTCGACCGGCAGTTGGCGCCACCGTTACCGTCTCGCGACGGTCTGCGACCCCTTCACACACATTCCGGTCGTCCGGAAAGGGGTCTCCCGAGCAATTTTGCGCAATTTTTACGCGATTGCCAAAAACCTTGTAACGGCGACCCCTGCTCACGCGATGCAACGGATGGATGGGGTGGGGGCACGTCGTCCAAGGGCAATCAGGGGGGCCTGCATGCCAGGGATTGACCGCTTGCGTGTGCGGCGAGGAGGAGACTCCTCGCCGCTCGCGCGGGCAACCGCAGTACAGGTGTTCGCACGTCCACCAGCGTTGTCCGGGGCAACGCTCGACCGTAGGGACAGGTCCTGATGGACGTAGTTGTTCTAGTCGTCTTCGCACTCTTCTTCACCGCACTAGCAGTCGCCACGACGACCAGCCACGGCATGCTGCGTGCTTCGGTACGCCGCCCGCGGCTGTTCCAGTCCGCCGTCGTCCTCGCCGCCGCCGCCACCGTCCCAGTCGACCTGTACGCCGTCGTGTACGGCACAGTCGGCCCCGGCGGCACCGCCATCAGCGAAGTCGCCGGCCGGCTGCTACTCCTGAACGTCGCCGCCGCGTGCGGCGTCGCGGCCCTGCACGAGTCCCTCCGGGGACGCGCCATCTCCGCCGACTCGGCCCTGGACGAACCGTCCGGACCCGAGCAGCCGGTGCGGATGGGCGTGCTGGGCTGGACCGGCCCACTGATCGCGCTAGTCGCGGTCACCGCCGTCGTCGCGCTCGGCTCCCGGGGGAACGGGCCCGAGCTCGGCAACGTCGGACCCGTCTGGGCCGTCTATTCCCTGCTCATCTGCGTGATCAGCGCCTACGCGCTGCTCCGCAGGCGGGCAGTTGAGGTAGGGGCGGTCGATCCTCAGGAGGGATGAGGATCGAGCGCGGGTTCTGCACCGCGGACGGTGAGCCGGAGGTTGCGGGAGGGCAACCACCGGGCACACAAACCCCGTCCACGGTGCAGAACCAACTTGCTGGTTATTTCCCACGCGGGCTCCTGCGTCGCCTGCTCCCGCCCGCCCGGGGCGCCGCTCCTGCGTCGCGGCTTGGTGACGGCCTTGGTGGCTCCGCAGATGTCGGACTAGATGGTTGGGTTGGTTGTTCCCTACGCCGGCTCCTTCGTCGTCTGCTCCGCCCACTCTCGTGCGTCACTCCTGCGTCGCGGCTAGGTGAAGGCGCTGGTGGCTCGGGAGATGGCGCGCTAGGTGATTGGGGTTGTAGTCCCGCACGCGGCTCCTGCCCAACGGACCCGATTCGCTCAGCCTGGCAGCGACGGACCTGGGAGGACCTTGCCGCCTGATCCGGCGGTCAAAGTCCAGCGGGGTGGTGTAGGAGGTGGCCGACCCTGATCTTCACCTGCCTGCGATTCCGCGCCATCCTCTTGTGATCATTCGCCCCCTTCACCCGCTCAGAGCCATGGTGAATCGGATCGGCTGCCTGGGAGGTAAGGGCTTCCTGTGATCCGTCCGTGGTTGTGGCGCGGTTGGAGTTGGGGAGGATTCTGGCCGGACCTGCTGCTTCCACCGACGCAGGAACGGTCCAGGATCGCTGGCCCACTGGCCGGTTATGTGACCGCTAGCGCCCTACAGAGCCTGTTGAGAATTGGCTCGGCAGCGGCCGATTGTGTACCGACCGACAGGAAGTAGTCGACCGTTCGGCCGCGCGCCACGCTCACGCAGGCCGCGGCCGGCCGCAGAACCGGCACTACTTCCTGTCGGTCGGGACACAACGCGAACCCCAGACCCATTTCCTAACAGGCTCTACAACCGGCTAGCCGACCCCGGCACCAGCGCGAACAACCACGGATCAGTCAGGAGAGCCACATTTCCTCCCCGCCCGACGAGGGTGATCTTTGGGCACAGGCTGGGCGTCGTTCGGTGGATTGGGTGCCTGGCCGGTGCCCAAGGTGGCTGGAGTGCTCAGCTGATCCGCTCGCCGTGGCGGGTTGGAGCCGGCTGCGCAGATTGTCCACGATCGACTCGCGGAGGCTGGCGGCCTTTTCTCGCATGTAGCTAACTATTGATTTATCTGAACCCGTGAGTACCACGCCTCCCGCGTTGAGGTGATCCCGGCGCAGCTGAGCCTGGCTGGGCGCGATCTCCGCTGATCTGCAGCCCTTGGAGAGTGATGGCGGTCCGCTCACCCGGTCAGCGCGGGTGGTTGGCGCTTCGGCACTTAGCAAGATCCGCTAGCGAGCCATAATGACATCGGCACCGGGCCGGATCGCCTGCGGTATCGGCACGGGGAACAGCGCCCGGCGCGCTCTGGGTATGCCGCCGACCACGACGGCCGAACTGGAGACGTTCACCGCCGCGCTGCAGGACCTGTGCGCCGGACGGTCCGGCGAGTACCGCGAGGGCGACCGGGTCCGCGACGTCCAGTTCCTGCATGCCGGGCAGCAGGTGAACACGACCGAACCGATCGAGTTCCTCGTGGCCGCGCTCGGGCCGAAGGCCGCTGCCGTCGCCGGGCGCCGCGCCGCCGGTCTGGTCTCCTTCGGCTTGCTGGATCCCGCGGCCTGGCGTGCGTTGTACGCGGTTCGCCGGCAGGCCGCGGACACGCCATGTGAGGTCAGCTCCTACCTGATGACCGCGCTGCACGTCCTCGACGACGGCGAGGACCCGTACGGCGACGCGGCCCGGGACGCGGTGGGCCAAATCGCCCTGGCGCTACTGACCTTCGCCGCCGACACCCCCTCGTCCGCCGAGGGGCTCGGCGCCGAGGCACGCGACGCCGTACGGCGCCTGCTCGATCAGCGTGGCACCACGGCCACCTCACCAGACCGGTACGCCCGGCTCTGCGCCAAATACCTGGGACGTATCGCGCCGGCCGAACGCGACCTGATCCTGCCGTCGCTGATGGACCAGCTGACCCTGGTCGGGACCCGGGACGACCTCCTTGCCCGCGTCGCCACCCTGGAGGACGCCGGAGTCGACGAGATCGTCATCCAGCCGGTGGTCGACCCGCCGGCGGAGATGGCCGAGTTCGCCAAGCTCGCCGTCGCTGCCGGGTCGTAGGCCTGGTTCGAGCGACGTCGCGGCCTGCTGGGACCTGCAGCTTCGCTATGTTTGACCGACTTGCCGATTCTCGTACCGGGAGCTGAACCTCATGCGGGCAATACTCCTGAGCGGTGCGCTGGCGACTGTCTGCTCGCTGCTGGGGACCCGGATCGCCATCGGATGGTTCTCCCGTCACGGCTTCGGCCAGCCGATCAGGCACGACGGACCGACCACACATCACGTCAAACGGGGTACGCCGACCATGGGCGGTCTCGTGATCCTGCTGAGCGCCACTGCGGCATATTTGACGGCAACGATCTTGACCGGCGGGCGGCCGAGTGCCAGCGCCTGGCTCCTGATGTTGCTGTTCTTCGGCTGCGGGGTCGTGGGGTTCCTCGACGACTTCATCAAGGTCTATACCCAGAACAACCAGGGTCTGAGCAGCCGGGCCAAGATGGCGGGCCAGACGCTGGTCGCGCTCGCCTTCGGGGTCCTGTCCACGCAGTTCTTCGCCGACGAGCACGGTGTCAGGCCGGCGTCGCAGTACATCTCCACCACTCATGACTGGGGAATCAAGCTGCCCCTGATCGTGGTCCTGCTGGTGATCTGGTTCATCGTCACCGCGACCTCCAACGGCGCCAACCTCACCGATGGCGCCGACGGACTGCTCGCCGGCGCCTCGGCGTTGATCTTCGGCGCGTACACCATCGTGAACATCTGGCAGAACAACCAACGGTGCGACTCCTCGCGGCCAACTGTGGTGGAGTCACAGTGCTACCAGGTGCGCGACCCTCTCGACCTCGCGATCTTCGCGACCGCCATCGCTGCAGCATGTATCGGTTTCCTCTGGTGGAACGCCAAGCCCGCACGGATCATCATGGGCGACGTCGGCTCCCTCGCCATCGGCGGCGCCTTGGCCGGTCTGGCAATCATGTCCCGAACCGAGCTCCTGATGACGGTCGTCGCCGGCCTGTTCGTACTCGAGACCATGTCCGTACTTCTGCAGATGATCTGCTTCAAAGTGACCAAGCGACTCACGGGCACGGGCCGTCGCATCTTCCGGATCGCTCCCATTCACCATCACTTCGAACACGCGGGATGGGACGAGGTCACCGTAGTGATCCGCTTCTGGATCGTCGCCGGACTCTTCGTCGCAACCGGCCTCGGGATCTTCTACGCCTCTTGGCTGACCTGAGCCCAAGCGCGCCGAGCTGTGGAGCTAGGGCGTGCCGCTTGAGCAGATTCAGGACATCCTCGGGCACGCTGACCCCCTACCACGAAGGTCACCTCTGTCGACGTAGCAGAGGACCTACAGCGGGAAGCCGTGGACAAGCTCGACTTCCTGTTCGAGGAACCGCAGGAATGACGTTGGGGTCAAATCAACCACCTGATTGACATGGGCATGTCCTGCCGCGCTCAGAAAAATTTGAGCCCCCGGCCGTCTGATCCGTAGGCAGCTGCGCACATCTCCAGGCCGCGACGCAGGAGCCGAAGGGGCAGCACCCCAACCACCTCACCAGGCATCTCCCGAGTTCCCAACGCGCCCACCAAGCAGCGACGTAGGAGCGGCGCCGCAGGGCGGGCGGGAGCGGCGACGTAGGAGCCGCGTGGGGAATTGCTATCCGAGCCACTCGGGGGCGGGCAGGCGGGAGCGGTCCAGTTTGCCGCTGGCGTCCAACGGAAGATCCTCGACCGGAATCAGATCCGCCGGCACCAGATAGATCGGGAGCTCCTTCGTGAGCTCCAGCAACAGATTCGCCAGCACCACGGGATCGCTGTCCTCCAGCACGACGTACCCGATCAAGCACGTATCACCAGCCGGATCCGCGCACGCAACCACCACAGCGTCGATCACGCCGGGCAGGTCAGCAAGTACGTGCTCAGTCTCCCCCGGCTCAACCCGATGCCCGCGGATCTTCACCTGGTCGTCGGCCCGACCCAAGTAGTCCAGCGACCCATCAGCACGCCACCGGCCAAGATCGCGACTGCGGTAAAGCCGCCCACCAGGATGCGCCGGATCACTCACGAACGCCGTCTCGGTCTCATCCGGCCGCCCAAGGTACCCCTGCGCAACCGCCACGCCACCAAGATGGATCTCGCCGATCGCGCCCACCGGCACCGGTCGCAACGCCTCGTCCAGCAAGCGCACCACGACACCATCGATCGGCCGCCCGATCGACGGACGGTCCTCGTCCGGGTCGACCTGGTGGATCGTGGTCACCACCGACGCCTCGGTCGGGCCGTACTCGTTGTAGAGCGTGCACTCCGGATGCGCCTCGAGGAAGTCGCGGATCTTGTGCGTCAGCACCATCGCCTCACCCCCGGCGACGATCTCGCGCAGCGCCGGCAGCTCGGGCAGCTTGCGCATCGTCGCCAGCAGCGCGGTCAGCGGGGTGAACGCCATGAACAGCCGCTCGACCCCGTGATCCTTCAGCGCCGCGACGACGGCGTCCGGGTCGTACCGGTCGTCCTCGCCGATCAGCACCAGCGCCGATCCCGAGGCCAGCGCGGTGAACATCTCCTGCACGTGTACGTCGAAGCCGAACGACGTCCACTGCAGCGTGCGCAGCGATCGCCTCGTCCGCAGGTAGTGCCGGATCAGGTTGACCGGCCCGCGATGCGGTACGGCGACGCCCTTCGGATTCCCGGTCGATCCCGACGTGTAGATGCAGTAGGCGATGTCATCAGCCGCAGCCCGCACCGGCGGAGCCTGCTTCGCGCGCGGGTCACCATCGACAGCCGCAACCGGTACGAGCCGCAGGCCCAGCCGGTCAGCCAGTGCCGCGTCATCGCCGACCAGCGCGACCGCTCCGGCATCCGCTGTCATGAACGCCCACCGCGACTCCGGTACGCCGGGGTCCAGCGGCAGGTAGGCAGCACCCGACTTCAGCACAGCCAGTACTGCGACCACGAGCTCCGCACCCCGAGCAACCCGTACTGCGACCAACTGGCCCGGCTTCACGCCAAGGTCCACGAGTTGCCAGGCGACTGCGTTCGAGCGGCGATCGAGTTCGCCGTACGACAGCTCGCGGTCGCCGTGGATCAGTGCGATCGCGTCGGGCGTCCTGGCGACCTGCTGCTCGAACAGGGTGTGCAGGCCGCTGAGTTCGCCCGCTACGACGGCGTTGCGGCGGACCCGGCCGACCGGTCCGGTCTGGGTCGCCTCGCCCTCGAACTCGCCGAGGATGGCTTCGTCGGCCTCGATCGGCAGCATGAGTTCGGGGAGCGGGAGTCTCGGCTCGTCGATGGCGCGGCGCAGTACGGCCTCGAGGTAGGCGAGCAGCCGCTTGACGGTCAGCTCGTCGAACAGGCCTGCGCGATAGTCCGCAGTACAGGTGATGCCGCCGCCGTGGTACAGCAGCCGGAACCGGAGGTCGAGCCCGGAAGCAAGGTCGTCGTCGCCGGCTTCGAACTCGACGAGCACCTGGAAGACCGGGTCCTGCTCGAGCGTCGCGAGATCAGCGGTCGAGTGGTCGACGGCGACCGTGGTGGTCTCGCGGACACGCTGGGCGAGATCGCCGAGGTCCGGTTCGCCGGAGAGGTCGAGGCGGAGCGGGAGCGCGGGCTGCGGAGCGGTGTCGCCGGGGCGGCTCAAGGCAGCGGTACCGATCGTGATGTCGTCCTGCGCGGCGAAGCGGCCGAGCACGGTCCCGACGCCGGCCAGCATCGTCATCAGCGGGCTGACGCGGCGATCGCGGCTGAAGGCGAACACGGCGTCGCCGAGCTCTGCATCGAGTTCGTGCACGACGGACGTGATCACGTCGTCGCCTGCCGGCCGCGGGCGGTCCGTGGGCAGGACGAGTGGCTGCGCGCCGTCGAGGGCGGTCTGCCAGTAGTCCAGATCCCTTGCCCGCTTGGCTTTTGCGGTCCCCTCTTTGACTGACGCAGCTTTCTTGACCGGTACTGCGGGCTCTGGCGCCTTCTCGAACGCCTGAGCTGTCTCGTTGAGGAGCGCGAGCTGCTCGTGCATCAGCTTGGTGACGCCGTCGACCAACTGGCCGGCGACGCGTAGCTGCTGCGACATCAACGCGGCCATCCCCGAACCAGGCAGCTCCGCCTCGCTCGTCGCAGCGGCTGCGGCATCCACCTTCGCCGCCAGCTCAGCCAGCCCGGACCCCAGTACCTCCAGCACGGCACGCGGGTCGGCCTGCGCGCTCTCCGCCTCACCGATCTGCGTTGCCTGAGCGGTCTTCGCAGGCTCGGCCGAACGGAGCAGGTCGAGCGGATCGACCTGGTCGCCGTCGGGTTGGTTGCGCGAGGCAACCGCCGAGGCGAGCTTGTGCGGCGTATTCAACTCGTCGAACAACTCACTGACCGCGATCTCGACCTCGAACCGCTGCCCGACCTCCTCGACCACCCGCAACATCGAGAGCGAATCCGCCCCCAACTCAGCAAACGTGTGATCCACCGTCAAGTCATACGGATCCAGCCCGAGCTGCTCGCCAGTCAGGTCAAGCACAACCTCCAACGACTCCCGATACAGATCGGCAGCCACCAGCCCAATCGCAGCAGACGCAGCGGGTACGGGTGCAGACGCAGCGGCCGCCAGTGCAGGCGCGTCGGGCGTGGGCTCCCCGCTCTCACCACCGGCTTCGGTCGCCCCCCGCTCGGTTGCCGCAGGCACCTTCCTCGCCGCCCGCCCGACCTCCGCAAGACCCTCCTCAGGCGCCGCCCCGCCGCGGGTTGTTGCCTTGGGCACCGCTCCGTCAACCTTCGCAGTAACGGCGCCGGGCAGCATCTGCATGTAGGCAGACGTCAGCAGCTCGGCAGGCGAAGTACTGGTTGCTGCGGGCAACATTTGCACATAGGCAGAGGTGATCAGCTCGGCGCCATCTACTTCAGCGACCGGCTCCGGCTCGACGAGCTCGACAACGGGCGCAGTACGGCGGTCGTCGTCGGCCGGGATCGCGAACGGCGACAGGTCGTGCGTTTCGATCTCGTCGACCGACGGCACGACGACACCGTTCGACGCCGGCGGGTCGAGCGGGATGCGCTTCAGCGCCGCGCCGCTCCGCTCGATCGAACGCTCCTCCACCACCGGCGGCTGGGCGAGCGCCGCCGGCCGGGCCGAGGCGTCGACGGGGTGGTGCACCCGACGGAACGGGTACGTCGGCAGCGGCACTCGTCCGCTCTCCGAATAGACCTTCGCCCAGGCGATCTCGGTGCCCTGCTCGTACAGCTCGGCCAGTCCGTTCATCGTCGCCAGCACCGGATCCTGGCCGAGCCGCTGGGTCGGGATCCACGTGCTGTTCGGCGCGATCCGGCGCCCGGCCGGGCTCAGTACGGCGTCCGGCCCGAGCTCCAGGAACCGCCTGCACCCGGCGGCCGTTAGCGCCTCGACAGCATCACCGAACAACACCGGATGGCGGAGCTGCCCGACCAGGTAGTCACCAGCGAGCGCAGTACCGCTCTCCAGCAACTCCCCCGACCAGCTCGACACCATCGGCATCCGCAACGGCTTCAGCTTGATCTCGGCAACGATCTTGGCGAAGTCGTCCAGGATCGGATCGACCAGCGAGCTGTGGAACGCCCGGTCGACATCAAGCCGCTGCCACTTGAGTTCCAGCCGGTCGAGCTGCTCGGCCAGCTGCCCGACGATCACCTCGGTCCCGGTCAGTACGAACGACTGCGGACCGTTGCCTGCGGCAATCTCCACACCCGGCGTCTGCGCCAGCTCACGAACCCGATCAGCATCCGCCCGTACTGCGACCATCGCACCCGGAACGGTCCCGCGCTGCATCAGTACTCCGCGTTGCGCGGTCAGCTTGACGCCGTCCGCGAGCGACAACGCACCAGCCACGCACAACGCGGCGTACTCGCCAACGCTGTGCCCGACGACCAATGCCGGCTGTACGCCGAACGACTGCCACAACCGAGCCAGCGCCAGCTCAAACGCGAAGAGAGCCGGTTGCGCGGTCTCCGTCGGCCAAACACCATCGGAACCGGCCGGCGTGAGCAGCAACTCGAGCAGGCTGCCGCCGAACTCTTCCTCGTAGACCTTGTCGCACTCATCGAGCACAGCCCGGAAGACCGGGAACCGGGCCGCCAGACCAGCAGCCATCCCGCGCCTGGCCGCGCCCTGACCAGTGAACGCGAACCCGAGCGGCCCAGGTCCACCACGCGGTACTTCGGCAGCGATCGCGACCCCGAGTGCCTCGACCAGCTCGGTTTCGGATGAGCCCGCAACCGCGATGCGATGGCGATGCGCCGGGCGGCCGATCGCCGCAGTACCGGCGAGGTCGATCAGCCGCTGCCCGGTGCCTTCCTCGAGGTCGGCGCGGAAGAGCTCGGCCAGGTCGGCGAGCGCCCCCGGGTCCGGCGCCGAGATCGGCAGCACGACCGGGCCGTCCTCGCCACGACGGATCTGGCGCGGCGCCTCTTCGAGGATCACGTGCGCACTGGTGCCCTTGGCATCGAGTGCGCTGACGCCGGCGCGCAACGGCGTACCGGCTTCCCAGTCGCGAACATCGGTACCGACCACAAAGGGGCTTCCGGCAACGGCTAGGTCTGGGTTTGGCGTGGTGTAGTTGATGGTTGGGACGAGCGTGCGATGCCGCAGCATGAGGATGGTCTTGATCAGACCGGCCATGCCCGCCGCGCTGTCGAGGTGCCCGATATTGGGCTTCACCGAACCGATCGTGCAGAAGCCGACCTGGTCCGTGTGCTTGCGCAACGCGGTGGTGAGAGCGCGGAACTCGACGGTGTCGTCGGCCGCAGTACCGGTCGCATTGGCCTCGACGTAGCTGAGCGAGGCGGCCGGCACGCCCGACTTCTCCAGTGCGCGCTCGACCAGCTCGACCTGCCCGGTCGCGCCGCCGTCGTTGGTGACTGCGGAACCCTTGATCACGGCGTACACGGTGTCGCCGTCGGCGATCGCCTGGTCGAGGCGCTTCAGCAACACGGCGGCGACGCCGTTGCCTCCGACAGTGCCGTCAGCGTCAGCGTCGAACGCGCGGACATGTCCACTCGGCGACAAGATCGACCGGGCACTGGCGTGATAACCCGTTGCCTGCGGCACGTGTACTGCGGCCGCGCCGGCCAGCGCGAGATCCGCATCGCCACTGCGCAACGCCTGGCAGGCAAGGTGAACCGCCACCAGCGACGAAGACCAAGCAGCCTGTACGCCGATCGCCGGGCCGGTCAGGCCGAGCCGATACGCGACGCGGGTCGCCAGGTAGTCGGGCGGCTGGTTCTGCTGGGTGTAGAGGTTCATGCCGGAGCCGGCGAAGATGCCGATCCGGCCGGACGTACCGGCGTACCCGCCGTGCTCCAAGGCCTGCTGGCAAACCTCGAGGAACAACCGCTGAGCGGGATCGGTCAGCTCGGCTTCACGATCGCTGAGCCCGAAGAACGCGGCATCGAACAGCTCCACGTCATCCAGCGCTCCACTGACCGCGACCAGCTTCTCGTCCCCGAAAGCCTCACCACCACCGGCCTCCCGCAGTTCCTCTTCGGAGAACCGCCGGACACTCTCCACCCCACCAACAAGGTTCTCCCAGAACTGCTCCACCGACCCAGCCCCAGGGAACCGCCCAGCCAGCCCAACCACAGCCACCGGCTCCACTACTTCAGCCTTGGCCGCAACCTTGCCCTTCTTCCGCGCCCGCCCTTCAACAGGCTCCCGCTCGTGCCCACCAGCGGCCTGTCCTGCGGCGCCACCGACCGGTGCATCCGCAGCAGGCTCGACCGCTCGTACTGCGCCATCCGCCGGCGCGTCCGCAACAGACTCGATCGCTCCTGCAGCGCCATCCGCCGGCACATCCGCAACAGACTCGATCGCTCGTACAGCGCCATCCGCCAGCGCGTCCGCAGCAGGCTCGCTCGCTGGTACTGCGCTGCCCTCGACCGGCGCGTCCATGGCGGCCGCCAACTCCGCGGCCTCCCCCGGAGTCTCGCCAACGAGCTCTACCGCCTCCGCGACACCGCTCTCGGCCGGCTCACCCTCACCAAGCTCTGCAGCATTCCCAGCCAACTGCCCGTCGTCCTCTGCCGACATCTCCACGGTGGCATCAGTCGGCTGCTCTACGGCCGACTGCTCGGACCCAGCACCAACAGCCGTCTGCTCCGCGACGGCAGCCTCTTCCGGACCTTCGGCAACTGCCCCCGGCTCCACCACGGCGGCAGCAGACTGCTCGCCATCATCCGCAGCAACCGCCGCTACAGAAGCCGACTCCCCCACCTCGGAAGCCACTGCAGCCGGCGCCTCAGCACCCTGCCCCTCAGCCTGTACGCCGGCACCAGCCGCGCCCTCGCCCCGCACCAACTCAGCGGCAACCTGCTCGCCCCGACCAACGACCTGCGCAGCCTCAGCACCAGACTCCGCAGCCTGACCTGAAGACTCCTCGCCCTCACCAGCCCGCGCGACCTCCGCAGCAACCTGCTCAGACCCCGCACCCAACTGCCCGGCCTCATCGACGCTCTGCCCGGACCCACCGACGCTCTGCCCGGCCTCTGCACTCGACTGCTCGGACTCGCCGCTGCCCTGCTCGGACTCGCCGTTGCCCTGCTCGGACTCGCCGTTGCCCTGCTCGGACTCGCCGTTGCCCTGCTCGGACTCGCCAGTGCTCCGCTCAGACTCGCCTGCGGTCTGCTCAAGCTCGCCGGCGCCCTGCTCGGACTCGCCGCCGCTCTGCTCGAGCTCCGCGGCGCCCTGCTCAAGCTCGCCAGTGCCCTGCTCGGATTCGGGGGTGCTCTGCTCAAGCTCGCCAGTGCCCTGCTCGGACTCGGCGGTGCTCTGCTCAAGCTCCGCGGTGCCCTGCTCGGACCCGCCGGTGCTCTGCTCAAGCTCCGCGGTGCCCTGCTCGGACTCGCCAGTGCCCTGCTCAGACTCGTCTGTGGTCTGCTCGAGCTCCGCGGTGGCCTGCTCGGGCTTGCCAGTTGTCTGCGCGTCGTCGGCGGACGACTGCGTCCCCTTGGAAGCCGACTCGGCGACGACGGCACCGGCCTGCGGCGCGTCAACACCCGCTACCTCGTCGTCCTGCGCCTCAGCAGCCCGTACGTCGGCTGCCAGCAAGTCGGCACCAACCGCGTCATCGCCAGATGCGGCAAGCGACTCAACGGCGCGCTGTTCGGTGTCAGCAGCAGCCTGCTCGGCCCCGCCGGATGCGGAAGCTCGCTCGGCGGCGCCCTGCTCGGCGTCAGTGGCCGATTGCTCGGCATCGCCGTGTGCAGGGTCGCCTGGTACAGCGCCTGCCTCTGCAGTGAGTTGCTTGCCGACGGTCGCAGGCTGCTCGGCATCGCCTGGTGCAGCGATTGGCTCTGCGGTGAGTTGCTTGCCGTCGGTCGCAGGCTGCCCGGCTCCGTCGGAGGTATGGCCTGACTCGGAAGTCAGCCGCTCGGCGGCACCGGACGCGGGCGCTTCGCCGGATGCGAGTACGTCGCTGGAGACTGGATCCGCCTCGGAGGCACGCTGGTCGGCATCGGCAGCAGGCCGCTCGACTCCGCCGGACATTGATGCTTCGCCGGACGCCGCGACCGACCCGGCAGTCAGCTGGTCGGCAGCAGCCGACTCCTCGGTGTCGCCGAGGGCGGAGACCGACTCGGCGGTGAGTTGCTTGGCGTCGGTGGCCAGCTGCTCGCCTTCTCCGGAGGCATCGCCTGGCTCAACAGTCGATTGCTCGGGGGCGGTTGCTGGCTCGGCTTCGCCGGACGCGCGTGCTTCGCTGGACGAGGGAGACGCCTCGGCAGCGCGCAGCTCAGCGGCAGCAGACTCCTCGCCTTCGCCGGACGCGAGTACTTCGCCGGATGCGAGTACTTCGCCGGACGCCGCGACCGACCCGGTCGCCGGCTGGTCGGCGGCAGCAGATTCCTCGGCTTCGCCGGACGCGAGCACTTCGCCAGACGCGGGAGCCGCCTCCGCGGCACGCTGGTCGGCGTCGGCAGCAGACTGCTCGCCCCCGCCGGGTGTGGAGACGGGCTCGGCGGTAAGTTGCTTGGCGTCGGTTGCCGGCAGCTCGGCTTCGCCGGAAGCATGCCCTGGCTCAGTAGTCAGCTGCTCCGGACCGGATGCTGGCTCGGCCCCGCGGTGCGCGGGTGCCTCGCTGGACGCGGGAGCCGCCTCGCCGGACGCCGCGACCGGCCCGTCGGTCGGCTGGTCGGCAGCAGCAGACTCCTCGCCTTCGCCGGACGCTGGAGCCGCGTCGGAGGCACGCGCGCCGGCGCTGGCAGCAGACTTCTCGGCTTCGCCGGATGCGAGTACTTCGCCGGACGCTGGAGCCGCGTCGGAGGCGCGCTCGTCGGCGCTGGCAGCAGACTGCTCAGCCTCGCCGGTGGCAGCAGCTGGCTGCTCGGCTTCGCCGGATGCGCGTACTACGCCTGACGCGGGAGCCGTTTCGGAGGCACGCTGGTCGGCGCTGGCAGCAAGCTGCTCGTCACCGCCCGGTGTGGGGGCCGGCTCGGTGGTGAGTTGCTTGGCGTCGGTGGCCGGCTGCTCTGGGTTGTTGGCCGGCGGCGAGCCTTCGGCGGGCGTCGGCGGTAGCTCGGTGGCTGGCTGCTGGGGCTCAGCGGGTGGGGCGGCTGAGCGGCGGGCGGAGAAGGCGGTGCTGTTGAAGAAAGCATCTGGGTCGTCGTCGCTCGCGTCGGAGGCGAGGGTGGCGTCGCTCGCATCGGAGGCATGGGTGGCGTCCGCGGCGTGGGCGGCGGCCTCGTTGGCGGCGGGAGTGGCGGCCTCGGAGGCGGCACCGTTGTCGACGGGAGCTGCTGCGCCGGTAGCGGCCCCGTTGACGGGCGGGGCGGTGTCGGTGGGGGCGACAGTGCCGGCCTCGATGACAGCAGGCTCGGCGGCGGCTTCGGCGGCAGCGTCGGGCTGGTCGGCGTCGGTGTGGAGCGCGTCTGCGTCCGCGGCGGCGACTAGGAGCGAGTCAACCGCCTCGGCTGGGGAGCGGTTGGCGCCTAGGGTGGGGCGTTCGGGCGGGTGCGGGATGGAGTCTTGGAGGTTTCGGCGCCAGGCCAGGCGGACTACTGGCAGCTCTGTGGTCTGCTCGCTTGCGTCTTCGTCGAAGTCTGGGCGGGAGACTACCGAGCCGGCGCGCACCGGGTCGCCGTACGGGGAGACGGTGGGCGGCGTCGCGTAGGGGCCGGGAGCCGTTTCCAGCGTGTTGTCTAGCCAGCGCTGCTTGAGCAGCGGGCGGAGGATCTTGCCGCCGGGAGTCGTCGGGAAATGCCGGCGCGGTACGCCGATCACCCGTGCATCGAGCCCGAGGCGCCCGCGGACCATCGACCGGATCGCCTCGTCGACGCCCTCGGCCGACTCCGACGCGAGGGCGTAGAAGATCACCAGGCGCTCGGTACCAAGCGCAGGGTCAGCCACCCCGCACGCCGCGACCAAACCGGCCTCGGCACCCGGAGCGGTCGCAGCGACGACCTCGAGCTCGTGGGCGTAGTACGTCTGCCCGTTCAGGATGATCCGCTCGCTGTCGCGCCCGGTGATCACCACCTGCCCGCCGGAGATGAACCCCAGGTCGCCCGTCGCCAGCCACTTCCGCGCCGGCCAGTTGCCGGCCGGGAACGCGGCCCGATCCGCGTCCGGATTCCCCAGGTACCCCGGAGTCACCCGCGCGGACGCGATCTGCAGCTGCCCGATCCGCCCTTCCGGCAGTACGGCGCCGTAAGGCCCCACGATCCGCACAGTCGCCCCAGGAGCGGGCGCACCCACCGACACCAGGCTCAGTACGCCGGGAGCATCCGTGCGGCCCTTACCCGGCCGGGCGACGGCCACCTTGCCGGTCGACGTCCGCTGGTCGACCCACTCGACGACGCCGGCCTGCGAGATCCGTACGCGATGCACGTTGGGCGTGAGCCCGGGGCGCCCGAAGGTGATCCCGGTGACCGTCTCGGTCATCCCCCAGGCCGCGACGAAGGTCTCCGGTACGACGCCGAAGCGGTTCGTCAGCCGCAGGAACTCGCTCACCACAGGCACGGTGATCTGCTCGCCGCCGCTGACCAGGCTGCGCAGCGCCGACAGGTCCCAGTGCCGGTCGGGCTCTTCCGCGATCGCCGCGGCGGCCAGGCGGTAGCCGAAGTTCGGCGACCACGAGTGGTTCACCCTGTGCTGGTCCATCAGGTCCAGCCAGCGCAGCGGGTCGGCGAGCACCCAGTCGGTGGCGACGTGGACGTTGGTGCAGCCCGTGAACACCGGCAGCAGGTGGTAGAGCAGGAACGCGCCGCTGTGATCCAGCGGCAACCAGTTGAGCGTCGTCTGCCCGGGTCGCACCGGCAGCATCGCCGGCGTACCGGCCGCGAACTCGACCAGGCCGCGATGGGTCAGCTGGATGATCTTCGGCGTACCGGTGCTGCTGCCCGACGTCATCATCAGTACTGCGACGTCGTCCGCGGCGGGCCGGTGGAACTCCGTCGTCGGCTCGTGCCCGGCCAGCGCGTCGGGGTCGAGCACTGGCAGGCCGAGATCGTTCGGCAGGTCCGACGGGCGCCCGATCAGTACGGTCCAGCCGAGCAGGTCGGTGATCTTGCGGAGCCGCTCGCGGCCCTCCTCGGTGGTGTCACCCTCCGGCGACGGCGACATCAGCAGCGGGCGGATGCCGCCCAGCGTGCACGCCCAGAACGCCGCGAAGAACCCGACCGGCTCGGTGCAGTGGACGACCGCGGGATCACCAGCCCGTACGCCGTTCGCGCGCAGGCCGGCCAGGATGCGGGCGGCGAGCTCGAGCAGCGTCGGGAAGTCGAGGCGGGTCTCACGCCCGTCGGGGCCGATCTCGACGACGCCCGCCGTACCGAAGTCGCGGGCGGCGCGCAACAGAGCGCTGGGCAGGTCACGCGGGTATCCCGCGGGGATCATCAGCGCCGGCCCGGTACTGATAGCCGGCCTGTCCACACCATTCCTCATCGAACCGCCCCCGCGAAGGGCGCAGAGGCGTCAGCCAGTCGGCGACCCACGGACACGCGCCTCCCCAACTGGACGGAGCCGGGCTCAGGGCATACCCGTCTCGCTAAACGACAGAACAGCCCCGTTGCCGACCGCGGACGAGGGTGACCGGATGATCCCGGTGCGTCATCGCGTGAGCCGACGAACGGGAACCTTACCAGCCGAAATGTGACCTGGCCGAAGCAGATCCGGCAGCTGACTGTTAAGAAATTCCGGCTGTCACTCAGCGTGTCGCGGCCCGGTGGCGAACTGGTCGCCGGAGCCTGCGTGTCAGGGTGAGTTGAGACCAGCGGCTCACAGCAAGTCCGCTCCCGAAGGGCTGCGATCCAGTACGCACGCCAGCCGGCAAGTGGGTCCCTGTCTGAGCCCTCAGGGGATCATCCCCTGTGCCTCCATCACGGGAAGTGCGGGAAGCTGCGCGGTCCGCACGATGTGCACGTCCAGTACGACGCCGGCGCTTCGATCCTCAGCACCTGGTCGGATGACCCGATCGAGGGGCCGACGCGATTGCGGGAGAACGTCCAAGTGCAGACGGTTGCGCTGGTCCTCTGAATGCCGGCTCTCCGACCTGCCGGATTGGGGATACGGGCGAGGTGTGAGCCCCGGGGCGCCTTGGGGCAGGTAGGTCGGGTCCCGGGGGGATGTTGGTCGGGAGCGGGTAGATCAGGGACGAGTTGCGCTCGACCCAGGGTGATTGCTGGGGGCAACGAAGCTCCATGCACACCCAGCTCGGCAGGTAAGCGATTACCTCGGCGTGTCGGCGCAGTCGGGACGGGTGGTGCGTGCATGGCGGTCCGGGCACCCCTTCCCCGTCTTGGCGCGACAGGTGCATGCGGCAGCGACGGTGGTGTCTCGGCGATGCGAACCGGACCGATCGGGGACGACTAGCGCCTAATGGGGCCACTAGCGCGCTATAGCAGGCCAGTGGCCCCATAAGGCGCTAGCGACGCGATAAGGCGCTAGTGGAGCGGCTGGTTGGGCGCCGATTGGCAGGGATGGAGGCCGGTCGGCTGGAAGGTGGGCAGCGGGAAGAGGATGTCTCGCCGCTCCGACTCTGCATGGTCTTCCGGGATACGCCTGGAGAGGTCACGCTGAGCGCGAAGGAAAGGTGGGCGCTGAGGGGATCGAACCCCCGACATCTTCCTTGTAAGGGAAGCGCTCTACCGCTGAGCTAAGCGCCCTGGTCCGCCGGGATTTGGCGGAGCGCAGAGTCTATCCGAGACCGGGGTGAAGTCTTGCCAGGGCCTCCGCGTACTCGTCCGGATCGCGCGCCTCGGGGATCGCGTTGACCACCGACCAGCGCACGATCCCGGCCTGGTCGATCACGAAGGTCCCGCGCAGCGCACACCCACGCTCCGCGTCGAACACCCCGTACGCCGACGCGATCGCGCCGTGCGGCCAGAAGTCGCTGAGCAGCCCGAACTCCAGCCGCTCCGCCTCGGCGTACGCGCGCAGGGTGAACATCGGGTCGCACGAGATCGCCACGAACTCCGCGCCGGCGAGTAGCTCAGGCCGGTCGCGGAGCGCGCCGAGTTCGCTCGTACAGACCCGGCTGAAGGCATAAGGGTAGAACACCAGGACCACGTCGCGCCGGCCCCGGTACTCCGATAGCCGGAACGGCTCGCCGTGCTGGTTCCGTGCGGTGAAATCCGGTGCCTGGCTGCCGACCCTGGGGACGACAGCAGTCACCGGCACCTCACTTCTTGACCCGGGGTGACTTCGGCAGCACCAACTTGGTCGCCGACCAGTCGTCGGTGACGCTCAGGCTGCTGGTGGTCGCCATCCCGGCCGTCGGCGCCGCCTCGGCGATCTCGGCCGCGTCGACATAGCCCTCCCGGCCCACCTTGGGAGTCATCAGCCAGACGGCTCCGCCGGCCTTCAGGTCGGTCAGCGTCTCGAACAGGGCGTCAACCAGGTCCCCGTCGTCCTCACGGAACCAGAGCAGGACGACATCGACCGCGTCGTCCGGTTCCTCCCCGGTGAATTCCTCGCCGGTCAGTTCCACGATGGCGTCGCGGAAGGCGTCGTCACAGTCGTCGTCGTAGCCGAGCTCCAGCACGACCGTGCCGCTCTCGAAGCCGAGCCGGCCAGCCATGTTCGGCTCGCCGCTCTTGCCGTCCGCGTGGTCCGCGGTCGCGCTCACGTGTCCTCCTCCGTCGTCCCCGGTAGCCGGGGGTAGGCGTCAGTAGCAGTAGTCCATCGTGGCCTACCGCGTCGCGCAAGTATGCACGAGGGTTCCGTGGCGTGTCCGGTATCCGCCTGCCGGACACGGTGCGTGTCCGGTGGGAACCCACCCAATCAGGCGAGATCGGGCGTGGTTGTGGATGCGAAGTAGAACGCATTCCGGTCAGGTGACAGGATTGCGAGGAGTTGGACCGACTAAGAGAACGGCAGGACACCGTGGCTTCCGGACACGAACCACCAGCCATCATCACCGAGGGGATGCCCACCCAGCTCCCCGACATCGACCCCGACGAGACTCGGGAATGGGTCGAGTCGCTCGACGCCGTGCTGGACGAACGCGGCAAGGCGCGGGCGCGCTACCTGATGCTCAAGTTGATCGAGCGGGCCCGGGAGCGACAGGTGGGGGTGCCCGCGCTGCGGAGCACGGACTACATCAACTCGATCCCGCCCGAGCGGGAGCCGTGGTTCCCCGGCGACGAGCACATCGAGCGGCGGATCCGGGCCTTCATCCGGTGGAACGCCGCGGTGATGGTGAGCAAGGCCAACCGCAAGGGCCTGGAGGTCGGCGGCCACATCGCCACCTACCAGTCGGCGGCCAGCCTTTACGAGGTCGGCTTCAACCACTTCTTCCGCGGCAAGGACGCGCCGGGCGGTGGCGACCAGGTCTTCATCCAGGGCCACGCCTCCCCCGGCGTGTACGCCCGCGCCTTCCTCGAGGGCCGGCTGAGCACCGACCAGCTGGACGGGTTCCGCCAGGAGGTCTCCCGCGGCCCGCACCAGGGCCTGTCGTCGTACCCGCACCCGCGGCTGATGCCGGACTTCTGGGAGTACCCGACGGTCTCGATGGGTCTGGCGGCGCTGGACTCCATCTACCAGGCGCGCTTCAACCGGTACCTGCACAACCGCGGCATCAAGGACACCAGCGACCAGCACGTCTGGACGTTCCTGGGTGACGGCGAGATGGGCGAGCCGGAGTCGCTCGGCGCGATCGGCCTGGCCGCCCGCGAGGAGCTCGACAACCTGACCTTCGTGGTCAACTGCAACCTGCAGCAGCTGGACGGCCCGGTCCGCGGCAACGGCAAGGTGATCCAGGAGCTCGAGGCGTACTTCCGCGGCGCCGGCTGGAACGTCATCAAGGTGGTCTGGGGCCGCGAGTGGGACTCGCTGCTGGCCCAGGACCACGACGGCGCGCTGGTGAACAAGATGAACACCACCCCGGACGGCCAGTTCCAGACCTACGCCGTCGAGTCCGGCGAATACATCCGGAACAACTTCTTCGGGGGTGACCAGCGCCTGCAGGCGATGGTCCGCAACCTGTCCGACGAGGACCTGCGCAAGCTGCCCCGCGGTGGTCACGACTACCGCAAGGTCTACGCGGCCTTCAAGAGCGCCAAGGAGCATGTCGGGCAGCCGACCGTCATCCTGGCCCAGACGGTCAAGGGCTGGACGATCGATGCGCTGGAGGGCCGCAACGCGACCCACCAGATGAAGAAGCTCACCTCCGACGATCTGAAGACCTTCCGCGACCGGCTCTACCTGCCGATCGAGGACAAGGACCTCGAGGACGCCTACAACCCGCCGTACTTCCACCCCGGCAAGGACTCGCCGGAGTACCAGTACATGATGGAGCGGCGTTCGCAGCTCGGCGGTTTCCTGCCCGAGCGCCGGGTCCGGCCGAAGACGCTGAAGCTGCCTGGTGACGACGTCTACAAGCCGCTCAGCAAGGGCAACGAGAAGACGCCGGTGGCGACCACGATGGCGCTGGTCCGGCTGTTCCGCGACCTGATGAAGGACCCGGAGATCGGGCACCGGATCGTGCCGATCGCCCCCGACGAGTACCGCACGTTCGGGATGGACTCGATGTTCCCGACGGCGAAGATCTACTCGCCGCACGGTCAGCAGTACGAGGCGGTCGACCGCAACCTTCTCCTTGCCTACAAGGAGTCCGACAAGGGTCAACTGCTGCACGAAGGCATCAGCGAGGCCGGTGCGATGGGCTCGATGATCGCCGCCGGTACGGCGTACGCGACGCACGGCGAGCCGATGATCCCGTTCTACATCTTCTACTCGATGTTCGGGTTCCAGCGCACCGGCGATCAGCTCTGGGCGCTCGGCGACCAGCTCGGCCGCGGCTTCCTGATCGGCGCCACCGCGGGCCGTACGACGCTGACGGGTGAGGGACTGCAGCACGCGGACGGACACTCGCCGCTGCTGGCGTCGTCGAACCCGGCGGCCGTGCACTACGACCCGGCCTTCGCCTACGAGGTCGCGCACATCGTCAAGGACGGCCTGCGCCGGATGTACGGCTACAAACCAGAGGAACAAGCCGTTCAGTATCCATATGGGGAGGACGTCTTCTACTACCTCACCGTCTACAACGAGCCGGTCGCGCAGCCGGCCGAGCCGGAGAACCTCGACATCGCGGCGCTGCTCAAGGGCATGTACCGCTTCAACGAGTACGAGACGGCCAAGGGCGACGATGTACCGCGGGTCCAGCTGCTCGGCTCCGGTGTCGCGCTGCCGTGGATCCGCAAGGCCCAGCAGATCCTCGCCGAGGACTACTCGGTCGCCGCCGACATCTGGTCGGTGACGAGCTGGAACGAGCTGCGCCGCGACGCGATCGCCGCGGAGGAGCACAACCTGCTGCACCCGGACGAGGACGAGCGTGTCCCGTTCATCACCGAGCAGCTGAAGGACACGAAGGGCCCGGTCGTCGCGGTCAGCGACTTCATGCGCGCGGTCCAGGACCAGATCTCCCGCTGGGTGCCGAACGACTACACGTCGCTGGGCACCGACGGCTGGGGCCTGGCCGACACCCGCGCCGCCGCCCGCCGCCACTTCCACGTCGACGCCGAGTCCATCGTCGTCGCTACCCTGGAGATCTTGGCCAAGCGCGGCGACGTCAAGCGTGAGGTCGCCACCGAGGCTGCCCGCAAATACCGCATCGAGGACCCGACCGCGGTAGCCGGAGTCAAGCAAGAGGGCGCCGGCGCCTGACGAAACACCGTCTGAGGGCCGTCCACCGATCTGGTGGGCGGCCCTTCGTCGTACGAGAAATGACGTAGTACCGGGCACCCGCAGTTGGGTATTGCGTCCGACGCGGGCGGTGGCCGTCCGCTCCTACCGTCAGTGACATGACTGGCGCAGGCATTGCTCTTCTCGCGGGGACGGTTTCGACCCTCCTGTTCGCGTCGAGCACGCTGCCGATGGTGCTGAAGGCGCTCCGGACCAAGGATCTCGCGTCGTACAGCCTCGCGAATCTCGTCCTCGCCAACGTCGGCAACGCCGTCCATTGCATCTACGTGGTGCACCTGCCAGTAGGGCCGATCTGGGCCCTGCACGGCTTTTACGTCGTGTCGACCGGGCTGATGCTGCTGTGGTGCTTGCGCTACCGGCCTGCCCGCCGATCGCACGGCGCGCTGCGAAACGAGCGGAGCCTCGCATGATCACCGAAAGTATCGAGACCGTCATCATCGGTGCCGGGCAAGCCGGCCTGGCCACTGGCTACCACCTGCGGAAGCGGGGCCGGCAGTTCGTCATCCTGGACGGCAACGCCCGCGTGGGTGACAACTGGCGCGCACAGTGGGACACGCTGCGCCTCTACACGCCGGCCAAGTACGACGGGCTGCCAGGCCTGCCGTTCCCGGCCGACAAGTGGTCGTACCCGACCAAGGACCAGGTCGCCGACTACCTGGAGTCGTACGCCGACCGCTTCGACCTGCCGGTGCGGAACCTGACCAGGGTCGAGAAGCTCGAACCGCTGGGCGACGGCCGGTACGCCGTGACCACCGGCGAGCATCGGATCCTGGCCGACAACGTGGTGGTTGCCACCGGCACCTTCGGGCGTACGCCGTACCTGCCCGACTTCGCCGTGGACCTCGACCCGTCGATCCGGCAACTTCATTCCAGCGAGTACCGCCGGCCCGATCAGCTCAAGGACGGCCCGGTACTGGTGGTCGGCGGCTCGCACTCGGGCACCGACATCGCCTACGAACTCGCTCCTCTGCACCCGACCGTGCTCTGCGGCCGCGATCCGGGCCAGATCCCCGTCCGGCTGGAGAAGAAGGGCGCCCGGGTCTTCTTCCCGGTCTTCCTCTTCCTCGGCAAGCACCTGATCACCCGGCGGACGCCGATCGGACGCAAGGAACTGCACGAGGTCCGGGCCCACGGTGGGCCGATGCTCCGGGTCAAGCGCGAGGACCTGGTCGAGCGGGGCGTGGAGCGAGTCCACAACCGGGTCACCGGCGTCCAGGACGGACGGCCCGTACTCGACGACGGCCGGGTGATGGACGTGTCGAACGTTGTCTGGTGCACCGGATTCCGTCAGGTGTTCGACTGGATCAAGCTGCCAGTGATCGGCGAAGACGGCTGGCCCGAGGAGATGCGCGGTGTCGCCGACGGTGCGCCCGGCCTGTTCTTCTGCGGCCTGTGCTTCCAGTTCGCCTTCGCCTCGATGGTGCTGCCAGGCGTCGGCCGCGACGCGGAATACGTTGCCAAGCGCATCGTCGCCCGCTCCGGGGCCGCTCGAGTTGTCACGGCCGCCTGAGGGGCCCACGCGCGTATCCTCGCCTCAAGGGGGGATACGCGATGGGCATAGTCGACGACCTCGAGCAGGCACGGCAGGCCTTCGAACGGCGTGACTGGGCAGCCGTCTACGACCGGCTGTCGCTGGTCCCCGACCTCGGCACGGACGATCTGCTGAAGCTCGCCACCGCCGCGTTCCTGGCCGGCGATGACAACGCGTGCATCAGGGCGCTGCAGCGCGGCTATCAGGCCGAGGTCAAGGGTGGACACACCCTGCGTGCCGTCCGCTTCGCCTTCTGGCTCGGTCTGGTCCTCAGCACCCGCGGCGAGGCGGCGGTCGCCGCCGGCTGGGTCGGCCGGGCCCAGCGGCTGCTGGCGGACGAGCCGGCGGACGTGGTCGAACGGGGCTTCCTCCTGATTCACGACTTCTTCCGGCACCTCGACCAGCAGGACTTCCCGGCAGCGCTGCGAGTCAGCGCCGAGATGGCCGACCTCGGCCGCCGGTTCGGCGAACCCGATCTGGTGGGTCAGGGCCTGGTCTGCCAGGGCCGGCTGCTGATGTACTCCGGCCAGGTCCCGGAGGGCCTCGCGCTCCTGGACGAGGCAATGGTCGGAGTCGCGGCCGGCGAACTGTCGCCGATCTTCGCGGGCAACGTCTACTGCGCGATGATCGAAGCCTGCCAGGAAGTGGCTGACTTCGCCCGAGCCTCCGCGTGGACGAGCGCGCTGACCCGCTGGTGCGACACGCAGCCCGACCTGGTGCCGTTCACCGGCCAGTGCGCGGTGCACCGCGGCCAGATCCTGCGGCTACGCGGAGCGTTCAGTGAAGCGCTGGAGGAGTTCGAACTCGCCCGCCAGCGGTACGCCGCATCAGGCTCGCAGGGCGCGGCCGGGCTCGCGCTGAGCGAGTGCGGGGACGTCCAGCGGATCCGCGGCAACTTCACCCTGGCCGAGTCCTACTACGAGCAGGCCTCAGGTTTCGGCCACGAACCCCAACCTGGTCTCGCCCTGTTGTGGCTCGCCCGCGGCCGCGGGCCGGCAGCACTAGCCGCCATCCGGCGATTGCTCGCCGAAACGGGCGACCCCGTGCACCGGTCCCGGCTGCTGCCTGCGGCGGTCGAGATCCTCGTCGCCAGCGACTGCGGTGACGAGGCCGCAGAGGTGGCCGGCGAGCTGACGAAGATCGCGGACGCCTTCGGCTGTACCGGCTTGCGCGCGATGGCGGCGTACTGCGCCGGGCTGGTCGCCCTGGCGGCTGACGACCTGGACCGCGCCCTGCCCGCAGCCAGGCACGCCGCGCAACTCTGGACCGGCTTGCAGGCGCCGTACGAGGTCGCCCGTGCTCGAGTCCTGGTCGGGCGGGCCTTCCGGGGTCTTGGCGACCAAGACTCGGCGACTGCTGAGCTGACCGCCGCGCTCCAGTCGTTCACCGAGCTCGGCGTCATCACCTGCCGCGAGGAGGTCGCGAAACTCCTGCAGCGCAGCACGCCGGGCGGCCTGACCCAGCGCGAGCTCGAGGTACTGCGTCTGGTTGCTGCTGGCAACAGCAATGCGGAGATCGCGCGGCAGCTCGTGCTCAGCGACAAGACGGTGGCCCGGCACCTGTCCAACATCTTCACCAAACTCGACGTACCGTCCCGCACGGCAGCCGTAGCCTCCGCCCGCGACCACGACCTGCTTTAGTCAGTCCAGCCGGAGCCGGGCAGTCTGGGCGTGGCCTGGCCATCGTCACGATCGCCTTCGCGGCGGTGCTCTACTTCCTCGCTCCCTGGATCCGCCGCCACGCCGCCTGACCACCCCTCTGGGGAGGGAGCACGATCCCTTCGCCGGGTGAGGACGCGGTACGCCGTACGCCGGGATGCTCGGTGGCATGACAGAGCATCCGGTACCGCGCTGGGCTTATCGCCTGGCCCATGTCATTCCGTTCCTGACCCTGCCGTCGGGGTTGTGGCGACTCGGGCTGGTCGCGGGGTCCTCGATGGGGATGCTCGACGAAACCGGCCGGCCGCTGCACCTGCAGAATGCGGGAGAGGCCGCCTACATCGTCTTCGTGAGCCTGTTCGCCGAGGCCGTCGCATTGACCGCTTTCGGGCTGGTCAAGCCGTGGGGTGAGGTGGCGCCACGGTGGATCCCGTTCATCGGCGGGCGCCGCGTCGCGCCGTACGCCGCGATCATCCCCGCGACGCTCGGTGCGCTCGGCCTGATCGCGATCTGGACCTACGGCTTCCGGGATGTCTTCACTGGCGACTTCTTGCCGTTCTCGAGTGATGCCGCCGCGGTGTTGATGATCAGTTGCTACGCACCGCTGCAGCTCTGGGGTCCGGCCCTCCTCGTCCTCACCTGGGCCTACTACCGCCGCCGGGCACGCGGCTTCAACCGAGTGCCGGGGAGAGCAGGCGCCGGCAGCGCGTCGCCGTCATAACCGGGGACCAACGGAAAGCGGTCGTTGCCGTGGGCGTCGATCGAGGCCATCCACTCGTCGCGCGCGGCAACGATCTCCTCGTGGGTGCGGCCGATGAAGTTCCACCACATGACGAGCTGCTCTTCGAAGGGTTCCCCACCCAGCAAGAGGAATCGGGCCGGTTCGTCGCCTTGGGCAATCAGTTCGATCTCGTTGCGCCCGGCACCGAGATAGGCCATCTCACCGAAACCTGGGGTCAGCTCACCGATCCCGAGCGAGCCGCCGACCACCAGTACGGCGTACTCGAAGGCTTGGGCGAGCGGCAAGCTGACGGTCCGTCCGGGGTCGATCTGCACGTCGGCGCCAACGAGGGGCGTGTACGCCGGTGCGGGCGACGTGACACCGGCGACCGTGCCGATCATGACCGTGCCCCGGGCACCGTCGAGCTCCAGCGCCGGCAGGTCGGCGTACGCGTTGAAGTGCGGCGTCACCGTCGTCCGCTGCGAATCGGGCAGCGCCACCCACAACTGAGCACCATGCAACGTGGGTGGACCGTCCGGCAGCGACACCTCGGAATGCGCGATGCCGTTGCCGGCGGTCATGATGTTCAGCTCACCGGGCCGCACCATCGCGTGCGACCCGACGCTGTCGCGGTGCTCGATCTCGCCCTCGAACAACCAGCTCACCGTCTGCAAACCGGTGTGCGGATGCGGCGGCACGAGCATGCCGCGCTCCCCCGGTACGTCGTACGAGTCGACCCGGCCGGTCAGATCGTCGGGCCCGTAATGATCGACGAAGCACCAGGCACCGACCATCCGGCGATCCTTGTTCGGCAACAACCGCCGCACCTTGGTCGTCCGCCCAAGCACAACAGACCGAGCCTCCAGCAACTCCAGCACCGGACCGTCGGCGCCTTCCCCACCACAGGTGCCTTCGGCCGGATCGTCTTCCAGATTGCTCATGAGGCGATCCACTCGCGGAGGGTGTCGGCGTCCCAGGTGTTGATCACTCGGTCGGCGGGGACCTCGCACTCCTCGGCTCGTTCGCAGCCGAAGAGTTGCCAGTCGAGTTGGCCGGGGGCGTGGGCGTCCGTGTCGATCGAGAAGTGGCAACCCGTCTCCACCGCCAGGGAGAGCAGCCTGCGGGGTGGGTCGAGGCGTTCGGGGCGGGAGTTGACCTCCACCGCGGTACCGAACTGCTTGCACGCCTCGAAGACCACCTCGGCGTCGAACTGCGACTCCGGCCGGGTACCGCGGCCGCCGGTGATCAGGCGTCCGGTGCAATGGCCCAGTACGTCGACGTGCGGGTTGGCGATCGCGCGCACCATCCGCTCAGTCATCGCCTCCGCGTCCATCCGCAGCTTGGAGTGCACACTCGCCACCACGACATCGAGCCGGGCCAGGATCTCGCTGTCGCAGTCGAGCGAGCCGTCGTCGAGGATGTCGACCTCGATCCCGTTCAGGATCGTGAATCCGTCGAGCTCGTCCCCGAGCTTCTTGTTGAGCTCGGCAACGACCTCCAACTGCTGCAGCCGGCGCTCGCGAGACAGCCCGTTGGCGACGGTCAGCCGAGGCGAGTGATCGGTGAGCGCGATGTACTGATGCCCGAGCGCGGCCGCTGTACGAGCCATCTCCTCGATCGGACTGCCGCCGTCCGACCAGTCCGAGTGCAGATGCAGGTCGGCCTTCAGCTCAGCCCGAAGCGCAGTACCAGCCCCAGCCGCGGTCAACTCCCCCGCCGCCTGCTCCAGCTTCACCAGGTACGACGGCGTCGCGCCATCCATCGCCTCGATGATCACGGCCTCCGTCTTCGGCCCGATCCCCGCCAGTTCGGTCAACGTCCCGGCCCGCCGCCGAGCCCGCACTTCGGCCGCCGGCAACCCCTCGATCGTGTCCGCCGCCCGCCGATACGCCTTGACCCGATGCGTCGGCTGCCGATCCCGCTCAAGGAAGTACCCGATCTTCCTCAAAGCCTCCACCGCAGCCACAACACCCGCCCGATCACTCATCTCCCCATCATGCCGCCTCCCAGGGACAAGCCAGCGGATCGAACCGGACCGCCACCACTCACAAACCTGCCGAGCCGGCCCCAACGCACGCCCGCGCCCGCCTGGCCGGAGCCAGCCGGCTGAGGTTTGTGAGTGGTGGCGGTCCGGCTAGTCCTCCGGCCAGTTGGCGAGGAGGGCGTGGAGGGCGTGGAGGGCGGTGAGGGTGGTGGTCCAGGAGGCGTCGGTGGGGCGGGGAGTGTGGCGGAAGGAGCCAGTCAGTTCCAGGGTGATGAAGCCGTGGAGGGTGGCGCCCAAGAGTCGGATGGCGTCAATTCGGGCGTCGTCGGTGAGGTCGTAGGCGTGCAGGATCGCCCGGGTCAGGTCCGCGTGTCGATGGGCGGCGAGAGCGGCTGGGCTGTCCGCGTCCAGGTCTTGTTGCATGGCGGCGTACCGGCCGGGGTGCCGTCTCGCATAGTCGCGATACGAGTTGGCGAACGCCACCAGCGCGTCCTTGCCCGCGCGGCCGGCCATCGCGGCGGCGACCTGGTCAGCGAGCTCGGTCAGGGCCAGCCCGGCGACTCTGACCCGGAGGTCGTGGGCATTCTTGACATGGGAGTACAGACTCGCGTCCTTCACCCCGAAAAGACGCGCGAGCGCCGACACCGTCACCTTGTCGAAGCCGATCGCGTCAGCCAGCTCGGCCGCCGCCAGCGTCAAGCGCTCGGCCGTCATTCCCACTCGGGGCATCAAAACTCCACCCCGACAACGCCACCCACCAAAGGATGGCCGAGCGCTTCACCGAACTCGCCCTCGGCCCGGACGGTCCGTTCAAGGCGTGACGACCTCTGTATGGTCGGGACGTGGTGAGCAAGCGAGCGGTCAAGGCGCACGAGGCGCGGGCGGAGCGGTTGCAGAACGCGACCGGCGCCCTCGCGACGGCCGCGATCGCCGCGATGGACGAGAAGCTGCCCTGGTTCGGGAAGCTGTCCGCGCAGGACCGGTCCTGGATCGGGCTGGTCGCGCAGTCCGGCATCACCGCCTTCGTCGACTGGTTCCGTGACCCCGAGGCGCACTCGTCGATGCCGACCCGGATGTTCGGATCGGCGCCGCGCGAGTTCACCCGGGTGATCTCGCTGCACCAGACCGTCGACCTGGTCCGCACCACGATCGAGATGATCGAGAACACGATCGGCGAACTGCTCCCACCGGACGACGTACCGGTCGTGCGGGAGTCGATGCAGCGGTACGCCCGCGAGGTCGCGTTCGCCGCCGCGACCGTCTACGCGCAGGCCGCCGAGATGCGCGGCGCCTGGGACGCCCGGCTCGAAGCACTCGTGGTCGACTCGGTGATCCGTGGCGAAGCGGACGAGTCGGTCAGATCGCGCGCCTCCGCCCTCGGCTGGACCGGCACCAGTACTACGGAAGTCGCCGTGGTGGTCGGGCGAGCGCTGGAGACCGAGTCGGGCAGCGCGAACGTGGCGGACGCAGTACGGCATGCGGCGCGGGACGCGGGTGCCGACGCTCTTTGCGCGATGCAGGGCGACCGGCTGGTGGTGGTACTCGGTGGTACGAGTAAACCTGTCGAGATCGTACAAAAGCTGATCGGCTGGTTCGGGCCGGGTCCGATCGTCGTCGGGCCGGTCGTGAAAGACCTGATGTCAGCGGTCACGAGCGCCCGGGCCGCCGTCGCCGGACTCCGCGCGGCACCGGCCTGGCCGGCTGCCCCGAGGCCGGTCCACGCCGACGAGTTGCTCCCCGAGAGGTCACTGTCCGGAGACGGTCATGCGCGCAGGCAACTCGCCACCGACGTCTACGGCCCGCTCACGATGGGCGATGGGGTGCTGCTCGACACCGTTACGGCGTACCTGGACTCGGGTGGTTCGATCGAGGCGACGGCCCGGGCGATGTTCATCCATGCGAATACCGTCCGGTACAGGTTGA
Source organism: Kribbella catacumbae DSM 19601 (assembly GCF_000372465.1). Classification (GTDB taxonomy): domain Bacteria; phylum Actinomycetota; class Actinomycetes; order Propionibacteriales; family Kribbellaceae; genus Kribbella; species Kribbella catacumbae. The sequence goes on from NZ_AQUZ01000004.1 coordinate 70,084, forward strand.
AGCGTGTGGGCGATCTCACGGGCTACTCGCCGTCGAATCCGCGAGACGCTTTCACGTTACGTGTCGCACTGACCCTCGGGCGCCTGCTCAAGCCGGAGCCGGGTTCGTACGTTTTGTAGGATTCCTCCAAAGACGGGCTGGTAGAATTCGTGCTGCTTTGTGCTCCACGAAGCGCCCGGCTCAGGGAGAGTTGTCACGTGCTCGTCATCGTCGCGCCCGGACAGGGCGCCCAGACCCCAGGATTCCTCGAGCCGTGGCTTGAGGATCCAGTTTTCGAGAACCGGCTGCACTGGCTGTCCGCCGTCGCCGGTCTCGACCTCGCCCACTACGGCACGAAGGCCGACGCCGAGACGATCCGCGACACCGCGATCGCCCAGCCGCTGCTGGTCGCCGCCAGCATGCTGTCCGCGCTGGCGTTGTTCCCGCACCCCGGCGACGCGTTCGAGAAGATCGGCGCCCTGGCCGGCCACAGCGTGGGTGAGCTCGCGGCCGCCGTGGGTGCCGGCGTGATCACCGGTGAGCAGGCGATGGTGCTTGTCCGTGAGCGTGGCAAGGCGATGGCCGCGGCGTCCGCGCTGACCCCGACCTCGATGACCGCGGTGCTCGGGGGAGACCGCGACGAGATCCTGGCCAAGCTGGAGCAGTACGGGCTGACCGCCGCCAACGACAACGGGCCCGGCCAGATCGTCGCCGCCGGGACCGTCGAGGAGCTGGCCGGGCTGCAGGCCGACCCGCCGGCCAAGACGCGGCTCATCCCGCTGTCGGTCGCGGGCGCCTTCCACACCAGGCACATGGAGCCCGCCGTCCAGACGCTGGCCGGTTACGCGCGCTCGATCACCACGCACGACCCGCGCACCAGGCTGATCTCGAACCGCGACGGCCAGATCGTGCACGACGGCCGCGACGTACTGCGCCGGCTGGTCCAGCAGGTCAACGCGCCGGTCCGCTGGGACCTGTGCATGCAGACGATGGCCGACCTGCAGGTCACCGGCATCCTCGAGATGACCCCGGCCGGCACGCTGACCGGGATCGCCCGGCGCGCGCTCAAGGGTGTCGAGACGTTCGCGCTGAAGGCGCCCGACCAGCTCGACGACGCCCGGGCCTTCGTGGACAAGCACGGCAGCCCGTCGGAGATCAACGCGTCGCCGACCTGGCGGCTGCTGGTCGCCCCGATGAAGGGCACCTTCACCCGCACGGAGCAGGTCAGCCGCGAGCCGGGTGACACCGTCGAGGCCGGCGAGGTGGTCGCGATCGTGAAGAGCCTGCGGGACGAGGTCGAGGTCCGCGCGCCGCACGGCGGCAGCGTGGTCGAGTGGCTAGTGGAAGAGGGCGACCCCGTCGCCCCAGGACAGCCCCTGGTCCGGCTGCACCCGAGCGGAGTGAACTGACATGATCACGACTTCTACCGGCGCTGAGCACAGCGCAGTACTGGGCCTCGGTTCGTACCGCCCCCGGCGCATCGTCCCCAACTCCGAGATCCTCGAGCACATCGACTCCAGTGACGAGTGGATCCAGACCCGGTCCGGCATCAAGGAGCGCCGCTGGGCCTCCGAGGACGAGACCGTGCTGATGATGTCGACGAACGCCGCCAAGGAGGCGCTCGCCGACTCCGGCATCGACCCGGCCCAGATCGGCTGTGTCGTCGTCGCGACCGTCACGCACCTCTACCAGACGCCCGCGATCGCGACCCAGATCGCCGTCGCGGTCGGCGCACCGACGGCCGCTGCCTTCGACATCTCGGCCGCCTGCGCCGGGTTCTGCTACGGGATCGCGCTGGCAGGAGACCTGGTCCGCGGCGGCAGCGCGAAGTACGTGCTGGTGATCGGGGTCGAGCGGCTGAGCGACATCACCGACCGGACCGACCGCGGTACGGCGTTCATCTTCGCCGATGGCGCGGGCGCGGCCGTGGTCGGTCCTTCCGACGAGCAGGGCATCGGCCCGGTCGTGTGGGGTTCCGACGGCACCCAGCACCTGGTGATCAGCCAGAAAGAGTCCTGGCAGGAGGCGCAAGCCAACTCCCAGTGGCCGCACCTCACGATGGACGGCAACCCGGTGTTCCGCTGGGCGTCGTTCGAGATGGCCAAGACCGCGCAGCAGGCGCTGGACGTGGCCGGGGTGAAGGTCGAGGACCTCGACCTGTTCATCCCGCACCAGGCGAACATGCGGATCACCGACGCGATGCGCCGCACGCTGAAGCTGCCCGAGCATGTCTTGGTGGCGCGCGACATCGAGCGGCAGGGCAACACGTCCGCCGCGTCCATCCCGCTCGCGATCGCCACCATGCGCGAGAACGGCGAGGCGAAAAGCGGGGACCTCGCCCTGATCATCGGCTTCGGCGCGGGCCTGACCTTCGCCGCCCAGGTGATCCGGCTCCCCTAGCCCACAGATGTCCGGGACGGCTCAAGTGGCCGGCCCGGCAAGCACCACAAACACAGCATCCACAGTATTCGAAGGGTAAACACACAGATGGCCAGCACTGAAGAGATCCGCTCCGACCTCGCCGAGATCGTCAACGAGATCGCCGGCATCCCGGTCGAGGACGTCCAGCTGGACAAGTCCTTCACCGACGACCTCGACGTCGACTCGCTTTCCATGGTCGAGGTCGTGGTGGCCGCCGAGGAGAAGTTCACCGTCAAGATCCCCGACGACGAGGTCAAGAACCTGAAGACCGTCGGTGACGCCGTCGCGTTCATCGAGCGCGCCCAGAACGGCTGATCCAGCCCGTCTGATCGTGCTGGACCGCTGTGGGAGCTCACCGGGTCAACGGGTCCGGTGAGCCACCGCTCCAGCAGCCGCCGGTACGCCGTACCGGCCTCCCCTGGCTCAACCACTCGCTGACACGCCGAAGGATGAGGTAACCATGTCGAAGACCCGAGTCGTCATCACCGGGCTCGGAGCGACGACCCCGATCGGGGGCGACGTCGCCAGCACCTGGGAGGCGCTGCTGGCCGGCAAGTCCGGCGCGAAGCTGCTCACCGCCGACTGGGTCGAGGAGCTGCCGGTCAAGATCGCCGCTCCCGCCGCTGTCGAACCCACCGAGGTCATCGAGCGGGTCAAGGCCCGCCGGCTGGACCGCAACGCCCAGTTCGCCCTGGTGGCGGCGCGGGAGGCCTGGGCCGACTCCGGCCTGGCCGACGTCGAGCTGGACAAGACCCGCCTCGGAGTGGCCATCGCCACCGGGATCGGCGGCCTGCTCACCACGCTGAACAACTACGACCTGCTGCAGAAGGGCCCGCGCCGGGTCTCGCCGCTGGCGATCCCGATGCTGATGCCGAACTCGGCCGCTGCCAACGTCGGCCTCGAGCTGGGTGCCCTGGCCGGTGTCCAGACCCCCGTCTCCGCCTGCGCGTCGAGCAACGAGGCCATCTCGCTGGCCGCCGACCAGATCCGGCTCGGCCGCGCCGACATCGTCGTCGCCGGTGGCGCCGAAGGCTCGATCGCCGGGCTGCCGCTGGCCGCGTTCGGCCAGATGATGGCGCTGAGCAAGCGCAACGACGACCCCGAGCGCGCGTCCCGTCCGTGGGACGTCGACCGCGACGGCTTCCTGCTCGGTGAAGGCGCCGGTGTGCTGGTGCTGGAGACCTACGAGCACGCGGTCGCCCGCGGCGCCAAGATCTACGCCGAGTTCGCCGGCGCCGGCATCACCGCCGACGGCCACGACATCGTGCAGCCGGACCCGACCGGTTCGGGGGCCGAGCGCGCGATGCTGCAGGCGCTGCGTGAAGGTGACCTGGCCACCGGCGACATCGTGCACATCAACGCGCACGCCACCTCCACGCCCGTCGGTGACGTCGCCGAGGCGATCGCGATCCGCAAGGCGCTCGGCAAGGCGGCCGACCAGGCCGTGGCGACCGCCCCGAAGTCGATGATCGGTCACCTGCTCGGCGCGGCCGGAGCGGTCGAGTCGATCGCCACCGTGCTCGCCCTGCACCACCGGGTGGTTCCGCCGACCATCAACCTGGACAAGGTCGACGACGGTGTCGATCTCGACATCGCGACCGAGCAGCGCAAGCTCGCCGACGGGGACATCGCGGCACTGAACAACTCCTTCGGCTTCGGCGGACACAACGTCGCCTTGGCCTTCAAATCAATCTGATGCTGTAAGTCAATCTGATGCTGTAAGTCAGTCTGACGCTAGGAGCGCCGATGACCACCGCCCCCGTGAAGCCGGCCAAGCTGCCGCGCGAAACCGATCCCCGCAACCCGGTGGCCCGGCTCACCCAGCTGCTCGACCCGGGCTCCCTGGACCTGATCACGCCCGACAACCTGTCCGGCATGCTCGCGGCCCGGGGCACGATCGCGGGGGCGAAGGTGGTCGCGTTCTGCTCCGACGCCACCGTGATGGGCGGCGCGATGGGCGACGAGGGCTGCGAAGTCGTCGTCCGGGCCTACGAGGTGGCTCGCGAGGAGGAGCTGCCGATCATCGGTCTGTGGCACTCCGGTGGCGCCCGGCTGGCCGAGGGCGTGCTCAGCCTGCACGCGGTCGGCAAGATCTTCTACGCGATGACACAGGCCTCAGGCAAGATCCCGCAGATCTCGGTCGTGCTCGGACCGGCCGCGGGCGGAGCGGCGTACGGGCCGGCGTTGACCGACATCGTCATCCTCGGTCCGGAGGGGCGGATCTTCGTCACGGGCCCGGACGTCGTCCGCTCGGTCACCGGCGAGGACGTCGACATGCTGCGGCTCGGCGGTCCTGAGCCGCACGGCCGGCGTTCCGGCGTCGTCCACATCACCACCGACTCCGAGGCGGCCGCGATCGACAAGGCCCGCCAGCTCGCGGACCTGCTCGCGAACTCCGGTGAGGTCTCCGGCGACGTCTCCGACACCGACCTGTCGGGGTTGCTGCCGGAGTCGGCCAAGCGGGCGTACGACGTTCACCCGCTGGTCGGCGGGGTGCTCGACGAGGACTCCGGCGTCGAGCTGCATCAGCGGTGGGCACCGAACATCGTCACCACTCTCGGCCGGCTCGGTGGCCGGACCGTCGGGGTGATCGCGAACAACCCGCTGCGGCTGGGCGGCTGCCTGGACGCGTTGTCGGCGGAGAAGGCGGCTCGCTTCGTGCGGATGTGCGACGCGTTCGGCGTACCGATGGTGGTGCTGGTCGACGTACCGGGGTATCTGCCGGGTGTCGGTCAGGAGTGGGACGGCGTCGTACGGCGTGGCGCGAAGCTGCTGCATGCGTTCGCGGAGTCCGTCGTACCGCGGGTGACGCTGGTGACCCGGAAGACCTACGGTGGCGCCTACATCGCGATGAACGCGCGCTCGCTCGGCGCGACCCGGGTGTTCGCCTGGCCGCGGGCCGAGGTGGCCGTGATGGGTGCCGTCGCCGCGATCCGCGTGCTGCACCGCCGTCGGCTCGCCGAGGTGGAGCCCGAACTGCGGCCGCGGGTCGAGGCCGAGCTCGCCGCCGAACACGAGAAGATCGCCGGCGGGATCGAACGCGCCCGCCAGATCGGTGTCGTCGACGAGATCGTCGAACCCGCCAAGACCCGCTCAGCCCTCGCGGCAGCGATCGCCGCCGCCGAATCCACCGGCCGCGTCCGCGGCCGCCACGGCAACATCCCGCTGTAGTCACCCACCTGATCATTCGCCCCCTTTTCACCCTCCTTGCAGGCCGTCCGATGCTGCGGGCAGGGCGGAGAGGATGAAAGGGGGCGAATGATCAGATGGGTGTCAAAGGAAAGGGCGCGGACCGTGAGGTCCGCGCCCTTTCACGTGGTGCGGCCGCTGTTTGCGACAACCGGGGGTGTCCCGACACCCGGTGGCCCAGCGGCCACGGCCCCTCCCACCCTGGTGGAATGTCTGACTCACAGCATTGTCGAAAAGTTCGAGGAAGTCTTCTACTTCTTGGCTTTCTTCTGAAGTTCTCAGGTTGTCTTCAGACGACCTGATGCAGCCAGCGCACGGGGGCGCCATCGCCTGCGTAGCGGAAGGGTTCGAGCTCGTCGTCCCAGGGACGGCCGAGCAAACGCTCGACCTCCTCGGTCAGATCGGCCTCGCCGCTGGCGGCCTTCAGCATCGCTGCCTTCAGCCGTTCCTCGGGCACCATGATGTCGCCATGTACGCCGGTGGTCGCGTGGAAGACGCCGAGTGCGGGAGTGAAGGAGTAGCGCTCGCCTTCGACCCCGTTACTCGGTTCTTCGGTGACCTCGAAGCGCAGTTTCTGCCAACCGCGCAGAGCGGATGCCAGCTTCGCCGCCGTGCCGGCCTCAGCCTGCCACGACAGCTCCGCCCGATACGTTCCCTGCGCCGCGGGCTGCGGCGTCCAGTCGAGTTTCACGGGCACACCTAGGATGCCGCCCGCTGCCCACTCGACATGAGGGCACAACGCTGACGGCACCGTGTGGACGTAGAGAACGCCACGAGTCGTCGCCACCGGGACCTCCTGTGCTCGAGGGGCGCCTTCCCCAGCGTTCTCGAGCAACCACCGTCGATCCCGGACGGCGAGGTCCATACTGCACCACGGACACCTCAGACACCAGCAACCTCGCCGTGTCAACGACATCACTATCGTGTCGCGGTTCTGTAGTTCCTCTTCTTCCCCACCCCACCGCCCCGGTCAGGTTGCCTTCAAACCGACGAACGGACCACCAATCGGGTGGGCAGGATCAGCGGGCTGGGCTGCTCGCCGGCCATCAGGGCGAGCAGCATCCGGGCCATTTCGCGGCCGAGGGCATGGATCGGCTGATTGATCGTCGTCAGCGGTGGTGCTGTGTGGCGGGCGCTGGAGATGTCGTTGAAGCCCACGACGGCGACGTCAGCCGGTACCGACCGGCCGCCCTGGGCCAGCACGCGGAGGGCGCCGATGGCCATCTGGTCGGAGGCGATGAACACCGCGTCGAGGTCGGGAGCCCGGGACAGCAGGCGCGACATCGCCTGGCTACCGCCCTCCTCGCTGAAGTCGCCGTTTTCCACCAGGCTGTTGTCGAGACCGGCCACGGCCAGCGCATCCTGGAAACCCTTCAGCCTGGCCGTTCCGGCGCCCTCGTCCAAGCGTCCGGTGATCGTCGCGATCTTGCGGCGGCCGGCCTCGACTAGGTGCTCGGTCGCGAGTCGCGCTCCCCCGCGGTTGTCCGCGTCAACGTAGTACCGGGGCTCGAAGTTCAGCGGGCGGCCACCGAAGACGACCGGTACCGAGGCGTTGTCGGCGAGAGTGGCGAGCGGATCGTCGCCGTGCAAGGACATCAGCATCACGCCATCGGCCTGCCTGGTCCGCAGCAGTTGCTCCAGGCGCGCCTGGCCGCGCGACGAGGTGGCCAGCGACAACATCAGCTCCAGCTCGGTCTCCTCCAGCACGGAGTTGATGCCGATCACCACCTCGGCGAAGAACGGGTCCGCGAACATCGCGGGGTCGTCGCCGGAGATGGCCAGCACGACCGCGCCGACCTGCTGGGTGGCCAGCGCGCGAGCCGTTGCGTTGGGCACGTAACCGAGGTCGTCGACGGCACGGCGTACCGCCTCGCGCTTGGCGCGGCTCACGTGTGGCGCGTTGTTGATCACGCGGGAGGCCGCGGATCGCGACACCCCGGCACGCTCGGCGACCTCGTCGAGGGTCGGTTGCCGCCTGGGCGTCTCGGTCGCCACTTGATCCTTCTCCTTCGCCTTGCCTGGTCGAGACTGTATCCCGGTCATGCGCGGACAGCCCCGTCCATGATGCCGCCGATGATCTGACGGCCGAACAGGATGAACACGAGCAACAACGGCACCGTCGCGATCAGCGTGCCGGAGAACATCAACGTGTAGTCGGTGTAGTACTGCGTCGCCAGCTGGCTGAGCGAGAACTGCACGGTCGGGTTGTCCGCCTCCAGGATCGCGAGCGGCCAGAGGAATTCGTTCCAGGTGCTCATGAAAGTGAACAACCCCAGTACTGCGGCGCCCGGGCGCAACGCCGGTGCGACCACCCGGACGAACAACCCGAACGTGCTGCACCCGTCCAGCCGCGCCGCCTCGATCAGCTCATCCGGGACTGCGCGTTCGGCGTACTGGCGCATCAGGAAGACGCCGAAGGCGGAGACCAGGAACGGGACGATCACCGCTTGCAACTGGTTCTGCCAACCGAGCTTCACCATCACCATGTACAGCGGGACGATGCCCATCTGGACCGGCACCATCATTGTGGCGAGTACAGCGAGCAGGAGCGCGTTGCGGCCGCGGAACCGCAGCTTGGCGAAGGCGAAGCCGGCCAGCGAGGAGAAGAAGACCACCGACACGGTGACGGCCACTGAGGCGAGCATCGAGTTGACCATGCCGCGCGCGAAGTGTGCCTCCGGCGCCGCGAAGAGGCGGCTCACGTTCTCGCCGAGGTTGCCGCCAGGGACGAGTGGTGGTGGTATCTGGCCGACGACGTCGTTGGAGCGGGTGGCGACGACGAAGAGCCAGTAGAGCGGGAAGACCGACAACACCAAGCTGACCAGCAAGGTGAGATAGACAAGGCTGTTACCCCTCGTGCGCCGTCTCATTGGGTACCGCCCTTCCAGCGTCGGGCGATCAGTGCGTTCGCGACGCCGACCACGACGGTGAGCAGGAAGATCGCCCAGGCGATCGCCGATCCGTAGCCGTAGTCGAAGTTCTGGAAGCTCTGCTCGAACATGTACATCGCGATCGTCTGGAACTGCCGCAGGCTGCCGCCCGAGACGTCGCCCTGGCCGAACAGCAACGGCTCGGTGAACAGCTGCATGCCGCCGATCGCCGACATCACCACGGTGAAGATCAGCGCCGGCCGGATCAGCGGCACGGTGATCGAGCGGAACTGCCGGATCGCCCCCGCGCCGTCGATCTGGGCCGCCTCGTACAGGTCCCGCGGGATCGCCTGGATCGCGGCCAGATAGATCAGCGCGTTGTACCCCGTCCAGCGCCAGTTGACCATGCTCGCGACCGCGATCCAGGACGAGGTCTTGCTGGCCTGCCAGTCGATCGGGCCGATACCGGCCAGCCCGATCGCCCCGTTGACCAGCCCGGTGTCGCGGCCGTAGAGCTGTCCGAAGACGATCGCCACCGCCGCCACCGAGGTGACGATCGGTGCCAGCACCCCGAGCCGGAACATCATCAGCGCGCGGATCGGACGGTTGAGCAGGCCGGCGATGACCAGCGCGAAACACAGCTGCGGCACGGTCGACAACACGAACAGCCCGAGCGTGTTCACCATCGCGTTCCAGAAGTCCGGATCGCCGGCCAGCCGCGAGTAGTTCCGCAACCCGACGAACCCCGCATCCCCCGTCAGATCCCAGGCCCGCAACGAAACCCAGGCCGTATAGATCAGCGGAAAGAGCCCGAACAGCGCGAACAGCACGAAGAAAGGCGTGATGAAGAAGTACGGCGATCCGTTGAGGTCGAGGCGATTCCGCCAAGCCGCCGCGGTCGGCGTCCGCCAAGGCTGCCGACGCGCAGCCCGCTCCCGCTGCGCCGAAGGCCCACCCGGCGACGCTCCACTCCCCCGCCCCGCATCCTCGCGTCCGCCGCCTCCCGCCCTACCTCCGCCTCCACCCGCCGCCTTGGCGGCGGGTGGAGGCGGGCTTTCGCCTGGCGACCGGCTCACTGTCTTGCTCACTTGTCGACTGCGCGCTTTGCGTCGTTCATCGCCTTGGTCCAGGCCTGGTCCGGCTGGAGTTTGCCTTGCTCTACAGCCGTCAGGGCGTCGCCGATGCCGTCGCCGACGACCTGGTTGTCGGGACCGAGGTAGACGGGCTTCAGGGTTTTGGCGGACTGACCGAAGATCTTGCCGACCGGCGCGTTGTTGAAGTAGGTGTCCACCGCACCCGACACCGCTGGGTCATCGATCGCCTTCGGTGCCGACGGGAAGTTGTTCTTGGCCTTGAAAGCCCCGATCTGGCCGGCCGGGCTGGTCAGGAACTTGGCCAGCTCAGCAGCCTCCTTCGGATGCTTGCTCTGCGCCGGTACGGCGAGGAACGAGCCGCCCCGCACCGCTCCTTCACCCGGCACCCGGGCGACGTCCCACTTGCCCGCGTTCTCCGGGCCGGCCTGGTCCTTGATGATGCCGAGCATCCACGCCGGGCACGGGATGGTCGCGAAAGTGCCCTTCTTGAAGCCGGCGTTCCACGCCGGACTCCACATCTGCAGCTTGCCGGACAACCCGGCACCGATCATCGCGACTGACTGGTCCCAGGCCGCCCGGACACCGGGATTGCTGTCGGCAATCAGCTTGTTCGAGCGGTCGAAGTAGGTCTGGTCGCCCTGCTGCATCAGGATGTTCTGGTAGACACCTCCGGCCGTGTCGAAGAAGCTCGCATCGGTGCCTGCCGCAACAAACTTCTTGCCAGTGGCAAGGTATCCGTCCCAGGTCGGCCAGAGAGCGCCCACCTTGGCGCGGTCGGTCGGCAGCCCCGCCTTGGCGAACAGGTCGGTCCGGTAACACATGCCTTGGGCACCGATATCGGTGCCGAGGCCAACGAGTTTCTTGCCGTCCGGCGTCAGCGCCTGTTGCCACTTCCAGTCCAGGAAGTTGCCCTTCAGCTCACCGGCGCCCTGGTCGAGCAGGTTGACGAACTGGTCGGGCTTGCCCATCAGCTTGATCAGGATGCCCTCTTCCAGCGCGACCACATCCCCCGCGCCGCTGCCGGCGGTCAGCCACTGCTGCAGCTTGGGCGTGTAGTCGGCCAGCTTGGCGATGTTCTCCTGCTTGACCTGGATGCCCGGGTGCGACGACTCGTAGGTCTTGATCAGGTCCTCGTAGCCGAACTGCCCGAAGGTCTTGATCGTCAGCGTGACCTTGCCGTCCGCTGCCTCCTCACCGTCGCCGCCCCCGCAGCCGGCCGCCAGCAACGCCACGCCCACGACAGTGGCGATCGTTGCGGTAAACGCTTTCCCAATTCGCATGATGAAAACCTTCCGTTCCGGCCAGGCAAATTTTTGGAAGCGCTCCCAGTACTGCGGACGCCGAGGCCACGGTGACGCCGCTGAGTCAGCGCCGGCTAGAACCCGTTACTGCTGAGGGGCGGGTACTCGGGTTCCAAACTGGGAGCGCTTCCGGTCGACCATAGGACACTGCGGACGCGTTGTGAAGAGCCAGATTCGCGCTCATTTCGGTCTTGACAGGCTCTCGGCCCGTCGGCACCATGCACAGGGACGCCGCTGACTTCGTTGGCCGAAAGTGAAAGCGCTCCCAGCGCATTTCCCGTCCGGAGGCAGCTCCTATGTCCAGATTCCGAAGGCGTCTGGCGATCACCCTGATCGCCTTCCCCCTGATCCCCGCGACCGGCGCCGTTTCAGCGGCGGCGGCCGACGGCCCGCAGTACGAGCGAGTGCTGAACGGGTCCTTCGACAGCGGTAGCAAGAGTCCCTGGTGGAGCAGCGGCAACACGGCCTCGGCTGTCACCGATGGGCGGCTGTGCGCACAGATCCCCGGCGGCACGGTGAACGTGTGGGACTCGATGATCGGCCAGGACGACGTGCCGGTGGAGAGCGGTCAGCCCTACACGCTGCGGTTCGACGCCTCGGCGAGCCGGGCGGCCGGATTCCGGGCAGTCGTGCAGACCGCGTCCACGCCACGCGCCACTGTGCTCAACAAGGGAGTCGAGGTCACCACGACTCCGCAGACCTTCGAGTTCACCGCCACCTCGCCGACCACCGCGGAACACACCCAGATCACCTTCCAGGCCGGCGGTGGCACGGAGCCGTACACGCTGTGCCTGGACAACATCTCGTTGGTCGGCGGTGTCGTGCCACCTGGTGGGGTACGGGACTTCGGTTCGCCGGTGCGGGTGAACCAGGTCGGCTATCTGCAGACCGGGCCGAAGCGGGCGACCTACGTCACCGACGAGACGACACCACAGGCATGGCGACTACTCGACTCCACGGACGGCGTTGTTGCCCAAGGCAAGACCAAGCCGTTCGGCGCCGACGCGATGTCTGGTACCAACGTCCAGCTGATCGACTTCGCGCAGTACCGGGGCACGGGTGAGGGCTATCGACTCGCAGTCGGTGAGCAGCTCAGTGAACCCTTTGCCATCAGCAACGCCATCTATCAGTCATTGCGCCAGGACGCGCTCGCGTACTTCTACGACAACCGCAGCGGTGTCCCGATCGAGGCCCAGTATGTCGGCGCAGAGCGAGCCCGGGCGGCTGGACATGTGGGCATCGCGCCGAACAAGGGCGACACGTCTGTCCCCTGTTTCCCAGGCACGTGCACGTACAGCCTCGACGTACGGGGTGGCTGGTACGACGCCGGCGACCACGGCAAGTACGTCGTCAACGGGGCGTTGGCCGCGTGGCAGTTGCTCGACCTGTACGAGCGGTCCGGCGGCGACCAAACGTTGCGGATTCCTGAAGCGGGCAACAAGATCCCCGACGTCCTGGACGAGGCGAAGTGGGAGCTCGACTTCCTGCTCCGGATGCAAGCGCCCTCGGGGATGGTGCATCACAAGATCCACGACGCGAAGTGGACGGGGCTGCCACTCAAACCCGCCGCCGACCCGCAGCCGAGGTACCTCTATCCCCCATCGACCGCAGCCACCCTCAACGTCGCAGCGGTCGGCGCTCGGTGCGCTCGGGTCTACGCGCGCTGGGACAAGGCGTTGGCCACTCGTTGCCTCACAGCGGCGTCCACCGCCTGGGAGGCGGCGCTGCAGAATCCGGCGATCTACGCGCCTGATGGCGGCGAAGGCGGTGGAGCCTATGACGACATCAAGACGACCGATGAGTTCTCCTGGGCGGCTGCTGAGCTCTTCGCGACCACTGGCAAGCACAGCTACAAGAAGGCCATCACTACCCAGTTGACGGCGGCTGAGGGCTTCTCCTGGCGGGACACAGGCGGCCTGGCCGACCTCGCTCTCGCCCGGGTGCCGCGGCGGTTGTCGCTGCTCGAGCAGTGGAAGCTGACGCAGCGGATCAGCAAAGTCGCCGACCAGTACGTCGCCGATCTCCGATCGCAGGGCTACGCCACTCCTTATCTGCCGGCAGACGGCAAGTACGTCTGGGGTTCGAACAGTGCCGTCGCCAACAACTCGATGATCATGGCAATGGCCTACGACCTGACCCACCACGGCAAGTACCGCGACGCGGCACTGGAAGCGCTCGACTACCTGCTCGGCCGGAACGCGATGAATCAGTCCTACGTGACGGGTTATGGCGAGCGGGACAGCCACAAGCAGCACCACCGCTTCTGGGCAAAGGCCTTGGATCCCGCCCTGCCGTCACCCGCTCCCGGTTCGCTGGCCGGTGGCCCCAACTCCGGGCTTCAGGATCCGGTTGCCCAGCGCAACCTCCAGGGCTGCGCGCCGGCCACCTGTTACGTCGACAACATCGGTTCCTACTCGACCAACGAGGTCGCGGTGAACTGGAACTCCGCCCTCGCCTGGATCACCGCCTTCGCCGACACCGCGAGCCGACCATCATGGCCGCACGCCGCAGCGGCCGGCCAAGCCTCGCCCGCGAAGGTTCTGGCCAGTCCCGTCGACCTGACCAGCGGTTTCTACGTCAACCCGAATTCCACCCCCAAGGCCTGGGTGGACAGCCACGGCAGCGACTCCCGGGCGGCAACCATCAACACCAACATCGCAACCAAGCCGACGGCGAAGTGGTTCGGCAATCCCCCAGCCGGTACGACGATCGGCGCGATGGTCGGCGCCTTCGTCGGAGCCGCCGACAGCGCGGACAAGCTGCCGATCCTGGTCGCGTACAACCTGCCCGGCCGGGATGCGTGCGGCGGTCATTCGGGTGGCGGCGCGGGGTCGCCGGCGGCGTACCGGAGCTGGATCGCGGCGTTCGCGGACTCGATCGGCACCCGGCCGGCCGTCGTGGTGATCGAGCCGGACGCGCTGGGTGATTTCGAGTGCATGACGTCGGCGCAGATTGCCGAGCGCAACGGAATGCTTGCCTTCGCCACCCAACAGTTCAAGGATCGGGCGCCGAACACCTGGGCCTATCTCGACGCGGGCAACGCGGGCTGGGTGCCGGCGGCAACGATGGCGCAACGGCTGCAGGGCGCGGGCATCGCCGACGCACACGGCTTCGCGGTGAACGTGTCGAACTACTACACGACCAGCGCCTCAGTCACCTACGCCAACAACGTACGCAGCGGCCTCGGCACGGCCAAGCCGTTCGTGATCGACACCAGCCGCAACGGCAACGGCTCGAACGGCCAATGGTGCAACCCGGCCGGCCGCAAACTCGGCAGCACTGCCCAGCTGGGCGGCGGCGCCGAGATGCTGCTCTGGATCAAGGTCCCCGGCAACTCCGACGGCCCCTGCGGCATAGCCCCATCCACTCCGGCAGGCCAGTTCAACCCCGACCTCGCAGTACGCCTGATCAACGGCACGTAGGCCGGCGTACTCCGCCCCTCTTCGCGGGGTTCGCCCCTCTTCGCGGGGTTCGCCCCTCTTCGCGGGGTTCGCCCCTCTTCGCGGGGTTCGCCCCTCTTCGCGGGGTTCGCCCCTCTTCGCGGGGTTCGCTCCTGCTTGCGGGGTTCGCCTGTTGGCAGACCAGGGGGCGAACCCCGCAAGGAGGGGTGGAGCCGCTTACGGGAAGCGGGAGGCGAGGGCTATGCAGGCGCCGGAGGCGGCGAGGGTGAGGAGCATCGCGATGCCGGCGAAGCGGGAGGTGACTTCCTTGTCGACCTTGTCGTAGCCGACCGAGGAGCCGATGTCCTTGTAGACGTCCTCCAGCTCGCCCGCGGACTCGGCTGTGTAGGCCTCTCCCCCGGTGATCTCGGCGACGCTGCGCAGCTCGGCGCGGTCCGGGGGAACGCGCTGGCGGATGCCGTCCATCTCGATGAAGCCCGAGTCGGTGCCGAAGGTGATCGTGTAGACGGGCGTGTTCTTCGCCTTCGCCGCCTGCGCGCCTTCTTGCGCCGTCCGGCCGACGGTGCGCTTGCCGTCCGACAGCAGCACGATGCGTGCCGGGGCCGGGTCGTTCGGGTGATCTGGGTCCGGCGGGACCTGGGTGAGCGCCTGCAGCGACGTGAAGATGCCCTCGCCGGTCGCGGTGGACTCGGCCAGTTCCAGTCCGTCGATCGACCGCTGCACGGTGGCCCGGTCGGTGGTCGGCGGCACGATGATGGACGCCGTACCGGCGAAGTTCACCAGCGCCACGTTGAACTTCGACGGCAGCTGGTTGACGAAGTTCTTCGCCGACTTCTTCGCCGCCTCCAGCCGGTTCGGGTCGACGTCGGTGGCCATCATCGACAGCGACACGTCGATCGCGACGACGATGGTGGCCCGCTCACGCGGCACCTTCACCTCGTCCTTGGGCTGCGCGAACGCGATGATGCACGACGTCGCGGCGAACAACGCGAGTACGACGGCCAAGTGCCGGCGCCATTGCGGCCGGCGCGGCGCGACCCGGTCGAGCAGCGCGATGTTGGTGAAGCGCAGCGCGTACTGCGCCCGCCGGTGCTGCAGGAAGATGTAGCCGGCCACGACGACCGGGATGATCAGCAGGAACCACAGTCTGGCCGGAGACAGGAACTCCATCAGCGAGCCACTCCCTTCGGCGGTTGGTGCAGGCGAGGCGCCATTCGCCGGTAGGCGAGGACGAACCGCACGGTGTCGGCGACCCAGTCGCGGTCGGTCCGCAGGACCAGATGTCCGGCTCCTACCCTACGCAGGGCGGTCCTGGTCCGTTCCCGCTGCGCCAGCGCGGCCGCGGCGTACTCCTCGCGCACCCGGCGCTTGCGGGTGTCGATCTCGCGAATCGCGCCGGTCTCCGGGTCGCCGATCAGGACGACGCCGATGTTCGGCAGTTCCAGCTCGCGCGGGTCGACGATCTCGACCGCGAGCACCTGGTGCTGAGCGGTCAGCTTGCGCATCGCGCGCTCCCAGGACGGCTCCATCCGGCTGTCGGTCTCGCCGTCCTCGGGGGTGAGGAAGTCCGACACGATGACCCGCAGGCCGCGTTTGCGCTGCGTCCGCGCCATCGAGTCCAGCGCGCCGGCCAGGTCGCTGCGCGCCTGGTGCTCACCGTGGTCGGTCTCCGCGAGCAGCGCCCGCAGCAGACCGTAAAGCGCCAGCCGCCCGGACCGGGCCGGCCAGCGGCGCAGCGTCGAGTCGCGCAGCATCAGTCCGCCGAAGCGGTCCCCGAGCCGGTGGGTCAGGAATCCGACGGTCGCGACCGCCGCGACGGCCAGCTCGCGCTTCTCCAACTGGGAGGTACCGAAGTCCATCGAGGCGGACAGGTCGACCATCGCCCACGTCTCCAGCTCCCGGTCGGCGATCAGGTCGCGGACGTGCGGGACCGTAGTACGGGCGGTGACGGCCCAGTCCATCCGGCGGACGTCGTCGCCGACCTGGTACTCGCGGGCCTCGGCCAGCTCGGTGCCCGGGCCGGGCAGCAGGCCGAGGTGCTCACCGTGCAGCATGCCCTCCAACCGGCGGACGACCGTCAGCTCCAGTCGGCGCAGGGCACGCTCAGGAGCGAGCTGCGAGATCGTCATCGCAACCCGTGGATCTGGTCGGTAGGGCATTCGCCAGCGCCGCCTAGACGAATTCCGGACGGCCGGAGCCGTCGGTGCCGTCACGCCAGACCGGCTGCGGCGGCGGGACGGTGGCCAGGATCCGCTCGACCACGGCGCGCGGGTCGATATTGTCCGCGACCGCGTCGAAGGTCAGCCCCATCCGGTGCCCCATCACGTCGAGGGCGACCGTCTGGACATCACTGGGCAGCAGGTAGTCGCGGCCGTGGATCAGCGCCAGCGCGCGGCCGGCCGCGACCAGGCCGAGGGTCGCGCGCGGGCTGACGCCGAGCTCGATGATCGGCTCCAGGTCGGGCAGGTGGAAGTCGGACGGGGTCCGGGTCGCCATCACCAGGCGGACCGCGTACTCCGCGACGAGGTTGTGCACGAA
The DNA here is from genome assembly GCF_000372465.1 of Kribbella catacumbae DSM 19601. Taxonomy (GTDB): domain Bacteria; phylum Actinomycetota; class Actinomycetes; order Propionibacteriales; family Kribbellaceae; genus Kribbella; species Kribbella catacumbae. The sequence goes on from NZ_AQUZ01000004.1 coordinate 86,877, forward strand.
GACCTGTTCGGCCGAGCGCTGCAGCTCCATGATCGTCTCGGGCTTCAGCACCTGGCGCGGCTGCGGCGGGTCGACGCTCATCCGGCGGAGGATCTCGAACTCCTCGTGCCCGCGCGGATGCGGCACGTCGATCTTGACCAGGAACCGGTCCCGCTGCGCCTCGGGCAGCGGGTAGACGCCCTCGGACTCGATCGGGTTCTGGGTCGCGATCACGATGAACGGCTTGGGCATCGGGAAGGTCTGGCCGCCGATCGACACCTGCCGCTCGGCCATCAGCTCCAGCATCGCCGACTGCACCTTGGCCGGGGCCCGGTTCACCTCGTCGGCCAGTACGAAGTTCACGAAGGTCGGGCCGAGCTCGATGTCGAACGCCTCGCGGGTCTGCCGGTAGATCCGGGTGCCGACGATGTCGGACGGGACCAGGTCAGGGGTGAACTGGATCCGGGCGAACGAACCACCGACCACCGAGGCGAAGGTCCGGACGGCCAGCGTCTTGGCGACACCGGGCACGCCCTCGAGCAGGCAGTGACCCTTGGCGAGCAGCGACACCATCAGCATCTCGACCATGTGTTCCTGGCCGACGATCACCCGTTTGACCTCGGTGATCGCCTCACTGACCAAGTGGGACTGCTGGGCCACTGACCCTGCCGGCACAGTGGTTTCGGTCATGCCTGTCCTTCCGGGGTCCATCAGGACCTTTGTCTGCGCTCGGGAACTGCCGCCATTCCATCAGATAGCCGGGGCCGGGCACGAGCGCGCCCCGCCCGGCTCCCCTCCTATCCTCCCCACACCCCCAAATCCGAACACTCCCGTACGGCGTACCGGCGGGCGCCGGCGAGTGGACGGGAGGGCGCGGCGTACGGCGTACCGGGGAGTCGGGAGGGCCCGGCGTACGGCGTACCGAGGGCGCAGGCGGCGGCGTACCGGCGGGCGCGGGCGACACTGCTACCAGGGATGTGGTGGGATTGGTGCTGATGACCGCGACCGACTCCCAGACCGACACCGCGGCGCCGGCGGAGCCCGAGGCTCCTGCCGAGGCGCCCGGCCGCGTGCTGCCGGACGTCTTGCCGCTGCTGCCGGAGGACCCGCCCCGAGTGGGCGACTTCTGGCTCCGAGCGCGGCTGGGAGCGAACGCGGCGGGCTATCTGTACACAGCCAGTGACGAGACCGGCCGCGACGCCGTCGTCGCGATGATGACCGAAGGCTCGTCCGACGACGCGGCGGCACGCGACCGATTCGTCACCGCGGTCGACGAACTGCCGCCCGACGTCGTGCTCGCCCACAACGACGCGGACGACGACGATCTGGCCCTCTGGGTCGCGCTCGGCCCCATCCGCCCGGACGACGGCTCGAGCGCCGCCGCCGACGAGCAGCTGATCGCCGAGCGGCGCGGCGAGGACGTGCTGTCGGCGGTCCTGATGGACCGGATCCCGCCGATGGGCCGGGTCCGCGGCCCGGACTTCCGGCACTACTGGGAGAACCGCCGCCGCCCGGGCCTGTTCCGGATCTGGCCGCTGCCGTGGCCGTCCGCGCTGCGCCCCGCCTCCTGGCTGGCCTTGTCGCTGTCGTTGCTGACGATGGCGATCATCATGGTGCTGGCGATCCTGATCGCCTGGCTGCTGTTCCGGAACTCCCCCGAGGTGGAGCCGGATCCGGTGATCCCGAGCCCGAGCAACACGGTCACGATCACCGTCACGCCGACCACACCACCGCCCGGCACCGGATCGACCGGGCCCGGTTCGCCGTCCGTATCGCCGACCACCACGGTCCCCCGGCCAGGATCACCGGGCACAGGGTCGCCAGGCCCAGTGGAGCCCAGCGACCGCTTCTGACCCTGACTCACCTGATCATTCGCCCCCTTTTCACCCTCGCCATCGATCCGACCGCGCCGGACTGCAGGCGAAGAGGGTGAAAAGGGGGCGAATGATCAGGTTGTCAGCCGGCCGCGCCGGCCTTGGTGCGGAACAAGCTGAGCAGCCCGATCAGGCTGACGATCGCCCAGCTGCCTTCCAGCAGCAGGAAGCCCCAGGAGCTTTCAACAGCCGCGATCACGGCGAGGACGCTCGAACCAAGCAGGTTCAGCAGCTGGTAGGACAGCGTCTTTTGTTCGAGCCGGCCCGCCTGCGCGGCCGCGAAGGCCACCAGCACGGTCAGGGCTCCTACGATCTCCACCACATCGACGACATGCATGCGCTCGGCCCTCCAGGGGCCGGCGTCGTCTTGTCGTCCACCGGGTACGGCGCCATCTCGTCCGGAGGCCCGCCGATTCGGCGGACCTCCGTCCAGGATATCAACGCCTTGGCTACAAAGAGTTCCTGATCGCGGTGGCCTTCGTCACCAACTGGGTGGCCGCCGCCGCCGGGATCTTCTTCCCAGACTGAGACTTCACCTCGAGGATGAACCCGTTCAGGAAGGCCTTCGCGGCCGGCTTGTGGTTCGCCTTGATCGCGGCCCGCGCCAGTTCCAGCTTGAGCACCAGCAGCGTCTCGAGCGGCTTGTACAGGTGCAGCGCCTTGACCTCGGCGATCAGAGCCTTCAGCGCAAGGTCCGGGCTCGGCGGCACGACCGTCTCGACGAACTCGACCGATCCCGCGTCACAGTTCGCACCGAGCGGCCGGGCCTGCAACCGCTGGTCGTCCTCGATCGTGCAGTTCACCACCGGAACGCGGCCACCGAGCGGACTGGTTGCCCCGGGCAACCGCCCGGCCGGGTAGCCGTTGGTGAGCGGACCCAGTTGCGGGTCCGCGGCGGTCACCAGGTCGGAGGCGATCGTGCCGCAGGTGGCATCCCGCAGTACGGAGAAGCCGCCGGAGCTTCCGTTGAAGGCGCCGCCGACGCCGGCGCACGAAGTACCGGTGATCGGCAGGACCAACGCGCTCCGGCTGATCGCGACGGATGCGGTCGGTACGGCGGCGATGTGCGCGCCGGTGGTCGCCGTGTCGTCGGCCATCGTCACGTGGTTGAGGTTGACGCTGGTCGCCGTGGTGAAGTTGAGCCCGCCACCGACCGTCGCCGTGTTGCCGTTGACGGTGCTGTTCAGCAGGGTGGCCGTGATCGCCGAGATCCGCGCGCCACCGCCGGTCCCAGCCGCCGGTACGACGGAGTTGTCGTTGATCGTCGCCTTGTCGAACTTGACCACCTCGGCCGACAGGTCGAGCCCCGCACCGTTGGCGGCGTGGTTGTCGTAGTACTTCCCGCCGTCGAAGGTGGTCTGGAACGCGGAGCCGACCTTCACGCCACCACCGTTGCCGGTCGCGGTGTTGCCCGAGATGATCGGCTGGAAACCGTTGACCGAGCCGACGCTCAAGGCAAAGACGCCGCCACCGTCGGTACCGGCCGTGTTGTTCTGGATCTCGTCCGAGTCCAGCGACATCGCCGAGGACGGGCCGGGCGTGAGGAAGGCCAGACCGCCACCGCGCAGGGTGGCCGTGTTGCCGATCAGGCTGCCCTTGTAGCTGCTGTAGTTGCCGACTCCGATCGAGACGCCACCGCCATCGCCGGCCGAGATGTTGTTGTCGATCGGCGTCCGGTCGATGTACGTCGTGGCGGTGTTGCCGCCGTCCTCGACCAGCACCGGCGTGACGGACAGACCGCCGCCGGAGGCGTTGCTCTTGTTGCCGCTGATCCCGGACAGCACGATGCTGATCGACGAGGCCGGCGTCCCGTTGCGCTCCGACATCGAGAAGGAGATGCCGCCGAGCGCATCGACCGCGGTGAGCCCGTTGCCGGAGACGCCGCTGGAGTACATGGTCAGCCCACCACAGTTGCCGCAGCGGATGCCGACCCGGCCGTTGTTCTGGATCTGGGTGAAGTTGATCGACATCTTGTTGGCCGGGAAGCCCTGACCGGTGTTGCTGATGCCTGCGCGGGTGTTGTTCGAGATGGTCGAGTTGTCGATCTGCAGCGGGTAGCCGTCGACCAGCGAGAGGCCCGAGCCGGTGTTGTCCGAGATCGTCGTACCGTCCAGCTTCGCCGAGCAGTTGTCACAGCTGACGATGCTGCCGGTGTTGTGGTGCAGATTGCTGCCGTTCAAGGTCAGCCGGTACGGCGTGATGCCGTGGTCCCAGCTGGACCAGACGACCGAGCCGCCCGGTGACAGCACGTTGCGGATCTCGACGTTTGCCAGCAGCAACTCGCTGTCCGAGCGGACCGCGGCACCCTCCAGCGCGGTCGCCGCGGCGTTCGGGCCGCCGTCGATGATCAGGTCCTGGAGCTCGAGCCGGCCGGCATGGTCGGTGCTGTCGATGATGGCTGTCGCGTCGCAGCTCTGGTCGATCGTCGAACCGTTGCCCTGGACAACCAGTTCGTGGCCCTCGGCATGGGTGAGCGGCCCGGTGCAGTTGGTCAGCTGGTAGGTCTGCGCGGCGCCGAGCGCGATGACGTCGTCGACGCCGTTCGAGCCGGCGGTCGCGAACGCCTCCCGCAGCGAGGTCTGCCCATCACCCCCGTCGACCGTGTCGGCCGTCGTGGTGACGGTAATGGTGGCGGCCGAAGCGGCTGGCGCGACAACCGCGACCAGGCCGGAGCCGAGCAGCCCGGCCAGCGCGGCGGCGCGCAGGCAGGACCCAGTGATTCTGGACATTTGACATCCCCCCACAGGAATCGAAGGCAACAGAATCGCCCAGCCCTGTGGTGGCTGACAAGAGGTGGCTAAGCCAGAAGTCTCAGGAGTTCTTCATCACGCCACAGGTCGGCGGGAACCGATTGCCGGACCAACGCCGCGTCGGCCCGGATCTCGGCCTGGCTGGCGGCGCCGATCAGCACCGAGCTGACCGCGGAATGCCTGCCAGGGAAGGCCAATGCGGCCTGCGGCAGCGACACGCCGTACCGCTCGCAGACGGCCGAGATGCGGCGCGCCAGGATGACGCCAGGGTCAGTCGCTTGTTTGGATCGATCGATCTGCAGCACCTGCCTGCTCAGTACTCCGGACGCGATCGCCAGGACGCCTTTCGCCTGGCAGCGATCCAGGAGCGGTGTCGCCGAGCGGTCGAGCAGCGAGTACTGCCCGGCCAGCAGGACCGCGTCGAGCTCGGTGTCGCGGACGAACCGATCGAGCAGTTGCCAGTCATCCGCGGCCACCCCGATTCCGGCGATCGACCGCTCCGCGCGCAGCTCGTGGAGGACCGGATACGCCTCCGCGATCGCCTGCTGCCAGTGCTCCCCCGGGTCGTGCAGGAAGACCAGGTCGACGTCCAGGCCGAGCCTGTCACGGCTTTCGGCGAGCGAGCTGCGAATGCCGTCGGCGGAGAAGTCCGCAGTACCGTCGACTGTCCGGCCGACCTTGGTGGAGAGCAGGTAGTCCCCACGTGGCCGACGGCCGAGCGCAGTACCGAAGCGCTCTTCGGAGCGTCCGCGGCCGTAGCGCGGAGCGGTGTCGAAGTACCGGATCCCGGCCTGGTACGCCGCGTCGATGGTGGCCGTCGCGGCCGCGTCCCCGTCCGGGCTCGGTAGGTCGCCGATCGGCGATCCGCCGAGCCCGAACCGGGGCAGCCGGAACTTGGTCGCGGTCAACGGGCTGAGAACGTGGCTGGGAGCGGGCATGTTCTTGTCCTCCCTAGTGCGGCACCACTACCAGCATCCGTGTTTTGCGACCACATCGCACCTCGAAACTTCGGTCAGCGTCCCGAGGCGTACAGGGTGCGCACCTCCTCCGCGCCGAGGCTCCGGTCGAAGAAGTGGACCTGGTCGACGGTTCCGTCCAGGTAGTCGACCGAGTTGCCGCCGAACTTGGCTCGGCCGATCACGGCGTTCCCGGTCGAGGATGGCAAGAGTTCAGCCAAAACCAAACATCAGCCCGGGAGTACGCAGACCGGGATCGGCGCGGAGAACGAGGTCTTGGGCGTCAGCCCGCCGGTCCGGGCGTCGACCTGGAAGGTAGCGATGTTGTTCGACTTCTGGTTGGAAACGAACATCAGTTGCCCGGTCGGATCCAGCGTCACATGGCGTGGCCAGTCGCCGCCGCAGGACGGCGTACCGATCCGGCGCAGGTATGCTCCCCCGGGCTCGACGGCGAAGACGGCGACGCTGTTGTGGCCGCGATTGGTCAGGTAGACGAACCGTCCGTCCGGCGACACGATCACCTCGCCGGGGTAGTTCGCCGGCGAGCCGGCCGGGATCGTGGACTGCGCCGCGCCAGGAGTGATCTTGCCGGTCGATCCGTCGTACCGGCAGACGGTGATCGTGCTGTCCAGTTCGCCGGCGACGTAGGCGTAGCGGCCGTTCGGGTGGAAGGCGAGGTGGCGTGGTCCGGCGCCGGCCTTCACCTTCGCCTGGCTTCGCAACGTGAGCTTGCCGTTGGCAATCGTGTAGGTGTAGATCGAGTCGGTGCCCAGGTCGACGGCCAGGACGTAGTTGCCGGTCGGATCCTGCAGCACCTGATGGGCATGGGGTGCCGCGCCTGCGTGCTTGACCAGATCGGTTTGTTGCCCAAGGCTCCCGTCGGCCCGGACCGGATGGACGGCGAGGTCGCCGGAGCTGTAGTTGGCGCTCACGAGGTATTTGCCGTTGGCAACCAGATCCAGATGACAGGGCGCGGATCCACCGTTGGGCTGACGATTGAGTACCCGCAGCTTGCCGGGTGAGTCCACGGCGATCGCGGTGACGCCGCCCGGCGCCTGCTCGTTGACGGCGTACAGGCTGCGGCCCGAACGGGACAGGATCAGGAAGGACGGGTTCTGTACGCCGGCCAGCACGCCGGTCGAGGTGAGCTGGCCGGACGCCACGTCGTACGACGCCAGCCCGATGCCGGTGCCCCCACCTGGCGAGGCCGTGTAGGTGCCGAGATACAGCGTCGAACTGGCTCGGCATTTGGCCGAGGCTGGCGTGGCCATCCCGACTGCTGCGCTGCCGACGGCAGCGGCGGTGAGTCCGAGGAAACGGCGGCGGCTCGTACCCATGACACATCCTCCGAGCTTTTAGGTGATCGTCCGACCACATAGGGTGGCCTAGCTCGGAGGATGTGGCAAGGGGTACAACCTGAGTTGCAGGTTACGCAACAGGGATGCTGAGCCATGAGGGGTCGGTGGCGGGGGAACTGAAGCTCACGGTGCTGCCGAGCTTGCTGCGGCCGAGGTAGCGCGGATCGACGGTGTCGACGACCAGGACCAGATGATGCCCGGCGGGCACCTCCCAACTCGTCGACTCCAGCCGGAAGTCGAGCGTCTTGGGCTGCCCAACTGTTGCCCCGCGCAACGTATAGGGCTTGTGCGAGACGAGTGATCCGACGCCCAGCGCGTCAACGTCGTACAGGTAGGCGAAGAGCGAGGTGTCGCGCGCGCTGGGCGTGACGGTCACGTGCAAACGCGGAGTTCCGTTGATCACCGTCCTGGAGCTGTACGCCGGTCCGGACCACACGCCCGCGAAGGTGCGATCGACGAACGGTATGGCGACGCCGACCGGGATCGACAGCAGCCCTTGCAGAGCGCCGGAAACGAGCACCACACCGCTATCCGCGACCGTGGGGACGCCTGCGCCGATGCCGTTGGACCAGCCGGTGGATGCATTGGCCTGCAAGGCGCCAGTGCGCGACAAGCCGGCCGGCTTGGTCAGGTACGACGTCTTGGGCGAGCCGACGGCGGCCCAGTCGGAGTAGCCGCGCCAGACATTGCGCTGCGACTTCAACTGGACGGGCGACTCTTGGTCGGCGCCGTTGTCCGCGCCGGTGAGGAAGTGCTTCAGCCAGGGCGCGAGCTCGTCCCAGATCTCGTTGGGCAGGCCGATAGCACCGGTCACCTCGGGGGTGGAGTGGTCGCCATGCGCGAGGTGCAACCGCTTCGGCCCGGTCAGCCGGGTGAAGAAGTCCGTGTACTGCGTGGGCGGGAAGATCGAGTCCTCGAAGGCGTTGGCGAGGAAGACGGCCGGGCGGTTCGCGTCGATCCGGTCGACCACGGTCGCCGCCGAGCGCACCGGCGCGAGCGCCTTCGCATCGGCCACCGCGCCATCGAAGTCGCCGCTGATGAACTTGGTCTGCAAGGTCTGCATCTCCGGCCCGGGCCGGCCGGTGAGGTTGCCAAGGGCAAGCAGTGCGGCGACCGCCTGCAGGTTGACCGTCTCGTTGGGGTCCAGCGAGGCGATCAGGTCGGCCCAACCGCTGAGCGCACCGACCGCCTTGATCCGTGGGTCCTGCGCACTGGCCAGCAGCGAGATGCCGGCGCCGTACGAGATGCCGACCGAAGCGACCCGACTGGTGTCGGCCGGCGTGTGCTCGGCGGCCCAGTCGATCACTTCGGTGACATCGGCAACGGTCGGCGGACCCGCGATGTCGATGCCGCCGGCGGAGTCCCAGAACCCGCGGCTGGAGTACGAGATGACCTGGAACCCGGCCTTGGCGAGCTTGCTGCCCTGGCCGACGTATTCGAGATTCGGCACACCCCAGCTGGACGGCATCACCACGAGCGGGAACGGACCGGCACCTTGCCCGGTCGGGGTGAGCACGACGGCACCGATCTCGGTACCACCCGCGCCGGGGATGCGCTGGTACGCCGTACTGAAGCCGGGCGCGGCCTGCGCCGGGGCGGGGGCGAGACCGACGCTCGCGATCAGGACGGCAAGGGCGACCACGAGTCTGCGCATCGGTTGACCTCCGGGGCGGGGGTTACTGGTCAGTTTTACCGAAGGGTAACCACGGAGCCCTGGTGTGTCACTAGCTCAGAACGCGTCGATTCCCGTGGCCTCCACGGACCACGCCCACAGCCGCTGGGCCAGCTCGGGGTCCCGGGCTGCTTTGGTCGGGTGGACCAGCTTCGGCTTGCCGCGGTACTCGAAGAACGACGGGCCGTAGTACGAGCCGGGTCGCACGCCGGGCATCGTCGCGGCGTACAGGCTGGGCCAGGCGCCCGCCGCGGCGGACTGGGCGACGAGCTTGGTGCCGAAGCCCATGATGCGGGCCTCCAGGTTGGCGCCGCCCAGTTGCGGACCTGACGTCTGCAGGTGAGTTCGCGCGTAGCCGGGATGGGCGCCGAGACTGAGGAGCGGCGTGCCGGCTGCTCGCGCGCGGCGGTCGAGCTCGGACATGAACAGCAGGTTGGCCAGCTTGGACTTCCCGTAGGCGTCCCATTTCGCGTAACCGTTCTCGGCCCGGAGGTCGCTCTGCCTGATGGTGCTGACGGTCTTGTGCATGAACGAGCTGACCGTCACGACCCGGGGGCTCTCGGCCTTGAGCAGCAACGGCAGCAAGCGGGCGGTTATGGCAAAGTGGCCGAGATGGTTGGTGCCGACCTGCAACTCGAACCCGTCGGCGGTCTGCCGGTACGGCGTCGCCATCACGCCGGCGTTGTTCACGAGGAGGTCCAGGCGATCGTGCTTGAACTGCTCAGCAGCGGTCTTCACGCTGGTCAGGTCGGCGAGGTCGAGCTCGAGGATCTCGGGCTCCGCCCGACCGGAGGCGGCGGCGAGTCTGGCGGCCGCCTGCAGGGACTTCTCCGGGTTGCGCGCCGCGATGATCACCTCGGCGCCGTGCTTGAGGAGTTCGAGAGCGGTCTCGTAGCCGAGTCCACTGGTCGCGCCGGTGACGAGGGCGCGCCGTCCGGTCAGGTCTGGGATGTCCGCAGTGCTCCAGCTCATGCGCCCACAGTAGTGGTGGGCGCATGAGCCGGTGCACTCCCAGCTATTGAGCTTTATCTGTAGTGTCTCCGGCAGAACTACCACGGAGGGTAATCTATGCCGAGCGTCACGCCAGGTTCGTCGGACTCAAGCGACACGCAGGGCGAGGTCAATGGCGCCATCTTCGAGGAGCGTGCCGAGAATCTGTCGCTCGATCAGTTTTCAGCCTGGACCGAGGTGAGCCCATTCGAACGAACCGTCTTAAGACAACTGATGGCCCAAGGCCCACGTCTGCTCAGCGGGCCTCGCGGGTGCGGAAAGACAACTTTGCTCAGGCTCGCTGATCGTCGGATTAATTCGACGACACCAGACATCGCCGTCTATGTTAACTATGGGAAGTATCTATTCCTTGAACCAGCATACAAACAGCGCGCTGACGCAGACGGCTTCTTCCAGGACTGGCTGGTCGCTCGGATAATAGTTGCAATTAGCGATCACGTTCCAAACAATCAGAAGCTCAAGGCGATGGCGAAGGAATGCCAGAATTTCGTTGATGCCGCCGAAAGCGACCCCTCCACCGATCGACTACAACTTCCCGGCCCCGCGCAACTCTCGCGAATGCTGGAGATGTGGGCATCCGAAGCCGGCCATCGTCGCGTCATTCTCCTCCTCGACGATGCGGCGCACGCATTTGTTCCAGACCAGCAGCGGGTATTCTTTGAATTTCTTCGCAGTATCCGCAACCCTAACGTCACTTACAAAGCTGCGATCTACCCTGGCGTCACAGAATTCAGCCCCAACTTTCATGTTGGACATGACGCAAAGATCATTCACGCTTGGATTCCAGTTGACGGCGAACAGTATCTGCGCTTCATGCGCAGCCTATTTACGAGAAGATTTCCAGACTCCATGCAAAAGGGAATCCCAGGCGATGTTGTAGATCTTTTCGCCGGAGCTGCGTTCGGCGTACCTAGAACCTTCCTGGCGATGCTCGAAGAGTACTTGAACAATCTGCCGACCAATTCGGGGCGAATTGCAAGGCAAGCAAACACGATCATTGGTGAACAAGCTCAGCAGTTGCGCAAGCTGTACATGACGCTCGCCGACAAACTTCCGAGCTACAGCATGTACGTCGAGACCGGGCTGACCGTCGAGCAACGTATAGTTTCAGAACTCAGGGACCTCAACTCGACCCGCTTCGATAAACAGGAAACAGCAAGTCAAGCGCTCGACGTTGCCATCCGCCAGCCAATCGATCAGAGGTTGCTAACTATTCTGAGTCTGCTGGAGTATGCAGGCATCGTCCGGCAAACTAACGAGAGCGTAAGCCTTGGCAGCGGAGGAACCTTTACGAAGTTCTCCTTGCATGGGGCCGTGCTCATGGAAGGCAATGCGTTGCGGTTCGGAAAAAATCCGACCTTGGCGCAGCGCGCGGGATCACTTATTCGGTTCACTCGAGTTGGAACCTACAAGCGTGTACTAAGTGAGACACTCCTAAATAAGTCTGAAGCCAAAGAATGCCGACTCATGGTTGGGTCTTGTCAGAATTGCGGATCCCCTCGCCTGATTCAAGAAGCTCGCTTTTGTCATGTCTGCGGCTCGGAACTTCTTGACGAAAGCCGGTTCGCTGCGCTACTGCGCACTCCAGTCGACCAGTTGCCGCTTACTCCTCGCAAGATTGAGTCGCTCAAGAACCAAAGGCTCTTGCGTGTGGAAGACATACTTCGCGATCGGGGGCAGCAGGAACTTCGGAAGGCTGAACGCGTGGGCCAAGTGTGGGCACGGCGTATTTACTCGGTTGCGGAGGAGTTCGTAAGTGTCTAGGCACACGGAGATCGACAAGGTTGTCTTGAATGCTCCTGCGCGATTCTCTGCCATCGACTGGTCGAATTTCATTGAGCGGTCACAGATCGGAGATGACCACAATCCAATCGATGAGTTCTATTCGACCCATCAGGGACTGACGGCCCTAGGCGGCCTGGTGGGCCAAGGGACCATCAGACAAGAACTCGAAGAACTCTTGGCTGGCCAGATGGTCTTGGGCTATGTCAGCGCAACAGAACTGTTCCTGCGAAGATTATTAGCGCAAAGCGTTCGCCTATGTCCTAATCTTCGCAAACGCAACAGTAGCGTGCAGATACCCTTTGGTGCTTTAGATTTCTACGAAGCTAAGAACATTGAGCACGCCCTGACCGAACGCGTGACGTTTAGCGAGCCTGGAAAAGTGGCGAACGTACTGCGAGAGCGATTCGGCATATCGATAAAGCCGAACTCTTCACTGAATGAGGCCATTGCGGAGTTCGAAGGTCTCTGCCAACTGCGGCACGCTCTCGTTCATTCTCGAGGTGTAGTTAATTCGACGAATGCCGAGCAGTTCGAACTACCAGCCGGAAAAGGTCACTGCATGGTGACCCTGGAGCATTCGGAGGTTGCTGCTGCAGGAGCAGTCTGTATGAACCTGGTTCGAGAAATTAACACAGAGGTAGGCCGGACCATTTTATGGGACTGGCTTACTTCCGGAGTACTACGCGGAACGAAACGAGCCGACTCGACCAAGCTTGGCCGGCTGTTGACTTTGTTTGCCTCAAAAGTAGACCCGAGCCAAGGTCGAGCGACGGCGTCAACTGTCGATCAACTGATGGATACCGCCCGCGTCGTGGCGGACGCGGTAACCAACAGCCGCCTGGCAGTCAAGTCTGTCGCCAAGCCGCCGGATCTGTCGGTGCCACGAAACTCGGGGAAGTTGGTGGCACCGACGGATCAGTTGGGCACTTAGAGGATCTTGCGTGCCTTGAAGGCGGTGGTGACCTTGTCCGCGGCCGCCTTGCCATAGAGCAGGCGAGCCGACTGGACGGTGACCCGCGCGGCGTCGGCGAACGAGGTGTCCGGCGCGTAGAAGAACGTGCCCTGCAGGATCACCTTGTTGGCCTTGTTCCGGCCGAGCGCCTGGTGGATGTCCCACAGCGCGTTCGACCAGATCTCACCATCGGCGTGCACCTGACCCACCATGTCGTCGGTGGTCTTGCCGGTGTCGGTCCGCCGCAGGCAGTGCTTCGGGCCGGAGGTGTACGACACCGCGTCCCAGTCCATCACGCACGGCAGGTCGTAGTTCTTGCTGACCGGGACGGACATCGTGACGGCCCAGTAGTCGCCGAAGCCCTCACCCATCGCGCCGGCCTCGGCCGATTCGCCGTACCCGGGGACGATGTCGTCCTGGATCGCGTGACCGTACTCGTGCCAGATCACCTCGGCGTCCTCGGCGTCGTCGACGCCACCCTCGCCCATCGTGATCATGTCGATCGACGGGTCGTAGAACGAGTTGTCACCGTCGAAGGTGTTGATCGAGAAGTCCTGCGACTCGTTGTTCACCTCGGTGAAGCCGAGCGAGTGGATGTACTCCTGGGTCTGGTTGACCTGGTAGTACGCCATCACCTGCTCGAACTTGTCGTTCGCGCGCTGGAAGACGAAGTTGTTGTTCTTGTTGTAGGCGACGCCGCCCTTGGCTTCCTTGATGTTGACGTACGGGCCGACCAGGTTGCCCGAGCCGTCCAGGTTGCGGAGGATCACGTTCTTCTGCGCCAGGAACAGGTCGTTCTGGTTCTTGTCGTCGTTGTCGACCAGGTCCTCGTTCTTCAGCGTCACGACCGGGTTCGGATCGAACACCGAGCCTCTGCCGTCGGCGTGGTCGCTGATCACCTCGGACTTGACCACCTTGCCGTCCTTGGCATCGACCAGCGAGCGGATGACGCCCTCGGTCGAGCGCGAGGTGACGTTCCAGACCAGGCGCGCGTCCGGTCCGCCGACGACGGCGAGCTGGGCCGTTCCCTGGGTCGCGGCCGGGGTCGGAACGACTCCCTTCCCGCCGGTACTACGGCTCCGCGCGGCCCGGGCCGTGGCCGCGGTGTTGGCCGACTTCGTGGCAGTTGCCGACGGCACCTTCGCGCTCACGTCGAGGCTCGCCGGTACGGCGTCGCGCCCGTCGGAGACCTGGACGATCTTGCCCGACTTGTCGACGTGCTGCGCGTAGTACCCGTTGATCACCGGCAGGCCCTTGAAGGTCTGCTGGTACCAGTGGTGCTTGCCGAGCAGTGAAGTCTTGGTCTTGATCAGCTTCAGGTTGCCCGGTACCGCGCTGCTCGCCGCGGCGGCCGAACTGCCCGCCGGCGCTGCCCCCGCTGCGCTGGTGAACGACATCCCGACTGCCAGCATCGCCCCGGTGGCGGTGATGGCCGCGATCGCCTTCCGGCGACGCACGTGTTTCGTCATACTCATTCCCTCCCAGGGTGGACGACCGTGGTGGTACGACTACGATCCGTCGCGACCCTAGTTCGCCGGACACCACCGTGGGAAGCAAAACTTTGCGTGATCACGGGTGGGCAAGGGAAAACATCTAGCCCCCTGCGAGGAGCCTGATCACGCCAGGGAGAACGGCGACGCCGACGTCGGGATCGATCGCGCGCTGTACTCCGAGACCGACGCCGAGGCTGAGCAGCGCCGTCGCGCAGTCTTCCGCGGGCATCGGGAGCACGATGCCGAACTCCTCCGCGTGCTCGGTGAGCAACAAGGTGATGGCTGCCCGGATCTGAGCATTGCGAAGAGCAAGCTCCCGGCGTACGGCGTCGTCCTGCCGGGCGCGGGTCGCGAACTCCACCTCGAAGACCGTCCAGGCCTGGTCGCCGATGGTCTCCTCGGCCCAGCGCTGGAACGCGGAGAGCATGTCCTCGAGCGTCGCCGCGCCCTCCAGCGCGGTTGCCATCTTGTGCGCCTGGCCGGCCCGGATCGCGTCGACGACGGCGAGGCAGAGCTCATCCTTGTTCCGGAAGTTCGAGTAGACCGCGCCCTTGGAGAAGCCGGCCTCATCCGCGACCTTCTCCAGGCTCGTCGCCGCGTAACCGTCCTGGAGGAAGAGCTCGGTAGCGGTCGCGACGAGCGTCTCGCGGGTCCGCGCCTGGCTCTCCACCCGCGTCATTCTCGGCATGGCCCCGACTCTAGTGGGTTGCTTGGGGTTCCCATGGTATTCAGATACCGCTAGTCTCCGAAGATGGCTGACCACGAGGTACTGATCGTTGGAGCGGGCGCTTCCGGCATCGGCGCGGCGATCCGGCTGCTGCAGGTGGGGATCACGTCCTTCGCCGTCCTGGAGAAGGCGGAGTCGCTGGGTGGGACCTGGCGCGACAACACCTATCCGGGGTGTGCGTGCGATGTGCCGTCGGCGTTGTACTCGTATTCCTTTGCGCCGAATCCGTCGTGGACTCGCGCCTTCGCGGGGCAAGCGGAGATCCGCGGGTATCTGGAGTCGACGGCAGCGCAGTACGGGGTGCTCTCGCACACGCGGTTCGGGGTGGAGATGCTGCGGGCTTCGTGGTCGGACGAGGCGCAGCATTGGGTCGTCTCGACGTCTGCTGGTGAGCTCACGGCTCGGGTACTGATCACTGGGACCGGGCCCTGGCATGAGCCTTTGATGCCTTCGGTGCCGATGTCGTTTGACGGGCCCCTGTTTCACTCGTCGCGGTGGGATCACTCGGTCGATCTGCGCGGGAAGCGGGTCGCGGTGATCGGCACGGGCGCGTCGGCGGTGCAGTTCGTGCCGGCGATCCAGCCGCTGGTGTCTTCGCTGCATCTGTTTCAGCGGACGGCGCAGTGGGTGTTACCGAAGCCCGACCACTACGTGCCGCCTCTTGAGCGCTGGTTGATGCGGCGGGTTCCGGCGGCTCAGCGCGCTTTGCGAGCCGCCGAATACTTCGGAATGGAGGCGCTCGGGGTTGGCTTCAGGAAGCCGGCCGTGATGCGTCAGCTCCAGCGGGTGGGCGCTTGGCATCTGCGGCGGTCGGTGCGGGATCCGTTGCTGCGTGCTGCCTTGACGCCTTCGTACACCCTTGGGTGCAAGCGGATTCTGATGTCCAACGACTACTACCCGGCGGTTGCTGCCAGCAACGTCACGGTTCACTCTGGTGTTGCCTCGGTCAACGAGTCTTCTGTGGTCGGCACCGACGGATCGGTTGCCGCCGTCGATGTCGTTGTCCTGGGCACCGGGTTCAAGATCCTCTCGTTGCCGTTGGCAAGCAGAGTGTTCGACGCCGCCGGCCGAAGCCTGCAGGACCATTGGCAGGGCAGCCCGACTGCCTATCTCGGCACCACCGTGGCCGGCTTCCCGAATGCGTTCAACCTGCTCGGGCCGAGTCTCGGTACCGGGCACACGTCGGCCTTCATGATCCTGGAGGCGCAACTCGATCACACGATCGCCGCCATCTCAGGCCTGCTCCGGCACGGCTGGTCGAGCCTTGACTTGCGGCCCGCAGTACAGGAGTCGTTCAATGCGGAGGTGCAGGACGCCTTGCAGACAACGGTTTACGAGACCGGTGGGTGTGCGAGCTACTACCACGACACCAATGGGCGAAACAGCTTCAACTGGCCGTGGTCGACTCGGCGGCTCCGGGCCCGGGTCGGAAGGTTCTCTCCCGGCGACTACGCGATTCATTCAGGTGTGGAGGTTGTGCGATGAGGCTAGCTCTGTCCCGTTCGGTCGTGGTGGTCACGGGTGGCGCGCGTGGAATCGGGGCGGCCACGGCTTCGGCGTTCTCGGCTCTTGGTGCTTCCGTTTATGTCGGCGATCTGGATGGCCCGCGGGTTCTCGATGTCACCTCGCGTACGTCGTACTCGGTCTTTGTGGATCCGTGCTCAGCGAGACGGGGCGGATCGACGTACTGGTGAACAACGCCGGCGTGATGCCGCTCGGTCCGTTCCTCGACGAGCCCGACGAGATCAGCCGGGCGACGCTCGACGTCAACGTGTGGGGGCTGATCCACGGGATGCGGCTGGTCGTGCCCGGAATGGTTGCCCAGGGCCACGGTCATGTGGTGAACGTGGCGTCGATGGCTGGCAAGATCCCGTTTCCGGGGATGGCGGTTGACAACGCCTCGAAGTACGCGGCGGTGGGGTTGTCGGCCGCAGTACGGCGGGAACTGCATGAGACCGGGGTGAGTGTCAGTGCGGTGTTGCCGAGCGCAGTACGGACGTCGCTGTCATCCGGCGTACGGCTGGGTGGGATTTTGCCGACAGTGGATCCGGAGGATGTCGCTGCGGCAGTGGTCCGGACTTGCCACACGCGCCGGGCAGAGACGCCGGTGCCCGGCTTCCTGGCCGGATGGGGTCTGCTCGACGGACTCGTACCCGAGCCGTTGATGGCGTTCGCGCGGCGGGTGCTCGGCGACGACCGCGGGCTGACGGCGGACGCGGCCGCGCGGGCGGCGTACTCGGCTCGCCTCGAGGCCTTCACCCGCCGGGAGTAGCGGACTGAACCTGGCCTCTTCCTCTCCTAGCGTTGGCCTCGGACCCAAGAGAGGATCAGCCATGACGAAGTTGAGTCTGCGTGCCCTGAACCGTGCCACCCTCGAACGCCAGTGGCTGCTCGAACGCCGCTCCGTCACCGCCCTCGAAGCGATCGAACACCTGGTCGGCATGCAGGCCCAGATCCCCCTCGCCCCGTACGTCGGCCTGTGGACCCGGCTGCTCGACTTCGACCCGCTGGAACTGGCCGGCCTGCTGGAGAACCGCGAAGCCGTCCGCGGTTCGCTGATGCGGGCCACGATCCACCTGATGTCGAGCCGCGACTTCCTGGCGATCCGCGGCTTGATCCAGCCCCGCCTCGAACGCGAGGTCTACTCCAACACGACGTACGGCCGCAAACGCCTCGAAGGCGTCGCCATGCCCGCCGTACTCCGCGCCGGCATCGACCGCATGACCACCGCACCGGCCACCGCCGTGGAACTCCGCGAGCACCTCTCAGCACTCTGGCCCGGCCACGACGCCCCCTCCCTGGCCCACGCCGTCCGCTGCCTGCTCCCCACCATCCAGATCCCACCCCGCGGCGTCTGGGGCAAAGGCGGCAACCCCACCATGACCACAGCCGACCTCTGGCTCGACTCCCCCATCACTCCCGAGCCCGACGTAGACCAGCTAGTCCTCCGCTACCTGGCCGCCTACGGCCCCGCCTCAGTAGCCGACGCCCAATCCTGGTCCGGCCTAACCCACCTCTCCGAAGTCTTCGACCGCCTAGACCTCCGCACCTACACCACCCCCACCTCCCCCCGCCCCCTCTACGACCTCCCCACCATCACCCTCCCCCCGGAAGACACCTCAGCCCCCACCCGCTTCCTCCCCGAATACGACAACCTCCTCCTCTCCCACGCAGACCGAACCCGCTTCTACCCCGCCTCCACCCCTCCAGACGCCCTAAGCCGAGGCGCAATACTCCACAACGGCCACGTAACCGCCCTCTGGAAACTCCTCCAGCAAGGCAAGAAGACCGCAACCATCGAAATCGAACCCATCACGAAGACCTCAGCCGCGACCCGCAAGAGCCTTGAGACCGAAGCTCACAACCTGCTTGCCTTCACCGCACCATCAGCCAGCACAACCGAGGTCCGCTTCCTCCCCTGAACGCACGAACAGCTCGACCCCTGAGGGTCGAGCTGAACGCGGCTAGCGCTTACGAACGTCGAATCTGCAACAGCAGAGCCGACACCGCAGCCACAAGCGGCAAAAGCCCCGGAGAGAACACCGCTACGGCAGCAACTACGATGAGAACAACCTGAACAGTCTGCCGAAGCAAACCAACAAGGCTCGTAATCAACGAGGTCAGTGCAACCAAGTTGGCATTCCAACGCTCAACTCTCTTGACGAAAGTAGTGCGCGTACGGCGGGTGTTAGCAGTAACCATAGGATCCGACTCCTGAGGACAGGTGAAAGATCGCCAAACAGTTGCGCTAACAACCACAAGGCGAATCGATCACAAAGTGAACGAAGGCACCGAGTGGTACTTCTGTCTGTGGCTAGAGGCTAGCAAGCAGTGCCTAGCCGTGACCAGGCCAGTGTCGGGTAAGGTAGTCGTGTCGGCGGAGGTGCGCTAACACCGTTGAGGCTGATGAGACCGCGGCGCATTTTGGATCCGACTCCGTGCGCCGCGGTCTGCTTATGCCCGGAGGTTGACGAGAACCGGGCCGACCCGCGCTCCGTTGGATCGCGCCAGCGAAATCAGGACATGGCCGGTCGGCACGCCCGTGATGATGTCGGACACGGTCCACCGAGCTCGCTCCACCCGGCGGACGCTATAGCCAGTTGTCTCGCTATGGCTACGCCCGTCCGGCCTCCCGTACTGGTTGTACTGCGTTCCCGACTGCGCACTGCGACTTATCGTCGTCTCGTTGATGTACTGGTCGCCGAACCACTTCGAGAAGATATCTGCGTCCAGCGGGTCGATGCCGCCGAACACCGCTTTGCACCCGGTCGAACCGAAGATCGTCGCCCGAACCTCGATCGGGAAGTCCGACATCGTCTGCGATAGGAGGACCAATCCGGCATTGTTCGATCTCAGCTTCTGAACGCCCCGAGCTACGTAGTCGTCGACGAATCGTCCGGCCTCGTCGATCACGAGAGACTTGAAGATGGAGCGATCGGTCTCCGCCGACGAGGTGATCTGGACGAACTGCGACACTACGAGGCGCGCGAGAATCCGCGAGGCGTCCGGGTACTCCGCCTCGGGCAGTGCGACTCGAACCCGCACCGGCCTGTTGAGGTCACGCATCTGAAAAGTCGGACCTTGGTGATCGAACAGTCGGCGCAGCGCTGGCCGGTCGAGTAGGGCGAACCGCTCTACAAGACTTGCCGCAGGATCGGCGGTACGAAGCGACTGACTCTTCCGGGTGTCGAGGAGCGCTTTCATGTCCTTCGACCCAGGCCCTTTGAGACGCTCCTTCACTCGGTCTATCGAAGACTGCTCCGCCCGCAGGAGACCGAGGAGTTCAGGGACCGTCGGCCAGCGCTCGTACGCTGCTTCGAAGGGCGCCAAGCAGGCGTAAAGGGCATTCTTCGAGGCATCGATGAAGTAGGCCTTGTCGTCGCTCACCTGCGGCGGCAGAAGAGCTGAAGCCAAGCGGTCTGCCGCAACATCTGCCGTTCGGGAACCACCGAAGAGGCTGAAACCGCAGCTTGGGCTCAACGGGTCGATGGTGACGTCGAACCAGCCGTCGTAGGCGAAGTCCATCGCCTTTGGGTCGACCACGACCATGCTGGCCTTGCCGGTCAAAGCCGCCAACGACAGGTGCTCGACAATGGGAGTCGCCAATCCGCGAGTCTTGCCCGATCCGGGGGGACCGATCACGAGGAGCGAGGTCCTCAGTACATCCAGGTCGATCCCGAAGTCACCAGTGATCTCGAAGTCACCTCGATGATCTGGCACGACCTCACCCAGCCGTACCTGGCCAGCCAGCAGGTTGTGCCGTGCGAAACGCTGACCTGGCAGGTTTCGCTGTTGTGAGGGATGTACCAAGGCAGCGCTACGGTCACGCTCGATCGTCTGCGCGAGACGCTCAAGTTCCGCAGGCTCTGCCGCGCGGCCCCGAATCGCGTTGGTCAAGCGTGCACGGTCGACATCGTTGAAATCAGCGCTGGCTGCGAGTTCGTCCAACTGCTCCGCGAGGCGCGGGTGCGCACCTCGGATCGACTCCCAGGGCGGGACAGCAAGGCCGACCGGTGGGAGCGTTGGTATACCGGCAGGGCCAGAGACCGAATCAGCAATGGCCGCCAGTTTCTTCCTCAGGGCCTCGAACTGTTCACGGCGTTTGGTCATGATCCACTGTTCCGCAGATAGCGTTCGAGCGCGGTGATGCGGTCTGCGAGCGACGGATGACTCGAGTAGACGGCGCCTCTCCAGCCGGCCGCACGTCTGGCGACATCTTCCCCTTGCGCCTGAAGGTCATAGAGGAAGGCGACGGTGTCCCTGGCGTAGCCGAGATCCGCTGCCACCTGGTCTGCCATCAACTCGCTCCTCCTGTTGAACCACGCGAGTGGGATCGGCACAAGTAGCGGCATCAGCGTATAGAAGGCCCAGCCCCAGCCACGGTTGAAGATCAGCGAGGTCAGGGCCAATCCGGCGGCAGAGCACAACAAGAACCCACCGAATAGACAGCCGACGACCGGCCCCATCCGGAAGATGGCGGCTGCCAGACCGGCCAATGATCGGCCCGGTAACGAGTACCAGAAGGCAACCAGCGCAGCCCACGGGTGCCCGCCCTGATGATGCCCGAGTTCGTGAGCAAGGACGGCCTGGAGTTGACGCGGAGGCAAGGAGTTGAGCGCCCAACGAGTCACCGCGACCGACTTCCCGGCCATCGCGAACCCGTTGATGTCGTCCGACTCCTCGATCCAGAGCTTGTAATAGTCCGGATCGACGTGAACCTGGGAGCACACGGCACGCCAGGCGACATTCAATTTCTGCTGCTCGAGCATGGTCGGTTGGCGAAGGCGAAAGAAGTACTTGGCAAGGTAGTACTCCGTACGCGGCCACAAGATCAACAGACCCGACAGTATCCAGAGCACCACCGGGACGACTGCAGCGAAGCCGTCGAAGAACATCACCGACAACGAAGAGACAATCCCGAGGCTCCAGATCACCCAGGGAACCCCCAGCAGCAACTGGGCTGCCGACGGAACGGATATCCGCGGCCTCTGTGGAGTAATGGGAGTCGACGAGACAGGATCATCGAAGGAGAACGACCCAGGAGCAGAGTCCGGCGCATCCGGGGCACCGCCTTGGGTCGGCTTGATTGGGGGCTGCCAGTCGTCAGGCGAGAACCGTCCCGGCTTGTCGTCGTTGCCGTTAGAGCCGGTCATGGGATGCCCTCAATCCACAGGACGGCTGCACAGTAGAAGATCCCTTCGCTGAGTACATTGCCAGGTTTCATCGTCATTCCAGCGACTTGCCGATCGTCAGTACATCGACACGTGCACATGGTCATAGTGACCACCAGTCGCATCCGTCGGATTGTAGACGCCACCACCGTTGTACGGCCGCCACTGACCAGTTCTAGCGCTCCAGATCTTCCCGTACCAGATCACGTAGCGGACGCCCGTCGTCGCCGCCGTCTGCAAGGTCCAGTTCGCGATTTGGTCACCTCTGGCCTTGACCGGCGCCGATCTCCGCCCGTCGCCACCGACCATGAGGTCGCAGGCCTTGCCCTTCGGATGGTCACTGGTGGGATTCCAGAGATGTGCGTCCCAGCAGGACATGCTTGGATTCTGCAAGGCTGCCTTGGCCTTGGCCACCCAGGCCGCAGTCCGAGGTGTCACCAATCCGCCCGTGCCTGTCGGATCCGTAATGGACTGCTCCTCGGGCGGCCAGACTCCGCCGATCTGTCGACCGCCCACCAGGCCACCGCCACATTGCGCCGCGCCATCGTCCCCCGAAGGCGCCGCCCCGGGCTGAACTGGCACCGCGCCCTTCCTCCCCGCGTAGGGATTGCCTGCCCTGTTCAGGTCGATACCGGCCTGCTCCGCGATGTCGCGAGCCGTGTCCTCATGACGTGCATAGGCATCCGGAAATGCCGACACCTGAACTGCCTGCGCAGCGACGGTGTAGGGCATCGACTCCCAACCATTGATGTCCACCAGACCGGGCGGACTCGGTGGCAAGTCTCCACCAAAGAAGGCCTGCGCAGAATAGACGGGATCCATGATGTCTTCCACGGTCCCCCAGTCGGCCCCCGGCCGCTGCTGAAAGAGACCGACCGAGTCGCGGTCACCATAGGTGAGATTCTGCAACTGCGACTCTTGCAGGGCTGTCATCAGGGCGACCAGAGTTGCCTGCCCCGGGAGCCCACGGGAAATAGCTACGCCGTCGATGATCTTCGCGTACGCGATCTGCGTGATGCGCAACTGCCCGTTTGGCACCGGATCACGGGCTCCGCCGACGACGCCTGGTGGACAGGCCGCGTTGACCTGATCGCCCCTCGCTCCGAACGGCGCAAGCATCATTACAACCGTCACCAGCAACAGGCCTCCGGCCGCCGCCACTTTTGTCACGACTCCCTTGGCCGCGCCGAGACCCGCTGCGCCGGCCAGATCCCTGGTGCTATACACGGTCGCTCCGGGGCCTCATGGTCCAGTGCCACCGTTCACCGCGCTGACCAGCCAGCGGTCACCTTCGGGGATGACAGTGAGAAGCAGTGGGATCTCGAACCGCGAGGCGCTCTTACCGGTGGTCGCAACCGTGACCGTCACTAGCCTGGTGATGCGAGTCGGCGTGTCCACCGGTGCCGTATCCGGGCGCGGGTCGGCAACTGTCACCGACACCACCTTCGATGTCCCAGCGGAGGTTCTGAGCGCGTCATACGTGGCATCGCCCGCGCTGGAGAAACTCGACGCCAGTTCGGAGGTTGTGAACTCAGCCGCACGTCCCACAAGTTGCTCGTAGGTCTCACTGGTTGGCGTGCGTGTGTAGAACAGGTTGGCCCAGTTCCTTGCGGTTCCATCCGCTGACGCGGTCTGCGCTGCCCCTGGTCGCTCCGTCTGGATCGGCGGCGTGGTCAAGGACTGAGTCGCCCCCGGCGTCTCGCCGGGCTGTGGACCATTGGACGCCTGTGGCGCTTCCGTTCCTTGACCTCGAGGAGTCAGCACACCTACTGGTCCTTGGTCCTCCGAGCCACGGTTCAACAGGCGAGGCATGCCGCCACCGATCCCAAGCACCAGGGCGGCCAGCAGGACGATGACGACGATGACCCCAATTGGACTCGCCGGTTCGCTCGTGCGCCGATCCCGCAGCGTCGCGCGTTGCCGAGCAAGATCGTCACGCCGGCGTGCTCGCCGTGAGCGATGCTCATCCTCGTCTGGAGCACTTCCGGTGGCCCAAAGACCGTCCCCAGTCTGGTCCCCGCGATTCGCCTCCCTACGCCCTGGTCGTGAACCCACGCGGGATCACCGTCCGCCCGCGGAGCGATGGCTGGTCGGCCCACTACTCCGAGCAGCTGAGTACTCCCTGTACCGTCGCTGAGAGGCTGTGACCTTACGAATCTCCCTCGTCGCCTTCGGCGGACCCTCTCGGAGGCTCGCCGACTGGACGAGGCTCCTGGGCTCGTACCGTCCCTGACGCAACTGCGCCGCGGTCACCGAGGCTTTCGCGTGCCGACCCGAACTACGTTCGGTCGAGTTCTTCTTAGAGCCGACGGTCGGCTTGGCGACCTCGATGGTGCCGCCTTGATAGATGTCTCTCGACACTCGCTTTGTCGACGGCTTGTTGCCACCCAGCGCGGGGATCCCGCCGGGGCGGCTAGTCGCATCCCGCCGATCGCCGGGCTTCTTGGCGCCGGATCCTCCGACGCCAGGTCTCGATGGGTCACCGGGCCTGCCGACGATGCGTTCGGGAGATGTGTCGGCCTGTCCCTCCGACTGTTGCCCTCGGCCCGACCCGGGAGCGGGCATCTTTCGATAGACCCTGCTGGTGTCTGTGCGGCCGTCCGACTCCTGCCCTCCGCCGCGTTGAGTCGTCGGCCGGCCCCTCTCGCCTTCTGCAGTGGCAGGCGATGATCCGCGACTCCGGATGGCCGTTATCACCCGGCGGACCGCCTGCACCGCCCCACGCCGGGCGAAGGATCCCATCATCATGCTGCCTACGCCCGGCCGCATCATCGTCGTCATCGATTCGAGCAACCTACGCAGCCGGAACGCTGCGATCAGAACCACGAGTGCGAGCCCAGTGACAGGCAGCCAGCCAAGGCTCTGACTCAGCCCGAAGACCGCTGTGAGCAACGACAGGGCAACGCCGAAAACGAGCATGGCAGCCACTGATTGCAGAACCAAGCCGAGTAACGCTTCGAGCCAGTTCATACCCCACTGGCGAGATCTACCGGGAATGATGAACAGGCACGCGAAGACGACCCCGACGACCAGCATTACCAAGCAACCGACGAACGCCATCAACGCCGTCGCGGCAAGTCCGATGTTGAGGAACGCAAACAAGGTCGCGGCAACAGCAGCTATCAGCAGTACACCGATCCGGCCGAATGGATTCTCACCCTTCGCCCATTTGACCGTCGGGGTATCGCCGCCACCCTCGGCCTTGGCGACGTTGTTCTTGATGTAGTCCATGCGCTGGCTCTTATCGATGCCGACATCGAGCATGCCCTTGCCGTAGCGTGCGCAGGCCTCCATCGAGCCAAACTCCGCGATGCACCATGGCGTCACGGCAAAGCCACGCCAGGCAGCGTCCCCCGACTTCCTCAGCATCGTGTCCCGCGGCGTGCCCGGGAACGCTGGCTCTGGTGTCTCAAAGGGCGTTTTCATCGTCCCACCGACTACCTGCCCAGACGCTCCCATGACAGTTTGAGCGCCCACCTGGCGCGCACCGTCGACGCCTTTGAGCCAGGTCGCCGGACCGAGCGCCAGGCTGACCGCCAGCAGTCCCGCTGCGAAAACCCAGACGAGTTGACCGAGAGCCGTACCACTCGTCCTGCGCTGCACGTAGGCCGCGATCGCACCCAATGCGAGCGCCGAGGGCAGCAGCCAACCGGTGAGTTGGGTGCTGACATCGCCTATGGCGTGTGATGTCGCGTCCATCAAGGCCCGGATGTCCGTGAACGAGAACAACCACCAGCCGATCGCAATCGCCGCACGAGTTGCGGCGACGATGTAGAGCATCAGCAGCTCGGCGAAGGAGTTGAACACCGGCCGGAACGGATCGCTGAAGCTGCCCTCGTACTCGAGGCTGTAGGCCATCGGGTTGTACTGCTCGAACAAGGTGCGAGTGTCGCCATGGGTCAGGTCCGGCACCGGCAGGAGGTCGCCGAATCCAGTCGGCGTGGTCTGCTGCTGAGGATCGGCCGCCAGCGCGAACTGGGCGGTGATGATCAAGGAGAGCGACAGGACGGTCAGCGCCGTTCTGATCCGGAGCGACCACTTCATGCGACATGCTCCTTTTTGCCTGAGCCGTTTTGTTGGGGTTGGTCGCTGGGCGACGTTGAGGGCTCGGCGGGGTACATGGCTTCGTTGTAGGCGGCTTCGTCGGCTTCTTGGTCGTAGACCTCGTTGGGGCCGATGGGGGCTTCGTAGCGGGGTGGGTGGTGGCGGTCTTGGCCGTTGGGGGTGGCGGGTGAGGTGTTCGACTAGGGGGACTGAGGGGAGCGGGGCGTCCTGGACGGGGTCCTGGGTGTGGGCTTCGGCCTGGGTGTGGGCTTCGGCTTGGGCTAGGGCGGCGGCGGCTGGTTGTAGGGCGTCGGCGCGGTCTTCGTCGTCTTCGGCGAAGGGGTCCGGGTCCTCGTAGGGCGGGAGGATCGGTTGGGTTGGTTCCAGGTCGTGTTCGGACTCTGGGGTGGTGCGGAGTAGTTCGGCTACTCGTTGGCTTGGGATGTCGATCTGGACCGTGGCTACCTCGTCCCAGCGGTCGCGCATGATGCAGTGGCCGTGGCGGATGCTCTTGCCGTTGGCGGCGGTGTTGATACCGCGGACGAGGGTTTGGTACGGCGCTGTCTGGGGGCGGCCCAGGAGTTCGAGCAGGGAGTCGACCTGTTCGCGGGAGCGGAGGCTGAACGCGAAGAGGGTGGTGATCTGCTCCACCAGACCCGGGAGCTTCAGGATCGAAGCAGGGTCTTGGGTGTCCAGGACCAGGGAGGCGCCGAGGGCACGGCCGACCCGGGCGATGTAGTCGAGGAACGAGGCGCCGTCCGGCGTCTTGGTGAGCAGGTGGACCTCGGGCACGATGACGACCTTGGAGCGGCCGCGGAACTCGCGCCGGCCGGTGGTACGGACCATCCAGGCGAGGCAGCCGCGGAGGCAGGCCATGCCGACGCGTTCGATCGGAGACCACGATTCCGGCGCGGACTCCGGTGACGGCAGCGTCAGGCCGGGCATCTGGACGACCCACAGTCCGGGGTTGGTCGTCAGCGACGACAGACCCGACGGTGGACCGGCCACGACCGAACCAAGACCCGTCTCGACCAGGTCGCGCAAAGCGAACCCGACTGTCCGGGTCGTCTCGGACTCAGCCGCGCAAAGCCGCTGGATGACTCCCCATGACGACGGATCGGGCGACTGGATCTCAGCACGGGTCGCCGCCATCACAGGAGCTTCCGCAGCACCCCGCAGATGCGGCGGGAGCAGCAACATCAGCTGCGAAGGCGCCTGCAGCAACGCGTCATCCACAGGCAACACGCGCAGCAGGTCGGCAGCACCCGAGAACTGTGCCGTGATCTCGATGACAGCAGTCGGTACGCCGTACTCCGCGGCTACCGCCGATACGCCGGCCGCGTCACCCTTGAGATCGAGCAGCGGGACCCAAGCGCCGGCGAAGGCGGAGTCGAGGCCACCCAGCATGGCGGCGGTCGTCTTGCCTCGACCCGATCGGCCGAGGAACAACGTCGTCGTCGCGTCACCCAAGGCGGATCCGGCAGCGGCGTCGAAGCGCACCAGTCCTGGTGTCGAGCCGGTCAGATACCCGATGGAAGGACCGGTCGCGTCACCGATCGACGCGCCGCCCCAGAACCACGATCCGAAGAACGCGGTCGACTCCCGCACGTGCCCGAGGTCGGGCACCCGGAGCTGGTCGCCTGGCAGCGATTCCAGCCAGAGGTCCCGCTGCTCGTCAGCGCCCGCCGCCACGGTGATGCCGCGGTCGGCGTAGTGCGCGATGACGGCGTCGACGTACGCCTCCAGGTCTTCGCGGGTGTCCGCGCTGACCAGCAGGCGTGGGTGGTCCTCGACCAGGGTGAGGCCGCTGCGGTTGATGTCCCGCTTGACCTCGCGCATGATCCGCTCGGTCTCGACGATCTCGTCGGCGGTCTCCTCGGCGGTGCCCTTGGCAGCGGAGCGGCGTTGTTCCTTGGCGCTCTTGCGGGTCTCGTCGACGAGGTGACGCGCGGTCTTCTTGGTCAGTACGCGGAATCGGACCGAGGCCTCGACGGTGACGTCGATCTCGTCGCCGTCGTCGTCGATCGCCTTGATCTCGGACAGCGTCCGCAGCCACTCCCCCGCGCCCGGGGTCTCGAGCTCTTCGGGGAAGTCCGTCATCGCCAGCACGGTCGTGTACGCCGCGATCTGGCCGCGGGTGTCGTAAATGCGCAGGTGGTCGGTGTACGGAACGACTCGACCGGCCGTGAGGCGGGCCAGCGAGGCGCCGGTGATCAGGCCGCGGCGGGGAGCCGCGACGGCGCCGCGGTGCATCTCACGGCTGACCAGCCAGGAGATCACCTCGGCGGGAGCGGTGTGCGCCCGCCAGACGGTCGAGCCGAGCTGGCGGGCGAGCTTGCGGACGCGTTCGTCCAGGTGCGCGAGCTCGCGGGCGCTGACCCGCCACGACGTCGTACCGAGGGCGTCGCTGATCGAGCCGCGGACCTGCGCCGTCGCCCGGGGGTCCCGGTCGCTGAGGTGGACGCCGAGTGCGACGTAGCGCTCCGGCATCCGCATCTCGTCGATCCGGTCCGCGCGGGTCTGCGCCCAGCCCTCGTGGTCGCCGAGCCGGTAGTGGCCCGTCACGCTGTCGATGTAGTCCTGGCCGGTCGAGCGGCCCCAGACCACCTTCAGGTGGCTGAGCCGGTCGCCGAGGATGGTGGCGGCCGCGCTGACGGCCGCGTCGAGCGCGGCGTCCTGCTCGGCCTCGGTGGCCAGGTCGGTGTTCGCCACCGAGATCAGGAACCACGCCTCGGCGCTGCGTTCGGTCACCAGCAGACCGTCGGCGATGGCGACCAGACGAGGCGGCGGCAGGCCGCGTTCGCGGCCGACACCGACCAGGTTCAGGAGCTTGTCAGCGATCTTCATCAGTGCCTCTTCCCGACGACGTCCTGCGACTGACCCTTTGCACGTGGTCCGCCCCCAGCAGGCGGGCCCGTTGGTTCACGGTGATGTCCGCGCCGGCGCGGACCTGCGGGTCAAGCTCCACCACGTCCTCGCGTTCCCATTCCGGGGTCACCCTGGCCTTCGCCAGGTTGGCCACCTTCTGGGTTGCGACGCGCTCACGCCATGGCAGGTACTCCGTCTTGTCGGCGGCCCGGGCGCCAAGTCCGATGATCGGGCGATGGGCGCGCAACGCATAGCGGACGGCGAGCGCCCACTCGGTCACGCGGCGGCGGCGTTCATGGTGCTTGCCTGCCCGCCAGCCGAACGCGGTGATCACGAACGGCGGTACGACGTACAGGCTGACGGTGGCCTTCTGCGGCACCCCGATGAACGGGACGAGCAAAGCGATCCAGACCAGGATGATCACCGCACCGAAGATGATCATCCGCCGTCGGGCGCCTTCGCCGAGGTCGATGCCGAGCAGGTCGTACTGCCGGGTCTCGATCTCGAAATGGTGGGTCAGGGTGCGGCCGACACGCATCAATTACCTCCGGCCAGCAATCCCCAGAACCCCTTGAGCACGTTGATCGTCTGGTTGTTGGCATAGATCAGGCCACCGACGAGGACGCCGGCCGCGATGTGGCCGAACAGCTCGCCCCACTCGCGCTTGAAGTAGTGGCCGATCGCGCGCAGGACGAGGATCGCGATGAAGATGTTCCCCGCGATGACCAGGACCCAGTCCTTGAAGTCCGCCCCGGTGGGGACATTGCTGTCAGCCAGCGGCGCGACGAGCTGCGCAACGCTCGCGGCGAGTTGGTGCGTCATCATTGCGGTATCTCCCTTGGTACTCCGGTCATCCGACGGCAGTCTGCTGTGGTCATCCGACGGCAGCCACTTGCCATCGCTGTGCTCCGTCCGCGGCGACAGTACGCCGAAGAGTGAGCGAATAGGTCTGGTCGAGGGTGGTATCCCCGGCCCCGTTCCAGGTGACGGCGGCCGTGGCCCGGCGCTCGTCATCGTTTCCGGTGTAGACCTGCCAGGCCTTCAGGTCGCCCAGTTTCACCACGCCGTTGAGGCTGCGGATCGCGGCGCCGGGAGCCGTCACCGCCTCCACCTTGGCGTCGGACTCGGCGTACGCGCTGAAGAAGGCCTCGGCGTCCTTGAGAGTCGCCGCGGTCAGATCGTCGTCCGGCACGCCCGCCTCGGGCATGTTGTCGGGCAACGCGGCCCGCTCGTCGGCGACGAAGGTGGGCGGGCCGCTGGCGACGACCCGCGATGACGTCCGCGCCACCGGCACGGAGACTCGCTGCCAGGTGTACGGGCCGGGCACGAAGGCGCGGCCGGACTTGGTGAAGGCGCGGACCTGCACCCGGACGTCGACGACCGCGGTCACCCCGCCCGAGGCGACCCTGACCTCGCCTGGATAGGCCTTGTCCGCGGTCTGCTTGCCACGGCCGTTCCAGCCCGCGCGGGCGTCCAGGCCGGCAGCCAGGTCGAGGCCGATCGCGGCCGGGCGGGCGTCGGCGTTGGCCTCGTCCCAGTTCAGGTAGGACACCGCGTACCGCGTCGCGACCGCGCGCGCCTCGTCCGCCGGGAAACCGGACTGGCCGGTGACGACGGTCGAGGGCACGTTGTTCGGCCGGACCCAGGACCGGATGCCGCTGATCGCGGCGAGCAGCAGGACGGCGACCACCAAGCCGCGGAAGAACCGCCGCGCCCAGGTGGAGAAGGAGGACTCGGGCTCGGTCGACCAGGGGGTCTGGTTGGGCTCGAGGATCGGCTCGCGGACCGGGCCGGGCGCCGCGTGGGCACCGTGCGGCGATCGCTGCCGGAGCCGCTCGGGGGGCCGGTTGCCGCCCGCCGGCGGCTGGCCCGTAGTACCGGCTGCTGGGGGTTGGCCAGGCGGTGCCTGACCGGGAGGTGGCTGGGTGCCGGGCTGTTGCGGGCGACGCGGCGGTGCCATCACGCCACCGGAGTTCGGAGGTTGGGGTTGGCTGTACTGCGCTGCTACCCCCTGCGCCTGGCGAGGCGTAGGTGACACCGGGCCATCGGGGTGTGCCCACCACTCCGGTGCGGTGTTCTGCGGGCGCTGCCTGCCCGCCTTCTTCGTTCGCCGCTGGTCCGCCCAGTGCTCACCTTTTGGCGGCAGATTCAGCAACGTTCGCCACCAACTCATCGCTACCCGCCCCTCAAACAGCAGTTACGCGGACAGTAGCCGGGAGGATACGGCAAGCAACTGTCCACCGGGAGTCCTGAGACCAGGATCCGGATGCTCCATCGCTCCCCGCAGCCATACTGTTACCCGCTTCCACGCTCGGTGCACATTCACGGGTGAAGCGTGACACCTTCGGTACCGTCGCCATAACTCCTCTCTCATGCCCGACCAAGTCGATCAGGCAGCGCACACCATGCCACACGGAACCGACGTTCGAATATCCGTGCGAACAACATGGTAAGCAGAACGATCCAACTGATCACAGATAGTAACCGATCCAGCTGCCCAGCCTGTGGAAAACTCTCCCGTGGCGAGGGGTCAAAGTACTAGTCCTTCGTACCCCGAAACCGTATGTCAGCTCCGGTGTCCGGTGGGGTGCATCGCAAGCCGGAGGCGGAGGCTCGATGCGGGGTTCATCGTGCCTTCGCCTCCGGCGCCGCGAGGCGCCCTGCCGGGCGCCGGAGATGGCGTGCGGGGGCGGGGTACGGAGGACTAATGTTTGACCGACCTGCGGACTTTGAGAGGACAAGCGATGGAGACTCGTCGACTCGGGCGGCTGGAGCACCAGAGCTCGGTACTGATCTACGGCGCGGCATCGCTGGGTGGTGTCGACCAGGATCGCGCCGACGTCTCGATCCAGGAGGCCCTCGACGCCGGGATCAACCACTTCGACGTGGCCGCCGACTACGGCGACGCCGAACTGCGGCTCGGCCCGCGGATGCCGGAGATCCGGGACCGGATCTTCCTGGCCACCAAGACCGGACGGCGCACGTACGACGAGGCGTGGGCGGAGATCAACCGCTCCCTCGAGCGCTTGCAGACCGACCGCCTCGACCTGATCCAGATGCACGCGGTCTGCGATCTGGAGAACCTCGACCTGGTGACCGGCAAGGGCGGTTCGCTCGAGGCAGCGATCCGGGCCAAGGAGGAGGGAATGGTGTCGGCGATCGGCATCACCGGGCACACCGACGAGGCGCCATCGGTGCATCGCGAGGGGCTGCGGAGATTCGACTTCGACAGCGTGCTGACGCCGTTGAACTACAAGCTGTCCACCGATCCGCGGTACGCCGATGATTACGCAGCGCTGGTGGAAGCGGTGCAGGCCAGCGATGCGGCGCTGATGACGATCAAGATGATCTCCCGGCGAAACTGGCGCGACGGCGAGGAGAAGACGTACGACACCTGGTACCGGCCGTTCGACGAGCAACGCTACGTGACGGCCGCCACGGCCTGGTTGCTGAACGGGCATCCGGAGATCACCGGGCTGGCGACCGCCGGCGAGACCAGGCTGCTGCAGCAGATGGTCCAGGCCGAGAAGGAGCGGGCCGGTCTCAGCCCGGACGACGCGGCTGCGATCCTGGACGAGGTGCAGGACTACGAGTCGCCGTTCGTCGACATCCCGATCTGATCGTCCGTACGAGGGACACACCCTCCGGTGCGCGGGCTGGGGAACACTGACGGCTCCCGCACTGTTGTAGAGGGCGTATTCGTCTAACTTCGGAGGTCGTAGTGGCAACGGTCGAGCTGTCCCAGGAGAACTTCGACAAGGTCGTCGGTTCCGACGGACTCGTCCTGGTGGATTTCTGGGCGGAGTGGTGTGGTCCGTGTAAGGCGTTCGGGCCGGTGTTCGAGAAGTCGTCCGAGACGCATGACGACATCACGTTCGGCAAGGTCGACACCGAGGACCAGGTCGAGCTGGCGCAGGCCTTCCAGATCCGGTCCATCCCGACGCTGATGGCGGTCCGTGACGGCGTCGTGCTGTACTCCCAGCCGGGCGCGCTGCCGGCCGCGGCGCTGGAGGACCTGATCGGCCAGCTTCGCGCGGTCGACATGGAAGAGGTTCGCGCCCAGATCGCGGCCCACGAGGCCGAGCACGGCACCGAGCCGCACACGCACTGAGCACCTATATATAGAGAAGCGGTCCAGACCTGATGTTCGGGTCTGGACCGCTTGCTCTTTGCGGCCGGCTCCCGCGCGGCATCGCGGGAGCCGGGTTTTGCGCTCGCGGTCCCGCCAGGCGCTGGGTTCGGACCGCTGCCGGTTTCCGCGAGTGAGGCGTCGCGGAGGCCGGGTACTGCGCCGCGGTCTCCCAGCAGGGTGGGAGCCGCAGGCGGTGCGCCGGCTCCGTTGGATACGGATCCCGGGTGGTACTGCCGGGACCGTGGGGCCACGGTGCCCGGGTGGTGCTGCCGGGATGCCGCGGAGTCGCGGGCCCGGGGTGGCGCTGCCGGATCCCCGGGAGAAATTCGGGGCCGGCTGGTGGTCTCCTGCAGGGTGGAGGCCGTTTGGTCCCGTCACGGGGAGGCGGCTGTGGTACGGCTCGGCCGCGACGGGAGATCGGTGGGGTCAGCGGAGTGGGTCGAAGGGCGCCAGCTCGGTCGGGATACGGCCGGTGGTGATGGTTTCGGCGAGCAGTTGGCCGGTGATCGGGCCGAGGGTTATGCCCCACATGCCGTGGCCGCCGGCGGCGAAGACGCGAGGTGACGCGGTGGCACCTATCAGCGGCAGGCCGTCCGGGGTGCACGGACGCGGGCCGACCCACTCGAAGGTGCGGGCGTCGAGGTCGGCGTCCCGCAGCAGCGGCCGGGCTGCCTCCACGATCGCGTCGATCCGGCGCGGGTCGAGCTTCGCGTCGGGCTTGCGGAACTCCATCATCCCGGCGACGCGCAGCCGGTCACCGAGCGGCGTACAGGCGATGCGCTGGGCCGGGAAGTAGACCGGTCCGGCCGGTACATGGGCGATCGGCACGCTGAAGCTGTAGCCACGACCCGCCTGGACGACGGTCTTCACGCCGAACTGCCGGGCCAGGTCGCCGAGCCAGGCGCCGGTGGCCATCACGACCGCGTCGTACGGCGTACTCTCGCCCTCGGCGGTGACGATCCGGACGCCGCGGATCTCGTCGACGATGTCCGTAACGGTGACGCCGGTGACGATGGAGCCGCCGCGGGCGCGGACCGAGTCGGCGAGCATGTTCACGTATTCGCCCGGGTTGATGAAGCGCTGGCCGTGCAGCCGGATCGCGGCGCCGATCTCGTCGGACAGCGACGGCTCGATCTCACGGGCGTCGTCGCCGGTGATCGCCTCGAACTCGATGCCCTGGCCGGCCGCGTGGATGTGCTCGATCTCCTCGAGCAGCACGGCCCGCTCGGCCTGCGTCCGGTACGCCGCCAGGAACGACTTGGCCTCGTAGGTCTCGGCCTCGACGCCGGCTTTGGCCAGTGCGTCGAATCCGTTCAGCGCCTGCCGGTTGATCGGCACCAGCGCCTCCATCGCGGTCTTCCAGCGTCCGGCGGTGCTGTTGCGAGCGAAGCGGGTCAGGAAGGAGATGAGCCGCGGGCTCGCCGTCGGCGGTACGTAGACCGGCGAGGAGGGGCTGAGCACCGCGCGGACGCCGTACTTGAGGACGGCCGGTTCCGGCAGCGGGGTCGCCAGGCCGGGGGTCAGCCAGCCCGCGTTGCCCCACGAGGCACCGGCGGCGACACCTTCGCGGTCCAGCACGGTGACCTCGATCCCGGCCTCCTGGAGAAACCAGGCGGTGGCGAGGCCGACCATGCCGGCGCCGACGACGGCGACCCGGTCGGGGACGATGTGAGTACCTTGCACGGAAGCGACCATGTATCGATGGTGCGGCCGCCCTGGACCGCTGTCATGGTGCGATCGCACCAAGGCTGGGTTAAATGACGGTGGCGAGAGCACAATAACCTCATGATCACTGTCCCTGACCTGGTCGTTGCGGTCGGACCGGCCCTGTTCGAGATCGTTGTCGCCGGGCACGGCGACGACGAGGTGCGTGACGTCTTCCTGGCCGACCCGCAGGAGTCCGCGACCGGGCAGCCGGGCGACCTGGTCCTCGGTTTCGGCCTGGGCAGCCCGGAGGAAGCAGTAGAGCTGCTGGAACGCTGTGCCGCCGGCCGGGCCTCCGGCATCATCCTGCGCACCGCACTCGCCCAGGACCCCGCTGTAGTGGCGCAAGCAGAGAAGCGGCAGCTCACATTGGTCGCACTGCAGCCGACAGTCACCTGGGCCCACGTGGTGTGGCTACTGCGGGGCGTGATCGACAGGGCGGCCGCGCCCGACTCCCCCGCCGCAGGCGACGCCGGAGTACACCAGGAGCTCTTCGCACTGGCTGATGCCGCTGCCGCCATCGTCGATGCGCCGGTGACGATCGAGGACAACCAGTCGCGCGTCCTGGCCTACTCGAGCCTCCATGACGTCTCTGACACTGACCCGACCCGGGTGTCGACGATTGTCGGCCGCCGGGTGCCTGCTGAGGTCATCGCGCACTTCAGGGCCCGAGGGATCTTCCGACGCCTCGCCCGGTCGAGTGAGCCCTTCCTTGTCCCCGACGGGCCCAACGGCATCCGCCCGCGGCTCGTAGTACCGGTTCGGGCCGGTGGTGAGTGGCTGGGGTCTATCTGGGCGGTAGTGGATGGCCCGGTGAGCGCAGAGGTGACTACTGAGCTGAGCAACGCGGCATCGGTCCTTGCACTCCATCTGCTGCGACTCAGGGCCCAGGCTGACGTCGCTAGGCGCAGTGCGATCGACAGGCTGCGTACTGTCCTGCGGCAGTTCTCCCCCGACAATCCACTCGACGTACGGCTGCCGTCGCCGCCGTGGCGGGTGGTAGCGCTCGGTTCGCCTGCCGCGTACGACGTACCGCAGGAGCTGGATCTGTGGGAGTCCACTGGTCGCCGCCACGGCTGGAGCGAGCCGCAGCTGGCCGACCTCGACGGCATCGTCCTAGCCGTCGTCTCGGATGGCGACGGCCCTGGGTCCTGGCGCTGGCTGCGCAAACTCGTCACCGACCTGGCCAAAGAATTCCCCGGTACTACGGCCGCCGCCGGCGGGCGTGCGCGTGGCCCGGCGGACCTACCGAGCTCCCGGGCGGAGGCGGTCGAACTGCTAGGCCTGGTACGCCGTGAGCTCGCGCCCGGCCCGGCGCTGCGGGTGGAGCAGGCTTGGCACATCCTGACCGTTCATCGAGCGGTCACCTCACTGGACACCACCAAGCTGGACGGCCCGCTCGCGACTTTGCTGCGGCACGACATCGAGCACGACACGGCATTCGTCGACACCTTGCAGGCCTGGCTGAACTATCCGGGCCAGCCGCAGCAAGCGGCCAAACAGCTGCATCTGCACACGAATACCTTGCGGCACCGGATGAAACGGATCGGCGAGATCGCCAAGCTGGATCTGGCCAATCCGCGCGAAAGGCTCGCCTTGCAACTGCAGATTGCCGCCGTCCGCACCGAGCACTGAGACGTAGGCCACAGGGCCAGGTAACAAGGCTTCATATTCCGGCAATGGATGGGCAACATCTGGCTGGCAATCTTTACCTCAGAAACACCGGGAACTTGTCCCAGCCTTTCACCAGGAGGCTGGGGCCAGATCGTTCCAGCCTTTCACCAGGAGGCTGGAGCAAACGGGCGAGCATTTCACCAGGATGCTCGGCCACCGTGCGGCCCGGCGATCGTCTGAGCGATCGCCGGGCCCGCGTGCGTTTCCAGCAGAATCCGCTACGCGAGTTGGTTGACGATGGCACCGAAAACCTTCGGCAGCCGCGCGGCCGCCGGGACGATGCGGGGAGCGAGCAACGACCTGTTGCGGGCCCAGAGCAACGAACCGGTGAGGAACCGGCACTCCCAGGACGCCCGCCGCCAAGCCGCCTCGTACGCCGCCGGCCGGTCGGCCTCGACGCACCGGACCAACTCGGCAGACGTTCGGAGCGCGACGGCGATGCCCTCGCCGGTCAGTGCGTCGACGTAGCCGGCCGCGTCGCCGACCAGCAGCACTCGGCCGGCGACCCGGCCGCGGACGCGTTGGCGCAGTGGACCGGCGCCCATCACGGAGGTCGCCTCGGTTGCGCCGGACAGTCGGCGCTTGAGGGCGGGGAAGGCTTCCAGATGAGAGTCGAAGGTGCCTTTCGCAGAGGTCAGGATCGCGACCCCGACGAGGTCGTCGGCGACCGGCGTCACGTAGGCCTCACCAAGAGACGACCAGTAGACCTCGACGAGATCGCACCACGGGCTGACGGCGTAGTGCCTCCGAAGCCCGCGCCGCGGCCCACTTTTGTCCTGCTCAGCACCCAGACCTAGCTGGCGGCGGATTGTGGAGTGGAGGCCGTCGGCGGCGGCTAGATAGCAGGCGGTGATTCCGGCGGCGGTGACCGAGTGCTGGTTTTGGGTGATGGTTTCGACGCGGACGGGGATGACAGGTACTTCCAGTTCGGCGAGCCGAGCCGCGAGGGCGCGCTGGAGGGTAGTACGGCGTACTCCGAGGCCTGGGCCCGCGTGGAAGCGGGCGTCGACCGCGTGCTGAGCGTCGAGGTACCGGATGCCATGGAAGGGGCGGCCCTCGAGCCGCACGCCCAACCGGTCCAAGTACTCCACCGCGCTGTGCGCGATTCCTTCGCCGCACGCCTTGTCGATCGGCGACCTGCGTGGCTCGACGACGGTCACCGACAGGCCGGCGAGCGCGGCCCGGATGGCAGTCGCCGCGCCGGCCGGGCCCGCACCGGCGACCAAGAGGTCGATCACTTCGTCAGCGCGGAGTCCAACGCTGCTTCCTCCGCGCGGATCCGGATCGTCAGCAGCGGGATGTTCAGCAGCAGGAACACCGCCGCCGTCACCCACGCCGTATGCACCAGCGGCAACGCGATCCCCTCCGCCACCACCGCGACGTAGTTCGGATGCCGGATCCACTGATAGGGGCCCTTAGCAACTAGCTTCAACCCCGGTACGACGATCACCCGGGTGTTCCACTGATGCCCGAGCACGCTGATGCACCACCAGCGCAACCCCTGCGCCAGCAACACGACGGCGAACATCGACCACCCGAGCGCCGGGATGAACGGCCGGTCGGCCACGATCGCCTCGACCAGACAGCCAGCCAGGAACCCGGTGTGCAGCACCACCATGAACGGGTAGTGCCCCTTGCCGGACTCCACCCCGCCCTGCTTGAAGCTCCAAGCCGCGTTGCGCAGCGAGACGACCAGTTCGGCCACGCGCTCGAGCCCGACGACCAGGACCAGGACGACGTACCACCACAACGACGAATCCATCACCACTCCAGGAGTACGAGCTCGGAACAGAAACCTGGGCCCATCGCGAGCAACACGCCCATCCCCGAAGGATCCAGGCGCAGGGTGTCACCGAGCACGTGCAGTACCGACGAGGACGACAAGTTGCCGACGGCGTCGAGTGATCGCCAGGTCAGTTCGAGCGCGCCCGGTCTCAGGTCCAGCGTCTCCGCGACGGCCTCGAGCACCTTCGGCCCACCCGGGTGACTCACCCAAGTACCGATCTCCGGAACAGTCAGGCCATGCTCCGCGAGGAACGCCGTGACGTCGCCGCCGAGATACTGCCGAACCACCTGCGGTACGTCGGCACCGAGCACGATCCGGAATCCGCCGGATCCGACGTCCCACCCCATCACCCGCTCCGAGTCGGGATAGAGCCGCGAACGCGTCGCCACCACAGACGGCCCCGAGGCCGCGGGATGCTCCGACCCCGTCAGTACTACGGCCGCCGCGCCATCGCCGAAGAGCGCGCCGCCCACCAAGTTCGGCAGCGACGAGTCATCACGCTGAAGCGTCAGCGAGCACAACTCAACCGACAGCAACACCGCCACATGCGTTGGCCACGCCTTGAGATAGTCGTGCAGCCGCGCGATCCCCGCCGCTCCGCCGACACATCCCAACCCGAACAGCGGCAGCCGCTTGACGTCTTCACGCAAGCCGAGCCGTACTGCGACACGCGCGTCGATCGACGGCGCGGCCACCCCGGTCACCGTGGTGAACATCAGGATGTCGACGTCATCCACAGTTAGCCCGGCAGCAGCCAACGCACCCGAGACAGCCTCGGCCCCCAGGTCGACCGCCACCGAGATCCACGCGTCATTGGCCTCGCCGAAATCCTTCAGTACGCCGTACCGCTCCAAGGGCAGCGCGAGATGCCGGTGGGACACGCCCGCGTTCGCGTGCAGCCGGCGGAGCAGCCCGACGCCCTTGCCGTCGGGCAGACAGATCTCGGCGAAGGCCTCGGTCAACTCGTGCTGCGGATAGCGGTGGGGCGGCAACGCCGCCTGCACCGAGGCAATCCGCGTCATCGTGGCATCGTTGGGTCGGTGACCCGGATGCGAGCCGTGCTGAGACCAGTGCGCGGGCTGGCGATGGCGAGCCATCCCGGGCCGACCGTTGCCGTCACCACCCTGGTCACTGTCGTCGCGTGGTCGGCGGGCCGAGACCTCGCCGGATGCTTGTCTGTCGCCGCAGCAATCCTCACCGGCCACCTCTCGATCGGCTGGAGCAATGACGCGATTGACGCAACTCGCGACACCAGTGTCCACCGAAACGACAAACCAATCGTCCTCGGACTGGTGAGTCGCCGGACGTTGTGGATCGGCGCGACCCTGATGCTGGTTGCCTGCGTCCCCCTGTCGCTGGCCAGCGGCTGGCTCGCCGGCCTCGCACATCTCGTCGGCGTGGCGGCCGCGTGGGGGTACAACCTGCGGCTCAAATCGACCCGGATCTCGTGGCTCCCGTACGCCGTGGCGTTCGGGCTGCTGCCGTCTTTCGTCACGCTCGGCACTTCGGGCACGTGGGCGCCATGGTGGGCGTCAGCCGCGACGGCGTTGCTCGGCGTCGGCGCGCACCTGGCGAACGTAGTACCGGATCTTGCCGATGATCTGGCGACCGGAGTCGAGGGCTGGCCGCAACGCCTCGGCCGACTAGCCCGGTACGCCGCTCCGCTGCCGCTCGCCACAGCAACCGCGTTGCTGGTGGTCGCCCCACCCGGCCCGGTCGGCGCAATCGGCTGGGCCACCCTGGCGGTGGTCGCAGTACTGCTGGTGGTGATCGTGGCCTGGAGAAATGCGCCGTTCCTCCTGACGATCGCGGTCGCCGCGGTGAGCATCGTTGCCCTGGTACTACACGGTGACGCCCTCACGAGCTAGTCGGCTGGTTTGAGAGGGGCGTTGCTGCCGAGGATGGCCGCTGTCAGCGCTTCGGCGGGCTCTTTGGCGGCTCGGGGGTTGGTGATGAGGACCAGGTCGATGGCGGGCAGCTCTGGAAGGCCGGCGCTGGGCGGCGGTTCGACCAGGTCAGCGGGCATGAGCGATCGGGCAAAGATGGCTATCCCCAGGCCGGCGCGCACGGCGGCGAGGACGCCGTTGACGCCGCGGACTATGCAGGTGATCCGGCACGAGCGGCCGGCCTGTTCGAGGGTCTGGACGCCGAGGGAGCGGCTGATGCTTGGCGCCTGGTAGGCGACCAGGGGCACGTGTCCGTCCGGCGCGATCCGCGTGCCCGCGATTCCGGCCCACACGAGCGGGTCTCGGCGTACCAGCCGGCCGTTGGGCTCGTAGCCGCCGCCGAGGCTGTGCTTGACGTAGGCGAGGTCGAGGTGGCCGGACTCGACCCGGCGGAGCAGATTGGGGCTCTGCGCAACGGTCAGCTCGAGATCGATCCGCGGGTAGAGCTGCCGGAAATCCCGCAGGATCCGCGGCAGCGGCGTCAGCGCGAGGTCGTCGGTGACGCCGAACCGCAGCCGCCCACGCAGCTCAGACCCGGTGAAGTACCCCGCCGCCTCCTCGTGCGCGGCGAGGATCGTCCGCGCGAACCCGGCCATCGCCTCGCCGTCGGCGGTCAGCGTGACGGTGCGCGTGTCGCGCACGAACAGCGGCCGCCCGATCGCCGTCTCGAGTTTACGAACATGCTGGCTGACCGTTGGTTGCCGGATGCCCAGACGTTCCGCGGCCTGGGTAAAGCTCAGCGACTGCGCCACCGCCAGGAACGTGCGCAACTGGTCCGGATCGTAGGCCACCATCACTCCTCAGGTACCGAGGTCATTGCGGTACGCAATAAGACTAATAGGAGTAATTCGCTGTCAGAATCCAGGTCCAAACCACGAGGATGGAGGTGACCGCCCCTGACAAGCCCACTTCCGTAGGGATGACTCTTGACCACCCGGGCCACCGGACCTGTCCACCCCGTCGCCGACTTCCACACCCACCGCACCACCACCAGTCCTGAGAACCGCCGCCAACGGCCAGGCTTCCGGGACACCTTCAGCGCCCTGCAGGTGCGCAACTTCCGCCTCCTGATCAGCGGCCTCTTCGTCAGCTCGACCGGCGGCTGGGTGCAGCGCATCGCCCAGGACTGGCTGGTCCTGACGCTGACCGGCAGCGCCACCGCGGTCGGCATCACCACCGCCCTGCAGTTCCTGCCCTCTCTCCTGCTCGGCATGTACGGCGGCGTCATCGCCGACCGCTTCCCCAAGCGCAAGGTGCTGCTCTGCACCCAGGCCACGATGGGTACGGCGGCAGCCATCCTGGCCGTGCTGGCGCTCACCGGTGAGGTCAAGGTCTGGCAGGTCTACGCGCTGGCCCTGTTCCTCGGCCTCGCGACCGCCGTCGACAACCCGACCCGGCAGTCCTTCGTCAACGAACTGGTCGGCAAGGAACGCCTCCGGAACGCGATCAGCATGGTCTCCTCGACGTTCCAGCTGGGCAGCCTGATCGGCCCGGCGCTCGGCGGCCTCCTGCTCGGCACGATCGGCACCGGCTGGGCCTTCGCGATCAACGCGGTCACGTTCTTCGGCTCGATCACCGCGCTGCTGATGATGCGCGAGCACGAGATGCCCGGACTGCAGGCTGCCCGCCGGGCCAGCGCGGGGATCCGGATGCGCGACGGCCTGCGCGACGGAGTGCGGTACGCGTTCCACGAGCCGGCCGTCCGGTGGGCCATCGCACTGGTCGGCATCTACGGCATGTTCACCATCAGCCTGCCGGTGACGCTCACCGCCTTCGCCGACCGCGTCTTCCACACCGGAGCCACCGGGTACGGCGTACTGAACTCCGTCGTTGCCGCCGGCGCGTTGACCGGAGCGCTGCTGTCGGCGCGGCGGGTCCGGCCGACCAGGCTGCGCAACCTGGTCGGGATCGCCTCGATCCTCGCGGTGACCGAAATGGTCGCCGCGATCCAGCCGTCGCTATGGACCTTCTTGCCGCTGCTCTGCGCACTCGGCATGGCCACGCTGATGTTCCTCACCGCGGCCCAGTCGATGGTCCAGCTGATCACGCCAGACGGACTCCGCGGCCGGGTCGCCGGCATCTACAGCCTGGTCTTCGTCGGCGGCGGCGCGATCGGCGGACCGACTGCCGGCTGGATCGCCGAGCACTGGGGTGCCCGTACTGCACTGTTGCTCGCCGGAATGATCCCGGCCGTCGCGACCCTCGCGATCGGCATCAAGCTGGCCCGGGCCGGCCGGTTCCGGGTGGTCGTGGTCCGGCCGCAGACCCGCTCACCCTGGTTGCAGCCGCCACGGCTCGGCCTGACCCAGACCGAAGTACGGATCGAACGGCCGGCCGCGCCGCGGATCGAGCGGCCGGCGACGATCGCCCGGCGTCAGCATCAGCGCAACGGCGACCACCCGCACCCCCGGCGTACCAGAAAGAAGCCGCTGCGGCACTACACGAGGTAGAACTCCGTGAGCCAGGACTGCCAGGCGTCTTCCAGGCGTTTGGCATCCTGGCCGGGGCCGTAGTAATGGTGGCCGAGGGCAACGGGCATCCCGAGCAGGCTGCGGTCGTGGAAGCGCAGCAGCGCGTTGTCGGTGCGGATGCCGAGGTGGCTCGGGCCGTGGTAGTCGACCTCGCCGATGACCGTGCCCAGGCCGTAGATGTCCAGCTCGACCTTGTCGCCGACCGCACCACCGATGGCGTCGCGCAGCTTCTGCCACGCCTCCGGAGTACCGGACCACGCGGGGCCTTCAGCAACTACATAGGTGGCGGGCACGCCGTTATAGCCCGACAGATAGACCTGCAGCGTGTGGAAGTAGAGGTCCCAGCCGCGCGCGGTCGCCTCGTACTCCGCTTCCCAGTCGTCGCCGGTGAATCCGGTCTGGACAAAACGCAGTACGGACGAACCGCCGTCACGCGCCTCGATCAGATACTCGAATGCACCCGCCTCGGCCTGGATGGCGAAACCGCGGCCGGGCTCCCAGCGCAGTACGACGCCATCGGCCGACACCCCGTTCTCGTCCGGCGCCGGGTTCATCGGCGCGAACCAGGCGGTCAACCCGGCCTCGGTCGCGATCGCGTCCCAGACCTGGTCAGGTGTCGCCTCCAGTGGGACCTCGACTTCAAGCCTGCGTTCCTCAGTCATCGTTGCTCTCCGGACTGTCGTGTCGGTTTCGGATGGACGGCCACCAGCAGCCGGTGGCTACGGCCATTCGGCGCGGACTCGTCGTGATACTTGGCCACCAGTACCCGCAACGCCTGCCCCAACTCGTCGGAGAAGGCAGCCCGATCCGCGGCCGTGGCGAACCTGACCTCGCCGTCGACCGCGAACGTCGCGGCACGCCAAAGGCGGCCCTCCCCCAGGAAGGGCCGCCTCGGCGGCGGTCTCGCGGCGGCGGCGCGAGACCGGATCAGGGAGCGTCGACCAGCTGGACCGGCGGGACCTTGACCGTGCGGTGGTGCAGGGTGCCGCCGAGGATGACCTTGCGCAGCGACACGTTGTTCTTGAGGTTGGACTCGAACAGCCGCTTCTCCGGGTTCGCGGCGACCTCGATGTAGTAGGTGCCGTTCGGCAGGCCGGTGATATCGAACGACTGCCCCGGCAACGACTGCACGTAGGTGTCACCGGAGCCGACGTCGAGGACCTCACGCACCGACAGCGACCCCTGGCTGCCACAGGCCGTGTGCAGGTCGGTGTTCATCGGGTGCCAGTTCGCGTTCTTCACCGTGTAGTCGATCGAGTCGGTCGCGGCCAGGCAGAAGGCCTCCTTCTGGCTGCGGACGACCTCGGTCTGCTTGGCGTTCAGCAGGCTGTACCGGGCGAAGTCCGTGAAGTGCCAGTGGGCGTGACCGTCGCGGGCATCCCACTCCATCGTGCCGGTCTTGGCGTAGCCGACCTCCTTGCCCTTCTCGTCGTAGAAGTACTGGTAGGCGTCCATCAGGTCCTTGCCCTTTTGCCGGAAGCCGTCGAGCACCAGAGTGGACGGTCCGGCGTTCCAGACGTTGGCGGAGAACTGCAGGAAGTCACGGCCGGCGCTCGGCGTACCGGCTTCGCCCGGGGCGACCACGATCTGCCAGGCCGGCAGGGATCGCAGGTCCGGCTTCGGGCCCTTCGGAACGCTCGCCTTGCCGGTCGGCCGCTGCGCGTGCGGCTTCGGCGCCGCCTTGGCCGGCTCACCCTCAGCCTTGGCGGCCAGCTTGGCCTTGGCCTTCGCGAAGGCCTGCCTGCAGCCGTCGTGACCGCAGTTCGCGGCCTCCCTGACCGTCACCTTCAGCGTCACGGCCGAGTCGTAGGCGCCGATCTTGAAGAGGTCGCGGTAGGCCTTGTTGACGGTCAGCTTCGCGGTGTACTTGCCGACTGGCAAGTCCACCCCGGCTTCGTCAAAGCCCACGGTGCTCGCCGACCAGCCGGCCTGCAGGCCCCAGACAGCGCCGAGTGTGAACGGGTTCGCAGTGCAGCCGTCCGGGTACGGCGAGGTGGCCGGCGCGTCCGGCCGGGTCCGCGATCCCTCGCCGTTCAGGCAGAAGGTGCGGTCCTTGTCGTAGACCTTCTTTCCCTTGGCATCGGTGACGGTCAGGTGCAGGAACTTGGCGAGCCCACCGAAGTCGGTGACCAGGCCGGCCGGCAACGCCTTCGCCTTGCCGTTGACGAGCTGGCTGGCGACGATCGGATCGCCATAGGACTTGCGGGTCGCGCGCACCTCGATCGGATTCTTGCCGGCCACCAGATGGGTGCCCAGATCCAGCAGCACGCCACCGTCGGGATACCGGTCCAGGGTCACTTCGGTGCTTCCGGCAACTAGTTTGAGCGGCGCGTCCGCGGCCGCCCGTGGTTGCGACGACGCTGCGCCCGCGGCCCCCGCCGCGAGCGCGACGAGTGTCGCGGCTCCGGTCACGGCCACCGCCGTACGACCGAACTTCCGTGAAATGTTGATGATCAATCCCCTCCCGTTCGGGCCGACCCGCCTCACACGGGTCATCGATCCCTTACGTGAGTACTGACCTCCAGCCGCCCGGCATTGTTGATCTCAGTTGGATGGCAGTTGTGTCACAGCGATCACTCACGGTAATCGCAGCCTGTTACTTGACGACGTAAATTAAACACCCCTAGGCTCGGCGCAAGTTTCCGCCACCCGATGGAGGACACACATGTCAGTACGCCGATCGCCGGGGCGCCGCCTGCGCCGTACCGGTGTGGTGACGATGGCCGCTCTCGCCCTGGTGTCGGCGGCGGCCGCGATCGTGCCGGCCAGCGCGACAGCACCGACCGCCAAGGCGCCGGTACCCGCGAAGTACCCGCAGGTCGCCGCCAAGCCCTACCTGGGCTGGAGCAGCTGGA
Source organism: Kribbella catacumbae DSM 19601 (assembly GCF_000372465.1). Taxonomy (GTDB): domain Bacteria; phylum Actinomycetota; class Actinomycetes; order Propionibacteriales; family Kribbellaceae; genus Kribbella; species Kribbella catacumbae. Next base: position 131,585 of record NZ_AQUZ01000004.1, read on the forward strand.
GCCTGCAGTCCACCAACTATCCGGGGGTGAACCCCGACGGCCCGGGCAGCTTCATCAGCGAGAAGAACATCCTCGCCCAGGCCAACGCGATGGCCACCAAGCTGAAGCCGTTCGGCTACGAGTACATCAACATCGACGCGGGCTGGCAGCTCGGCGGCGACGAGTACGGCCGTCCGGTCGCGAACAAGGCCCGCTTCCCGCGCGGGATGAAGGCGGTCGGCGACGACCTGCACAAGCTCGGACTGAAGTTCGGCATCTACACCGTCGTCGGCCTCGGCTTCGACGTGTACCGCGAGGGCAACACCCCGATCCACGACGCTCCGGGCTGCTTCACCCGCGACATCGTGTACCCCGACCTGCGAACCACCAACGGCTGGGACCAGGCGTACAAGATCAACTACGCCAGCCCGTGCGCGCAGAAGTATGCCGACTCGATCGCGAACCTGTTTGCCGGCTGGGGCGTCGACTTCATCAAGATGGACGGCGTCGGCCCAGGCTCCTGGAAGGGTGCTCCGGACGACCCGAACCACAACAACACCGAGGACGTCGAGGCCTGGTGGCGCGCCGTCCAGAACGCCGGCCGCCCGATGCAGTACACGCTGTCGTGGTCGCTGAGCCACCGGTACGCCGAAACCTGGAAGCAGAACTCCAACGGCTGGCGGATCGACACCGATGTGGAGTGCTACTGCGACACGATCGTCCGCTGGGACAGCTCGGTGAAGCAGCGCTGGTGGGACCTGCCGCAGTGGATCGACGATGCCGGACCGGGTCACTGGAACAACCTCGACGCGATCAACGTCGGCGTCGGCGAGATGGATGGCCTGAACGAGGCCGAGCGGCAGAGCTACATGACGTTCTGGGCGATCAACGCCGCGCCGCTGTTCGTCGGTGACGACATGACCAAGCTCGACGCGTACGGTCTCAAGCTGCTGACCAACCGCGAGGTCATCGCGATCAACCAGTCCGGCAACCCGGCCCGGCCGCTGAACCAGGACCAGCTGCAGCAGACCTGGTACGCGAAGAACGCCGACGGCAGTGTCACGGTCGGCCTGTTCAACCTGGCAGAGACCCCGGCGACGGTGACCGGCGACTTCGGCCAGCTGGGCATCACCGGCAAGGCGACCGTCCGCGAGGTCTGGGCGAATCAGAACACGTCGAACGTGTCCGGCCAGGTCTCCGCGGCGTTGCCGGCGCATGGCTCGAAGCTGTACAAGATCTTCCCGAACAGCCTCGGCTCGGTGAGCAAGCCGGCTGATCTGACGGCGACCGACGTCAGCCGTACCACGATGTCGCTGACCTGGCGGCCGAGCACGAACGCGAAGTCCTACGCGGTCTACGCGAACGGCAAGCAGGTGGCGATCAGCACGACGACCAGCACCGTCGTCACCGGGTTGCTGCCGCAGACGCAGTACAAGTTCGAGGTGAAGGGTATCAACGGCAACAAGTCGTCCGACGCCAGCGCCGCGATCACCATGTTCACCGCTAAGGCGGGTGGACCGGTCCGGTACGAGGCTGAGGCCGCGAACAGCACGCTGACCGGCAACGCGAGTGCCAACGGCTGCACGTTGTGCTCGGGTGGCAAGAAGATCGGCAACATCGGCTACGACGCCTCGGTGACGCTGAACGACATCACCGTGCCGGCGGCCGGGACCTACCTGGTCAAGATCGCCTACACCGACGGCGACACGAGCCGGCAGAGCATGCTGACCATCAACGACGCCGACTCCTACTGGGTGAACTACCACGGCCTCGGCGACAACGACTGGGGTACGCCGCAGGTCGTCTACCTACCGGTCAAGCTGGCCGCGGGCGCCAACTCACTCAAGATCTCCAACCCGTCTGGCTACATCGCCGACATCGACTGGATCACCGTCTAGTCGTCCCCTCGAAGCAGGGGGCGGACCGCCTGCCCGCGGTCCGCCCCTGCCTGGTCAGATCGCCGAGGTGACGCCGCCGTCCATGGTGATGATCGCGCCGGTGACGTAGCCGGCCAGTGGGGAGGCGAGGAAGACCGCGACGTTGGCGATCTCGGCCGGCTCGGCCGCGCGGCCGATCGGGATCTCGCTGACCATCTCGGCGAGCAGTTCGTCCTTCGGCCGGCCGGTCGCCCGGACCGCGGCCTCGAGTCCTTCGTCCACGCGACCGGTCCGGGTCAGCCCGGGATTGATCACGTTCACCCGGACGCCGCGATCGGCGTACGCCTTGGCATAGCCGACGGAGGCAAGCATCAGCGCCGCGTTGGCCGCGCCGCCGCCGATGTGCAGCGGGCTCGCCGCCCGGCCGCCCTGGCCGACCACGTTCACGATCGTGCCGCTGCCGCGCTCGGCCATCCCGCGGACGACCGCTTCGGTCGCGTGCATATAGGTGAAGTACTTCGCTTCCATCGCCGCGTGCAGCGCCTTGCTGTCCAGCTCGGCCGCCGGCGTACGCCGGGCCGCTCCGGCACAGTTGATCAGGATGTCGGGGACGCCGATCCGCTCGAACGCCGCGGCCGACGCCTCCGGATCGGTGAGGTCGACCGCCTCGACCTCGAAGGTCAGCCCTTTCCCGGCGAGCTCCTGCTGGGCGGCGGCGAGGTTGGCGGGGTCGCGGGAGATGCCGATCACCTTCGCGCCCTCCCCGGCCAGCGCCTCGACGCAGGCCAGCCCGATCCCCTTGCTTGCTCCGGTCACCACGGCGGTCCGGCCAGATAGTTGAAGATCCACACCGTGAGCCTATCTCCCCGCAAAACAAGGTGATGAAGGCAACTATCCAGGGGCGGTAGGCAACGAATTGGAACTACTGGCCGGTCGGCCTTGATCCGGCCGGTACTATCAGTAATCAGATCGACACTCTTTGTTTCGACGTTCCGTTGCTGTCAGCACCTAACGCCGGAGGGACCCGTGCCGAGCATCTCACCCAACCACTCACCGCCTCCGTCCGAGCCTGCGCGCGACCGCAGCTCGTGGAGGTCCATCCTTCGCCATGACGTACCGGCCTCGCTGGTCGTCTTCCTGATCGCAATCCCTTTGTCGCTAGGGATTGCCGCCGCATCCGGAGCCCCGTTGATCGCCGGGCTCGTCGCCGCCGTCGTCGGTGGCATCGTCGCCGGTGCACTCGGCGGCTCCCCCTTGCAGGTCAGCGGTCCAGCCGCCGGCCTCACGGTCGTCGTGGCCAGCCTGGCCACGCAGTACGGCTGGGCCGCTACCGCGGGTATCACCTGCGCGGCCGGCCTTCTGCAGATCCTGCTGGGCGTCACCCGCATCGGCCGGCTCGCTCTCTCACTGTCGCCCGCCGTGGTGCACGGCATGCTGGCTGGAATCGGTGTCACCATCGCCGTCCAGCAGCTGCACGTGGTGCTCGGCGGACAGGCGCAGAGTTCCCTGATCGCCAACCTGGCAGGGCTTCCCGCGCAGTTGGTGGCCCATCACCCCGGATCCGTGCTGGTCGGGATCCTCACCGTGGTGATCTTGCTGGTCTGGCCCCGGCTACCCCGGGTCAGCATCGTTCCCGCACCCCTGGTCGCGGTGGTCGCCGTCACGGCGCTGGCCGCCGCGTTCATGGTCGACGTCACCCGCGTCGACCTGCCGGACGAACCGTTGAAGGAGCTCATCCTCCCCACGTTGCCGCACGGCGGACCACTCGAGATCGCGACGGCCATCCTGACCATCGCGCTCGTCGCCAGCGTCGAGTCGTTGCTCTCGGCCGTTGCCGTGGACAAGCTTCATCGCGGCAAGCGCAGCAACCTCGATCGCGAGCTGATCGGGCAGGGTGCGGCCAACGCGATCTCCGGTGCACTGGGCGGGATGCCCGTCACCGGCGTGATCGTGCGCAGTTCCACCAATGTCGCCGCCGGCGCCCGCACCAGGGCATCGGCGATCATGCACGGCGTCTGGATCGCGGTCTTCGTGCTCGCCGCGGGCGCGATGCTCGAGCTGATCCCGATGGCCGCGCTGGCCGGCGTTCTTCTGGTCACCGGCCTGCGTCTGGTCCAACTGGCCCACATCCGCATTCTCAGGCGCCACGACGAACTCCTCGTGTACGTCGTGACCGCGGCCGGCGTCGCCGTCCTGGGGCTGGCCGAAGGAGTGCTGGCCGGACTCGTTCTCGCTCTTGCCCGGGTGCTGTACCGGTTGGCCAGGGCAACGGTGACAGCGACCGAGGAGGACCGCGTCTGGATCGTCCGGATCCGCGGCACGCTGGTCTTCCTCGGGGTGGCGTCGCTGGTCCGGACGCTGCGCACGATCCCGGTGGGCGCGTCCGTCCGGGTGGATCTCCAGGTCAACCACCTGGACCACGCGGCGTACGAAGCGATCGAGGACTGGCGGCGCGGACACCTCGCGCGCGGCGGCTCGGTCGTCCTGAACCGATCGGCGTTCCGTGCCGCAATGCGTGGCGACTCGGGCCGCCGGATCATCCCCTGGCAGCAGCAACGCCAGGTGGTGCCGGAGGTCGACCAGCGGGCCGCCATGCTCGACGGGATCCGCGAGTTCGAGGCATCGGCCGAGCCGATCCGCCCGATGATGGCCCGGCTCGCGGCCACCGGTCAGCGGCCGACGCAGTTGTTCATCACCTGCGCCGATTCGCGCATCGTGCCGAACATGATCACCGCGACCGGGCCGGGCGACCAGTTCTGCGTCCGCAACGTCGGCAACCTCGTTCCGCCGTACGGGTCGAACAGCAACTCTGTCGACGCGGCAGTCGAGTACGCGGTCGAAGTACTGGGGGTCGCGTCGATCGTGGTCTGCGGTCACTCGCACTGCGGGGCGGCCGGGGCGGCGCTGGATGCTTCCAGTCTGGACGGTTCCGCGTTGCAGACCTGGCTGAAGCACCTGGAAGTGTCCGTACGCCGGTCCGCCGCGCTGCCCGACATCATCGACCCGGTGACCGGCATCAAACTGTCACCGGCCGACAAGTTGTCCGTCACCAACGTGGCGGTGCAACTGGAGAACCTGCGCAGTTTCGCCTGCGTCCGCAAGGCCGAGGAGGCGGGCCGGCTGGAACTGGTCGGCCTGTACTTCGACATCGGCGCGGCCGCGGCACGGCTGGTCGTCGAGCGCGAGCCCTACCTCGTGCGCGCCGACGAGGAACTGGCGGCCACCGCGACTCCACCGGCCGACACCTGATCGGCACCGGCGGGTGCGCTGTCCCGGCGCACCCGCCGGCTGTCGAAGAGCAGGACCAGCGGGATCGCCAGTGCGATCGCGATCAGGCCGTCGAGCCAGTAGTGGTTGGCCGTCACCACGACGACCGCGAACGTGATCACCGGATGCGCGATCCACAACCAGCGCCAGCGCGAACTGGTGGCGCGGATCAGGAACACCGCGACCATGAACGCCCAGCCGACATGCAGGCTCGGCATCGCCGCGAACTGGTTCGCCAGGCCGCTCTCGGCATCGGCGCTGTAGACCGACTGCCCGAGCAACTGCGCGGTGTCGATCCAGCCGTGCTGCGGAAACATCCGCGGCGGCGCGAGCGGGAACACCAGGTGCCCGAGCAGCGCCAGTCCGGTCAGCGACGCGAGCGCCCACCGGGCTTTCGCGTACTCCGCCGGGCGGCGGATCAGCAGCCAGAGCAAGACGATCGCGGTGAGCGGGAAGTGCACGCTCGCGTAGTACCGGTTCGCCGCCTGAGGCAGATCGGGCACCTGCAACGCGAGGCGCTGGACCTCGGCCTCGCTGGGCAGGCCCATCCAGGTCTGCAACTGCATCAGCGCGTCCGCGTGCTCGAAGGCAGATCCGGCGTGATGGGCCGAGATCAGCCGGCCGAGGTTGTAGATGCCGAAAAGAACGGCGAGCAGCACGATCTCGCGGATGATGCGTTTGCGGTCTGGCGCGCTGCGACACCAGTGGCGGTAGCTCCCCCAACGGCCTGCTGAGCGGCTCGAGAGTCGCCTGCGCCATGTCGCCCTCCCCTTGGAAACCGAACGCTCGTTCTCCGACTTCCAGACTGACGGTGAAGCCTAGGAGAAATCAAGAACGATCATTCGTTTTCCAGTGTGATCCCGACCGCATTTCTCCTCTTTCAAATTATCGCAACTTGCTGATAGTTGCGAAGAATATGAACGAGATCACACTTTGCCTAACCCACTGGGCACCCGATGCCGACCTTGGGCACCCGCCAGCCAGCTACCCGCCAGTACGACGACTGGCGGGTGCTCAAAGTCGAGCGGTGGGTTAGACGTGCAGGCGGCGGGAGGCGACCAGGGTGCCGGTGGCGTAGCCGTCGGCGCGAAGGAGTTGGCCGGGGGCGACGTCGGTGATGGCGATGCTGAGCGGGGCTCCGGTCAGGTCTTCGGAGCTGATCGGGCGGTCGTCGACATACAGGTCGACCCGGTCGAGGCCTTCCACGTCCAGCTCGACGGTCAGCGTCGTACCGGCGAGTGAGGTGGAGACGTCGAGCCGGCGGTTCGGCATCGCCGCGAGCAGCGCGCCGGCGGCGTCGAGGAGATCGACATTGCCTTCGAGCAGGTCAGCGCGCGTCAGCTGGTGGGTCGAGTCTGGCCGTACGCCGAGGTCCTCGACCGGCGTACCGGACAGGTCGCCGACGCGCAGGGTCCGGCGGATCGCGACCCGGAGATTCGCGCCGTTCGGCAGTGCCTCGTACGGCGAGGTCGGGTCCGGCGGCTGCGGCTCATTGAGCAGGGCGGCGAGCAATCCGTGGGTCCACACGTTCGCGCCACCCGCGCCGGTGTTGTTGTCGACGCCGAGGATGTGACCGATCTGGTGATCAGCGAACCCGGCCGCGAAGATGTCCGTCGCCGAGTAGACGCGCGCGTCGGTGATGAGAACGACCGGGCCGTAGTACGTCTGGCCGATCGCGTTCGCACCGTCCTCCGGGGTGATCGGCTTCGCAGCGGAGTACCCGGCGCCTGTCTCGGTGGCCAGGTCGAGCGAGTCGAACCAGGGACCGAGGTCGATGCCGGACGGGTTGTCCTTGTGCCGCCGGCAGAGCCGCAGGTTGAGCGGCGTACTGATGAACTGCACCGGCTCGGGCGAGATCCCGCGCGGCGTCATCGTCTGCAGGGTGAACTCGCTGGCGAAGATGTGCCCGCCGCCGTTGTCGCGGACGTCGACGATCAGGCCGTTCTGTGGCAGCGCGGCGGCGAGCCGGACGAACTCGTCGCGGAAGGCGATCGGGTCGTTCACGCTGAAGGTGAAGATGCGCAGCTGGCCGAAGGTGCCGTGCGCGGTGACCACCTCGCGGGCGCGGAAGACGCCGGGCATCGTCGTCGGCAGGTCCGCCGCACCGACTGCCTGCGGTTCGGCCAGCTCGGCCGAGCTCTTGCCCTTCTCCAGCTCGATCACCTCGCGAACGTAGAGCACCTTCTTGGCGCGCGCCTTCTCGTCGGAGTCGAGGTCGACCCCCATCGACGCCGAGGCCGGGGTGAGCGCGTCGAGATCGGTCATCGGCGGCAGGTTGGTCGTCACCTTCCACTGCTCGCGCAGTTCCCGGGCGGATCCGTCGAGACCGAGGTAGCTCATGGTCACCCAGTCCTCGTCCGGTGGCGACTGGACCACCAGCGGGCGCAACGTCAGCGACTCGAGTCCGCGAGCCAGGTTCGCGACATCGTTGCTGCCGGCGAACTGGGCACCGTTGAGGGCGACCGCCCGAGCGATCGGCGTACCGTTCCAGTGCGTCACTTCGGCACCGGCCCCGAACTGCTCGGCGGTGTAGCCGACGACGGTCCGGGTGACCAGGTAGTGCTCGCCGGCCTGGTCGAAGCACTTCTCGATCATGAACGGGAGAAAGGCGATCTTGCCCGCGAACGGCGCCGGCAGCAGGTAGTTGGTGTGCAGATCCCGCACCGAGTGGAAGACGCTCGACATCCGCCGGTGGAAGATCCACTCGGCCTCCATCGTCTCGGCCGTCTGGCGTTCCATCCTGGATCGCATCACTCGCAAACGCTGCAAGGGATTGACAGCGTGCATCGCGGCCTTGAGCGGCAGGTGCACGTAGTTCTGCTCGAGCACCAACAGGGCCTGGTCGACGAGCAACTTGCGCTGACCGAGCGACAGCGATCCGGCTGATTCGAGGAACTGCGGCAACGGGACGGCGGCGGCTTCCTGCGTGGCGACTGCTTTGCGAGTGGTGGCGGTGGCTTTGCGAGTTCGCGACATGACTTCCCCCCAAAAAAGGCGGCCCCTCCCCTGAGCCGCGGTTCCTCCACCGTGCGGCGGCGTCTGGGCGATGTCAACGCCTCGTTGTCCTCGTGGCCAACGGCGGCTCGTTCGACAACCATCGAAGACATGAGGATCAGACGTTTGGTGTTGACCATCGCGGTGGTGACCGGCGTCTGTACTGCGCCGGCTCTGGCTGAGGCAGCCGCTACGTTCCCCCGGATCGACGCGTCCGGGTTCCAGCTCGTCACGGGCGACACGTTCGCGACGTACGGCGCCCGGATCGCCGCGCTGGAGCAGAAGCCAGGACTCGCGCCGGTCGGCGTTACCGAAGTACTGGCCGCATCCAACCGGACCGGGCGCAACCTGTGCCATCCGACGTACCTGACGGCGTCTCTCAATCCGCAGGGGTTCTGCTGGCAGGACGGCGAGGACGATGACGCGAACGTCTGGATCCCGCAAGGCTTCACCGGGTCGGGCGATGCCCAGCCCGGCGGTGGCGCCCGCCGGATCGCGGCCGCCACCTGGCACAACGGCAACGACAGTGCGATCCGGGTGTCGTTCCTGGATCTGACCACCTACAAGTACCGGCACGTGCTGCTGGTCGAGCCGACCAGTACCGGCAACTTCGCGGCGATCGCCGGGCATGGGCACGGGATGTACTGGTCGGGCAACACGCTCGTCGTCGCCACGGGCGGGTCGGTACTGCGTACTTTCGACCTGCGGCACATCTGGCGGACCGACACCAGCACGGGCGAAGTCGGATTAGGTGCCGACGGCAAGTATCACGCGTTGTGGCATGCCTTTGCGTTGCCGCAGACCGGGGCCTATTGGTATGCGGGTGGCGGATGCGCCAACACCACGGGCGTGAAGCCGTGCTTTGCGAGTCTCGGGCTTGATCACTCGGGCACTGGGTCCTTCGTGGCCGCGGAGCACACCCAGCGGGGCGGTGGACGGATCGTTCGCTGGCCCGTCGACAAGGCGACCGGCCTTCCGGTGGTGAACGGTTCGGGAGTCGTGCAGGCCAGCGAGGCTTTCAACTCGCCGGTTTGGGGGATGCAGGGAGCTGTCTCGTACGCCGGGAAGTTCGTCGTCGCGGGGGTCTGCCCGGAGTACGCGGACAACATCGGGGATGGCGTGGACTACCCGAGCTGCCTGCATCGGGGTACCGGCGGGGTGTCGACCAGCGTGTGGACGAAGGCCCCCAAGAACACGGAGAACCTGGCGTACTGGCCGGCCACCAACGAGCTTTGGCTGCTCAGCGAGCAACTGCGCGAGCGGGTGACCGTCCACATCCCTTGGAGCTAAGGAATACGAGGGCCCAGGAACAAACCACCGCTGGCGTCGATGACCTGACCGGTGATCCAGCGCGCCTCGTCGGAGGCGAGGAAGGTGACGATGTCGGCGACGTCGCCGGGCTCGCCCAGACGGTCGAGGGCTGTCCCGGCGGCGATCTGGGCGACCAGACCCGGGGCGTCGAAGCTCGCTCCATTGGTGGCCGACCGGGTGGCGCCGGGCGCGACCGCGTTCACCGTGATCCCCTGGACGCCGAGCTGGTTGGCCAAGGTCATCGTCATCGTCTCGATCGCGCCCTTCGTCATCGCGAACGAGGTCTGACCCGGGTTCGCCATCCGGGTCGCCACGGACGAGAGCTTGATGACGCGGCCGCCCTCGGGCAGCAGCGGCAAGGCCCGCTGGATGATGAAGTACGGCGCTCGCACGTTCACCGCGAAGAGGTGGTCGAACTCCGCCCGGGTCGTGATTCCGAGCGGTCCCGCCGGCGCGGCCGCCGCGTTGTTGACGAGGATGTCGAGCGGCCGCCCGGCCAGGATCGATTCGACTCCCGCGAAGAGCGTCTCGGCGTCATCGTCCACACCCAGCTCCGCCCGTACGGCGTACGCGGTCCCGCCGGCCCGCTCGATCTCCTCGACCGTCGCCGCCGCGGCTTTCGGGAGCACCAGCGCCGAGGGCTGACCACCAGCTTGCAAGGCTTGACCACCTGCCTGTAAGGATGGGCTGATGGGTGAGGTTTGGGACAACATCACGACCACGCAGCCGGATCCTTCGGTGACAGTGGTGATCGGCACTGCCGTCGTCGCGCTGCTCCTCATCGCCTGGCGCCCGATCTGGCGCCAGACGCGGCAGGTGGTCACCATCGCCCACGAAGGCGCCCACGGCCTCATCGCACTTCTCGTCGGCCGTCAGCTCGCCGGCATCCGGCTGCACTCCGACACGTCGGGCGTGACGGTCTCGCGCGGCAAACCAGACGGTGCCGGCATGATCGCCGTCCTGCTGGCCGGCTACCCCGGTCCTGCACTCTTCGGTCTGGGGGCGGCCTTCGTCCTGGGCCGCGGGTACGCCGTCGCCCTCCTCTGGGGGCTCCTCCTCGCGCTTCTCCTGCTGCTACTCCAGATCCGCAACCTCTTCGGCCTCTGGTCGGTCGTCGCGTTCGGCGCTCTGGTGTTCGCGGTTTCCTGGTGGGGATCGGAGCAGGTGCAGTCCGGTTTCGCGCAACTCCTGACCTGGTTCCTCTTGCTCGCCGCTCCACGCGCGGTGCTGGAGCTGCAGCGCTCCCGCCGGTATGGCGGCGGCCGCAGCTCCGATGCGGATCAGCTTCGGCGAATGACCGGCGTACCGGCGATCCTTTGGGTTGGCTTCTTCGGGATCGTCACGCTCGCCTGTCTCGCGCTCGGCGTGGTCTGGTCCGGCGTACTGCCCGACTAGCCGCGCTCTGTCAGCCGGCGGGCAAGCCCACCAGTGGTGGGCTTGAACACCTTCTGGTGACCTTGAACAGGGCAGACCTTGTTCAAGGTCGCCGTTAGGGGTCCGAGCCCACCACTGGTGGGCTCGCGGCCGAAAGGTCGGCGGCGACCAGTGCCCTGGGCACAACATCGGGAGGATCCGGACGTCCGCGCATACCCATCTCCGGCCAGCAAACGCTTCCCTCGGCGTGTCGAGGCATCGGGGCCGGGTCGTGCGTGCGCCGCCGTCCGCGCCTTCGCTCCGGGCCGTGCCTACGGGCGGCCTCGTTGAAGCACCTCCCCGAACCGCCTAGCGGGCTCTGGGGCTGCCCCTGCCTGCGGGTTGGCCCTGCGAAGTACCTCAACTGGCTTTGGGGCTGGCCGTGGCTGGTTAGCCGCGGCCGCCTTCGATCGGGCGGTCGCGTTGGGTGGTGCCGGGGCCGCCGTACGGGTAGTCGGCCGCGCCCGGGTTGCTGGCATGGTCGAGATGCTCGGTTTCTTCGGCCGTGAGGTGCAGGTCGGCCGCGGCGAGGTTGTCGTCGAGTTGCGCGGTGGTGCGGGCGCCGAGGATCACCGACGTGATCGCCGGCCGGTCGACGAGCCAGGCGAGTGCGACCTGGGCCATCGAGATACCGCGAGCTTCGGCGATCACGCGGACCGCCTCGACGACGTCGCGGACGCGTTGGTTCTGGCTGCGCCGATGCCAGGACTCGACGCCGCGGTTCGAGTCCTCACCCAACCGGGTCGCGCCGGTCGGCTCCTCGTCGAAGGAGTACTTGCCGGTCAGCCAGCCGCCACCGAGCGGCGACCACGGCAGCAGGCCAAGACCGTTCTCCTGCGCGGCCGGGATGATCTCCCACTCGATCTCCCGCACCAGCAGGTTGTACTGCGGCTGCAGCGTGACCAGTGGCGACCAGCCGCGCCGGTCGATCAGGTCGCACGCCTTCTGCAGTTGCCATCCGGTGAAGTTCGACACCCCGCCGTACAGGATCTTCCCGGCCCGTACTGCGTCCTCCAGGAAGCTCAGGCTCTCCTGAAGCGGCGTGATCGGGTCCCACGCGTGCAGCTGGTACAGGTCGACGTGATCCACCCCGAGCCGGGTCAGTGACGCGTCGAGCGCCTTGCGCAGATGACGCCGCGACGTACCGACATCGTTCGGCAGGTCCCCGATCGGGAACCGCCCCTTGGTCGCCAGTACTACGGTCTCGCGCGCGCCCGACTTTGCCAGCCAGCTGCCGATGATGTTCTCCGAGGCGCCGGCCGTGTAGACGTCGGCCGTGTCGACGAAGTTGCCGCCGGACTCGACGTACCGGTAGAGCTGCTCATGCGAGCCGGCCTCGTCGGTCTCGTTGCCGAACGTCATCGTGCCCAGCGCGTAGGTGGAAACGACAGTGCCGCTGCTGCCCAGAGTGCGGTATTCCACGACTGCTCCTCGCTCGAGACGAATGTCCTGACAACACTAGACCGCAACAGCCACGACCTCAGAGAGCCACGGTGACGTCGATCTCGACGAGTTGGCCGGGGAAGCCAAGCTGGGCGACGCCGAGGAGCGTGCTGGCGGACGTGAAGGCCGGGGCAAGGGGCGACTCGCTGAGCTGCGCCCAAACCCCGGCCAGGTCGGACCGGTCGGCGCTGTTCACGTAGATGACCGTCCGCACCACGTCCTCCGGGGTAGCACCCGCAGCGGCTAGCGCGATCAGGATGTTGTCGATGACCTGCGCTGTCTGCCCGGCCAACCCGCCCTCGGCAAGCACGCCGGACGGGTCCAACGGGCACTGGCCCGCAAGGTAGATCAAGGTGTCCGCGTGCACCTTCGTCAGATGGTGGTAGCCGGGTGTCGGATGCAGTCCGTCGGGATTCGTTCGTTCGATGGTCACCTCGCGAGCCAACGCGAACAGATCGCCTTGGTCAACAGAATTGTCGGGTGCGCCGGAACTGTCCGAGGCGGCCAGTAGCCTGGCGGGGTCCGCGTGATGAAGGGGAATTTCGATGAACACCAGCGAACTGCTGCTCGATGCTTTCGGCCGGATCGAGGAGGTCGTGCGGGAAGCCGTCGACGGCCTCGACGACAAGGCGCTCGCCACCCGGCCCGAGCAGACCGGCAACTCGATCGGCTGGATGATCTGGCACCTCACCCGGATCCAGGACGACCACCTAGCCAACGCGGGCGGGTATGAGCAGGTGTACACGACCGGCGGCTGGCATGAGCGACTCGGTCTCCCGTTCGACGCCGCCGACACCGGCTACGGGCACACCTCCGACGACGTCGCCGCGGTGCAACTGTCGGCCGAGCAACTACTCGGGTACTACGACGCCGTGCACGCCCGCAGCCTCGAGTACCTGAAAGGTCTGACCGACGACGACCTCGACCGGATCGTCGACACGAACTGGAACCCACCGGTGACGCTCGGAGTCCGCCTCATCAGCGTGCTGGGCGACGACCTCGAGCATGCCGGCCAAGCGGCGTACGTGCGAGGCCTGCTCAGCTGAGAGTGGTCTTCCACAGCGAAGCGGGCCGGTCGGCGGGACCGGCCAGCAGGTAGAGCGTCTTGCCGACCAGTGCGGCGTCCTTCACCACGCCCTCCGGCCCGGTCGACTCCTGCACCGTCCAACTGCCGTCGTGCCCGCTGACCACCTTCACCTTGTTGCCTTCAGCAATCACTTGGTAGAGGTGCCCGTTGTCGTCGACGGGCGGCGGCAGCTTGTCCTTGTCGCCGACGGCGATCGCCGGCACGTTCTGCAGCCGCTTGCCCTGACTACCGTCGATCTGCCAGATCGCGAGCTTGTTGTCGACGAAACCGGAGATCGTGCAGGCGGTGGCCGTAGTACAGGACGCTGTATTGCCCTGACTGCGACCGCCCAGCTCCGGGAGTACGACCCGGCTCCAGCCCTGGTTGACGCTGGTCGATCGCCAGACGGCCGCCTCCTGCTGGACCACGTTCGGCGCGAGCCGGACCTGCGAGCCGGTCAGCAGGATGCCCTTGCCGGCTGCAGTGCCGTAGTTCGGGCTGAGCAACAGCGCCGGCACGCTCTCCAGCACGGTCTTCGCCGAAGGCTGCCGCACCCACTTGGTGCTCCCTTGCGGCAACCAGACCGCCCCGTCCAGCCCGGTCTGCGCGCTCCCCCACGAGCCGGCCAAGGCCTGACCGGCCGGCGTGATGATCGCGGAGTACAGGGCTCCCGCGGTCTGCCCGCCGAAGGTGTTGAACTCCTGCGGGTACTCCGTCAGCGCCTTCGCGGAGCCGGTCCACACGGTCCAGCGGGTGTTGGAGTGGGCACCACCTGAGGCACCACCCAGGGCGAGCAACCGCTGACCGTCGTACGCGATCGACTGCCAGGTCGCCTCGATCGCGTACGGGCTCTTGGCCTCGATCTTGATCTCCTGCCGACTGCCGTTCGCCTGCTGCAGCAGCAGTCTGGGCACGACCTTCGCCTTGCGATCGCGCAGCCCGATCAGCAACTCGTCGCCATGCCCGGTCAGTACTACGGGCTCGGCCGGCAACTCGACCTTCGTCCACGCCACCGGCTGGGGTGGCGACGCGGCCTTGTCCTCGGTGCAACCGGCGATCGTCAGTACAAGCGCGCCCGCGACGGCGGCTAGGCGGAGGCCGTTCACTTCAGCGGTTCTGGGGAAGCTTGGTGGACTTCTTCTTCCCGCCGCGTGGTGCCGATGGCGGCGGTACGACCGGACCGAGGTCGCCGTCCGGCGCGGTGTCCAGGTCGATGATCACCGGCGCGTGGTCGCTCGGGCCGGTGCCCTTGCGCGCCTTCCGGTCGATCCAGGCCGCCTTCACCCGCTCGGCCACCGGCTCGGACGCGAGCATCAGGTCGATCCGCATGCCGAGGTCCTGGTGGAACATGCCGGCGCGGTAGTCCCAGTAGCTGAACACCCGCTCGGCCGGCCAGCGGTCGCGGACGACATCGTGCAGCCCGGTCGACATCAGGTCGGCGAGTGCCTGTCGCTCCGGCGCGGTCACGTGCGTCGATCCGACGTAGGCCGCGGGGTCGAAGACGTCGGCATCGGTCGGCGCGATGTTCATGTCACCACAGACGATCTGCTCGGCCGGTCCCGAGGCGACAACGTCTTTCAACGCGGCGAGCCACGCAAGCTTGTAGAGGTAATGATCCGAGTCCGGCACCCGCCCGTTCGGCACATACAACGAGTGGATCCTGATCCCTCCACAGGTCGCGGCGACGGCTCGCGCCTCTGGATTGGGGAAGCCTGGCGCTTCCGCGACGCCGGTGACGACGTCTTCCAGACCGACCTTGGACAGCAGCGCGACACCGTTCCACTGCACCTCGCCGTACAGGGCTGTCTCGTAGCCGCGACTGGACAGCTCGTCACCCAGCAGTTTCGTGAACGCGTCGTCCGCCAGCTTGGTCTCCTGCAGACAGACGACGTCGGGCTGCCGCTCGTCCAGCCAGCCCAGCAACCGCGGCATCCGCTGCTTCACCGAGTTCACATTCCAGGTAGCTATCCGGGTCCCGAGCGTCATGCCAACAGGCTATCCAGACTGCGAGTCACGCAGCGCTATGCACGCCAATATCCTGCACCAGCGGGACCGCCAGGAGGTGCAATCTCCGGACGGTCCCTCGACCGGAAAGCGAGTCCGACCGTGAGAACAAAGCTAACTGACCACCAGATCATCGAAGCGATCGAGCGCATCTTTGTCACCGAGCACGGTGATGCCGCCGCCGTCCGGAAGGTGCGCCAGCTCCTGGCGCCACCGGCAGCGAACGACGGCCTGCCTACGTACGACTTCGAGACCGCCACCGAGGCCGAGCGGTGGGCGTACGACCAGGGTTACGAGGCCGGCTGGGAGTCGCGCCTCGACCCGACCGAGATGGACTGGAGCGACGTCGAGGACGCGCTGAAGGCGTACATCGAGTTCATCAACCTGGAGCTCGCCGAGGTGGAGGGCAAGTGACCGCCGAGGCGATCCGGGTGTCGATGCCCCTGGTCGAGTTGGTGCTGATCGCGGGGTTCGCGTTCGCGCTCGGTTTCTTCGTCGGCCTGTGGGTGCGGTCATGAGAGCCGCTGCGCTGACAGCCGCGCTGGTAGCGGCTGGTCTGGCGGTCGCTGTCGGCCTGTTCTCAGGTGAGCCGAACTACTCACCCGAGGTGCGGCCACCGGCGGTCCAGCCCGGTCCCCCCGTGGTGACAGTCCATGCAGGTCAGCGATAACCTGCCCCTAATCTCTCCCGCCGGGAGAGCGGCGACGGGCCCAGCGCCAACTGGAACCCGCCGCCTCGACATCCTCCACTGAGTCTGGAGAACGCCGTGAATGCATCATCTCAGACAGGCGCGCCCGCGTGCGCCGCCTACCAACTCTCCGGTCGCCCGCCTGCCCTCTCGTCAAGGGCAGGCGAGGCATGACCGGGCGGGAGCCAGTCGGAGTGCTGGCACAACCTGCCGAAGACCGGAACGAGTGCCAGGCTGAGTCAAGCCGACAGGGGCTCGTCAACACCGGTCATCTCAGCCACCGCTGCTTCAAGCTCGGTGAGCATGACATCCACCGCTGCACAGGTTGCACACACACCTGGACTGACCGCACCGCCTAGTACTGCACGCAGCGCCCGCCATGAGGGATGGCGGGCGCTGCTGTCTGTCAGGACTGGTTGGCCTCGATGCGGTCGAGCTGGGCACGGATCGCGGTGCCGGTTCCGGTCGGCTCGACCCAGAACCGCTTCATGTACTCCTCGATCTCGGCCTGCATCATCGCCCGGAGCTGTGTCTCGGTGTACGGCATGTCGTCCTCCTCGAACCAGCGGGTTGTGTCGGTCTCTGCCGCCTTGGTGTGCTTGATGCTGATGTGCACGTGCTTGTCGTGCGGGTTGGTGCCGTTGTAGGGCTCCCAGTCCCAGGGCTGGCCGTCGTCGGTCGCCGAGGCGATGCGCCGGTTCCAGATGACGTAGGCGACCCGGGGGTCCCGCACAACCGCGTCGAGCAACTCCTGGACGTCGATGCCGTCCTTGTCGACGTCGATCGCCCGGACCACGCCGCCGGCGTCCCAGTCGGGGTTGTGGTCGGACGGCCGGGCCGCGTGTGAAGCGTCCCCGAGGGCGCCGTCACTGGCCTTGTCCCGGTCCGGCCATCGCCGGTTGATCTCGGTGCGCAACGCGACGAGGGACGCCGCGAGATACCAGTCAGCCACGGTGTACCGCCTCCTCCAGCTTCGTCAGCCGGTCCTCGACCAGCTGCATCCGTTTCGGCATGGCCGGCACCTCGGCTCGGCCCGGCCGGGCCGGTTCGCCGTTCCAGTCCTCGAGGAACGCGTCAACCCGCTTCCACGCCCGGTAGATGCCACGGGCAACCAGCGTGACCGGGATAAGCGCGGCGCACACAGCACCGATCGTCACCACCCACTCGATGCCCATCAGAACACCGTGAGGATGAGCACGGCGCCGGGTGCGCCGGCGCCTCCGGTCTGGTTGGTGGTCGTGCCGTAGGCGCCGCCGCCTCCGCCGCCGTAGTTCTGCCCGGCGATCCCTGTGCCGGCCGCTGTGAGGCTCCGGGCGCCGCCTCCCATGCCCTCGGCTGCCGCGCCTCCAACGGACGTCAGGACAGGCTGCCCGGCCAGCACACGGCCTTTCCCGCCAGCGGCGCCGGAGATGTTGACGGTGCCGCCCACGCCGACCCCCTGGGTGCCGCCGTTCGCGACCCCGTTACCGGTTGTCGAGGTCATCGCGGCCCCGCCGGTCCCTCCGGTCGCCGAGATCGCTGGACCCGACGCCGGATCGAACGATGACGTACCGCCGCTGTTGCCTGCCGCCCCTGACACGCCGGTGCCGCCAGCGCCGATGACGCAGGGGACGGTGGCATCCAGCTCGGACGCAAGGTAGAACCGCTCCGAGACGCCGGCGCCGGCGCCGTACCCGCCCTCGCTCTGCCCGGACCCGGCGCCGATACAGCCACCTCCGGCCCCGCCGCCGCCAACGACACGGACCCAGGCGCCGCGGATCCCGGCCGGGCGGGTCCAGTCACCGGTAGCGGTGATGATCTGCAGGTTCGGGTCTCCGGGTGCGATGATCCGGTCCCCAGCTAGCTGGCCCATGTCGAGGCTCCTTTCACAGTGCGTATCGGGGTGTCGGGTACAGGCTGACGTCGGCTAACGCCAGGTGGGATTTGGCGACTCCGTTCACTGCGCGGGTCACGGTGAAGGTCTGCGGCGACGTCGCGCCAGTGATGGCGGTGACCGTGATCCGCTCGCCGCCGATCATGATGTCGAACGGCAACGACGCCGCGGTGGTGGTCCACACGGTGCGCTGCGACGACACCGACAGCGAGGTCGCCGAGCTCGTCACCCCGGACACCAGCGCGCTGCTGTAGGTGTCGTAGCGGCCCGTGCCGACGGTTTCGCTGGTGGCGTACACGGCGGGTGCGTACAGGTCGGCGGGGACCAGGCCGAAGGTGATCTCGTGCACGACCGGGCCGATCGTCTCGGAGTAGCCGACCACCAGCACGTCGAGGTCGTCGTAGATGCCGATGGCATCCAGGTTCGTGATCCGGATCAGGTCGCCGACGTCAGTGGCGAGTACGGCCGTGGCGAGCGCAGCCGCGGCGGGTGCCGCCAGGTTCACGGTCAGCGTGGGGAACCGGAGTTTGTCGAGGGTGCCCAGGTTCAGCAACCAGGCCGCGTAGGTCGGCAGCTGCGCGTCGCTCTCGCAGTTGACTTGGATCTCGTCCGGGTAGGGGCCGACGCCGTTCGGGGGGTTCAGGATCGACAGCGCGCCGCTGGTCTTGGTGACCCTGAAGGCGTCGCCGTTGCGGCGGGAGGCGGTGACGTCGTTGCGGGTGTTCGCGTCGTCGTCGACCGGTTCGAACGGTGGCGCCACCTGCCCGGCCGAGTAGTCGACTGTCAGCTTCGGGGTCTGGTTGTACTGCGACGCACGTGAGCGGTAGAGCAGCTCCAGCGCGTCTCTGGCTTCGGTGAGCACGCCGAGGTCGGTGGCCTCGGCGTCGCGGATCTGGGCCAGGGTCGGCTCGGCGAACTGCACACCCATGCCGGAGGTGTCGGCGACGGCGCCCACGATCGTCAGGTCGATGTCTGCGAGCCCGGCAACCCGCTCCATCCGCTCACCTGCGGTCTCGCCGGCGTACCCCTGCACCGCGGCGGAAACGTCAGCAGCGGACGGGATGTTCGCCGGGCTCGCCTCGGACCAGACGATGACGTGCGCCAGGTTGACGTAGGTCTGGTTCACGTACCGCGAGTAGTAGAAGCGGCAGGTGCCGGTGCCGAGCCACTTGTAGCCGGCCATGGTCCCGGTATCGACCGAGATGCCGTCGATGAACAGCTCAAAGTTGGTGTCGGCGCCGACCACGATCATCTGCAACCGGCAGTAGTGGACCTCCTGGTCCTGCAACGCGGCCAGGACGCCAGTGGCTGAGAAGCCGATCGGCCCCACGGACGGGTCGGTGAAGCTGACCTGTGCGGTCCCGTCATCGGTGGAGGTGTTGAGGACGACGGCCCACCGGTTGTCGTTGTAGTCGGCAACCTGCGCCGTCAGGACACCCATCGCCGTGCTCTGCCAGACGAAGTCGAGCGCGACCCCGGACTGTTCGCCGGTGCCGACGTCGCCGCGCATGTTCGAGACGTTGCCGGTCGCGTTGATCTCCAGCGCCGACCCGAGCCACGGCGCCCCCAGGTCCTTGCCGTAGGTGAACGACGGGGTGAACTCGGGGAAGAACCGGGTACTGCCCTCCCACGTCTTGCCGAGGTTGATCGAGAACTTGGTGCCCTCGGCACCGGACAGCGGCCAATAGGACGTCAGGGACTGCGGCTTGGACAGGATGTACTCGCGCAGGCCGATGTTTGCTGGCTCGTTGCCCTGCTGGAGACGCCGCAGGATCCCGGCTGCTGTGATCGGCACCCATGCCTCTTTGTGGGACAGGTCCCACCGTGGCGGTAGCTCGGGGATCTCACCCAGGAACCGGTACGACACGGCCCGGACCGCGGCGGCCATGATTCCCCAGCCGGCGGAGGCCGCGGTCCAGTTGATCCCGTAGCTCGCGGGGGTCTGGATGCCGGCGCGCATCACGTTGACTGTCTCGGTGCCGATGTCGTGCTCGCCGAGCTGGGTGAAGCCTCCGGTGACGGCGATGGTCGAGCCGTCGTCCAGGTCGCTGAGCAGGGACCCGACCAGCACGGCGCGCTTGAACACGGTCAGGCCCATGCCGGGGTTCGCGGACGGCGTGGCGCCGCTGTAGGCGAACTGGTTGTTGTCGAGTTCGCAGTTGGAGCCGCCGGTGAAGCTGACCGCGGACGCCTGCCGGCCGATGACTGCGGTGGTGTCGACCACGATGGTCTGCGGGCCGGTCGGGATGTTGCGGTTGAGCCAGTACATGTAGCCGACCGCGTTCACGGCTTGCAGCGTGAACAGCCCGTTCGTCTTCAGCGTCATCGGGACCCCGCCGTAGGTGACCGACGCGATCTGGTTCGTGGTGGTGTTGTACTGCCAGATCCAGACCGCTACCCCGGTGGGCGTACCGACCGGGGTGTGCGTCCAGGACAGGTCGCCTGTCCCCGAGGTGTTGCTGTAGGCATCGAAGGCAGCGTCGACTTTCTTGGCTACCCGGATCTGGGTGTTGCGGCCGATCTTCCCGAAGTACGTGCCGACCGGGTTGCGCGGGGAGAACTTGCCGTCACGGTTGTTCAGCGTCAGCGAGCAAGACGACGGGCCAGCCTGTGCGGCCAGCTCACCCTTTCCACGGATGATCGTGATTTCGCTGGCCGTGCGGACGTCGGTAGTGACCTCGGTCCATGTGCCGTCGACAAGCATCTCGACCAGTTCGTTGCTCACTGGCCCAACACCACCTGTGCGTTGCCGCCCTCAGCCTGGATCGACTTGCGGAGAAGCTCAAGGAGTACGCGCCCGGCCGCGGTGCCGTCAGGCTTCAGCACGAGAGTCACAGCGCCACCGCTGTTGCGGCCGCCGGTGATCCGCTCACCGGCCTTGACCATCGCCAGCGTCTCGGAACCCATGCCGCCAGGCACGATGCCGCCGCTGTGGAAGTAGGGGATCGTGAAGCCCTTGCCGCCGATGTTCGGCACCCACGACGGCACG
This sequence comes from Kribbella catacumbae DSM 19601, assembly GCF_000372465.1. GTDB lineage: Bacteria > Actinomycetota > Actinomycetes > Propionibacteriales > Kribbellaceae > Kribbella > Kribbella catacumbae. The sequence goes on from NZ_AQUZ01000004.1 coordinate 152,489, forward strand.
CTGAAGCCCTTGCCGCCGACCGTGCTGTTCCAGGCGTTCCGCACGCCATCGAAGGCGGCACGGAACGGCGCGGTGATCGTGCCGGCGACCCCGCGCATGAATCCGGCGATGGCTCCCGGCACCGCCTTGATCGCGCCCAGGATCGAGTCGCGGTGTTTCCAGATCGGCTTCACCATCAGGGAGAACGGCGCGGTCAGGACCGCGAACAGCGCCTGCCAGTTGCCCCGGATCCAGTTGAAGATGCCCACGGCAACATCCCGCACCGCACCGAAAGAACCGTTCACGATTCTGCGGAAGGTCTCGCTTTTCTTGTAGGCCAGCACGAGCCCGGTCCCCAGCAGGACCAGTGCTGTGATCACCAGCCCGATCGGGTTGGCGCGCATGGCGACGTTCATCGCCCGCTGTGCGATGGTCGTGGACTTGATCCACGTCACGCCGTTCTTCAGCGCCGGAATCATGAACGACGCCATACCGCCCGCCAGATCAGCGGCACCCTGCCCGGCCATCACGAACCCCTCGAACAGGTTGCCTCTGGCGATCTCGCCTACGCCGCCCATCACGTCCTTGGTGCCGGTCAGGGTGTCGGAGAAACCCTGGGCTTTGCCTTCCGCTCCGTCGGCTGCTTCCCCGACGGTGTCGAACGACGATGCCGACTCACCGACAGACTTCGATGCCGCGCCGACGTCGGTGTCCATCTTGCGGGCCGACGATCCGACCTTGTCGAATGCAGATTCGAGCTTGGTCGAGTCACCCGCGAAGGTGAGCGTGACCTGTGGTTTGCCGGCCATCAGTCGACCTCGATCCCTGCTTGGCGGGCCACATCCAGCAGCGCCTGCTCCACGAGCTCGGCGTACCGGGCCTGGTTGTCGAAGTAGGCGTTGTAGATGTAGCGGCCGTGCTTGATGAACGGCCGGCTGACCGAGCGGCCCTTGCCGACCCGGCCACCGAAGTCGAGCCACGGGTAGTACGGGACGCGCTTGGATCCGCCGACGACACGGGACGCGGACGCCGTCGACCGGGCATTCACCGACGCCTTGGCCTTGCCGGACTTGGTCGGGATGCCTTGCCGGGCATCGGTCACCACGACCTCGGCGGCGGCGTTGAACGCCATCCGGAGCGCCTTCGGCAGGTCGCTGTCGAGCTTCTTCAGGTTCCGGGTGAACTCGGCCAGGCCGTCGATCTTGATCGCGTCCGTCATGCCCCTCCACCCTTCAGTCGCTCAAGCTCTTCCTGCTGCGCTATCCGTGCGTAGTAGACGCCCCACTGCACGAACTCGTCATTGCTCATCTGCTCCCGGAGCTGACCCACCGTCATCGACAGCTTCGTCGCCAGCAGGAACTCGAACTCCGTCGTCGGGTCCGTCTCGAAACGTCGCCATCGCCTGCTTCTCGGACCTCGCACCGACACCGGAAAGGTCGCGGATCTTCTCGCTGACGGGCTCGATCTCACCCGCCGGGGAGCTGCGCTGCCACTGCCCCACCTCGGCCTCGGTCATCGCCGGGTCGAGCATGCCCAGAGAAAGGGTTCTGCGTTCCTGCAGCTCGGTCCCCTTCAACTGCTGGACCATGAACACCTCGCCGCGGGACAGGCCACGTACACGGACGGTGCCGAACTCCAGCGCGACGGTGCCCTCGGGCAGGCGAGGCTTCAGCAGCCGCGCCTTCAGGTCCTCGCTCACGGCTGGCTCGTCGAGGTGACTTCGTCGGACAGCTCCAGCGCGACACTCCACTTGACCATGTCGGCGACCGGGTTGGTCTCGACGTACTCGCCGACAACCACGTTTACCGAGTCCTGCGGCCGGCCAGTACCGGTGCCCTCCGGCCGCCGGATCAGCGTCACGTTGGTGCCGATCAGAGGCTCGATGGTTCCGCGGGGCCCGCCGACCGCGTTGTCGTAGGTGCCACTCATCGACCCCTTCCCGTCGAGCAGACCACCCACCTTGACGTGCGACTGCTTGCCGTACGTCGTCACGTCGTGGATGTCAGAGTTGCGGGTCAGCTCAGACGCGTCGGTGAACGCCGACAGGTCCACCGCGTTCAAGCTGATGAACGTGTTCTTCCCATGCACGAAGGCCATCGGGGTCTCCTTATCCGACCGGGTAGAGCTTGTAGGTGACGGTCGTGGTGACCGAGTGGGTGACAGTGACCAGGCCGGTCGCGGGGGCCGCCTGATCCGGCTTGATGTGGAAGACCTTGTTGGTGCCGTTGGTGACCGATGGCGCGTTCGCCGCTGCGGCCGCTCCGGTCGGCGTTGTACTCGCGTCGGAGATCGTCATGTTGTCGACGGCTGCGTTGCCGTTCAGGATCTCCAGATAGCAGCCCTTCGGCCCCATCACGGACCGGGCAATCGTGTCGGATGCAGCGACGCCCGCACCGGGAGTCGCGACGCCCGCGTTCGTGGGTGTAGTGGCGGTGAGCGCAGCCATGTCAGGCTCCTTGTCCTGCGATATCGAGCGTGAAGGTGGCGGCGAGGTGCTCGACCGCGCCGACCGCGATGATGTCGAACGTGACCTCGGTGACACGCACCGTGTCGAACGCCGTGTATGTGCCGGACTCGACCACGGTCTTGATCGAGGTGGCCCCGGATCCCTTGACCCATTTGGTGATCAGGTCCCGGGATGCCCGGTCGCTGACCTTGCCGACGAGCAGCACCACGGTCAGGTCAGGGATGCGGTCCATGCCCCGGCCGTACGTCGCGTCGTAGGTGAGCGTGCCGGGGTAGGTGACGACCGCGGCGGGAGGCGCGACCGTGCCCGGCGGGTAGGCGTACACCCGCAGGTCCGCGATCGTGTCGATGCGGTCCGCTACGGCCTGCATCACTGCACCCAGGTCCATCAGGCCGCGCTCCACCAGCGGGTGTACGGACCGAGCACCACGGCTACGTCAGGGTCGACCTTGGCCAACAGCCGCAGCTCCGAGCCCAGCTCGGGAGAGCCGGCGACACCGAACGGAGCCTGTCGCCGCGTGAAGAACCGAGCCGCCTGAAGCAGGGCCGCCTGTTTCACCGCGACAGGGACCGTGGTCCAGCCGAACTGGGCTGTGACAGTGACGCCGTCCTCCTTCAAGGTGGGCAGCGTCGTCGAGGTGGGGTCGACCACCAGCCGCGTCCACGGCACACCGTTCAGGTCCGCGTTGCCCGGCTCCTTGGCGAACACGTCGATAGCACCGTTTTCACCGGTGACCACCAGGCCGGTCACGGTCATCAGGTCGTCGATGTCCACGACGTACCGGGCGCGGTCCCTGTCCCACCGCGCCGTGTACTTACGGGCCTGCGCAGCGACGACCAGGCCGAACTGCCGGTTCGTGGCCCGGTCGACGGCGCGGGAGGCGGCAGAGATGGCGTACGCGATCTCCGTGTCATCAGCGGTGTCGCTGATACGGAGATAGCCCTTCAGCTCCGGCGTGCTGACGTAATCGGGTGCCCAGGGCATCTCTGCCGCCTCCTCTCGCTACTTGTGGTTCTCGCCGTGCCGGGCGCGGATCTGCGCGTCGACCTCGGCCAGTTGGGCGATGAGCTCACGACGCTTGTCGACGAGATCCTGGATCGTGGGTTCCTTCTTCGCCGCCACCGCTACACCGCGTTGATGAGGACGCGGTACGCGTTCGGGTCCTGGACCGTGCCGTCGGCGCGAGCCCACAGCACGTACTCGACCTGGCCCTCGTTCGCCCGCGAGTACGGGTTCACGATCAGGGTCAGGTCCTTGACGCGCCGGATGACGTAGCCGGCGTTGAGATCGCCGAACACGCCCCACTTGTTGGTGCCGCCGTCGGTGTAGGTGGCGAACGCCTGATCGATGACGACCGGGTAGCCGAGCAGGGTCTTGTTGTTCGGGCCGGTGGCGATGCCGTCGTTGGCGTCGTTCAGGATCGGGCGGCCGGTGGTGTCGACGATGCTCTCGATCTTCGCGAGGGTCGCGTCGTTGAATGCCCACCGGGCGCCCATCCGGTAGTCCGGGTCGACCTCGTGCACCGCGGCCACCAGTTCGGCGTAGGTGATGCCGACCGACGTGAACGCCGTACCGGAGGTGCCGGTGGTGATACCGAACGGCAGGGTCGTGCCGGCGCCGGTCACCCAGTCGACCGCCTGCTTGCGGGCGATCCGCTCGCCGAGCTTGCGGGTGACCAGGCCCTCGATGTCGAACGCCGCGTCCTGCAGCAGCTCCACCGAGACCCGCAGAGGGAGGTTGGTCGCGCCCGGGGCGACGTACTTGAACGCGCCCAGGGTCTTCTCGCCGAACACCAGGTCCGCGCCCCCGGAGGCCGGGGCGGTGCCCTCAGCCGCGATCACACCGGAGTTGGCGGTGTCGTCCAGGGTCGGCCACCGCAGCGTCTCCCCGCCGCTGGTGGTGATCTCCTCGACCGCCGAGGCCAGGCCACCGAACGCCTTCAGCCGCTCGACCATCTTGTCCCGCAGGACGTCCGGGACCAGGAAACCGCCGGCCGCGTCCGTACCCACGGACTGCGCCCGTAGCTCGACGATGTCGGCGTTCTGCTGGCCGGTGCGCATGTAGTGGTTGAACGCCCGCTCCAGGGTGTCGTCCTCCTTCGGGGTGGCGACGTGGACGCCGAGAGCGCCACTAACCGGGGTGGTGTACGCGGTCTGCCGGGAGCGGATCTCCACGTCCTTGCGCATGGCGGCGAGCTCCACCTCGAGCTTCTCGTACCGCTCCACCTGGTCATCGCTGAGCGTTTCGGTTCCGGCTTCGTCAAGGATCGCCTGCAACGCGGCGAGCAGTTCCTCGATGGTCTTCATCGTGCACCCCTTCCGAGGGCTCGCGCACGTGCGCGGATCAGCTGCGACCGGCCGGACGGCTGGCCGAGGTCGTACGAGCGCAGCGCCACACCGGCGCCTGCGTAGGCCGGGAAGGTCACAGGGGACACATCCCGCAAGTGGGTGATGGTGTTGATGGTGTGCAACTGCGAACCGTCAGCAGTGCGAGTCCAGGTGCCGTCGTCGCCGGGGATGAACCCGAACGAGGCGCCGGTCATGTCACCGCGGGCAACAAGCTTCCGCAGGTCGTTCGCGTACGACGTGTCCGGTAGGTCAACCTCGAACGCAAGGCCCTCGTCATCGGAGCGGACCCGCAAGGTCCCGGACGACTGGCGGCCGAGCAACTGGTGTGGGTCATGGTTGATGAGGGCAACCGGGTCGGAGTCGGGGTTCTTCAGCACCTGGTCGAACGCACGGGTGCTCAGCTGCTCGTATCCGCCGGGAACCTTGGCGACCTGGTTGAACACAGCCGCGTGACCGTGCAGCGTGTCTCCCTCGATGCTGGAACGGCACAGGACCGAGTAACGGGTCAGGGTGGTCACGCGGCTACCTCCGGGGTCTCCGTCGGCTCAGGGGCGGCCTCAGGCAGTGGAGGCAGGTTGCGGATCGCCCGGGCCTCGTTCACCGTCAGCAGCCCACCCGCGACCTGCTCCAGCAGGAGGCGGATCTCGTCCTCGGGGTTGGCGCGCTCCAGGCCGGCGAAGTCGAACTCGGCGAACTGGTTCTTGGGCAGCAGGCGGGATAGCCGCTGCTCGAAGCGCTGACCCCAGGGGGAGAGCACGGTGCGGGCCAGGCCCCGCTGCTGCGAGTCGATCCCGGTACCCCAGGAGGTCTGTTTCTCCGTCTGCATCAGCTCGAACGGAGGGATCCCGTACCAGCGGGCGACCTCCTCGATGGAGAACTGCCGGGACTCCAGGAACTGGGCATCCGCGTTGCTGGTGGACCACTGGGTGAACTTCAGCTTGCGGTTGACGACGGCGATGTCACCGGCGTTGTCAACTCCGGAGACCTTGGCCTTCAGGCCCTCCTTGATCGTCTTCGCCTCATCCTCGGTGACGTCCTCCTCGGGCGTCACCAGACCGGAGACCATCGCGCCGTTGCCGAACATCCGGGCCGCGGCCCGGTCGCCGGCGATCGCGGTACCGAGACTGTGGCGGGCGACCGTGATCGGCGAGAGACCCTTCAGCCCGTCCAGCGACAGGGCCATGATCTGCGTCATCTCGGCCTGCGTGAACGTCCGGACCCCGTCATCCAGGGTGGCCTTGAAGACTTTCCGGCCGGTCGGCTTACCGTCGACCTTCTCCCACTCCGGGGCGACGCCGAGCGGGTGCAGCGGCACCAGGCCGACCAGCGCGCCGGCCTGGTTCCAGACGTGTGCCAGGTAGGCGTTGCCGTGGATGACCAAGTGAGCGAGCACGGTTTCCACCCACTCGAACGCGGTAGGGCCATCCGGGCCGCCGGGGTTATCCAGGAATGACGGCACCTGCTCCCGGAGCCCGGCCTTGTCGCGCAGGGTCTTCAACGGGACCGAGGCAATGGTGCCCGAGATCAGCGACACCGAGCGCCAGACAGCCGACAGGCCGAGCGCGGTGGTCTCGTTCACAGGTACGCCGGCCAGGTTCTGCGGGCCGACGCTGAAGAAGGCGGCCATCGCCGGGTCACTGATCGACCACGACGACCGCTCCTCCACCGGACGGGACCAGGGCCACCTCACGACTTCGAGTGTAACCCTCATTTACGACTTGAGGGTTTACAACACGACCAGCGCCGCCCGTTGGCGCTGGCGGCAGTCCGTGGCCGCCCACACCGCAGCCTTGACCGCATCAGCCGCGCCCTTGGACACCACCCGTGGACCGTCCGGTCCGGGCATCGTGCGCACCGCCAGCACCTGGCCCGTGAGGTGCTCCCCGCCGTCATGGCGGAACGCGTCCTCCGCCGCCAGCCGCTGAAGCTCCTGCACGGCCGCGCCTGCACGCCCCTGCCCCTTACGCGCCCGCACACCCTTCAGCGCCGGGTCCTCCAGCAGGGATGCGCCCACCGTCGCCGTACGGGTGAACCCCACCCGCTTCAACGCGGCAGGCACCTCGGCCAGGTCCGGCAGGTCCTCGACCGAGATCACGGCCCGACCGGCGGCGTTCCATGCGAACGCCACCGAGACCCCGTCGCCGAACCAGGACTCCACCGCAGCAGCGACTGGCGGCCCCTCGGGTCGCTCGGCGGTGAGATCGGCCCACTCGTCGGCCGAGATGACCGGATCGCCGCGGTCGACCTTCGCCTCGGTCAGCCGCCACATGTTCAGGTACTGGGCATTGAAGCCCTCCATCGGGTCCGGGTCGTCAGCTTGCGGATCCGCCTCCCCTGCAAGGGCCTTCGCGTACTTGTCCGCGATCATCCGGCGGCGGTCCTCGCTCCAGTGCGGGCTAGCAGCGCGCCACACCTCGGGATCACCAGGGTCGGCACCCGCCGGCGCCGCCCACAGCAGCAACAGCGCCTCCGACGCCTCCATCGTCAGCGCCGCCTGCAACTGGCCCTTCATCAGCGACGTAGCGCGCCGGTGCGCCGTACTGGTCAGGTGGATCTGCGGAGACGATCGCTCCAAGGTCGCGGGCTCCAGGCCCTCCGAGATCGTGTCGGCCTTCACGTTCCAGCACTCGTCCGCGATCCCCAGGCACACGTCGTACCCGTAGACGGCGAGCTGCGCCCGTACGAGCCACCGATCGCCGTCCGGGGTCTCTAGTGCCTCCTTGCCGTTCGCACGGGACACGTGCCAGCCGGCGACCTCCTCAGCCCACCGCCACGCCCCGCGCTGGATCTCCCGGCAGATCGCGACGTCGCTGCCGGTGTGGATGACCGTCTGCACCTCGCCGAACAGATCCGTATGCGCCATCCGCCACAGAGCCACCCCACGCACCCGCACGGACTTCCCAGCACGCCGCGGTGCCGACTCCACCACCAGCCGGTGGCACAGGGAGCCGTCCTCGCGGTGCTCCAGCTGGCGGACGATCGCCAACCGCTGCCACCAGCGCAGGGTCTTGCGCTCGACGTTCTCGATCCAGTCGATCGCGTCCGCGCCGTACGAGCCGACCGCGTCCTCCGGTACCGGAGACATCGCCAGCGGAACCGCCGCGTCGTCGGGTACATCGAGGTACGGCGCCAGCCACTCATGGGTCAGACGGTCCGGATCCCAGGAGAGCTCGGGACGGACCACCAGGTCCGGGGAGAGAGAAAAGACAGGTACAAGGGGTGTCCTGGCCCCCAGGCTGTGAACTTTCTGCGGATCCCCCAAGTGCAGATTGCAGTCGCGGCACGCTGCCTGCAGTTGGTCTGGTGGAACGATGATGCCGTTGGTCGTGCCGTGGATGTGGTGCACGTGGGTGGCGGTGCCTGTGCATACGTCCGGGATCTGCAGCTGGCATTTGTACTGGTCGCGCAGGAGCACCACGGCTCGCAGCTTGCGCCACTGCCGGGTGCTCCCGCCCTGCCAGCCTTGGCTCACGTCAGCGGGTCAGGTATTCGATGAGGTAGCACCAGCCACCGAGTAGGCCCAGCGCCACGGCTGCACCCTCGATCAACTCCCGCGTGGTGGTGAGGATCTTCTTGATCATGACGTTGCTCCCTTGGCGATGATGCGGGACTTGACGTAGACGGCGTACTCAAGCAATGGGTGTGCCCCAGACAACCGTCTCGGGATGGGTAGCGAAACGGGAACAGGATTCCGAAATCGCTAGCCCCCTGTGCTTGGCGCAGAGCTTCACTTCGGCCAATGGGTCGAGCGTCTCTCCGGTACAGCGGTTGCCTGAGTCCCCGCAGTAGTGGCACTGGCTTGTGCCGGCTACTCGGGTGGCGTGCCGCTTGGTTAGTCCGGCGTCTCGTGCGGCGGTGAATTCGGTGCGGTCGTGGTGGCTCACGACAGGCCCCTTTCGGGTGAGTGAAGGAGGAGTCTCATGAGACTCTCAATGGGTCTCATGAGACGTGTCTCACGTCTCACACCCATACTCTTTCTGTATGGGTGAGTGACCCTGGCACTGATCCTGAGTCTCATGAGACTGGGACCCTGGTCAGGCTGTAGTAGGTGGCTCGGCCAGCCTCTTCCTTCATCACGGCGCCCTGGTCGATCAGGATGCGAACGTGGCGGTAGAAGGTGGCCTTGGTGGTCAGCTCGGCATCGATCAGCTTGGTCGCTGTGACCTTGTCCGTCTGGAACGTCTCGTACCACCGCTGGGCCGTCTTGGTGGCCGCGGTGGCACTGCCCGCGGTCTTGCCGTCCGTCAGGGTGAGGACCGCGCTGGGCCCGCAGGGCGTCAGCTTCAGTTCGATGTCCTCGAACTCGTCCACGTCCTTCTGCTTGGGGTTCTTGACCGTGATGACATCCTCGTCCTTCTCGACGCGGATAACGGTCGTCGCGGCGCCGTCCATGGCCGTCGAGCCGCGCATGTGGTCGCCGCTACGCCCTTGGTGGTGAACGGTCAGCACACACGCAGCTGTGGCCTGCCGCAGCTTCTCCAGGGCGTCGATGAACTCGCCCATGTCCTTGGCTGCGTTCTCTTCCATGCCGACCGTGACGCGGGCCTGTGTGTCGAGCACGATCATTGCGGGCTTGAGATCCGCGGCCAGTTCTCGCAGGCCCCGCCACTCGGCCGGCTTGCCTGCTTGTACGGCCATCGGAAGCCAGATGACTCCGGTCATCTTGCGGCCGTAGCTCTGCTCCCATGCCCGTACGCGGCGTTTCATCCCACTGACGCCCTCGGCCGCGACGTACAGCACCAGCCCTTGTGTGACACCCCGGTCCTGCCATGCCTCCCCCGTGCCGACGCAGCCTGCGATGTCGAGGGCAACGAACGACTTGCCATGTCCGGGCTTGCCCACGATCCACGCGGTCGAGTCGGTGAACAGGGTTGCGGTGATCAGCGGTATGGGCTCGGGGATGGTGTCGAGTCCTACGGAGTCCACCAGGGCGTTTCGGTAGATCGCCGCGTACGACAAAGTCGTGACGTTGTCCTCGAACTCGTCCTCGGGTGGCTCGTCGGCGAAGTAGGGCTCACCGGGAGGCGCGCCCATCAGGCCACCTCGAACGCATGCTCCGCGTCCGGGGCGATCCACGGGCTTACGGTGCCTTCGGCAAGCAGCCGGGCATGGTTGCGGCAGTTCGTCGCGGCGAGCGTCAGCCCGGCATCGCGTACGGCGATCTCCTCGACTGTGGCGCGACCGATGAAGTCTCCGGGCTTGGACCGCGCCGCCTCAAGGACCTCGGCGCGCTTGACCCAGTAGAGTGACATGGCCTCGGTGATGCACTGCTGGATGGTGCGGATAGCGAACCGGTCGATCTCGTAGTCGAGATCCCGGCCGCCCATCAGGCCGCGCCGTTCTCGCGGGCCTCACGGTTGCGCCGGCGGGCGGCGACGGACTGGCGGGCGAGGTTTGCGAAGTATGCCTTCCGCAAGGACTCGGCCCGAACCGGATCTCCGTCGGCTGCGTCCACGAACCGCTGCTCGAACTTGGCCCGCCCGGGCGCAGTCCGGGCGGTGCGGTCCTCGGTCATGCCCCAGCCGAGATGGGCGAGGGCGCTAGCCTGGAGGCTGATCTCAGCGTCGGTGCGGCCCTTGTGACGGCCTTCACCTTGTGCGCTTGTCAAGCGCTGTGCGACAGTGGCGTCAGTGGCCGGGTTTGGTTGGGGGACTGATCCCTGGGCATTCGTGGTCACAACTACTCCCTTGAGACGGGTGGTAGCGCGACGGGCGACCCTCCTTGGAGGTAGGACTCCAAGGAACTATGGGTGGCCCGTTTCGCGTTCTGTGTAAGGCCATTCGTACGGCCTTGGAAGCGATCGTGACTGTTCCGAGACCCGAGGTCAAATAGTGCTATCGACCGCACAGCGCTCTTGTGGTAGATGCCCCTCGATACCTAGAACGCAAGAAGGGGCACTACTAGGCGTGTCCGTAACGTTCCGTGTCCGACCGGTTCGGATAACCTGACAGCAACCGGTTTCCAGACCCATTCGCCCGTGACCTAATCGTTATAAAGACGCACAGCGCTCGAACATGCTCTCGATAACCACAAGTGTGTAACTCACAGGTCCCCAAGTCCCAGCCGCCGTGATTCCTCGGCGGCCCGGGCGGATGCCGTCGCGGCGACGTAGCGGTCCATCATGCTGCGCTGCTTCCACCCCGCGATCGCCATCAGCCCACCCTCGGATCCACCCTTGGCCAGCCACCTCGTGGCCGCCGTGTGCCTGGTCCTGTGCGGGTGGAACCCGGTCACGCCCGCCTTCGCCGCACGGATGCCGAGTGTCTTGTGCAGGGCGCGGTACCCGAACCCCTCGCCCTGCTGCCCGAGCCACAGCCTCGGACTGGCGGCGTGCTTGTGGGTACGTCGGCGCCGCAGGTAGCGATCCAGTGCCGCGGCCGTCTTGGCGCCGAAGGCAACAGTGCGCTCCCGTCCGCCCTTGCCGCGGATCAGCGCGCTGCCGGCCTTGACGTTGACGTCGTCGACGTTCAGCCCGACCACCTCGCCGGCGCGGACGATCGCCTCGTTCATGAACCGGATGATCGCCTCGTCCCGGATGCCGGTGAACGTCTTGCGGTCGCAGGTCTTTAGCAACGCGGTGAGCTCGGCCTCGGTGAGCGGCTGGACCACTTTGTCGTCCACCTTGGGTGGCTTGACCCCGATCAGCGGGTCGACCGGGATCTCCTGCTCGTCGGCCAGCCACGCGCTGAACCGCCGGACCGCCAACTGTCGGGCGCGGGCCGTGGACGCCTCGGCGCCGGCGGCGAGCAGCGACCCCACCCAGCTCTGCATGGCGCGCTTGTCGATCTCGTCCGGTAGTCCGTTGGTCTCGCACCACCGCAGGTACAGGCGTGTACCGAGCAGGTACGACGCGATGGTGTTCTTGCTCTTCCGCTCGGCCCTGAGCGCGATCTCCCACGAATCCACCAGGCCGGACACGCCCATGTTTTCCCCTCGATATCTGTACTCGGAGCGTTATGCAGTGCTACCGTACCCGAGTAGTGCACCGAGAAGTAGTGTCTGACCTGCGGAAACACTGGTTCCCGCTCTGATATGAGAGTGCAGATAGCAGGTAGCTACTCGCACCTGGCCTACGTTAGCTCTCGTCCGGCTCGACTGACCGAAATGTCCCTCCGGTCTGACAGGATCGTTCTGTGGCTATCAAGGTCAGTGCCGAAGAGCTCAACCGGGCGACGCTCGCCCGGCAGCTGCTGCTCGCCCGGGAACAGCTCAGCGCGACCGAGGCCACCCGGCGAATCGTCGCCATCCAGGCGCAGCACGCGGCGTCGCCGTACGTCGCGCTGTGGAACCGGCTGGTCGATTTCGACCCCGCCGAGCTCGACTCGGCCTTCGCTGAGCGGCAACTGGTGAAGGCGACGCTGATGCGGTTCACGCTGCACGCCGTCCATCGCGACGACCACTTGCCCTTCCACGTCGCTATGCAGCCGTCGCTCCCGGAGAAGTACCTAACCGACCGTGGTCTCACCCGTCCACAAGCCCACGCCTACCTGCCGGAGCTGCTGGAGTTCGTCGCCGAGCCGCGCAGCAGCGCAGAGGTGGAGGAGTGGTTCACCTCGTACCACGGCGTGGCTGGCAAGGACGTCTGGTGGATCCTCCGCGCCTTCGCGCCGGTCTGTCACTCCCCGACCGGCGGGCCGTGGTCCTTCGGTCAACGGCCGCACTTCGTCGCGGCCTCACCACATCCGGCGCAGTACTCCGATGAGTTGGCCGCTACGGCGCGGGAGACGCTGGTCTGGCGGTATCTCGAGGGGTTCGGGCCGGCGTCGCTGGCCGATGTGGCGCAGTTCGCGAAGATCCAGCGAGCGCACGCCAAGGCCGCGATCTCGGCGCTCGGGGAGAAGCTGGTGGTGCTGGAAGGGCCGGACGGGTCAACGCTGTACGACGTACCGGGTGCGCCTCGGCCGGCCGCGGACACGCCTGCTCCGCCGCGGTTGATGGCGATGTGGGACAGCGCTCTGCTCGCCTATGCCGACCGGTCGCGCATCGTTCCGGCGGAGTACAAGTCTGTTGTCACCCGGATCAACGGCGACGTCCTGCCCACCCTCCTGGTCGATGGGCAGGTCGCCGGCCTGTGGCGCTCGACTGCCGACGGCATCGAGGCCGCAGCCTTTCGTCCGCTGCCTGCGAAGACCTGGAAAGCCCTCAGCGTCGAGGCCTCGATTCTCACCACGTTCTTGGCGGACCGTGAGCCAACGGTCTACTCCCGCTACAACAACTGGTGGTCCGATCTCCCCGCTGCCGAAACCCGGCTGCTCTGATCAGTCCACACACAGGCAGAACGGGTGTCCTGCCGGGTCGAGGAACACCCGGAACGTAGTACCGGGCTGGTGATCGGGCTTGGTCGCGCCGAGCTGGAGGACCGCTGCCTCACCGGCGTCGAGGTCCTCGACCATGATGTCGATGTGGAACTGCTGCGGCACCTCCTGGCCCGGCCACTCGGGTCGGCGGTAACCCTCGACCTGCTGAAAGCAGATGCAGGCATTCTCGGTCCGGATCTCGGCCCAGCCGTCCGAGCTCTCCACCTTCCAATCCAGGACCGCGCCGTAGAACGACGCCAGCGCGCCGGGATCGGGACAGTCGAGGACAACGCTTGGATATCTCCCAATGGCCATACCAGGCACGATATCCACGGTCCCGGACGATCCTCGTCCGGGTTTACCAATAGGTGTTGAGGTCGGCGAGGAGGGAACGGACCGCGCCGCCCTCGGGCTTCTGGTAGAAGTCCAGCGCCACATAGTTAGGCTTGCGTCCCGCGACGGGACCACAGACCCGGCGTACCCGGTCGGCCAGTTTGCTGCCGTTGTCCGCGGCGGCCGAGCCTTCCGACGGGACGTCGCGGTAGTGGTTCATCACGTACAGGCGGCGAAAGCCTGGCTCTTCCTTGGCCAGCGGTACTTCGTCCCACCGGCTGTAGCAGTGGATGTCGCCGCCACCGGAACCGAGGGTCCAGTAGTTCTCCGCGGTCCAGTCCCGGTCGAACATCACGCCGTACGAGTCGCGGCCGGAGCGCTGGGAGAAGACCAGCAGACGGCGGTTCTGGGCGACCAGTTCGGAGAGGCGGGGCCAGCCGTTCTGCCGGACCGCGGCCTGGCCGGGGTTGAAGACGCGATCGGCGAATCCGTTGACCCGGGCAACGGATGTGCGGAGTTCCTCGACGCTGGTGTAGTCCTCGATGAACAAGGTGACGACGGCATCGCGATTGGCGTTGAGGAAGTTGACCACGTCCTGCAGGCCCGCGGTCAGAGTGCGCTCGTTGCCCCAGCAACTGCCGTGGCACATCCGGACGTCACCGTTGTACGAGTGGGCGTCGAGCTGCAGACCGCGCACGCCCTGGGTCAGCTGATCCCGCAGCCGGTACGACTGGTTGGGGAAGCGACCCCAGAAGCCCTCGTCGGTGTTGGCCATCGCGTTGTGCGCGGTGAGGAAGCTGACCTGATCGAGACGCGGGTCCGCGGGCAGTGGCCGGCGCGGCACTTCGAGACCGTTGAGGTACCACTCGGAGCCGGCACCCGAGTCCGGACTCGTGATCAGCTCGCGGCCGGTCGAGGGGCTGGTGGTGACGACATGCAGATAACCACCGCCGGATGGATCCTTGATCCGGTAGCGGCCGCCGAGGTCCTCGAAATCCCAACCGGACAAGGGATTCGTGCAGCTGCGGAGTACGACCTTGGCCTGGTCGCGGGACAGGCACCATGCCTGGTTGGAGGCGAGCTTGATCTTGTGGTGGTCGCCATCGCGCTGCACCTGCCATTGCTGGGCGACCGAGCCGTTCGCGGTCCACTCCTGGATCTCGCGGCCATCGCTGACTCCGCCGCCGTCGAGATCGGCGACCCGGCCGTTCGGCACGCTGACGATGATCACCGCCCCAGCTGGCGGATCGGCGGCCGGCTGGGCGTACGCCGTACCGGCTGAGACGACCAGGGCTAAAGCCGTGGCAGTTAGGAGTCGGATCATGAGCAGGTACCTCCGGCGTCGCACCCCGATCCGGCTGGGCGGTGCGGATCCCGGGGCGTCCCGCACACAGAGTGCCGAAGAGAACGCACCGCGTCAAAATCTCCGCGAGTTGAATTACGAGTCGTCAGCGAGTTGGAGGTCGCGTCCGGCACCGAAGCCCGCGGCCGCCATGGCCAGGGCCAGGCCGATCAGCACGAGGAGCGGAAGGCTCCAGCCACCGGTGTGGTCGTACAGGACGCCCAGAAGCAAAGGGCCGGCGGCAGCCACGAGGTACCCGATGGCCTGGGCCATGCCCGCGAGCGCGGGAGCCTGCGCCGGGCTTGCGGCGCGCCGGCTCTGGAACGTCATCGCCAGCACGATGCAGGTGCCACCGCCGAGGCCAAGCAGCGTGCAAGAGAGGAGCGACATCGCCGGCGCCGTCAGGAGTACGACGAAGCCCGCGGCGATCAGCGCCGACGCGGCCGCGGCCATCCACCGCTGGTCCTCACGCCCTCGCGAGAGCAAGGGAACGACACTGCTGGCCAGCAGGGCGACCACTTGGTAGAAGAACAGCATCCATCCGGCACTGGATGCTGAGGTGCCCTCGTGGGCGAGGATGCTCGGCAGCCAGGCGATGACGGCGTAGAAGCAGAGCGACTGAAGCCCCATGAAGAAGGTGACCTGCCAGGCCAGCAGGGAACGCCAGGGCATCGCGCTTCTGCGTGCGGTGGGCGCGGGACGGCCGGAGCCGTTGCGCATGCGGGGTATCCAGACCAGCAGTGCGGGGATCGCCAGGAGCAGGCTCCAGCCGAGCGACGTACGCCAGGCTCCGGGCAGGACGTCGGCGAGCGGAACGGAGACGCCGGAGGAGATGGCAGCGACGAGGCCCATGACGGTCACGTACAGGGCGCTGACGGTTCCGATCCGGTGGGTGGGCACGGATCGGCGTACGACGGCTGGCAGCAGGACGTTTCCACACGCGATGGCCGCCGACAGCACAACCGTTCCCGCGAACAGGCAGGCCAAGGAGGGAAGGGATCTCAGCAGGGTGCCCGCGGCGAGGACGGCCAACGAGAGGACGAGCAGGCGGGCGTCGCCCAGACGGTGTGACATCCGTCCGACCAGCGGGGACGTCGCAGCGAAGGTGAGCAGGGGAAGGGTGCTGAGCAGTCCGGCCCCGCCGGAGCCCAAGCCGGTCCCCTGCTCGATGGCGGGCAGGAGGACGCCCACCCCGGTCAGTGTGGCTCGCAGGTTCGCGGCCACCAGCACGATCGCGACCAGGAGTCCGAGGGTGACGGCTCGGCCGTTCTGTTTGGTCTCTGTGAGTTCCTGGGAACTCACGTGTCCGCCTCGCCCGCAGCGCGGCGCGATACCTCGACCACCGAGGCGGCAAGGTACCGCGCGTCCGTCTCGTCTCCGGCCTCGACGGCATCCACGAGTTGTCGATGCAGCCGAGCGTGTTCGGCTTGGTCCTCGGCGTTCCAGGGCAGCGCGCCGAGCGCAGAGGTGAGCGCGCTGCCGAGGTACCCGTAGACATCGGTCAGGAGTTCGTTGCCCCCGGCACGGACCAGCGTGCGGTGGAAGTCGCCATCCACTGCCGCGATCGCTTCCATGTCCTCAGTGCTGCTGACCTCGTCGGCACAGTCCAGCAGCCGACGCAGCTCGGCCAGATCCTCCGACGTACGGCGTACTGCGGCCAGGCCTGCCGCGTACTCCTCGAGGATTGCGCGCAGCTCGAAGACGTCCTCGCCGCGAGCAGCTGTCGCGCGCCGGACCAGTACCGACTCCAGTTCGTTGGACGCGCGGACGTACGTGCCGTCGCCGGCCCGTGCTTCCAGCAGTCCCAGATGGACGAGGGCCCGGAGCGCCTCGCGCAGGGTGTTCCGGCTGACCTGCAGCTCTTGGACGAGCGTGTGCTCCGGCGGAATCCGGCTCCCGACCGGCCAGCGCCCGGCCGCGATGTGAGCCCGCAAGCTGTCGACCAGCTGAGCCGACAAGGACGCCGTCCGCTGCGGTGCTTCCAGGCCTTCCATCGGGGAAACCTCCAAATGTAGGACATCTGGCTCCGATCCTTCGTCATCACTGGGGTACGTGTCAAACAAGCAACTTCGCTTGAGGTATTCATTGACAAGAATATTCTTGTGTGTGAATACTTTGACTCATGGATCGGATCGCAGCAGCACTGGGAGACCCGGCGCGGTGGCGCATCGTGGAACTCCTCACCGAGCGGCCCCGGTCGGTCGGCGAGCTGGCCGAGTTGACCGGGTTGCGGCAGCCGCAGACCACCAAGCACCTCCAGACCCTCGCCCGCGCTGGGCTCGTCGTCGTCTTCCCGCTCGGGCAACGTCGCGTCTACGCGGTCGAGTCGGCTCCGCTGGCGACCTTGGCCGGGCGGCTGCGGGACCTGGCCGATGTCACCGAGGCGCATCAGGGCGAGCGGGACGTCATCGCGCAGTACCGGACTTCCATCGACACCGAATCCGCGCTCGCGGACCGGGCGCGGTGGGCGGATGGGCGGACCTTCTCGTTCGAGCGTGTGCTGGCCGCGTCACCGGCCGTCGTCTGGCGGCACTGGGGCGAGCCGGATCTGCTGGCGTCTTGGTGGGCTCCGCAGTCGATGTCTATCACCGAGTGCGCATTGGAGCCGCGGCCGGGCGGACGCGTAGTACTCGAATATCGCGATGCCGAAGGGCGGTATCGCTCCGAGGGACAGGTCCATATCGCCAAGGAACCCGAGCACCTCGTGTTCGACCTCTCGGTGCTGGACGCGGAGGGGGCGGTCTCGTTCACCGGCCACTACGACCTGAAGTTCACCGCGACACCGGCCGGCACCCAGCTGCGGCTCGACCTGCGCATCACCGAATCGACCATCGAGGCCCTCCCGTACATCGCCGGGATCGAAACCGGCTGGGGCCCGGTACTGGACAACCTCGCCGACGCCGTCGGCTCATTCACCGGAAGGAAATGACATGACCGCCTCGACCGACCGCTTGGTGACCGCGAACATCGCCCTGACTCTCGACGGGCGCTACAACGGCCCCGGCGGGCCTGAAGACTTCGCCGCCTTCGTTCCCTTTGTGACCACCGACGTCGCGCGAGACCACATGAGCCGGATGTGGGCGACCGCGACGACCGCCCTGCTCGGCCGCGTCAACGCGGACGGATTCCTTGGGTACTGGCCATCCGTAGCCGACGACGAGAACGCCGACCCCCGCGACCGCGGCTACGCCAAGTGGCTGGTCGACACGGAGAAGGTGGTCCTCTCGACGACTCTGACCGAGGCACCCTGGGAACGCACCCGCATCGTGAACGCTCCCGCCGCGGACGTGGTCACCGAACTCAAGGCAACCGGCCACGGCGACATCCTCATCAACAACAGCGCCACCGTCATCAAGGCCCTCCTCGCGGCAGGCCTCCTCGACCGGCTGTACTTGCTGGTCCTGCCCGTGATCGCCGGCGGCGGCCAACGCCTGTTCGAGGACGGTCTTCCCTCGTCGAACTGGACCCTCACCCACCAAGAGACAGGCGCCATGGGCGAGCTGGCGATGACCTACGACCGCACCTCTTGACTCTGTCTCAGATGGCCTGCGCCCTCGACCAACCGAAGTGAACCTCGGCGTGTCTCGCACCGCAAAGCCGGCGGCGGACGGTGGGTGTCGTACGGGTGGCCCTATGCGGTGTGCTTGGTCAGCCAGGGCAGTACGGCGTTGGCCAGTTGGTCGGCGTCTTCGAGGTGGGCGAAGTGGCCGGCGCCTTCGAGGTGGATGTAGTCGGCGCCGGGAATGGTGGTGGCCAGCGCGTGGGCCCATGCGACGGGTACTGGGTCCAGCTCTGAATGGACGAGCAGCGTGGGGCATTGGATGTCGGCGAATCGGCGCATGGGATCGAGTGCGGCCAGCGATCCCATCATGCGTTCTGGGGCGGCTTGCACGTTGGCTGCGGTGATCTCCGTGAACCCGAGGGCGACCTTCTCGATCGTGGCGCGATCACGGAAGAACGGGACGAAGGTGTTGAGCTGGTGGCGCTCCAGCGTTTCCGGGTCTCGTGCCTGGAACAGCGCCGACTCCTCGATCGTCTTCCTCTCCGCGTTGTCGGCGGCGGTACGGCGAGAGGCCATCTCCTGCTGGAACGCTTGAAACAACTCGGGGATGAGCGGCGGAGCAGGGTTGAGTAGGACGACTGACGCTGTGGCCTCGGGACGCGTACCGGCGTACAAGGCGGCGAGGATCGCGCCGGCGGAGTGGCCGACCAGGTTGACGCGATCGAGACCCAGCCCGGCACGGAGTCCGTCCAGGTCGTCGATCGCTCCGGCGAAGGAGACTCTCCGCGCGTCGCCCAGCGGAGTACCGCCGCTGCCGCGCTGGTCGTAGTACACGAGTTGGAAGGTGTCGGCCCATCGGTCCAGGTCACGCATGTACCTCGCGCCGAGGCCGATCGCCCCGTGGACCACGATCAGCGGGGTGCCGTCGCCGACCACGGAGCACGCGACCTGGATGTCTCCGACGGGGATGGATGTTGCTCTCATGACTGCCTCCTTCATCAGTGGATGAGAGGAGACTGCGCTCCCGGCGGCCTCGAAGGATCGGGGAAATCCCCTATTCGTTGCCCCTGGCCCGGACCGTGGCTGCCTCTGTTCGGGTCTTTACCCCGAGCTTGCGCAGGATCGCGCCAACGTGGTGCTCGATGGTCTTCGCGCTCAAGAAAAGCCGGGAGCCGATCTCGCGGTTGGTAAGCCCTTGCGCGAGCAGGGTCAGCACCTCCTGCTCCCGCACGGTCAGCAGAGCGACATCCTTCGGACCGGTACGACCCCGGACGCCGAGGTCGCGCAGCAGGGCCGCGGCCCGATCGGACTCGTTGCGGGCTCCGAGCCGCTCGAATGCCTTGAGCGCCGATTGAGCCTCGACGACCGCAAGCACGCCTTCCCTGCTCCGCAACGCTTTTGCGAGCTCCAGCCTGGTACGCGCCTCCTCGTACGGCATCCGCAACCGGCCGAACAGCTCCGCGCCACGCCCCAGGAGTTCAATCGCCTCCGGGGCTTCCGCATCGAGCGCCACGCGACCGGCGGCCGCGGCGGCGACAGCAGCGACGCGTGCGTTGCCGGTCTGCGCGGCAATGCTCTCCAACTCAGCGGCCGTTGCGCCGGCGCCTCCGTTGTCGCCGTTCACCAGCTTGGCCTCGGCCAGCAACGCGAGCAGTGGTACAGCGAGCAGTCCGGATCGGCTGATGAGCGACAACTGCCGATCGAGCAATGCGACGGCCGCGGCCGCTTCGCCGCGAGCAAGACGAATCACGGCATCGGCGCGAACTGCCGTCGGCGATCCGCCGTATCCCAGCAGTACTTCCTCAGCCTCTTCTATCCGCCCCTGGGCCATCCGCAGTTGGGAGAGTCGTACCGCCGGATCGACGCAGCGGGATCGCTGGCCGGTGCTGGCCAGCTCGGCAAGGGCGTGTACCAACTCAGCCTCGGTCTCAACCCCCGAGCTCAGCAGGTCGGCCTCACAGGTCGGGCAGAAGGTCAGCAGTGGGAGTTCGTTGTGGCGGTGGACGTAGCCCTCCATGACCTTGCTCCACTGGCGAACGCGATCATCGTCACCGGCGAGATCGCAGGCCAGCACCAGGCTGCAGCAGGTCTGCGCCACCGCCTCGAAGGTGACCGCGTCCTCCCCTGTCGCCGCAGCCATTGCCTGGTCAAGGTGTCCCAGCCCTTCGTCAACCTGACCCAGGGTGATCTGGACCAGCCCCAGCCGGGAGAGTGCGGCCAACTCGAGATCCGGGTCAGCCAACCGGCGGGCCAGCATCAGCGCGGCCTCGGCGTGACCAGCCGCGACCGCGGGATCCAGACAACGCTCTGCCTTGGCCAGGTCGAGATACCCCCGCTCGGGCACGTAGTCCCGATCAGTCAGCAGGTGCTCGGCCCGGGCGAGCCATCCGTCGGCGGCGGGCTCGTTGCCGTGCACAGCCGAATACTCGTGGACCAGCCACAACGCGATGCGCACTGCGCGCGCGACGTCACCCGTACTGCGGAACAAAGCGTGCGCGCGGACTCGTGCGTCAATGGCCTCCGCCGGACGGCCCAACCACCACAGAGCGCGAGCCAGCCCGTCCAGACCTTCGGGTGACATCTCCTGCGCCAGCGCGGCCTCGAATCGTTCGCGGGCCCGATCCCACGCTCCCTCGGACAGCGACAGCTCACCCGCCGCGACAAGCTCCCGCGCGGTCGGTGACGATGCCGAGCCCACCCCGCCCACGCTTGCATAGTGTCACCGCAAGGCCCGCGCAGTCACGGCTTCTTGACTCTGTAGTTGGGTCCAGGGTTCACGATGGAGGCATGCGAACCAGCGAGCTGGCCGGCGAAGCCGGGGTGAACACCGAAACTCTGCGGTACTACGAACGGCGCGGCCTGCTCACCGAGCCACCCCGGACGCCGGGCGGCTACCGCGACTACCCACCCACGACGGTCGACCTGCTCCGGTTCATCAAACGAGCCCAGCAACTCGGCTTCACCCTCACCGAGGTCGAGGAACTACTCCACCTGGACACCGGCGGCCCAGCAAGCTGCGACGCGGCCCGATCCCTGGCCGAACACCGCCTAGCCGACCTCACCCGACGAATCCAGGACCTCCAGCGGATGCACGACTCGCTCACCAACCTCGTCGCCACCTGCGACCTCCCCCGCGCCGACCGCACCTGCGCCCTACTCGAAGCAATCCCAGAGGCAGCCTGATGAGGCTGGAAGTCCTCCACATCCCGGACTGCCCGAACCTGTCGCCGATGCTGCGTCATCTCGCCGAGGCCACCGACCTACCGATCACCACGCGAGTCATACTCAACGACTCCGCGGCCGTCGCCTTCGGCATGGCAGGCTCTCCGACCTTGCTGATCGATGGCGTGGACCCGTTCCCTCCCGACGACTGCGAATGCGGGCTGTCATGCCGGCTGTACCGCGACGAGGATGGCCAAATCGTCCCAGCTCCCTCGATCGAGCAACTCCGCGATGCGATCAACTCTCTGCCGGCACCAGGCGACGTGCTGAGCGCCTGGAGAACTCGCGCTCTGCCGCTGGACCCGATCGAAAGGTCTGTCCAGCAAGCGATCCTGCGTACCTTCGCCACCACAGGCCACCCACCCGAGGCCGCCGATCTAGGCCCGGCCACGGCCGACGGCGGCCGCAGTACGGGCGAGGTACTGAAGGCGTTGCACGAGGCCGACGCGATCCGCCTGACCGAAGACGGCCAGGTCGCAGTCGCCTATCCGTTCTCCACTACACCGACCCGGCACCAAGTCCGGATCGGCTCGGTGGACGTCTACGCGATGTGCGCCATCGACGCCCTCGGCATCGCCCCAATGCTCAACCAGGACACCCTGATCGAGTTCGTCGACCTCACCACCGGCCAGCCGATCACCGTCACCAACACGCGAGGCCTCACAACGTGGGAGCCCGCCGGCGCAGTGGTCTTCATCGGCGCCGAGGCTGGCGGCGGCCCTTCTGCGGACTGCTGCTGCAACTACCTCAACTTCTTCACCAACCAGGCCGCCGCCGAAGCCTGGAGCACCGCTCACCCCCAAGTCCCCGGCCAGATCCTCAACCACCCCGAAGCCGAATCCCTCGCCACCCGCCTCTTCGGCCACCTACTAGCGCCCTAACCCCACGCCCGCTGCCTGGCCGAATAAGATCCGAGGCGTGAACGATCCGAATCTGGCGACTTGGTTGGACCGGCTGCAAGAAGCGTCATTCAGCCAGGGCGGGCAGGCCGTGCGCGCGGCGTACCCGCCCGAACGACGGATGACCGGCCCCCAGCTGGCCGGCTATCTGGAGCGCCGTACCTATGCGCTCGCCTCCTCCACCCGGGCTGACGGCCGTGCCCACGCCGCACCGACGCTGTTCACGATCCACGCGGAGGCCTTCTGGCTCCCCACCGTCGGCGGAGCAGTCCGCCTCCGCAACGTCCAGGCCCACCCGTGGCTAGCGCTGTCTGTACTAGAAGGCGAACACGACACCCACGCCGCAGTACTCACCGAAGGCCCAGCCGAGGTCCTGACGACGGCCCCAGCCGAGGTCCACGACGCCACCCTCCTCCGCAACGCCGGCGGCACCCTGGACTGGGCAACAGCCTGGCTACGAATGACCCCCCACCGCCTCTTCAGCTTCGCCGAACACGCCTGGCAGGAAGACTCCTAGATCACGCTCTGAGTCCAGGGCCCGTTGCTGCGGCGGCCCCGCTCGCAGAGGAGCTAGGGTGTGCGGCGTGCGAGTGCTGTTGGTCGAGGACGACGACAATCTGCGATTCGGGATCGCCGCCGCGCTGCGTGCCGCCGGACTGGCCGTCGACGAGGCCGCCGACCTGCCCCAGGCCGACGAGGCGCTGTTCGTCACCGCGTACGACTGCGCCGTCTTCGACCGGATGCTCCCGTCCGGGGACGCCGCCACGTACGTGGAAACGCTGCGCCGGGGCGGCCGGGAGGTCCCGGTGCTCTTCCTCACCGCACGCGACTCGGTCGCCGACCGTGTCGAGGGCTTCGCGAGCGGCGGTGACGACTACCTGATCAAGCCGTTCGCCGTCCCGGAGCTGGCCGCCCGGGTACGCAGTCTCTGCCGGCGCTCTGCGGTCGTCCGCCCGCCCGTCCATCACGTCGGCGACCTGGAGATCGACACCGCCCGCCGGCGCGTGCACCGCGCCGGTGTGCTGCTCACCCTGACGAGCCGGGAGTTCGCGGTCCTGGAGATGCTGGCCACGCGTGCCGATCAGGCCGTTTCCCGCTCGGAGCTGCTGGAGAGCTGCTGGGACGAGATGGCCGAGCCGCAGTCCAATGTCCTGGACGTCCTCATCTCTCAGCTCCGCCGCAAGCTAGGCCAGCCGCCGCTCATCCACACCGTCCGGAGCGTCGGCTACCGCCTCGCCGCGGACGGCTCTTCGTGAACCGGCGGCGAGCGAGGGTCCGTGGGTCGGGGCAGGTCACCCCCACCACGAGGGTGCGCCGACTGCGGTGGCGCATCACCGCGCTCTTCGCGCTCACCAGCGCCGTGGGGATGGGCATCATGGCCGTCTTCGCGGTACGCAGCGACGACGCCCGGTGGCGCGAGCAGCTGGACCGGTCGATGAACGTCGACACGAGCTGGGCGATCGGACTGCTGGAGACCGAGGAGGACGACCGGCTGAACACCGGCGTCCTGGTGGACGCCATGGGGACCGCCTGCCCTCCGTTGACCGTCTTCTCCTTGCCGCCCGGCAAGCAGAAGGTCTCGGATCTGGTCATCGAGCACACACCGCGCCGGCCCTGTCTGAGCGTCCCCGCCGCCGAGGTGCGGGCCGCAGCGGCGGCGGCCGTGTTCGACGACAAGCTCGCGACCTCCGACCGCGTGACGACGGACGGGGAACCGGTCCGCGTGTTCGCGATGCCCTTCTACCATCCGGACGCGGTTGAGGATGATCCTCCGCAGGGAGCCATCGTGACCATGGCTGCGGTCTCCGACCAGCTGGCCGACCACCGCCGGCTGGTCTGGCTGGTATCGGGGGGCTGCCTGGTGCTCGTCGGCGTTTCGGCGGTCGTCGGCCATGTACTGTCCGGACGGGCCGTCCGGCCCGCGCTGTCCGTGCTCGGCCAGCAGGAGGCGTTCCTCGCTGACGCCGCGCACGACCTGCGGACGCCGACCGCGTCACTGCGTACGCTCGCCGAGACCGCGCTGCGCGGCGAGACGGACAGCACCGATGTCCTGCGGCGCACGCTGCGGCTGGCGGAGGGTATGGGGGGCCTGGTCGACGGGCTGCTCACCCGGGCACGGCTCATGTCCGGCGCGGCGACTCTCGCGCGTGAGCCGCTGCGACTCGACCAGCTGGTGGAGGCGGTCGTCGCGGACGCTCCGGTCGAGGGACACCGGGTGACGGTCCGCACCGAGGAGAGCGTCGTGAACGCCGATCCCGATCTGGTGCGTCGGGCGGTGGCCAATCTGCTGGGCAACGCCCTCGCGCACGGGCACCTCCCGGGGGTACCCGCTGACGTCCGGATCAGCGTCGGACGGGACGGGTCCGTGACGGTCGACGACGCGGGGCCGGGACTTCCCCCGGAGGTCGCGGGGGCGCTGTTCGAGCGGTTCCGCAGCGGGTCGGGGTCCACCGGTCTCGGGCTCTCCATCGCGTCCTGGGTCGCTCATGCCCACGGCGGCACCCTCACCGCCGACCGGGGCGACCGCGGGGGCGCCAGCTTCGTCCTGCGCCTGCCCAGCAGCGGCTGACCGACCCGGTCCCGGGCGCCGGCGGCCACGCACCCCCGCCGTCCTCATCAAATCCTCAGCATCGACCCGCCAAGCTCCCCAGTGAACCGAACAGGGGAGCACCTCGTTGAACCACGCAGTCCGCAAACACGCCCTGGCCATCGTCCTGGCCGTCCTGGGCGCCACCACGCTCGCCGCCTGCACGACGCCTGCGGCATCGAGATCGGGATCGGGCCGGCCGAAGGCAGGGGCCGGGCCCGCCGACCCCGCCACCCGGCCCGAGCTGAGGCCCTTCTACCAGCAGAAGCTGAAGTGGAAGGCCTGCGGTGAAATCCAGTGCGCCGAGCTGACCGTTCCGATGGATTACACGCACCCGGCGAACGGGAAGACCTTCGTCCTTCCGGTGGCCCGAGCGGTCACGGCGAAGCCCGCCGAGCGGATCGGCTCGATCATCGCGAACCCCGGCGGACCGGGCTCCTCCGGGGCGACGTCCCTCCTCGAGGACGGCATGACCGATTCCTTCGGCGCGAAGGCGCGCGCCCGCTTCGACATCGTCTCCTTCGACCCGCGTGGCGTCGGGGGCAGCTCGCCGGCGCTGACCTGCGGGGGAAGCGAGGAGGCCGCCGACGAGACGACCGAGCCGGCACCGGAAGAGCGGGCCCAGCAGACCAGGGAGGCGGTCGATCCGTTCTTCCCGAAGACCGATGGCGAGCGGGCCGACGTTCTCGAGGCCGCGAAGCAGGAGGCGGACGCGTGCGCGAAGCACAGCGCCGGCATCCTGCGGCACGTCGGCACCGAGGACGTGGCCCGGGACATGGACGTGCTGCGGGCGGCCCTCGGGGAGCCCCAGGTCACGTATCTCGGCTGGTCGTACGGGACGAGTCTGGGCACCTCGTACGCCGAGCAATTCCCCCGACGCGTACGTGCCATGGTCCTCGACGGTGCGGTGGACTCCTCCCTGGACTGGTCGAAGCGGGCCGTGAGCCAGGGCGTCGGCTTCCAGCGGGCGGTCGAGGACTACGCCACCCACTGCGCCGACGTCGCAGGCGACAGCTGCCCCGGCAGCACCCCCGAGGAGATACGCACGCTGATGGACAGGCTGTTCGAGAAGACCGCGCGCGAGCCGCTGCCGGTCACCGGCGAGGAGTTCGGCCTCGACGCGAACGCGCTGCTCGGAGCTGTCGTCATGTCGATGTACGCGCCCGAGACGCAGTGGCAGGACCTCTCCGAGGCCCTGGCCGCCGCGGACCGCGGCGACGCTACGAAGCTGGCCACGTTGGCGGAGTCCGAGGAGCCGGTCCCGGACGGACCGAGCGATGCCGGCGAGCCCGGCACGGAGGTTCCTTCCGACAACAGCGACGCGGCGCTCCAAGCCGTCAACTGCTTCGACAACCCGCACCCCCGCGATCCGCAGGCGTACTGGCAGGCCCTCGCCCCCGCCCAGAAAGCGGCGGGCCGGTACGGCACCTCCAATGTGACCACGGCACTCATCTGCAAGGACTGGCCCAGGACCGCACAGAAGCCGCACCGGGTCAGCGCCACGGGCGTCGCCCCGGTCCTCGTGGTGGGCACGACCGGCGATGCGGCCACCCCCTACGAGGAGGCGGCGAGCCTCGCGTCCCAGTTCCCCGGCGGAATGCTCCTCACCTACGAGGGCCTGGGCCACACCGCGTACGGCCGCAGCAATGCCTGCGTCACGAACCACGTAGACGACTACCTCATCGAGCGGAAGACGGTCCCCTCCGGGGCCACCTGCTGAAGGAGACCGCAGTGCCCGCCCCCCTCATCACCCCCCGCCCCCGCCGTGGCACCGGAGCGATCACTATCGTGGCCCTGTTCGGGCTGCTGCTGCCGATCGCGGCCTGCGCCGGACAGGACGAGCCCCGTGCACAGACCTGCGTCAGCGGGACCCTGACCTACGACCACAAGGACGCCGCCGCGGGCGAGAAGAAGCCTGTGACTACCGCCCCCGCACGCAACGCCAACTGGGAACTGTGGGGCAAGACGTCCGACAACGCGTCAGCCAAGCGGCTCGCCTCCGGGATCACAGACAGCGACAACGGCGCCTTCAATGCCTGCTACAAGGCCGCCGGCACCCTGCCGGAGGTCCATGTGAAGTTCCGCTCCAGCAGCACCGACATGTGGCGGGTCGTCAGAGACCGGACCGCGAAGACGGAGTACGCCTTCGACTCGGCCTCCCGCTTCGACGTCTCCACCAGCCAGAATCTCGGCACCGTCAAGGTCCCGGCCACGATGCAGAATGCCTGGCACGTCGTCGACACCCTCAACCTTCTCTACTGGAAGCGCGGCAACCCCGCGTCGGACTGCTGGACCAGTCACCAGGAAACCGGCACGTGCGACAAGCTCACCTTCGTCTGGGAACCGGTCGAGAACCGCGACTCCGGCTACTGGTACCACCGCGATGAGACGGACACCTCCGAGGGCGCCAACGCCGTGATCGTCTCGGGCAGCATGACCGACTCCAAGCACCTGATCCTCCACGAGGCCGGGCACTGGTGGCAGTGGCAGCTCTACGACCGCCAGTTCCCCGAGGTGACGGACTGTGCCCCGCACTTCGTCGACAAGCACAGCTCCACGACGTGCGCGTGGACCGAGGGCTTCGCCGACGCCGTGGCCGCCTACGTCCTGGGCGACTACCGCTATGTGGACGAGAACGGCGGCGAGACCACCTTCGACAACGACGCCGACACCCCCGGCTGGGACACCGGTGACACCGTCCAGGGACGCGTCGGCAGCTCGCTGCTCGACCTGTGGGCGAAGGACGGCCCCGACGACGGCAGCTGGGACAGCACCATCCGGCTCATGACGGAGGAGGTGAGCGACGACTTCCGCGAGTACTTCACGGAGGACCGGCCCAAGGCCACGCCGCCGCTCAGCACGACCGGAACGGCCGAGGACATCATCGCCCGCCACACCATCCAGTACTGACGTCTCTTCTCGCCGCTTACCGTCGGTACCACCGACGTGGGGTCCGGAATCGATCCGGCGGGTGTTTGCGACGTAGCTTCCTGGGCGCTGTACAGCAACGTCTACCAGACACTCCTGACGTTCGCGCTCCGGCTGCGGTGAAACACTCCTTCGACCGGGAGCTGGCGATCCAGGTCAGAACGATCTTCCGTGGTGGGGCGGGTGGGACTCGAACCCACGACCTAAGGATTATGAGTCCTCTGCTCTAACCGGCTGAGCTACCGCCCCGGGCGGCGGTGCCGCGTGGTGATGGTATCGGATTCCAGGGGTGGGTCAGGGTGATGACTGAGGGGTTTTGCTGGTGTGGTGGGGGATGATGGGGCTAGGTCCTATGAAGGGAAGTTCGATGGGCTGGTTCATCTTGCTGGTGCTAGTGGTGGGTGCTGTGGCGGCCTACAAGTTCCGGGTGCCGTTGATCGCGAAGCTGACCGGGCAGCCGCCGCAGCGGATTCAGCGGGCTATCGAGAAGCGTAAGCAGGACAAGCGGCGCTGACGACGGCTGAAAGGGCGACGGGCGGCGGGAACGAGTTCCGCGCGCCCTAGAACCTTCGGGTCGGGGCTTTCCGCGCGCCCTAGGACCTTCGGGTCGGGGCTTTCCGCGCGCCGAGACGTTCTGAGTCGGGGCTTCCGCGCGCCTGAGAAGTTCAGCGTCGCGCTGCGACCTAGGGAGATCAGACAGGCAGGAAGGCCGATTCGGGGTGGAATCGGCCTTCTGTGGTTGCTCCCGCGACTGGACTCGAACCAGTAACCTGCCGGTAATGCGGGTCGACTCGCGATGGTGGCCTGACATGTCACTTCCTGCAATTTCCGAAGTAGTTGTAACAGGCACCTATCGGAAACCGATGTCCCCTTCACAGAGCGTTATTTTATCGATCGCCAAGGGGGGCGAACTCGTGAGGGCAACAGCGGTGGCATGGGTCGTGATGATTGCTTCGTTCACGACCTATCTGCGGGCGGCAGACCGTTCCGCGCAGACCATCCGACTACGCACGTACTGGATCAACAGACTCGGTCTCGAATGCGGCCGCGGTGATCCGCTCAAGGTAACGATGGACGACCTGGTCAGCTGGCTGGCAAACGACAGTTGGTCGTCGGAGACGAAGAAGTCGGCGCGTGCGAGCGTCGTCGTGTTCTACCGGTGGGCTGTCGTGTCCGGCCGTATGGCGGTGACGGACAACCCGGCGGTAGATCTGCCGAGTATCACGCCGAGCCCGCCGGTTCCCCGGCCGACACCTGACCAGGTGCTCCAGGCGGCACTGGCCGACGCGAACCACCGCGACAGGCTGTTGTTGATGCTCGCCGGGTACGGCGGTCTGCGGCGCGGCGAGATCGCCCGCGTGCATCTGGACGACTTCTTGTGGACCGACATGGAGCTCCTTGTCCACGGGAAAGGCCGGCGGGAGCGGCTGGTGCCGATCCATCCGGATCTGGCGGCCGCGGTGCTGGCTGAGATCGACCGGCGTACGGCCGGCGGTCACGGCACGGGGTTCCGGTACTTCAAGGGTTGCCGGCCGGACGGGTACCTGTTCCCGGGAAAGCACGGTCATCTGACCCCGGACACGGTGGGTCGGCTCCTTGAGCAGCTGCTGGCGGGGCCGTGGACGGGTCACACGTTGCGGCACCGGTTCGCGACGGTCGGGTACTCGGTGGACCGTGACCTGAGAGCGATGCAGGAATTGTTGGGGCATTCAAAACCTGAGACGACGGCTCGCTATGTGCGGACGCCACCGAAAGCGAAGCGGGCCGCGGTACTAGCCGCCGGCCTCAATGCAGCCTAAATACATTAGGCGGCCCCGGACCGGTGCTGTAACACCGGCCGGGGCCTCGAACGGACACCGGAGGTCCGGACGTGAACGACACCCTATCCATCCCGGACCCGGCAACGCAGCTCGCCGAGGTCCGGTCGATCATCGAAGGCCGCACGTTCATGCATTCGTGCGAGTCCACGCTGCTCGCGATCCGGCTGGTGATCTTCCCGGCGCCGGCCGAGATCGTGCCGCCCAAGCTCTCGCCCCGTGGCTGGCCCGAGCTGTACGCTGCCGACCCTCCGGGGGACGCATGGGAACGCCACGACGATCCCGAACACGACTAGGGGAGGAAACCCGACATGTCGCAATACGAAGAGATCCCGACCAACACACCCGCCACCGTCCGGGCCGGGATGGTTCCGGTCGCCGACGGGCTACAGATGAAGCGCCGGAACCCGGCCGCCGCCTGGATCGGGCTGCCGCTGATCACGCTCGGCATCTACCACCTGGTCTGGTACTACAAGATCCACGAGGAACTCGCGATGTTCGACCGTCGCCGGGTGGTCCCGGTCGCCGGCCCGATGCTGGTCCTGCTCCTGCTCGGGTGGACGGTGATCGCGCCGCTGGTGTCGTACTTCGGTGCGGGGAAGCGGATCCAGGCCGCGCAGAAGGCCGCGGGTCTGCCGGCGAGCTGCAGCCCGGGCGTTGGTCTGCTGCTGATGCTGCTCGGCGGGGCCGGGGTCATCTACTACCAGGTGCAGCTCAACAAGGTCACGGACTCGTACAAGGACGCCGCGGTCGGCGACCAGGTCGCGCTCTACGTCTGACCGGGGGGGGGCGAGTATCGTGCTGCGCATGGTTACCGGAGACCAGGACAACATCGGGCGTGGCGATGAGGCGCCGGCCTGGCTGGTTCGGCGCGAGGTGGTGCCGGTCGATCCGGCGAAGATGGTCGGCCCGGGCGGCATCGTGAGTCGGCAAGGCGTACGGTCGCCCGACTACGGCACCGGCACCATCGTCGGACTCACCGCGAACGGTGTGACGATCTACTGGGATCAGCCGCTGTCGGGGACGCGGTGCCATCTGCTGGAGCATGACCGGTCGTATGTCGAGCGGCTGGAGCGATTGGAGTAGCCTGCTGCCGCGGGCCGGGCTTAAGGACAACCGGTTCGTGTGCATTTGGGAGCATGACGAAGCCCCCCGGACTGGAACCCCGGGGGGCTTCTGCTTTGTGCGAAGGCTTATGACGGTTGCCGGGGCGTGACGGACTCTTCGATCCGGACGAGGGCAGCGTCGGTCCGCTGCATGAACTCGCCCGCGGTCCCGCCCTCGCCCCACAACCTTCGGTGGTACTCCTCCAGCTCGGCCTGGACCATGGCCCGGATCTGGGTTTCGGTGTACTGCATGTCGTCCTCCTGTGCGGTGCCGGGCGTGAATGCCCCGGACTTGATGAGTGCCCGGACCAGGTCGCCGGGGCAGTCGGTGCCGTCCGGCCTGACCTTGGAGTGCGGCGCGATCAGGTCGCAGTTCGGGTAGATGGCCTGGAAGTCGCGGATCACTTCCCGGGTGGTCGCGATCATCGCCGGGGACGGGTGTTCACCGGAACCGACCACCAGCAGGACAGCGCCGAACCTCTGGTTGACGTCGGTGTTGCCGTTGGCCCCTGACTGGGTTCGGAGCCCGCGCAGTGTCCAGGCCCGGCCGGCCTGGTCGACAGCGACCTGATAGGCGATGTCCGACCAGCCGCGGCCGTTCGGCTTCGGGTCCATGTGGTAGTTCTGCCAGCCGCGCAGAGCGGACGCGACCTCCGACAGGGAGCCGAGGCGCCGGCGGCCCATGCCGGGCCAGTGGACCGCGACCCCTTCGACCCGGGCCACAGTCAGCGACCCGGGCCCGTCCTCAGCGACCCGGGCACCCCACGCTGTGCGGGGCAGGTAGTCAACCACGGTGTACCGCCTCCTCCAGTTTCGTCAGCCGGTCCTCAACCAACTGCATCCGTTTCGGCATGGCCGGCACCTCAGCCCGGCCGGGCCGGGCGGGCTCGCCGTTCCAGTCCTCCAGGAACGCGTCAACCCGCTTCCACGCCCGGTAGATGCCGCGGGCAACCAGCGTGACCGGGATGAGCGCGGCGCATACCGCGCCGATCGTCACCACCCACTCGGCGCCCATCAGAACACCGTGAGGATGAGGATGACGCCGGGTGCGCCGGCGCCTCCGGTCTGGTTCGTGGTCGTGCCGTAGGCGCCGCCGCCACCTCCGCCGTAGGGCTGCCCGGCGAGCCCTGTACCGGCCGCTGTGAGGCTCCTAGCGCCTCCGCCCATGCCTCCGGCTGCCGCGCCGCCAACGGCTGTCAGGACCGGCTGTCCGGCCAGCACACGCCCTTTCCCGCCGGCAGCACCGGTGATGTTGAGGGTGCCGCCGACCCCGAGCCCACCGAGGCCACCGTTCGCGACACCGTTCCCGGTAGTCGACGTCATCTGGTTCCCGCCGGTGCCGCCGCTCGCGGAGATCGCAGGACCCGAGGCCGGGTCGAACGACGACGTACCGCCCGAGTTCCCTGTCCCGGCAGAGACGCCGGTGCCGCCGGCGCCGATCACGCAGGGGACTGTGGCGTCCAGCTCGGACGCAAGGTAGAACCGCTCCGCTTCGCCGCCGCCGGCACCGTACCCGCCCTCGGACTGCCCAGACCCGGCACCCGTGCAACCGCCGCCGGCACCGCCGGCGCCGACGACACGCACCCACGCGCCCCGCAGCCCTGCCGGACGGGTCCAGTCACCGGTAGCGGTGATGACCTGCAGGTTCGGGTCTCCGGGTGCGATGATCCGGTCTCCAGCTAGCTGGCCCATGAGGCTCCTTTCACAGTGCGTACCGGGGTGTGGGGTACAGGCGGACGTCGGCGTTGGCGTCGTGCGCCTTGGAGACGCCGTTGACTGCGCGGGTCACCGTGAACGTCTGCGGCGACGTCGCACCGGTGATGGCCGTGACCGTGATCCGCTCCCCGCCGATGACGATGTCGAACGGGAACGAGTCCGCGTCGAGCGTCCACACGGTCCGCACCGACGACACCGACAGCGACGTCGCCGAGCTGGTCACCCCGGACACCAGCGCACTGCTGTTGGTGTCGTACCGGGCGGTGCCGACAGTCTCGCTCGTGGCGTACACGGCAGGCTGGTACAGGTCGGCCGGCACCAGTTGCGCGGTCCACGTGTGCACGACCGGATCGATCGTCTCGTCGTAGCCGACGATGATCAGGTCGAGATCGTCATAGATCCCGAGCACGTCCAGGTTGGTGATCCGGATCAGGTCGCCGACGTCGCACGCCAGGACCTGCGTCTTGAGCGCCGCGGCCGCGGGTGCGGCGAGGTTCACGGTCAGGGTGGGGAAGCGGAGCTTGTCGAGCGTGCCGAGGTTCAGGAACCAGCCGGCGTAGACCGGCAGCTGCGCGTCGGTCTCGCAGTTCACGGAGATCTCGTCGGAGTACGGGCCGACACCGTTCGGCGGCGCGAGGGTCGAGAGTGACCCGCTGGTCTGGGTGAGGCGGAAAGAGTCGCCGTTGCGGCGGGACACGGTGACGTCGTTGCGGATCGCCGCGTCGTCGTCGACCGGTTCGAACGGCGGCGCGACCGTCTTCAGCGAGTAGTCGAGCGTGAGCTTCGGTGTCTGGTTGTACAGCGACGCCCGGGTCCGGTACATCAGCTCCAGGGCGTCGCGGGATTCGGTGAGGACGCCGAGGTCGGTGGCTTCGGCGTCGCGGATCTGCGCGAGGACCGGTTCGGCGAACTGCACTCCCATCTTGGAGGTGTCCGCGACGGTGCCGACGATCTTGAGCGGGATCCCGGCGAGCCCGGCGACCCGGGTCATGCGGGCGCCGGCGGTCTCCCCGGTGTAGCCGTGCACGGCTGCAGAGACGTCGGCTGCAGAGGGGATGTTGGCCGGGTTGTTCTCCGACCACACCGTGACGTGCGCCAGGTTCACGTAGGTCTGATTCACGAACCGGGAGTAGTAGAAGCGGCAGGTTCCGGTGCCGAGCCACGTGTAGCCGGCCATGGTGCCGGTGTCCACGGAGACTCCGTCGATGTACAGCGTGAAGTCGGTGTCGGCGCCGTTGACGATCATCTGCAGCCGGCAGTGGTGGACCTCCTGGTCCTGCAGTGCGGCCAGTACACCGGTGGCTGAGAACCCGATCGGGCCGACGGACGGGTCGTCGAAGCTGACCTGCGCGGTCCCGTCGTCCGTGCTCGTGTTGAGGGTGACGGACCACCGGTTGTCGCGGTAGTCGGCGACCACGGCCGTCAGGACACCCATCGCCGTGGACTGCCAGACGAAGTCGAGCGCGACCCCGGACTGTTCGCCGGTGCCGACGTCGCCGCGCATGTTCGACACGTTGCCGGTCGCGTTGATCTCCAGCGCCGACCCGAGCCACGGCGCCCCGAGATCCTTGCCGTAGGTGAAGCTCGGGGTGAACTCGGGGAAGAAGCGGGTGGAGCCCTCCCAAGTCTTGCCGAGGTTGATGGAGAACTTGGTGCCCTCGGCACCGGACAGCGGCCAATAGGACGTCAGGGCTTGCGGCTTCGACAGGATGTACTCGCGCAGCCCGATGTTGGCTGGTTCGTTGCCCTGCTGGTACCGGCGCAACGCACCGGCCGCGGTGACCGGCACCCATGCCTCTTTGTGGGACAGGTCCCAGCGCGGCGGGAGCTCGCTGATCTCGCCCAGGAACCGGTACGACACGGCCCGCACGGCGACAGCCATGATCCCCCAGCCCGCCGACGCCGCGGTCCAGTTGATCCCGTACGACGCCGGCGCCTGGATCCCGGCCCGCATCACGTTGACCGTCTCGGTGCCGATGTCGTGCTCACCGAGCTCCGTGAACCCCGCCGTCACGGCGATGGTCGAGCCGTCGTCCAGGTCGCTGAGCAGCGACCCGACCAGCACGGCCCGCTTGAACACGGTCAGGCCCATGCCCGGGTTGGCCGACGGGGTCGCGCCGCTGTAGGCGAACTGGTTGTTGTCGAGCTCGCAGTTGGAGCCGCCGGTGAAGCTGACCGCGGACGCCTGCCGGCCGATCACCGCGGTGGTGTCCACCACGATGGTCTGCGCACCTGGCGGGATGTTGCGGTTGAGCCAGTACATGTAGCCGACCGCGTTCACGGCCTGCAGCGTGAACAGCCCGTTCGTCTTCAGGGCCATCGGGACCCCGCCGTAGGTGACCGACGCGATCTGGTTGGCGTTGGTGTTGTACTGCCAGATCCAGACCGCGACGCCGGTCGGCGTGCCGGCCAGGGTGTGGGTCCAGGACAGGTCGCCGGTGCCCGAGGTGTTGCTGTAGGCGTCGAAGGCAGCATCGACCTTCTCTGCCACCCTGATCTGCGTGTTGCGGCCGATCTTCCCGAAGTACGGGCCGACCGGGTTGCGCGGCGAGAACTTGCCGTCACGGTTGTTCAACGTCAGCGAGCAGGACGAAGGGCCGGCCTGTGACGCCAGCTCACCCTTCCCGCGGGTGACCGTGATCGTGTTGGCGACGCGGACGTCGGTGGTGACCTCGGTCCACGTGCCGTCGATCAGCATCTCGACCAGCTCGTCGCTCATCGGCCCAGCGCCACCTGGACGTTGCCGCCGAACTCGTCCTTGATCGCCTTTCGCATGATCTCCACCAGCGCCCGGCTAGCCGCGGTTCCGTCCGCCTTCAACACGATCGTTACGCCGCTGCCGGAGTTGGACCCGGCGGTGATCCGCTCGCCGGCCTTGACCATCGCCAGCGTCTCCGAGCCCATGCCGCCAGGGACGATGCCGCCGGAGTGGAAGCGGGGGATGGTGAACGAGAACCCGGGAATCGAACCGGGCCCGGGCGGATCGAACCCGGGGAAGCTGAAGCCGCGGCCGCCGATCGTGTTGTTCCAGGCGGCACGGATTCCGTCGAAGGCGGCGCGGAACGGCGCGGTGATCGTGCCGGCGACCCCGCGCATGAATCCGGCGATCGCTCCTGGCACGGCCTTGATCGCGCCCAGGATCGAGTCACGGTGTTTCCAGATCGGCTTCACCATCAGGGAGAACGGCGCGGTCAGGACCGCGAACAGCGTCTGCCAGTTGGTCTTGATCCAGTTGAAGATGCCGACCGCTACGTTCTTCACGGCGTTGAAGGCACCGTTGACGATGTTGCGGAAGGTCTCGCTCTTCTTGTAGGCCACCACGAGCCCGGTCCCGAGCAGAACCAGCGCTGTGACCACCAGTCCGATCGGGTTGGCTCGCATGGCGACGTTCATCGCCCGTTGTGCGATCGTCGTGGACTTGATCCACGTCACGCCGTTCTTCAGCGAGGGGATCAGGAACGACGCCAGGCCGCCCGCGAGGTCGGCCATTCCCTGGCCGGCTTGGACGAACCCTTCGAACAGGTTGCCCTTGGCGATCTCGCCGACGCCGCCCATGACGTCCTTGGTGCCGGTCAGCGTGTCGGAGAAGCCCTGCGCTTTGCCTTCCGCGCCGTCGGCTGCTTCTCCTACGGTGTCGAACGACGATGCCGACTCACCGACAGATTTCGATGCCGCGCCGACGTCGGTGTCCATCTTGCGGGCCGAGCTGCCGACCTTGTCGAACGCGGATTCCAGCTTGGTCGAGTCACCCGCGAAGGTGAGGGTGACCTGCGGCTTGCTGGCCATCAGTCGACCTCGATCCCTGCTTGACGGGCCACGTCCAGCAGCGCCTGCTCGACGAGCTCGGCGTACCGGGCCTGGTTGTCGAAGTAGGCGTTGTAGATGTAGCGGCCGTGCTTGATGAACGGCCGGCTGACCGAGCGGCTCTTGCCGACGCGGCCGCCGAAGTCGAGCCACGGGTAGTACGGGACGCGCTTCGATCCGCCGACGACCCGGGACGCGGTGGCGGTGGAGCGGGACTTCACCGAGGCTTTCGCCTTGCCTGATTTGGTCGGGATGGACCGGCGGGCGTCGTTGACGACCACGTCGGCGCAGGAGTTGAACGCCATCCGGAGCGCCTTGGGCAGGTCGGTGTCGAGCTTCTTCAGGTTGCGGGTGAACGCGGCCAGTCCGTCGATCTTGATCGCGTCGGTCATGTCGGGCTCCTTCCGGCCTTCAGTCGTTCAAGCTCTTTCTGCTGCGCTATCCGGGCGTAGTAGACGCCCCAGTGCACGAACTCGTCATTGCTCATCTGGTCCCGGAGTTGACCCACCGTCATCGACAGCTTCGTCGCCAGCAGGAACTCGAACTCCGTCGTCGGGTCCGTCTCGAAACGTCGCCATCGCCTGCTTCTCGGAGTTCGCGCCGACGCCGGACAGGTCGCGGATCTTCTCGGTGACGGGTTCGATCTCACCCGCCGGTGAGCTGCGCTGCCACTGACCGGCCTCGGCCTCGGTCATCACCGGGTCGAGCAGGCCGAGAGCGAGGGTTCTGCGTTCCTGCAGCTCGATCCCCTTCAGCTGCTGGACCATGAACACCTCGCCGCGGGACAGGCCCCGT
Source organism: Kribbella catacumbae DSM 19601 (assembly GCF_000372465.1). Lineage (GTDB taxonomy): Bacteria > Actinomycetota > Actinomycetes > Propionibacteriales > Kribbellaceae > Kribbella > Kribbella catacumbae. The sequence continues at coordinate 189,631 of NZ_AQUZ01000004.1, forward strand.
ACGCGGACGGTGCCGAACTCCAGCTCGACTTCGCCCTCGGGCAGCCGTGGCTTCAGCAGCCGCGCCTTCAGGTCCTCGTCCATGCTCATGCCTGCGTCGTCGAGGTGACGTCGTCGGACAGCTCCAGCGCGACCGACCACTTGACCATGTCCGCGACCGGCGAGGTTTCGACGAACTCGCCGACAACCACGTTCACCGAGTCCTGCGGCTTGCCCGTGCCGGTCCCCTCGGGCCGCCGGATCAGTGTCACGTTCGTGCCGATCAGAGGCTCGATCGTGCCGCGGGGCCCGCCTGCCGTGTTGTCGTAGGTGCCGCTCATCGAGCACTTGCCGTCGAGCAGGCCGCCCACCTTGACGTGCGCGTTCTTGCCGTAGGTCGTCACGTCGTGGATGTCGGGGTTGCGGGTCAGCTCGGACGCATCGGTGTACGCGGACAGGTCGACCGCGTTCAGGCTGATGAACGTGTTCTTTCCGTGGACGAATGCCATCGGGGTCTCCTATCCGACCGGGTAGAGCTTGTAGGTGACGGTCGTGGTGACCGAGTGGGTGACGGTGACGAGCCCGGTTGCGGGGTTCACCTGGTCCGGCTTGATGTGGAAGGTCTTGTTCGTGCCGTTGGTGACGGACGGCGCGTTAGCGGCCGCAGCCGCGCCGGTCGGGGTCGTGCTCGCGTCGCTGATCGTCATGTTGTCGACGGCCGCGTTGCCGTTGAGGATCTCCAGGTAGACACCCTTGGGGCCCATGACGCCGCGGGCGATCGTGTCCGATGCGGCGACACCGGCACCGGGCGTGGCGACGCCGGCGTTCGTGGGGGTGGTGGCGGTGAGTGCGGCCATGTCAGGCTCCTTGTCCTGCGATGTCGAGAGTGAAGGTCGCGGCGAGGTGTTCCACACCGGCGACCGAGATGATGTCGAACGTGGCCTCGGTGACCCGGACCGTGTCGAACGCGGTGTAGGTGCCGGACTCGACCACGGTCTTGATCGACGTGGCCCCGGATCCCTTGGCCCACTTGGTGATCAGGTCCCGGGATGCCCGGTCGCTGACCTTGCCGACCAGCAGCACCACGGTCAGGTCCGGGATGCGATCCATGCCGCGCCCGTACGTCGCGTCGTACGTGAGGGTGCCGGGATAGGTGACGATCGCAGCAGGCGGTGAGACCGTGCCGGGCGGGTAGGCGAACACCCGCAGGTCCGGGATGGTGTCGATGCGGTCGGCAACCGCCTGCATGACTGCTCCGAGATCCATCAGGCCGCCGCCCACCAGCGGATGTACGGCCCGAGCACCACCGCGACATCGGGATCGACCTTCGCCAGCAGCCGCAGCTCGGAGCCGAGCTCCGGGGAGCCGGCCACGCCGAACGGCGCCTGGCGACGGGTGAAGAACCGGGACGCCTGCAACAGGGTCGCCTGCTTCACCGCGACCGGCACCGTGGTCCAGCCGAACTGGGCGGTGACGGTGACGGCGTCCTCCTTCAGCGTGGGCAGGGTGGTGGAGGTGGGGTCGACCACCAGCAGCGTCCACGGCACGCCGTTCAGGTCCGCGTTGCTGGGCTGCTTGGCGAACACGTCGACCGCGCCGTTCTCACCGGTGACCACCAGGCCGAGCGCGGTCATCAGGTCGTCGATGTCGATCACGTACCGGGCCCGGTCCTTGTCCCAGCGGGCCGTGTACTTGCGGGCCTGCGCGGCAGCGACCAGACCGAACTGCCGGTTGGTGGCCCGGTCCACGGCGCGGGAGGCGGCAGCGTTGGCGAACCCGACCTCGGCGTCATCGACCGTGTCGCCGATGCGCAGATACGCCTTCAGCTCTCCGTCTGTGACGTAGTTCGGGGCCCATGCCATAACCGCCAACCTCCCTTCTGACCTGTCAGGTCGTGTAGTCCTGCACCCCGAACGTGAACGACGGGGTTGTGCCGGTGATTGCCCACGCGACCCGGTACCGGGCGGCCTTCGCAACGAACTGCTTGACGACCCCGCCGGCCGCCGTGATCGCGGTGAACGTGTCGCCCGGGCTCGCCTTGGCCCAGGCGGCGTTCGCCTCGTCGAACCACTCCACCTCGACAGCAAGCGACGGCGTAGTACCGGACACAGCGGTCACGTTGACCAGGACGTTCAGGTTCTGGCCAAGCAGCGCCACCAAGGGACCCGGAGTTCCCACTGGTCGTACGTGCGGCCAACGCCACGATGGCGCGTGGGCTCTCGTAGGCCATGGCTACCTCGCCCGCGTCTTCTTGACCGCCGGGGCGGCCGGAGGCTCAACGGCCTCCAGCAGCTCCAGCAGCTCCAGCAGCTTGGCCATCTCCTGGCGCACCTTCGCGAGCTGCGCCTTGATCTCGTCGGTATCCATGACTCAGATCGCGTTGATCAGGACGCGGTACGCGTTGGTGTCCTGCGTGTTGCCGTCCGCACGCGCCCACAGCACGTATTCGATCTGGCCCTCGCTGGCCCGGCTGTACGGGTTCACGATCAGGGTCATGTCCTTCACGCGGCGGATGATGTAGCCGGCGCGGAGGTCGCCGAACGCGCCCCACTTGTTGGTGCCACCATCGGTGTAGGTGGCCCACGCCTGGTCGATCACGACCGGGTATCCGAGCAGCCGCAGGTTCGACGGACTGTCCTCGACACCAGCCGTGCTGTCCTTCAGGATCGGGCGGCCGGTGGTGTCCACGATCTTCTCGACCTTAGCGAGGGTCGCGTCGTTGAACGTCCAGGACGCGCCCATCCGGTACGCCGGGTCCACCTCGTGCGTCGCGTCGACCAGCTCGGCGTACGTGATGCCGGCCGAGGTGAACGCGGGCGCCGAGGTACCGGTGTTCAGACCGGACGGCTCGGTAGTACCGACACCGCTCACCCAGTCGACTGCCTGTGCACGGGCGATCCGCTCGCCCAGCTTCCGCTCCACCAGGCCCTCGATGTCGAACGCGGAGTCCTGCAACAGCTCCAGCGACACCCGCAGCGGCAGGTTGCCCGCGCCCGGGGCGACGTACCGGAACGCGCCCAGCACCTTCTCGCCGAACACCAGGTCCGCGCCACCGCTAGCCGGGGCGGTGCCCTCAGCCGCGATCACGCCAGAGTTGGCGGTGTCGTCCAGTGTCGGCCAGCGCAGCGACTCACCCGCCGCCGTGGTGATCTCCTCCACTGCGGTAGCGAGACCACCGAACGCCTTCAGCCGCTCCTGCAGCCGGACGCGCATCGTGTCCGGAACAGTGAACCCACCCGCACCATCGGTGCCGACGCCCTGCGCGTTCTCCACCCGCAGGTCCGAGATATCGGCGTTCGGCCGGCCGGTGCGCATGTAGTGCCCGAACGCCTTCTCCAGGCCGTCGTCCTCCTTCGCCGGGGCGACATGTACCGCGGCCTGCACGTTGTCGCGGACCGGGGTCTCGTAGGCGACCTGCCGGTTGCGTACCTGCTGTGTGCGCTTCTCGGCCAGGTCGACCTCCAGCGCCTCGTACCGCTTGACTTCCTCGTCGGTCAGGGTGCGGCCCTCGGCGCCATCGATGATGGCCTTCAGGGCAGCCATGATCTCGTCGATCTCCACCTTCGTTCCTTTCTCGTTGTGGCTACCCCGGGCGGTTGCCGGTGTAGGGGTCTTGCTGATCGAGGCGGACGCGACGGCGCCGACAGGCGTCAACGTCGGCGCGGCGACCGGAGGTGCCGCGGCCTTGTTCGTGGCGGTGTCGTTCGCGACCCGGTCGGCGAGCCCGGCCTCGACAGCCTCCGCCGCGGAATACCAGGTCTCGGCCTTCATCGCCTCGCGCCACGACTCGACCGTGCCGCCTGCCCGGTCGGCGTAGATCCCGGCGATCGTGTCCGACAGGTCATCCAGCAGGTCGGCCATCTCGCGCATGTCGTCGGCGTTGCCCAGGACGATGCCGCCGGCGTCGTGAATCATCATCTTGGCGGGCTTCTCGATCGAGATCGTGTCACCGGCCATCGCGACGAACGACGCAGCCGACGCAGCCACACCATCCACGTGGACGTCCACGGTCGCGGCGTGGTTCAGCAGCGCCGCGTGGATCGCGACCCCGTCGAACACCAGGCCGCCGGGCGAGTTGATGTGCAGGTCGAGCGCGGGTGCGGTGATGCCTCGCAGCGCGCGGACGAACGACGCTGCGGTCGTGTCGTCGTCGCCCCAGTAGTCACCGATCGCGCCGTAGATGAACAGCTCGGCCCGCTCGTCGCTGTCAGCGTTGGCGACCCGGAACCAGTCGCCGCGGTTCTGTGGCCGGCGCACCATCTTGCGGCCGCGGTCGGCCAGCCCCATTAGTTCCTCGGGCGTCACGTCGTTACCTCCTCAGGCACAGCGGGCGGCGTAGCGGGGGCAGCGGCCGGCGTCTTGCTGCGTAGCTCGTCGCCGCCGGGGATCGGCGGCAGGTTCCGGACGTGTCGCGCCTCGTTCGGGGTGATCAGCCCCGCTTCGACCTGCTTGATCAACAGGTCGATCTCCTGCTCGGGGGTCGGCCGCTCAAGCCCGGCGTACTCGAACTCGGCGAACACCGGCGGTGGCAGCAGCAGCGAGAGCCGCTGCTCGAACCGGCCGGTCCAGGTGGACAGGGTGAACCGGGATAGGCCGCGGTTCTGCGACTCGACACCGGTGCCCCAGCTGGTTTGCTTCTCGGTCTGCATCAGCAGGTGCGGGGGGACCCCGGTCCAGCGGGCGATTTCCTCGATCTGGAACTGCCGCGACTGCAAGAACTGGGCATCCTCGGCCGACATCGTCCACGGGGAGAACTTCAGTTTGCGGTTCACGAACGCCAGCTGTCCGGCGTTCTCCCAGCCGCCCATCTTGCGGTCGAGTCCCGCCTTGATCTCCTTGGCCTCGGCCTCGGTGACGTCCTCGTCGGGCGTGACGAGTCCGGAGATCAACGCCCCGTTGCCGAACATCCGCGCCGCAGCCCGATCCGCGGCGACCGTGGTTCCCATCGAATCACGCGCCACCTGGATCACGGACATTCCGCGGAGCCCGTCGAGACTCGGCCCCATAACTTGCGTCATCTCTGACTGGTTGAACGTCCGCACTCTGCGGTCATCGAGTGTCGCCCGGTACAGCTTCCGGCCGGTGTAGCGACCGTTCTGGTCCTTCTCCCACTCGACCGATACCGCCAGTGGGTGGATCGGGATTGCGCCGATGATCGCGCCGCCCTGGTTGAACACATGCTTCAGGAACGTGTCACCGTGCAACAGCATGTGCAGGATGGACGTTTCTTTCCACTCGTACGGGGTCTGGCCCTCGACCCCACCAGGATTGTCGAGCCATGACGCGAGCCGTTGCCGTTCCCCCTCGGCGGTGTCGCGGTACGTCTTCAGCGGTAGCCCGGCGATCGTCCCCGAGATCAGCATCACCGCCCGCCAGAATGCGGAAATGCCCAGAGCGGTGCGTTCCCCGACCGGGACCCCAGCTAGCGTCGGCGGCACCCCGAAGTACGCAGCCAACGCCGGATCCGAGATCGGGATCAAGTCAGTCGGCTGACTGCGCTGCCAGGGCCACTTCACAGCCGCAGTGTAACCGGCAAACTCGGATTAGACAGTTAGCTCACAGGACGACGATCGGTGCTTTCTGTGGCCGGCGGGCGCTTGTCGCGGCCCACACCGCAGCCTTGATCGCGTCCGCCGCGCCGTTGGAAACCATCCGCGGGCCGTCCGCGGCCGCCATAGTCCGGGCCGCGAGGACCTGCTCCGACAGGTGCTCGCCGCCGTCATGCCGGAACACGTCCTCGGCGAGCAGCCGCTGCAACTCTTGGACAGACGCGACCACCCGCCCCTGTCCCTTGTCCGCCCGCAAGCCTTTCAGCGCGGGGTCTTCCAGCAGCGACGCGCCCACCGTTGCCCGTCCCTCGAACCCGGCCTCGCGCAGGCTACCCGTGACCTCGGACAGGTCGGCCAGATCCCGCACCGACACGACCACACGCTCGCCGTCCCGCCACGCCATCGCCAGCGAGACACCGTCGCCGAACCACCCCTCCACCGCGGCGGCCGCCGGCGGGCCGTCCGGCACACCAGCCTCTAGCGAGGCCCAGTCGTCTTCCGACACGACGGGATCGCCACGCTCGATCGCGCCCCGGTCGGACAGATCCCACTGGTTCGCGAACTGGCACGCGAAACCACGCAACGGATCCGGGTCATCGAACTCAGGATCGGACTCACCAGCCGCCGCCTTGGCGTACATCGAGGCCACGAACTCGCGCCGGTCATCGTCCCAGTACGGCGCTGCTGCCCGCCACACCTCCGGATCGCTGATGTCGGCGCCCGGCAGCGTCCCCCACCACAGCAGCAGCGTCTTCGGGTCGTGGTTCATCAGCGCGGTCGCCATCGCCGACCGCATCGTGCTGCGGGCCCGCCGGTGCGACGTCGACGTCAGCACCAGCTGCGGAGACTGCCGCCCCAGCAGCGACGGCGACAGGCCCTCATCGACGGTCTCCGGCTTTACGTCCCAGCCCTCATCGACAAGCCCGAGGGTCGTGTCCCAGCCGTACGTTGCGTCCTGCGCTCGCACGAGCCACACGTCACCATCGGGCGACTCGATCGCCTCCTTGCCGTTGCCACGGGTGACGGCTTTACGGCCCCAGTGCGACTGGGCCCACCGCCACGCCTCCTTCTGCGCCTTCCGGCACACCGCGAGATCCGAGCCGGTGTGCACGATCTCCTGGCGCTCGCCGAACAGCTCGGCGCCGTGCTCCATCCGCCACAACGCCAGGCCACGCAGACCGACCGACTTGCCGGCACGCCTCGGAGCCGACTCCACGACGACGCGCTTGAGCAGTCTGCCGTCGCTGTCGTGCTGGAGCTTCAGCGCGAGGCCGAGACGCTGCCACCACCGCAGCGTCTTGCCCTCGACCTGCTCGATCCACGGCACCGCAGCCTCCGCATAGGTGCCTGTTGCGTCCGGGTGAAGGGGGCTCACAGCGAGCGGCGGGTTGGAGTTGGCGTCCAGTTCCAGGTACGGCAGCAGCCACTCAGGAGCGGCGTCAACGAACGCTTCCCAGGTCAGCTCGGGAGAGAGAGAACGGACACTTACAAGGGGTGTCCGGGCCCCCGGGCTGTGAACTTTTCGGGTGTCGGTGGGGTCGCCGATGTGGTTGTTGCATGGTCCGCATGCTGCGACGGCGCGGTCGGGTGGGCATAGCTTGCCTGCGTTGACGCCGTCGAGGTGGTGGAGCTGGTCGCCGACGTGGGTGCAGATGTCCTTGGTGGTGAGTTGGCATTGGTAGTTGTCGCGCAGCAGTACGAAGGCGCGGAGTTTGCGGTAGGCGCGTGTGCTGCCGCCTTCCCATCCTTTGCTCATGAGCCCTCGACGTATGCCCCGGGTTGGCCCCATGCCTTGGCTCGTTCGGTCTGTGGTGCGGCGGGGCCTGCGGGGTCGAGGTACGGCCTGGCGGTGCATGCGGGGCAGGGGCAGGCGGTGTCGTGGGTGGCGTGGTCGGGTTCGTCTTCGGCGTGGACGGGGCAGTTGTCGTCGGAGCAGGGGCGGCCGCCGGGGAGCGCGTCGCGGGGTGCGGTGCAGATGGGTGCGGGTGGGTCGTCGTAGTCGGCGAACCGGTCGGCTTCGTCGGCGGTGATGTGGCCGAGGGCAACGGGGCAGTACTCGGTGTGGGGTCGGCCTTCGGGTGCGTGGCAGGACGCGCATTCATCGACAATGCGCCAGATGGAGCGTTCACCGTTCGACTTCTCGATGCTGATGGTTTCGCTTGTAAGTCTGACGGCCATGACGCGAAGGAATGGCCGGTCCTCTATGCCGAGGCTGTCGAGGGCGGCAACGACGACGCTGCGGGCAATGGTCTGTGGTGTATTCACGTTGGTCTCCGTTTCGCGGTTTATCCACAAGCTGTGGCTGCCCTGTGGTGGTGGGCGCTAAGGCGAGTTGTCTCCTCGGTCTCGCTCCTCTTGTCTCCTCGTGTCTCCTATGGGGGACGGAAACCGTCCGATGACTTGGACACAAACCGTCCGGTGTCTCGGACACAAACCGTCCGGTGGCTGGTGGACGGTTTCCGTCCGGTGTCTACTCGTCGGGTTGGCGTTCCATCTCGGCGATATCCACAGGCAAAGGCAGTTCGAGGTTGAGGCCGTAGCGGGCTGTGGACGGGGCATTTCGGCGGAACGCTCCGCGCCTTTCGAGGGCAATTGCTTTCGCTTCAAACAATGGTTTGAGGGCTCTTTGTACGGCTTTTAGGTCGCTGTCTGTGATTGGTTCTCGGCGGCCTAGTGCGAATTGAGCGATGGCTTCGTGGCCTTGGCCGTACCAGGGTTCTTTGTCGGCGTCTTTGGAGACGGTGGCCATGTAGCCGAGGATCTGCATGGCGAGGGGTGGGACCTTGCCGGCGTACAGGGCGTACGCCCGGAGGTTGTTCCTGGCCCCCATCAGATGACCTCGTCGCGTACCCACTCCATGACGGGCCGGGGTGGCAGCAAGTCACAGAAGGCCGGCCCGCACTCGGCGCGCGGATGTACCCCGTACGGTGTCCGGTGTTGCTCGTAGAGCTTGTGGACGATGCTCAGGGTCCATTCGGTGCCGCAGCGTGGGCAGCGCCATCCGCAGCCCTCAGAGCGCCAGGAGCGGCCCAGCAGGTGGATGTTGCAGCGGTGTGGGCGGTGGACCGGGCAGTCGGGGGCATCCGGCCGCCCGGGGTACCAGCCGGCCGCTTCACGGCACCGGCAGCCCGTGGTGAGCTGTGGCATCGGGTCGCGCCATCCGCCGGCGTAGTACGCGCGCCAGTAGGCCCTGCGGAAGACAGCGGTGAGCTGCCGTACCGCGGCATCGACCGAGGAAGCGTCGAAGTGGATGGTGAGGTTGATGTGCTGGGCCACTGGTCAGCCTCCAAAGGGGTAGACCCTGATGACGACACCGGGCCGGTCGAGATGGTCGGCGGGGTCGATCCAGGGGACGGATGGGGAGTCGGGGTACCGCTTGTGTGTGGTGAGCGAGCAGACCTGCGCGTCGTTCCCGAACAGGCCGGATTGGGCAAGGCCGTCGAGGAGGGCACGGCCGAGCTTGTCGACGTCGCCGTGCCCAGGTGACACGGTCATCGGCCAGGCGCGGAGCCTGAGCGGGATCGTGCGGGGCCGGGCGATCGTGTGGGTCGCGACCACACGCAAGGGCCCTACCAGCCCCGTGACTGGTAGGGCCCTGCCTGCTTTTTCGACACGAGACCGCCACGCCTTCAGCTCTTTCTCGTTGCTGGGTTGAAGGTTCGGCTTGGTAACGTGTCTGGCTTTGCAGGTCATGGAGCCCTGTGGTGCGGGGTCGCCGAAGACCTGCACAGCCCACTCGGTCATAGGCGTCAGAGACCCTTCCCGGTGCCGACCGTGAGAACCGCGACAGCGAGCACGGCGTGCACGGCGAAGACTGCGGCCGCGTTCGTCGAAGTGAGCGGCTTGCGTGGCTTCCCTACATCCCCGACAGCCAGCACGTACGACAGGCTCCAGAACGCGATCAGGGCCCACCCGAACCAGGTCACAGCTCGACCGCGTCCGGCTCGGCTGGCCTCAGGTCGAACGTGATCCGGACCTGGCTCTTGCTGGTCAGGAACTCACACTGGTTCGAGCTGGCGACCAGGTGGTCGGCCAGGCTGCGCGCGTCGGTGAAGTCGTCCGCGCCGAACGCTTCGAGCAGCTGCTCAAGCTTCGCGGTGGTGAGCATGTCGTCGTACGGGTTACTCAACCTCTTGCCCATCACGCGGCCTCGATCATGCGGTCGAACAGCTCAATCGCGCTGTCCTGCAGGAACGCGACCGTGGGCGCGAGATGAGCCCTGGCGGCATCCCTGGCGGCAGCCCTGGCGGCAGCCCAGGCGGCATCCCAGGCGGCAGCCCAGGCGGCATCCCTGGCGGCAGCCCNGGCGGCAGCCCTGGCGGCAGCCCTGGCGGCAGCCCTGGCGGCANCCCAGGCGGCAGCCCCGGCGGCATCCCCGGCGGCATCCCAGGCGGCAGCCCAGGCGGCAGCCCCGGCGGCATCCCCGGCGGCATCCCCGGCGGATATACGCGCTTCGCGCGCACGTTCCCTAGCGGCACGAGCCACCGGCACAGCTGCCGCGACGTCGTCCCAGCTCGCCTGCCGCTCCAGGGTCTCCAGCGACAACGCCTCGGCCTCCAGGCCGGCCAGCCGCAGCCACGTCGGCGTGTACACCCGGATGAGCCAGTCTGCCGCCATGAGCCCGCGGACCTGGTCCTTGTCCGGGTCGCCGGCGGTGCCGATCAGCCGCGGGATGAACGGCTTCAGCTCCTGCCGCTTGTCGTCCGGCAAGGTGTCGTTGAGGTTGCGGCCGAACGTGCCGAGGATCCGGGACACGCAGGGCGGGGAGTCGCTGAACTCGATCCCGCGGACGAAGGCGACGGCCTCCATCAGGCACATGCCAGCTTCGGGGTTCGGGTGGGATCCCCTGCCCAGGGTGATGTTGTCGAGCTCGATCGTGGTCATCAGTCGTCGTCCTCTCCGTCGTTGTCGTCCTCGTCGCCGAACGAGAGGATCCGGACGCCGTCGACGTCGGTCTCGTCGAACGGCAGCGGCGTGTGACCCAGACGCGCCTCAGCGGCCTGCATGACCAGCTCCCGCAGGGCCTGCGACGCGGCGTCGACCTCGCCCATTGGCTCGATCCGCTTCACCCGCAGCGTGGGGACGTGGTCGCCGGTCTCCACGTCCTCGGTGATCTTGAGGACGTCGGCCCAGATCACGAACATGCGGTCGGCCTTGGGGCTGTCGATGAGCTCCTGTACGACCGACAGCAGGCCGTTGTTCTCGGTGCTGCCTGGCAGCCGCCCGGCGAGCTTCACGCTCTTGGATACGTCGGTCACGGTTCTCCTTGTGTGGTGGGTAGGTCGAACAGGGTGGGTGGCGGTGCGGGCCGCGGCTTCGGGCGCGGGCGATCGGGGCAGGACCCGTGGTGGGCGGCGTACCGGTGGTTGGGTGCGCCGTGCGGGTGGGCGTCGCTGATGACGTAGCCGTGCAACTGGTTGCCGACGAGCCGCGCGGACACGTTGCCGTCAGCAACTGGGATCGGGTCGACCGGTAGCCGCTTGTCCGTGTAGACCATCTTCACGAACACGACCTGTGCGCCGCAGCTGCCGCAGGCGGGCGGGCCGGTCTTGCGCATGGTGCGCGAGCGGGAGCGGCGGACCATCACGCGCCCCCGCTCGCTGTCTCCTCGCCCGCGGGCACACGGGTTTCACCGGACGCGCTGTGGGCGCCGGCGGCAGGCTCGGAGACGTTCTGGGGTGACAGGCCGGTCCGCTCAGCTATGTCGACGTCCTCCTTCAGTGCCTTGAGCACTGCGGCCGCGTCGGCCTGCATGACCTCGCCACGCGACTTGATCGTCCGGCCGAGGACGCTGGACAGGTACTCCAGCTGTGCTGCGCGCTGCTTCGTCATGCCGAGCTTCTCGAACAGCACGAACATGTGGCCGTTGTCGATCTTGCTCAGCTTCTGCTGCCGGGCCTCGGGATCGGCCGAGGGCGGCGGGGTAGACGGGTCGCTGCCGGCGTCCGCGGCGGGCAGGCTGGACAGGTACGCGGCGAACGATCGGAGCTGGCCGGCGGTTGCCGTGGTCAACGTCCCGCCCTTCGACCAAGCGTGGTACGCGCGCTGCGCCTGGTCCTGGTTGAACTCGCCGTAGTGGAGCGCCCACGCGCCCCGTACAGCGTCGACGGCGTGGTTCAGCTCCGACGCTGCCTGAGCCTGCTCCTGCTCGGCGACGGCGGCGGCCTGGGCCCGCTGGTCGGCACGCTGCGTCGCCCGGTCGGCTTCAGCCGCCGCCGCGTCGTCGTCATCCTCGGGCGATACTCCGGTCATGGCGCACAGGCAGTAGCGGCGCGCGTAGGTGATCTGCGACCCCATCGCCTGCGGGGACCGGACGTCCTCGGCCAACGGGTAGAGCCCGCCGAGCCGCTGCCCGCTGGAGTGGAGCAGTTCGTAGCGGAGCACGAACCGGGCACCGATGAGCGTCGGGCAGGTGACGAACGACAGGCCGTGTTTGCCGAGCATTGGCATGATCGCGTCGGCGACCGTGGCGAGCCCGGCGTATTTGTAGCTGTAGTTGACCGGCTTGCCCTGCTTGGTTTCCCCGGTGACCTTGGCGACTTCGCGGGCGACGATGCGGGGCAGTTCGGCTTGTACCGCGGCGAGCGCGGCCGCCAGGTGATCGACTCCCGGCTCATAGGTGCTGGCGGGCGGGTTTCCACCCACCTCGGCGGGTTGCGATTCCGTCACGGTCACAGGTAGTCCTCCGGGTCGTAGTCGCACTCGCCGAGGATGTGGTGGCTCATGTGGTGCCCGCAGTTCTCGCACCACCAGCCCTCCTCGCTGGCCTCTGGTTCGTCGCAGTCGCAGGTCACCGGTGGTCCTCCTGCTCGTGGTCGGGTCCCCACAGGGCCCGCTGCTCCATCGCCCGCAGTACCGCGGCCGCCCTCGCCGCGTCGTTCGGGTCGGTGTCCTCGTGCAACGCGATGCCCGCGATGAACCCGAGCGCGTCAGCCAGCAGGTCACCGATCCGGAACGGGTCGTCCGGCAGGCCGTTCCAGATCGTTGAGACGATCGCGTCGAACTCTGCCGCGGTGAAAGGGGTCGGCGCCGGGGAAGGTGAGTTCGTCGTAGAGACGACAGCCAGCGACCGGGTTTCCTGCCCGTCTGCGGGGGACCCTGCCTCTACGCCTTCATCCCCGGCGCCATGGACGCCCACATCGGTGGTAGGGACGTCCAGTCCGTGTGTGTTCACTGCTTGCCGCCTATCAGCCTGCGGAGGGCCCTGAGACTGCCCTCGACGTTGTCGCCCTTGTGCGCCTTGTCCAGCGCCTTGTTGTCCTGTTCGCGTTTCTTCTTGCCGCCGTCAGGAGGTGGCGTCTTCGGCACCGGCCGTCTCCTTGCGGTGCTTTGCCCTGTGCCACCGGGCTTTCTCGTCGGCGTCGACTTTGACCGCGGCGACGTAGACGTAGGTGCAGTCGCCCGTGGCGCACCACACGACCTGCTGTTTGCTGCCGGGCCATCCGCCGGCCTCGGGGACGCCGGTCGGCCGGATGTAGACGAGCGGCCTAGCCACGGCGCACCTCGATCGCTTCGCAGTCGACCTCGCCGGCCTGCATCGCGAGGACGTCCGCAGCGACCTGCACCAACTGCTCCCGCAACGCCTTCGCGACAGCCCGGTCGACCGCGGAGGCCAGATCGAGGACCCGCTCGTTGGTGAGGTGCGCGTCGACGTGTTTCGCGATCGCCTTCCCCTGCCCGCGTAGCGATTCGGTGAGGTAGTCGACCGCTGGCCGGTAGCCGGTGCGGGGCAGTTCGGCCTCGTACAGCGGCGTCTCGTGCAACGGGTTGTACCCGTGCGTCGCCGTGCTCATCGCTTCGCTCCCTCGTCGAGTACCGAGGTGGCGACCGCCGGGATCAGCATGTCCAGCGGAGTCTTCTGGGGCATGGTGCGGTGATGCGTGCTGTCCGGCGTCAACGGCCACGCCCACTGGCCCAGCTCGTTAGGAGCCCACAGCGTGGTCAGGTGCTCGCCGGTGTCGGCGTGCCGGATCTCCACCGCGAGGCCGTTCTCAACGAGACGGCCGGTGAGCTTCCCGTGCCGGTTGACCGCATCCGCGGCCAGCTTCGCCACGCTGAACCCGCTCACGAGCTCAGCTCCCGCAACTGAGCCCTGATCCGGGCCAGGTCATCCAGCGCGCTGGCCGAGTTGAACTCGGCCAGCGTGCCGCCGTGTACGGCGCGGGCCGTATCGGAGATCGAGTAGACCGCCATCCGCAACGCGCCCCAAAGCGGGTTGGCGTACAGCTTGTCGAGTAGGTCGAAGATCTCCTCACGCATGGCACCGACGACGATGGACCGCGGGCCTCTCGAACACCGGCCCTTGTAGCCAGCGACGCAGGGGGCGTGCTCGCAGTCCGGGCAGAACCCGGGCGGGGTACCGGTCGTGTCGAAGAACTGGGCCTCCCGGTAGGGGCCTGCGGCAACGGTCGTCACCTCTTGACCTCGGTCCACTCGCCGCACCCCTGCGACACAAACGCCACATCCGTCGCGCCGAGGGTGACCCGCTGCATACCGGTCCGGCCGAACCCGGACGCGATGACCGCATCGAACTCGCCGGACAGGTTCGAGAGCCGGGCCCAGTAGCACGTCGGGCCGGTGAACGACTCGTACGTCGCCCGCCTGATCTCTCTGCCGATCAGCCAGGTGCCGTCGCCTTCCACGATCGCGGCGACCGGCGGTGCCTTCTCGGCGGGCTTGGTCGCGGCGCTGCGGGTCTTGTCGTCGGCCGGTTGCGGTACCGGCGGGCCGGGCTGAGCCGACGGCACCGCGGCCCTGTCCCCCGCCGCCCCGGCCCGAGCGGCGATGTTGTCAGAGAACACGATGAACACGGCGACCGCGGCGACCACGATCGTGATCGCGAGAGCGACAGCGACGTACGGCCGTAGCCGGTCATAGTCGTGGTCGTGGCGGTGCTCGGCCGCGTCGGTGAGCGGGTACAGCGGGTCCGGCGGCCGCGGCACATACCGCGGGAAATCCTGATGGTTCATGAGCGCTGCTCCATCGGCCGGACGCGGTCCTCGTGGATCTCGGTCCACTCGTCAGTCACGCCACCGGCCTTGAAAAGCACACTCGGGTAGCGCGAGTGGACTGTGTCGCAGTCGAGCAACCCGGCGACCCAGTGGCCGCTGGAGTGCTGGAGTTCGACACCGATCGTGTTCGTGTGCATGGCCCTGCTCCGTTCAGGAAATTGGGGGGGTGGTCGGCCCGGGCCGGGAGGGGAAGCGCCTCGGCCCGAGGCAGTCGCCGGACGCTCTACACGAGCCCGGGCCGACCGGTCAGGTGGTGCTGAGAAGCACCGAGGGATCGACGTCGAGCGCGGCCGCGATGCGGTGCGCCTCGTCGGGCGTGATCGGTACGGAACCGGTGGTGCGACGGGAAACCCACGCGGCGGATACACCGAGCTTGCCGGCGAGATCGCGGGTGGTGACGTTCTTCCGCGCCATCTCGGCGCGCACCGTTGCTGCAACGGTAGCGTTCGGCGTGGTTATCATGACCGGTACGTTGACACGTTTATCGTTGCAGGTCAAGCACACGGCGAGACGTGGTAGCGATTTGGTGTGGAATTGGTCTCTAGCCGTGGACCTGAGCAAGCGTTACAGTGTCACGCATGACGAACACAGTGGTAGCGCCCTCGGGGGGCGCGCCGTCCCGGCTTATCGCGAGTGAGATCCGCGCGGAGCTCGGACGACAGCAGCTATCGAACCGGCGCCTAGCGATGCAGCTGGGCGTGTCGTTCATGTGGGTCAACCGGCGGATCAACTCCGGCGAGACGGACCTGACGTTCGAGGACGTCCAGAAAATCGCAGAGGCGCTGAACGTTCCCGTTCAGCGCCTCATGTCCAGCTGGCTCCCGCGGATGGACTCGAACCATCAACCTGCCGGTTAACAGCCGGCTGCTCTGCCAATTGAGCTACGCGGGATCGAAGTGCTTCCCGATCCCCTAACGCCTGAGGACCTGAGTAGGTTAGCAGGCCCGGGACCAACTACAAAAATGGGATTTGGGATCGCTTCCAGCTCAGATTCCGAACTCGTCGCGGACGGCTGCCAGGGCTGCTTCGGCGGCCTCGACGAGACCGGGCTGGGTGGGCTCCAATCCCTTGTCCAGAACGAAGTTCCAGCTCGTCGGAGCACCTGGCTCGGACGGGTTGCGGCGGCCGACGATGCGGACACCCTTCTTGCCCACCAACGGAACGTGGCGCTGGATCACGACGCTCGCGTCGACGCGCTCGCGCAGCAGCTGGCCGAAGCGGCCCGGGTCGTCGACCTTCAGCTCGGTACCGCGTAGCGGAGTACCGAACGGAGTCGTCTCGTAGACACGCAGAACCGACGCTTCGGAGTCCCAGCCGGCCCGCTCGATCTTCTCCCAGCCGACCCGGCGTACTGCGCCCGCAGTCTCCGTGGGCAGGTACAGCGCCGCGCGGCTGCCCGCCACCCAGCCGCCATCGAGCAGCTGGACCGCGGCCAGGACGTCCTCCTTGCCGCCCGGAGAATGCCTGGAGGCGATGGTGACCGCCTCGGTCAGCTCGCGCGGCCACGACGTACGACGAAGTCTCAGCACAGCTCCATGATCTCAGCCGGCTCCAACCGTCAGGCCGCATAGTCTCGCAATCCGATCGCGCAGCGGCGCCGGAGCGCGATCAGCGCCTCAGCCTCCAGGGCGCGGACCTGGTCTGGGTCGAGCTCCAGCACGGTGGCGGTCTCGTCCACCGAGGCGGCCGCCGGGCCGACCAGACCGAAGCGGAGGCTGACGACCGCTCGCTGGACGTCATCGAGGAACTCCAGCTGGTAGTGGAGGTCACGGCGAAGGGCCGCCCGCAGCACGATCGCCTCGTCATCGACGTACTGGTCGGTCTCCTCCAGGTCGAGTGACTCAGGCTTGATCTTCCAGGCGTGAGCACGCTCCACCCGGGCGACGGTGAGGCAGGCTCCCGCGGCCACCTCGGCGGTCGACGGCTCGCGGCCAAGGCGCTGGGTGAGCTCACGGTGCACTGCGGTCACTCGGCCGGCGTCGGTGTACGCCTGAGCCGGCATCCGGACCAGCCTCGAGCGGTCGGAGATCGCGCGCCCGATCGCCTGCCGGATCCACCAGATCGCGTACGTCGAGAAGCGGTTGCCGAGCTTGTGGTCGAAGCGCTCGACCGCTCGCATCAACCCGAGATTCCCCTCCTGGATGAGGTCCAGGAGCGAGATCCCCTTGCCCGTGTACCGCTTGGCCAGCGACACCACGAGCCTCAGGTTGCCCTCGATCATCCGCCGGCGAGCCCGCTCCCCCAACACCACCACAGCCTCCAGCTCGGCACGGAGCTCGGCTGAAGCAGTGTTCAGGCGGTCGGCAGCCAGCAGGCCGGCCTCTATCCAGGTGGCATGGCTGGTCACCTCGTCGGTGGTCAGCAGGTCGTGGCGGCCGATCTCGCGGAGGTACGCGATCAAGGCGTGCAGGTCGGCCGGGTCGCAGTCCAGCTCTGGCATGGCAGTCTCCCTCTGTCACTAGGAATACTGCCGCGATCACACTTGGTGACCGACCGGTAATGAAAAGCCTGTGGATAACAGGCCCCAAACACCTCAGATGGCGCCGCTGATCGCCTGTTCGCGGAGTTCGGCCCGGTAGCGCTCCAGCGCGATCAGCTCGCCGAACATCCGGTTGTAGTCGTCCGCCCGATCGATCGGGTTGGTCCGCTGCAGCTTCGACTTCAGGTCGGCGATCCGGCGCAGGCAGGTGAGTTCCTGGAGCCGGGCCAGATGCGCCCGCGCATAGATCTCGTCAGGGTCGCGATCGAGCCGCACCGGGTCGACGGCGAGCGCGCTGACCACAGCCGCCGCCGGATCGATCCCCATCGCTTCCCGTACCGCGACGACCCACGCCTCTCCCGGCGCCGCGTGCACGGGCCCACCTGTCTTCTCCATCGCGCCCCGCACCGCCGCGAGCCAAGGATGCGTGAAGTCCTGGTCGTCCAGCTCGTCGAACGCGACCCCCATCAGATGCGGGTACTGCATCGCGATCTTCAGTACGTCCCACTCGATCACGAACCGCTGGTCCCGCGGCGACGGCAGGTCGACCCGGGGCGGCGGCGGAGCCTCACTCGTCGTCTGCACCGGCCCACGATCACGCACAACAGCCGGGGCCGGCGCAGGCCGGGAGGCAGCCCGATGTACTTCGGTCCGCACCTGGTCCACCTCCATCCCCAGATGCCCAGCGAGCTCGCGGGTGAACGCGTCCACCTTCGACCGATCCCGGATGCTCACCACGAGCCGCGCCGCATCCCGCATCGCGTCGATCCGGGTGTCTGCCCGGTCCAGGTCGTACTTCGACAACACGTTGGACAGCACGAACCGGTACAGCGGGACCCGCCGCCCGATCAGCTCGCGCACCGCCGCGTCGCCCTTCTGCAACCGCAGGTCGCACGGGTCGAGCCCATCCGGCTCCACGGCCACATACGTCTGCGACGCGAACGCCTGATCGCCTTCGAAGGCCTTCAACGCGGCCCGCTGCCCGGCGCTGTCGCCGTCGAAGGTGAAGATCACCTCGCCCCGGAACTGGTCATGATCCAGCAAGAGCTGCCGGAGTACCCGCGAGTGGTCCTCACCGAACGACGTGCCGCAGGTGGCAACAGCAGTCTGTACTCCGGCCAGGTGGCAGGCCATCACATCCGTATAGCCCTCGACGACCACGGCCTGCTTGCCCTTCGCGATCTCCCGGCGGGCCAGGTCCACGCCGTACAGGACCTTCGACTTCTTGTAGATCGGGGTCTCGCCGGTGTTGAGGTACTTCGCCTCGATCTTGTCGTCATCGAAGAGCCGCCGCGCCCCGAAGCCGATCACGTCGCCGCCGGCATCGCGGATCGGCCACATCAGCCGGCCGCGGAAGCGGTCGTAGAGTCCGCGCTGGCCGTCCGCGCACAAGCCGGAGGTGACCAGTTCGGTGTTGGTGAAGCCGCGGCCTCGCAGGTGCGCTACGAGCGCCTCACCGCCACGCGGCGCGAAGCCGACGCCGAACAGCGCCGCCGCGTCACGGTCGAAGCCGCGCTTGTCCAGGAACTGCCGCCCGAGCATCGCCTCCGGGGCGCCGAAGAGCTGCTCGGAGTAGTACTCCGCCGCCACCTTGTGCGCCTCGACGAGCCGCGGCCGCTGATTGCTCTGCGACCGCTGGACCGGCGTGCCCGATTCGTCGTACCGGAGCTGGATGCCGACCTTCGCGGCGAGCGTCTCGACGGCTTCGTGGAAGCTGATCTGATCGATCTTCTGGATGAAGTCGATGACGTCGCCGCCCTCTTGGCAGCCGAAGCAGTAGAAGAAGCCGCGCGCCGGGGTGACGTTGAACGACGGCGACTTCTCGTCATGGAACGGGCACAGTCCCTTGAGCGAGCCGCCGCCGGCGTTCTTCAGGGTCACGTAGGAGCCGACCACTTCATCGATCCGAGCACGCTCGCGCACCAGCGCGATGTCCTCTTCCTTGATCCTGCCGGCCACGCGGTGAGTCTACGGTCCAGCACGCGACCGCAGTACAACGGACGCCGGCTAGACCTCCGGCAGCTCGATCGAGGAGTCCGCGAGGCGGGCCGGATCGACCTGCTTCTTGGTGCGGATCAGGTCCCGTACGCCGTCGATCGCGCCCCACGTGTTGACGTGCATGCCGGCCAGCACGTGGTTGTCGTCGGCCAGCCAGAAGGCCAGGTAGGCGCCCGATGCCGGGTCACCGCGCAGGACGACCTGGTACGACGTACCGCGCGGCACGTCACCGGCGTACTCCATGCCGAGGTCGTACTGGTCGGTGAAGAAGTACGGGATCGCGTCCTGCGACACGTCCTGCCCGATCATCGCCTTCGCCGCCGCGGCGCCGCTGTCCTTCGCGTTCTGCCAGTGCTCGACGCGGATCGAGTGGCCGAGCAGCGGGTGGTCCCAGCGGACCACGTCGCCGGCGGCGTACACGCCCGGTACTGAGGTCTGCAGGTCCGCGCCAGTGCGGATGCCGGAACCGTCCTCGCGGCTCGCGACGTCGATCCCCGCGGCCTCGGCGAGCTCGGTGTTGGGCTGGACTCCGACACCGACGACCACCAGGTCCGCGGGCAACACGTCGCCACCGGAGACCCGTACGCCGGTCAGCTTGCCGTCACCCTCGAAGCCTTCGACGCCACTGTTGAACCGGAGGTCGACGCCGTGCTGACGGTGGAGGTCGGCATACAGCTCGCCGACCTGCTCGCCCATCACCGAAGCGAGGGCGGTGGACTGCGGCTCGACGACGGTGACCTCGCAGCCGCGTTCGCGGGCGGCCGAGGCAGCTTCCAGCCCGATCCAGCCGGCTCCGACGACGACCACGCGCGGCTTGGCGGCGTACGCGTCGGTCAGGGCTTGCGACTGCGCCGCAGTACGGAGGTAGTGGATGCCTTGCAGGTCACCACCCGGTACGTCGAGCTTGCGGACGCGGCTGCCGGTCGCGATGAGCAGCTTGTCGTAGCCGACCTCTGAGCCGTCGTCGAGTGTCACTGTGCTGGCCGCGGTGTCGATGGCGGTCGCCTTGGCGCCGAGCCGGAGTTCGATGTTGTTCTCGTCGTACCAGGCACGGTCGTGGAGCTGGGCGCTGACGGGCTCGTCCTTGCCGAGCAGCACGGCCTTCGACAGCGGCGGTCGCTCGTAAGGCAACTCGGTCTCTTCACCGATCAGGACGACTTGGCCGGTCCACCCTTCCTCCCGCAGGGTCTTGGCTGCCTGGGCTCCCGCCAGGCTCGCTCCGATGATGACAATGCGTTCCGAGTCAGTCATGGAGTGAGGCTAATCCTTCAGGCTTCCCTGCGTCAGCCCTGTGCGCCAGTGGCGTTGCAGGACGACCATCAGGATCATCAGGGGAATCACCGACAGCAGAGCACCGCCGACCGTGAGCTGGTACAGGATCGGCGCGCGGTCGGTGTAGCCGTGCCAGGAGGTCAGGCCGAGCGTGACCGGATAGAGCTTCTGATCGGACAGCATCACCAGGGGCAGGAAGAAGTTGTTCCAGATGCCGACGAACTGGAAGAGGAACACGGTGACCAGGGCAGGCGTCATCACCCGCAGCACGATCCGCCGGAAGATCGCCAACTCGCCGGCGCCGTCGATCCGCGCGGCCTCGAGCAGGCCGTCCGGCACCGCGGCGGTCGCGTAGATCCTGCACAGGTAGACCCCGAACGGACTCACCATGCTCGGGATCAGTACCGCGGCGTACGAGTTGGTCAGACCGACTTTGTTGAACAGCAGGTACAGCGGCAGCGCAAGGGCGGTCGCCGGGATCAACACCCCGGCCAGCACGATGTTGAAGACCGTCTCACGCCCGGGGAACCGGAACTTGGCCAGGGCGTACCCCGCCGCCGACGAGAGCAAGGTGGCCGCCAGAGCACCTACCCCGGCGTACAGCAGGCTGTTGGCGATCCAGCGGAGGTAGATGCCGTTGTCATAGCTAAGCACCATCCGCAGGTAGCGGATCGGATGCGGGTCGGCCAGCCAGAACCCGTTCGAGCCGAACAGCCCGGTGGTGTCCTTCGTCGCCGCCAGCACCAGCCAGTAGACCGGGATCAGGAAGTAGACGGCGGCCACCGCCAGCAGGGACGAGACGATGATCCGCCAGCGCAGCGGGGTGGAGGTCACTCGTCCCCCTGCCGTCCGACCAGACGCAGGAAGCCGAACGAGAGCAGGCACGCCACGAGCGCGAGCAGCACGGCCTCCGCGGCGGCCAGGTTGTAGCTGTTGTTGACGAACGCCTGGGTGTACGCGTTCAGGTTCGGGGTGTAGGTGTCGTTGATGGCGACCGTCAGCGGCCGGAGTACCAACGGCTCGGAGAACAGTTGCAGCGTCCCGATGATCGAGAAGACGGTGGTCAGGACGATCGCGGGCCGCGCCATCGGCAGCTTGAGGTAGCGCGCCAACTGCCAGGCATTGGTGCCGTCGATGCGCGCCGCCTCGTAGAGCTCGATCGGAACCGCCTTCAACTGCGAGATGACGATCAGCATGTTGTAGCCCGCGAACTGCCAGGTGACGATGTTCGCGATCGACCACAGCACGGTGCCGCTGGAGAGGAAGTCCACCTGTAGGCCGGCGCCGTCCAGCAGCCGGACGATCGGGCTGATCCCAGGCACGTAGAGGAAGCCCCACAGGATCGACGCTATCACCCCTGGCACCCCGTGCGGCAGGAAGAACGCCGAGCGGAAGAACGGCACCCAGCGGGCCGACGCCGATTCCAGCAGCAACGCCAGGACGACGGACAGCACGATCATCAACGGGACCTGCACGACGCCGAACAACAGCACCCGCAGCACGCTGCCGGTGAACTCGCTGTCGCGCAGGGCGGCGGAATAGTTGGCGAACCCGGCGAAGACCGACTTGTCACCGCCGAGGCCGAGCGGCCCGCTGCGCTCGACCTTCAGCAGGCTCTGGTAGATCGCATAACCGATCGGCGCCAGGAAGCAGCCCGCGAACAGCAGGCAGAACGGCCCGAGCAGTGCGAGGACGGCAAGGTTGCGGTGGCGCCTCACCCGGTGGCCACCTTCAGCCCCTTGGCCTGCAGGTCAGCCACGGTCTGCCGCTGCACGGTTGCGATCGCATCGCCGAAGGAGGTCTTGTTCGCGATCGCGGCGGTGATCGCGTCACCGAGGTGGCGATAGGTGTCGCTGATGGTCGGGATCCACTTCCAGCTCTTGTCGATCAACTGGTCGGACTTGGCGAACACCTCGTTGTACTTCGCACCGCCGAAGAACGCGCTCGGCTTGTCCAGCGCCGAGCCGGTGAACGCGTCCTTGGCCGCCGGCCAGCCGTAGCCGCCCTGGATCAGCAGATCCACGCTGGCCTTGTCGGTGTTCAGCCAGATCGCGAACTCGAGTGCTTCCTTCGGATACTTGGAGCCGTTCAGTACCGCGGTGCTGGAGCCACCCCAGTTCGAGCTGGACGGCTTCGCCTTGTCCCACTGTGGCATCTGGGTGACCGCCCATTTGCCCGCGGTGTTCGCCGCGTTGCCGGTCAGGATCGCGTCACCCCACTGCGCGGCGACCCAGCACCCGATCTTGCCGCCCTGGACCTCGGAGAACCATCCGCTCTGCTGATCCGGCTCCGGCTTGACCAGGTCAGCACGGATCAGCCCTTCCCAGTAGGACGCCACCTTCCGCGTCTCGGGCGAGTCGATGGTGACTACCCAGTCGTCACCGCGTACGTCGAACCACTTCGCACCGGCCTGCCAGGCCATCGCGCTGAACCAGCCGCCGCTGGTGGGCGGGAAGGAGCAGATGTACGACGTCGGGTCAGCCTTGCGGATGGCCCGGGCGGCTGTCTCGAACTCGGCCCAGGTGGTCGGCGGCTGCACGCCCCACGCCTTGAAGCGATCCGTCCGGTAGTACATGCCCATCGGCCCGGACGCTTGCGGTACGGCGTACACACCGGACCCGAAGCTGCCCTGCTGCCATTGCCAGTCGACGAACTTCCCGGCCTGGTCGTTGATCCCGTACTGCGTGAGGTCGACCAGGCCCTTCTCCAGCAGGAAGGCCGGGATCTGCTGGTACTCCACCTGGCCGAGGTCGGGTGGGTTGCCGGCCTTCAGCGCGGCGAACATCTTGGGGTAGGCACCCTTGGAGCCCGCGATCACCTTCTCCAGCTTCACCTGGACATCCGGGTTCTTGCTGTTCCACAGGTCGACGGCCTTGTCGATTCCCGGCACCCAGGACCAGAACGCCAGGGTGATCTTCTCCCCCGGCTTTCGGCCGGCGGTTCCGGCCGCGCTGGGGCTGTCGTCCGACGAACAGCCGGCCAGCGCCAGGCCCGCGGCAGCGGCCGCGGCTCCGGTCAGCAAGGTACGGCGATTGATGGGGCCCGGTGACATGACTTCTCCTCAGCAAACCGGCGGTGATGCAAGACATAGGACGTAGGATGTTCACGGACGGTAGGACACCGAGCCGCAGCCGGTCAAGAGCTGGTGCGGTGTAGATTGCCGCGCAATGGCCGGCACAGGAGGCAGGATGCGGATGCGCCCGGGCGCTGCCCTGGAGGAACGGATCATCGAGCTGATCCACGAACGCGGCCTCGCGCCCGGCGCGGCGATGCCGACCGAACCGCAACTGATGGACCTGCTCGGCGCCAGCCGCAACAGCGTCCGGGAGTCGATCCGCGCACTCCAGGCGCTCGGCATCGTCGACATCCGGCACGGCTACGGCACCTTCGTCGGACAGACCTCACTGACTGGGCTGACCACCTCGCTCGCGTTCCGGGTCCGCTCCAGGGCCGGCCACGGCGTCCGCGCGATCCACGACCTGGTCGAGGTCCGCGAACTGCTCGAGACCGGGCTGATCGGCGAGGTGGCCAAGGCGCGGACCAGCGAGGGAAGGCTTTCCGCGCTGGACGCGCTGGTGACGGCGATGGCCCACGACCCGGGTGCGGACCGGGCCTTCCACGCACTGCTGTACGAGAACTGCGGGAACGAGCTCGTCCTGCAGTTGATCGGCCTTTTCTGGGACACGTACCACGACGTGGAGCACATCCTGGGCGAGCCGGCCGACCGGACCGACGACATCATCGCCAACCACCGCCGGATCGTCAGCGCCGTGCGCGACCGCGACGCCGAGGCGGCCCGCGACGCGATGCGGCTGCACTTCTCCGACATCCGGACCCGGATCGCCCGCGCCGAGTCCGAAGCTTCCTGACCCGAGCTTCCTGACCCGAGCCTCCTGACAGGGCTTCCTGACAGGCCCGCCGCGACCTCTTGCCGGACCGCGGGTAAATCACTATGTTTTCGCAGGACATCCCATGTCCTACGCTTCGGCAGGGAGTGAGCTATGGTCCTCCGCCTCTTTCGAACCACCTCCACACGTCCGCTGACCACCGCACTGATCGCCACCGGCGCACTGGTCGCGACACTGGCCGGCAGCCCCCCGGCGACCGCCCGGCCGGCCTCTGCGCCACCTGACGCCCCGCAGTCCGCAGTACCGGCGGCCCAGCCGTTCGTCGAGGACAACGTGTTGTTCCAGCAGAAGACCGACGGGTATGCGTGCTTCCGGATTCCAGCCATCGTGCGCGCCGCCAACGGCACGGTGCTGGCGTTCGCCGAGGGGCGGGTCGCCGACTGTGGTGACGACGGCGACATCGATCTCGTACTCCGGCGGTCGTCCGACGGCGGCAAGACCTGGGGCCCACTCCAGGTCGTTTCCGAAGGCAACGGCACCACCCACGGCAACCCGGTCCCCATCGTCGACCAGTCGACCGGGCGGATCGTTGTCGTCAGCACCCACAACGGCTCCGCGCCGTGCCCGAACGGCTGCGACCGCGACCCGTACGTCCAGACCAGCGACGACAACGGCGCCACCTGGACGCCGGCGCGGGAACTGACCGATGCCAAGCTGCCGTCCTGGAACTTCTGGTACGCGACCGGTCCGATGCACGGCATCCAACTGCAGCGCGGCAATCACGCCGGACGGATGATCGTCGGCGCGAACTTCGAGACGTACGACGGGGTCGGCAAGCACATCTAC
Source organism: Kribbella catacumbae DSM 19601 (assembly GCF_000372465.1). GTDB lineage: Bacteria > Actinomycetota > Actinomycetes > Propionibacteriales > Kribbellaceae > Kribbella > Kribbella catacumbae. The sequence continues at coordinate 214,612 of NZ_AQUZ01000004.1, forward strand.
GGCACCCACCTGCTCTACAGCGACGACTCCGGCCAGACTTGGCACATCGGCGCGACCACCTCCCGCGACGACGGCACCGTGATCGCGCAGGAGGTCACCGTGGTCGAGCTGACCGACGGGAGGATCTACGCGCTCGCCCGTGAACGCGGTACAGACCGGGGCAGCCGGGCCGAGGCGATCAGCAGCGACGGTGGAGCGACGTTCGATGCACCCTTCAAGACGCTGCCCGCGCTGGTGATGCCCGACGTACAGGGCTCGTTGCTGCGATTCAGCGCGCGGGACGACGGTGATCGGCGCAACCGCATCCTGTTCTCCGCGCCGGCTCATGCAGCTGCTCGCGAGGTGATGACCGTGCGGTCCTCGTACAACGAGGCTCGCACGTGGGGTACATGGCAGCAGGGCAAGGTCTTCTGGTGGGGACCGACTGCCTACTCGGACCTCGTCCGTCTGGAAGGTGACGAGGCCGGGTTGCTCTACGAGGCGGGCGTGGCGACGCCGTACGAGACCATCCGGTACGCACGGTTCAACGAGGCCTACCTCAGTACGCCGAACGGGACGCCACCCGGGATTCCGGGACCGCCCGCGCCGGGACCGCGGACCACCGATGCGAGCCCGGGCCACACCCCGGCGTACGTGCGAGGCGGCGCGATCGTTGCTCCGGGCAAATTCGGCAACGGGATCGCGCTGGACGGGGTGGACGATCGCGTCGAGGTGCCGTTCGACCGGTCCATCGATGTCGGCGCGGACGACTTCACCATGATGGCGTGGATCAGGTACGGCGCGATCACCGGAACGCACTCGATCCTCTGGGCCTACCGGACCGGATCAGGGACGACACCGCAGGTCTGGCTGCGAGCGGAACCGGGAAGCCAGCGGATCAGGGCGCTGATGGCGGTCGACCGCTTCAACGTCACCGTGCAGTCGAGCTCGGCCTACAACGACGACCAGTGGCATCACGTCGTCCTGCAGCGCGTTGGCGGGTCGCTCAGGCTCCTCGTCGACGGCGTCGAGGTCGGCTCCGCTGTCGCACCGCCGGGATCGGTGACGGCGGGCAAGGAGTTCGGTGTCCAGGGCATCCACGTCGGTCAGCGGGTGGACGGCGTGAACCGCTTCCACGGGACGCTGGACGACGTCCGGGTCTACCGCCGCGCCCTCTCCCCGGCCGAACTCACCCAGATCCGCCTTACGAACAAGCCGATCCGGGAACAGCTCGGCCTCCACCTCCCCTTCGAGTCCATCCACTGACCCGTTGCCTCCGAAGAACCTCAGCCCTGAGGTTCTTCGGAGGTCAGCGGACGAGGGCGGTGTGCCAGGCCTGGGCCGAGGGGTCGGTCAGCGACGCGACCTGGTCTATGACGACGCGGAGGCGAGCACTGTCGTCCCCGGCTTCCTTGAAGTCGGCGGCGAAGGCGGCGTCCAGGTGGTTCGGCGCTGACTTGGACAGGGCGTCCACCAGTTCGGTGAGCAGTTCGCGCTGGACCGCTCGCCGAGCCTGGCGTTCCGGCGAGTTCAGCACGTGGAACATGCCGATCCCCTTCAGCAGGCCGATCTCGGCGCGGATCCCGCTCGGCACGACCAGGTCCGCTTCGTAGCGAACCAGTCGCGACCGGCCGAACCGGGCGTGGGTCGCCTGCTCCGCCGCAGTCACGAAACGCCCGATGAGCTGGCTGGTCAGATCCTTCAACCCGCCGTGCGCACGCCGGCTGTCGTCGAACGCCGCCCGCGGCCAGTACACCAGGCTCGTCAGCCGCTGCCAGCTCTCGTCCAGCTCCGCATCGGTTGCCTCCGGCAAGTAAGAACGCCGTACCGTCTCCCAGTACTGCGCCCGCTCGGCGCCGACCCGGCCGAGGTCGATGTGGTGCGCCACGATCCCGTCCTCCACGTCGTGCACCGAGTACGCCACGTCGTCGGCGAAGTCCATCACCTGCGCCTCGAGACAGCGCCGCCCACCCGCGTCGACGCCCTGCCGCAACCAGTCGAAGACCGCGGCGTCATCGTCGTACACGCCGAACTTGCGCTCGCCGGTCCGCCTCGGCCACGGGTACTTCGTTGCCGCGTCGAGCGTCGCGCGACTGAGATTCAGCCCGACACTGCGCCCGTTCTGATCGAACGTCTTCGACTCCAGCCGGGTCAGCAACCTCAGCGTCTGCGCGTTCCCCTCGAACCCGCCGATCTTCTCGGCAAGCTGGTCCAGCGCCCGCTCGCCGTTGTGGCCGAACGGCGGATGGCCCAGATCATGCGCCAGACAAGCGGCATCCACGATGTCCGGGTCGCAGCCGAGCGTGCTGGCGAGTTCGCGGCCGATCTGCGCGACCTCCAGGCTGTGGGTCAGCCTGTTGCGAACGAAGTCGTCGCTGCCGGCCGTGACCACCTGCGTCTTCGCCGCCAGCCGACGGAGCGCGGCACTGTGCAGCACCCGGGCACGATCGCGCGCGAACGCGGTGCGCCCGGGCCGCTTGACCGGCTCCGCGACCCACCGCTCGGCATCATGCTCGTCGTACCACTCATGCTGCTTCCTCATCACGACTCACACTAGCCATCCCCACCGACACTTTCGCCGGCGTCGAAGGAGGCGATGCAATACCGGAGCCAGGTGATGCCTGGCAGGAAGGTCTCGACATTGGCCAGGGAGAGGTCGAGGTGACCGGTGAACGAGTCGTGCCAGCGCGGTGCGTCGCCGACCAGGACGGGGTGGACGAGCAGCGTGAGCTCGTCGATCAGGCCTAGGTCGAGGAGTGCTCCGAGCAAACTGCCGCCGCTGTCGACGCGGACGACCTTGGCGCCCCGTCGGCCGAGCAGCTCCAGCAATTCGGCGAGGTCGACCCGGTCATAGCCGGTGACGAGCTCCTGGATCGCGCTGTCGGGTGGACGCGCCGGGGTCTGATCGGAGTACAGGGCGAGGACGTCGGACCAGTAGCCGAGCTCGCGCAGAGCTTCGAGGTTGTGGACGCGATGACGGCTGTCGACGACCGCGAGCAGCGGTCCGTCGGCGCGCGGACCGGGGCGAACGGCCGTCCGGACAGCACTCTCCTGGGCCAGGATCGTGTCGGCGCCGACCAGCGTCACGTCCTCCTGCCAGAGCGTCGCCAGCGCATAGAAGCGCGCCTGATCGGCCTCGAACCCGGTCGTCGCACCGTCGATCGAGACCGCCACCTGAGCCACCACATGAGGCCGCATACCAAGAACCTAGAGCCGGCCACCGACAATCCTCCCCGGCTGGGACAGCATGCGGCGGATCGGCGTGCTGGCCGGGTCCGCGCGGTGGCCGGTCTGTCCCACCGTCGCGACGTCGAGGCCTGCCGGACCAGCACCACGAGCGCCAGCGCCGGCTGCAATCAGCAGTTGGGGAGGATTTTCGCTGGACCCGGGGCGGATTTTGCGCCCAGTCCGGGACATTTCCCTCCCCAACCGGCGAGACGGGATCGACCTTGGGCACGGGCTGGGCGTCGTACGGCCTGGTTGGGGTGAATAGCCGGCGCACAAGGTGGGCTGAGTGGTCAAAAGGTGGCGAATGATCAGGTGATGTCGGGCGGGCGGGGCTCGGGATGGCGGGTCAGACCCCTGGGGCACAGGGCCGGGAGGGTCTGGACGCCGGCGCATACCGTCCTCGGCCAGCAAACGCTTCCCCCGGCGTGTCGGGGCATCAGCGCAGGGTCGTGCGTGCGCAGCCGTCCGCGCCATCGCCACAGCGGACGCATGGTCGAGCACTCGACCAGCTGATTCCGCGCCCTGGCTGCGGGCCGGCCTCAGCGAAGCATCTCTCCGGATATTTCCAGAGGAGTCTTTGCAGAGACTCCTCTGCAAGTTACGATGACCAGCATGACACCAAGGCGGATCGACGCCCGCAGCCTGCGCGGCCTCGCGCACCCCCTGCGGATGCGCATCCTCGAAGCGCTGGAGCTGGACGGGCCGGCCACCTCGACCGGACTGTCCGCGCGACTGGGCGAGAGCACGGGGACCATCAGCTGGCATCTGCGACTGCTCGCCGAGCACGGCTACATCGAGGAAGAGGCCGACCGCGGCACCAAACGCGAACGCTGGTGGCGGGTACCGCCGGGCGGCACGGTGCTCAACCCGGCCGACTTCCGCGACGACCCCGAGACGAGCGGAGCGCTGAAGGTCTACCTGGAAGACCTGGTCGAGCGGTACTACGACCGCGTACGCCGGTACGTCGCCGAGGACTGGTCGGGCGAATGGCAACACGCAGCCGGCCTGTCCGATTGGCGGGATCTGAAGCTGACCCCGGAGAAGCTGGTGGCACTCAACGAGGAACTGCAGGCGACCATCGAGCGCTACACGGGCGACTCAGAGGACCCAGACGCGATGCCCGTGATCGTGCAACTGCAGTCGTTCCCCCGGCGGCCCGCGTGACCTCTAGGACGGCGGCCGGCAGGAGCCTGCTGGTCCGTCATCGCGACTTCCGCTGGTTCTGGGTCGGTGAGACGGTCAGCCGGTTCGGCAGTTCGGTGTCGACCGTCGCGCTGCCGCTGATCGCCGTATCGGTGCTTCAGGCAACGACTTTCCAGGTCGGTCTGCTGAGCGCGGCCGCTTGGCTGCCCTGGCTGCTGATCGGGCTGCCGGTCGGCGCCTGGGTGGATCGCTGGCAACGCCGGCCGATCATGCAACTCGCCTCGGCGACCTCCCTGATCCTCTTCGGGAGCATCCCGCTCGCGGCGTACGCGGGCCTGCTGAGCGTCGAGTTGCTGCTCGCCGTCGCAGTACTGACCGGAGCCGCCGCCGTTTTCTTCCAAACCGCCTACACCGCCTACCTGCCGACCCTCCTCGCTCAGGACGATCAGGCCGAAGGCAACGCCAAACTCCACGGCAGCGCCGCGGCCGCTCAGATCGCCGGGGTCGGTTGTGGTGGTCTGATCGTCCAGCTCACCGGCGCCGTCGACGCGATGCTCGTCGACGCCGCGACCTTCCTCGCCGCCCTGCTCTGCCTCACCTCGATCCGCTGGCGCGAACCGCGCCGGCAGACCTCCGACCGAAGCCCACTGCGCGTCGAGGTGCTGTCCGGCCTGAAGCTCGTCGCCGGTGACGTCTGGCTTCGCACCATGACGATCTTCGGCGGCGTCTCCAACATCGCCCTGATGGGCTACCAGTCGATCGTCGTGGTGTTCCTCGTCCGCGAGGTCGGCCTCTCCCCCGGTCTCGTCGGCGCCCTGATCGCCATTGGCAGCAGCGGTGGAGTCGTCGGAGCGTTCCTGGGCCGCCGCGTCGCCAACAGAGTCGGTACTGCGCGCGCAACCCTGCTGTTCGAGCTCGTCCTGCCGACACTGGCCCTGCTGATCCCCTTGACCAGCAAGGGCCCCGGCCTCGCCCTCTACCCGATCGGCGCCTTCTGCATCGGCGTCGGCGTAGTAGCCGGCAACACGATCAAGGCGACCTTCCAGCAGGCCTACTGCCCACCCGAGCTCCGCGGCCGCCTCGCAGCCAGTACGTCGTTCCTCAACTACGGCACGATCCCAATCGGCGCATTGCTGGGCGGCACACTGGGCGAAGTACTAGGCCTCCGTCCTGCGCTGTGGATCGCCACGGCAGGTGTGCCGCTAGCCGGGCTGGTCCTGCTCTTCTCCCCCATCGGGCGTCAGCGCGATCTCCCGGATCGCCAGGGCAGCGCAGTACCGGCTGTTGCGGCTGATTCGAGTCGCGCGCGGATCGAGTGACGCGCCTGGGCGTAGATCGCGCCATCGTCGTCGTGGAGCAGTGAGGCGAGGTTGGCCGAGTCGTAGTAGGCGTTCAGCTCGAAGGCGAGTTGCGCGGGGTCGGCCTCGAGCTCGCCAAGAGAGATCGCTTCGCCGATGGTTTGCTCGACGAGCTGAACCCACTCCCGATTCACCTCAGCCAGGTAGTCGCGTACCGGACCGCGGCGGGCGCCGTACTCGTGGGAGGCCTTCGCGAAGAAGCACCCGCCCGGGAAGACGCGCCGCTGCGAGTAGTCCAGCCAACACTCGCTCAGCGCCCAGACCCGGCTGAACCCGGGCGCAGTCGCGAGCGCAGGCTCCACCACTGCGGTCACGTAGATCCGCCGGGCCGCCCGAACCGTCGCGAGCTGCAACTCCTCCTTCGACCCGAAGTGCGCGAACAACCCGCTCTTGCTGATCTCCAGCTCCTTGGCGAGCCGCCCGATCGACAGCCCTTCGAGCCCGTCCACCGAGGCGATCTCGACCGCCTTGCCCAGCACAGCCCGCCGGGTCTGGTCACCCCGCACCAGCCGTCCGTCGACACGCGTCTCCACCGCCACCTCCTGTGCCGGTCATCTTAGTTCGGTTGACGTGGCTGCTCGCCTAAACTAATAATACGACCGTTCGTATAGTTTCCGAAAGAGGAGCGTCCAGTGATCGTTGAAGTGGTTCATGCGAGCTTGAAGGTGCTTCCGCCGTCGATCGCGGGACGGGTGGCGTTCGAGTTGTGGCGGCGGCCGTTGGCGCGCGGCAAGGTCCGGGCCGACGAACGCGTGGTGCACGAGGCCGCGCGGGTCGAGGTCGTCGACGGCGTCGTCACCTATGCCTGGGGCGACGGCAGCCGCCCGGTCCTCCTCGTCCACGGCTGGCGCTCCCGAGCTTCCCGGTACTACGCCTTCGTCCAGCGCCTGCTCGAACTCGGCTACAGCCCGATCACGTACGACGCCCCCGGGCACGGCGACTCCGAAGGGCCGGCCGGGACGATCCTCGACCACCAGCGCATCATCCAAGGTCTCGAGGACAGGCATGGGCCGTTCGAGGGCGTCATCGCGCACTCGCTCGGCGTCCCGTTCGCGTTGTTTGCGGTCCGCGAGGGAGTACAGGCCAAGCGAGTGGTGACGATCAGCGGGCTCGCGGACTTCGGCTATCTCGCCGACGCTTTCTGTCGAGAGCTTGGACTTGGCGCCAGGGCCAACACGTCGCTGCGCCGGTCGATCGAGCGAAAACTGTTCGATGGCGACCAGGAGATCTGGACGAAGTACTCCGTCGCGGCCGGCGAGGTGGACCTGCTGGCGATCCACAACGACGAGGATGACGTGGTGGACCCGTCGCAGGCGCCGGTGCTGCTGGCGCAGTACGGGTCGCGAGCGCACTTTCTGCAGACGAACGGCCTCGGTCATCGCCGGATCATGGTCGATCCGGAGGTGATCACCGAGGCCGTGGCCTTCTTGCAAGACTCAGATGTCGCGGAACGTCTCGATCTGGGCGCCTAGCGAGTTGAGCCGGGCGGCGAGTTCCTCGTAGCCGCGGTTGATCACGTAGACCGACCGCAGCACCGAGGTGCCCTTGGCCGCCATCATCGCGATCAGCGTGACGACCGCCGGGCGCAGCGCCGGCGGGCACATGATCTCGGCACCGGAGAAGTGCGTCGGGCCCTCGACCATCACCCGGTGCGGGTCGAGCAGCTTGACCCGGCCGCCGAGCTTGTTCAGGTCGGTCAGGTAGATCGCGCGGTTCTCGTAGACCCAGTCGTGGATCAGCGTCTGCCCGGTCGCCGTCGCCGCGATCACCGCGAAGAACGGCAGGTTGTCGATGTTCAGGCCCGGGAACGGCATCGGGTGGATCTTGTCGATCGGCGCGTGCAGCGTGGACGCACCTGTGGTCAGGTCGACCAGCCGGGTCCGGCCGTTCTCGGCCAGGTACTCGTCAGTGCGGCTGTAGTCGAGGCCCATCTCCTCCAGCAGCGCCAGCTCGATCTCGAGGAACTCGATCGGCGCCCGCCGGATGGTGATCTCCGAGCTGGTCACGATCGCCGCGGTGAGCAGGCTCATCGCCTCGATCGGGTCCTCGGACGGCGCGTAGTCGACGTCCACATCGATGTCCGGCTTGCCGTGCACGGTCAGCGTCGTACTGCCGACGCCGTCGATCGTCACGCCGAGCAGGTCGAGGTAGAAGCACAGGTCCTGGACCATGTAGTTCGAGCTGGCGTTGCGGATCACCGTGACGCCGTCGTACCGGGCGGCGGCCATGATCGCGTTCTCGGTCACCGTGTCGCCGCGCTCGGTCAGCACGATCGGCTTGACCGGCGTGACGGCGCGGTTCACCATCGCGTGGTACTCGCCGGCGGTCGCCTTGATGTCCAGGCCGAACGGGCGCAGCGCGGACATGTGCGGCTCGACCGTCCGGGTGCCGAGGTCGCAGCCACCGGCGTACGGGAGCTGGAAGGTGTCCTCGCGGTGCAGCAGCGGGCCGAGGAACATGATGATGCTGCGGGTCCGGCGGGCCGCCTCGGCGTCCATCGAGGCCAGGTCGAGGTGGGCCGGCGGGACGATCTCCAGGTCGCCGGCGTCGTTCAGCCAGGTGGTCTTCACGCCGATCGAGTTCAGTACTTCGAGCAGCCGGTTGACCTCCTCGATCCGGGCGACCTTGCGCAGCGTCGTCCGGCCCTTGTTCAGCAGGCTGGCGCACAGCAGCGCGACACCGGCGTTCTTGCTGGACTTGACGTCGATGGATCCGGACAGCTGGCGTCCACCCACCACACGAAGGTGGACCGGACCGCCACCGAGAGAGACAATCTCGGAGTCGAGTGCTTCGCCGATCCGGGCGAGCATCTCGAGAGTGAGGTTCTGATGGCCCTTTTCGATCCGGTTCACCGCACTTTGACTGGTGCCCAGCACGTCGGCGAGCTGGGTCTGCGTCCAGCCGCGATGTTTGCGGGCGTCCCGGATGAGATTGCCGATCCGGCTCAGGTAGTCATCAGTCATGCGCCGGACCTTATCTCACATGTGAGATACCGCTTCACCGACCCGCCGCTGCCAGCGTAGCCAACGTCACGACGCACCGGCCCGCCAACCCTCAGTGCGACTGCTGCGTCCTACAGTTAGCTCACCCCGCCGACCGCCCGGAGAGGAACAATCGATGCCCGACGACGTCACCACCTCAGGTGTGACCGAGTTCGAGGCGGAATCCTGGCCGCTGGAAGCGGCCGCCGACGGCCTGCATCAGGTCATCGACGGCTTCCAGAACGGCGACACCCGGCCGCTCGTGATCGGCGACGGCGACCAGCCGGTGCTGGTAGTGCTGGCGATCGCCGACCTCGCCGACTTCCGCGCCCGGATCGCCGAACTGCTGGGCAACCCGGTGGATGCCGGCTGGTTGCGCTACTATCTGCGCTCCAACTTCGACATGAGCTCCGAGACCCTGGTCGAGCAGCTCGGCGTGGACGCCGACCACGGCCTGTCCTCCCTGGCCAGCCAGGTGAACGTCGACCAGGCGGCGGTCCTGCTGCCCGACCACCTGCGCCGGACCGAGGCGGGCGGCAACCCGCTGATGCTGATCGGCGACGGGATGCTCGCGACGGCGGCCCTGATCGCGTTCCCGGCGTTCTCGGTGCTGCTCGCGATGGAGAACGAGGGCAAGACCGACGACGACTCCTGCGCGCACGACGAGGAGGAGAAGCCGACCACGCCACTGGAGGTGCTGGCCGAGCGGCTCGGACCGATCTCGACGCAGCTCGTCGCGCAGATCAACGCCGGCCGCCAGCTGGGCCTGCCGAAGTACGACCTGCACTTCGAGGACGACCTCGTCGAGCACCTGCGCGACCTGGAGCAGCGGGCGCAGGCGGCTCCCGGCGGCGGCGCCTACGGTGAGCTGAGCGATCTGCTGCACTCGTTCGACCAGATGCGCAGCGGTGAGCTCGGGGAGGAAGGCGTCGAGGAGGAGGAGCCTGCGGAGGCGCCGTACATCGAGGTGACGGATCTCCCGGCGGCGTTCCCCGAGGTGCGGGACGCGTTCCGCTCCGGCGCGGACGATCCGTACCTGATCGGCATCGACGGGAGCCCGCTGGCCGGGCTGATCTCCTACGACCTGTACGAGATGCTGCAGAAGGTCTCCGTCGACATGGACGGCACCGAAGAGGCGCCGGTCCTGCCGTTGCCCGCGCCGCTGTGGGAGAACGGCCCGGAGGTGCTGCCGTTCGACGCGGCGGTCGAGGTCTGCCCCGCGGTGCTCGAGGACATCTCGAACGGCGACGCGTCGATGCTGTTCGTCGCCGACGACGAGACGGGCGAGCCCGAGATGGTGCTCGCCCCGCTCGTCTGGCTGTGGGCCTACGTCGACTACCTCGAGCTGGAGCCGACCGAAGCCTGACCGGTACTGCTCCCGCCGGGCTCAGGCCGGCGGGAACAACTGCTGCCACTCCTGCAGCGACGCGATCTCGTAGACGTCGGCCGCGGTGTACGGATCCTTGGCGAGGATGTCGCGAACTTCCGCCTCGTCGGCGACGTCGTAAATCAGCAAGGCGCCGGACTGATCGGTGAACGGACCGGCGGTGTGCAGCTTGCCGGCGGCGTGCAGTTCGCCCAGGTACTCCCGATGGGCCGGCCGGACCTCCATCCGGCGGTCGTTGTCGGTGAATTTCAGCTGAAGCACGTAAAGGGCCATGGCCTCAACCCTATAAGGGAAGCCACAGCCCCGCCGCGATTCGACGTTGGTGCGGGAAGGGCGTCACGAGCCGCCACAGCGGCTGGTTCAGGTCGGACCCTAAAGTCGACGGTGATCGCCCTTCCCGCTCGGTCATTTTGACTACCGGATCAGCCGGATGCAAGAGGTTGGTTAAGTCGAATTGCTGCCAACAGTTCCGGCCGGTAGCGCTCAGTGATCACGCCACCCGCCACCTCGATGAGAGCGCCGATACAGCCGTACAGTCCGTCACGACGCCGCGAAGTCAAGGGGCGCCGTGCAGGTCAGGCCAGTGCGGCGCGGCCTGCTTCGAGGCGGGCGACCGGGATGCGGAAAGGCGAGCAGGAGACGTAGTCGAGGCCCACTTCGTGGAAGAAGTGGATGCTGTCGGGGTCGCCGCCGTGCTCACCGCAGATGCCGAGCTTGAGGTCGGGCTTGGCGGCGCGGCCCAACTCGGCGCCGGTCCGGACCAGCGCGCCCACGCCGTCGCGGTCGATCGACTCGAACGGGGAGACCGCGAAGATGCCCTTCTCCAGATACCGCGTGAAGAAGGAGCCCTCGACGTCGTCCCGGCTGAAACCCCAGGTCGTCTGGGTCAGGTCGTTGGTCCCGAAGGAGAAGAAGTCCGCCGCCTCGGCGATCTGGTCCGCGATCACCGCGGCTCGCGGCAACTCGATCATCGTCCCGATCGGCGTCTTCCACTCCACTCCTTCGACGCCTTCGCTCGCCCGGTCCACCTCGGCCAGGACTGCGTCCACCTCGTCACGCGCCAGCTGCAGTTCCTGCACCGCGCCGACCAGCGGGATCATGATCTCCGGCCGGGGATCCTTGCCCTGGGCACGCAGTTCGGCAGCGGCCGACGCGATCGCGCGGACCTGCATCGCGAACAGCCCTGGGACGACAAGGCCGAGCCGGACGCCTCGAAGACCCAGCATCGGGTTCTGCTCGTGCAAACGCTGAACGGCGGCCAGCAACTCCCTGTCGCGGCCCGGGTCCTCGCCACGCTCCTCCGCGACGGCCACCTTGACGGCCAGATCCTCCATCGACGGAAGGAACTCGTGCAGCGGCGGATCGATCAGCCGGATCGTCACCGGCAGCCCGTCCATTGCCGTCAGCAACTCCAGGAAATCCCGACGCTGCAAGGGTTCCAGCTCGGCCAGCGCCGCCTCACGCTCGCTGTCCTGATCGGCCAGGATCAGCCGCTCGACCGCTTCGCGCCGCTCCCCCAGGAACATGTGCTCGGTCCGGCAAAGTCCGATGCCCTCGGCACCGAACCGTCGCGCCCGGGCCGCGTCATCCGCGGTATCCGCATTGGTCCGTACGCCGAGCCGCCGGGTCTCGTCCGCATGCGTGATCAGCCGGTGCACGGCGGCGACCAGTTCGTCGCCGGAGTCAGCCGCGAGCGACCCTTCGAAGTACTGGACGACCGGGGACGGTACGACCGGTACCTCGCCGAGGAACACCTCGCCGGTGGTGCCGTCGATCGAGATCACGTCGCCCTCGGCGATCGTCGTACCGTTGACCTTGATCTTGCGGGCGGAGACATCGACCTCGAGCTCCTCGGCCCCGCAGACACACGTCTTTCCCATGCCTCGGGCAACTACTGCCGCGTGCGAGGTCTTGCCGCCGCGGCTGGTCAGCACGCCCTGGGCGGCGATCATGCCGTGCAGGTCGTCGGGGTTCGTCTCACGGCGTACCAGGATGACCTTCGCACTCTGGCCGGCCGCCTCGACGGCAGCGGCCGAGGTGAAGACGACCTTGCCCGAGGCAGCACCCGGTGAGGCGCCGATCGCCTTGGTGACCAGGTCTTTCGCCGCGTCGCCGTCGAACCGCGGGAACATCAGCTGGGCGAGTTGCGCACCCTTCACCCGGCGCAGCGCCTCGTCGGTGTCGATCACGCCCTCGTCGATCAGGCTGGTCGCGATCCGGAACGCCGCCCCCGCGGTCCGCTTGCCAACCCGCGTCTGCAGCATCCACAGCTTGCCGCGCTCGACGGTGAACTCGATGTCGCACAGGTCGCGATAGTGCCCTTCGAGTTTGGCCATGATCGCCATCAGATCGTCGTACGACGACTTGTCGATCTGCTCCAGATCGGCCAGCGGAACCGTGTTGCGGATCCCCGCGACGACGTCCTCGCCCTGAGCATTCTGCAGGTAGTCGCCGTACACGCCGGGCTGGCCGCTGGCCGGGTCGCGGGTGAAGGCGACGCCGGTGCCGGAGTCCATCCCGAGGTTGCCGAACACCATCGAGCAGATGTTCACCGCCGTGCCGAGGTCTTTGGCGATCCGCTCCTGGCGGCGGTACAGGATCGCGCGCTCGGAGTTCCAGGAGCCGAAGACCGCCTCGATCGCGAGGTCCATCTGCTCGCGCGGGTCCTGCGGGAACTCCCGGCCGGTGTGCTGCTTGACGGCACCCTTGAAGGTCTCGACGAGCGCCTGCAGGTCGTCGGTGTCCAGGTCCAGGTCGTTCTTGCTGCCCTTGGCCTGCTTGGCCGCCTCGATCGCGTCCTCGAAGACGTCGCCTTCCATCCCGAGCACGGTCTTGCCGAACATCTGGATCAGCCGGCGATAGGCGTCCCAGGCGAACCGCGGATTGCCGGAGTGGTGCGCGAGACCATTCACCGAGTCGTCGTTCAGGCCGACGTTGAGCACCGTCTCCATCATCCCGGGCATCGACGCGGCGGCACCGGAACGGACCGAGACGAGCAGCGGGTCGTCGGCCTGGCCGAGCTTCTTGCCCATCTTCTGCTGCAACGCGTCGACGTGGTGGTCGATCTCGTCGGCGAGTTCAGGGGGCACGGAGCCGGTCGCGAGGAAGACCTTGCAGGCCTCGGTGGAGATGGTGAAGCCGGGCGGTACCGGCAGGCCGAGATTGGTCATCTCGGCGAGGTTCGCCCCCTTGCCACCGAGAAGTTCCCGCATGCTCTTGTTGCCTTCGGTGAAGTCGTAGACGAGTTTCGGCACGGTGACTCCCTGAGGTTTGGGCCCGAGGTGTTGACGGCGACTGGTCGCGGCTTGGTGACCGCTGGCCCGACGACTCCGATGGCGAGGGCGTCTTTTCAGGGTAAGGCAGAAAAACAGTCCAGTTGAACACTGGTCTCACGCTGTGAGGGTGACGCTGCCCACATGTCATCGACCGGAAAACCCTTACCCCATTGACAACGCAGGACAAATCCCCATTTCACCGACGGATGGTGGGCAAGCCCACCACTGATGGGCTTGAACACCAAACGGAGGCCGTGAACAAGGTCTGCAGTGTTCACGGCCGCTGTTTGGTGTGCAAGCCCACTTCTGGTGGGTTCGCCCCCACTTCAGAGGCGGCGACGGGTCCTCAGGTAGTCGCCGACGACGGCCGCGCCGAGGCCGTCTGCGTCGGGGGCCAGCACCCGGCCGCCACTGCGGCGAGCGAGGAGGTCGACGAACGCGTTCAACCGTGGATCGTCGCCCAGGCGGAACACGGTGAGGGATGCGCCCAGCTTGGCGAGGCGGTCCACCTCCGCGACCGTCTTGCGCAGCGTCGCCGGTCGAGGCGGGTAGTCGAACTCGGCGGTGCCATCCGGTTCCAGGTGAGCAGTCGGCTCCCCGTCCGTGACCATCAGGACCACCGGCTGGGCGTCTGGATGACGTCGCAAATGCCGGCCGGCCAGCAGCAGCGCGTGGTGCGCATTGGTGCCCTGTTCCCAGGTGCCTTCCATTCCGATCAGCTGCGGCAGCTCCACCACACCGGCGTACCGGCCGAAGGTGATCAGCTGGAGTGCGTCGTTGCGGTACCGGGTCGAGATCAGCTGGTGCAAGGCGAGCGCCGTCCGCTTCATCGGCAGCCAGCGGCCTTCCTGCACCATCGACCAGGACGTGTCGACGAGCAACGCGACGGCGGCTCGCGCCCGATGCTCGGTCTCGGCGATCTCGACATCCGACACATCCAGCCGCACCGAGCCATCACGCCCGGCCCCAGCAGTCCGCAGTACTGCGTTGCGCACCGTCCGCGGCACATCCCATGGCTGGGTGTCACCGAACTGCCAGGCTCGCGTCGACCCGCTCAGCTCGCCGGCCGCTCCCGCCGAGGCGGCGTCACGTTCGCCGGACTGACCGCGCGCTGTTCGCAGTACGTCGGAGAGCGCTGTCTGGCCGAGCTGCCGCAGCGCCTTCGGAGACAGCTGCAACGTGCCATCGGGCGCGCGCTCGAGCAGCCCCTGGTTGCGCAGCTCTCGCTCCAGCTCGGACAGCCGGCGTGCATCGACCGTCGCCTCGTCACCGAGCTGCTGGGTCAGCGCATCCAGATCGATGTCCTCCAGCCGCGCCCCCGGATACGACTGGGCCAACTGCTCGGCCAGCGCATCCAGCTCGGCGAGATCGGACATCGCCCGGGCACCCTCGGCCAGCCCGAGCGGATCATCGCCACTCATCCGCTCGGACCCGGACCAGTCCTCGCCGGGCCTGAGCGCCTGCAGCTGAGCGTCGAGATTCGCCAGCTGCTGGGACAGCTGAGGATTGCCGAACGCCTGCTGCGAGAGCTGAGCCAGTTCGGCCCGCTGCTCCGGCGTCATCGAGTTGAGCATCCGCTGCGCGGCCGCCGCGCGACCAGCCAGTACGTCGATCAGCTCGTCGACCGTGCGCGGGTTCTCCGGGAAGAACTCGCCGTGTTTGGCCATGAACTCGCTGAAGAGCTGATCGATCTGCGGATGCCCCTGTGCATGAGCCGCCAGCAGCGCATTGAGATCGGACAGCATCTCGTTGATCCGCTCGACGTCCTCCGGCGTCGTGTTCTGCAGCGCCTCCTTCATTCCCTCGAAGCGCGACCCGAGCAGTTCCCGGCCGAGCAGCTCGCGGATCTCCTCGTACTTCTGCCTGGCCTCACTCGACTGCCAGTCATAGTTGGCCAGCTCCCGTACTGCGGCCGCGGTACCGACCGGCAACGCGTCGAGCTGTGCTTCGCGGAAGCGGGCATCGTCGGAGGGGTTCGGGAACAGGTCACGCCGCTCGGCCTCGAGCGCTTCGTCCAGCAACCGCTGCACGTCGCGCAAAGTACCGTCCAGGTTGTGCCGCCGCTGGATCTCGCGACGCCGCTCCCACAACCTGCGAGTCAGATCATCGAGCCCTTGGGTGTTGCGCGTGCCGCGCCGGAGCAACTCCTCCAGCGCGGACCTCGGTGACGAGCCGGCCATCACGTCCCGGCCGAGCTCGTCCAGCGCGTCCCGCAGATCCACCGGCGGGGCGAGCGGGTCCGGACCCTCATGCCAGGGTCCGTACGACCAGCCTTCCGGTATGACGGACATGTCAGATCCCGTAGACGGTTGTGTCGTCGTCGGCGTCTTTGGCTAGTCGTTTGGACAGGTAGAGGGCTTCCAGTGCGAGCTCGATCGCGGCGGCGATTCGGCCGGGTGAGTCGTCGGCTTCGACACCTGCTCTTGCCGCCACATCGTGCAGCACGGGCAACTCGGGAAGGGCCGCCAGTACGTCGCGTCCCGGGATCCTTTCGCCCGTGGTCACAAGGTGGCCTTGGGCAACGGCATCCGCCAGCGGGGTGAGGTCGAGTCCGGCGAACCGCTCGCGGGCAGTGTCGGCGATGGACCTGCGCAGAAGGTATTCGAGCAGCTCGGTCTCGCGCCCTTCCTCACCCGGCTCGAACTCGAGCTTGCCCCGCAGTACGGCGGGAACTGCCTCGAGATCGACCGGCCTTGCCACGGCCGGCTCCTCGCCGGTGATCGCCGACCTGCGCAGCGCCGCGGCGGCGACTGTCTCGGCGGCGGCGACCGCGAAGCGCGCGGAGACACCCGAGCGCTGGTCGATCGCCGTCGACTCGCGCAGGTGCCGCACGAAGCGCGCGAGGATCTCCAGCAGCGGCTCCCCCACCTCGGCGGTGAGGTGGCTCTCCTGCCGGACGACGTCCACCTCGGCGTCGATGTCGAGCGGGTAGTGCGTCCGTACCTCCGCGCCGAAGCGGTCCTTCAGCGGGGTGATGATCCGTCCGCGGTTGGTGTAGTCCTCGGGGTTGGCCGTTGCCACCAGCAACACGTCGAGCGGCAGCCGGAGCGTGTACCCGCGAACCTGGATGTCGCGCTCCTCCATCACGTTCAGCAACGCGACCTGGATCCGCTCGGCCAGGTCGGGCAACTCGTTGATGGCGACGATGCCGCGGTGCGCACGCGGTACGAGACCGAAGTGGATCGTCTCGGGATCGCCGAGACTGCGGCCCTCGGCGACCTTGACCGGGTCGACGTCGCCGATCAGGTCACCCACCGAGGTGTCGGGCGTCGCGAGCTTTTCGGCGTACCGGAGGCTGCGGTGCAGCCAAGCGACCGGCAGGTCGTCGCCGAGCTCGGCGGCGCGTCGTTTGGACGCGGGAGTGATCGGGTCGAGTGGGTGCTCGGGCAGTTCGGCGCCCTCGATCACGGGGGTCCACTCATCGAGGAGACCGACGAGAGTGCGGAGCAGGCGGGTCTTGCCCTGGCCGCGCTCGCCGAGCAGGACGACGTCGTGGCCGGCCAGCAGGGCGCGTTCGAGCTGGGGAATCACCGTGCGGGAGAACCCGACGATGCCGGGCCACGGGTCACGACCGGTGCGCAACTCTGTCAGCAGGTTGTCGCGAATCTCGGCCTTGATGGAGCGGGGAACGAATCCGGCAGCACGAAGCTCGCCGGCCTTACGAGGGAGATCATTGGGTGCACTAGTCACCCTGACGACGTTAGCTCGCAACTCCAGCCGACGCCCGCCATATCTCAACCAGTGCTGCTCTCAACCGGTTCTGCGCGGAGTCACCCGGCCGGAGGTGAACAGATACGTCGGAGTGAAGGTCAGTGGCACCCACGGCTGGCCGGGTGCGCTGCGAGTGACGAAGTGGTTGCCGTCGGCTGGCGCGGTCAGATGCAGCTCGTACTCGACGATCGGCTCCTCGGCGAAGGCAAGTCGGTCGCCGGTGGCTCGATAGATCATTAGCAGCCGGCCGTCGCGGCGAAGTACCTCCATTTCGACCCCGGCACGCTCAAAGACGCCGAGGTGCTCGTCTCCCCCGGCTGCTCCGGCCACGGGTTCGGGCGGTGGCGGGGCAGCGACACCCACCGAGTGCGTGAACACCTCGGAGACGAGCTGATCGAAAAGGGCGGGCGCGTTGGCCGAGTTCGTCAGCAAGCAGACGGCCAGGCGAGCCTCAGGGTCGATGCGGAGGAAGGCGAGCTGTGACACCGTCTGGCCGTCGTGGCCGAAGAGTTTGCGACCTGACCAGTCATAGAGTCGCCACGCCAACCCGATCGCCTCGAACCCGTCCCCAGGAAACGGCGCCTGCGGTTGGCGCATCTCGGCGTACTGATCCAGGTGCAGTTGGGCGAAGCGCAACAGGTCGCCGGCGCTTGCACTGATCAAACCGGCCGGCCCGATGCTGCGGGGCAGGTTCCAGGTCTTCACCGGTACGCCGTCGGCGGTGTGGCCGAGAGCGTTGCGGTGCAGGATCGCCTGCTCGGGCAGGGTCATGGTCTGCTGGAGGCCGAGCGGTTCGATCAGTCGAGCTTGGAGCGTGGCGTCCCAGGTTCGCTTGTCGAGGACCTCGATGATTCGGCCGAGCAGGACGAATCCGGCGTTGCAGTACGAGTACGCCGTACCGGGCTCGAACAGTTGCTCCACCTCGCCCAGCAGGGCGACATAGCGTTCGACGCAGTCGTCGCCGCGGCCGGTGTCGGTGAAGAGATCGCCGTCGATACCGCTCTGGTGGGTGAGCAGGTGCCGGACCGTGATCCGCGCGTCGACCGGCGCTTCGGGCAACAGCTCGACGACGGCGTCGTCGTACGACAATTTGCCGTCAGCAACCAACTGCGCGACGAGGGTCGCCGTCCAGATCTTGCTGATCGAGCCGACTTGGAAGACCGAGTCGGCTGTCACCTCGAGGCCGGTGTTGCGATTCAATACGCCGTACGGCGCGATGGTCTGCTCACCGTCGGCCCAGATCCCGAGTACCGCGCCGGGCACTCCGCTTTCGGTTGCGAGCTGGGCGAGCCGGGTTGTCCAGTCAGGCATGCGGCAAACCTACTTGGCTTGCGTCACCTCCTCGATTGCGGCCCGGACCGCCTCGGCGGCGGCCGCTTCGTCCAGTCCGAGCTCACGCAAGACCTCGGTGGCGAGGCTGGCCGAGTCGCGGTAGAAGGCAAGCAGCAGGTGCTCGGTGCCGACGTAGTTGTGGCCGAGGACGAGCGCTTCGGCGACCGCGCCCTGGAGGACATGCGCGGCCTTACGCGTGTACGGCGGGTTCTCGGCCGACAGCGCGGCTTCGACATCCTTCGGCGCACCGGCCGCCTTGGCCGGACTTCTTGGGGCGACGGCCTTGGCGACTGCCTCTTCGGTGATGCCGTGTGCGACGAGGATGCGGGTCACGATCGACTCGGGCTGCGTGAAAAGGGCGAGCAGCAGGTGTTCGGTGCCGATGAACGGATGGTTCATCCCACGGGCGACCTCTTTCGCTCCGTCCAGCACGGCCTTTGTGCGCGGGGTGTATCGCTCGAGGACGGCCGCGGCGGTCCAGGAGTCGGCGAAGCGCTTGTGGGCAGCCTGCTTGCTCACGCCGAGCACCGCGCTGATCTCGACCCACGACTTGCCGGCCCCACGAGCCCGGTCGACGAAGTAGCCGAGGGCGGCGTCACTGGTGCTGGTCAGTTCATTGATGGTGCTCGCGGCCGTGCCGAGCTGGTCGAGGACCTCGTTGCTGCCGGCGTCCTCGCGGATCGTGTCGATGAGCTGCTGAAGGTCGGGTCCAGGGGTCATATCGTCAACTGTAGGTTGACGATGGTCGCTCGTCAACCGTTGGTTGACGGACCGCCAGCACTCACGAACCTCACTCTCCTGCCCGCCTCTACGCTCAGCGTGCTCCGGATCGGGCTGCCTGGGCGGAGTTTATGAGTGGTGGCGGTCCGGGCCGGGCGGCGAGGCTAGGGTTTTGGGGTGCAGGCATTGGGTGATGTGGTCAGGCCGGGGTTGCGGGTGCTGTTCTGCGGGATCAATCCCGGGTTGATCTCGGCGGAGACCGGGCATCACTTCGCCAGGCCGGGGAATCGGTTCTGGCCGGCCTTGCACCTGGCGGGATTCACGCCGCGGTTGTTCCGGCCGGATGAGCAGAAGGAACTGCTGGGGCTCGACCTCGGGATCACCAACGTGGTCGACCGGCCGTCGGCGCGGGCCGACGAGTTGACCACGGCCGAGCTGATCGCCGGCGGCGAGAACCTGGTCCAGAAGGTGCTCACCTACCAACCACAGTGGCTCGCGGTGGTCGGCGTCACGGCGTACCGGGACGCCTTCGGGGAGCGGAAGGCGGCGATGGGCGAGCAAGCCAGGCGGATCGGCGCGACGAGAGTTTGGATCCTGCCCAACCCCAGCGGCCTCAACGCCCACTACACGCTACCGAAACTCGCAGCCGCCTACGCCGAGCTGGAGAAAGTCAGCGCCGGCGACTAGCGGGCATCAGGGCAGCACTCGCCAGGCGGGTGATCGTCAGGCGAGGGCGTTGCGCAGCGTGCTGATGGCGAGGTTGATCGCGGCCTCGGCGGCATTGGTGTCGCGAAGCGCGTCGACCATCACGAAGTCGTGGATGACCCCACCGAACCGGACCGCGGTGACCGCCACGCCAGCCTCGCGGAGCTTGGCCGCATACGCCTCGCCCTCGTCCCGCAGTACGTCGGCTTCGCCGGTGATCACCAGTGCGGTCGGCAATCCGCGGAGCTGCTCGAGGCTCGCGCGCAGCGGCGACGCGGTGATCTGGTTCCGCTCGGCCTCATCCTTGGTGTACTGATCCCAGAACCACTTCATGCCCTCGCGCTGCAGGAAGTAGCCTTCGGCAAATTCGTGGTAGGACGCCGTGTCGAACGACGCGTCGGTGACCGGGTAGAACAGCACCTGCTGGTTGAAGGTCACATCCCCGCGCTCCTTCGCGAGCAGCGTCACCGCGGCCGCCAGGTTGCCACCCACGGAGTCACCCGCGATCGCCAGCCGACTCGCGTCCAGATCGTGTTCCTTGCCGGAAGCAACGATCCAGCGGGCGGCCGCGTAGTTCTGCTCCAGCGCGATCGGGTACTGCGCCTCCGGCGACCGGTCGTACTCCGGGAAGACCACCGCCGCGCCGGCGCCGACGGCCAGTTCGCGGACCAGCCGGTCATGGGTGTGCGCGTTGCCGAAGACCCACCCGGCGCCGTGGATGTAGAGCACCACCGGCAGTGGACCCGCAACGCCGGCCGGGCGGACGATCCGGACCTTGACGTTGCCGTCGGGGACAGTCAGCCATTCCTCGTCGACGGCGAGCTTCGGGTAGTCGGTGGTCTGCACCTCGTCGACGGCCTTGCGACCCTCGTCCGGCGGCAGCTGGAACAGGAACGGCGGGACGCTGGTGGCGTCGGCGAAAGCTTGGGCGGCAGGCTCCAGAACGGTCATCGAAGGACTCCTCTACAGATCCGGCGGTGGAGAACGAGCGTTCTCGACCGATGTCCAGTACTGTAGGAGAACGATGGTTCTCACCGCAACCCCGACCCCGGAGGAAGGGCCTATGACGATCGACACAGCGACCGCCCAGCAGCAGGTGCTGGCCGCGGCGGACGCGCTCTTCTACGAGCGCGGCGTGCAGGCGGTCGGGATGGACGCCATCCGGAACGCGTCCGGCGTCTCGCTGAAGCGGCTCTACCAGCTCTTCCCGTCCAAGGACCACCTGATCGAGGCCTACCTGGACAAGCGAGACCTGCAGTGGAAAACGATGCTCGCCGAGCACGTGGAAGCCGCGACCGACCCGCGCGAGCGGATCCTGGCGGTGTTCGACTTCCTGCACACCTGGTTCATGGAGAAGACCTTCCGCGGCTGCGCCTTCATCAACTCCTTCGGCGAGCTCGGCACCGTCTCACCCCAGGTCGCCGAGCTGGCGCGGCGGCACAAGACAGGCTTCAACCACGCGCTCAAGGAGCTGGCAGCAGCAGCCGGTGCGCCGGATCCGCAGCGCCTCGCGGACTACCTGATCCTGCTCAGCGAAGGCGCCATCACCACCTCGGCCTTCACCGAATCGGCCGTCCCGGCGACCCGCGCCCGCGAGGCCGCTCAACTCCTGATGGCGGCCACCTTGCCCGCCTGACACCGGCAGTCGGCAAGATGTGGGGATGCGAGCGAGAGAACTGCTGAAGGCCCTCGATCGACTCCCGTACGGCGAACGCGTCCGCCTGATCGCCGTGGAGGCTCGTCGCACCCCCGAGCTGAAAGCCCTGATCGCCGAACTGGACAACGGCGACGCCTTCGCACGGACCGTCGGCCTCCAGCTCGCGCAGATCGGCGGCGACGTCGAGCACCTCACCAAACTCCTCAGCGACCCCGTGCTCCAGTGGCGCGCCTTAGCCGCCGTCGGCCGCGGCGTACCGGTTCCTGATGACGCACTCCAGGCCCTGTACTCCGATGCGCCTGCCGCGCTACGCACCCGCATCCTCGGTGTCATCCGGCGCACCCGGCGACACGGGCTCGCCGCCCGCCTGATCGACGAGCAGCGAGAGCGTTGGGGTGATCACGCAGCCGCCAGCATGCTCAGCAGCACCGACCGGGCCACGGTCGAACGCTTGCTGCCAGACCTCGCGTACTCGCTGTCCAGCGGCGAGTGGTGGCGCCTGGGTGCGCGCCACCCGGAAGCGGTACTCGACTACGCCTTCCGCACTCTGCCGGGCGACGCCGACCGGAGCGAGTGGTGGGAGAGCGTCGCGTACGGCGCCATCGAGGCGATCGACCTCTACCCCGAGCGCGTTCTGGAGCTGATCAAGGCGGCGCTCCCCCAGCACGATCTGCCCTGGGCTGTGGTCCGCGTCCTCGGGCAGCTGGCCGAGCTCGATCCGGCCGGTCTGCTGGCGATCCTGCTCGCACCGGATCGCGCCTCGACGATCCACCGAGCACTCACTCCCGCGCTCCGGCGACGGTTGCACCGGTTCGCCGACGAGGACCTGATCGCGCTCGGACGCACTCTCTGGCCGAAGGTCGAAGGACTGCTGTCCGATCTCCCACCCTCCCGGCGGGCGACGATCTTCGAGGCGGTGACCGCCGAGGTCGATCTCGGCCAGACGATCCTCCACGAGGAGCTGCTCGCAGTACTGCCGCGAGCCGTCCGGCACGTGCATGCCCGGCGGATGCTCACGCTCCCGAAGGTCAGCGAGAACCTCAACCTCCGCTGGCAACTCACCGCTCATCTCCCTTACAACGAGGCCTTTGCCCTCCTCGAGCCTGAAGTCGGCCGGGCCGACGCGGACGACCGGGCAGCCGTCTATCGAGCCGTCATCGCGAGCGCCGGCCATGAACGCCAGCCGGCGCAGGTCGCGCAAGTGCTGACCTGGGCCACCAGGGTCCGCAACGACCAGGACCCCGTCCGGCAATCAGTGCTGACCACGGCCGCCTACTTGCCGCCGTCTCTGCTGACGGACGAGCACGTCGGCGCCCTCCAGATCCTGCTGACGGATGCGCTCGAAGCCCGCGACGCGTCCTGGGCTACCCGCTCGGCCCTCAACCAGCTCGCCGAGACCGCCGTCCGACAAGGGGCCATGGGCAACCACTTGGCCTTGCTCGACTGGGGTCTGCAGGCGCACGCGCGACTGACCGAGAACACTGGCACCGTCAGCCTGTACGGACTCATCGACGGACTCCCCCGCGGTCGTGAAGTCGCTGTCTACGAAGCACTGCGCCCGTCCGTCGATGCCGCGGCCAAGCGCCGGGAGTTCGACCTCGCCTTCGCGATCGCCGCGGCGTTCGGTCGCCGCGGCTGGACCAACGAGCACCTGCACGAGGTAATCGAACAGGCCGTCTGGTCGAACCAGGAGTACACGGTCGACCGCGCCGCCCGGCTCTGGCTCGAACCACCCGCGACTCGTTCAGCACGGGCCGGCCTGATCATCGGCCGCGAGGTCGGCATGGCTCGCTGGGACTCCGTCTGGACGGCCGTCACGGAGGTTCGCAGCGATCTCCTCGACCGCGTCCTCGCCAAGCCGAATCGCATCCGCCGATTCGACCGCAACCACCCCGCCTGGCAGGTCTCCGGCGTCGCGCTCCGCCGCTGGCTCCCCCGCCAGCACAGCCGGTACGCCGAACTGGTGACTGCCGCCGCCAACGACTCGCGGATGCCGGAGTGGGCTCGCGCGAGAGCTGTCTCGACACTGGGCCACGTGCCCGGCATCGGTCGCGCTGCTGTCGAGCCGTTCCTCGCCAGCGAGCTGGTGATCTTGCAGGAGGCGGCTCTTGGCGCGCTGGTCTGGACCGACCAGCCGGAACTCGTACTGCCGGTTCTGCTGAGCCACGGTGGTGACGACCGGGCCCGGGTCGCCCTGTACTCGGCCAGCCGGGCTGCACGGTTCGTCAGGCCGAGCCTGCTGGCCCAGACGTTCCGGCCGGTGCTCGTGGGCGAACGGATGAAGGTGACGTCTCGCAAGGAGGCGGCGCGGCTCCTCGGAGTACTGCGTGCTCCGGGGGCGAGCGAAGTACTGGCTGAGGCCTGGGCTGGTGCGCATCGGGATGTGCGGGCGGCGATCACTAGTGCGGCTTCGCAGCATCTACTGCATGAGCTGGCCAGTTGGGCGCTGCTGCAGGAGGCTGTGCACGACTCGGCTGCTACTGCGACCGTCTTGGTCCAGCGGTCGCCTATGAGCATGGCTTCGCAGTACCGGTCGCGGTACGCCGACCTGCTGATCGCAGTGACCAACAGGCCTGAGCCGGAGGTCGTGCGGCTCGCTCTGCTGTCGCTGTCGAAGTGGGCTCGCTACAGCCCAGCCGCTACGCCGGTGTGCGCCGGCTTCATCACCGACCTCTCCATCCGCAACGCCACCTGGAGCGACGCAACCACTGCGCTCGTCGCCATCACCGCAACCGATCCGGCTGCTGGGTTGGAAGAGGTGGTGTCGGCCGTCCAGCTGCTAGTCCGGCTGGAGAGCAACCCCGACGTGCCCAATGCGACAGCCGACCGGGATCACCCTGCCCGCCAGCGGCTGCGCATCGTCGTCGGGCGACTCGCCGCCGCCTTCAGCTCCAGGAACACTGAGGCACGGCAGTCGCTGCTCCGCGTCGCCGACGAGCTGACCGAGCCGGAGTACCTGGCGTTGCGTCTCCGCCTGCTGATCCATGCGCTGCAGTGGAACGCGCCGTTCGAGGAGCTGACCGCGGTGGCCGACCTCCTCGCCGACCGCCCGCTTGCGGCGGCCTCCGCAGTGGACCAGATCAGCCTGCGAATGACCAACGCCCAGGCTCAGTGGACCCCGGCCGACGTACTCGACCCCGCCACCCGTCTCGCCGCTACTGGCCGTCCTGTCGACGGGTTGATCGCACTCACGCTGACAGCAGTCGCTACTGGCCGCGCCGGCTGGTCGCCATCGTGGCGCGCATTGCTGATCGACCTCCGCAATCACCCGGCGGCCGACGTACGGCATACGGCCTTGGAAGTGATGACGGCGCCGGAGGGCTAGGCGTCTTCGGCAGCTTTTCGGGCGGCTGCTTTGCGGCGTTTGCCTTCGTGCATGGCTACGACGCGGGCGATCGGGATCTCGTTGCCTTCCGCGATCAGGTCGGGCGGGAGGGTTTGTGGTGCGGGGAGTTGTTCTGCCCAGGGCGTGGCCAGCAGGTCGGGGGCTGTGTGCACGGTGAAGTCTCTGGGGGTGACCTGCTCGAGGTCGGCCCAGCCGACGGGGAACGACACCGTGGCGCCCGGGCGGATGCGCGGGCTGTAGGCCGCGACGACGGTGGCGCCGCCGGCTCGGGTGGAGTCGACGAAGACCTTTCCGTGGCGTTCTTCCTTCACGTACGCCGTGGTCGCGAGCGCCGGATCGATCTTGGCGGATCGGGCGGCGATCGCGCGCGTCGCTGCGGCGGCGTCCTCGATGCTCGCGCTGTCATCGATCGGCACGTAGACGTGGACGCCCTTGGCGCCGCTCGTCTTGACCGCGCCGTCCAGACCGAGCTCACTCAACGCCTGCCGAACCAGAAGCGCCGCCTGCACCGCCAGCGCGAAGGTCTCGTCACCCTCTGGCGGATCCAGGTCAAGCACCAGATGCGTCACCCGATCCGGCCGATCGACGCGGAACAACGTCGGGTGATACTCGACCGCACGCTGGTTCCCGAACCACAGCAGCGTCCGCCGGTCGTCGCAGACGGCGTACGAGACCTCCCGCTTGGAGGCCTCCGCCCACATCTTCTCCGTACGCACCCACTCCGGCGTGTACTTCGGAACGTTCTTCTGCATAAACGGATCCTGACCCGGCCGAACTCGAATCACCGACAACGGCCGCTCCCGCAACCCCGGCAGCATCAGCTCGCGCACCGCGTCGAGATAATCAATCAGATCCCGCTTAGTCGCCTCGGCGCCATCGAACAACGGCTGCCCCAGGTTGGTCAGCGGCACCCCATCACGCGTCTCATCCGGCTTGCTCGCCATGACAGGAGACTACGGGGTCGTATGGTCAGGCTGCGGTCGCCGCGTTGGGCCGGACCGGCCAGCGGGATCAACGTAGACAGGTGGAGCCGCGATGGCCCATGTGGGGCTGGACCACGTCCGGCGAGCTGCTTGCTGCTTGGCTCAGGGTTGGGCGACGACGGTGACCGTTACCGTTGCGCCAGGCGTCAGCATCGTGCCTGGCGATGGGGAGACGGCGAGGGTGTCACCGGGTGTGTGGCCTGGGGAGTTCTTGGCCTGGATGTTGGGTTTCAGGCCTAGTGCGGTGAGCCACTCCGCGTATTGCTCGCCGGAACGGACCGCTTGGTTTGGTGCATTGAACTGGGGCTCCGGCACGCCGACCTTGTCTGGAACGATCGTGATCCGCTCGAGGATGCGGCCGACCTCACCGGCGTTCGTGGAGGACTCCGCCTGGAACGCTACGTCGAGAGACGGAATGAACACCGCGCCTGAACAGACCGTGACGCGGTTGAGCGAGTCGACCATGCAGCGTGTCCGCTGACGCTCGGCTCGCACGCCGTCGATCTGGAAGGCCTCGTCGGCCTGGAAGCCGATTGGCTTGCCGCTACGCACCAGTACGCTCTCGACACCGCTGGGGTAAGGCGTCTTACAGAGGCCCTGGGCGCCCGCGTCGATGATGACCGTGTCCTTCTGCGGCGTCCCACAGAGGAGCTGGTTCCTGGCCCATTGCTCGGGCACGGCGACGGAGGCGTGCCCGATGCCCACCAGTCGCGTCGCGGCAGGCACCGGCGGTGTCGAGGCGGCCGGCGGTGCGGGGTTCGTAAAGCTCGGGCCGCCTGCGAGCAGCATCGTCCCGCCCACCGCCACTGCTGCGGCTGCCATGCCGACAGCCGAGAGTGCCGCTGCTCGCCGACGACGGCGGCGCGCAGCGCCTGCGCGGATCGCGTCGATCGGTGGTGGCCCGACGTTGGTCCGCTCCCCAGCGCGTTCGAGGAGTTCGGTCAGCTTTGATTCGATCATGATGTTCCTCGCCGTTCTGCCAGGCCTGGGTCTTCCGCTAGCGCCTTCACGGCTCGGGACAGTCGGCTCTTCACTGTTCCGACAGCGACGCCGAGCACGGAGGCGATCTGCGGGTCGGCCAGGTGGGCGTAGTAGCGCAGCACCACCGCGGTGCGCTGATCGGTGCCCAGCCGGTCAAGCGCACGCATCATCGCGTCGGTGTCGTCAACGCCGGTGGTCTCATCTCGGCCGGCCAGCTCGGGCAGATCCGATACTGGCTTCTCGCCGGTCCAGCGGCGGCGACGTGCGGAAATGAAGACGTTGATCAAGACTCGGTGCACGTAGGCGTCCCGGTGGTCGGCGTCGCGTACCTTGCCCCACTTCACCAGGCATCGTTCGAGGGTCGTCTGCACGAGGTCCTCGGCCTCGGGGCGCGTGCACCCCAGGAGCACCGCGGAGCGCACCAGGCCGGGCCAGCGCGCGGCAACGTACTCGCTAAAGTCCGAGTTCCCGGCCATCTCTCACCCAGTTCCCCTCAAGAGCCCCTCACCCGTAGAGACAGGCTGACAGCACCCAAAGGTTCCGCCAGTCGGCAACAGCCTGAAGGACCCCGAAGAAAGGAAGGACAGGGGGCCGAGGTGAAGTCTGTCAGCCGCCGGAGATGCCGATTTCGGCGTCTGCCATGTCTGTGTCGAGGCCGTTGGTGTCGTCGAGCCAGCCGTGTGGGAGGACTACGTGGTCGCGGGGGCTGCCCTGGCGGCCGCGGGGGGAGCCGAGCTCCTGGACCGGGAACGGCGCGGTCGGGTCGAGTTGGGCGAGGAGCTCGTCGAGGCGTTCCAGGGAATCGACCATGCCGAGGGCGGCGCGGAGTTCGCCGCCGGCGGGGAAGCCCTTGAGGTACCACGGGACGTGCTTGCGGAAGTCGCGCAGGCCGCGCTGCTCACCCATGAGATCGGCGAGCAGCTCGCCGTGACGCCGCATCACCGTGGCGACCTCGCCGAGTGTCGGCAGGTTGAGAGTCTCGCCACCGGCGAACGCGACGGCGAGATCGCGGAACAACCACGGCCGGCCGAGGCAGCCTCGGCCGACGATGACACCGGCGCAGCCCGTCTCGGAGACCATCCGGAGCGCGTCCGACGCCTCCCAGATGTCGCCGTTGCCGAGCACCGGGATGGACACGTGGTCGACGAGCTCGGCGATCTTGGTCCAGTCCGCATGACCGGAGTACGCCTGCGCCGCGGTGCGGCCGTGCAGCCCGATCGCGGCCGCACCCGACTCCTCAGCGATCTTGCCGGCGTCGAGATAGGTCTGATGCGCGCTGTCGATCCCGATCCGGGTCTTCATCGTGACGGGGATCCCGTACGGCGTTGCCGCCCGCACCGCGGCCTGGAGGATCGCGCCGAGCAGATTCCGCTTCCACGGCAGGGCCGCGCCGCCACCCTTCCGGGTCACCTTCGGCACCGGGCACCCGAAGTTGAGGTCGACGTGCGCGACGCCGTACTCCGAACAGAGCAGCTCGACCGCCCGGCCGACGTACACGGGATCGACGCCGTACAGCTGCACCGAGCGAACCGTCTCCCGCTCGTCGAAGGTGAGCATGTCCAGGCTCTTCTGGTCGCCCTCGACGATGCCGCGCGAGGTGATCATCTCGCACACGTACAGCCCGGCGCCCTGCTCGGCACACAGTCGCCGGTACGCCGCATTGGTGATCCCCGCCATCGGTGCAAGCACCACTGGCGTTTCGATCGTGAGATCACCGAGCTTCAGCACAGCTATGCCTTTGCAACCAGGATCTGGCCGTTGCCCGAGATCTGGGCCTTGTAGGGCTGTACTGCGTTCGCGGTGGTGGTCACGTCGCAGGCGATGCCTTCGGAGGTGTGCTTGACGACGGCGACGTCATCCATCGTGCAGGTGACCTTGGCGGCCCCGGGCACGGTTCGCAGTACGGCGTCGACGACCTTCGGCTTCACCATCGCGACCGACTCGGAGGTGAACTTGTACGACGCGGAGTACTGCTTCGCATCGACCGTCAGCTTGCCCGTGTACGCCTTGCCCGCATAGGTGACCGTGCAGGTCAGGTCGTGTTTGCCGGCCGTCTCGGCCTTGTCGATGCCGGGGCAGTTCACCGTCGTCGGGGCCGCCTTGCCGGCCGCGATCTGGGCCTGCTTGGCGATCGCGAACCGGATCCGCTGCGCCAGCGGCGCGTCGCTGGCCGGCTCGCCCTTGACGGTCGGCGTCGGCCACGCCTTCGACGGCCTCGGCAGCGGGGTGAGCGATGGCGTCGAAGCCGTCGGGATCGGCGCGGTTGAGCCGGGCGCACTCGGTGTGGAGGATGTCGAGGCCGGCGGCTTACCACTGGCATCCCGCTCGGTGTCCGAACAGCCCGCGACCAGGAAGATCACCAGCGCGCTCACCCCGAAGACCGCCACGCCGAACTGGGTGCGGTCCGGGGTCAGGAACCCGCGCAGCGTCATCAGCAACCCACCAGACGCTGCGCGAGGTACCCGGTGACCTCGGTCAGGGCGACCCGCTCCTGCTTCATCGAGTCGCGCTCGCGGATCGTGACGGCCTGGTCCTCGAGCGTGTCGAAGTCGACGGTGATGCAGTACGGCGTACCGATCTCGTCCTGGCGGCGGTAGCGCCGGCCGATCGCACCGGCGTCGTCGAAATCGACGTTCCAGTTCTTCCGCAGCTCGCCGGCCAGGTCCTTCGCCTTCGGGGACAGGTCCGCGTTGCGGGACAGCGGCAGGACGGCGGCCTTGACCGGCGCGAGCCGCGGGTCGAAGCGCAGTACGGTCCGCTTGTCGACACCGCCCTTGGCGTTCGGCGCCTCGTCCTCGGTGTAGGCGTCGAGCAGGAACGCGAGCACGTTACGGGTCAGGCCGGCGGCCGGCTCGATCACGTACGGCGTCCAGCGCTCGCCCTTCTCCTGGTCGAAGTAGGACAGGTCGACGCTCGCGTGCTTGGAGTGCGTGGTCAGGTCGAAGTCGGTCCGGTTCGCGATGCCCTCGAGCTCGTCGAACTCCTTGCCGCCGAAGTGGAACTTGTACTCGATGTCGACGGTGCGCTTCGAGTAGTGGCTCAGCTTGTCCTTCGGGTGCTCGTACAGGCGCATGTTGTCCGGGTTGAGCCCGAGGCCCGTGTACCAGTCCCAGCGCGCCTTCAGCCAGTACTCGTGCCACTCCTCGTCGCTGCCCGGCGCGACGAAGAACTCCATCTCCATCTGCTCGAACTCACGGGTGCGGAAGATGAAGTTGCCCGGGGTGATCTCGTTGCGGAAGCTCTTGCCGACCTGGGCGATGCCGAACGGCGGCTTCTTCCGGGCCGTACCCATCACGTTCGCGAAGTTGATGAAGATGCCCTGCGCGGTCTCCGGCCGCAGGTAGTGCAGGCCTTCGTCGGACTCGATCGGGCCGAGGTAGGTCTTCAGCAGGCCGTTGAACATCCGCGGCTCGGTGAAGGTGCCCTTGTTGCCGCAGTTCGGGCAGGCGATCTCGTCGAGCTTGACCTCGTCGGCGTCCTTGTTCTTCCGCCGGGCGAAGTCCTCGCGCAGGTGGTCGTCGCGGTAGCGCTTGTGGCAGGACTGGCACTCGGTCAGCGGGTCGACGAACTCCTGCAGGTGACCGGACGCCTCCCAGACCTTGGTCGGCAGGATCACCGAGGAGTCCAGCCCGACGATGTCGTCCCGGCTCGTCACCATCGAGCGCCACCACTGGGTGCGCACGTTGTTCTTCAGCTCGACGCCGAGCGGTCCGTAGTCCCAGGCCGACTTGGTGCCACCGTAGATCTCGCCGCACGGGTAAACGAAGCCCCTCCGCTTACTGAGGCTGACGACGGCATCGACGGTATCCACGGGCACTTTTCGACTCCAGATTGGTGGTACGAGAAAGGTCAAGGCTATCGGTTCAGCGGTGCGGCGCGAACTCGCTGAGGTCGTCGTACGCCGTCGGCTCGTCGATCGCCTGCGACAGCAGCGGCACCGCCGCCAGCTTCACCTCGTACGGCGACAGCGCGCGGCGGTAGCTGCCGATGTTCACCCACTCCATACTCAGCGCGAGCAACTCCGGCTCATCGGCATTCCGCCCGGTCCGGGCCGCCACGAACCCCTTCTGCCGCGACAACACCTCGACAGCGGTCTCCAGCCGGCCAATGAACTCCGGCTGCGCGGCCTCTTCGACCCGGAACCTGATCACCACGAACACCCGCGACAGCGTACGGCGTCACTCCGGGTCACCACTCGCTGGCCCTGCTCCTGGGGCCTGGAACAATGGGCAGATGAGCAGCGCATCCAGCAGTCAGCCGGTCAGTCCGCTTCGAGCGCGGATCACCAAGGCCAGCTACCCGATCGTGGCCAGGTTGCACGGCATGCCCAAGTTGACGCTGCCTGGCATCACCCTCGTACTCGCGCTGGTCGGCGTGTTCGCCCCGCTCAGCGTCGGCGTACCGTCACTGATCCTCCTCGCCTTGCTCCTCGGCTGGCTCGGCTTCCTGTCCTGGCCAGTCGTCACCCGAGGAGCCCGCTTGATGCGACTCTTCTCAGTCCTCGTCATCCTCCTCTTCGCCGTCTCCCGCATCGCCAACGGCTAGGGCGCCTCGAGTTGCTTTAGCTGGGCGGCACGGCTGGCGGCGATGCTCGCCGCCAGCTTTTTCGTTGACGGCTCCTGGCCGGACTTGGTGATGCTGCGGGCCACGACGATCGACTGGTCCAGGTGCTCCTTCAGGTTCTTCTGGAAAAGCTGGTCGAAGGCGGCGCCGGAGGTCTTCTCCAGCGCGGCGATCTCCGGCTCGGTCATCATGCCCGGCATGTCATGACCTTCATGCGCATTGGCAGTCGGCGCTCCAGCCCGGGCGCGCAAGGCGACGAACTGCGCTAGCTCGGCCCGATGTCCAGCAGCCAGTTGCGTCGCGAATGCCCGTACTGCGGGGTCAGCCGCCTGCTTCTCCGCAATCGCCAGCACTCGCAGGAGTTGCTCGTCCATCGGCACCATCAGCTGGATCCACGCGAGATCGGTGGGGTTGAACTGGTGACTGCTCGCCGCCGTGGTCGGAGTACTAGCTGGTGGCGAGGCCGCGACGGATGAACCACAGGCTGTCACGGCGGCGAGCAGGATGGCACTGGTCAGGGCTTTCACGGGTGGCCGTCGGCTCCGCATTTGATGATCGGTCGGATGCAGTCGTTGACGCGGCGTTCCATCTCGGCCACTGGCCAGGCGTTGAAGAAGTCGCCGTGCATGGTGAAGCCGCCGCCGGACGCGAGCCGGAAGCCGGCGGTCGGGCCGTTCACCGGATACCGCAGGACACCCAGTACGACGACTTGTCGGTCGCCGGGTTGCATGAGGTCGGCGAGTTCACCAGGTCGTCGATGGTGGTGTGCGCGTTCGTCACGGTCGCACCGAAGAAGCTGTGCATGTGCGAGGCGCCCGGCAGGTTGGGGAACACGATCGGGTCGTCGGGCAGCCGGTGCGTGTACGGGCAGTCCGCGAGGAACTCGGCCACCCGGACGATCGGGCCGCCACCCGGCGTACCGCCGTACACCTGGAACTCGAACAGCGAAGCGCCCCACTGGGTGGCGCGCTGGGTGATCAGCACCCGCACGTACCGGCCGTTGCCGTTGACAACGAGACTCTGCTCGCCGCCGGTGCCGTTCGTAGTGGTGTGGATCGTCGTCCAGGCGTTGCCGTCGGAGGAGGTCTGGAGCTGGAAGCCACGCGCGTACGCCGCCTCCCAGCGCAGTACCACGCGGTTGACGGCCTGGGACGAGCCCAGGTCGACCTGAAGCCACTGGTTGTCGGCGAAGCTACTCGCCCAGCGGGTGCCGTTGTTGCCGTCGACCGCCGCCGCGGCCGGGAAGGCGGCGCTCTCCACCGAAGAGGCGAGCACTGGCTTTCCCTGTGACAGCAGGGTTTCTGCGGCCTGTGCCGGGCGACTAGTGACAACCAGGTACGCACCGAGCAGGGCGAGCAACGCAACAGTCAGAGTGCCGAGCCTTGCCGACCTCATCGGTACACCCGCACATAGTCGACGAGCATCTTGGCCGGGAACGGCGTACTGGCGTCGGGCGGACCCGGCCAGTCACCGCCGACCGCGAGGTTGAGGATGATGTAGAACGGGTGGTCGAAGATCCACGGACCCCGGGTCGCCTCGACCTGGGCCTTGTCCAGGGTGAAGACCGTCCGGCCGTCGAGCGTGTAGACGATGCCCTTGCTGTCCCAGGCGGCCGCCCAGGTGTGGAAGTCGTCGGAGTAGTCGGCTTCATTCGGCAACTTGTACGAACCGCCGATCCCGCCACCACCGTTGTAGGCCGGCGCGTGCACCGTCGAGTACGCCGTCTTCACGTCCTTGCCGAGCACCTCGAGGATGTCGATCTCACCGTTGTACGGCCACGGGCGACCGGTCAGGAAGTCCGCACCCATCATCCAGAAGGCCGGCCACAGGCCATTGCCCTTCGGGATCTTCACCCGGGCCTCGATCTTGCCGTAGGTGGTGGTGAACTTCCCGCCGGTGTTCATCCGGTGCGACGTGTACTGGCAGGTGCCGCTGCCGGTCAGCGGGTCGATCGGGCAACTCGAGCCGGGCGTGACCTCCTTGCGGGCCTCCATCACCAGGTTGCCGTTGCCGTCCATCGAGGCGTTGTTGTTGTTCGTGTAGTACTCGAGCTCGTTGTTCGGTCCGGTGCCGGGATCGATCGTCCACTTGGCCGCGTCCGGCTTGCTGCCCGCCGAGCCATTGAACTCGTCGGCCCAGATCAGCTGCGGCGGGTTCGCCGGATCGGCCGGCGGCGTCGGCGGCGTGGTCGGCGCGCCACCGGTGCCGTAGACCTGGAACTCCCACAGCGAGTACCCGTACGGCGTATTGCGTTGCGTACCGTACATCCGGACGTAGCGACCGGAGCCGGTGATATTCAGCGTCTCCTTGAAGCCCGGACCGGTCGTGCTGGTGTAGATCGGGGTCCAGTTGGCGTTGTCGTTGGAAACCTGGATCTGGTACGCCTTCGCCGACGCCGGATCCCATTGCAGGATCACCTTGTCGATCTGGGCGGTCGCGCCGAGGTCGACCGAGATCCAGCCTGGGTCGACCCAGCCGCTGTCGGTGGCGGTGGCCCAGCGGCTGGCCGGGTCGAGGTCGAACGCGCGTGCCGGGGTGCACTCCCAACAGTTGCTGTCGTGCTGCTGGGTCGAGGCTGCGCCGGTCTTGCCGTATGAGAGCAACTTGCTTCCCGGGCCGGGGTCAGGACCACCCGTCGTACCGAAGACCTTGAACTCCCACAGCGAGTAGCCCCAGTCGGTAGCGCGCTGCGTGCCGAGCATCCGGACGTAGCGACCCGAGCCGGAGACCGTCAGCGTCTGGTTGCCGCCGGTGCTCGTGGTGGTCGAGTAGATCGAATTCCAGTTGGTGCCGTCGGCGGAGACCTGGAGCTGGAAGGCCTTCGCGTACGCCGTCTCCCAACTCAGCACGACCTGGTTGACGGTGGCGGCCTGACCGAGGTCGACCTGGATCCACTGCGGGTCGGTGAAGCTGCTCGACCAGCGGGTGCCGGGGTCGCCGTCGACAGCCGAGGTCGCCGGGAAGGCGACGTTCTCTGCGGATGAAGCAATGGCGGGCTTGCCTTGGGACAGGAGGGTGTCGGCGGCGCCGGCGGGTGTGGTGACCACCAGTGCGAGGAAGAGGCTCATCGCGACGGCGATGAGGGTCGCGAGCTTGGCGCGCGCTCTGACACAGGACAGGACTGGGGAAAGGGACGGCATGGCATCTCCTGGGGCGGGACGAGAAGAACCGGGGGAACGTTCCCTGAGTCTGAGAAAACCGTGCTGAGGGAACGGTGTCAAGACCTCACGGAGACCGGAACGCAACCTGGACGTAACTCGTGGACCACCCTTGACAAGGTTCCGGAACCGCCGGGATGCTCAATGCTGGGGAACGCTCCCCTTGCCGTTTCGACTGAGGGGATGCTCCGTGCGACGACCTACGCTGCACGCTGTCGCCGCCCGGGCCGGTGTGTCGAAGTCGAGCGTCTCCCGGGTGATCAACGGCGAGCCGACGGTCGCGCCGGAGATCCGGCAGATCGTGATGGCCGCGGTGACCGAGCTCGGCTACGTACCGAACGGCGCGGCGCGCAACCTGGTCACCCAGAAGACGAACACGATCGCGATCATCGTCTCCGATCCCCCGGCCGGTCTGGTCTCCGACGATCCGATGTTCGCGATGGTCGTCCGCGCCGCCTCCCGCGAACTGGAAAGCGCCGGCAAGCAGGTCTCGCTCGTCCTGGCCGGCTCGGACGAGAGCCGCTTGCGCGTCGAGCAGTACCTCGCGGCCGGTCACGTCGATGGCGCGATGCTCGTCTCGATGGACGGTTCGGACCCGCTGCCCGCAGTACTGGCTCGGACTGGATTGCCGGTCGTATCGCATGGGCGGCTGGCGACGCCGGGTCTGATGCCGTACGTCGACAACGACAACGTCGGCGGTGCGACCAAGGCCGTGCAGCACTTGCTTGATCAAGGGCGGCAGCGGATCGCCACCATCTCCGGACCGCTGGATATGCAGGCGGCGCAGGAGCGGTTGAACGCGTACCGGCAGAGTCTGCGGGACACAGGCCGACGATCGATTGTTGCCCTGGGCGACTTTACGCGGATCTCCGGTGCCGAGGCGATGCGCCAACTACTGCAGGACGATCCGCAGCTCGACGCGGTCTTCGCCGCCAACGACCTGATGGCGATCGGCGCCCTGCGCACGCTGCGCGAAGCCGGCCGCCGGGTGCCCGACGACGTCGCAGTGGTCGGCTTCGACGACATCGAGGCGGCTCTGTACACCGCTCCCCCGCTCACCACCGTCCGCAGCCCGATGGGCGAGCAAGCAGCCCGCACGGTCCGCCTGCTTCTCGACCTGCTCGCCCATGGCACCGCAGACTCCGTCATCCTGCCAACCGAGCTGATCCTCCGCGAGTCATCCTGACCCCACCTGGCAAGCCCACCACTGGTGGGCTTGAACACCAAACGGGGGCCGTGAACAGTGCAGACCGTGTTCAAGGTCACCGCTGGGGGTACGAGCCCACCAGTGGTGGGCTTGCTAATCCGGGGCGGGGTGGGCTGCTTTGAGGATCAGATCCCGTACTGCGGTGGCCTCGATCCGTCCCTCCGCGGCGAGCTGGGGGTCGGTGCTGAGGAAGACCGGGCCGTCCTCGGGGTTCGAAGGCAGACGTCCGTGCGAGCCGCGCACGATCGACGGATCGAGCGGGACGACCTGCATCGCGTAGCGCAGACCGAGCTTCTTGCGCAGCAGGTACGACGCCGCGCGCGGCTTCACCCAGCGGTCGGACGGGTCGAAGAACAGCTCGGCCGGGTCGTACCCGGGCTTGCGGTGGATCTCCACTGCCCGGGCGAAGTCAGGCGCTCGCGTGTCGTCGAGCCAGTAGTAGTAGGTGAACCAGGAATCCGGCTCGGCCACCGCGACCAGTTCGCCGGCTCGCTCGTGATCCAGCCCGTACGCACGCTTGCCATCGGCATCGAGTACTTCGGCGACACCCGGCAACCCGGCGAGAAGCTTGCCAACGGCATCCAGATCCGCCGGATCCTTAACGTAGACATGCGCCAGCTGGTGATCCGCCACCGCGAACGCCCTGGAGCTCCACGGATCGAGGTACTCCATGCCGTCCTGAGTATGGATCTCCAGCAGCCCTTCGCTCCGCAGCAACCGGTTGATGTCGACCGGCCGCGAGACATCGGTGATCCCGTACTCCGAAAGCACGATCACCGTCGCTCCCTTCGCCTCCGCGTCATCCAGCAACGGAGCCAGTACTGCGTCCAGCTCGATCGCCGCGCGGATCGCCTCGACCGACGAAGCGCCGTACCGCTGCAGGTCGTAGTCGAGATGCGGGAGGTAGGTGAGCAGCAAGTCAGGGTTGTCCTGGGCAAGGATCTGCCGGGACGCGGCCACGATCCACTTGCTCGACCTGATCGATGCCGTCGGCCCCCAATAGTGGAAGAGCGGGAAGGCACCGAGCTCGCTGGTCAGCCGGTCGTGCAGCTCAACTGGGCGGGTGTAGCAGTCCGGAGCCTTGCGACCGTCGGCGTAGTAGATCGGCCGCGGGGTGACGAGCAGATCGGTGTCCGCGCCCATCGCGTACCACCAGCAGACGTTCGCCACCTTGTACGCCGGGTTCTTGCGCCGGGCAACATCCCAGACCTTGTCGCCCTGGACCAGCTTGTTGTGCTGACGCCACAGGAAGACCTCGCCGAGATCGCGGAAGTACCAGCCGTTGCCGACGACACCATGTTCCGAAGGCATCGTGCCGGTGAGGAAGGTGGCCTGGGCAGAGCAGGTGACGGCGGGCAAGACCGTCCCCAGCTCGCGGCTCAATGGCAACTGCCGCAGTCGGGGCATCCTGCGCAGGAGCCGCGGAGTCAGTCCGACGACGTCGATGACGATGACCTGCTTGCTCACTTGATCTCCTCCAGGCCGAGACCGACCAGGCGGTCGCGGAGCCAAGCGAGTTCTCCGGCGATGCCCTCGGCAAGTTCCTGCTGGTTCTTGGGCGCCTTGGGGAGGACGGACCAGGTGTAGGTCTCGGACTCCAGATGATGGGTCAGCGGGTGCGCGCCACCGACCAGGTGCCGCAGGCTCTCCTCCAGCACATCCGTCGTGCTCGTCAATGGGGCCCGCAGCGGGGTGTGCACGGGCACGTGGAAATGGACCCGCCACGACGCACGGCCGGACAGCTGGTCGATCAGGTCGAGGTCGTCGATCCCTGGGCCGCCGTACTCACGGGTCTGGTGCAGGAACTTCGGCTCGGCGAACTCGTTCAGCAGCTCGCGCGCCTTCGGATCCTCCGGGTCGGGGACGTGCAAGGCGGCCGACACCTGGCTCTTGACCACTTCCACTCCGGTCCGCGCCAACGTGCTGAACGCCTCGGCTGGCTGCTCGAACTGCACCGCGAGATGGCACGTGTCGAGACACAGGCCGAGCAGCGACTGAGCGGAGTACGGGGTGAGCCAGTGGGTGGCTTGCGGGATCATCTCGAGGACGCAGCCCGGTTCGGGTTCGATCGCGACCCTGATACGGCGACCGGTGGTCTCCAGGGTCCGGGCGAGGCGCAGTTCGAGGCGGTTGAACGCATCGCGCGCTTCGGCGTCGCGGGTCCGGCTCCACGGCGTACGCCAGGCCAGCGGCAACGTCGAGATCGACCCGTACGACGCGTCCGCGGGCATCAGTTCGCCGAGTACTTCGACGAGGTCGAGGGTGTACTGGAGTCGCGCGGGTTCGGTCCAGTCGGGTGAGTAGACCAGCTTGCCGACGACGCGATCGTGGAACCCGGAGTACGGGAATCCGTTCAGTGTCACGACTTCGAGGTTGTTGCGGTCGAGGGCACGGCGGAGGCGGTTGAGGGCGACCGACGAGTTGGCGAGGCGGTCGGCGAGGGTGTTGGCGAGCCAGAGGCCGACGCCGAGCACCGGGACGCCTAGTTCCTTGCGGACCAGGGCCGAGCAATTGTCGAGCTGGGCGATGACGCCTTCGAGGTCCTCGGCCGGATGGACGTTCGTGCAGTAGGCGAGGTGGACGATCGAGCCGTCGGAATGCCGGAACCTCATGCTCGGGCACCTCGCAGGATCGAGTTGCCTTCGTAGGTGTCATCCGGTTCCGTGCCGGTGAGGTCTAGCCGTTGCGACTGACCGTAGAAGGCAACCGGGTTGCGCCAGAGCACCTGGTCGACGTCGTCCTCGGTGAAGCCGGCGGCGAGCATCGCCTGGCCGGTCGCGTAGGTGCGGAGCGGGTCGGACTTGCCCCAGTCGGCGGCCGAGTTGACCAGGATCCGCTCGGTGCCGAACTGCTGCAGGATCACGACCATGCGATCCGGGTCCATCTTGGTATCGGGGTAGATGGAGAAGCCCATCCAGCAGCCCGAGTCGGCGACCTCCTTCACGGTCAGCTCGTTGAGGTGATCGACCACGACGCTGTGCGGTTCGAGGCCGGATTCCTTGACGACGGCGAGCGTGCGCGTAGTACCGGCCGCCTTGTCGCGATGTGGGGTGTGGACGAGGACGGGTAGCTCGAACTGCTTGGCCAGTTGGAGTTGCGTGGCGAACACCTCGTCCTCCTCGGGGGTCATCGAGTCGTAGCCGACCTCGCCGACCGCAACCACGCCGTCCTTGGCGAGATACCGCGGCAGCACTTCGAGCACCTCACGGCAACGCGGGTCGTTGGCTTCCTTGGGGTTGAGCGCGATCGTGCAGTGATGCTTGATCCCGTACTGCGACGCGCGGAACGGCTCCCAGCCGATCAGCGCGTCGAAGTAGTCGACGAACGAGCCGACGCTGGTCCGCGGCTGACCGAGCCAGAACGCAGGCTCCACCAGAGCCTGTACTCCGTGCGCGGCCATCGCCGCGTAGTCGTCGGTGGTCCGCGACGTCATATGGATGTGCGGATCGAAGATGCGCATGGGTGACACCTCTCAGGGCGGACAGGTGAGGTACGCCTCCAAGTCGGCTGGGGTGTCCCGGCCGGCTGCGCTCCGTTCGGCGGCGAAATCGGACATCATCCGGATCAGTTCCTGATCCACCCGCTTCGGCAGGCCGTCGACCACGGCCAGCGGGACATCGGCGAACACGCACTTCAGTACGGCCTGACGGAAGGCGTGTTGGGGTAGATGGTGGGTCGCGTAGGGACCGAGCGCAGCCGCGAGCAGGCGTCGGTCGTTGGTGCGGATCGCGTCCTCGATGATCGGGAGTGCCTGGTCATCGAGGGGGTGCGCGACGTCGGCGACGGACAGTGCGTGCAGCACGGCCAGCTTCTCGGCGGCGTCGCCGTACCGGTAGACATCCAGTACGTCGGTCGCCGGGGCGCCGACGAGCAGGAGGACTCGGACTGCTTGATCTGTGGTCCATGCCGGGCTGAGGCGGTCGCGACCGACCTTGCGGGCCGCTGCGGGGAAGGCAGTTTCCAGCGGTTGCCGACGCGCTTCCGCCAGCCAGGTGCGCGCCGATGCGGGCAGGAGCATCTCCAGCTCCGTTGCGGGTGTCAACACCTCCGGCCTCATGCTGACGCCTGGCGGAGGAAGTCGATCGAGGTGCGGGCGACTGTGGGCGCGGCGTGGGAGTGGCGTGGGAGTTCTACCGCCACCAGGCCGGAGTACTGGATGTCGCGGAGGGCTTGGAAGACCGGTGGGAAGTCGATTTCGCCGGTACCGAACTCGAGGTGCTCGTGGATGCCTCGGCGCATGTCGTCGATCTGGACGTTCACCAGGTACTGCGCTGCCGCGGTGATGCAGGCGGGTGGGGATTGGGGCTCGTTGCAGACGAGATGGCCGATGTCGAGGGTGAGGCCGAGGGCGTCGCTGCCGACTTCTGCCTGGAGTTTCAGGTAGCCGGCCAGGTCATCGACGAGCATGCCGGGCTCTGGTTCGAGGCCGAGCTTGACGCCACGGTCGGAGGCGTACGTGACCAGTTGGTTGCAGCTGGCAACGAGTCGTTGCCAGCCGGTCTCGGCCGAGACGTCGGCGGGCAGGATGCCGGACCAGAAGGAGACTGCTTCCGCGTCGAGATCGGCGGCGATGTCGACGGCGCGTTCGAGCAGGGCGATCCGCCATTCGGCGCCGGTGGTGTGCAGGAGGGTGGGTTCGTGTTTGCGGTACGGGTCGAGGATGTAGCGGGCGCCGGTCTCGATCACCACGGAAAGGTTGTGCTGGGCAAGCAGCTTGCCGACGGCGGCAGTGCGCTCGCGAAGCTCCGGACCGAACGGGTCCAGGTGGTTGTGGTCGAGGGTCAGCGCGACGCCGACGTACCCGAGGTCTGCGATCACCTGGAGCGCCTCGGGCAGGCGGTGGTTGGCGAACCCGTTGGTCCCGTAGCCGAATCTCATGTCGGAGAAACCTTCCTGGCAAGGGCCTTGGCCAACGGCAGTGCAGTCACCAGAGCAGCCGCCAACCTCGGCGCTCCGCCCCGGGCACACCAGGCTGCCTGCAAAGGCACCAGCCCATGGATGCCGGCGCCGACTGCACGGCGGAGGTTGGGTCCGCTTGGATCGGCTGCGGCCGCGAGTTGCGCCCGCCCTACCGATCGAGCGAAGACGCCAGCAAAAGTCGCTGCCACGATCCCGGCTCCTGAAAGGTGTGGTCGGGAGGAGGCCAGCGCCGCTGCTATACCTCCGGCTGCCGTTGTCGTGGTGATGAGAGTGGTGCCTGTCAGGGCGGCTCGGGCTGGGCCTGGGGTGCCGCCGTGGACTTCGCCTTGGGACATGAGGGTGACGCCCAGGATGTGGGTGCCTATGGCGAGCGCTGGGGCTAGGGCGGCGCGGCGGGTGGGGCCGGCGCCTACAAGGACGTCTAGGGAGCGGGCGGCTGCCATGAGGAAGGGGCCCGCGGGGGTGTTCTTGCCGCCTAGGTCGTAGGTCCAGGCGGTTGCTGCCAGTGCTGCCGAGGTGCGGAGGGCTGGGCGGCCACCGGCGAGGGCTGCCAGGGCCAGGCCGGTGGCTGTCAGAGATGAGGCGAGGGCGAACGCAGTACGGGGTGTTACTCGGCCGGAGGGGATTGGGCGTTCGGGGCGCTCGGTAGCGTCGACCTCGCGGTCGGCCCAGTCGTTGAGGGCCATGCCGGCCCAGTAGATGGCGACTGAGGATGCTGCGAGGCCGGTTAGCCGGGCTGGGCTTCGGAGGTTACCGGCGGCTACGGCACCTGCCAGTACGTCGCCTGGGACGGTTAGTGCGGCTGGGGCTCGGACCAGTTCGACCAGGTCCTTCAGCATGGCTGCACCCAGCGCAGCAGTTCGTCGTACTGCCTGGCTAGGGAGTGCTCCGTCGACTCGATCGGGTCTTTGAAGTAGAAACCGAGGAAGGGCATCGCGCCGACGTGGCCGCGCTCGAGTGCGAGGGCCGACAGGCGTGCCAGGTCGAGTACGAGCGGTGCTGCGAGGGCGGAGTCGCATCCTTGCCAGGTGAACTGCAGCGTCATGCGTACGCCGAGGAAACCGGAGAACAGCACGTGGTCCCAGGCGGTTTTCCAGTCGCCCATCGGGTCGACGTAGTCGATGTGCACCTCGCCGGCGACCTCCCCGAGCATCTCGGTGAGACCGCGTTCCTTGGAGATGCTCTTCGACTCGGCTGCACGTGGGTCGGCGAGTGTGGCGCCGTCACCGCCGCCGAGCAGGTTGGTCCCGGACCAGGCATGTACCGGCAGTGCGCGCGTCGCGAACATCGGCGCTAGGACGGACTTCACCAGGGTCTCCCCCGTCTTTGCGTCCTGTCCGCCGTACGGCATGCCGCGATCCACTGCCCACTCGCGGACGCCGGGCGGTCTGATCGAGGTTGACGGCGTGAAGTCCACGTACGCCGCGCCGGCCTCGAACGCCGCGAGCGCACCCAACGAGCTGGCTGGTAGCACCTCCCGCTCGCCCAAGACGGTCCGCAGGTCGGCGAGCCCGTCAACAGTCACTTCGTACGGCGCCTCGGTGGACGCCACGTTGATCGCCACCACGTGCTCGAGGTCGTTCCGAAGGCGGAAGGCGCGGATGTCCTCAGCCATCCGCCGGACCATCGCAAGCTGGCCGATAGCCGACTCCGGCAGTACGGCGATGTTTCGCTCGGCCTCGGCGAGTTCGGCGGTGATCAGGGTTTCCAGGCCGGGTGGGAGGACGCCTCCTGCGACCAGGCCTTCGACCTGTTTGAGAAGTGGGGTTTCGATGAGGTCGTGGCCGCCGAAGACCAGGTGGTCCAGGGGGACCAGGTCGGCAGAAGCGAAGGCGGGGAGTTCTGTCACCACGCCGGCTGGTGGGCTGCCGTGGTTCAGGGCGGCGGCGCCGGCGATGGTCGTCGTGGCGACCGACCCTCTTGCTCCGAACAGCCAGACACCAACGCGTCGACGCATCCGCGGCTCCTCACGAGTCCAGCCACGGAAGGTGATCTTGGACGGACGATCCGTGACAGATCGGAACTCTAGATCGCCTGCCGACTGCTTGGGAAGATGCCGCCGGAGACTTTGTTGTGTCAACCGCCGAATTCCCGAACTACACCGAATCCGCAGATTCTCCCGCCGGTGCCGGCCCGGCGACCAACTCACGCGACCGATCGGCCACGGCCATCGCGGCCAACGCCGTGGTCAGCGGGACGGCCGCGATGATGCCAAGACTTCCGACCAGACCTCGGACGACTTCCACCGCCACGATCTCGGTACTGAGCAGATACCCCGTCGACACCCCACCGATCGCGAACACCATCAGGATCGGCAGCGCCGCGCCCGCATAAGCCAGGACGAGGGTGTTGACCACCGAGGCCACGTGGGCGCGACCGATCCTGAGCCCGGCCCCGATCAGTTCGGACCGGCTCGCCTCCGGGTTGGCCGCGGACAGCTCCCAGACGGCGCTCGCCTGGGTCACCGTCACATCGTCGAGCACCCCGAGACACCCGATGACGATGCCGGCCACGAGCAGTCCGGTGAGATCGAGATCGGGCACGAAGGCCTTGACCACCGACGGGCCATCACCGGCCAGACCGGAGAACGAACTAACCTTGACGAAGGCCCAGCCGAGAAAGGCGGTCAGGCCCAGCGAAGCGATCGTCCCGGCCAGAGCCACCGACGTTTGCGCATTGACGCCATGGGTGAGATAGAGCGCGATGACCATGATCACCGAGCCGCCGACCACCGCCACCAGCAATGGATTCGAGCCCTTCAGGATGGCGGGCAGGATGAACTGCGTCAGGGTCAGCGCGGTCATGGCCAGCGCACCCAGCGCGGCGACTCCCCGCCAGCGCGACAACGCGATCACCGCGATCCCGAAGATCACCGCGAGCGCGACGAGCGGGAACGTGCGGTCGTGGTCGACGTACTGGTACCGATTGGCGATCGGCGCGCCCTCCTGGACCCCCAGGATCACCCGGTCGTCGACCTTGACCGGAACCGCGGCATTCTTGCCCTTGGGCACCTCGACCGGCACCTGGAGCCCTTTGTCCGTGCCGGGTGCGCTGCGGAGCTTGACCGTCGCCTGGTCGCAGTCGGCAGGCGACTCGGGACAGGGCTTGAGCGCCGTCACCGTGCCACTCGCCCCGGTCTGCTCGGCGGCCGCGATCTTCATGTCGCCACCCGGCCACATCACGATCATGGCGATCACGGCGGCCGCGATCAGCGGGATCAGCAGCGCGGCGACCACTATCCGGACGCGCCGGGCGACCACCGCGTCGGCGTCGACGACCGAGGTGTCGACCACCGCGTCCCCATGCCCGTGACCATGACCATGCCCGTGGCCGCGCGGAATTTCGAGCCGGCGCCCGCGGTTCGACTTGGTGTCGGCGCGCCGCCGTCCTACGGTCCGCTTGGCCATTCGTCAACTCCCTGTTTTGACAACCATCCCGAGTTAAATGAAAATGATTGTCATGAGATCTAGTTCGCGTGCTGTCGTCGCCGGGCTCGCCGCCCTGGCACTGGTCACTCTGGCAGGCTGCGGCGACGACGCCGCCAGCGGCTCCGGTGGCGACAAGCTCGACGTGGTTGCTTCGTTCTACCCGCTCGAGTTCATCGCCAAGTCAGTGGGGGGCGATGCCGTGAACGTCACCACCCTGACCGCCCCCGGCGTCGAGCCGCACGACCTGGAGCTGACTCCCAAGCAGGTTGGCACCATCTCGGCGGCCAAGCTGGTCCTCTTCGAGAAGGGGCTGCAGCCGGCCGCCGACGAGGCGATCGACCAGAACAACAAGGACGCCGGGTTCGACGTAGCGCCCGCCGCCAAGCTCGAGGCGACCGGTGCGGACTTCGAGGAGCACGAGGAGGGCGAGTCCGCCCCGAGTACGCCGACCGGCACCGTCAAGCCCGCGGCGTACACCGAGCCGGCGGCCCACACCGGCGGTGACCTCGACCCGCACTTCTGGCTCGACCCGGTCCGGTACGCCGGTGTCGTGCAGGCCGTCACGGACAAGCTCGTCGCGGTCGACGCCGCGCACGCGGACG
The DNA here is from genome assembly GCF_000372465.1 of Kribbella catacumbae DSM 19601. Taxonomy (GTDB): domain Bacteria; phylum Actinomycetota; class Actinomycetes; order Propionibacteriales; family Kribbellaceae; genus Kribbella; species Kribbella catacumbae. Next base: position 259,276 of record NZ_AQUZ01000004.1, read on the forward strand.
GCTACAAGCAGCGCGCCGCGACGCTGCTCGGCGAGGTGGGCAAGCTCGACACGGAGTTCAAGACCGGGCTGGCCGACTGCCAGCTGAAGACGTTCGTGACGAGTCATGAGGCCTTCGCCTACCTCGCGAAGCGGTACGGTCTGACGATGGTCGGCATCGCCGGACTCACCCCGGACGCCGAGCCGACCCCGGCGCGGATCAAGGAGGTCCAGGACATCGTGCGCAAGCAGAAGGTGACCACGATCTTCTACGAGGAGCTCGTCAGCCCCAAGGTGGCCGAGTCGATCGCCCGCGACGTCCACGTCAAGACCGCGGTCCTGAGCCCGATCGAGGGCCTGTCGGACGCGAACTCCCAGGAGACCTACCTCTCGCTGATGCGCGAGAATCTGCAGGAGCTCCGGAAGGCGAACAGCTGCGCGTGACACCACCCAACACTGCTGAGCCAGCCGTCCAGGTCGCCGATCTCTCGGTGGACCTGGGCGGTCGTCTCGTCCTGCGCGGCGTCGATCTGCAGATCCGCCGCGGCGAGGTCGTCGCCGTGCTCGGCACCAACGGCTCGGGCAAGTCCACCCTGATCCGCACGATCGTCGGCCTGCTGCCGGCCGCTCGGGGCGAGGTCAACCTCTTCGGTACGCCGGTACGCCGCTTCCGCCAGTGGAACCGCATCGGCTACGTGCCCCAGCGGATCACCGCGGCGGGCGGAGTACCGGCCACTGTCGCCGAGGTCGTGTCCTCCGGGCTGCTCTCGAAGCGGCGGTTGTTCCGGCCACTGAAGACCGCTGAGCGAGCCGCCGTCGACGAGGCGCTGGAGATCGTCGACATGGCCGGCCAGCGCAAGGACGGCGTCGCTGAGTTGTCCGGCGGCCAGCAGCAGCGAGTACTGATCGCGCGGGCGCTGGTCTCGGATCCTGAGCTGCTGATCCTGGACGAGCCGACCGCCGGGGTCGACCTGGCGAGTCAGGGCATCTTCGCCGGCGCCATCCGCGAGCGGGTCGCCCGCGGCACGACCGTGGTGATGGTCAGCCACGACCTCGGGCCGATGGACGCGCTGATCGATCGCTCCATCGTTCTGCGCCGCGGCCGGATCGTGTACGACGGCGCGCCGCACGCCTCGCAGACTCATGCCCATGTCCACCCGCACGGGTCGATCCAAGACGAGCCGGGGTGGCTGTCATGACGATGTTCGAGCTCGAGTTCATGCAGCGGGCGCTGATCGCCGGGCTGCTCACTGGACTGTCCGCGCCTGCGATCGGCACGTACCTGGTGCAGCGCCGCTTGTCCTTGATGGGCGACGGCATCGGCCACATCGCTATCACTGGCGTCGCCCTGGGATTGCTGACCGGCACTGCGCCGGTGCTGACCGCAGTACTGGTCGCCATAGCCGGTGCTACCGCTATCGAGCTCGTCCGGGCGCGCGGGAAGGCCAGTGGCGACGTAGCTCTCGCACTGCTCTTCTACGGCGGCATTGCGGGCGGCGTACTGCTCATCGGCCTGGCAGGGCAGGGCGCGGCGACACTGAACACCTACCTGTTCGGCTCCCTGACCACTGTCTCCCCCAGCGACCTGTACGTCGTAGTCGGGCTCGCCGTGGCCGTACTGGTCGTGGCGATCGGTCTGGGGCCGCAACTGTTCGCGGTGTGCCAGGACGAGGAGTTCGCTCGCGTCACCGGCCTTCGGGTCCAGCTGCTGAACCTGCTGATCGCCGTGATGGCTGCAGTGACTGTGACTGTTGCTATGCGCACCGTCGGGCTGCTCCTGGTCAGCGCGCTGATGGTGGTGCCGGTGGCTACCGCACAGCAGTTCACGCGGTCGTTCCGCAGTACCTTCCTGACTGCTTGTGCCCTCGGCGTCACTGCCTGCTTGGCCGGCATCATCACGTCGTACAACGCCAATGTCGCTCCCGGCGCCACCATCGTCGTACTGGCTCTGGCGGGCTTCGTGGTCGCCGCGATCGCCGGCACCCTGGTACGGCGGCGCCGCGGCGTCCTCGCGCCGCTGCCGGACGAGGAGCCCGAGATCGGCGTACCGGTTCCGGCACCGCACGTGGTGAGCTCCGCCCACCAGCACGCCCACGACCCGAAGTGCGGGCACCCGGCTGTCGAGCACGGCGACCACGTCGACTACGTTCACGACGGTCATCTCCACGCGGCGCACGGAGACCATTGGGATGAGCACTAGTCCTCCCCGGAGGACTTGGTTGTTGACTTCTGAGAGAATTGGCGGGTTGCCGCGGAAATCACGGTGACGAGATGACAGGAGGAACGGTGGCCATCGGAACACGCTCGACCCGTCAGCGCGCGGCGGTCGCTTCCGCGCTCGACAACCTCGACGACTTCCGGACGGCCCAGGAGATCCACCAGGAGCTCCGGGGTGCTGGTGAGGCCGTCGGCCTGACTACGGTCTACCGGACCCTGCAGGCCCTCGCCGACTCCCGCGAGGTCGACGTCTTGCGCACGGCCGACGGCGAAACGGCGTACCGGCGCTGCTCGAAGGGCCATCACCACCACCTGGTCTGCCGCAACTGCGGCCGGACGGTCGAGGTGGAGGGTCCGGCCGTCGAGCGCTGGGCCGACAAGGTCGCCGCCGAGCACGGCTACGCCGACATCAGCCACACCCTGGAAATCTTCGGCACCTGCCAGGACTGCCAGAAGCCCGCCTGAGAAGGCCGGTCCGCCACCACACACCAACCTCCGCGGCACGCCTCCGGAACCTCTCGCCTGAGCGTGCGCCCGTCGCCGCGACGCGACTTAGTGTGTGGTGGCGGTCCGGGTTGTCAGCTGATGTTGGCGACTTCGGCAGCGATGGTGGTGGTGTCGCCGTGGCCGGTGTGGACGATGGTGTCCGGCGGCAGGGTGAGCAGCTTGGAGCGGATCGACTCCAGGATCGTCGGCTTGTCGGAGTACGAGCGGCCGGTTGCGCCGGGTCCGCCGTGGAAGAGCGTGTCACCGGTGAAGACCGCGTTGAGGTCCTCCGCGTAGAGACACGTGCTGCCCGGGCTGTGGCCGGGGGTGTGGATCGCACGCAACGTCGTACCGGCGACCTCGAAGGTGGTGCCGTCGGCGAGCTCGTGGTCCGGAGACACGTCGTACTGCGTGTCCCACAGCATCCGGTCCGCCGGGTTGAGCCAGACGGGCGCCTTCGCAGCGTCGCGGAAGTCGCCGGCCGCGTTGATGTGGTCGTTGTGGCCGTGCGTGCAGATCAGCGCGACCACCCGGCGATCACCGACGGCCTCCACCAGCGCGGCGGCATCGTGGGCGGCGTCGATGACGAGTACCTCCTCGTCGTCGCCCACCAGCCAGACGTTGTTGTCGACGTCCCACGTGCCGCCGTCGAGGCTGAACGTGCCGGACGTGACGAGCCGCTCGATCCGGGCCGGCATCAGAACAGCACCACCGATCGCAGGACGTCGCCGTGGTGCATCTTGGCGAAGGCGGCCTCGACCTCGTCCAGCGCGATCGTCTCGGACACGAACCGGTCCAGCGGCAACCGTCCCTGCAGGTGCAGATCGATCAGCAGCGGGAAGTCCCGGCTGGGCAGGCAGTCGCCGTACCAGCTCGACTTGAGCGAGCCGCCCCGGCCGAAGAAGTCGATCAACGGCATGTCGAGCGTCATGTCGGGTGTCGGTACGCCGACCAGCACCACGGTCCCGGCCAGGTCACGCGCGTAGAAGGCCTGCTTCCAGGTCTCCGGGCGGCCGACGGCGTCGATCACCACGTCCGCGCCGAAGCCACCGGTGAGTTCCTGGACCGCGGCGACTACGCCGTCGTGATCCAGGTCCTTCGAGTTGATCGTGTGCGTCGCGCCGAGCTCCTGCGCGACGTCGAGCTTGCGCTGGTCGATGTCCAGCGCGATCACCCGGGCGGCTCCGGCCAGCCGGGCGCCGACGACGGCCGCAGTACCGACTCCGCCGCAGCCGATCACCGCGACGGTGTCACCGCGACCGACGTTGCCTGTGTTCACCGCGGCGCCGAGGCCGGCCATCACGCCACAGCCGAGCAGGCCGGCCACCTCGGCCTTCGCGGCCGGGTCGACCTTCGTGCACTGACCGGCCGCGACCAGGGTCTTCTCGACGAACGCGCCGATGCCGAGCGCGGGCGACAGCTCGGTGCCGTCGGCAAGGGTCATCTTCTGCTTCGCGTTGTGCGTGTTGAAGCAGTACCACGGGCGCCCGCGCAGGCAGGCGCGACAGGAGCCGCAGACGGCCCGCCAGTTCAGTACGACGAAGTCGCCGGGCGCGACGTCAGTGACGCCTTCACCGACCGACTCGACCACACCGGCCGCCTCATGGCCGAGCAGGAAAGGGAACTCATCGTTGATGCCGCCCTCGCGGTAGTGCAGGTCCGTATGGCAGACGCCGCACGCCTGCACCTTCACCACCGCCTCCCCCGGGCCGGGATCGGGGATCGTGATCTCTTCGATGGTCACTGGTGCGCCCTTGCTCAGGGCGACGACTCCACGCACGGTCTGACTCATCCCCCGACGCTATCTGGCCAGGCGTCGTCTTGACACCTGTGTCCACCGGTCGGGGGACAGAGCGTCAGCCGGGAGGTGCTTCCGCGAGGCAGTGCCGGACAGGGATGGTTGAGCCATGACCGACACAGACAACGCAGTGAGGGTGCGGGGCCTGGTGAAGCGCTACCCGGACAAGGTGGCCGTGGCCGGCGTCGACCTGGACATCCATCGTGGTGAGGTGTTCGCCCTGCTCGGGCCGAACGGCGCGGGCAAGACCACCACCGTGGAGGTGCTGGAGGGGTACCGCCGAGCGGACGAGGGCGAGATCAGCGTGCTCGGCGTCGACCCCGCCAAGGGCGACCGGGTCTGGCGCAGCCGGCTCGGCATCGTGGCGCAGACCTCCAGGGACGAGGCGGAACTGACGGTCGCCGAACTGGTCAACCACTACGCCGGCTACTACCCGGACCCGCGCGACCCCGACGAGGTGATCGCGTCGGTGGGGCTGGACGAGAAGCGCAAGACCCGGACCCGGAAGCTGTCCGGCGGTCAGCGCCGCCGGCTCGACGTCGCGCTCGGGGTGGTCGGCAACCCGGAACTGCTGTTCCTGGACGAGCCGACCACCGGGTTCGACCCCGAGGCCCGCCGCCAGTTCTGGACCCTGATCGAGGACCTGCGCACCGAGGGCACCACCATTCTGCTGACCACCCACTACCTGGACGAGGCCGAGCACCTGGCCGACCGGGTCGGCGTGATCGCGGACGGCCGGATGATCGAGGTCGGTACCCCGGAGACGCTCGGCGGCCGCGGCGCCCGGACCGCGCGGGTGTCCTGGCTGGACGGCGACGGAGCCCACGTCGTACGGACCGACCAGCCGACCGCGGAGGTCGCGGCGCTGATGGCCCGGTTCGGCGGCGAGGTACCGGAACTCGAGATCCGCCGCCCGAGCCTGGAAGACATCTACCTGGACCTGATCGCGTCGGTCGGCGTCACCGCCGACGCTGCCCTCGAAGGAGCCGTTCGATGAGCGCCGCCAGCGCCCCCATCCGCAATGTCACCGGCAAGCCGCTGCCGTCGACGGTCAGGGTCGGCCTGTCCCGGACCGGGCTGGAGGTGAAGCAGTTCTTCCGGGAGAAGGAGCAGCTGATCTTCACCTTCTTCTTCCCGATCATCTTCCTGGGCATCTTCTCGGCCGTCTTCAGCGATAGCGACTTTCAGGGAGGCGTCAACGCCGCCACCTACTTCACCCCGGGGATGATCGCCTCCGGCATCTTCCTGACCAGCTTCCAGTCGCTCGCGATCACCATCGCGCTGGAGCGCGACGAGGACCTGCTGAAGCGGCTGCGCGGTACGCCGATGTCGCCGCAGTCCTACTTCTTCGGCAAGATCGGGCTGGTCCTGGTCACCTCGATCGCGCAGTTCGGACTGCTGCTCGCGATCGCCGGGCTGCTGCTCGGGGTGGACATCCCGAGCGAGCCGTCGAAGTGGCTGAACTTCGTCTGGATCTTCGTCCTCGGTACGGCGTCCGGCTCGGCGCTGGGGATCGCGTTCTCCGTCGTCCCGAAGTCCGGCAAGGCGGCCTCCGCGGTCGTCACCCCGGTGGTCCTGCTGCTGCAGTTCATGTCCGGCGTGTACTTCGTCTACAGCAGCCTGCCGTCCTGGATGCGCGACGTCGCGTCGGTCTTTCCGCTGAAGTGGCTGGCCCAGGGTATGCGATCGGTGTTCCTGCCGGACGCCTTCGAGGTGAACGAGCCCGGCGGCTCCTGGCAGCTCGGCCTCGGCGCGATCGTGCTCAGCGTCTGGCTCGTCCTCGGGCTGGTCGTCGCCCAGCGGGTGTTCCGCTGGACCCGCCGGGACGCCGGCTGACCAACCGGCCAACCCGGTTGGAGGAAGATGGTGACCATGGAGCGCTGCGAGGAACCCACCGATCAGCCGGTCTGGGTTCGTTCCCTGATCGGCTGGCACGTGGTGTTCTGGTCGCTGCTCGGTGTCACCGCGATCGCGTCGCTGCTGTCGGACCTCAGTTCCGACCGCCAGATCGTCTACCTCTCGTTGCTGGGCGTGTTCGGGATCGGTTACCAACTGGTGGCCAAGCCCGCGATGACGTCGCGGGCTCGGCTCCCGTCGCATCTGTACAGGCTGCTGATGATCGCCTGCGTCGGCGGGATGGTTGCGATCTACCCGCAGTCCATCTTCGTCTTGTTCATCGTCTCGGCGCAGATCTGGCTGCTGAGCGAAGGAATTCCCGACGGCGTGCTGTTCACGCTGGCCCTGCTCGCCACCGTCGGCGCGGCCCAGCTGTGGGCGTCCGGCTGGACTACGGCCGCAGCGATGGAAATCTGGCCGTGGCTACTGATCAGCCTGGTGGTGAGCGTCCTGTTCGGCGTCTGGGTCGAGCGGGTGATCAACGAGAGCGAGCAGCGCGCCGAGCTGATCAGCGAACTGCGGGCCACCCGGGACGAGCTCGCCGCCGCGCACCACACGGCCGGGGTGATGGCCGAGCGGGAGCGAATGGCCCGCGAGATCCACGACACGCTGGCGCAGGGGATGACCAGCATCGTCATGCTCTCGCAGACGGCCGCGGTCGAGCTCTCCCGCGGTGCTGTCGAGCCTGCGGCTGGTCGATTGGCCGCGATCGAGGACACGGCTCGGGAGAACCTTGCCGAGGCGCGGGCGCTGGTGGCCGCGTTCACCCCCGTGGCGTTGACCGGGGCGACGCTGGCCGAAGTACTGCGGCGGCAGGGTGAGCGGTTCGCGGCGGAGACCGGCGTCGACGTACAGGTGTCTCTCGACATGGGTGATGACGAGGTCGCCGCGTTGCCGCAGGGGCAGCAGGTGGTGTTGTTGCGGGCCGCGCAGGAGTCGCTGGCGAACGTACGCAAGCATGCCGGGGCGACCCGGGTGCGGATCAAGTTGGGCCTGTCCGCTGACGGGGTCGCGATCGAGATCAGTGACGACGGGTCTGGGTTCTCGCCATCCGCGCCTGCAGACGGCTATGGACTCGCGGCGATGCGCGGGCGGGTCGAGGAGTCCGGTGGGACAGTGTCGGTCGACAGCGCGCCAGGGCGCGGTACAAGGGTGCAGGTACTCATCCCGGCGACGGGTCAGGAGGATTGATGGTTCGCGTGCTGGTGGTGGACGACCATCCGGTGGTCCGGTCAGGACTGATCGGGATGCTCGCGGTGACCGATGACATCGAGGTGGTCGGCGAGGCGGGCGACGGCGAGGAGGCTCTTGCGCTGGTCGAGTCCACCCGGCCGGACGTCGTCCTGATGGATCTGCGGATGCCGCGGCGAGACGGGGTGTCGGCGACCGAGGCGATCGTGTCCGGCTACCCGGCGACGAAGGTGCTCGTGCTGACGACGTACGACACGGACGCCGACATCCTGCACGCTGTCGAAGCCGGGGCGGCCGGCTATCTGCTGAAGGACACGCCACACGCCGAACTGCTCGACGGGATCAGGGCTGCAGCGCGCGGCGAGACAGTCCTGGCACCACCAGTCGCCGCCCGCTTGATGTCCCGACTCCGTACTCCGGCCGCGCCTGCCGCAGTACAGCCTTCGCCTCGCGAGCTAGAGGTGCTGGCGGCTGTCGCGCGAGGACTGAGCAATGCGGAGATCGGCCGCGAACTGTTCATCGGCGAAGCGACGGTGAAGACACACCTGCAGCGTCTCTTCACCAAGCTCGACGTGGACGACCGCACCCACGCGGTCACCGTCGCGATCGAACGCGGCCTGCTGCCCTCGCCGCGACGCTAGCGGCCGTACTCGTTCTGGCGGTTGGCTTCTCCGGGACGGAGGTGGAAGGTGCCTTCTTCTGCCGCCGAGCCCGGGGCTCGCTGCTGGGATGCCGGGGTGGGGTTGGCAGCGGCTCGGAGCATCTGCTCCAGCTCCTGGCTCTCCCGCTCGGCCCCAGCCAGCTCCGGGCTGACGCGGTCGATGTTCTTTTCCAGCCGCCTCAGGTCCTGCTGCGCGTCGTGGATGTTGCGGTCAGCCTGCGTACCGGTCGTCCTGACCGTGTCGGCCGTCGCCTGCAGCTCGCCGTCGCGCGCCTGCCGCGCCAGCGGCTCGACGTTGCCCCGGGCAACCGCCAGCTTGCCGGCCACCTCGACCGCCATCCGGTCGGCGGAGTGAACCGCATCCTCCAGCCGATCCAGCCGATCCTGCAGGTTGTTCACCAGCTCACTCTGCTGGCCGGGCAACCGGGACAGCTGCACGACGGCGCTACGCCCGGTCCGCAGCTGCCGCCGGGTCTCCTCCAGGAGTTCACGCACCTCCGCGAGCCTCTCCGCGCCGGCCTCGGCCTTCCGGCTGACGCCGCCGACGGAGTACTCGGCATCCGCCAGGTACCTGCGCGGCTCGTCGGCCGCGGCCATGCTCTTACCGTTGAGGATCAACTCGTTGACGTCTCGCCTGCCATTAACCGACAGCTTGACGACCTCGAAGGCAACGGTGGCTGCAAACCTCAGCGAGCCGCGAGCCCGCTGGATCGCAGCCGCCGCCTCATCGGCGTACTCCGCGGCGCGCCTCGCGTTCTGCTCCGCGACCTCGGCGTCGGCCGTCATCGGTCCGCACCGCCCGCATCCGGCTTTCCGTTCTTGGCCGGCGCGGCCAGTTCGTCATCGGTGGCCAGCGCCTGCTCCAGGGTCGCCGCGATCTCCGCGAACCCGTCCTCGGCATCGCGCAGTGCCTCCTCGGGGGTCTGCTCACCCGGCATCTGCTGCTCCTCCACGGTCGTTCCCTCCGGCTGTTGGTCTATCTCGCTTACGGGACACTAGACCCGCGCGGGCTCACGCGGTTCGCAGTACCGGGGGTCAGGCCTGCTCGACCTGGTTCGGGACGGCGCCACCGTAGCGGCGGTCGCGCTGGGCGTAAAGCTCGACCGCACGCCACAGGTCACGGCGGTCGAAGTCGGGCCAGAGGGTGTCGAGGAAGACCATCTCGGCGTACGCGAGCTGCCAGACCAGGAAGTTGGAGGTGCGCTGCTCCCCGGACGACCGGACGAACAGGTCGACCTCGGGAACGTCCGGCGAGTAGAGGTGCTTGGCGATCGTCTTCTCGGTGATCCGGTCCGCGTTGAGCTTGCCGGCGGCAACCTCCGCGGCGATCGACTTCATCGCGTCGGCGATCTCGGCCTGGCCGCCGTAGTTCACACAGAACTGCAGCGTGATGGTGTCGTTGTGCTTGGTCTGCTCCTGGGCGGACTCGAGCTCGGAGATCACCGACTTCCACAGCCGCGGCCGGCGTCCCGACCAGACCACCCGCACGCCCATCGCGTCCAGCTCGTCGCGGCGGCGGTGGATCACCTCGCGGTTGAAGCCCATCAGGAACCGGACCTCCTCCGGCGACCGGGCCCAGTTCTCGGTCGAGAACGCGTACGCCGAGATGTACTTGACGCCGATCTCGATCCCACCCTTGATCACGTCGAGCAGCGAGGCCTCGCCGGCCTTGTGCCCCTCCGTGCGCGGCAGATTCCGGGCCTTGGCCCAGCGCCCGTTCCCATCCATCACGATCGCGACGTGCTTGGGCACCAACTCAGCCGGAATCACCGGCGGCCGCGCCCCCGAAGGATGCGGCTCCGGAGCAACCACCTCCGCACGCCGCGAACTCTCCACCCGACCCCGACGACGACCAATAGGCGACATACCCCGAATCCTCCCAAACCACCCCGGCAACCGATCCCATGGGTAGGACCGGACCGCCCCAACTCACAAACCTGCTGTATCCGGCCCATCGCACACCCGCCTACGCCTGGCCAGGACTGACCGGGCGAGGTTTGTGAGTGGGGGCGGTCCGGGGCCGCGCCGCCAACCCGGCCACGGCTTGCCGCACATCACGAGGTACGGCCGTAGCGCTAGGCGGTCCTCGAGCTGGCTTATCCGAGCAGGGTGTCGAGCTGGTGCTGTTGGCGGGAGTCCAGGCGGTCGATGGCGCGAGGAGGAGGCATCGGCGTCATCCCAGGTTGAGTTGGTGGGTTTCGGTGGTTAGGTCCAGGTGGCGGAGGGAGCGGAGGCGGTCCAGGTGGTAGGTGGTGAAGGCGGAGACCAGGGTGGATGCCTCGCGGCGGGTTCTGGGGTCTGTGCGTTCGGCTGTGGGCCAGTCGCCGGTCAAGAGCGCGCCTAGGAGCGTCACGGTGGTGGGCGCGGGCATTGCGCAGGCCGGTGGGCGGCAGGTGGTGCAGACCATGCCGCCGGCGGCGGGGTTGAAGGCTCGGTGCGGACCTGGTTCGCCGCATTTGGCGCAGTCCTCGAAGGAAGGCGCGTAGCCGGAGATCGCCAGGGAACGGAGCAGGAAGGAGTCGAGGACCAGACCGGGGGTGCGTTCACCCGCGGACAGGACGCGGAGCGCACCCGCCAGCAGGAGGTGCTGCTGGGTGGCCGGTTCCTTCTCCTCGACGACCAGGCGGTCGGCGGTTTCCAGCAGCACCGTACCGGTCGTGTACCGCGCGTAGTCGCTGACGATGCCTTCGCCGTACGCCGCGATCGACTCCGCCTGGGTGACCACGTCAAGGGAGCGGCCGGTCGCGAGCTGCAGGTCGACGTGGCTGAACGGTTCGAGCCGGGCGCCGAACCGGGACGACGTCCGGCGTACGCCCTTCGCGACCGCGCGGATCTTGCCGTGGCTGCGGGTCAGGAGCGTGGCGATCCGATCGGCTTCGCCCAGTTTCTGGGTCCGGAGCACGATCGCCTCGTCACGGTAGAGCGGCATCCAGCCATTCTCTCAGGTCTTGGCCAGATACTCGGTGAGCCCGATCGCCGGGTGCCCGGTGAGGTCCTCGACCGCGCTGCTCACCTCGCTCAGCTCACCGCTCGCGATCGCCGCGTACGACGTGACCCAGCCGGCCACCTCCCAGGGCGGTGCGCCGAAGCATTCGCGCGACCGGTACGCCTCGTCGAGCGTCTCGGGTTCGTACCGCACCGGCCGACCCCACGTCTCGCTCATCAGTGCAGCCGCCTCGGTCAACGTGAACGCCGACGGTCCGGTGAGGTCGTACGTCATCCCCGAGTGGTCCCCCGACATCAGCACCGCCGCGGCCACCTCGGCGACATCGTCGCGCGCGACCGCCGCGACCCGCCCATCCCCGGCCGGCCCGCGAATCACGTCGTCCTCACCGACGAAGGCCGCCACAGCATCGACGTACAGGTTGTCGCGCAGAAATGTGAAGTCGGCACCCGTCTCGCGCACGTGCTCCTCGGTGTGCCAGTGATCCCGCGCGAAGGTGAAGGTCGCCGACGGCGAAGCAGCCACGAACGAGGTGTACACGATCCGCCGTACGCCGGCCGCCACCGCGGCGTCGACCGTTGCCTTGTGCAAATCAACTCGATCGGCGGACTCCGTTGCACTGAGCAACAACAAAGTGTCCACCCCGTCCAGCGCGTCCAGCAACGCGGCATGCTCCCCGTACGCCGCCTGCGCCACCTCCGCGCCCGGCAGCTCGGGCGCCCGCGCCGGATCCCGCACAATCAACCGCTGCGGTACGCCGCCGGCCGCCAGCCGTCGCGCGACTCGCGAGCCGAGCTGACCGGTGGACCCGGTCACGCCGATCATTTGCCCACCATCTTCATGCCACCAGGCGCATACCGATCACCCGCCACCGCATCCGGCGGGAAGGCCGCATCCAGCTCGGCCAGATCCTCGGCGGTCAGCGAAACGTCCACGGCACCAAGGTTCTCGGCCAGGTACGAGCGCCGCTTCGTGCCCGGGATCGGCGCGATATCATTGCCCTGCGCAAGCAACCAGGCGAGTGCGAGCTGACTCGGCAGCACCCCTTTGGCCTCCGCCAGCGAGCGGACCTTCGCCACCAGATCGAGATTGCGCTGGAAGTTCTCCCCACTGAACCGCGGCAGCCCGCGCCGCATGTCATCGGGCTCAAAGTCGTCCGGTGAGGTGAGCTGCCCGGTCAGGAATCCACGCCCGAGCGGGCTGAACGGCACGAACCCGATCCCCAGCTCGCGCAGCGTCGGCAGTACGCCGGTCTCCGGGTCCCGCGTCCACAACGACCACTCGCTCTGTACTGCGCTGATCGGGTGCACCGCGTGCGCCGCCCGGACCGTGTCACCCGACACCTCCGACAGACCGAGGTACCGAACCTTGCCTGCCTCAACCGCCAGCGCCATCGCTCCGACGGTCTCCTCGATCGGCACCTGCGGGTCCCGCCGGTGCAGGTACCAGAGGTCGACGTGGTCCACGCCGAGCCGCCGCAGCGAGGCGTCCAGAGCAGTCCCGGCGTACTCCGGGCTGCCGTTCACCACGTTCGGCATCGCTCCACCCGTCGCCGGGCGCTGGAAACCGAACTTGGTCGCCAGCACCACCTCGTCGCGCCGGCCGGCCAGGGCGCGCCCGACGAGTTCCTCGTTCGCGCCGTCGCCGTACACGTCGGCGGTGTCGATGAAGGTGCAACCGGCGTCGATCGCGGCATGCACGGTCGCGATCGACTCCGCGTCGTCAGCCTGGACGCCGTACGACTGGGACATCCCCATGCAGCCGAGGCCGAGGCTGGAAACGGTCAGATCTCCGAGTTGGGATTCACGCATGCCTCGAACCTACCGCTGCCGACGCCGGGCCCGGCCGAGACCCTCAGATGCGTGAGACGCAACGTTTTCCCGGATCAGGTCGCGTTCCGTAGCCGCCGGATCGCGGTCCGCAGTACGGATGGCGTATCGGCCTGGTCCAGGCAACAACTCTGTGTCTTTCTGGGCGGACGGCTGACGGCGACCTCAGGTCTCCGTAGGTTCAGCCGGAGTATTCAGTTCCGGCGGCTGGGGGTGGCCACTGATGTTCTTGCGGCAGGCTCTGCGCTACAGATGGTCACAGATGCTGGTCCTGGCGGGGGTGAGCGTGCTGATCGGCACGTGCGCGGCGTTCGCGCCGTGGTTCTCGCGGGCGGTCGAGCAGACGGTCACCACCGAGACGTTGTCCGGCCAATGGATCTCGGCCGCCTGGCAACTCGACGGGTCTCCCCCGCCGTTCCAGGGTGGTCCGGCCAAGTCGTCGCCACCCGAGGAACTGGCCAAGCTCCTCCCGGCTGACCTGCAACCGCTGTTCAGCCCACCGGCGTACGGCATGACGGTCACTGTGGACTGGGGTCTCAAAGGGCAGAAGGCGGCGATCGAAGGCAAGGTGGTCTGGCGGGACGGGTACTGCGCCCAACTGGTGCTGACCGTGGGCCGTTGCCCCCGCGCCGCGAACGAGGTCGTTGCCTCAAGCACCGATCTGAAAAACTTCAACGCCGCGGTCGGGGCCACGATCAAGGCCGCCTCCACCCAGTACGCCGGTGGCGGCATGCTCCGCGTGGTCGGCGTCTACCAGGCCGACGATCTGGCCACGTACTGGTTCGGCCGCGGACCGAGCGGCCACTCCTTGCCGGCCAGCGAGACACGGCCGGCCCAGTCCGACTTTCTGCTCACCGAGCGCGTCACCCTGGAGAAGGGCACCTGGGGTGCCCACTCGACGCTGGACACGCGCCCGCTTCCGGGCAAGGTCCGGGGGGACGATCTGGACCAGCTCCGGCAGGTCACCGACGAGTCCGGCGCCAATGCTGCCGAGCTCAACCTCTCGGCACAGAACACGACCGGCTTGCTCGGTCTCATCGACACCATCAAAGCCGAACGCCGGCAGGCCGCCACGATCATCCCGCTGGTGATGGTGCAGGTCGCTCTGTTCGGCGTGGTGGTGCTGGCCCTCGCACTGGCCGCCGTGGTCGACCAGCGACGACCGGAGCTGGCGGTCTCCCGGTTGCGGGGCGCCGGCGCACGGCGTACCGGCACGGCGTTGGTTGCTGAGTTGTGCGTGCCTGTACTGGTTGGCACCTTCGGCGGTGTCCTCGCCGGCTTCGGTGTGCTGCTGATCGTGCGGAGTACGTGGCTGGACGGCGGAGCTCCATTGGAGCTGCCTTGGACGGTACTGGCCGCTGTCGGCCTCGCTGCCGTCGTTGGGGTCGCGGTCGTGGCGTGGTCGGTTCGCGCCGTCATCCGTCAGCCGATCTCCACACTGCTCCGGCGGATCGTGCCGCGGCGCCGCGGCCGGACTGTCGGCATAATCGATGTCGTCGTCATCGTCGTCGCATCCGCAGGCCTCGCAGGCGCTCTGACCGGCGGCGGTCGAGGCCCACTGCCTGTACTGACGCCCAGCTTGCTTGCTCTCGCGGTGGGCCTCGCATTCGCCCACCTGCTGCTTCCGGCGGCAGGGCTGGTGAGCAGGCAGGCGCTTCGCCGCGGCCGGCTCGGCCTCGCGCTCGGCGCGTTGCAGGTCGCCCGGCGCCCAGCCGTGACGCGGATCGTCGCAGTAGTCGCGGTGGCGACCGCTTTGGTCTCCTTCGCTGGCCAGGCCTCATCCGTTGCCGACCGCAACCGTGACTTCCGGGCCGGGTACGAGATCGGCGCCGACGCAGTGCTGGCGATGGAGGTGAACACCTTCGCGAACTTCAGCGGCGCGGTCGACCGGATCGACCGTGACCGGAACTGGCTGACACCCGTCGTGCTCTCCTACCCGTCGAACTCGAGCGGCCTGCGTGCCCTGATGATCGAGCCGGACAGCTTCCGGCGGATCGCCTTCCGTGGCGAGCAACTGACCGATACGGACGGATTCCGCGCGCTCAAGGCTCCGGCCGAGCCGCCTGCGATCGAAGTACGGGGTAACCGGCTGACCATCACCGCGACCCCCAGCAATCTGGTGCCGTACGTGCCGCCCACCAGGGACGGCGAGGCCATCGAGTCAGGTCCGCCCGCCAAGGCCGTGGTCCTGCAGGCGACCGTCTTCAGTCAGCGCACAGGATCCCGGTACCTCGTCCAGTTCCCGGCGCTGCCATTGGACAACGGCAAGCCGGTCGAGCTCAGCACCAGGATCGACTGCGGAAAGTCCTGCCAGCTGATCCGGCTGGGCGTGGCGCGTGAGCTTGGCGACTCGGCGGGACTTCGCGGCGGGATCAAGATCGACAAGGTGGCCACCGACACCCAGCCCACCGTCCCGCTCGGCAAAGGGCTGGACTGGGAGCCGATGCAGCAGCCCGGTGGTGACGCGGCCCAAGGCACCATCTCGGCGACGAACGGCCCGGCCAACGGATTGACCCTCAGCCTGACCAGCACCGGTGCCGCGCTCAACCTGCAGAACACCAGGATTCCGTCCGCCGTACCGGCGCTGGTGACGAGTGAGTTCCCGGTCAGCCAGACCCAGACCGTGCCCGGCATCGACGGGATCGGGTTCCCGGTCCAGAAGCTCGACCAGCTGAAGAGTGCCGTTCCCCGCTACACCGAACGCACCGCTGTGGTCGATCTGGAGACCGTACGCCGGCTGGGTGGCAGCGTGGCCGACACCAGTACCGACTTCGAGATCTGGCTGAACGCCGACGGGCTGGCGCACGCCGACCAGATCATCGCCGAACTCGCCACCGTAGGCATCACCGCGAGCATCGTCGACCGGCACTCGGACCGGGTCGACACCTACGGCCGCTCCGCCAGTGCACTCGCACTCCAGCTCACTCCGGTCATCGGGATCGCCGGCTGGGCACTGGCGATCATCGTGCTCCTGTTGATGATCGTCACCTCTTGGCGATCCCGGGCCCAGGACTACGCGAGCCTGCGCATCACCGGCGTACCGGCGACGACCACCGGACGGGCGGCGCGGTGGGAACAGACCGGCCCGGTCGCGCTGGCGGCGTTGCTGGGATCGGCCTGCGGCATCCTCGGGGCCCACGTCGCGCTGCCGATGATCCCGCTCTTCGCACCGACCGCCCAACCGTCACCGATCCCGCTCGACCTGGCCATCAACTGGTCCGTCGCGCTGGCGCTGTCGGTGATCAGTGTCGCGATCATGGCCACGACCACGCTGCTCCTCGGCACCGGCGTCAACCGTCGCGCCGGCTACGCCCGGATCCGGGAGGAATTGTCTTGACCGGCCTCGCGATCAACACCACCGGCCTGGTGCACATCTATCGCAGTCAGGGTCACGACGTCGCCGCATTGTCCGGGATCGGGATCGGTGTCCGGCCGGGTGAGCTGGTCGGTCTGCTCGGGCCGTCCGGCGCCGGAAAGTCCACCCTGCTTCAGCTTTGCGGCGGCCTGCTGACCCCGAGCGCCGGGCGGTTGCAGATCGGCGAACACCACATCGCCACGATGACCGAGGCCGAGCTCGACCGGATGAGGGCCGGCGATGTCGGCATCGTGCTGCAGGGCGCGGGGCGCAACCTGATCCCGTACCTGACGCCGCACGACAACGTCCGGTACGCGCAACGCGCCGCGGCCCGCGGTCGTCCGATTCCGGCGCCGCAGGAGGTGCTGGATCTCGTTGGCCTGGGCAACCAAGCGCGGGTTCCGCTCGCTCGGCTCACGCCCGGCCAGATCCAGCTCTGCGCGGTCGCGGTCGGGATCGCCACCTTCCCTGGGTTGTTGCTGGCCGACGAGCCGACCAGCCAGCTCGACCATCGGGCTCGCGACGAAGTACTGGCCGCGATCTCCACGATCAACAAGGCGACCGGGATGACCGTACTGCTGATCACCCACGACCCCGAGGTGGCCGCGGTACTGCCACGGACGATCACCATCCGGGACGGGCGGATCGCGTCGGAAGGCAGGTCGGGTGAGGAGTTCGCGGTGGTTGCGACCGACGGGTCGTTGCCGTTGCCTCCCCATGTCGCGGAACTGTTGCCGCCGGGCACGTTGTTGCGGGTCACCACCACCGATGACGGCGACGTCCGGCTGTCCCCGCTCGACCAGGAGGACACAGCATGATCACCGTCACCAATCTCACCGTCGCGTACGCCGATCTGGTCGCCGTCGCCGACGTTTCGCTGCGACTGCCGCCGGGCTACGTGCTGGCGGTCAGCGGGCCGTCCGGGGCCGGCAAGAGTTCGTTGCTCTGGGCAATCGCCGGGGCGGTCTCGGCCAAGTCGGGCACGGTGGACGTCGATGGGCTGGAGATCGTCGACCGGCCGGGCGCGGCGGCGCACGGCGTAGTACTGATTCCGCAGGGCAACGGGCTTGCGCGGGTGCTGACCGCGCGGGAGAACCTGTCGATGCCGTTGCTCGCCAAGGACAAGTTGCCGGCCGATGACGAGGATCGTGAGGAGGCGCTGGGATCGATCGAGGAGATCATCCAGAGAGCGCTCACTGACGTCGGACTCGAAGAGAGCGGCGACCATCTGGTCGAGGAGCTGTCCGGCGGTGAACAGCAGCGGGTCGCGGTCGCGCGGGGGCTGGCCCAGCGGGGCAAGGTGATCCTCGCCGACGAGTCGACCAGCGAGCTCGACAGCACCAACAGAGAGCGCGTTCTCGAGTTGCTGCGCGCCGAGGCCGACCGGGGCGCGGCCGTCATCATCGCCACCCACGACCCAAGCGTGGCCGCCGGCGCCGACGGGCACGCGTTGATGGACGAAGGCCGCCTGACGTGGGAACGTCGGCTGTAACTTTCGGGGTGCCGCCCGCATCTAGCTGTTCGACAAGCTGAGAGGAATGGGCGGATGAACAGAGGACGATGGGTGCCGGCCCTGGGGCTGGCATCACTGACGCTGGGCCTCATCACGATCCCGGCGACCACAGCCACCGCGAGCGGCACGCAGCAGGCCGCGGCCTGCTCACTGGGCCTGGGCGCGGTCAACGAGAAGTATGGGTTGCAGCGGCAGCGAGTCACCGCGGGCAACCCACCGAGCGTGCAGCCCACGGAGGAGTTCGTGGCGAACGCCTTCCCGAACATAGACGTCCGGCAGAGCGGTTCGTGGGTTCATGAGCCGAACGTCGCGGGCTTCGACTACTACGGCAAGATCATCCTCGGCCCGTACATGTACAGGGCGATCTACCGATCCGATGATGCCGATGCAGGGGTGAAGCTGACCCGCATCGGTGGCGGCTGGGACACCTTCACCTTCTTCGAGGAGTCCCGGTACGACGAGGGCGCGCGGCCGGGATCGCAGGCTCACACCTTCGAGTACGGGCTGCGCAAGGACGGGGTGCTGTTCCGCTGGCGGGAAACCGGTGGCAAGTTTGTCGCCACGGGTTCGTACCCGGGCTTCGCCTCTGTGCAGACGATGGCGCTGATCAGCCAGACCCGGACCTACGACACCTTCCTCGCGAACACCCGCGGTGGAGCGCTCTACACGATCCGGATCCCGATCAGCAATCCGCTGAAGCCGATCGTCACCAAGGTCCGGAGCTCCACCTGGCAAGGCTTCGACGCCCTGGTCGCCGAACGCTGTGGCCAGTACGGCACGCTCCTGATGGGCATCGACAGGGACACGCAGTCCGGCTACCTGTACGCCGTCGGGAACGCGAACGGCACCTCGACCGTGATCAACGGCCTCGGCAAGGTGCCGGGTTCGTACAACGACCCGGTGAACTACCGGTGGACCGGCGTGGCCTTCGCCAACCCGCCGCTCAACGGCGACTGACAGGTCTCACAGACCCTGGAAGGTCGGGGTGGCCGGTGGGCCGTCGGCGAGGAGAGCAGCCAGCAGGTGCGGCAGCGAACGGGGCGAGAGGTAGGCCGGCCCCTGGTGGGCCCGAAGTTCTTCGGGGGTCCACCAGCGGTGGCCGTGCACGTGCTCGGCCTGTAGCTCCGCCGCTGACCTCGTGCCGGCCGGGGTGAAGGCGTCGGCGCGGATCAGGAAATAGTCGTTGATGACGCCGTCGTAGCCCGCCGCATGGCCCGGCGCGACGGTCACCTGGTGCCACAAGTGCGTCGGGTCAGCTGGTACGTCGAGGCCGATCTCCTCCGAGAGCTCACGGGACAGAGCCTTCTGCAACGACTCCCCCGGCTCGACGCCGCCACCCGGCGCGGCCCAGACGACGTGGCCGTCATCGAACTCGAACCGCATCAGCAGGATCCGGTCCTGAGCATCCAGGACGACCGCCCGCGCCGCCGGCCGCAACCGCGGTACGGGGAGCTCCAGCTCGTACTCGACGTTCTTCTCCTGGGCCTCGAAACCGAAGCGGGCGTTGACTTTCTGCATCGCCGTGTTCGTCTCGGCCGTCCAGGTGTGCAACCACTTCTGGGTGGTGCGGTGCTTGGCGAGCTGCTTGAGGTTGGCCAGCTTCAGGTGGGTGCCGAGGTTGTGGCCGCGGTGCTCACGCAGTACCAGGGTGTCGTCCTGCTGGGCCGCGTCCGGGTCGGCTCTGGGGAGGTAGATGGTCGTGTAGCCGGCCGGGCGCCCGTCCGTCGTCTGCGCCATCGTGTGCAGCGCGAGGTAGTTCTTGTCGGCCCGCAACTCGCGGGCGCGAATCCGCTCCACGTCCCACGGCACCAGTTCCCGCGTCATGCCACCCGTGGGTACGTCCCGGTCCATCGCCGTCTGCAGGTCGGCGAACGCCTGCAGGTACTCCTCCGGGCACGGCCCAGACCACGAGGTCAGCCGGAAGCCCTCCAGCGGCTCGACCTCGACCGAGCCAGTCCAGGGCAACTCCGCCACCAGGTGGTCCTCGACGTTCTCGACGGTGAAGCCCAGCTTCGCCGCGAAGGCGCTCCCCGGCCACGTCTCACTGGTGAATCCCGTCGGCATCCCCAGCCCGGCCTGGAAGATGGTCCGTCCCTCGCCGGCCGCCCGGGACCTCGCCCAGCCCCACAACGCGGTCCCGATTCCACGGCGGCGGTCGGCTGGAGCAACGTCGATCTCGACGATGACGGTGTCCAGGTTGCTTTCCAGCCAGTACTCGAACAGCATCGCGCCAACCACCCGCACCCCGTCGAACGCGGCAACCGCGTGCCGGGACTTCAACCCGTTCCGGGAAGTCAACGACGACGCCAGCGCCTCCCGGGTCGCCACAATCGCGGCCGGCCGATCCGCGGTCGCCCCGGCCCAGAACACGGCGTACCAGGCATCAAAGAGCTCGCCGTCGGCCGGATCGATCTCGCGCACGGTGATCATCCCTCGACCCAAACAGACAACAGGCCCACCTGCCACACAATTTGGGCAGGAGCCACCAGCCCTACGTGTCAGGGATGACTGATCTGGATATCCAGGTCTGCGACTAACGCCGCAGTCAAGTCGGCTAGCTGGTCGGCGGTCAGCATGACGCCACGCAGACAGACAACACCGCGGACCGTCTCAAGCGAGTTGCCCCGCAGATCGGATCCACGCAGATCGCAGCGGTCGAACTCCAGGCCTGACAACCGGCAGCCATCGATGACGGCCTTGTCCCATCGGCAGCTGACCAGGCTGGCCTCAGTCATCGAGCAGTTCACGAACCCCAGCGCGCCAGCAGTCCGAACTGTGTCAAAGGTCGCGTAGTCGAGTCGGCAGTTCTCGAAGATCACGTTCTCGCAGACGACCGCGGTCAGCGCGAGCCCGGACAATTGACAACCACGAAAGTGCACCCGATCCAGCTTTCCACCGTCCAACCGAGCCGATGACAGGTCGACGCCATCGAACATGCTGCCGGTGATCGCCACGCCGTCCCAAACGGCATCAGCAAGGACCGTGCCAGCAAATCTGGATCCGATGATCGGCACACTGTCGAGCTGCAGCCGCGCCTCGTCGATCCTGCCCACTGATGCGTAGCGGACCCCTCGGCCGGACAACACGTCGACCTCTGTCAGATCCGACTCATCGACAGCCGGCAGCAAGATCCGAGTCTTGCGCACTTCCCGAATTTCCACAGCTCTCCTGCGACGTGTACTGGGTCGGCGGATGGTCACCGGCACCCACCCGCCGACCATGGCTGACCTACTTGTGCTTCCTCCAGTTGTCCCACGAAGGGCGGTTGTCCCATGAGCTAGATGGCGCGCGTGTCTCATCACGTTGCGACATCTGATACTCTGAACGCACCCGAAGCTTGGCGAGCGCTGCCGAATCCGCTCCAAGGAGCGTGGCTAGGGGATTCATATGGCCATCCTTTCGGTGATGTGGTCCGCTGCAGCGCGGACCAGGCTCTGGCGGGTGTTTCGGCAGTACGCCGTCTCAGCGATCTCCAGGGACCCGTGCTCGAAGTAGCGGTTGCCGGCCTGCGCGCCGCCGCAGAACGAGTAGAAGTCACAACCAGCTGCGCATTTACTTAGCGCCTCCTCGAACTCAAGAACGTAGGCGAGTCGCGAGGATTCCGCGATCATCCGAGGCAAAGACATCCGGAGAACGTTGCCGGCAAGGAAATCTGCGTACTTGACGTCTTTGATACCAAGGAGCTCTGGCGACAGCAGAACAGTGTCTCCGTTGTGCGCAATCGTCGGGATGGGATCAAACGGTCGACGATCCTCGCCACTTCTAGTGCGTGTCGCCAGGAAGTCGTTGAGTCGATCCAGTTCACGAATCCGCAGCACGCTACCCGCTTCGCGGTGCCGCAGGAGCGCTCTCCAGAACTCGTAAGCGGTGGACTCCTCGACGCCGGGCCGACCCGCCCCCTCTTCCTCTTCAATGTTGAAACCGACCGAGGAACAGCCGATTGCACTGAAGAAGTCGACCAACTCCTCCGCATGTCCGATGGTTGAAGGCGTCACCACGCAGATGACGGTGAAGTCGATCCCAGCCGTTTGGAGCCGCTCGATACCTCGCCGGGTTTGCGCGAATGTCTCCGCGCCTCGCCAATTCACACGATCCCGATTCGCCCAGGGTGGTCCGTCGACACTGATGCCGACATCGAAGCCGTACTCCTTGAACAGATCGCACCAACGCTGATCGATCAGCGTTCCATTCGATTGGATCCCGAACTCGACCAGGTTCGATGACCTAAGCGTCTCGAACGGCTTCAACAGCGCGCGAAAGTGCTCGATGGGGGTCGTCGTCGGCTCTCCGCCGTGCCATACAACGTCCACGGGGTAGGGGCTTGCCTGTTGCCAGACGGACGCAGCACACGCAGCGGCGACCGGCGTTGACATCAGCGCACGCCGTTTGCGATCCGGCAGATAGCAATACGAGCAGTCCAGGTTGCACAAACTTGTCGGCTGCATCACCAACGTGTGAAACGTCGTCGATATCGCGGCGTTCTGCATGCTCGCCCTTCTTCCTCACCGTTGAAGGACGGAACCGGCGCCGGTTGCAGGGACCTCAGCGCCGGTTCCGTCGCTTGGCGGACTGCGGCTGATGCTGAGACGGACAATACTACCTTTCGCATATTGCAGCAAGGTTGACCCCGAGGAGGTCCTGCCACGAACCTTGCTGCCTTCCAAGTACAGTGAAGTGACCGGCATCCATCGGCGACGAGAAGAAGGAGGCAGCAGTGGCGAACGGAGCGGCCCGTTGGGAAAGCGTTTCGACGCCGTATTTGAGGCCACGAGCCGCCGGCGAGTTGGACGCCTGGTCCGAGGAACTCGCAGAGCGCGATGTATCCGGCAGCCAGCAACTCCGGGAGGTGGCGGCGGTTGTTCCTCCACCAGAAGTCGCTGAAGGCCTGGGTACCTCACCGGGAGAATCGGTAGTGGTTCGTCGCCGAGTCATGCTGGTTGACGGCCGGACAGTCGAACTGACTGACTCCTACTACCCCTCCGCTGTGGCGTCAGGCACCGGCCTGGCGGAGCCACGGAAGATTCGTGGTGGCGCAGTCACGCTGCTGACAGAGCTCGGCTACGAAACCGGCGTAGTTCAGGAGGAGATCTCTGCTCGACCACCCACATCGGACGAGTCCGCAACCCTCGATCTCGCCGACGGCGAGTGGGTGATCATCCTGTCTCGCCTGACCACAACAGCAGACGGCGAACCAATCGAGATGAGCGTCATGACCATGGCAGCCAACGGCCGACGGCTGCGCTACCAGGTGACCACATGATCCGAAACAGCAGCACGCATCATGGATAATGGAAACGACGTCAGGCCACGCCACCAACAGATTGCAGCCGACCTACGGGCCCAGATCATGGCAGGCGACCTTGCACCCGGCCAGCAGTTGCCCTCCACCCAGAATCTCGTACATCGATTCTCGGCGGCCAACGCGACGATTCAGCGCGCACTTACTGCGCTCAAACGTGAGGGCTTCGTTTACAGCCTGGTCGGCAAAGGTGTCTACGTTCGTGATCGCCGCCCGTTCGTGGTCGATGCCGCCACCTACCTTTCTCCCAGCCCAAAGGGCTATGCCTACCGCCTGCTGGACGTAGCCGAGGTCCAGGCCCCCACTGAGATCTCCTCAGCACTCGATCTCACCTCGGATGGACACGCCATCCTGCGCCAGCGACTACTGTCGTACGACGGTGAGCCGATCGAGATCTCGTGGTCCTACTACCCGGCAGACATCGCTGCGGATGGCCCGCTCGCACGGAAACTTCGCATCCCCGGCGGGGCGGTTCAGGCCCTCGCGGAACTCGGCTATCCGCAGCGCGAGTTCGCCGATCGCCTGTCTGCCCGCCTACCCACCACTGAGGAACTCGAAATCCTTGGACTGCCAGAGGACGTGCCAATCATTCGGCAATTCCGAACGATCTACTCGGACAATCGGCGCCCCGTGGAAGCGTCAGTCCTCGTCAAAGGCGCCCACCTCTACGAACTCCGCTACCACCAAGCCATCCCACAGCCATCAGATTAAGGTCATCAACTGATCACGCTAACCGCGAACGAGATCAGACACCTGTTCACCCGGCCCCTCGACCACGGCCAACACTGCGCGGCACACCTGCTGCACCGGTCACGCTGGCGACCCCGCCACCAAACCCGAGCACGCGACTGCCACCACCGCGGTCAAACAGCCCAACTCACCTCATCACGAACCACGGCTGGAGTGCTAGCCAGTGGCGCTGACACCGGCATGGGCATCACCTGAGGCGTCAGGCGCCCCTCACTCCCTCCAGCACGATGCAAGGTGCACCCGGGCACCCACCGCGACGAAGGAGCGGCAAGGAGGGGTGGGTGGGAGTGACCAGAGCTGGGAGCGACGAAGGAGCGAGCGGCGGCGGACACGTGGGGGCTTGTCGGCGTACAAGCTGAAGGCCGGCCTCCAGACGGAAAGACCGGCCTTGAGCTTGCTGAGATCAGCGGGTGGCGCGGTTGATGGCTGAGACGACTGCCTTCAGGGAGGCGGTGAGGATGTTGGCGTCGCGGCCGACACCCCAGTAGACGTCGTCGCCGACCTCGCACTCGACGTACGCCGCGGCCAGGGCGTCGCCGCCGGAGGAGAGGGCGTGCTCGTGGTAGTCCAGCACCCGTACGTCGTACTTCAGCGGCTTGATCGCGTCGACGAAGGCCGACACCGGGCCGTTGCCCTCGCCAACCAGTTCGTGCGGGACGCCGCCGGAGTAGACCTGCACGCGGAGCTGGTCACCCTGTCCCTCGCCGGACGTCGAGTTGACGGTCAGCAGCGACAGCTGGCCCGGGGCCAGGTACTCGGTGGAGAAGATGTCCCACATCTGCTGGGGACCGACCTCGCCGCCCTCGGCGTCGGTGTGCTGCTGGATCACCCGGCTGAACTCGATCTGCAGCCGGCGCGGCAGGTCGAGGCGGTGCTCCGACTTCATGATGTAGGCGACGCCGCCCTTGCCCGACTGCGAGTTGACCCGGATGACCGCCTCGTACGACCGGCCGACGTCCTTCGGGTCGATCGGCAGGTACGGCGCCTCCCAGGCGATCTCGCCGACCGGCCGGCCCTCGGCCGCGGCCTGCTTGTCCAGCGCCTCCAGGCCCTTCTTGATCGCGTCCTGGTGCGAGCCGGAGAAGGCGGTGTAGACCAGGTCACCGGCGTACGGCTGACGCTCGGGGACGCGCATCTGGGTGCAGTACTCGACGGTGCGGCGGATCTCGTCGATGTCGGAGAAGTCGATCTGCGGGTCGATGCCCTGGCTGAACAGGTTCATCCCCAGCGTCACCAGGTCGACGTTGCCGGTCCGCTCGCCGTGGCCGAACAGGCAGCCCTCGACGCGATCCGCGCCGGCCATCAGCGCCAGCTCGGTCGCGGCGACCGCGGTACCGCGGTCGTTGTGCGGGTGCAGGCTGATCGTGCTGTGCTCGCGCCGGGTCAGGTTGCGGCTGAACCACTCGATCTGGTCGGCGTACACGTTCGGCGTCGACATCTCGACCGTGGCGGGCAGGTTGAGGATGATCTCGCGGCCCTCCGCCGGCTGCCACACGTCGCTGACCGCCTCGCACACGTCCAGCGCGAACTCCAGCTCGGTCCCGGTGAAGATCTCCGGGCTGTACTGGTAGCCGAACTCGCAATCGCCCAGCATCTCGTCGGCGTACTTCATCACCGTCTCCGTGCCCCGTACCGCGATGTTGCGGCACTCGGCCTTGTCGACGTTGAAGACGACCCGGCGGAACAGCGGCGCGGTCGCGTTGTACAGGTGGATGGTGGCCTTCGGCGAGCCCTGCAGGGACTGCACGGTCCGCTCGATGAGCTCCTCGCGCGCCTGGGTCAGCACCGAGATGGTGACGTCCTCGGGGATCGCGTCGCCCTCGATCAGGCTGCGGACGAAGTCGAAGTCGTACTGGCTGGCGCTCGGGAAACCGACCTCGATCTCCTTGTAGCCCATCCGCACCAGCAGGTCGAACATCCGCCGCTTGCGGGCCGGCGACATCGGCTCGACCAGGGCCTGGTTGCCGTCACGCAGATCGGTGGACAGCCAGCGCGGCGTCTTGTCGACCGACTTGGCCGGCCAGGTCCGGTCGGGCAGCTGGATCGGCGGGAACGCGCTGTAGCGCCCGATCGGCATGCCAGAGGTCTGCTGAACGGGTTTGGGCTGGTTCTTGGGGGCCATGTTGCGGGTTCTCCTCGCGGAAGCAGTACTTGGTCGGATTCGACCGGCGACAGCGCCATTGAGAGATGGCGAAACTCCGCGGCGAGGGAACCGGCCTACGTCAGGCCTCGCCGCGGCAGCGAAGGAGAAGAAGCTGGTGCCGCATGATGCCAGTGAGTCTATGCACAACCCCATCCGCAGGTCGAACCGGGGGTCTCGCAGACCGAGACAAACCATCACCGGCAGTGACGGTTTGCTTGAAAACTTAAGATCTAAGTATGACCTCTGACCTCCTCGGCACGCTCGGCAAGACCGGCCTCGGCGTGCTCGTCACGATCAAGCGGGACGGCCGGCCGCAGCTGTCCAACGTCACCTACCTGTACGACGGCGACCAGGTCCGCGTCTCGCTCACGGACGGACGCGCTAAGACCAAGAACCTCCGCCGCGACCCGCGCGCCAGCCTTTATGTGAACGGCCCTCGCGGTCGCTCGTACGTCGTGGTCGAAGGCAAAGCGGAGCTGACCCCGGTCGCGACCGCCGAAGACGACAACACCGTCGAGCAGCTCATCACCTACTACCGCGACGCTGCCGGCGAGCACCCCGACTGGGACGACTACCGCCGGGCCATGGTCGCGGAGCGCCGCCTCCTCTTCACCATGACCATCGACCACAGCTACGGGATGGCCGGTTAAATAACTCGCGGTGAGCGGCTGTCAGGTCCACTCTGGGGCTGTGGACATCTCGAGGCTTTCTTCTGACGACGCGGCTGGGTGTGCCGACGCGGTGGCGTTGCTGAACGCGACCCATGCGGTCGACTGCCCGGCTGCCCTGTTGTCGACCCCGTCCGGCTATGCGGCCGACCTGCGATACGGCTGGGATCTCGATCCGGGCCGTAGCTACCTGGCTCGCGAAGAGGACGGGTCGCTGGTCGGCCTGCTTCAGCTCTTCGCGCCGACCTACGACAACACCAACCTGGCGTGGATCGAGGTCGAGGTCCATCCGGATCATCGGGGCCGCGGGATCGGCAGCGAGCTGGTCCGGTACGGCGAGCAGGTGGCCGACGAGCTCGGTCGTACGTCGTTCGGCATCACCACCTGGGACCTGCCGAAGGCGGAGGCGTTCGCGAAGCGGCACGGGTTCGAGCAGAAGGCGGTCGAGGTGAACCGCCGCCAGGACATCACCAACCTGGACTGGCCGACGGTGCAGAAGCTGTACGACGAAGCCGTGCTCGCCTCGGCGGACTACGAGGTAGTCCGGATCATCGGCGCACTGCCCGACGAGATGCTCGAGGGCATGGTCGCGGTCACCGCCTCGATCAACGACGCCCCGAAGGACGACCTCGACATCGAGGACGACGTCTTCACCCCGGAGCGGCTGCGCGCCTACGAAGCGGCCCGGCAGGGGCACAACCAGACGATGTACCGGGTGATCGCGCGGCACCGTACGACGGGCGAACTGGCAGGCCACTCGGTCGTCACCGTGGAGCGCGAGCGGCCCCACATCGCGGAGCAGAACGACACCGCCGTCTCCCGCGACCACCGCGGCCACCGGCTCGGCGCGCTGGTCAAGACCGGCATGCTGCTCTGGCTGCGCGAGGCCGAACCGGCCCTGACCCAGCTGGACACCTGGAACGCCGAGTCCAACAACCACATGATCTCCATCAACGAACAGCTCAACTACTACGTCGTGGCCCGCGCCCTCGACTACCAGAAGTCGCTCTGAACGCGGTCCGGCAATAAGCGAGGAACGCCTCACCCCGCCGGGTGAGGCGTCCCCCGCCGGCCCACCCCAGGACGACCGGCGTCGTCGGTACTACGTCCGCCAGCGCTCGCGTGAGCACCGGCAGCCCCTCGTAGCTGAGCTCGACCGCCGGCGTTTGCACGGCCAGCGAATATCCGATGCCCCGGGCAACCAACGCCCGCGCCAGCTCGAAGCTCCCGGCCCGATGAGCAGGCGACATCTCCACCCCGGCCGCCTCGAAGACAGCCCTGAAGTAGTGCTCGCTCGGCGGCACATCCAGTAGGACGAACGGCTCTCCGGCCAACTCCGCCAACCGGATCGACCGCCGCCGCGCCAGCCGATGACCTCCGGAGAGCAACACCGACGGTGCCCGATCGTGCAGTACTGCGCTGTCGATCCCCGGCTGCAAGTCCTGCTGATAAAGGAATGCGAGCTCACACCTCCCATCGAGCAACGCTGCTTGTAAGTCCGGCAACGTGCCTTCCATGAAGTCGATCTCTACGCCCGGCTGGGCTTCACGGAACCCTGCGATCGCCAACGGCAGATGGAACGGCGCGATCGGCGCGTAGCACCCGATCGTGAGCCGCCCCTCGATCTCCTGACCGAGGCTGCGCGCGCCGGCGCCCAGCTCGGACAACGCGGCCAGCACCTTGCGCCCATCCGCAACCACCTGCTGGCCGGCCGGGGTCAATCGGGTGCCGCGCCGCGACCCACGCAGTACGAGGCTGACGTCGAGCGCGCGTTCCAGCTCCCCCACCGCGAGCGACACCGCGGACTGCGAGACGTGACATCGCGCGGCGGCGGCCGTGATCCCGCCGGTCTCGGCGATGGCGACGAGGTACTCCAGTTGGCGGGGCGAGATATACATGAGCTGATCATATGGATGAGTTCAGTTTCCCAAGCTGGACTCATGACCGGCCGCGTGGCACGGTCGACAGGTGAACCGCAGCCATCAGCACCCCTTCGTCGCCTACACGCCGCCCCGAGTACCGATCGGGGAAGGGCTGCGCCGCGGGGCGGAGTACCTGGACGAGCTGGAGCGGCGCCGGTCGGTGCGGTGGTTCTCCGACGATCCGGTGCCACTGGAAGCGATCCAGCTCGCGGTGAGTGCCGCCAACACGGCACCCAGCGGGGCGCATCACCAGCCCTGGACCTTCGTCGCGACCGACGATCCTGAGATCAAGCGCGGCGTGCGGATGGCTGCCGAAGAAGAAGAGCGGAAGTTCTACCAGGAGCGGGAACTGCCGGAGTGGCACTCGGCGCTCGCCCGGCTGGAGACCGACGAGCACAAGGAGTTCCTCGAGGTCGCGCCCTGGCTGGTGGTGGCCTTCGCGCAGAAGCACACGCCGCAACCCGACGGCAGCCTGCGCAAGAACTACTACGTCTCCGAGAGCGTCGGCATCGCCTGTGGCTTCTTCATCGCCGCGCTGCACCGGATGGGACTCGCGACGCTGACCCACACGCCGAACCCGATGGCGTTCCTCACCAAGGTCCTCGACCGCCCGCGCACCGAGCGGCCCTACATCCTCTTCCCGGTCGGCTACCCGGCCGACGACTGCGAGGTTCCCGAGCTGACCCGCAAGCCGCTCGACGAGGCCCTTATCGTCCGGCCGGCTCGACGATCGTGACCGACATCCGGTTGGTGACGGTGAACCCCAGCGACTCATAGAGCCTGATCGCGGTGGTGTTGGTCGCGCCGGTATGCAGGAACGGCCGGTCGCCCGCCGTTTCGATGCCGGCGGCAACAGCCCGGACCAGCCGGCCGGCGAGTCCCTGACCGCGGTACTCCGGGTGGGTGCAGACCGCGCTGATCTCGACGTACCCGGGCAGGCGCTGGCGCTCACCGGCCATCGCGACCAGTTCGCCATCGCGCCGCAGACCCAGGTAGCGCCCGCACTCGATCGTGCGCGAGCGGAACGGTCCCGGGTCGGTCAGGGTGGTCAGCGCGACCATCTCCGGGACGTCGTCGAGCCCGAGTTCGACCAGCTCCGGGTCCTCGACGCCGAACGACTCCGGCGCGAGGAACTGGACCAGGCCGAACTGCTGGTCGAGCTTGAAGCTCTCCGGCAGTGGCAGGTCGGGGCGCATCATCGCTCCGACAGTGCCGGGCCCGAGCAGCTCGGCGGCATCCGCCCAGTCCTGCTCGGTCGGCTCGTCCGGCAGGCCGAGGAAAGGCGCGACCTCGGCCTGGTAGCGGACAGCCCGGCCCCGAGCTTCAGCCAGTCCCGCCTGCGGGCCCGTCAGGGCGTAGTACGTCGGATTGGTGAGCGCCGAGGCCTGGCCCACCTCAGAACCCGAGTTTCCGCAGGTGCTTGGCGTCGGTCTGCCAGTTCTTGGCGATCTTGACGTGCAGGTCGAGGTAGACCGGCGTACCGAGCAGGGCTTCGATCTGGCGGCGGGCGTTGGCGCCGACCTCACGCAGCCGGGCCCCCTTGTGGCCGATCACGATGCCCTTCTGGCTGTCCCGCTCGAGGAAGATGTTCGCGTAGATGTCGAGCAGCGGCTTGTCTTCGGGCCGGCCCTCGCGCAGTCCCATCTCGTCGATGGTGACCGCGATCGAGTGCGGCAGCTCGTCCCGGACGCCTTCCAGCGCGGCCTCGCGGATCAGCTCGCCGACCAGGATCTCCTCCGGCTCGTCCGTGACGTCGCCTTCGGGGTAGAGCGGCTGGCCGTCCGGCAGAAACCTCACCAGCTCGTCGGCGACCACCTCGACTTGGTAGCCGGACGTCGCCGACACCGGGACGACGGACGCCCATTCGATGCCGACGGACTCCCCCAGGGTCTGGATCTCGGAGAGGTGCTCGACCATCCGCTCGGGCGCGACCAGGTCCGCCTTGGTCGCGATCGCGACCTTCGGGGTCTTGGCCACCTTGGCCGCCTCGGTGACCAGGAACCGGTCGCCCGGGCCGATCCGGTCGCTGGCCGGCAGGCAGATCCCGATCACGTCGACCTCGGCCCAGGTCGTCTTCACCACATCGTTCAGCCGCTCACCGAGCAGCGTCCGCGGCTT
This sequence comes from Kribbella catacumbae DSM 19601, assembly GCF_000372465.1. Lineage (GTDB taxonomy): Bacteria > Actinomycetota > Actinomycetes > Propionibacteriales > Kribbellaceae > Kribbella > Kribbella catacumbae. Next base: position 290,044 of record NZ_AQUZ01000004.1, read on the forward strand.
GTGCAGCCCCGGCGTGTCGACCAGGATCAGCTGCGCGTCGGCCCGGTGCACGATGCCCCGGACGGCGTGCCGCGTGGTCTGCGGCTTCGACGAGGTGATCACGACCTTCTGCCCGACTAGGGCGTTCGTCAGGGTGGACTTGCCCGCGTTCGGGCGGCCGACGAAACAGGCGAAGCCGGACTTGAACTCCGGCACCACGTTCTCAGGTGTGAACGACATCACGAACCTCTCCGCTGCCATCGGCAACGACTACCGGAAGGGCGGCTCCGCCGAAATAGCGGACCACCTCGACGTCGACGCCCGCCGCGTCGCCATCAGTGACCACGGCGGCGGCCTCGATCCCCTTCACCCCTGACGATACGGCCATCGCGACCGCAAGCTGCAGCGCGCTCAGCAGGACGGTGTCCAGCTGCACGGTGCAAGCGGCGTACGTCCGCCCGTCGGTGTCCCGTACTGCGGCGCCTTCGGCGGCGCGGGTGCGGGCCCGGGCGGCGCGCGCCAGGGTGACCAGTTTGGCGTCCTCGGCCGTGAGGTCGGCAGGCAAAGATGGCTCCAAGGGGGTTTCAGGCGGTCTGGTGACTGCTGTCCTGCGGCTGGTCGGCGGGAAGTCCGCGCCGAACCAGCACAGTACCGATCTGGTTGCGTCGGCCGGACGGCCGCTCCGCGGTGAGAGACAGTCCGAGTCTCTCGATCTCGACCTGGGCGCCGGGAATCGGCACCTTGCCGAGCAGTTTGGCCATCAGGCCGCCGACCGTGTCGACGTCGTCATCGTCCAGCGGTACGCCGAACAGCTCGCCGAGCTCGTCGATCGGGAACCGGCTGGAGACCCGGTAGGCGCCGTCGGACAGCGCCTGCACCGACTCCGGCGCCTCGTCGTACTCGTCCGTGATCTCGCCGACGATCTCCTCCAGGATGTCCTCGATGGTGACCAGGCCCGCCGTACCGCCGTACTCGTCGACGACGATCGCGACGTGCATCCGGGCCGCCTGCATCTCGCGCAGCAGCTCGTCCACCGGCTTGGAGTCGGGGATGTACATGCACGGCCGCATCACCGACTCGACCCGCTCGGTCGACTCGGCCGAGGCGTTGTCGTAGACGCGGCGCATCACGTCCTTGAGGTAGACGACGCCGACGATGTCGTCCAGCGACTCGCCCACCACCGGGATCCGCGAGTACCCGCTGCGCAGCGCCAGCGAGGTGAGCTGGCGCAGCTTCTTGTGCCGCTCGATGTAGACCATGTCGGTCCGCGGCACCATCACCTCGCGCACGATCGTGTCGCCGAGCTCGAAGACGGAGTGGATCATCTGCCGCTCGCCGGACTCGATCACCGACGACTTCTCGGCCAGGTCGACCAGCGCGCGCAGCTCGGCCTCGGTCGCGAACGGGCCCTCGGCGAACCCCTTGCCCGGGGTCATCGCGTTGCCGATCAGGATCAGCAGCTTCGGCAGCGGGCCGAGCACCCGGGTCAGCGCCATCACCGGACCGGCCGACAGGATCGCGAACCGGTCGGAGTGCTGCCGGCCGAGCGTGCGTGGCGCGACCCCGATGATCACGTAGGAGATCAGCACCATCAGGACGCCGGTGATCAGGATGTGTTCCCAGGTCACGGTGAACAGGTTCGACAGTGCCTGGGTGACCAGCACGATCGCGGTGATCTCGCAGCTCAGCCGGACCAGCAGCAGGGAGTTCAGGTAGCGCGGCGCGTCCGAGAGCAGGTCGCGCAGCTTCACCGCGCGCAGGTTGCCCTGCTCGACCTGGGTGTTCGCGCGCACCTTCGAGTACGACGACAGGGCCGCCTCGGCGCCGGCGAACAGCCCGGCGAGCAGAACGAGCACCGCAGCCACAACCAGCAGAACGCCGTCGTGGGAGGTCACTGGAACTTCACTCCTGTCCTAGGCGGTGTCTGATGCTTCCGCGCAGTAGGCGGTAGCCATCAGACATCGCCAAGCCTGTTTCCGGGTGCTCGCCATGCTTCCAGCAAACGGCCCTGGACATCCCACATCTCCGCCTTCTCGGCGGGTTCGGCGTGGTCGTAGCCGAGCAGGTGCAGGATGCCGTGCACGGTCAGCAGCTCCAGCTCGGCCCAGGTGCCGTGGCCGGCCTTCGCGCCCTGCGCGGCGGCGACCGTCGGGCACAGCGCGATGTCGCCGAGGTGCCCGAGCGGCAGGTCGGCCTCGTCACCGCCATCACCGCCGGGCCGCAGCTCGTCCATCGGCCACGACATCACGTCGGTCGGACCGGGCAGGTCCAGGAACTCCACGTGGTACCGCGCCATCGTGTCCTCGTCGACCAGCTTGATCGACAGCTCACACTCGGGGTGCAGGCGCAGCGACGACATCACGAACCGGCCCAGCCGCATCAGTCCGTGCGCGTCGATCTCGACCCCGGACTCGTTGTTGACCTCGACGTTCATCTCTTGAGCTCAGCGCTGCCTTCGAAGTTCTCGTAAGCCGACACGATCCGGCCGACCAGCTTGTGGCGGACCACGTCGTGGGCCGTGAGCCGGCAGAACGTCAGGTCCTGGACGCCTTCCAGGATCTCCTGGACGACGCGCAGTCCCGACCTCGTCCCGGTCGGCAGGTCGACCTGGGTGACGTCGCCGGTGACGACCATCTTGGAGCCGAAACCGAGCCGGGTGAGGAACATCTTCATCTGCTCCGGCGAGGTGTTCTGCGCCTCGTCGAGAATGATGTACGCGTCGTTCAGGGTGTTGTGGGTGACCAGGAAGTCGTCAGTCACATAGAGCGAGTCCGCCGCAGCGACCTGGATGCACAACGTCTCCTGCTCGCCCGCCGGTTCGATGCTGTCGATGAAGCGCATCGGACGACCTCCGCCGGTGCGACCGTAGAGCTCCATCTTGCGTCCCAGCCGGAACGGCGCAATGCCGGCCGGTAGACGGATGTCGATGACGTGAGCATCTGATCGGTGCTGCACATCGCGACCCAAGGCCCGGCCGGGTCGCCGACCCTCCGCGAGTCGAGTGTGGCTGTACGCGATGCCGCCCAGGGATCTGACAAGGAAGATCACATCGTCTCGCAACCGCCCCGAGGTGGTGCTGTACTGCACGCGGCAAGTTCGCCCTCGCTGCGGTACTGGACCACCATCTGTGTCGAGCAGGCCCTGGAGAACAGCTAGCCGCACGTCGGCCGATGTGTACAGATAGCTCTCGGGCACGAACTTGGTCGCCGAGGTCGCACCGGCGAGACCGAGTTCACGGATGACGGTCGTTACCGGATTGGCCACCCGCAGACCACCACGGCCGCCGTTCTTGTGCCGGAGCACGAAATCGTAGGTGCCCTTCGGCACCAGTTCGATGTCCTGCAAAGCCGACTCGAGTGCCTGGGCCAGCTCGGCATCGGCCGTGCTGAAGGTCGGAGTAGTACTTGTAGTAATACATCCGTCGCCGAGCAGTAGCCCCAGCGCATAAGGGTCCATTGCTACCTGTTGCGGCTCGAACGCGACTGGCTCGACCACCGGCAACTCGTAACGCCGAATGTATCCGCGGCGGAGCCGACCGATCATCTCCTGCGTCTCGAGAGTACGGGTGCGACCGCGACGCTTGTCCTCAGGCGTTGCAACAGTCCAGAGGTGTTCGCCGCAACACAGCGTCGAGGCGCCGTCCTGGGTCCGGACACGGAACACCTGTTTGCGACCCCGGGGATAAACACCCAACACAGGAGTTGGCAGCCCGTTCGACCCGACGACCAGGTCGCCGACCTGGAGCGAGCCGATCGCCCGGTACCCATTTGGCGTCAGGACCTGCGCGTCGTAGGGCTGCGCCCGCCCGCGCATATAGGCCAGCGGGGCGATCTCGATCGTGCCGGCCGTCATCAGCCGGGGGATCGACTCCGGGTCGAGCATGTCGTGCAGCGCGTCGTACAGCGGCCGCAGGTACGGGTCGATCTTTTCCGACAGCGTGCCGGGCAGGAAGCCCAGCCGCTCGCCGGCCTCGACGGCCGGCCGGGTCAGGATGATCCGGTTGACCTCTTTGGCCTGCAGCGCCTGGACCGCCTTGGCGACGGCCAGGTAGGTCTTACCGGTTCCGGCCGGGCCGATGCCGAAGACGATCGTGTTCTTGTCGATGGCGTCGACGTAGCGCTTCTGGTTCAGCGTCTTCGGCCGGATCGTCCGGCCGCGGCTGGACAGGATGTTCTGGGTCAGCACGTCGGCGGGACTCTCGGCCGTCTCGGCCTTGATCATCGCGATACTGCGCTCGACGGAGTCCGCGGTCAGCCCGTGACCGTTCCGGACGACGGCGATCAGCTCGTCCACCAGCCGCTCGGTCAGGGCCAGCTCGGCCGGCTCCCCGTTCATGGTGATCTCGTTCCCGCGGACCATGATGTCGGCGGTGAACTCCTTCTCGATGATGCGGAGGAACTCGTCCCGGGCTCCGAGCAGTGCCACCATGTCGATGCTGTTCGGCACGACGATCTTGTGGGACGCCTGGTGGCCGGCAACTGCTGCGCTGCGGTCAGCGCGCGCCGCATCCGGGTGCGACGGCTCGATACTGCGTGGCCTGGACAGCCTGTTCCTCCTGATGCCCGATGGTGTGACCCCACCAATGCTAGCCGTCCGTCCCGACAGCCTCACCCGATAAAACCCCGATCACTCCCGAACAACCCCCTGACCAGCGGTTTTATCCGTACTGCGCCCTCCGAGCCGAACGCTACCGGGCCCGGTAGACCGAGACACGGTCAGCGGTGCCCGCAGCATCGGCTCGAGGCTCTGGTCCATCAGGCGCTACGCGCTCCCCGCAGGCCCAGTTCGTGCGGCCGGAGTAGATGGCCGTCACCCAAGCTCGCGCTGACCGTCCCTGGGGCCCTCCCCCTGAAATTCGACGCACGCGGCCGCGCGATGGCGGACTATCACGCACCCGAACGCTAAGGGTGTGTACAGTAGGAGCTGCCCAGGGCAGTAGCCCTCGGGAAGTGAACCCGGCAGCCGGCCGGACGACCGGTGAGCCGGGTTTCGCATGTCTACAGGTCGGTGACCTCCACTACCCCGATCTTGCGGATGCGTTCACGCCAGGAACCCTTTGCCGCCCAGCACCACGCGACGGCATCCGCGATCCACAGCAGGCACTCCTCGTGCGCACGTAGATGGTCGTACTCGAGATCGCTATTGCTGACCCGCTTGGCGGCGAACAGCCACCGCCGGTCGTGGTCGACCAGCGACTCGTCCAGTTCAATAACGAGCTTCCGCGAACCCATCGCGGTGAGATCGGCGAACAGCCGCTCCAAACACAGTCGGCGAGCGTCGAGCTCCCGTAGGCCACTGGGGCCGACGTAGATCCGCGCAGTCGCTCCGGTGGCCCCGATCGCGTCGAGGATCTGCTTCTTCCGGGTCGAGCATGTCCCGAGTTGTGTGGAACTTGGGTGACGATCCACGGTGAACTCTAGGCGACGGCACCGACAGTTTCTGTGTGGTCGGTGGTGTCGGGGTGGGTGTGTCGGTGGAGGGCGGCGACGAGCTGTGGCATGTGTTTGTAGCCCTTGATGCGGCGGAAGGATCGTTCGGCGTTGAGCATGCCGGCCGCGGTCCAGCGCAGCACCATGTGCCCGTCGCGCCAGCGGGACACGTTGCGGTTGGTGGTTCGGGCGATCGAGATCATCGACT
>NZ_AQUZ01000005.1 GCF_000372465.1 Kribbella catacumbae DSM 19601
TCTCCGCGATCACCGCGAACGTCGATGCGCCACAGCACACCGCGAAGACCGCCATCGCGAGTACGACCACGAGATTGAACCGCCGCCCACGCCGTTTCCGCTGGTCTGGAACCGATTCCAATGCCCGCATCAAACCCGAGACATCGCGTCGGGCCCGAGCCTCCATCTCCGACGGCTGGTCAAGCACACCCACGAGCAACGACAATGACGACACGACAGCGGCTCCTTGCGACGCGGCAACGGTGTAGGAACCTGCAGCATCCCAACGGAGCCGCTGTCTCCACGCCCGCGCCACGCACGCCGCCACCTCAAGTCAAAACCGACACGCCAGCCGCGGCCAGATCAACTTTGCAATCGCCCTGGGGCCATAGCCACATACATAGTTCAGGGCGCAGTACTCCACCGATAAAACGATCGATTGAGCAGAGTTATCCTTCGCCAGTTGGTCTAGTTTCGACGTCAGGCGAGCATCGCTGTCCGCCCCGACTGCCGAGGGAGGTGCATCTGTCACGCGCCCTCGTGTCGCATGCGCGATGGCGTCTCGGAAGGATGGGAAGCACATCGTCCGGGCCGTCTCAACACTGACCACACAGGTATTGCTGGATCCATTTGGCGTGACATTGCCGGTCGAGTCCGCATGCGCCCAACTGACTCCGACATTCAGCTGCGCCAGGCAGCCAAGCGCAATCACAAGCAGCAATCGGAACCGCACGATCGTCCCCTCCACCTTGAAGCGATGGGGGCGCTGCAGCCGAAGCGATGGTCGACAAGTTCCCCCTCGAAACCCCGCCCCGATCGAAACATTCCTCCCTGGCCGATCAGTAGTCAAGGGGTCGCAGTCAGCTTCCTGACTGAGTTAGCGGATGCACAGGACGAGTCGTGCTCGGGGCGTCCTGCCCCTCGCCTAGAAGCCGGAACACGAGGACGAGCGCGGAATCAGCGAGAGCTTCAGATTGCCACCGGCTCACGGATCAGACCGGCGCCGGTCGTGGGTTGTTCGACCACAGACGAGCCGCCCGGCGGGGGGTGGGGGGCCGGGCGGCACCATCCTGACTGTGCCCCCCGCGGATGAGAGCAGGATGAGATGGAGATGAGAACCACGCGACCAAGTGCGGGCCGGTGGGGTTAGAGGGTTCTCACGCTGCCCTCATGCACAGATCACTGGGCATGGAGACACTCATTTGGTGGCACACAGCGTGGTGATCGTGGAGGGGCGCCGGCACGGCGCGGCGTCGATTGTGCCTGCGGTGATCGCGCGGCTTGAGCGCCAGGGGATATCGGCCCGCATCCATACGGCGGACGATGGGCGCCGGCTTTCCGGCCCGCTGACCGACGCCGACGTGGTGGGGCTTCGCCATCTCTCGACCTGGCAGCTGGCCGCGCTCGGACAGCGCCAAGCCGGCCCCGTTCGCTTCTGCAACTCGGTCGCCTCAACGGCTGCCGTTCGTGACAAGGAGCTCGCGTGTTCGCTCCTCGCCGCGGCTGGTCTGCCGTTGCCACTGACGATGACTGCCCGAACGTGGGCCGAGGTCCGTTCATTCGCAGGATCGGCCATCGTGGTGAAGTCGACGGAGGGGAGTGGTGGCCGGGATGTGCTGCTGTTACCCGACGGACGCCCGCCAGCCATCGCGCCATTTCCTGGGCCGTATCTGGTGCAGGAGTTCGTGTCTGGCAACGGTGTCGACTACAAGCTGTACGTCGTGGGGAGCCGGGTCGCTGGGGTCTTGCGCCGGTGGCCTGCCATGGCCTTACAGGACAAGCTAGGCACACCGTTCGCTCCGTCCGCAGAGCAGCGGCAGATCGCCTTGGTAGTGGGCGAAGCGCTTGGTCTGGAGCTGTTCGGGGTCGACATCCTGATGGAAACAGGCCCGGTCGTGGTCGATGTGAATGCGTTTCCGGGCTTCAAGGGTGTGACGTCGGCGCCGGCGTGGATCGCCGACTACCTCGCGACGCTGGCCCGAGGTCGCTGAGCGGGCAATCGGGCAGTACTGGAAGGCTGTGCGTTGATGCTTTGCGGTGATGATGAGAAGGCGCTCACCGACCACTCATCGAATCCTCATGTTCGGGGAGCAACCTCTGAGCCAATTGGTGTTCATCGGTTGTCGACCAGAGGTGTGAGATGGCCAGAATCCTCGTTGTCGAAGACGAACCGCGAATTGCTGCTCTGGTAGCCAAGGCGGTACGACGCGCGGGGCACTCCGTCGTGGTCGCGGAAGATGGTGAGGTCGGGCTCTTCCTGGCGGCGGAAGACGACGCCGATCTCGTCATCCTCGATCTCGGGTTGCCGGCGCGGTCGGGCATCGACGTCCTCAGTGCCCTGTCCATGACCCGGCCGTTTCTGCCGGTAGTGATTCTCACCGGCCAGGACGAGCCCCAGTGCAGATCAATCTGCCTGGCGGGTGGTGCAGCGGCGTTCGTGGTGAAGCCGTTCTCCGTTGCGGCACTGTGCGATCTGGTGGGGAATGTGCTCAGCGACAGGATCGCGGTCCGATGACCGGCACGTGGATTCTGACGGACTCACGCTATCTGCGGCAGCGGATGCCGACCGCTCTGGTGGGGGCGCTTGACCGGGCCGGTGTGGAGGCGACGGTGGTGTGTGCCGACCGGCTGCTCAGCGAGGTCGGTCGAGATGACGTTTTCGCTCCTGCCCCAGGGGATCTGGTGGTACCCCGTACCCGTAACCCGATGGCATTGTCGATGCTGTGCCGCGCCGAGCTGGCGGGCGCACGGTCCTGCAACAGTTGCGATGCGGTCACCTCGGTCCGCGACAAGCCCCGCGCCGCTTTGGCACTAGCCCGGCGGGGCGTCCCAACCCCCCGCACTTTCCTCGCCGACCACCCTGCCGCCTTGCGCGATCTCCCCGGCGGAGCGTGGCCATTGCTGCTCAAGCCGTCGCTGGGCAACAACGGTGAAGGCATTGTGCTGGTGGACTCACCCGCTGCCCTGGACAGATTGGCGTGGCCCGACGACATCGTTCTGGCTCAGCAGTATGTCGAGGTCGCCGGTGTCGATCTCAAGCTGTATGGCTGCGGCGACGCGCTGTGGGCGGTCAGGCGCCGCTCGCCGCTTGGCCGCCCAGATGGCCCGGACATACCGGTTCCGGCGCCGGTTACCGATCTCTTGCGCGATCTTGCCTACGCGTGTCGGGACACCTTCGGCCTGGAGTTGTATGGCATCGACGTGCTGCCGTCGCAGCGAGGTCCGCTCGTTGTGGACGTCAACGATTTCCCGAACTACACCGGGATCGGCGAGGCCCCGGATGCGCTCGCGGATCTGGTCAGAGCACGGTTGACCGAGACGGTCGGGGCATGAATCAGCAGTCCCGGCTGCGGGTGGTGATCCTGGGTGCCGGCCGGATCGGCTGCGGATATCTGGCGCCGTTGCTCCTGGAGGCAGGCCATCATGTGGTCCTGGGCTGCCGCACTACCCAGACGGCGGCCCGGATCCGCGACGCAGGGGATTGGTCGGTGCGGGTGACCGGGCCCAGTGGAGGCGCCCGCAGCGTGTATGGTGCCGAAGCCGTCGCCGTTGGTGATGCCGAGTTCGACGACGCGGTAGCGGCAGCAGACTTGATCATGACCAGCGTCGGGGTCGGCAATGTCGCCGACGCGAGTCGGGCTCTGGTCCGCGGACTTTCCCATCGACGCGGGCCAGGTGTCGACATCTGGGCAGTGGAGAACGGCGACTGCGCCGGGCGAATACGTGACGCGATCGATCGCGCGGCAGCCGAATCCGGCGTCACGTTGCCACCGATTGGTGTTGCCGGTGCGGTGGCGACGGTGGCCGTCGGCCGCGGTTCGTGGCGGGGCGCAGTACGGCCGGAATTCGTCGGCGACGCCGCACGCACAATGGTGGTCGACGCCGTAGGCCTGCAACGAGAACCACCAGACCTTCCAGGCGTCCGGTCGACTAGGCACTACCAGGCTCGACTGCGGGAGAAGCTGTACGTGTTCAACGCGGGCCACGCGATGACTGCCTACCTCGGCTGGTTGCGCCGGCACAGCACGATCGCCGACGCCATCCGGGACCCGTTCGTCCGACCGCTCGTGGCGGGAGCTCTGCTCGAAGCGCGCCGTGCCGTCCTCGCCGCACATCCGTCGCTGCAGGCCGGGCCGGCGAGCGGGGACGACGCTGTCCATGGCCCGGTGGCGGAGGCGCTGGCGCGGTTCGGTGATGTCGAGCTGGCAGACCCGATCCAACGGGTCGCCCGCCAACCGATCCGCAAGCTAGCACCGTCCGACCGGCTCCTCGGGCCGGTCGCGTTGCTGCGCCGCAACCAGGCGCTCGTTCCGGCGCACTTCGCTCTCGGTGTAGCGGCCGCGCTCCTGTACGGATTCGATGACGCGGACGTGCTCGCAACCGACGATCAGGCTCGCCGGCTCCGGGGGATGCTGGAAAGTCACGGTGTCGACTCGGTGCTGACCGACGTCTGCGGCCTGCGCCCCGGGGACACATTCGCAGCGGCAGTAGCGCAGCGCTACAGGGGCTTCGTGTTCCTCGATGACGGTGTGCGTTTCCCGCCGGCTGCGCCGGAAGAGACCCAGACCACATGACCCCGCGCCGGGTCTGTGTCCTGGTCGAGGCGCTCAGCGCCCCGGGCCGTAACCCGCTGCTTGCGACGCTCGCCGGACAACTCGCCTTACGCCAGGTCGTGATGGCCGTGTTCGACGCCACCGCGCCCTGGTCACCATCGGACCTACCGGACGCGGACCTGTACCTGATCAAGGGAGACGACCCGGCAGTGCTCGCCGCCGCCGGCTGCCTCACCGACCGTGGTGCGCCATGCCTCAACGACCTGGAGGCGACGCTGCGAGCAGCGGACAAGGCTCGGATCGTGGCCCTTCTTCAGCAAGCCGGGCTACCGGTCCCCTGCACCGTCGTCGCCGCCAACGCCGACGCCGTGGCCTCCATCCTCGACCGGGCTGGCGTCCCGGCATTCGTGAAGCCATTGCGCGGCGCGCACGGCACCGGCGCCGTCGCCCTAAGGCCCGGGCAGCGACCTGACGGCGACGGCCCCTGGCTGATCCAGGAACTCGTCCCCTCCGACAGCATGGACGTCAAGGTGTACGGCGTGGGGCCACGAACGGCGCTGCGCCGGATGCGGGTCGAGCCGGGAAAGGTCGACGGCGTCCGCTCACCTGTTTTCGAGCCTGACCCGTATATCGCCCGCATCGCCATCGCGGCCGCCGACACCTGCGGCCTGATCTGCTGGGGCGCCGACATCCTGCTCGGCCCCGACGGCCCAGTTCTCGTAGACGTCAACGCGTTTCCCGGGTACCGCAGCGTGCCGGCCGCCGCAGCCTGGGTCGCGGACGCGGTGATCCAAGCACTCGCGGCGGACCGATGAAAGCCCGCCCGGTCTGGGCGGTCACCGTCGAGGGCTTCACCACCCGGCTCGGGTTCGGCATGGTGACCTTCGCCCTGCCCCTGTACGCGTTGCAGCTCGGGATGTCGCTGGTCGAGATCGGTCTCCTCATCGGCGCGAAGGCCTTCATCGAACCTGCGGTCAAACCGCTGATGGGCGCCGCCGTCGACCGGTGGGGCGCGCGCCGCGGCTACCTCACAGCCGTCACCATCAGGCTGGCGGCGTCCATACTGCTCCTCGGCGCAAGCACCCCCGCCCTGTTGTACGGCGTACGCCTCATCCAGGGCGCGGCCTCCGCCGCCCGCGACCCAGCTTCGATGAACGTGGTCGCAGCTAGTACGACCCGCAGGCTCGGAACGACCTTCTCGTTGACGATCGGCGCCAAGGACCTTGGCAATGTCGCAGCCGGCGCCACGGGCGGTGCTGTTCTGGCCGTCACTGGTGGCAATTTCACGGTGCTGTGGACGATCGTTGCAGTGCTCGCAGTGCTCCCGGTCGTCGTCGTGTGGCTCTGGGTCCCTGCTGATTCGCCAGTGTCCAGTACTGCTGCGCAGCCGGTGCACGAAACTGTCGAGGCCGAGCCGCCCCAGCCGCCGGCGCGAGGGGTACTGCGTGATCGGCGGTTGCGGCTGTTGTGCGTGCTGGGACTGCTGACCGGAATGACCGCACACATGACTCACGGCATGTTCCAGGTCCTTGCCGCCGAGGTCGCTGGTCTCAGCGTCGCGCAGATCGGGCTGATCTACTCGTTCTCATTCGTCGTACTGCTCGTAGTCGGGCCGCTGGCCGGATGGAGCGCGGATCGCTTCGGCACCGACGCCCTGGCGGGCGCACGCGGCGTGGCCAACGCGGTCTCCTCCTTGACGTATCTGGTCTTTCCATCCTTCGGCGGGATCCTGGGGGGCCGGATCGTCGACGATGCCGGCAAGGCGGCATTCCGGCCCACCTGGGGGACGATGCTCGCGCAGGCCGCCAGACGCTCCGGCCCACGCCGAGGCAGGGTAGTCGCGACGCTCGACACCGCTCTGTCGTTCGGCGAGGCATTGGGCCCCCTCCTCGCCGCTCTGCTGTGGGATCTCTGGGGACTCGCAACGTTCCTGCTGGTCCGCGCTGCACTCGGCATCGCGACCGAACTACTCGTCACCCGCAGGCTGCGGTCGCAGAAGCGAGGACGCCGAAGGACGGCCAGAATCGCGACTCCGGTCCTGGCGATCGCGGCGACCGCTGGACTAGCCGTCGCAATCTTGCTTTGGGCGAAGTCGTCACCACCCGATCTCGGGGATCCGCTCATCCTGCCCCCTCCGAACTCACCCCTCACCGTCAACATCGAGGTCACACCGCCTCAGAAGTGAATCCGCACGGGCCCCGGGGCAGTCATTGGCCGGCTTCGGTGGCGATGGTGTCGGGGTCGAGGATGGTGATCTTGCCGCGGCCGAGGCGGAGCAGGCCGCGGTCGGCGTACTCGCCGAGGACCTTGGTGGTGGTTTCGCGGGAGGTGCCGGTCAGGGCGGCGATCTGTTCGTGGGTGAGGGTCAGTTGGACGCCTCGGCCCAGTGGTCGTTTCTGCTGCTCGCCGGCGAGGAGACACAAAGTGGCGGCGACCCGCTGGGGGACGCTTTTGAAGACGGTGTCGGACAGCCGTCGTTCGAGTTCGGCGACGCGGCGGCCGAGGATTTCGGAGATCCGGGCCGAGATGCGGGGGTCGGACAGCAGGAACTGGCGGACATCGGCGCGGCTCATTACGCAGACGACAACCTCGTCGAGGGCCTCGGCGAAGTTGTCGTGCATCTGCTGGCCGAGCAGCACCATCTCCCCGAAGACCGTGCCCGGGGTGATCAAGGCGGTGGTCAGCGCGCGACCGTCGGAGGAGACCCGGAAGATCCGGACCCTGCCCTTTTTGAGGATGAACAGAGCCTCGACCGGCTGATGCGGCGAAAACAACAACGCACCGGCCGGATAGGTTTTCATCGGCGCGGCTGCCGCGATGACTTCCATCTCGGTGTCGGTCAGGTCGGCGAAGATGTCGACCTCGGTCATGCACCAGATGTCGTCGCTGTTGTTGCCGGGACCGGGGTTGCGGGCGGCTCGTTCCACGTCGGCCCACTCCTCGCGTTGTCCTGGCGCCCAGGGCGGGGGTGCGCCCCCAGACCGCTGGTCGAGGGCATGCAAGCCCTCGACCAGACAGTACCTCTGGTTCAGGTCGGCCATGACACCTCGTTATCGCTTCGACTCTTCGCGTCTGGCGTCGCTTATGCCTTGGACAGGTGGCTGCGGCCGATGAAGTAGCCGGCGGCGAGCAGGAGGCCGTAGATCAGGTGTCCGGCCAGGCTCCACCATTGGTTGGCGCCGACCTCGAAGACCATGGCGTCCATGCCCAGCCAGGCGGGCATGATCCAGAGCGCTCCGACGACCCACCACGCCGCCCCGTACAGCAGCCCGAGGATCATCGCGGGCCCGCGCTGGGTGAGCCAGCGGGACAGCAGCAGGACGAAGACCGCTCCGAACAGAGCGGAGTTGAACAGGTGGATGAGCCAGCCGAGGCCGGTCGAGGGATCGGAGATCAGGTCGCCGACCTGTTCGATCATCTGGATGCCGGGCATCATCTTCGGGTCGGCGTCGCGAAGCTGCATGATGATGCCCAGCGGGAGCCCGGCGACGACGCCGGCGGCGGCGCCGGTGACCAGGTTCTTGGGGAGTGCTCGCATGCTCGTGGTGGTACCTGCCGAAGACATCAGAAATCCTCCTCCAACCGCACGAATCCTGCGTCGACCGGGACAGTACGCCTGGCGATCACGTCGCGTCGGTGACCGCGGTTACAGTTCGGTGTGACTCCGGGATCGCCTGGCGCGGCGGACGACGATCGCAATGAGCAGTAGGAGCGCGAAGACGGCGGCAACCGCGGGAGTCCCGAGCCGGCCGAGCCCATCGGCCATCCAGCGCTGCATCTGTCCGGCCGTGTCGATGACCGGATCGGTGGTCGTGGTCCCGCGGAACACCCGGATCTCGTACCAGCCGTAGTAGGCGACGTAGGCTCCGGCGACCAGTAGCAACCCGCCTCCGAGCCGGGACGCGATACCACCGAAGCGGCGGATGCTCCTGACGGTACCGGGCTGGGCCAGCGCCACCGCGAGCGCGGCCGTGCCCACGAGTAGGCCCATGCCGGCGGCATAGGCTGCGAACAGCGCGATCCCGGTCGCGGTCGAGTCGGCGCGGAAAGCCGAAACCACGATCGCGAGGAACGGCCCGATGGTGCAGCCGAGCGACGCGATCGCGTAGGCGCCGCCGAACAGGGCCATCGAGAAGGCCGACCGGGTGACGCCCTGGCTGCGGCGTAGCTTGGGTATCAAGGCGGGCAGATCCCGGCCGGTCAGCAACCAGCCACCGGCGGCGACCAGCGTCAATCCGAGGACGATGGTGAACCAGGGCAGGTGTTGCTGGATCTGGCCGGCCGCCGGGGCGATGGCCAGACCGAAGAGGCCGAAGACCGTCGCGAACCCGGCCGTCATCGCCGAGGTCGCGGTCAGCGCCCGCCCGACCGCCACCATCCGGGACGGCGAGTCGTCACCGATCACCAGCAGCGACAGGTACGCGGGCAACAGGGCGAAGCCGCACGGGTTGACCGCGGCCAGCATGCCCGCGGCCAGCGCCAACGCGAACGGAACCTCACTCATCCGGGATACCGGCCCCGTCAGCCGACGAGCTCGGCGACCTTGCCGGCCAGCCCTTCACCGGCCGGCAGTATCCCACTGAATACCTTGTTGCCCTTGGCATCCAGTACTACATAGACGCTCTGCTCGGTGATCCCGAACCGCTTCCAGAGGGTGCCGGTCTCGTCCGACAGGTGCGGGAATCCGCCCACCTTCTGATCCGAGACGAAACCGCGCATGGCCTCGGCCTTGTCCAGGCCCGCGACCCCGACGACGTTGGCCCTGCCCTGGTAGTCGCTGGCAACCTTGGCCGTCGCCTCGGCCTGGGCCCGGCATTTCGGGCACCACGGCGCCCAGAACCACAACACGGCCGGCTTCCCAGCCAGCGTGGCGCCGTCGAAAGCCTTCCCATCCAGAGTAGTGCCGGTGAACTTCAAAGCTTCCGGTACGGCGGCCGGCGCCGAAGTCGACCCGCCCGAGGACCGGGGAACCGGAACCGGTGTCGTGACTGGAGGAGGCGCGCTGGTGGTCCCACCAGATGCCGGACCGGCAGCCGGTGGGGAACCCGCGCCGCATCCCGCCAGCGCGAACAGGGCAGCGGCCAAGGCGGCGGGAGCGAATCGTCGGACGAGCAACACAAACTCCAAGACGGGGCGGATGACTGTCCCTCCAAACCTAAGACGGCCGCCCACCGGACAGGGCACCGCCCTACCTTACGGATCGATAACCCCTCGCGCCGAACCACCTGCACGCCTGGTCAAGCCTCAGCGCGCGCACCCGGCCCCCATCTCCAGACCACCCGCTGCACCAGCAACGTGACCACACCCGCGGCCGTCATCCCCACCAGGTTGATCCCGAGCTGTGCCGCCGCACCGCCGATGTGATGCGGTGCCCAGAGCGCGACCGACAAGGCCAGATCGCCTGCTGCCGGGACCGTCGTCACGGAGATGAAGACGCCGACCAAGGCATTCGCCCGACCGGCTGTCTGCGACAGGACACCCGCGCAACCGGCCAGGACCGCGACGACAGCGGACCATCGATCCGGGCGCCAGATGAAGCCAGTCAGGGGACGGGCTGCCGTGACGTCCGCGGTGTCGATCCAGCCGACGGCCCGGGCCAGCAGAGCCGCCAGCGCGGTCAGCAGGATCGCCAGCGCGAATCCCTTGACAAGCAACAGCAGCGATCGCGCGCTCAGGTCCCGCCGGCCCACCGCGATCCCCACCGCCAGAGCGGCCACCACACCGAACTCCGGGCCGACCACCATCGCACCGACGACGAGGATCGAGGAATCCGTGACGACGGCAACGGCCGCGATCATCGTGGCCAGCGTCAGGAACGCGTAGTACGCCCAGGAGCCACCCGACTCGTTGTAGGACTGATCGACGACGGCGTCCCAGATCACCGCGTCGTCCGGTGCGCCTGGCGCCGCCTTCTCGGTGGCCCGGGCGTTCTTCGACGGGGTCGCGCCGACCTCGGTCACCGCGACGGAGCCCTCGTCGTACAGGCCTTGTTCCTTCAGCCAGGCAAGGACATCCGAGGTCGCCTCGCGGGTGACGTCGCACTCGATGACGTCGCCGGCGGGCCGGTGAGCGGCGCCGGCTAGGTACACGATGCTGGTGAGCCGGTCGTCGGCGACGAGCGTGTCCAGAACGCGCCGGGCGCGATCCGGTGGGACGATGAGACGAAGGTGCATCACCGCCCCATGGTTTCAGACCGGTGCCGGACGCCTTCGCCGCTGGGTCGCTCAGCTGGGTCCGTCAGCGACCGATGGCCCCTTCAGGCCACGCCGAACCCCTGGGCAGGTGCACCCGGAGTGTGGTCGACTGCTGACAGTCAGAGACCTGGGAGGCAGGATGAGCGAGAGCGCGAGTGTGTCCACCGCGACCGAGGATCGCCCCGAGCTGAAGCGGGTGATGGGGCCCGGACTGCTGCTGCTGTTCGTGGTCGGCGACATCCTCGGCACCGGCGTGTACGCACTGACCGGCAAGGTGGCGGGTGAGGTCGGCGGCGCGGTCTGGTTGCCGTTCCTGTGCGCGTTCATCGTCGCTTTGCTGACGGCAACGAGCTATCTGGAGCTGGTGACGAAGTACCCGAAGGCCGGTGGCGCCGCGGTCTACACGCACAAGGCGTTCGGGATCCACTTCCTCACCTTCCTGCTCACCTTCGCGGTGATGTGCTCGGGTCTGACGTCCGCCTCGAGCGCGTCGAAGGCGTTCGCGGCGAACTTCTTCTCCGCAGTGAAGATCGACCCCGACCGCGGCTCGGTACTGATGATCACCTCGCTGGCGTTCATGGCGTTGATTGCCATCGTCAACCTTCGCGGCGTCGGCGAGAGCGTCAAGGCCAACGTGGTACTGACCCTGATCGAGCTGACCGGTCTGCTGATCGTGATCGCGATCGGCGTCTGGGCGCTGGCCAACGGCGACGGCGACACTTCCCGGCTGACCGAGTTCAACACACCGGAGGGCGACTCGGCCTTCGGCGCGGTGACGGCGGCGACCGCGCTGGCGTTCTTCGCGATGGTCGGCTTCGAGGACTCGGTGAACATGGCCGAGGAGACCAAGGACCCGGTCAAGATCTTCCCCAAGATCATGCTGATCGGCCTGTGCGTCACCGGCGTCATCTACGTGATGGTCGCGATCTCGGCGGTCGCCTTGGTCTCGCCGGAGGAGCTGAACAAGGGCGCGACTCCGCTGCTGAAGGTGATCCAGGCCGGCGCACCGGACTTCCCGCTCCAGATCTTCGCCTGGATCACGATGTTCGCGGTGGCCAACTCGGCGCTGATCAACATGCTGATGGCCAGCCGGCTGCTCTACGGCATGTCGCACGAGAAGGTCCTGCCGGGCCCGCTCGGCCGGGTGCTGCCGCGCCGCCGGACTCCCTGGGTGGCGATCCTGTTCACCACCCTGCTGGCCTTCCTGCTGATCGGGTACGCCGACCTGGCCGCGCTGGGCGGCACGACCGCGTTCCTGCTGCTGTGCGTGTTCGCGATCGTCAACGTCGCCGTGCTGGTACTGCGCCGCGACCGGGTGGAGCACAAGCACTTCCACGCGCCGACGGCTCTACCGGTGCTGGGCCTCGTGCTCTGCGTCTACCTGGCCAGCCCGCTGTCCGGCCGGGCCAAGCAGGACTACAAGATCGCCGGCTACCTGATGCTGATCGGTGTCGCCCTGTGGGCCATCACCTGGCTGCTGAACAAGTACGTCTTCAAGCGCAAGGCCGACTTCGACCCAACCCACCTCGACCCGAGCGGTCCGGTCAACTAGCCGTCCGTACTGCGTCCGGTGGGCACCACAGCGGTGTCCACCGGCGCGGGCCGGCCGACTGGGTGGAGCGGTAGCAGGGCGGCGAGCACAACGGTGCCCAAGGCAAGCAATCCGAGGACGACCGCGAGCCAGCCGAGCACCTGGTAGCCGGCGCCGGCGTCGATCGCCACCCCGCCGATCCACGGGCCGATCGTGATGCCGACGTTGAACGAGGAGAAGTTGATCGCCGTCGCCAGGGTCGGAGCGGCACCGGCGAGGCTGAACACCCGCGCGTTGAGGGCCGGGTTCACCGCGAAGCCGAAGCCGCCGAGCAGGAAGATCGCCGCGATCGCGATCACCGGCGTCGTCGCCCAGACGGCGAGCACGGTCGACATCGCGCACAACCCGCTGATCCCGATCGCCAGGGTCCGGAACGGCAACGCATCGGAGTACCGGCCGCCGATCGTGATGCCGATCAGCGAGCCCACGCCGTACAGGGCGAGGACGGCCGGGACGGCGGCGGGGTGCAGGCCGGTCTCCTCGGTGAGCAGGGGAGCGAAGTAGCTGAAGACGACGAGGATCGCGGCGGTGACGAGCGCGGTGGTGGCGTAGGACAGCCACAGCCGCGGGTTCGCCATCGCGCGCAGCTCGGCCGACATCCGGGGCGTCTTGCCCGGGTCGGGACGGCCCAGCGGGATCGTGGCCAGCACGCCGACCATGGCGCAGATCGACATCACGGCCACAGTCCAGAACGCGGCCCGCCAGCCGAAGTGCTGACCGATCACCGTCCCGGCCGGCAACCCGACGATCGTCGCGATCGTGAGCCCGCCGGTGACGACGCTCATCGCTCTCGCCCGGGCCGTGACGGGAACCAGCCCGACCGCGGTGACGGCGGCGACGGCCCAGAACCCGGCGTACACGAAGGCGCCGATCACGCGGGTGGCCAGCAGGACTTCGTAGTTCGGGGTGAGCGCGCCGGCGACGTGGCTGAGCGCGAACAGGGCGAGAAACAGCAGCAACGCCGTCCGCCGCGACCAGCGCAGCGTGACCACGGCCAGGACCGGGGCACCGATCAGCATGCCGACCGCGAACGCCGAGATCAGCAGGCCCGCATCCGGGATGGACACCCCGAGGTCGGTCGCCAGCTCGGGGAGCAGGCCGGCCAGCATCAGCTCGGACGTGCCCTGGGCGAAGATGGCCAGGCCCAGGATGTAGACAGCGAGCGGCATCGCGGGATTTCCCCTCCGGATTCTGGGTCGTACAGGCAGCTCAGAACGGTCCCCTCGCCTGGTCGCGGCGAGTTATGCGACCTTGTGATCAAGTGTGACCGAGCGCCTATGATTACGCAGCGCCACGCCCAGACCTCGGACGGTTGCAGGTTCCTGCAATTTTCCGCAGCCCGGCGTGGGTGAAGCCTTGGGGCGCGCGGCGCGGACGGTTTCGTTTGGCCTGATCGGGCAGAGTTGGTGCATGAGTTACCCGACCCCAGCGCGACGCACCCGCAGCGTCGTCGACGGCGCCAAGATCAGCAGCGGGCTCAAGCTGCTGGTCCTGCTGATCGGGTTGATGTGGCTGAGCGAGACCGTCGACACCGCCCTGAACGGTGAGCTCGACCAGTACGGGATCATCGCCCGCGACCCCGACGGCCTGTTCGGCATCATCACCGCGCCGTTCCTGCATCTGGGATTCGGCCACCTGATCTCCAACACGCTGCCCCTGGTCACCCTGGGCGCGCTGATCGCCGTCAGCGGCGCGATGCGGCTGTTCTCGGTGACCGCGATCGTCACCACGATCGGCGGCTTCGGCACCTGGCTGATCTCGCCACCGCACACGATCACGATCGGCGCGAGCGGCCTGGTCTTCGGCTTCGCCGCCTACCTGATCGCCCGCGGCATCTTCAACCGCCGCCTCGGCCAGGTCGCGATCGGCGTGATCGTCGTCCTGGTCTGGGGCAGCGCACTGCTCGGCGGGCTGCTTCCCCAAGACGGCATCTCCTGGCAGGGCCACCTGTTCGGTGCGATCGCCGGTGTCTTCGCAGCCTGGGTCCTGTCCGACGATCGCCCCAAGAAGAAGACGGAACCAGTGATTTGAGCTTGCGGATCATCCAGGCGGCCGACGAGGCCGGCCTGCTGGACTGGCAGCACGTCCACAACGAGATCGACCCACCCCCTCCGTTCATTCGCCCCCTTTTCACCCTCTATGGCCGCCAACGGTCACTGGGTCGCTGAACTAGAGGGTGAAAAGGGGGCGAATGAACGGAGGGGGGTGGAGGCCATCCGCGAGCGCGCCCAGCGCAACAGGCTGACCGTCGCCTATGACGGCGACCAGCTGGTCGGCTGCTCGACCGTGCGGCCGCCGTCTGAGGAGACGCCGGCGGCGACGGTAATCGTGCGCGTGCTTCCGGCGTACCGGCGGCAGGGGTTCGGTAGTGAGATGTATGCGGGGGAGTTGGCTGCCGGGAGAGCGCTCGCCGAGTCGGTGGAGACGATCGTGCTGGAGCCCAATCAGGACGGTTTGCGCTTCGCTCTCGCCCACGGCTTCGTCGAGTTCGAGCGCTACGTCCACGAGGGCGCCACCTGGACCACGCTGCGGCTAGCCGATCGTTGACAGGTCGGTGTTCGCGCCGCAGATCACCGCGACGACGCGCTCGTCCGGCGCGGGCTGGTACGCGCCGCTCTGCAGGGCCGCGTAGGTCACCGCCGCGCCGTGCTCGACGGCGAGCTGGAACTCCTTCCACAGCTCGTTGCGGGCAGCAACAATCGACTCCTCGGTCACCAGCACCGATTTGACGTTGTTCGCCTTGACGGCTTCGAAGGCGAGTGCGCCGAAGCGCCGGGCGCCGAGCGAGTCCGCCGCGACGCCACCGCCCTGTACGTCGACCAGCTCGCCCGCCTCGAGAGTCTGGTTGAGCGTGGGAGCCAGCTCGGGCTCGATTCCTACCACCTGAGCCTGATCCCCGAGGGCCGTCGCGATGCCGCCGATCAGGCCACCACCGCCGACCGCGACGAGCACGGTGTCGAACTGGCCGTCGAGGTCCGCCAGCAACTCCAGGCCGATCGTCCCCTGGCCGGCCACGACCTCCGGCTGGTCATACGCGTGCAGCAGCAACGCGCCGGACTCGTCTGCTTCGATCAAAGCTGCCTCGTGTGCCTCGGCGTACTCGTTGCCGACCTGGACCACATCGGCGTCCAGTGTCCGCAGCCGCGCGACCTTCGCCGCCGGCGCGGTGACCGGGATGAAGATCCGCGCCGGTACGCCGAGCTCGCGGGCGGCGTACGCGGCGGCCAGACCGGCGTTCCCGCCGGACGCGGTGACGATGCCCTGCCCCGTGAGTGTGCCCTGCTCCTTAGCGGCGAGTAGCCGGTTGAACGCGCCGCGCGGCTTGAACGACCCGACGTGCTGCAGCAGCTCCAACTTGAAGGTCAGCGTCGGGGACACCCGCAGTACCGGCGTACGGCGGACCCGGCCGGCGATCCGGCGGGCGGCGAGTTCAACGTCATTACGAGTCACGGTCATGTGTTCCACCTTGCCACGCGCTGCGGAGGACTACCGTGGTTCGAGCTTCACGATGAGACGGAGGCGACAAGATGGGTGCGTACGAGGAGAGCCACCGCCGCAGCCTGGCCGATCCGGAGGGGTTCTGGCTGGACGCCGCTGGCTCGATCAGCTGGACCCGGCCGCCCACTCGGGCGCTGGACGACTCGGCCGCGCCGATCTACCGCTGGTTTCCGGATGGCGAGCTCAATACGTCGTACAACGCGCTCGATCGCCACGTCGAAGCTGGGCACGGGGACCGGACCGCGCTGATCTACGACTCCCCGGTCACCGGCACCGGGCGTCGATACACCTACGCCGAACTGCGCGACGAGGTTGCACTGTTCGCCGGTGCGCTGCGCGGGCTGGGTGTCGGCAAGGGCGATCGGGTGATCGTCTACCTGCCGATGATCCCCGAGGCCGTGATCACGATGCTCGCCTGCGCGCGGCTGGGCGCGATCCACTCGGTCGTGTTCGGCGGGTTCGCCCCGAAGGAGCTGGCGGCGCGGATCGACGACGCGACGCCGAAGGTGATCGTCGCGGCTTCTTGCGGGATCGAGCCGGCCCGCGTGGTCGAGTACAAGCCGATCATCGACGCCGCGCTGGAGCTCGCGACCCACCAGCCCTCGCACACAGTGTTGCTGCAGCGCGAAATGGCGCCCGGGAAGCTCGGAGAGCGCGATCTCGACTGGGAGAGCGCGCTCTCAGGCGCCGTACCGGCCTCGCCGGTGCCGGTCACCGCGACTGATCCGCTCTACGTTCTCTACACATCCGGTACGACCGGCAAACCGAAAGGCGTCGTTCGCGACAACGGCGGTCATGCCGTCGCACTGGCCTGGTCGATGGGCGCCGTCTACGACATCGGACCGGGTGACGTCTGGTGGACCGCATCCGACGTCGGCTGGGTGGTCGGCCACTCCTACATCGTCTACGCGCCACTGCTGATCGGCGCCACGACAGTCCTCTACGAAGGCAAGCCGGTCGGTACGCCGGACGCCGGCGCCTTCTGGCGGGTGATCTCCGAGCACCGGGTGAAGGCGCTCTTCACCGCGCCGACCGCGCTCCGGGCGATCAAGAAGGTCGATCCGGAGGGGAGCGAGCTGACGAAGTACGGGCTGGAGCACTTCAGGACGCTCTTCCTGGCCGGCGAGCGGCTCGACCCGGAGACCTATCGCTGGGCGCGTGACAAGCTCGGCGTACCGGTCGTCGACCACTGGTGGCAGACCGAGACCGGCTGGCCGATCGTCGCGAACCCGCGCGGGCTCGAGCCGTTGCCGGTCAAGCCCGGCTCGGCGACCGTGCCGTTGCCTGGCTGGGACGTGCGGATCCTGGACGGCGACGGCAGTTCGATGCCTGCGGGGGAGGAGGGGTCGATCGCGATCAAGCTGCCGCTCCCGCCGGGGGCGCTGCCGACGCTGTGGGGTGATGATCAGCGCTACATCGACAACTATCTGAGCCGGTTCGACGGGTACTACCTGACCGGCGACTCCGGCTACATCGATGCCGACGGCTACGTGTTCGTGATGGGCCGGACCGATGACGTGATCAACGTGGCCGGGCATCGGCTGTCCACCGGAAGCATGGAGGCGGTGCTCGCGGCGCATCCGGCGGTGGCCGAATGTGCGGTGATCGGGGTGCACGACGCGCTCAAGGGCCAGCTGCCGCGCGGGCTCGTCGTACTGAAAGCCGGAGCGACGATCTCACCGGCTGTGCTGCAGGAGGAACTGGTCGCCGCCGTACGCCGTGACATCGGCCCGGTCGCGGCGTTCCGGGACGTGTCGGTGGTGGAGGCGTTGCCGAAGACCCGCTCAGGCAAGATCCTCCGCAAAACGATGCGCGGCATCGCCGACGGCCGCGACGAACCGGTGCCGTCGACGATCGAGGACGCGAGCGTGCTAGACGCCCTCCGCCCGATCCTGCGCGTCGACTAGGCTCGGTTTCATGCGAGTCGTGATAGCTGGTGGACATGGGCAGATCGCGCTGCGGCTGACGAAGGTGCTGGCCGCGGGCGGGCACTCGGTGGTCGGGCTGGTGCGCAATCCCGCGCATCAGGCCGACGTGGTCGCGGCCGGCGGCGAGGTCGCAGTACTGGATCTCGAGACCGCTGAGCTTCACGCCGTCGCGAAGGTACTGACCGGCGCCGACGTCGCGATCTTCTCCGCTGGTGCGGGTCCGGGGAGCGGGAACGACCGCAAGGACACGGTCGACCGTGGCGCGGCCACGCTGCTGGCGGACGCGGCGGAGCTGGCCGGCGTACGGCGGCAGCTGCAGGTCAGCTCGATGGGCGCCGACCGCGCGGACGAGCTCGACCCGGACGACAGCTTCACGATCTACCTGAAAGCCAAGAAGGCGGCCGAGGACGACCTGCGCGCCCGCGACGGGCTCGACTGGACGGTCCTGCGTCCGGGAGTACTGACCAACGACCCCGGCA
This sequence comes from Kribbella catacumbae DSM 19601, assembly GCF_000372465.1. Classification (GTDB taxonomy): domain Bacteria; phylum Actinomycetota; class Actinomycetes; order Propionibacteriales; family Kribbellaceae; genus Kribbella; species Kribbella catacumbae. Next base: position 18,223 of record NZ_AQUZ01000005.1, read on the forward strand.
CCGGGCTGGTCAACCTCGCGGACAAGACCGGCCGCGGCAGCATCACCCGCGACGACGTCGCGCTCGTCCTGGCCGGGCTGTGCGACACCCCCGCATCGATCGGCCGGACCCTCGAACTGATCGCCGGCGACACCCCCGCCGCCGAGGCACTGGCGAACCTCTGACGTTGCCGCTGGCAACAGATTGTGAAGGACATGGGCGACGACACCCTCCGGCAGGTGCAGTTCGAGCGCACCGCCAACAGCAAGTACGAGGTCCGTAACATCCGCGGCGGCAGCCTGTCGGTCGGCTCCGGCGCCGACACCGACTTCACCCCGGTGGAACTCCTGCTGGCCGCGATCGGCACCTGCTCCGCGATCGACGTCGACGTCGTGACGAGCCGCCGAGCCGAACCCACCGAGTTCCGCGCGGTGGTCAGCGGCGACAAGATCCGCGATCCCGAGCAGGGCAACCGGCTGGAGAACCTCGCCGTCGAGTTCACCATCACCTTCCCCGAAGGCGAAGACGGCGACAAGGCCCGCGAAGCCCTGCCCCGCGCCGTCAAGATGTCCCACGACCGCCTCTGCACTGTCAGCCGCACAGTAGAACTAGGCACCCCGGTCACCACCACCCTCTTCGACGAGCCTTCTGCCTAAGCGCAAAGTCGGTTGGTAGGACCGTCAGGCTGTCAGGGACCCTCGCCTGGGCTTCGTCCGGGGGGATGACGGAATCGCTGAGTAGGGCGGGCGGCCATCACTTTCCAACCTCGCGAGCAGACGCTTCCACCGGCGTGTCGAGACGCTGGCGCCGGGTTGGCAAGTGATGGCGGTCCGCGAGCCCAGTGCATCGGCCCGCCTTCGGCGCGGCTTCGATGGCTGGGCCGACTGGGGTTACCCGTACTTCGGAGGGGTTCGCCCCTCGGTGTGGGGTTAACCCATTGGTCTACCAGTGGGTGATGCCCGCCCGGCGGGGCGGAGCACACCGATTGGTCGCCGGAACCCGCTGGACGTCGCGGGGCTAGCCGGCTTTAACCGAGGAACTCGCGAGCGCCACGGATCCTGGTCGCCAGGAGTTGCTGGGTGCGGGCTCCGTCGAGGCGGATGTCAGAAGGGCCGGAGCCGGTCCGCAGGCTGGCGGGGTCGAGTCCGTCACGAGCAGCAATCAGTCGGCCCATCTCGTACCGGCTGAGCGCGTCCGGCCCGGCCAAGTGAGCGATTCCGGCATGAGCTGACCTGGCCAACTCCAGCAAGGCGGAGGCGAGGTCAGTGACGTGGATCGGGCAACGAATGTTGTCGGAGAAGAGTGCCCCAGGTTGGCCACTGGCGATCGCGTGGACCATCGCCTCCTGGGTCGACCCGCCACCCACGACCAACGAGGTCCGTGCGATCACCGCACTGGGATCGATCGCACCGACCGCAGTCTCGGCAGCAGCCTTCGCGGCGCCGTACGGCGTGATCGGGTCCGGCATCGCGTCCTCGTCGTACGGACTGTCAGCACCAGAGAAGACGGCATCACTGGAGACATGCACGAGCCGTACGCCGCGCGCCGCGATCGCCATGTTGGCGGCACCGTCAGCGGTGGTTCTCCAGTCGGACTGGCGGTAGGCGGTGTGGATGACCACGTCAGGACGGACTTGCCGCACCACCGCCTCGGCAGCTGCCCGATCCCGCACATCCAGAGGCACACCACCGGGCACTGGCACCCGGCCGTAGGTAGCAACCACCTCGCAGTCAGCAAGCCGTACCAGCTCACGCCCGAGATACCCGGCCCCACCAGTAATCAGAAGCTTCATCTACAGCTCCGGTGGAGGGGTTTGGGGGCCGCGGTAGGGCTGGGTTTGGCTGTAGACGAGGTTGGTGGTGGTGCTGCCGAATTCGGTGAGCTCGTTCACCAGGTCCTCCAGGTGCGCCATCGAACCTGCCGCGACCTTGAGGGTGTAACAGTCGTCGCCCGTCGTTCGCAGGCACTCGAGGATCTCGAACCTGCGCTGCAACAGCTTCTTCAGCGGGTCGTGTTTGTTGCCCGGATACTTCAGCCGTACTACGGCCAGTACCGCGTACCCCACCTTCGCCAGGTCGACGTCCGCCCGGTAGCCGCTGATCACGCCGGCGGCCTCCAGCCGCTTCAACCGCTCGGTGGTTGCCGAGGCGCTGAGATTGACCCGGCGGCCCAGTTCGGTCAGAGGAATCCGGCCGTCCCGTTGCACCTCGACCAGGATGGCCCAGTCGGTCGGGTCGAGTGTCTCGGTCATCCGGCCAAGATACCGGGGAATCCACGGCATAGCGCGGAGTTTTCGCTGAGGACTCCCTTCAGGAGGACCCTTTCGGCTGGATAGCCTGAAGGGGTGCTTCTCGCTGTGAACGTCCCCAACTTCGGTCCTGGCACCGGCCCCGGCCGGCTTCGCGACTGGGCTCGTACGGTCGAAGGGCTCGGCTACGACCGGCTGATGGTCTCCGATCATGTCGCGATCACGCCCGACGTCGCCACGCAGTACCCGGCGCCGTTCTACGAGCCCTTCACCACGCTCAGCTGGCTGGCCGGCGTCACCACCATCGGTCTCGGTACGACGGTACTGATCGCGCCGTACCGGCATCCGCTGCTGGTCGCCCGGATGGCTGCCAACCTCAACCAGCTCAGCGGCGGCCGGCTCGTGCTCGGCGTCGGAGTGGGATGGGCGCGACAGGAGTTCGAGGCGCTCGGTGTCGACTTCAAGCGCAGGGGCCAGCTCACCGACGAGTTGATCCGCGACGTCCGCAAGGCCTGGGAGAACGACGCCGACTACCGCAGCGGGGAGATCCCGATCTGGGTCGGCGGTGGAAGCGACGCCGGCCTGCGACGCGCAGTACGGCTCGGTGATGCTTGGCATCCGTTGCGGCAACGCGTCGACTGGATGCGTTCCAAGCTCGAGCGGCTGAAGGAGCTTGCCGCCGAGGAGGGCTCGCCGGTACCAGGCTTCGCGCCGCGGATCCTGCTGCGGCTGACCTCGACTCCATTGCCCGAAGCCGAGCGAGTCGCCGGCGAGGGATCGCTCGACCAAGTGCTGGGCGATCTCGAGGAACTGCGGCTGCTGGGCGCGCAGACCGTAGTACTGGATCCGTTTGCCGGCGATCCTGTCGAGACCGAGCGGCCGGAGTACGCGTGGAAGGATCTCGCGACCGTCGCGGCGTCCTGGAAGCACTAGGACTGGAGCAGCAATGACCCCCGAAGCAGAAGACTTCCTGCGACGCGCGATCGGCCTGGCCGCGACGGCCCGGGAATCCGGCAACCCGCCGTTCGGCTCGCTGCTCGTCGGCCCCGACGGCACCGTCATCGCCGAGGAGCACAACACGAGCATCACCGACGGCGACATCAGCGCGCACCCGGAACTCAAGCTCGCCAAGTGGGCCGCGCGCGAACTGGACCTCGACACCGCTGCCGACACGACGATGTACACGAGCTGCCAGCCGTGTGGCATGTGCACCGGCGCCATCGAACGCTCGGGGCTCGGCCGGGTCGTGTACGCGCTGTCCGGCGAACAGCTCAACGGGCTCAAGCCCGGCGGCGGATTCGCCGCGGTGCCCCAGGAAGGACCTGCCCTGTACGACGAGGCGCGGGCGCCCGTCGACGGCTACTACGTCTGACGTACTGCGCATCGCACCCGCGATGCGCAGTACCAACCTACTTGTTGGGTGCCAGACAGAGCGTGTACTTCGAGGAGCCACGCTCGTCGGTGTACGAGACGGTCGAGTTCTCGAACTTCGCGCACGCGTCGCCGTTCGCGGTGTCGTCGATCTTGCCGACGATCTTGTACGCCGCATCGCTGGACCCGCAGTCGACGACCTTCACGTTCGGCTTCGCGGGGGTGCCCTTGTTGACCACGCAGGCACCGACGTCGGCCGACGAGACCGACCGCGAGTTGACAAACACGATGGCCCCGATGAGGGCGACCGGGACCACCAGGCCGAGCACGACCGGGCGCTTGAACAGCGGCTTGCCCAGCTCCATCGGCCGGCCGGGCGCACCCGGGGCCGGCTCGGGCAGGTGCTTGAACTTCGAGTAGGTGCCGAGGTTCGACAGCAACGTGATCGGGTTGGCGATCAGCGAGATGAGACCCCACCAGCCCTGCCACATGCTCTTCGCGCTCATGTCGCGCAGGGTGGCGACACCACACGTCCGGCAGAACGGGCCCTGCAGCTTCAGCATGCGCATGATGATCAGGAAGCCCTGGTGACCGCGCACGGTCGCCTCGACGGCCGGCATGCCACCACAGAACCGGCACTGCAGCTGGCCCTGGGCAAACTGCTGCCCCTGCGGGAACTGCCCCGGCTGCTGCTGGGCGTACTGCTGCTGACCCGGATCACCCTGGAACTGCTGCTGACCCGGCTGCTGGTACTGCGCGCCCTGCTGGTCATTCGGCCCGTACTGCGGGAACTGCGCCTGCGGCGGCTGCTGCTGGTTGTACTGGGGCTGCTGGTACTGCGGCGGGCCGGGCGGAGGAGCGTAGCCGCCACCGTCGGGCTGGAACGGGGGCTGCTGCGGAGGCTGGGGAGGGGTAGTGGTCACGAAAGAATCCTGTTACTCGATTTGGGACAAAACCGAACACCGCACCCTACTCACCCGCAAAGGTCAGGATGGCGCCCGGTATGAAACGGTGTCCGGACCGTGGGCGGGCTGCCCACCAGCCGTCATCGATCGATTCCCATCCGTCACCGACCCGCAGCGGGAGCTCCAGTGACCGACCCAGCCGCAGCACCGGAAATCCCCGGCGCCCTGACCATCGGCCCGCTCGAGCCGGCGGACCGCAGTACCTGGCAGCAGCTGTTCGCGGGGTACAACGAATTCTACGGACGCACCATGCCGGACGAATTCTTCGACCATTCCTGGGCGGAATTCACTGGCGCTGACCGCATTCACGCCTTGGCCGCCAGAATCGACGGGCAGCTGGTCGGGATCGCGCATTTCCTCGTTCACGCGAGTACCACCTCGCCCGATTCCTGTTATCTACAAGACCTCTTCACCGCCCCGGAAGCCCGCGGCCGTGGCGTCGGCCGCGCCCTGATCGCAGCCGTCACCGACTGGGCCCGTGCCAGGAACTGCGGACGCGTCTACTGGGCGACCCAGGAGTCCAACGCCACAGCCCGCCGCCTCTACGACCAGGTCGCCGAGAACCGCGGCTTCATCCTCTACACCGTTCCGCTGTAGCGATTCGCGAGTTCCGACCCGAGCCGGGCCAGCTCAGCCTGCACGGACGGCGGCTCCAGTACTTCGATCGTCGCGCCCCAGCCCGCCAGATGCTGCGCGATCATCAGCGGAGTCGGCGCGGTCAGGCGGAGCTTGATCCGGCCGTCGTCGACCGGGCCGACCACCTCGAGATGCCGGCCGTGCCGACCGCGCATCACCCAGACAAAACGCTCGTCGATCAGCAAGGTCGCCGCCATCAGCGAACGCTGCTGCTCCATTTCCTCGACCACCCGGCTCCACTCCTCGGAAAGGTCGAAGTCGGCGGGCCGTTCGGCCGGCTGGTCGGTGACTTCGGCTTCCGTGATCCGCTCCACCCGGAACGTGCGCTGGCCTTTCTCAGTACCCGCGATCAGATACCAGATGTCGTCCTTGTCGATCAGTCCGAGCGGGTCGATCAGGCGCTCGCTCTCGGCGCGGCCGCGACCGGCGTACCGGAGTCTGACCTTCAGCCGGCTGACGACGGCGTCCTGCAGGCGGCGGACCATCTCGGGCCGTTCCTTGACGTGCTCACCCCAGCGCGCCGGATCGATCACCACTGCCTCAGCCGCCGCCTCGGCATTCGCACGGAAGGTGTCCGGCAGCGCACGCACCAGCTTCCTGAGCGCAGCCTTCGCCTCCGGTGCCACCGAAGCTGCCGGCCCGACCAGCAGGAACAACGCCTGCGCCTCGGTCGCGTTCAGACCACTCAGATCCGTTCGCGCACCACCCAGCAACGACCATCCACCGTTGCGCCCAGGCTGTGGATAGACCGGGATGCCGGCCGTCGACAACGCCTCCAGATCCCGCCGCGCCGTCGCGACCGAGATCTCCAGCTCCTCAGCCAACTGCGCCGCGGTGACCCGCCCCCGAGCCTGCATCAGCAACAAGGTCGCCACCAGCCGGTCAGCACGCATACCCACATCCTCGCAAACAAACTGCTCACCCGCTGACAACTTTGATTAGAGAGTGCCCCGCTCGACGATGCCGTGCCGGATCCCGTACGCGACCGCGGCGGTCCGCGAGTCGACGTCGAGCTTGGTGAAGATGTTGGACACGTGGCGATGGACCGTGCGCTCGCTGAGGTGCAGCTCGTTGGCGATCGCACGGTTCGCCTTGCCCCGGGCGATGAGGCAGAGGACCTCGATCTCCCGCGGAGTGAGCCCGGATGTCCCGGCACCAGCGTCGGTAGCCGCGATGATCCGGTCCAGCCGAGCCAGATCCGGACGAGCGCCGAGCCGTTCGAAGGTCTCCCGGGCCGCCGAGAACTCGAGCCGCGCGCCATCCTGGTCAGCCAGCGCCCTGCAAGCCTGCCCGATCAGGACGTTCACCTGAGCTCTCTCGTGCGGCGCATCCTGATCCTGCCAGGTAGCGACGGCCCGCCGTAGGAGCGGCAACGCGCCTACGGGATCGCCCTCGGAGAGCGACAGCGCGCCTCGGACGGCACACCTCTCGGCATCGATGACAGGCATCGTCAGATCCTCAGTGAGCTCCTCGAACTCGGTCACGGCTACCCGGGCAGCCTCGATGTCCCCCTGCTCGAGATAGATGGTGACGGCGGCCTTCAACAGGTCCAGGCGGTCGGGCGTCGCGGCGACCTCGGTCAGCGCCCGACGTACGCCGGCTGACGCGGCGTCGAGCTCGCCTTCGCCGAGTCTGAGGAGCGCGAGTCCCGGTTGCGTCGGGCAACCATGTTCAGCAGCGCGGCGGTAGGCGCCTTCGGCGGCATCCCACTCGCCACGCAGTCGCCGTACCTCACCGAGCTGGTAGAACGCGTGCCCGCAGACCCAACCGGTGTAGCCATCGAGGTCCGCACAGACTGCGGCGATCTCGTCGACGGCGTCCGGCCAGGCACCGTTGAGGGACATCAACCGTGAGCGGTAGATGCGGCAGTTCCCGAGGTACGCCCCGCCGACACTGCTCAGCGAATCGAGCCACCTGGCCATCGACCGGTTCCAGTCCCGGGCGCGGGCGAAGTCGCGTGCCACACAGCACCCGCGGACGGCGGCGCAGTAGATCCACGGGGTGACGCGTGGCGACAGGCCCTGGTTGCGGAGAATGGCCATCGCCTCCTCCAGGCGATCGAGCCCGTCCTCGAGCCGCCCGTCCTCGATCAGGGTCTGACCCCACATGCACAAGGCCCACGGGACCACCTCGCCCTGACCTTCGTCGACGATCGCCCTCAGCAGCTCGCCGGCGCGAGAGCGGTTGCCCGTCGCCGCCTGGAACATCGCCTCGGGGATCCTGAGCCACAGGCTGCCGGCCAGCTCAGGGCCCAGGATGCGGCTCGTCTGCTTGAGCCAACCGCTTGCCTGAACGACCTCGTTGGTGTTCAACAGGACCCACCACAACCAGAACGCGACCTGCGCCGCATCCTCTAACTCGTCGGCACTGACCCGCTGCTCGAAGACACGGTGAAGCAGGGCAACCGCCTCGTCCCCCCGGGCAGAAACCTGGGCCGCCTCGGCGAACGCTTGCAGATCCTCGACGCAGAGCGGCTCCTCGGCGTCTGCCGCGGCGTACTCCGTGCACGCCTCCGCCCAGCGGGAGGCGTGGTGAAGCTCCCGCGCGCGGGCCAGGTGTGCCGTGGTGACGGCGTCCATGGCTCCAGCATGGCCCGGCGGGTCGGAGATAGGTAGTTGTACCCACGCCCTCGGGCTCAGGGTGGCAGTCAATACCGATCCCTCCGGCTGATCGGTCGGCCAGTCTCAGATCAGAAGACCTACGGACTAAGGGGTTCTGATGAAGACAACAAGCGTGAACGGCATCGAGCTGGCCTACGACGTCGAGGGGGAGGGGGAGCCGGTGCTCTTCATCCACGGCGCCATCTTTGCGGACTTCCTTCGCCCGCTGGCCGAACAGCCCGCGTTCAGCGGGTTCCAGAGGATTCGCTACCACCGGCGCGGGTACGGCGAGAGCGGGGGACCGGCCGGTGGCTTCGATCAGCAGGCGGCCGACATCGTTGCCCTGCTCAACCACCTCGGGGTGGACAGGGCACACCTCGTCGGTCACTCCGAGGGGGCGATGATCGCTCTCGTACTCGCAGCCTCCCACCCCGACCGGGTACGGTCCCTGGCGCTGCTCGAGCCGCTGCCGCCAAGCAGTTGGCTGGCGGCCGGCGAGTTCGCGGAGCTGCTGGGAGTTCTGGGACCGGCGTTCGAGGCGATGGCGGGTCGGTACCAGGCGGGCGACATCCCAGGCGCTTACGACTCGCTCTTCGAGCCGACTGGCCTGGATTGGCGCACGGCGGCGAAAGCCGCGGGACCTGGTGTCGTAGACCAAGGCATCAAGGACGCGGCGACGTTCGTCGAGGGCGAGGCATCCGCACTGGTCGAATGGAACTACGGGGTCGAGCAGGCGGCAACGATCGACAACCCCGTGCTCTCGTGGACTACCGATTCGGACAACCGGATCAACCCGGCGACGCGAGCCTTCCTCCACGAGCTGTTCCCGCAGCGCGAAGAGGTCATCCTCGAGGGGGGAGATCACTTCTCGGTCGCCACGGCCCCAGCGGCCGTCGCCGAGCCGATCGCGGTTTTTGTCGGCGGAGGTTCCTAGCATGGGTCCCGACAGGAACTGATCGGTGAAGTTCGGTGAAGGAGGCAGTCATGACGACGCTGGGGGATCGGCCGGGCTCTGCGCTGGTGGTGATCGACGTACAGAACAACGTGGTCGCGGAGGGACACAACCGGGACACCGTGGTCGCGAACATCGCCATCCTCGTCGACAGGGCCCGAGCCGAGGACGTGCCGGTGATCTGGGTCCAGCACTCCAGTGACGGGATGCCGATCGACAGCGACGGCTGGCAGTACGTTCCGGAGTTGAAGCTGGGGGAGTCGGAGCCGGTGGTGCACAAGCGGTACCCCGACTCCTTCGAAGAGACCGATCTCGAATCCGTTCTCGCCGAGCGCAAGATCGGCCGCCTGGTGGTCACCGGCGCACAAACCGACGAATGCATCCGATCGACGCTGCACGGCGCGATCGTCCGCGGATACGACACCTTGCTCGTGAGCGATGCCCACACGACTGAAGACCAGTCCGAGTGGGGTGCGCCGACACCCGACAAGGTCATCGCGCACACCAACCTGTACTGGACCTACCACGCCGCTCCGGGCCGCAAAGCGGGCACAGCAACCACTGCGGAAGTAGACCTGCGTGGAGATTCGCCGTCGGATGCCAATGGGTGAACTCAGCCAAGAGCAACAGGAACTCCTGGCGAGCTGGTTGCCCCGAGCCGAGGTGGTGAAGGACCACAGCTGGGGCCTCGTCGGCACAACTGTCCTCGAGTTGCTCCAGGACGACTGCCGGTACGTCGCCAAGGCGGGTGACTCCGCCGATGGCAACATCGCTCGAGAGCTGCAAGCACATCCCGCCTGGCTGAAACCATGGACGGCGCAGCAGCGAGCGCCGGAGTTCGTCCACGGCGACGAGGTCGCCAAGCTGGTCGTCACCCGTTATCTGCCGGGGGAGTTGGTCGAGGGCACTGACTACGAGCGACTCCCTGAGACCTACCGCCAGGCCGGCGAGCTGATGGCGCAACTCCACGGCCAACTCGCGATCGAAGACGACCACTTCGAGACGGAACTCAACCAGCGAGCACTCGCCTGGTTGGACAAGCCGCACCGGATCGCCCCGGACGTCGCGGAACAGTTGCGCGCCACGGTGAAGTCATGGCCAACGCCGAGCAGCCGGCTCGTCCCGACGCACGGCGATTGGCAACCACGCAACTGGCTGATGCACGAGGGGATAGTCAGCGTGATCGACTTCGGCCGCGCCGGCCTGCGACCGGCGTACACGGACCTCGGGCGGCTCGCCGCTCAGCAGTTCCGCACCGACCCAGCACTCGAAGCAGCCTTCTTCGACGGCTACGGCGGCGACCCCCGCGATCCAGAGAGCTGGCAACGCCAGTACATCCGCGAAGCGATCGGCACGGCGGCCTGGGCCCACCAGGTCGGCGCCGAAGACTTCGAGCAACAGGGCCTCCGCATGATCGCCGAGGCCCTGCCCTGAGCTCAGTTCCGCGAGAGGATCGCTGCCCAGCGTCCTAACAAGAAACCGACGATGTCCCCCTGGGCTGCCACCACCCAGCCGTACGCGATCAGGAAGGCACCGATCAGGACACCGACTGTCACCACCGGGTTCCCGTTGGAGTTGGTGCTGACGGCCTGCGTCAGGTCGTGCATGCCAACCGTGGCGAAGCCCAGAAAGTTCGCCACCAGTGTCCCGCCTCCGATACACACGATGGCCAGCATGGCGAGCGGGTAGCTTGTCGGCTTGGGATCGCTGTTCTGGTAGATCGCGACGAAGATCGCCACGCCGAGCGTCAACGCCAGCGCCGCCAGCCCGGCGACAATCAGTGTCCCGAGGTCACCGGCACCAGCCCGCCCCGGCTTCTCCGACGCGTTGCTGATCAGCGCCGTGACCGAGGTGGAGCCGAGCAAGGTGACGGCAAACGCCGCCCACCCGGCCTCGATCAGAAACTTCTCCCACCCCGAGACCTCAGCGGCCTGGCCGCCGCCTCCCGGCTGAACGTTGTCTGTCATGAGTCCCCCCACAGGATTTGTGCCCTGAGTATGTGCTCACACAGCGCGACATGACAGCCCTCAGCCGGCCAATTCCCTGACACAACGTAACGATCAAGCCTCCGGAACCCCGATGAGGACGATCCTGGTCGCCCCGCCAGGGTGGTCCGCGGGTACGACGCGGCCGGCCGGCAGATCGACTCGAGCGAGTTCTATCCCTGGCCGTCCTGACCCGGCAGCTTCAGTCCGCCGGTACGCCGTACGTACGGCGTACCGGGGGACTGGTCGCGTTATCGGGGAGCCAACACCCAGAACTCGTTGCCGTCGGCATCGAGCATCGGCACCCGGCCGTCCTCGTCCAGCTCGCCCTCGACGCGAGTCGCACCGAGGGAGACGAGACGGTCGACCTCTGCCTGCTGATCGCCGTCGGCCGCGAGCTCGAGAACCAGGCGGTTCTTCCCGGTCTTCGGGTTGACCGGGGGACCACCCCAGCTGATCTTCGAGCCGCCGAGCGGCGACTGGATCGCGGTCTCCTCATCCTGGTCCCAGACCAGCGGCCAGCTCAGAGCCTCGCTCCAGAAGTACCCGACCTGCTGCGATCCGTCGGACGACAGCGCTCCGATCACATCCGTGTCGGCCAGGAAGTTGTTGTCAGGCTCGATAACGCAGAACTCATTGCCTTCGGGGTCAGCGAGCACCACATGAGGTATCTCGGGCCCTTGGCCGATGTCGAGGTGCCGACCACCAAGCTCGAGCGCCCGGGCCACCGTCTGCTGCATGTCCTCCGGCGACGCACTCGTCAGATCGAAGTGCATCTGGTTCGGCCCGGTCTTCTCCGCCTGGGTCAGCAGAAAGCGAATCGGGAACCCCAAGTCACTACTCGGCAGGACCGTGACCCCGTCGCCCGCCAACTTCCGGTCCAGCACGCCGGCCCAGAAACGCGCCAGCCGCCCCGGGTCATGCGCATCGAACGACAGTGCGAAGAGATGAGAAGTCATGCCGCACGGTAACCGTCCAGGAATCGCCCAGGCAAAGCGATTAACGACAGCTTCTTCCCGCCATTCCCGTCGAAGCAGACCGTAGACCCACGAGTCGGAGACGTCGCCGTTCACGATGCAGTCTTCCCGCAGCGTTCCTTCCCGCACGAACCCGAGCTTCTCCAGCACGCGGGCAGATCCGAGGTTGCGGGTGTCGGCCTCAGCCTGGACGCGATTCAGGTCCAGCGTGTCGAAGGCCCACCCCAGCAAAGCGCGCGCGGCTTCCGTCGCGTACCCGTGGCCCCACGCCGCTTCGTTGAAGCAATAGCCCAGCGATGCGCTGCGGAGGTCCGGATTCCAGCTGTTCAGGCTGCACCAGCCGAGAAACACCCCGTCGGACAAGCGATCCACGGCCAGCCGCGCCCCGGTGCCTTCCTCTGCCATCTTCCGGCAAGCCGTGATGAACCGCTCGGAGCGCGCGCGTTCGCTCCAGGGCGGTGAGTCCCAGTAGCGCAACACGTAGGCATTGCTCTGTAGCGCGAAGAGGTCGTCCGCATCCGCGTCGTCGAAGGGACGAAGGCTAAGGCGAGCAGTGTGCAGCGTGGGGGAGGGCAACGACATGGGGTCAACCAAGCATCTGATGCCGCCCGCTCGCAACGGGTTTCCTACGAGAGGTAGTGGCTCAGCCTTCGTGGTCGATGTCCCAGACGCCGGTACCCGCGGTCTTGTGGACGAAGTCGCGGAACTCCCGAGGTGCCCGGCCCAGCGCCCGCTGTACCCCGTCGGTGGTCGCGGCGTTGCGGCCGTCGAAGAGAGCAGCGAACAGGTCGGCGACGAACTGGGCCTCCTCGGCCGGCACTCCCTCCGCCGTCATGGCCGCGACGTACTGTTCGGATGTCACCGGCTCGTAGCGCACCGGTCGCCCGATGGCGGCAGCGATCTCGGCAGTCGCCTCAGCCAGCGGTACCGACCGTGGCCCGGAGAGCTCGTAGACCTGCCCCGCATGCCGCTGCTCGGTGAGTGCCGCGACGGCGACGTCGACGACGTCCTCGATGTCGACGAACGGTTCGGCGATCAGTTCACCGGCCGGGACGGCCACGATGCCGCTGCGGACCGGATCGAGCCAGAACGCCTCGCTGAAATCCTGGCTGAACACCGAGGAGCGCAGTACCGTCCACTGCCACGGATAGCTTTGCAGTACCTCCTCGCAGCGTTGCGCCATGGGCTCGTTGCGCCCCGACAGCAGCACCACCCGCCCGACCCCAATGTCCGTTGCGAGGGTGGCGAAGGCGGCGAGGTCGTCGGCGGCCTGCGGTGCGCCGATGTCCGGCAGATAGGCCACGTACGCCGCATCGACCCCGGCCAGCGCGCCCTGCCAGGTGCCCTGGTCGGACCAGTCGAACGGCGGGTCGCCGGCCCGGGAGCCAACCCGAACCGGCAGGCCCCGGTCCGTCAGACGTTGCACGATCCGGCGACCGGTCTTGCCGGTGCCGGCGGTAACGAGAGTGAGGCCCGAAAGCCGTGGGTCTGGGAGCTGTGTGTGATTGGTCATGTGACCAGTGAAATCGCTCCAGGCTGGAGCCTCCATGGTCAGAAGGCTTGATTACATGCGCGAGCGTCTACCCTGAGGGACATGGATGCGTTGACCAGGTTGCTGGACGGACCACGCGGAGGCGGAGCGTACCTGCTGCGGGGACGGATGGAGCCGCCGTGGGGTGTGCGGATGCGGGACGAGGCGCCGGTCGGGCTGGTGGCGGTGCTCGCTGGGGGAGCGTGGATCGGCGACGACGCCGGTGCATCTGTAACTCTCGGGCCGGGCGATGTCGCAGTGCTCCGTGGGCCAGACGAGTTCACTGTCGCGGACGGTCCGTCGACCGAGCCCCAGGTCATCCTCCTTCCGGGCCTGCGGTGCACCAACGCGGCCGGCGAGGAGATCAGCCTGAGCCTTGGAGAGCGCCTGTGGGGCAACGACTCCAGCGGTTCCACCTCATTGCTGCTGGGATGTCACCAGTTGCGCGGGGAAGTCAGCAAGCGGCTGCTCACCGCTCTGCCCACGATGCTCATGGTCCCGGCCGCGGAACTCGATCCGCCACTGATCCCACTCCTCACCGCGGAACTCGACAAGGACGGCCCCGGACAGGACGCAGTACTCGACCGCCTCTTCGACCTCGTCTTCGCCGCTGTCCTCCGAGCCTGGTTCTCGCGCGACGCGACCCAGCGCCCCGCTTGGTACCGCGCGTACGGCGATCCCATCGTCGCGAACGCGCTGCGCCTACTCCACGAGCAACCGGCCCGGCCATGGACGGTCGCAAGCCTCGCAAGCCACTCCGGCATCTCCCGCGCAGCCCTGGCCAAGCGATTCACCGAAACCGTCGGCGAGGCACCGATGACCTACCTCACCGGCTGGCGACTCGCCCTGGCCGCCGACCGCATCCTCGACCCGAACACCACCCTGGAATCGGTAGCCCACGAAGTCGGCTACGGCAGCGCCTTCGCCCTGAGCACCGCCTTCAAACGAGAACGCGGCATCAGCCCCCGCCAACACCGCACCCAAACCACAAGAACCCCAGTACTCGAAGCCCAGTAGGTCTGCGGTGACGAGTCCTGAACCATTGGTGCGAACACCGAGTGAGGCTGCGGAGACGGAGTACTGGGCTCGGCTCTATGGGCGGTGGGATCCGGTTGCGACCTGGACGGCGCTCAGGATGCTCGACAGGCTCTCCGGGTGGGCCAGTTTCAAGTCCGCGAGCTCGCTGGGCCGGAACCAGCGAAGATCGTCGTGCTCCTCCGGTGCGGCGTTGACAGGTTCCCCGTCCCAGCGCGTGACGAGGAACGCGTGCACGTCGAGGGTCGGGTCACTGACCGTCATTGGGATGGGTACGGGGTCGTGGACGTGGACACCGAGTTCTTCGAGGCATTCCCGACTGACGGCTTGGTGAGGCAACTCACCCGACTCGACATGTCCGCCGGCGGAGAAGCTCCAGCGGTCGGGATACCACCGACGCGATGGATGGCGATGCACAAGGAGCACGAGACCGTCGCGCACAAGTACAGCGACTGAGATCGGAATCTGGGCAACCATGGCGGCACACTAGGCGCGAACACACTCTCATGCCGCGTTGGGCGCGCGGCGTTGCTGGATACCGACAGATCCGGCCCGATCCCGCGGATGCCGAAGGCGGCTCGATCGCCGGTCATCGGGCAGCGATCGCGGACCCGCTGTTCAGGTGCGTAGTGCTGCAACTGCGCGAGCCGCGATTCGTTCGACCTGATCGGTGCGGTCGGCGGCCCAGGGTGGCCAACCGTCTTCCAGAGTTGGCGTTCTCCCGCTGAGCACCGCTTGGCGATAGTCGAGGCAGCCGAGCCAGAGCGGTTTCATGTGGAGGACACCGGGGAGTCTGTCGATCTCTTCGCCGGTGAGCTGGATGTGTTCGGAGTAACCCCGAACAGCCTCGTCGACGCGTGATAGACCGCCCTCTGCCGCGGTCGTGAGAAGCCAGGCGAGCGCAGGCAGCCGTGGACCGCGCCCTGATCCGGCCCAGCCGACGATGACAAGGCTTTCAGGCGTGCCGACCGCGGACCAGGCGTGGTAGTTGCCGTGGGTCAGGGCTTCGGGAAGGCCTTCAGCATCGTCGGCATTCTCGACCCGATCACGGAGCAGTTCGAAACCCTCCCTGCCCTCGGGGGCAACGTCATCCTCGACGCTCACCAGGAAGTTCATGGCCGCGGCAAGGTCCTCTTTCGGTCGTCCGACATGGACGCCGCCGCCGGATTCGTCGGAGCCGCCAGGCCGAGCGACCGCGCCGTCGGCGGCGGGAAGGCTGTGCAGCCGGCCGAGCAGGCTCCCGAGCTCGTGCTGGATCGCGGCCGCATCGGGACGGCCGCCCTCGACGAACTGGGTCACGATCACGCCGCTGCCGTTGAATACCGACACCGGCTCCTGATGCGCCAAACGTTCGGCAGGAAAGTTGTGCGCGGACAGGAAACGCAGGATGCCCGCATCGCCCACCACCCGGCTGACCTGGTCGGCGGGTGAGGAGAAGATCCGCGCGATCCATGGCGGGCCGTCCTTGCACCTGAGGAGCAGGGTTGCGGGGTAGTGGCCGGGCCACGAGTCGCGCGGCCGCGTGTTGGGGTCGTCGTCGATCGAGGCTAACGAGGTGATCTGAATCCCGTATTGCGCTTCGAGGTGGGCCGTGAGCGCGTCGTGTTCGAACGGGCGATCGTGGATGAACGCCTGTCGCTCGGCGATCTCCAGGTCGACACGCGCTTCGGTGTAGCGCTGCCCTGAGCGGCGTGCGTGTTGACGCACTGCCCGCTTGAAACTGCCCTGCTTGGTCATGGCAAGCCTCCTCGACGTGTCCTCGCTCCCCAGCAGCGCGACACTCGAAACAGGCCTGGAAAGGTAGCAGCAACCTTGAGGGCAGATTCCCCTTCGCCATCACGAGGCCCGGCTGGGGCAGATCCTCAGAGGCTGGGCGTCAGTCAACGCCAAAACTGATCTTGCTGCATGTCGCGCCAGCGTGTCAACCACTGCCAGATTCCGAACACACAGCCGGTCAACCACTCTCAAAGCCCGTACCAGTCGCGAGGTTCGGCGATTGATTCACCTGATGCAATACGCAGACTACAACTGGGTAAGCCGAGCTGTATGAGGGCGTGAGTTGGTCGCGCCAGTGGCCGGCGAGGTAAGCAGACATTGGCACATCAGGATGGTGCCGGCCAGCCAGCTCTGCGGGTCGGATGCGAACCTGGTTGCACGTGAGACGGGTGTCTGGGACTGTTGCCGACCATGCGGCTGCTTCTGATCATTGGACCACCGGCTGTCGGCAAGATGACGGTGGGCCGAGAGATCGCCGCGCACAGTGACTTCAGGTTGTTCCACAATCACCACACCATTGAGCCGCTGGTTGAGGTCTTCGGCTACGGCACTGCGCCATTCAACGTCTTGAACATCGAGTTCCGCCGGCGAGTGATCGAAGAAGCCGCACGCAACAATGTGGATTTGATCTTCACATTCGTCTGGGATCTGCGGGACCCAGCTGATACCGCCTACGTTGAACAGCTCGTCACGCCGTTCGAGGAGGCCGGTGGTGAGGTATGCGTGCTCGAGTTGACCGCTGACCTTGAAACGCGCCTAGTGCGCAACCGGGGCGAAACTCGGCTGGCTGCCAAACCGAGCAAGCGGAATGTGGAATGGTCTGATGGCAACGTCCGTAGCATGGAAGCCCATCAAATGACTACGGATCCAACCGGATCCACGTCGACTCCGGCCGACGGATTCCTCACCCGTAATCGGCATCTTTGCCTCGACACCCGAAATCTGACTGCAGCCGAGGTCGCCCCGATCGCACTTGACTGGCTTGACCAAGAAGCAGAGGAACTCGGTAGCCAACGACCTGTTGACACTGCCTAGATTTCGGGCCTGCCCGCAGACGATCTGCTAGGGGCTTGAGGCTTTTCTGGTCTTGGTTGCGGCGTAGGCGAGGTAGTCGGTGCCGGCGCGAGTGGCGTGCTGCATCGCGGTCTTCGGCGTGATGCCGAGGGTTTTGGCGAGGATTGCAGGTGGTGCTTCGCGGACGAGTTCGAGCCAAGGGGTCAGCTGGGAGCGATGCCTATTGAGTTCGCGCGTATTCGTCCGATCTGGGGTGTCCGTAGGCCGCCCCATTGACCGGCCACCGGCGGCTACTACCAGACGAGTCCATCTAGATGGTTATGGCCGGAAAGCAGGCGAGCGATGCGGTCCTGCGCCGCTTCGCGTATGTCAGGCTGGGGGTGGTGTGCGTATAGCGCGAGCTCCCCGTACATGTCATAGAAGTTCAACCGCTCGCGCAGATGCTCGCGCTCGAACAGCTCCGGATACGCGCCGTGCAGCCATCCGGGGACCTCTGTGAGTGTGGTCTCGTCGAGCCCTTGTTCGTCGGGTGTGGGTGGGTACTCTCGCGCCTTCGCGCACCAGCGCAGGATGGTATCGAGCTCGACATCCGCTGGCTGAGCCAACGCCTCCGCGAAGTCGATAAGACCGGTGACGCGTCCTTGGTCGACGATCACGTTGGATCCATGTAAATCACCATGGACGAGGACGGGTTCGTCGGCGGCGAACACCGCCAGCCGCTCCTGGATCCAATCGGCGACGTCCGCGAGCAGGCGCGAGTCATGACTGGGCAGTCGCCGGGCAGCCTCGACCTGCTGGAGCGTCGCGCTCACTACGGGTGGGTGGAACGCAGGCCACGGCTTGCCGGCGAGCGCGTCGGCCAGCCAGGGCGGCAGCAGGTCGGCCGGGACAGGAACGCGGTGAAGTGCGCGCAACGCAGCGCCGAGGCTTTCGATCATTGCTTGGCGCGTGTGCGAGTCCGCCGCCGGCCATGCGTCGTACAGGGTTCGGCCGGGCAGGCGTTCGGAGATGTACCACGGCCCGTCCGGGCCGTCGCCGTAGGCGAGGTGTCGGGCGTGTGGGACCTCGCTGCCGGCGAGCAGGTTGACGACTGTAGCCTCGTGGCGATACGCGTCGCGGAATTGTCCGTTGTTCAGTCGTACGACGTAATCGTCGCCGACCCACACGCGGCTAACCCAGCCGGCCTTTGGAACAAAGCGCCCGGTTGCTGGCAGACCAGCGGCCGCCAGCGTCCTCCGCAGCGCCGGATCGGTAGCCCAGGCGAGAGTCTCCACGGAGGGCCGACGCTGCCTGAGCCCGCCATCCCTCCAGTCGCCGTCGGTCATGAGCGCGAGCCTATTCGTCAGGGGCCTGCGGCGATACGGGTTTCTAACTAACCCGCCGCCGCCAGATGCAGGTAACCCCTGCAATACGCCGTCAACTAGTGGACAGCCTGCGTATCAAGACCCGACGTATTGACCCCCAATCAAGGGTGTCAATGGGCAGGCCGAGCGGCCGGGTATGTGGTCGCAAGTGGCACCGGTCCCGGACATAGACCCGGACGGCTCTTGCGGGACGCCACGACGCCGGCCCGGCGAGCCGATCTGCGGCGTCCCCTAGGGTTCCCGCAACCCTTCCCTTCCGTACGCAGCATCCGCTTGGCGCGGTGGTCAACCGGCCCTCGGTGTGGTCTGACCGATGAACTTTCCGCGCCGTGTTGGTCTGTACGCCGAGTACCGACTCACGGGAGGCTGACGCCATGCGGAAACTGACCTTTGGCATGAACCTGAGCCTGGACGGCTACATCGCCGCGCCCGGCGACGACCTCGGCTGGAGCGTGCCGAGCGACGAGCTGTTCCAGTGGTGGTCCGACCGGGTGGGGGCGACGGGCCTGGCGCTGTACGGGCGCAAACTGTGGGAGACGATGAGCTCCCACTGGCCGACCGCCGACCAGCAGCCTGGCGCCACATCGGCGCAGATCGAGTTCGCCCGCCGCTGGCGGGAGATGCCGAAGGTGGTGTTCTCCTCGACGACCAGCGCGGTCGACTGGAACGCCCGCCTGGTCACCGGCGACGCTGTCACCGAGATCACCCGGCTCAAGACTGAGGATGGCGGTCCCATGGACGTCGCCGGCGCCACCCTCGCCGCGGCGGCCATGCGGGCCGGGCTGATCGACGAGTACGCGATCGTCACCCACCCGGTCCTGGTGGGCGGCGGCACGCCGTTCTTCACGGCCCTGGACAACTGGGTGAACCTGAACCTGGTGGAGACCCGGAAGTTTCCCGACGGCGTGCTCCTGACCAGGTACGAGACCAGGCGCTGAACACCCGACCCCGGACCAGCGCGGGCTCGGGCCAGCCAAGCAGGGGGAACTGGTAGGCCGAGCTGTTCCGAGACGATGAGTTGGGCGTTCAGAGGCGTATCTCGTCGCGTGGGCTGTGCGTCGGTGAAAACGGGCTGCGGTTGTGGTGGCCGTCGTGTAGATATGGGCCGGTGCAGATCGAGATCCGAGAACCGTCGCGCGCGGAGATGGCCGATTACTACCGGGCGTTGCCGTTTGCCAACGGGTTGCCCAGTTGGGAGCCGGCTCCGGCGGCGTGGCACGGCGGCCCCGAGCCGTGGCCGCCTCCACGCACGCCCGCGACGGCCGAGCAACTCGGAGAGTGGGCCGAGGCCGACCTGGCCGATGCCGCCTTCCACCCAGTCGCCGCACTCGTCGACACTAAAGTGGTGGGCGCTTCCGCCATGCTGTCGTTCGACGTGACGGTCCCGGGCGGGCGTTCGCTCCCGATGGGAGGTGTGACCGGGACGGGTGTCATTGCAACCCACCGACGACGGGGGCTGCTGCGTCTGATGATGCAGTCGATGTTCGACGCCGCGCTCGAGCGCGGCGAGCCGCTCGCCATGCTGAGCGCGAGCGAGGGCAGCATCTATGGCCGATTCGGCTTCTCGCCAGCTACCTTCCGCGCCAGGTGGGAGATCCGCCGTAGCGAGGCGCGACTGCTGTCCGCCGAGCCGGATGAGGGATCCCTGGAGTTGGTCGACGCCGCTACCGCAACAGCCGAGTGGCCGGCTGTTCATCTCGCAGTGCGCGCGGGGCGGGTCGGCGAACTCTCTCCCTTGCCGGGGCGCTGGGACGGACTCACCGACGCAGCGTCGGGCACCGACGGACCCCTGCGCTATCTGATCCACCGCCACCCGGACGGCACTGTGGATGGTATCGCCCATTTCCGGCTGCCCTGGTCCAGGACCGCTGAGCAGGCCGGCTCGCTGATCGTCGAAGCGTTCGAGGCCACGAATCCGGCCGCCTACCGTGCCATGTGGGCGCTGCTCCTCGACTTCGACCTCACCCAGATTGTCATCGCCCCCGCTCGCCCACGAGAGGAACCGCTGAAGTGGATGCTCGCCAACCCTCGTGCCCTTCGTATCACCCGGCAGTCCGACAACCTGTGGGCGCGGATCCTCGACGTCCAGAAAGCCCTTGAAGGTCGGGCATACGAAGTGCCAGGCGAAATCACCTTCACCATCGAGGACGACACCATGTGTCCCGCCAACGTCGGCACCTGGCGCCTGGTTGCTGACGGGCCCACCGCGCAACTCTCACGGACCACCGGATTGGCGGACCTTGTCATCGACATCCAGGCACTCAGTTCGCTGTACCTGGGCGGAATGTCAGCCCACGACCTCACCCAGGCCGGACATCTCCTCCCTCTCACCGGAAACGCAGTCGGGAAGCTTGCGCGGATGTTCCGTACCGATCCTGAGCCTCATAACTCCTTCGGCTTCTGAAGGGCCGGCCTCCGGACGCCGTGATCTGCACGTGAGCGCCGCGTTCGGTCAGGGACGAGTGGCTGAGGTCTTGGCTGCGGCGAAGGCAAGGTAGTCGGGCCAGCGGGTGGCGTGTTGCATCGCGGTTTTCGGGGTGATGCCGAGGGTCTTGGCGAGGATGGCGGGCGGTGCTTCGCGAACGAGTTGGAGCCAGGTGTAGTTCCGGGCGGCGAGGGGCGGAGGCCGGCCTCGCGGAGCGCGTTTGCAGGTAGGAGCGCAGCAGGGTGGTCAGCGGCTCAGGCAGGTCGATCCAGTCGTCGGCCAACTGGAGCCTGGAGGCGGCCGTGTTCGTGCGTCGTAAGCTACCCAGCTTCCACTCACGCAGTGAGCAGCGGTGCTGACGTACTCGTGCGGGCCGGCGACGAGGGCGCAGAAACGCCGTTCGGGAGACGCCCCAGTCACCTGAAACCGCTGAGCGTGGGAGTGTTGTAACGCAACCGGTGTACGCGGCAATGTCACGCTGTCGGGGGTTCGCGATACAGCTTCTGTTCTGCGAATCGGCTACGGACGGGTCTCCACGCGCGACCAGCACCCTGAAGCCCAGCACGACGCGCTCGACGCAGCCGGCTGCGACGAGGTGTTCATCGACAGGGCCTCCGGCAAGCTAGCCCGCCGGCCCGACTCGACCGCGCCCTGCACATCCTGATACTCCACAAGGTCGTCAAGAGGCCGCAGAGCGGGCAATCAACGTCCAAGCAGCGTCGGGGCGGCTGCTCGGGGGGAGGGTCAAGAACGCTCCCATAGGGCGTAACTGGTAACCCGGGCGATCAGACACCGATGAGTTGGATAGGTGGCTGTGACGATTCATGGAGAGAGCTCTGGTTGTCCGTGAGTTTCAGCTCCGTTCGGCAGGGAGTCCCAGCGTCGGCGGCCAATTGCCGCTACCAAGGCCCGGCCAGCTCGGCGCGGGTGCCCGCCCGAGCAGCCAGGCGAGGATCTCGGCGTGATCGGCTCGGTCCGGGAACGATTGGAGGCGCTTCGACAGCTCACCCTCGACGAGGATCGTGGGCCAAACTGGACACGCTGCGTATCAAGTTCGGACGTACTGATAGTTCCGAAGCGCCGAACACGGCGAATGACCGAGCGGATCAGCTCGCGCTATCCGCGGCATGCGCGGACGGGTTGTCCTTGCGAAAACCATTGGTGCCCGGCTTGCTCCGCTGATGGACTGACGTCCCACGGTGAGTGTGCCGCGTGACGGAGGTAGTGGTTGTGACGGATTATGACGTGCTTGCCGAGGTGTACGAATGGCTCATCTCGGATGCAAAGTTGCCTCCAGCCGAGTTCGCTGCGTCGTTCGATGAGGTCCTCAGTCTCCTACCGTCGAACGCTCACGTCCTCGACTGTTCGTGCGGAACCGGACAGTTGGCGGTTGGCCTCGCCGGTCGTGGCATACAAGTTGTCGCAACTGACGCCAGCGAAGCGATGGTTCGTCGGACGGCAGAGTTGTCTGAGGAGTTCGGGGCATCCGTCCGGGCCGTGCGGGCGAACTGGGAAGAGTTGCCCGACCATTTCGAGGACGGCACGTTCGACATGGTGTTCTGCGTTGGCAACTCGCTTCACCATGCCGCGGGCGCGACAGGCAGGGGTGCTGCTCTGGAGTCGATGTCACGGCTTCTGCGCGCTGGCGGGCGCCTGGTACTCACATCCCGCACTTGGGAACTCGTGAGGGCCAGAGGTTCCCGGCTGGACATCAGTGACCGACTCGTCCGCCGGAACGGTCGCGATGCCGTCGTGGTCTACCGCTGGGAGATTGCGCCGCATTGGGAGGAGGAGCACCACATCGAGATTGCGATCGCGCAAGTTGACGCGACTGGGTTGGTTCTTGTCCGCTCGGAACTGCTGTCCTGCTGGCCCTACCGGTACGAGGAACTCGAAGTCGAGCTGCACCTGGTCGGACTCCGGACGGAAGTGAGCACGTTCGATCTTGAGGCCGAGAACTACATGGTGGTCGCGAGCAAGGTATAGACACCGGGCTCTCAGCCCCTGGCCGGAGCGCGCGGTTGCTCGCAGGACGTTTGCGCCCTCTCATCGGTGCGGGTTCAGGCGGTCAACGCAACGCCTCGGACGAGGAGTCCTGCTGCGTGCATTACGGCGAGCGGACACGGCGGCCCGCGTAGCGCGCCCAGGGTTCTGCGGCCTTCTCAGCATGGAGGAACGCGACTTGGTGGCTGTACCCGAGGGCGTCGGCAACCAGCGACGGAGGGCACTCGAGGTCGCCGGGGTAGTGGCACGCAGTCCGCATCGGTGATTCATCTGATGCAATACGCAGCCTACTAGTTGACATAATGTCAGTTATCGGACATCCAGGGACAAGGCTGACTGAGGGGCTCAGGGCTCTCGATTAGCTGACTCTGAAAGCATTCCGTGGCCTGGGTCGCGCAGCAGCAAGTTCTGTCAGCGGCAACGTAAGCGAGCTGGTCGGACGAGTCAGTGGACGAGATCCGGCCGGCGACGGTCTGGCGGCGACCGTCGGATGCGTGCGCATCCAAAGATCCCCCGCGGATTCGCACGGGCCGCTCGCGGCGGTTTTGTCATGCATAATCACCATTATGCAGCAGTTGCGTAGGTAGTTGCCTAGCGCAACGACATGGCCTGGGGGAGTCAGCCGGAAACTGTCGGTGGCGGTCTGTAGAACTCCCCCTATGAAGGTTCTCGCGGCTCAGTCGGCGTTCTTCGCTGCCCGGCGTCCCCGGAAGGACTCCCCCCACACCACCGACGCCTACCGCCGCGATCTCGCCGGCATCACCACGCTGCTCTGCGCCAACCTCGACCGCAGCCTCGAAGACCTCGAGGTCGACGAGCTGACCGCGCATGAACTGCGCGCCGCGTTCGGTGCGTTCGCCGACGACCACGCCAAGAGTTCCGTACTGCGCGCGTGGTCCACCTGGAACCAGTTCCTCACCTTCTGCGTGTCGGACAACCTCCTGGCCGGCAACCCGATGGGAGCAGTGGCCAGACCCAAAACCCCTCCCCTCTCCCCCAAGCCTCTTCGCGGCGACGACACCCCAGAGGTGTTGCTGCGCTCGGTCGCCGACGGCGTACGGCGTTCCCGCGACCCGTGGCCGGAGCGCGACGTCCTGGTCATCGCGCTCGGCCTGGTCGCCGGCCTGAGATCAGCCGAGATGCGCACCCTCACCGCCGATTCGCTCGCCGGCCGACCCGGCGAGATGCGCCTGCACATCCTTGGCAAAGGTAGCCGCGACCGCTCCATCCCGGTCGAGCCGATCATGGCCAAAATCATCGAGACGTACGTCGAATCGTGCGCGCAACGCTTTCCCAGCAAGCGATTCGGCCGCTCCACCAAGCTGTTGCTGGACCGTACCGGCGAGCCGATCGGCCGCGGTGGCCTGGAGTATCTGGTGAGGTCCTGCTACCGCTGGGCCGGACTGCACGATCGCGTTCCAGCCGGCGCGAACCTGCACGCTCTGCGCCACACCTTCGCCACCAGACTGGCTGAGGACGGGGCGACCGCGACGGAGATCATGAGACTGCTCGGCCATGCGAGCCTCGCCACCAGCCAGAACTACATCGAAGCCACCGGCCGGGAGCAACGAGCCGCGGCCGCGAGCAACCGCACCTACCGCTCTCTGGACCAGGTCATCAGTCCCCCGATCGAGGAGTGACACCGTCCGCCCCGAACGCTAGCCTCAGGCCCGCCAAGCCTCCACGATGTCTTTCGGGGTCCAGGCGAGATCCAAGAGGCTCGAATCGACCTCGGCTGCGATACCGGACAGCGAAACGACAATCAGGCCGCATGCAGCCGGGTCGAAACCCGGGATCTGCGCAGCGCTGCCACGAAGCGCGCCGAGATCATGAGCGTCAAACTGCCCGGCCAACCACTTGATCGAACCCGCGAAGAACAAGCGCATCGCGACCGGAGCCCGGTCAGCGCCAACCAGATCGATCTCCGGATCGAACTGCCGGTTCCACCAGCCGCCGACGACTCCGACATCCGGCCAAGGAAGGCTTCCAGCGACCGCGGCAAGCTCCAGGGACTCACGAACCAGCGGTTCGACAGCGCGGCCACGCCATGCCGTCCAACGTCGCTCCACCACACGAATGCCCGCCTCAGGGCGACCCCGGCGAGCTTGTTCGTGTGCCACGCGCAGGACACCCAGGTACAACCGGAGATTGCTGTCGGCCACCCGGTAGAGGGCCGGCCTTCCTGCTTTCACAGACAGCGGCTCGTCTACCGACAGGACGTGTTTCTCCTCCGCCAGGCGATGAAGAAGCGGAGTCAAGGCGCCCGAAGGGAGCGCCCCGTCCCGGTTGCCGGCTGTGGCGGCGATGTTGGCACGGGTCCGATCACCGGCGCCGACTGCCTCCAGCACCCGTCGGGATGCATCCGGACTAGGGAACTCGGCCGATAATGCCGCCTCGGGCACGCTGAAGAGCGCCGCCGCCGGGTCAGCACACTCCGCCCGCAGGAACTCCAGAGCGGGCGTTCCATGCGTCCAGGTACGCAAGACGCCCGGCAGACCACCCGAGACAAGGTGCGCATCGATAGCGTCAGCACCCTCCAAGCCCAGGGCTGCGCCGGTGTCCGCGGGGTTCAGCGGCCCCAGAACGAGATTGTCAGCCCTGCCGAAGAACGGCCGGTCATAAGCCGTGAGGCGCTCCATCATGTGCAGATCGCTACCAAGGAGGAGCAGCAGGACAGGGCGTGATGACAGCAACCGGTCCCACGCAGTCTGAAGGGCTCCGTCAAAGAGGCCATCCTGCTCTGCCAGCCATGGGACCTCATCAAGGACCACCACGCACGGAGACGTCGGAATGACCGAGGCGAGAATGCGGAATGCGTCTGGCCAACTGCCGGACGCAGTGAGTGAGACGAGCTCCTGATCCACGGGGAGAGCAGACTCTCTAAGATCTGTCAGAAAGCTGGACACAGCCTCCACCGGTGACGCGCCCTTGGTAGCTGTCGAGTACATGTAGGGAACATCGGCGCGATCGCAGAACTCCTGAACGAGCCGGGACTTACCGACCTGCCGACGGCCTCGCACTGCAACAGCAGCGCCTGTCCCGCTAGCCGTCACTCTCTGCAGGCGCTTGTCCAACAGAGCGAGTTCATTGTGTCGACCGATGAATCCAGTCACAACCGGGCTCCATCAGGTAGATTTGATTTACGTAAATCCAATCTACCTAGATTTTAGCCCGAACCGAAGCCTCCTCCCCTGGCTATGGTTCAGCCCGTAGGCTGGGACTTGTCGGACGGGCTCCAGTCGGTCTGGAGATGCCGCAATCCACGTGCCGCTGCGACAGCAGCTAAGGAGTTCTGTCTCCTCGTCCTGGGAGAAGAGATCGATCTGGACGACCCTGCCACCGAGACTGTCGCGATAATCTGTCACGCCAGTGCCCGTTCGGGCAGGGCGTGAACGGGCACATCGGGGCCAGAATGTGAGGCGTGGCTGCGATCAGAGACGACTTCCTCGCTGTCGGCGCGTCCGCCGCACAGCTACTCCGCGACCCCGCAGTGGCCGAAGCATGGTCGAATCCAAGTGCGCTGGAGGAGTTCGGCGTCAGCGGGCTCGCCGGCCATCTCGCCTACCAGGTGCTGGCGATCCCGGAGATCGTCGTCGCGCCGATCCCGACCGAGCCGACCATCTCGGTGCTCGATCACTACGACCGGGTGGAATGGATCGACGCCGGTCTGGACGACGAGATCAGCGTGCGGATCCGGTCCGGCGGCGATCTCGTCGCGGCCGACGGCCCCGAGGCGCTGGCTGATCGGTTGGACGCGGCGCTGGAGCAGTTGCGTGCCGATCTCCCATCGGTCGCCGACCGTCCGGTGCGGATCTCGCTGTGGGGACCTTGGTCGCTGATGCTCGACGACATGCTGCTCACCAGGCTGATGGAGCTGGCCGTGCACTCCGACGATCTGGCCGTCAGCGTCGGGCTGCCGACACCGGAGCTTCCGCCGAGTGCGGTGGAGTCGGTGGTCGGTCTGCTCACGCGACTCTCCGTTCGTCGGCACGGAGCGACCGCAGTACTGCGTACGCTGGCTCGGGCGGAGCGGGCGCCGCGCACGATCACCGCCTTCTGATCCGCGCAGAGCTAGGGGCGGTTGGGGCGGGAAGGTTTCAGTGAGGAGACCCATGTACCGAAGGCTTGTCATCAAGCTATCCGGCCAGGCGATCGCGGGATCGGCCGAGTTCGGTTTCAACAGCGACAGCCTGACTCATCTCGCCCGGGAGGTGATCGCCGCGCACGACACCGGAGTACAGGTCGCCGTGGTGATCGGTGGCGGGAACGTGTTCCGCGGCAACCGGGCCGAGGACTGGGGCATCGATCGGGTCGAGGCCGACAACATCGGCATGCTCGGCACGGTGATCAACGCGGTCCTGCTGCGCGGGCGGCTCGCGGCGCTCGGGGCGGACGACGTCCGGCTGATGACCGCGATCCCGATCAACAATCTGGCCGAGCCCTACATCCGGCTGCGCGCGCTGCGTCATCTGGAGAAGGGCGGGATCGTACTGCTGGCCTGCGGGAACGGGCAGCCGTTCACGACCACCGACTATCCGTCGGTCCAGCGCGCGATCGAGCTCGATGCGGACGCGTTACTGGTCGCGAAGAACGGTACCGATGGCGTGTACGACGCCGACCCGAACCAGGTCGCGACCGCCCGCCGTTTCGACCGGCTCAGCTATCAGGAGGTCATCACCAAGGGCCTCGGCGTGATGGACCAGAGCGCCTTCATCCTGGCCCGCGACCACGGCCTACCGCTCCACGTCTTCGACATCGAACGCCAGGGCGCAGCAGCCGCAATCAGCTCCGGCGCCCACATCGGCACCCTCATCGACTGATCGATGCCTGATCGAGCACGCCCATGATCTCGCGTGCCAGTTCCGGCCCCTACTTGCGGGCGTTCGTCGAGGTCGCCCGGAACACCGGAATGAGCACTGCGGCGACCGCGACGTGGGCGAGCGCGAGCACGACCTTGGTCCCACTCGACGCCTCGATGGTGAACAGCGGGAAGAAGAACGACACGGCCAGGACTACCAGCGCCACGACCGTCCAGATCAGGGCGGCGCGGGGGGTCACGCGCTCCAGCAGGGCCAGTAGCGCCCAGCCCAGCAGGGAGAAGAACAGCGAGAACATGACCATCGCGCTCGCCCCGAGGTCCTGCGGCTCCTGCCCCTCGGCCTTGATGACCATGTCGTGGCCGAGCAACGGCTCGCCCACCACCCAGACCAGGACGGCCGCCACGACGGCCCCGACCACCGCGAGAGCCCGATTGCGCCGGCGCGTTCCGCCACTGAACTCCCGTACGTCACTCTGAATCGTCACGTCTACTCCTTCAGCAGATTGATAGTTCACGAACTGGGTGCTTCGATCCTCGACGAGCACTGGTCTCGCCTGAAGGACCAATCGGGAAGCTGCGGAGAGGACCACTTGGAGTGGAGCGCAGGGAAAACCGATTGCCGCCAGGGAGCGCTCTCTGGTGTACTCCTGAACGGCACCACGTCGAGTTCTCACCAAAGGAGCGCAGTCTCATGCGACCTCACTTCATGTCCGACCAGAAAGGTCATTCCACCTCAGCAAGGGACATGAAGCTTTGTGAGAACACTGAACTTGGGGATTTTGGCGCATGTCGACGCCGGTAAGACCAGCCTGACCGAGCGGCTGCTGTACGCCGCCGGGGTCATCGACGAGGTCGGCAGTGTCGATGACGGCAGCACCCAGACCGACTCGCTGGCGCTGGAGCGGCAGCGTGGCATCACGATCAAGTCGGCGGTCGTCTCATTCGCGATCGACGACGTCACGGTCAACCTGATCGACACTCCCGGTCACCCGGATTTCATCGCCGAGGTGGAGCGGGCGCTCAGCGTGCTCGACGGCGCGGTGCTCGTCATCTCCGCGGTCGAGGGCGTGCAGGCGCAGACCCGGGTGCTGATGCGCACGCTGCAACGGCTCCGGATCCCGACTCTGATCTTCGTGAACAAGCTCGACCGTCGCGGAGCCCAGGCAGCGGAGTTGCTGAAGAGCATCGCCGACAGGCTGTCGGCTGACTTCATCGCGATGGGCGAGCCGACCAGCCTCGGCGATCGCGACGCCGCGTTCACGCCGTACGGGCGAGACGATGCGGGATTCACTTTCGCCATGATCGATCTGCTCGCCGAGCATGACGACCAACTGCTCGCGACGTACGTGGACAACGAGGAAGCGCTCTCGTACGACGCCCTGCGTACCCGCCTGGCCGAGCAGACGCAGCGGGCACTCGTACACCCGGTGTACTTCGGTTCCGCGATCACCGGCGCCGGCACGGACGCTTTGATCGCGGGCATCCGCGAACTGCTGCCGGCCAGTGAGGGCGATGTCGAGGGCCCGGTGTCGGGCTCGGTGTTCAAGGTGGAGCGAGGTCCGGCCGGGGAGAAGATCGCCTTCGTACGGATGTTCTCGGGCGCGATCCGGACCCGGGATCGGCTGCGATTCCACGGTGACAAGGAATCGAAAGTGACCGCGATCAGCGTCTTCGACAGCGGTTCGGTGCTGACCCGGCCGGAGGTGTCGGCGGGCCAGATCGGCAAGTTGTGGGGGCTGGGCGACATCCAGATAGGTGACGCGATCGGCATCGAGGGCAGCACCGCAGAGAGCGGTTACTTCGCTCCCCCGACCCTGGAAACCGTGATCGCGCCGGCCAGACCGTCCGACAAGGGCAACCTGCAGGTAGCGCTCTCTCAGCTCGCCGAGCAGGATCCGCTGATCAACCTGCGCCAGGACGACATCCGCCAGGAGACCTTCGTGTCCCTGTACGGCGAGGTGCAGAAGGAGGTCATCCAGACGACGCTGGCGAGCGAGTTCGGTATCGACGTCACGTTCCGGGAGACGACGACGATCTGCATCGAGCGGCTCGACGGCACCGGTGCGGCGGTCGAGTTCAACAAGCAGGATCCGAACCCGTTCCTCGCGACGATCGGCCTGCGGGTGGAGCCGGCGCCGCTGAACTCCGGCGTTACGTTCAAGCTCGAAGTCGAGCTCGGCTCGATGCCGTACGCGTTCATCAAGGCGGTCGAGGAGACCGTGCACGAGACGATGCGGCAAGGTGTGCACGGCTGGCAGATCCCCGATGCGACGGTGGTGATGACGCATTCGGGGTACTCCGCGCGGCAGAGTCACGCGCATGCGGTGTTCGACAAGAGCATGTCGAGCACGGCCGGCGACTTCCGCAACCTCACGCCACTCGTGCTGATGACAGCCCTGCAAGAAGCCGGTACGACGGTCTTCGAGCCGATGCACCGCTTCCAGCTGGACATCCCGACCGACACGGTGCGAGGTGTTCTCGCGGCTCTGACTCGCCTCCGCGCGATCCCGCAGGTCCCGGCCCTCGGCTCCGAAACCTCAATCCTGGAAGGAGAAATCCCAGCAGCGGCCGTCTACCAACTAGAGCAGCACCTGCCAGGACTCTCCCGCGGCGAAGGCGTCCTGGAGTCAGCCTTCGAGCGCTACCAACCCGTCACGGGCCAGCTCCCCAACCGCCCCCGCACCGACAACGACCCCCTCAACCGCCGCGAGTACTTGCTCCACGTACTCCGCAGAGTCTGAGCGCGAGCAACACCAACCGCTCCGTGCTGGGTGTGGGCGGACGGACGGCCACCACTATCGAACCTGGCGCGCAAACGCGCCGCGTACGCCGTAACGTGCAGCCGCACCGCGCCTCGTTGCTTGGCCCACTCGGCGAACGCGTCCACCAGCCGCCCGCCCACGCCACGACCGCGCGATGTCTCCCGCACGAACATGCTCATCAGCTCGGCCCGAGCGACCAGCCACATCGCCGACGGCGGCGCGTAGATCCCGACCAGGTGTCCGACGATCTCGCCATCCGCAACGGCCACGAACACCTGCGCATCCGGATCGGCGAGTAGTTCCGCACACCACTTCTCGCCATGTGCCGCGGGCCAGTCCGGATTGCGAAACCGATCCCGCTGTCCCGCGTCCTCGGCGAACAACGCAGCACTGGAGGCGACGACACCAGCCAGATCATCGGCGGTGGCGGGCCTGACCTCGGGGATGCTCATGGCCTTCACCGTAGCTTCGTGCCGATGACCACCGTGGCGTACAGCTCGTCGGACGTCGTGATGCGGGCAGCCAAGCCGTCCTGCTCGAATACCGCAGCAGCGATCGGCGCCTGCTCCTCGCTGGTCTCCACCAGCACGCTGCCGTCGACGGCGAGCCAAGAACGTGCTTCGACGCTGACACGGCGAAGGACTTCCAGGCCGTCGCCGCCGCCATCGAGCGTCACCAAGGGTTCGTGCAATCGCGCTTCCGCGGGCAGCAGGCGGACCTCGTCGGTCGGCACGTACGGCACGTTCGACAGCAGGATGTCGATCCGCCCGCGCAATGAGCCCGGCAGGGCGGAGTACAGGTCGCCTTCGAAGACCTGCCCGCCGATCGGTTCGACGTTGCGTCTGGCGCAGCTGACCGCCGTCGGCTCGATGTCCGCGGAGTACAGCTCGATGCTTTGCTTGGCGGCAACGGCGACACCCAACGCGCCGGAGCCGCAGCAGAGGTCGACCACCACCGCACCCGGCCGGCTGAGCGCGATGGCTTCGGCGACCAGGTACTCCGTCCGTCGACGCGGCACGAATACGCCAGGATCCAACGAGATCCGCAGTCCGCAGAACTCCGCGAAGCCGACCACGTGCTCGATCGGCAGCCCGGCGACGCGTTGCTCGACCATGCGGGTGAGCTCGGCGTCGTCGCGGGCCGCGGCGATCAGCAGGTCCGCCTCGTCCTCGGCGAAGACACAGCCGGCGGCGCGGAGGGTGCTGACGATGATGGAGGTAGTTATGCCGCCAGATTACCTGAAGGCGTTCACGGCGGTGAGCTCGGCAGACAGCGTCCACAGCCGCGCTGCAGCCGCGGGATCAACCGCATACGGCCGTACTCCGGGCGCATCGTCCGTCGACAGCTCCGCGATCTCGCAGTCCTCGCAGAAGACTCCGCCCTGGCCGTCGAGTTGCGGCGACGTACCCGCCCAGACCTGGGTCGCGGCGCCTTGTTCCGGCGTCTTGAACGCCGGGTTCAGCGGGTTGCCGTCCTCGTCGATCCAGCCGAAGGCAACCATCTCCTCGCGCGGCAGGTGCCGTTGCAACGGTGTCAGGATTCCGCCCGGGTGCAAGGTGAAGGCCCGTACGCCGGAGTCCTTGCCCAAGGCATCGAGCTGGACGGCGAACAGCACGTTCGCCGTCTTCGCCTGCCCGTACGCCGCCCACTTGTCGTAGCCCTGCTCGAACTGCGGGTCGTCCCAGCGGATGTCCGAGCGCCGGTGCCCCGCCGAGGACACCGACACCACCCGTGCACCGCCGTCGGCGAGCGCCGGCCAGAGCCGGTTCACGAGCGCGAAGTGCCCGAGGTGGTTCGTCGCGAACTGCGCCTCCCAGCCAGGACCGACCCGGGTCTCGGGGCAGGCCATCACGCCCGCGTTGTTGAGCTGCAGGTCGATCGTCCGGCCGGAGGCGAGGAAGCCGTCGGCGAATGAGCGAACGCTGTCCAGGTCGGCCAGATCCAGTTCAGCGATCTCGACTCCATCGATCCCAGAGAGCGCTTCCTGAGCAGCCGCCGGCCGCCGCGCCGGTACGACGACGTGCGCGCCCGCCTTCGCCAGTGCGCGAGTCGTCTCCAGTCCGAGGCCGGAGTAGCCGCCGGTGACGAGCGCGAGTTTGCCGGTGAGGTCGATGCCGCTCAGGACGTCGTCCGCCGTGCTGTCGTGGCCGAAGCCCGAGCCGATCTTGTGTTGTGGGGTGCTCATGGCCACGACACTACGAACTAGAGTCGACTCTAGGTCAAGCGTCGAGGCGCGGGTTGCCCTTCAGCGACTCGGCCAGGCGCTGAAGGGCCGGGTTCGGGCTGTCCGGGCTCCAGGCCGCGTGCAGCGTCACCGAGTGCGCATCAGCTGCCTCCAGTTCGCGGTACCGAACGCCTTGCACCCCCATCGCCATGATCGATCGCGGAATCAGCGCGCACCCGAGACCGGCGCGGACCAGTGCCAGCATCGTCGGCACCTGCGAGGCGAGCTGGCTGACGGCGTACCGGTTCATGCCGATCATCGCCGCGCAGATGTCATGCAGGTACTGCGAGCCTTCGGGGCTGTAGCCGATGTAGTCGTCGGTCACCTGAGCCAGAGAGACCGCTCTCTCGCCATCCGCCAGCTTGTGATCGGCCGGTACTGCGAGCACGAGATCCTCCGAATGCACCAGCACCGAGTCGAACTGGTCGGGAATCGGCGGCCGCACCAGCCCGAGATCGATCTCCAGATTCGCCAGCGCCTCGAACTGGTCCGGGCTCACCAACTCGGTCAGCTCCGCCGTCACCGCCGGGGTCCGCTTGCTCACCATCGTCAGGAAGTCGGCCAGTACGGCGTACGCGCCGATCGCGGTGAACGCGATTCGCAACGTGCCGGTCTGTCCGTCGGCAGCCCGCCGGGTCGCCTCGGGCGCGACTTCGAGCAGCGCCAGGACCCGTCGGCAGTGCTCGAGGAAAACGCCACCCGCGGCGGTGAGCCGCACTCCCCTGCCGGTCCGGTCGAACAACGAGACGCCCAGAGAGCGCTCCAGCCCTTGGATCTGCCGGGTCAGCGGCGGCTGGGTCAGATTCAGCCGCTGGGCGGCGCGGCCGAAGTGCTGTTCCTCGGCGACCGCGACGAAGCCGCGCAACTGCTGGAGCGAGAGGTCCATCTGATGCCCCCACGGTATTGGTCCATGCGGAAATGGGTTTGGACGAGCATAACGGAAAGCCCTTACCTTCGAGCTCAAGGAGTTCCGACCCGAGGAGTCAGCTTGTCCAAGCTTGCCGTCTTGATGACGCCCGACCGGGCCGACGACGTCTGCAGCCCACAGACCCGCGAGCTGCTCGCCGAGAGATTCGAGGTCAGCTGGGCCCGTCCCGATCTCAACCTCGAACTCGCCGCCGGCAGCGATGTCGTCCTGACCAGCTGGGGTACGCCGCACCTCGACAAGGCGCTGTGGGCCGATGGCAACGGACCCAAGGTGGTCGCACACGCGGCCGGCTCGGTGAAGAAGCTCGTCGACCCGGCGATCCTCGACCAGGGCGTCGCCGTCTTCTCCGCCGGGACGCGAATCGCCTGGTCGGTCGGCGAGTACTGCCTGGCGTCCATGCTCACGCTGGCGCGCAGACTCCCCCAGTTCGACCAGGCCCTGCGTGCGGGTGGCTGGAAGCAGCCGCAGTTGCGAGGCGGAGAGCTCGCCGGCCAGAAGGTCGGCATCCTCGGCGCCAGCTCGACAGCCCGGGCGCTCATCACGCTGCTCAAGCCCTTCGGCTGCGACATCGTGGTCTACGACCCGTACCTGACACCCGAGCGCGCGCAGCAGCTCGGCGTACGGACGGCGGAGCTGGAAGAGACGTTGCAGTGCCGGTTGCTGTCCATCCACGTACCGGATGTCCCGGAGACGCGCGGTCTGCTGACCCGGAAGCTGATCGAGCAACTGCCCGACCAGGCGATCGTCGTCAACTCTTCGCGCGGACCGGCCATCGACCAGGCGGCGCTGCTGGAGCACTGTCTCGACGGCCGGTTGTTCGCGGCGCTGGATGTCTACGACCCCGAGCCGCCGAGGTTCGGCCCCGACGTACTGGCCGCGCCGAACCTGTTGCTCACCCCGCATATCGCCGGTGACACCGTCGAAGGTCACCTCGCGCTGGCAGGTTATGTCGTGGAAGACGTCCTCAACTGGCTCGACCATGGCGTGCGCGGTCCGAGCTTCGTCGATCCGGCCGGCTGGGCGATCGCGGCATGAGCAGGATCCGGTCGGTCGAAGTCTTCCCGGTCGCCGTACCGTTCGCGCGGCACTTCGTCCTCGGCAGCGGTGCCGTCGGATCGCCCGGCCAGGCCCCGGACCAGGCGGCGGCTGTCGTCTTCGTGAAGCTCACGACCGAGGACGGCGTGGTCGGCTGGGGTGAGCAGAGAGCGCTCCCCAGCTGGAGCTACGAAACCGCCGAGACGATCGCCGTCGTGATCAAGCGTCACCTCGAACCCATCCTGCTCGAGCTGACGCCCTTCGATGTCGAGCTCTTCCATCAGCGCGTGACGAAGCGACTGAGTCCCTCGGTCTCGAACGGCTTTCCCTTCGCCCGCGCGGCGGTCGACCTCGCGCTGCACGACGCGGCCGGCAAGCTCGCCGGAGTACCGGTGCACGCGTTGCTCGGTGGCAAGGTGCACGACGAGATACCGCTCTGCTCGGCGATCGGGGTCGGCGCCCCGGACACTGTCCGGGGCCACGCGCAGCAGTCGTCGGACTATTCGGCGTACAAGGTGAAGATCGGCGGCGATCTGGACTCCGACGTCGCCGCGATCGAGACCGTCGCGGAGGTTGCCGGCGCGAAGGCACTCTGGCTGGACGCCAACCAGTCATACCGTCCGAGCGCGCTGAAGCAGTTGCTCGACCGGACCAGGCACGTCCGGACGATTCATTGCGTTGAGCAACCAGTACCGAGTACCGACACGCTGGCCATGCACCGGCTGCGCGAGCTGATCGACCTGCCGATCGCGATCGACGAGGGCAGCTTCACCGCGCAGGACCTGGCCCGGGTGATCCGGCTGGATGCCGCCGATCTGGTGGTGGTGAAGATCTGCAAGTCCGGTGGCCTGCGGAACGCGCTGAAGACCGCTCAGGTAGCGCTCTCCGGCGGCGTCGAGATCCTAGCCAGCGGGCTCACCGACTGCGGGATCGGCTTCGCGGCCGCGCTGCATCTGTTCAGCCAGCTCGACCTCGCCCTGCCGGCCGAGCTGAACGGGCCTGAACTGCTCTCCGACCTGTACGTCGAGGGACTGACCATCACCAAGGCCGTCGCGACGGTCCCCACCGCGCCCGGTCTGGGCGTCCAGGTCGACGAGGAGCGGATCCGCGCCGAGTCGATCGACCTGCTCTTCAGCTGAGGAGTCATCAATGAAAGAGCTGTCCCGCCGCAGCTTCCTCAAATATACCGGTGCTGCCGCGGCCGCCTCCGGACTACTCACCGCCTGCTCGTCCACCCCAAAGGGGGCTGCCACCTGGTCGATGTGGTCGAGCAGCCCCGCCGAACGCAAGGTCTGGGAGGCCTTCAGCGAGTACGTCCAGCAGCAGCTGAAGGTCGAGTCGATCCCGTCCCTGACCCCGTCCGGCGGCTACCCGACCAAGCTCGACCTCCAACTCGTGAGCGGAACGGCCGGCCTGGTGACCGCGCTGAACGGCACGCTGATCCCGACGTACGCCGCCCGCGGAGCGCACCGGCCGCTCGACGACCTGCTCGCCGCCGACCCCGACTTCGAGCTCGACGACTTCTATCCCGCGATCCGGAAGATCTCCACCTTCAACAACCAGACCTACGGGATCGGTTTCGACGTCGCGCCGACCGTCCTGTACTACAACAAGACGCTACTGGCCAAGGCCGGTGTCCCACCGCCGTCGCGGACCGAACCGATGACATGGGCGACGTTCCGGGAGCTCGCGAAGGAGCTGACCAGACCGCCCGACCAGTACGGCTTCACCTGCGCGCCGGCGATCGACGATCTGGTCTCCTGGATCTACTGCGCGGGTGGGAACGTGATGAACGACGAGGGCACGGTCAGCACCCTGGACGCACCGGAGGCGAGTCAGGCGATCCAGTTCGTCATCGACTTGTTCGTCAAGGACAAGGTGACGCCACCGATCAGCAACCTGGTCACCGAGAGCTCATCGGCCAACTTCATGGAGGGCAACGTCGCCTTTATGCAGAACGGTCCATGGCAGGTGGTCAATATCCGGAAGGCGAAGTTCGACTGGGACGTCATCCCGTTCCCGGCCGGGCCGGTCGGCAGTACGCCGCGAGTGTCGGGATCGGCGTTCGCGATCCCGTCCGGCGTCAAGGGCGACGACCTGCAGTTCGCGTGGAAGCTGCTCAAGACGCTGACCAGTACCGGTGCTCTCGACATCTATGCGAAGGCCGGCCGGAACAATCCGGCGCGGTTGTCGGCGGGCAGCGCATTCAAGCCGCCACCCGACAACCTCGGAGTGGTGCAGGAGATCTTGGCCGGCAAGGTGGCCGGCGGGCATCCGTTCGATGTCACCACCAACTGGAACCAGGTCAAGCAGTTGCTCGGCCAGGACCTGCCGCGCACGTTCCTCGGCCAGGTCTCCGTACCGGATGCACTCAACGGGCTGAAGCCGCGGCTCGACGTACTGATGAAGCAGCACCAGGACAACATCCGCCAAGCCGAAGCCAGGAAGGGGTGAGCTCGGATGGCTGTCGACACGCTCCCCGCGCGGACGGCTCCGCGACCTCAGGCCGCGCCGGCCGGCCCGACGCCGCGCTGGCGGAACAAGGAGACGATCGCCGCGTGGCTGTTCATCCTGCCCAGCCTGATCGGGTTCCTGATCTTCACCGCCGGTCCGGTGCTCGCCGCGGGCGTGATCTCGCTGCTGAACTGGAACCTGTTCAGCTCTCCCACATTCGCGGGCCTGAAGAACTTCGCTCGCCTGGGTCCCGATCCGACGTTCTGGTCGGCGCTCGGCAATACGGCGTACTTCACCTTGGTGAGTGTGCCGCTGACCATCCTGGTGAGTCTCGGCCTCGCACTGTTGCTCAACCAGGGACTGAGCCGGATCGCGGTCTTCCGCTCCCTGCTGCTGTTGCCCTACGCAACGATCACGGTGGCGGTGGCGTTCGTCTGGATCTGGCTCTACATCCCGCACGGCGGCCTGGCGAACACCGTGCTCGGATGGTTCGGCATCAACGGTCCGGCCTGGCTGATCAGTGACTTCTGGGCGATGCCGGCGCTGATCGCGATGAGTGTCTGGAAGAGTTTCGGGTTCGGCATGGTGGTCTTCCTGGCCGGTCTGCAGGCGATTCCGCAGCAGCTCTACGAGGCGGCCAGGGTCGACGGCAGCTCGGCCTGGCAGTCCTTCCGCAACGTCACCCTGCCGATGTTGTCGCCGGCCCTGTTCTTCGTCATCGTCACCTCGATCATCGGCTCGTTCCAGGTCTTCGACCAAGCGCTGATCATGACGAACGGCGGGCCAGGATCGCGCACCACCACGCTCGTCATGTACATCTACCGCACCGGCTTCGAGAACTACGACCAGGGATACGCGGCGGCGCAGTCGCTGGTCCTGTTCGGGTTCATCGTCGTCATCACCGCAGCGCAGTTCGTGCTGCAGCGGAGGCTTGTCCACTATGACAACTGACGCCGTCACACCCTTGCTCAAGAACCCGGTGGCGACCCGCAAGCTGATCGTCTTCGCCTGCTTCCTGGTCACCGCGGTGACGCTGGTACCGGTCGTGATGATGGTGCTGGTCGCGTTCCAGTCCGACGCCGAGTCGATGGCCGCGCAGCCGTCGTTCTGGCCGAGCAGCTGGCATCCGGAGAACCTCCAACGCGCCTTCGACCTGGTGCCGCTTGGCCGCTATCTGGTCAACACGGTCATCTTCGCGGCCGGTACGACGCTGCTGGAGACCGTCACGGCCGCGCTGGCGGCGTACGCGTTCGCCCGGCTGAACTTTCCCGGCCGGAGCTGGTTGTTCGGGATCTATCTGGCCACCTTGATGATCCCGTCGCAGGTGACGCTGATCCCGCAGTTCATCCTGGTCGCCAAGTTGCAGGGCATCGACACCTGGCCGGGAATGATCCTGCCGCATGCGTTCACCGCGATCGGCGTGTTCCTGCTGCGGCAGTTCTTCCTCGGCATCCCGCGCGACTACGAGGAGGCGGCGCGGCTCGACGGCGCGAACCGGTGGCAGGCGTTCATCCGGGTGATCGTGCCGCTGGCGGTGCCGGCGATCGCGACCCTCGCGGTGTTCAAGTTCATCGGCCAGTGGAACAACCTGCTCTGGCCGCTCGTCATCTCCAACAGCGATTCGACCCGTACTGCGGCCGTCGGGCTGCAGGTCTTCCAGGACATCAACGGCACCCAGTGGAACCTGCTCTTGATGGCAGCCACGATCACCACGGTGCCGTTGATCGTGCTCTTCTTCCTGACCCAGCGCTGGTTCATCAGAGGCATCACCATGAGCGGGCTCGGAGGCCGCTGACTGTGCTTGATACATTTCCCACCCCACCGCCCCGGTCGACCTACACGTGGTCCGTCTTCACCAAGCCGTGGTCCGGCCTCCCCGGTGACGAGCTCGGCAAGCTCGTCGCCGGGCTCGGCTTCACCGGCGCCGAGATCCCTGTCCGCGACACCGCCTACGTCACGCCGGCCACCGCCGAGGCCGAGTTGCCGAAGTTCACCGATCAGCTCCGCGCCGAAGGTGTCGAGCCGATCAGCATCGCGAGCGACCTGTCAGAGAGCGCTTTCTCCGCGTGCGCCAAGGCAGGCGTCCCGATGATCCGCATCATGGCGCCGATCGGACCGGACGGGTACGCGGCCTCGGTCCGCCGGATCAGGCAGGAGCTCGAGGAATCCGCCGCGCTGGTCCAGCGGTACGGCGTACAGGTTGGTGTGCAGCCGCATCACGGCAGGTTCGTCACGTCGTCGCTGGGTGTTCTCCAGTTGCTGGACGGCCTTCCGGACGAGTTCAAGGTCGTCTGGGACGCGGCTCACGATGCTCTGGCCGGTGACGATCCCGCGATCACGCTGGACCTGGTCCGGGATCGGCTGGGCATCGTCAACCTGAAGAACGCTAAGTACGTCCAGACCAGCGACGGCTGGAAGACCTGGTTCGGCCAGGCGGGCGAGGGACTGTCGAGCTGGCCGACGATCTTCCAGCACCTCGAGGACTACACCGGCCCGATCTGCCTCACCGGTCAGTACTCCGATCCGTCGGTGCCGGTCGAGGTCCGGGTGATGGCCGACCTGCAATTTGCTCAGGCTGCTGCTGTCACATCTGCCCGCTGAGCTCCGTCAGGGAGATAAGAGTCCAGACGGAGCAAAGGAAGTACGACGAG
Source organism: Kribbella catacumbae DSM 19601 (assembly GCF_000372465.1). GTDB lineage: Bacteria > Actinomycetota > Actinomycetes > Propionibacteriales > Kribbellaceae > Kribbella > Kribbella catacumbae. The sequence continues at coordinate 57,958 of NZ_AQUZ01000005.1, forward strand.
ATGACTGCACGGATGAAGAACCCCGCGGCGTTGTTGCCGGACGCAATGACCGGGATTCAGAACATTTACAAGGCGATGTACAAGGGCGGGGTACCGGCCACCACGATGGAGCTGGTGCACCTGCGAGCGAGCCAGATCAACGGCTGCAGCGCGTGTATCTACGGCGGGATCGACAGCGCGAAGAAGCACGGTGAGACCGACGAGCGGCTGCACCAGGTCGTTGCCTGGCGGGAGTCGGAGCTGTTCACCGACGCCGAACGCGCCGCCTTGGCGATGGCCGAAGCCGCCACCCGGCTGGCCGACCGGCCGGACGCGGTCACCGACGAGATCTGGGCCGCGGCCGCGGAGCACTTCGACGAGCAGCAACTGGCCGCGATCATCTTGATGATCAGCCTCACCAACCTGTTCAACCGCCTCAACACCACCGTCCGCGCCCCCGCCGGCGCCACCTGGTCTTGACCCGGTTGAGCCGGGCAGCGGCGATCATGTCGAAGTGACGCGGAGGCCTCCGACGTCTCTGGTATCTGAATCGGCAGAGGAGTCGCTGTGAAGTACATGTTGTTGATCTACGGCAATACCGGGACCTGGGACGCGTTGGCGGCCGACGGGATCGAGTCGGTGTACGACGTACATCGCGGCATCCTGGCCGAGACCCGCGCCAGCGGCGAGTTGGTGGCGGCCGACGGGCTGGCCACCGAGCAGGCGCGGGTCGTCCAGGTCAAGGACGGGGTGGCGGCCGTGACGGACGGACCGTTCACGGAGTCGAAAGAGGTGCTGGCCGGCTACTACCTGCTCGACTGCACCCTCGAGCGCGCGACGGAACTCGCCGCGAGGCTCCCGGAAGCCCCCTACTCCCCGATCGAGGTCCGTGCGCTGACGCAGCCCTTCGATGAGTAGGCCCCCGGCGTACCAGGGACTTGCCGGCCTCAGCTCGGCGTTGACCTGAGACCGGCGAGTCACTGATTCAGCCGGTGTGCCCAGCCGAAGGCCGGGTGGTTACCCGGTCTTGGTCAGCCCAGCCCGTTCGGCTGGGGCAGCTCGTGCGAGGGTGACCCCACCTGAGGCGGGCTGATCTCCCATGCCCCGGCCACCCTGGACGAACACCGTCGCGCCTCGCTCCGGCGCCTGCACGCCGTCGCCGAGACGCAGTGTGGTGGTGAGGCCGCTACTGAGCCTCAGCACCGCCACGCGGCGCGGTTGCCCGGACGGAATCGACGAGGTCACCTCGTGGATGCCGGTGCAAACCGCCGGTTGGATCGCAGCCCGTCCGAGTTGCGTCGTACCGTGGCTCCTCACACCACGGCACTGCTCGGCGAGCTCTTTCATCGCTGACACAAATCCCCCTCTCTTCGTTCCCCCGAGGAACAGTTACTGACGGGGCAACTGTCAGTCCTGCGCAACGGCCTCACTGCACTGCCCTGCACAGCACTGCGCAACAGTTGCCATCACCCCACACCGGCCCCGGCGCGGAAGTGATCCCGGAAGCCTTGCTCACCGTGACGGCGTTTTCAAGGGATCACCGAGGGAATCCCGCCCACCGGAACCACTGTCCAGGAAACTACTGCCCACCGAACCCAGTGGTCGCGATTCCCTTGATGATCTGCCTTTGGAAAAACAGGAAAACAGCGACCAGCGGCAGTGCGGCGAGGATGGCGGACGCCATGTTCTGCGCATATTGCAGGCCGTATGCACTCTTGACGGTCTGCAGCCCGACCGGCAGCGTCATCAGCTGAGCATCGGTGGTCACGATGAAGGGCCAGAGGAAGTTGTTCCAAGCACCTATGAACACGAAGATCGCAACGGCCGCCAGGATTGGCCGTGACAAGGGCAGCACAATCGACCAGAAGACCCGGAGCCGATTCGCGCCGTCGACCCGGGCGGCGTCCTCGAGTTCGACCGGGATCTGATCGAAGAAGCGCTTCAAAATGAGCACCATCGCCGGCGCGAACGCTTGCGGGAGAATGATTCCCCAGTACGTGTCGACGAGGTCGAAGGCAAGCATCTGCCGGAACAGCGGCACGATCAGCAACTGCGGCGGGATGATGATGGCCGCGATGATCGCGGCGTACAGCCAGCGGCGGCCGCGGAAATCCATTCGGGAGAACGCATAACCGGCCAGTGCGGACGTCGCGACCGTGATGAAGGTGATCGCCGCCGAGGTGATCAGGCTGTTCCAGGCCCACGCCGGGATGTCGCCGGCCGAGAGGACCTTGCGGTAGGCATCGAAGCTGAACCCGTCCGGCGGCGACAGGCTGAGGTTCGACGCACCGGCATCGGCCTCGCTCTTCAGCGACGTCAGGACCGCCCAGGCGAACGGGACCAGCCAGGTCGCCGCCAGGAACGCCAGGATCAGCAGCGCGACCATCCGCGAAACGCTCCACGGATTCTCGCCCGGCTTGTGAGTCTGCTTGGTGGCCCTCGACAACGTGTAGGTGCTCATCGGCCGCTCCTGCGGTTGAGAAGTCTGTACTGCGCCAGCGACACCAGCACGATGATCGCGAAGAACAGGTACGAGATCGCCGAGGAGTAGCCGAACCGGTAGCCGGTGAAGCCGGACTCGTAGATGTACTGCACGATCGACCGGGTCGAGCCGGCCGGTCCGCCGTTGGTGAGCATGTAGATCTGGTCGAACACCTTCAGCGAGGCGAGCAACTGCAGCGTCACGATCAGCGCGGTCGTCGGCGCGAGTTGCGGGATCACGATCGCGAACAACTGCCGCCACTTGCCGGCGCCGTCGATCGCGGCGGCCTCGAACTGCTGCTCGGGAATGTTCTGCAGCGCGGCCAGGTAGAGCAGGAAGTTGAACCCGATCGTCCACCACAAGGTGGTGATCACCACCGAGAACATCGCCACGTTCGGATCTTGCAGCCAGGCGACCGGTGCGATCCCGAACTCGGCCAGCACGCCGTTGATCAGGCCGATCTTGGGGTTGTACATCCAGGCCCAGAACAGCACGACGACGGTCGAGGCAAGGAGGTACGGCATGAAGAACGACAGCCGCCACAACCATCGGCCTGGCAGTCCGAGGTTCACCAGCAACGCGAATGCCAGCGACAAGACGACCAACGGCACCGTCGACAGCACGGTGAACCAGATCGTGTTGCCGAGCGAACGCCACAGATCCGGGTCCTGGAAGGCCTCGGCATAGTTGGCGAAACCGATCACCCCGCTGTTCGCGCCGGTCAGCGTCTCCCCGGTGAAACTCAGGTACAGCCCGTAGACCGCGGGCACCACCAGGAAGAGCACGAACAGCACCGCGAACGGCGCGGCGAAGGCCCAGCCGGTCAGCGTCTCCCCGCGCCGGGCCTTGAGCTTGCCCTCGGCAACAACTGGCGTCGTGGCCGCGGGACTGTCGATGGCGGTCGACATACCGGTCTCCCTTCCGAGCTCAGACCGGCTGCGGCCGGTCGAGCAGCACGTTCAGCCGCTTCACGAATCCGTCGAACCCGGCCGCGGGATCGCCGCTGCCGAGGTAGACGTTCTGCACGTTCTCCGCGAAGTACCGGTGGAAGTCGCTGCCCGCGCCACCGAACCAGGCGTCCGGGTCGTAGTTCACGTACGCCGGGATGCCGGCGTAGTTCGACTGCGGCTTCAACGCCTGGTACTCCGAACTCTTGATCACCGGCTGGTACGCCGGAATGTGCCCGGCACCCGCCCAGGACACCGAGCGCTTGAGGATCTCGGCCACCAGCTGGTACGTGTGCCGGCGCCGCTCGGCTGACACCTCCGACTGCCGGGGCAGCACGAAGGTGTGCGAATCGGCGTACGCCGCTTGGGTGCCGAACAGTGCCGGGATCGGCATCGCGTCGAACGGCAGCTTGGATGCCTTCAGCACCGGCAACTCCCAGACGCCGCCGAAGAACATCCCGCTCTCGCCGTGCAGGAACTCACTCGTCGCCGTTCCGCCGTCACCGCTGCGGGTCGCGATCGTGTCGTTGAGCAGTGAGCGGACGAAGGTCAGCGCCTTGACCGCGGCCGCTTCGTCGACCTGAGCCTGCTGACCGGGGACGAGTTTCATCTCGGCGCCCTGCTGGCGGTAGAGCGTGTAGAACAGTCGCCACATCTGCGAGCCGTCGCCGAGATACCCGTACGACAGACCGTGCTTGCCGGTCACCTTCTGGAGCTTGGTCGCCACCTCCGTGAACCCTTCGGGCGAGTTCATCGAGTGCAGCGCGTCCGTGACACCGGCCTTATCGGCATGGGAGGTGTTGTAGTAGAGCACGAACGGGTGTGTGTCGAGCGCGATCGAGTAGAGCTTGCCGTCGTACTGGCCCTTCTGCCAGACCAGCGGCGGGAAATCACGCTCGTGGATACCGACCTCGGCCAGCAGGTCCAGGTCCCAGGGCTCTAACAGTCCGCCGGGTGCGTAGCCGGCGATCCGGGACGCGTGCATGACCGCGACGTCGGGTGCCCGGCCGCCGGCCGACGCCATCGCGAGTTTCGTGTAGTACGGCGGTCCCCAGGCGAGCACGGTCTGGGTGGCCTTGAAGCCGGCACCGGAGCCGGCGTTCGACGCGTTGACCGCGTCGACCAGTCCTGCCATCACGATGCCGTCGCCACCGCTCATCAGGTGCCAGTAGCTCAATTCGTCCGCGGATCTGCTCGCGCTCGGCGCACAGCCGAGCAGCGTTCCGCCACCGGCCAGAGCGGCCGCTCCGGCGAGCAGGCGGCGCCGGGAGAACGGACGGTCCATCGATGCCATGGGCTTCTCCTTCGCAGGCGGCACCGATCATTACATCGTTGGAATGGGTTGACAAGAGGGTAGACGTCTTGGTTTTTGTGCACCTTTGTGGACTAACGCCGGGTCAAGTCCCCTTCCGTGCGGAGCGGCACCGGCTGCGGCACCCACACCGCGCGAACCGGACCACTGCGGGCTCGGAAGGTGAAAGCGCGGACGGCTGCGCACGCACACCCCCGCCCCGATGCCCCGAGGTAAGCGTTTGCTGGCCCGAGATGGGGATGCACCGACGTCCGGATCCTCCCGGTGTTGCGCCCCGGGACTGCGTCGCCGCCGACCTTTCGTCGCCGCCGACCTTTCGTGCCAGGGGTCTGCGATTCCGCCCCAACCCCGGTGATCATTCGCCCCCTTTTGCCCGAATCGCCGATTGAGGAGGTTTTCCGCCGGACCCATGGAGGATTTTGCGCCCGGTCCGGGACATTTTCCTCCTCAACCGGCGAGGCGGGATCGGACCTGGGTACGGCGTGGGCGCCGTTCAGCGTCGTTCGGCTGGTTGGGTGCCTGGGCGGCGCGCGAGGTGGCCGGGGGTGATCAAAGCGGACCACACCGAAGGACGCAAAAGGGGGCGAGTGATCAGGTGCTGTCGGCCTGGCGAGGATCGGGATGGCAGGCAACCCGGCAGCCGGCTAGGCAGGCGGGTTGTTGGTTGGGCGAGGGCTGGTTAGCTGGGGGTTGGTGCTGGCCCGGCTGACGATCCGGTGCGGGATCATCACCCGGCGCGGGGTCGCGTCCTTGTCCGTCATCCGCTCGGCGAGCAGATCCAGCGCCGACTCGACGAACTGCCGCCGGTCGAAGTCGATCGTGGTCAGCGGCGGCACCGTGTACTGACTCTCCAGGATGTTGTCGAACCCGGCGACCGCACAGGCGCCCGGTACTGCGACGCCAGCCGTCCAAAGTGCCGACAGCGCGCCAACGGCGATCGTGTCGGTGAAGCAGAAGAACGCGTCCGGCGGTTCGTGGCTCTCCAGGTAACGCCCGACCACCGCCGCGGCACCTTCCGGGCTCCACCGGTCGAGCGCGATCTCCAGCTCCGGATCGGAGTCGATACCGGCCGCGGTGAGCGCCTCGCGATAGCCGATCGTGCGGAGCCGCGCCGCCGCAGTACCGGCTGCGTCGGTGGAGCCTCCGATCCGGCCGGCGCCGCTGGAGCCGCCCGGGATCTCCGGCGTGCCGACCGCGGCGATCCGGCGGAATCCCTGGTCGAGCAGGTGCTTGGTCATGTCGCGTGCGGCAGCGACGTTGTCGATCGCGACCTGGCTGACCATGTCCTGGTCGACGTCACCGATCAGGACGACGGGCGGCAACGGGCCTGCGGTCATCACGGCACTGTCGTCGAGGTTGACCGGGTTCAGGATGAGGCCGTCGACCAGATGCGCGCGGGCCTTGGAGAGCAGCTCGAACTCGCGCTTCGGCTCGGCGGCGGTCTGCTCGATCTGCACTCCCCAGCCGCGCCGGTGGGCCAGCTCGACGACGAGATGGGTGATCTCCGCGGAGTACGGGCGGAGCAGGTCGGGCAGCGCGAGGCCGATCATCCCGGACCGGCCGTTGCGCAGGCCGCGGGCGCTCATGTTCGGCACGTAGTCGAGCTCGGCCAGCGCCTGCTCGACCCGGGCGCGGGTCTCCGGGCGGACGAAAACGACGCCGTTGATGACGTTCGAGACCGTCTTCGGGGACACCCCGGCCAGCTTGGCGACGTCCTTGACGGTGGCTCGCATGCAGCTATTGTCGCCGACGCGTCGCGCGACCCTGCAATGCCTTCGTTGTCAGCGGCTGGTGAGAGCGCCGCCGTTGACGTGCAGTACCTGTGCGGTGATGTGCCGGGCCGCCGGCGAACCGAGGAAGTGGATCGCAGCAGCGATGTCGCCGACCTCCCCTTCGCGCTTGGTCATGGTTGCCTCCAGCAACCTCTCACGCCGTTCGCCGGTCAGCCGGCCCTGGAAGAACTCGGTGCCGGCGGTGAAGCCGGGCGCGACGACGTTCGAGGTGATCCCCCGCGGGCCGAGCTCGGCGGCGACATCCTGGTTCCAGGTCGCGAGCGCCGCCTTCGCCGCGCCGTACGATCCCGCGCCGCGAGTGCCGGCGATCGAGCCGACATGGACCACCGCTCCCCTGTCGGCGATCCGCGGCGCCAGCGCGGTGGTCGTCAGGACCGCGGTCAGGACGTTCGCGTCGTAGTTGGCCAGCCAGTTGTTCTTGAGTGCCGCCAAGTCACCGTCGCCGGGAGCACTGAAGTCGGTGTTGCCGCCCGCGTTGTTGACCAGGACGTGCACCTCCCCCGGCAGCGCCTCCACGAGCCGGCGTACCTGGTCGGGATCGGTCCCGTCGCACACCACCGCCTGTGCGCCCAGCTCGGCGGACGCCTTCTCGAGCAGCTCGGCTCGCCGGCCGGTGATCACCACGGTGTCGCCGTCGGCACGGAACCGCTCGGCCACGGCCCGGCCGATTCCCGTCGCTCCTCCGGTCACCACGATCGTTCTCGACACGCCAACCCCTCACGTTTAGGTCTAAATGTTTAGACCTAAACGTACCATGGAGTCATGCCAGCCGACGCCTACCCGCTCGACCAGCCCAGTCCGTATCCGGCCGCGGCCATCGCCGAGGCCTGGCGGCGCGAGCGACCAGGGACGCCGACCGACTCGATCGGGATCGTCACTCCCCTGTGGCGCCTGGCCAAGCTCTTCGCCGACGACCGGCGCCGGTTGCTCACCGAGCTCGGCGTCGATCCGGCCACCCTCGACCTGCTCAGCGTGCTGCGCCGCGCCGGTACGCCGTACGAGCTGAACACCCGCCAACTCGCCGAGCGGACGCTGGTGACGGCGGGCGCGATCTCGCAGCGCGTCGGGCGGGCCGAACAGGCCGGCCTGGTTGAGCGGCGTACCGAGGGCGACGGCTCTCGGGCCGTGATCGTCTCGCTCACCAAAGCCGGTCACGCGCTCGTCGAGCGAACCGTCGACCAGGTCCTCAGCCGGGAGTCCGAGCTGGTCTCCTCCCTTACCGAGTCCGAGCGCGACCTCCTTGCGGGCAAGCTGCAGTCGCTGCTCGATGACGTCAGCGGCCGAGTGCGATCAGATCCCGGCAAGCCGCCGCGCGGCCGTTGACAGCTCGGCCGGGTCGGCGGCCGCGGCGAAGTTGAAGCGCAGCCAGGAACCGGGCTTCTCGGTGGCGAAGTAGCGCCGGCCTGCGCTGACCACGACACCGAGTCGCTGAGCCTCGGCCGCGACGGTCGTGTCGTCGACGTCCGGCGGCAGACCTACCCAGAGATGAAGCCCGCCGTCGGGCGGGCTGGTCACGACCCAGTCCGGCTGAGCCTTCCCGAGCGCGGCGACGAGACCGTGCGATCGCTGTCGGAGCGAGGCAGCAAGAGCCCGCAGATGACGCTCCCAGCCTGGTGAGCCAAGGAGTTCAAGGGCCGCCTCTTGGAGCGGACGGGGTACGAAGAAGTCGTCGACCTGGCGAATGGCCCGCAATCGTTCGAGAACCGGACCGCGAGCGATCAGGGCGCCGATCCGCAGACTCGGCGCGGCAGGCTTGGTCAGCGAGGTGAGATAGACGACCGTGCCGTCGCGATCCTCGGCCAGCAGTGGCTTGGGTACCGACGCGCCATGGCCCAGGAGTCGCGCGAAGTCGTCCTCCAGGATGAACGCTCCGGCAGTGCGAGCCACCTCGACGACGCGTCGCCGTCGGTCGGCCGCCAGCACTGTCCCGGTCGGATTCTGGTACGTCGGCTGGCAGTACAGCAGGCGGGCGCCTGACCTTGCGAACGCCTCCTCCAGCAGGTCAGGGCGGAGTCCGTGCTGATCGATCGGGACCGGCACCGGGCTTAGGCCAGCCGCACGCGCGGCAGCCAGTGCGCCTGGGTAAGTCGGCGACTCCACGAGGACAGGACTGCCCGGCCCGGCGATCGCTCGGAAGGCAATCGACAGACCACTCTGCCCGCTGGCTGTGACCAGTACGTCGTCCGCGGTCGCGCCGGCGCCGGCCGTTCTCGCGAAGACCGTCCTCAGCGTGGTCAGCCCGCTGGCGGGAGCGCGATCCCAGGCATCGGGACGGCGTGCGGCCCGTGCCAGTGCAGCGCTCAGGGCGCGGGTTGGCTGGAGCGACGGATGCAGGTAGCCGCCGTCGAGGCGGATCGCGCCGTCCGGTGCGGGTCCGAGCGAGTCGCTGAGTGCCCGCGAATCGACGCTTCGGTCGGCCAGCGTGACAGTCTGCCAGGCGGTGTCGATGGGGATCTCCGTCGACACCGCCCTCGGAGCGACGTACGTGCCACTGCCGGGGCGCGTGATGACAGCGCCTTCGGCGGTTAGCTGGGCGATGGCCCGCGACACCGTTCCTGGGCCGACGTGATGACGGTCGATGAGCTCGCGACTGCTCGGCAGCTTGTCCCCCGGCGCCAGCTGCTGGACCAGGCTGCGCAGGACGCCAACCAGCTCCTCAGAAGTGCTACTGTCGGCCATGAGAGCACACAGTAGCGCTACTGAGCCGGATTGGGAATCACTTCCGGGCCTGCGGGCAGACACTCCAGGCTGCGAGCAGGTGATCCATTTCAACAACGCAGGCTGCGGACTGCTCGCGAAGCCGGTCCTGCAGACGATGCTCGACCACCTCGAGCTGGAGTCGCAGATCGGTGGGTACGAGGCTGCCGCCGCCCGGTCCGAGCAGGTCCGTGGCTTCTACACCGAGCTGGCCGCCCTGATCGGCTGCGGTCCGGACAACATCGCCTTCGCCGGGAGCGCGACCCACGCCTATGCCACTGCCCTGTCGGCGATTCCGTTCGAGCGCGGCGACGTCATCCTCACGACGCGGAACGACTTCATCTCCAACCAGATCGCGTTCCTCTCGCTGCGCCGGCGATTCGGCGTCGAGATCGTGCATGCGCCCGACCTGCCTTCGGGTGGAGTGGACGTCGAGGCGATGGCTCAGGTGATGAAGGAGCATCGGCCGAGACTCGTCGCGGCGACGCACATCCCGACCAACTCCGGTCTGGTCCAACCGGTCGCGGAGATCGGCCGGCACTGCCGGGAGCTGGAGCTGCTGTATCTGGTCGACGCGTGCCAGTCGGTCGGTCAGTACCCGATCGATGTCGACGAGATCGGGTGCGATCTGCTGACCGGCACCTGCCGGAAGTTCCTGCGTGGTCCGCGCGGCTCGGGCTTCCTCTTCGTCTCGGATCGCTTCCTGCGCGCTGGATACGAGCCGTTGTTCATCGACATGCACGGTGCCGACTGGACGGCGACGGGCGCCTACCGGCCGAGCGAGACGGCCGCCCGCTTCGAGGAGTGGGAGTTCCCTTACGCGACGGTTCTCGGCTGCGCCGCGGCGGTGCGGTATGCCCGCGCAGTCGGGTTGGAGGCGATCTCGGCGCGGACTCCGTTGCTCGCTCGCCGGTTGCGAGACGAGCTCGACGCGCTGCCCGGCGTACGGGCTCTGGATCGGGGTGAGCAGTTGGGCGCATTGGTCACCATCGCGGTTGAGGGCTGGCAGGCCGACGAGTTCAAGGCGGCGATGGATGCCCGCGGCATCAATTCGGCTCTGAGTTTCCGCCGGTTCGCCCAGTTCGACTTCGGCGACAAGGATGTCGACTGGTGTCTGCGGCTGTCGCCGCACTACTACAACACCGAAGACGAGGTAGCCCAGGTCGTCGCGACCGTTGCCGAGCTTCGTGCGGCCAGGTGACCACGCTGGCCGAACCGCCCGCCTGATCCTCACGACCGCCTCCCCCGGTGTCGTGGGTGGGGTCGGCCCCGGTAGGCGCAGGGGTGGTCCCGGACCGCCACCACTACCTAACCCAGCACCGACGCCTCGACATGCTGAGGGGAAGCGTTTGCTGGCCAGGTTGGGTAGTGGTGGCCGTCCGGACGTCCCCCGCTTTCGTCAGTAGGTCATCGTCAACTGCACTAACCGGCTTGGACGCGTGAGGCTCAGCCGACCGTGGCGACCTCCGCGGGCGCGGCCTCCGCGGTGACCGCGGGACGGCGGCGGGGGATGAAGGCGGCGATGATGAAGGCGGTCAGGGCGGCGCCCGAGCCGATCGCGAGGATGACGCGGAAGCCGTTCTCGGACGGGACGCTGATCGGGCCGAGGCTCATCGTCATCTGGGCGAGAATGACACCGGCGACCGCGCTGGAGATCGACGTACCGATCGAGCGCATCAGGGTGTTCAGGCTGTTCGCGGCGGCCGTCTCCGAGATCGGGACGGCGCCCATGATCAGGGCCGGCATGGCGCCGTACGCGAAGCCGATACCGGCGCCGATCACGGCCGACACGACGATCAGCTGCCAGACGGCCGACATCGCGACGATGCCGAGTCCGTAGCCGAGGGCAACGATGAGGGCACCCGCCATCAGTGTCACCTTCGGGCCGCGGGCCTTCGAGATCGCGGCGGACAGCGGCGCGGTCGCCATCATCACCAGACCGGAGGGACCCATCACGAGTCCGGCGGTCAGCATCGACTGACCCAGACCATAACCGGTTGCCTTGGGCAACTGGAGCAGCGTCGGCAGGACCAGCGACATCGCGAACATCGCGAAACCGAACACGGCCGACGCGAGGTTGGTGAGCAGGACCTGAGGCCGTGCGGTCGTGCGGAGGTCGACCAGCGGCTGCGGCGCCCGCCGCTCCCACCAGCCCCAGATCCCCAGAACGACGATCGCCGCGCCGAACAGGCCGAGCGTCCTGGGCGCGCCCCAGCCCCAGTTGCCACCCTTCGAGATCGCGAGCAGCAGGCAGATCAGACCGGTCGAGAGACCGGCTGCGCCGATGAGATCGAAGCGGCCACCGGTACGGACGGCGGACTCGGGGACGAAGGTCAGTACCAGCGCGAGCACGACGGCACCCAGGCCGGCGGAGGTCCAGAAGAGCACGTGCCAGTCCGCGCGGTCGGCGAGGAAGGCGGCGGCGGGCAGCCCGAGCGCGCCGCCGACACCCAGCGAGGCGCTCATCTGCGCGGTCGCGGAACCGAGCCGTTCGGTCGGCAGTTCGTCGCGCATGATGCTGATGCCGAGCGGGATCACGCCGGAGGCCATCCCCTGCAGGATGCGCCCGATGATCATCGGTGGGAGCGAGTCGCTCAAGGCCGCGACGACCGAACCCGTGATGAGCAGCCCGAGGCTGATCAGTAGCAGCCGGCGCTTGCCGTACATGTCCCCGAGGCGGCCGACCACCGGTACTGCGACCGCGGCGGCGAGCAGCGTCGCGGTGATGACCCACGCCGTGCCGGACGGCGAGGCGTTCAGCAGCTTGGGCAGTTCGGGGATCAGCGGGATGACCAGGGTCTGCATCAGCGAGACCACGATGCCGCCGAAGGCGAGCACCGCGATGACGGCGCTGACCTTGGGTGGGGTGGACACCTCGGCCGGATTGGCAGGGGTAGTGGACACGGGAGCCTCCGGTCGACGAACGCAAGGGTGGACAGCGTGATCGACTTTAAGTCAGTCAGTTGACTTAAGCAAATGGGCTGGCAGACTGGCCCTGTGAACGAGACGAAGAGCCGACCCGCCACGGCCGAGAAGACCCCACGGGCCGGCCGGGCCGGTGCCACCCGCGACGTGATCCTGGCGACGGCCGAGCGGCTGTTCGCCGAGCACGGCGTGTTCGCGGTCTCCAACCGGCAGATCAGCGAAGCCGCGGGGCAGGGCAACAACACCGCGGTCGGCTATCACTTCGGCACCAAGACCGACCTGGTCCGCGCGATCGTGCAGCGGCACACCGGGCAGATCGAGCAGGTGCGGGCGCGGATGCTGGCCGAACTCGATGCCGACCCGGACGTCCGGGACTGGCTGAACTGCCTGATCCGGCCGCAGGCCGAGCACCTCGCCGAGATCGGCCCGCCGACCTGGTTCGCGCGCTTCGGCGCCCAGGTGATGACGGACCCCGGGCTGCGCCAGATCATGATCGAGGAGTCCCTGAGCTCGCCCTCGCTGCAACAGATCGTCGACGGGTTGAAGCTCAGCCTGCCGGCGCTGCCGCCCGCAGTACGGCGGGAGCGCGGCGAGATGGCCCGGCTGCTGATGGTGCATCTGCTGGCCGAGCAGGAACGCGGCCTCGCCGAGGGGACACCGGTCGCCCGGCCGGCCTGGGACGAGATGGCGACCGGGCTGATCGATGCCCTCGTCGGCCTCTGGAGCGCGCCGGTGACCGGCTGACCCGGCACTAGCGGCTTAACCTGCTGATAGAAGGTTCACCTGGCAGCTAGGCGCGGCGGCAGGGCGCAGTACGGGAAAAGTTTCTACAGGCGGGTCAATGAGAAACTTGAACGTATGCCTGCTACGAATCAGCTGGAGTTTTCCGCCCACGAAACCGCCGACAGCCACGACGTCATCCAGGTCCGGGGTGCGAGGGAGAACAACCTCGCCGGAGTCTCCGTCGACATCCCCAAGCGCCGGCTGACCGTCTTCACCGGCGTCTCCGGATCCGGCAAGTCCTCCCTCGTCTTCGACACCATCGCCGCCGAGTCGCAGCGGCTGATCAACGAGACCTACACCGCCTTCGTCCAGAACTTCATGCCCAGCCTGGCCCGCCCCGAGGTCGACTCGCTGCGCAACCTGAGCGCCGCGATCATCGTCGACCAGGAGCGGATCGGCGCGAACGCCCGCTCGACGGTCGGCACCGCGACCGACGCGCACACGATGCTGCGGATCCTGTTCAGCCGGCTCGGTACGCCGCAGGCCGGGCCGCCGTCGGTGTTCAGCTTCAACCGGGCCGAAGGCATGTGCCCCACCTGCGAAGGGCTCGGCAAGGCATCCGAGATCGACCTGGACGAGTTCGTCGACCGGGAGCTGAGCCTGAATCAAGGTGCGGTGAAGGTGCCCGGGTTCGGGGTCGGTACCTGGTACTGGCAGTTGATGGCGAAGTCAGGGTTGTTCGATCCGGACCTCGCACTGAAGGACTATCCGGCCGAGCAGTGGGAGCAGTTCCTCTACCAGCCGTCCATGAAGGTGAAGATCGGCACGAGCAATCTGACCTTCGAGGGTCTGGTCACCAAGGTACGGCGGCAGTTGCTCGCCAAGGATCGCGAGTCGATGCAGAACCATGTCCGGGTGTTCGCGGATCGCGCGATGAAGCTGACCCGGTGCCCGGACTGCGGTGGCGCCCGGCTCAACGAGGCGGCCCGGTCGGTGCGGATCGACGGAGTCGGGATCGCGGACTGCTCGGCGATGCAGATCAGCGATCTGGCCGAGTTCGTCCGGGGAATCAAGAGCGCTGCCGTCGGGCCGATGCTCGACGGCCTACTGGGCACCTTGGAGTCGATGGTGGACATCGGGCTGGGTTACCTCAGCCTGGATCGGGAGTCGTCGACGCTGTCCGGCGGTGAGGCGCAGCGGGTCAAGCTGGTCCGTCATCTGGGGTCGAGCCTCACCGATGTCACCTATGTGTTCGACGAGCCGACGGTCGGGTTGCACCCCCACGACATCCAGCGGATGAACGAGCTGCTGCTCCAGCTGCGAGGCAAGGGCAACACCGTACTGGTCGTCGAGCACAAGCCGGAGACGATCCAGATCGCCGACTACGTGGTCGATCTCGGTCCTGGTGCGGGGCAGGCGGGTGGACGGCTTTGTTATGCAGGTGATCTCAAGGGGCTGAAGAAGTCCGGGACACTGACCGGGCGATACCTCGAGCACCGGGTCGGGTTGCGGGATCAGGTGCGGCAGCCGACCGGGAGTCTGCGGATCGAAGGGGCGAGGCTGCACAACCTGCAGGATGTGAGTGTCGATATCCCGCTGGGTGTCCTGACCGTCGTGACCGGGGTGGCGGGGTCGGGGAAGAGTTCGCTGATTCACGGGTCGCTGGCTGGGCGAGAGGGTGTGATCGTCGCCGGGCAGGATCCCATTCGTGGGTCGCGGCGGAGCAACCCCGCGACGTACACGGGGTTGCTGGATCCGATCCGGGCCGAGTTCGCCAAGGCGAATAAGGTGAAGCCGGGGATGTTCAGCGCGAACTCGGTCGGGGCCTGCCCGGGCTGCAAGGGGCTCGGGGTCGTCTACACGGATCTGGCGATGATGGCCGAGGTCGCCTCGGTGTGCGAGGACTGCAACGGTGCACGGTTCATGCCGGAGGTGCTCGCGTATTCGTTGCGGGGCAAGAACATCAGCGAAGTACTGAGCATGTCGGCCCTCGAGGCGCGGGACTTCTTCCGGAAGGGACCGGCCCGGGCGATCCTGGACCGGTTGGTTGCCGTCGGCCTCGGCTATCTGGGCCTGGGGCAACCATTGACGACGCTGTCCGGTGGCGAGCGACAGCGGTTGAAGCTCGCGATCCACATGGGGAAGAACGGAACGACGTACATCCTCGACGAGCCGACCACCGGATTGCATCTGGCCGACGTCGACCAGTTGCTCAGCCTGCTCGACCAGCTCGTCGACGAGGGCAACACGGTGATCGTCATCGAGCACCACCAAGCGGTGATGGCGCACGCGGACTGGCTGATCGACCTCGGTCCCGGCGCCGGCCACGACGGCGGTCAGATCGTCTTCACCGGCATCCCCGCCGACCTGGTCGAAAGCAGCGCCTCCCTCACCGCCGAACACCTCCGCCAGTACGTCGGCACCCCAGCAACCGTCGACGTGTAGCGGGTCAGTGGATCGGCGTGGTCTGAGCCAGGGCGATCCGCCAGTCGTCACCGGCGCGAGTCAGGACGTACGTCATCGCGCCGGTCGACGGCAGGTCGGCCGGGCCTGCGTCGGGGCGTTCGTCGTGGATCGTCTTGGTCAGGCTCACGATGGCGACGTCCGGGGTGGCGAAACGGAGGTCGTCGATCTCCAGCGTGGTCCGGACATCCTTCAGCGGCGAGGACAGCGCCGACGCCATCGCCGAAGCGAAGGAGTCTCGTCCGAACAGCCGGCGGCCGGCCACGTTGACGATGACCAGGTCATCGGTGTGCAACGCAGGCAGTACGGCGGGGTCGAGCTGTGCGTCCTGGCTGCGTGCCACCAGATCCCGGATCAGCTTCTCGTCAGAGGTCATGCCGAGACCATAGGACTTCAACAAGAGTTGAGGTCAAGAGACGCCTGTGGCAGTGCGGGTAGCTAGGTTGGTGGCTAGTTGTTCGATCAGGTCGCGCCAGGGGGTGAGGAACTCCTCGGCCGGACCGGTCTGGGTTAGTTCGAGCCTCGCTCCCCCGTTGCCGTCTCGGAGTCGCCAGGTCACGACGCCGTGCTGCCAGGAGTAGGCCAGCTCGACCGGTTCCTCGCTTGTCACTACCGGCCCGACATCGATGCCTTCAGCAACTAAGCTAGCCAGCTCCGGCCATACCTCCTCCTTCGGGGCGGTGAGCTGGCGTTCGAAGTGGATCGAGCCGTCTTCGAGGAGCTTGCCCTGGTCGAGGCCGTAGACCTTGATGAAGTGTTCATGCAGCAGCGCGTAGTGCTCTCGGGGGACGCTGGAGCCACCGAGGACCCGGTCGAGGGCGTCCAGGCAAAGCGTCCAGCCGGCCGTGAAGCTGGCCGAGCCCGGGCGGTCGTCGTACGTGGCGGTGAGTTTCAGCAGGCAGCCGTCCGCGGTCGGGATCAGCTCCCAGCGCTGGATCTCGACACCCCAGTTGTACTCGAGCACATGCGGCGGATCGTAAGCGCGGATCACGCCGGCGTTCTCGCTGTCGTGATCTTCGTCCTCGAAGGTGAACGCGATCCGCCCGTCCAGCCGCAGGTCGAGCTCGACCGCCGCCGGGAACCAGCCGGCCAGCTCCGAGGGTTCGGTGAGCGCTCGCCAGATCTTCTCCGGCGGATGATGCAGGGCGCGCTCCATCCGCAGTACGGTCCGGCCGTTCTCGGTTGTCAGCGTTTCACTCATGACTCCATATATACCCGATCAGGCATATACGAGACGAGGAGAGAGCCCGGCGGAACGAATCCGGCGGGCTCCCCCGTCGACTACTGGCTACAGGTGTAGATGGTGGCGTTGTCGAGCCACCAGTTGCCCGGGATCAGGTCGGAGAAGTCTCCCCCGCGCCCGTTCCAGCGGAACTTCAGCAGGTCGCCGCTGAACTGCGAGACGTCCAGCCGGCTGGTCTCCCAGCCACCGGAGTTGCCGTGCCAGGAGGCCGGCTCGGCGGGGAAGTTCGGGTCGACCGTCGGCCCGTTCTTCCAGGGCAGCGCCGAGGTGTCGGCCCAGCTGGCGCCGTTGTCGGCGGAGTACTCCATCGTCGCCTTGCCGGTGCGGACGGCGAAGATGAAGAACACGTTGTAGAAGTTGTACGCGTGGGTGAAGCGCAGGTAGGTCTTCTCGTTCTTGATCTTCATCGCGTTCGCCGTCTGGACGGTGATCGAGCTGTCGTCCGGCTGGGTGATCTGGCCGAACATCGAGTCGTTGCCGTCGGAGGAGTACGACGTGTCGACCTGCGCGTTCGGGTCGCCCTCACCCTTGCCCAGCACCCAGCCCGCGCTGCGCGTGACGACGCCGTCCGGGTACTTCTTGAAGCTGGTCGTGATCAGGTTCTTGACCTTGGCGCCCGCGGTGTCGCAGACCGGTGCCTGGGCCGGCTTGCCGATCCCCGGCTCGAGGTCCAGCTCGGTGGCCTTGATTGCCAGCTCGACCTGGGCGCAGTGCGCCTTCGTCATCCCCTTCACGTCGTGCTTCTGCAGCTTGTTGCAGACCGAGCGCAGGCCCTCGGCCAGGTCGCCGTAGTCCGCTCCGCTGGTCAGCACCTTCTGGGTCTCGTGCCACAGCGCCGCGGAGCGGTCCAGGCCGATGCCGGCCACGGTCTGGCCATTGAACGAACCGCCGTCGGCGATCAGGTACGCCGTCTTGTTGCCGACCCCCGAGTTGCGATGCACGCCGCCGTTGTCCTGGAAGAACTGGTCGTCGAACCAGCGCGCGCTCGTCATCTTGTCCGGGTGCCTGAACTGCGTCGGGTCGGACATCGACCGGATCACGCCGAGGCTGGAGCCTTCGCCGATCTGCCAACGGTTGGCCGGGGTGTCGTCCGCGGAGCCGTTGGTCAGGTCGACGAACTCGCCCATGATGTCGGACAGCGCCTCGTTGATCGCGCCGGCTTCCCACAGGTAGGCCAGACCGGAAGTCTCCTGAGTGACGCCGTGGGTCAACTCGTGGCCGGTCACGTCGTCGGTGCTGACGCCTTCACCGAAGGCCATCTGCTCGCCGTTCCAGAACGCGTTGGCGAACGGGCAGCCGCCGTCGACGCAGATCCGGACGGTACCGCGAAGCGCCTTGCCATGGCCGTCGCCGTAGTCGACGCCGATCAGCTGGGTCAGGTCCGTGCCGAGCGTGGCGTAGGTGTTCGAGGTGTCACCGAAGAACTCGAAGACCTGGTTGACGTCCGGCACCGACGAGACCGGGCCGCCCTCCACCCGGGTCGGAGCGAAGACGCCGCCACCACAGCGGACATCCTCGCCACCGGTCTGGATGATGGCGCGGTTCGCGTCGCAGACGACGCGGTTGATGTGCTCGGTCATGTCCCAGGCGAGCAGCGCCTTGCCGGCCGACGCGTGCACCATCGCCTGCCAGCGGACGTCACCGGCGCCGGTCACGTCGTACAGGTAGACCGGGATGGCGACCGAGCCAGGCTGGCGGGTGACGATGCTCAGGTCGAGCCAGCGCGGTCCGGCCAGCTTGGCGGTCAGCTTCGAAGCGTCGAGGTTGCCGCGGCTCGCGACCGCCTCCAGTGCGGAACTCTGCGCGTTGGCCTTGGCGGCGTCGACCGCATCGGCCTTCGGGAAGGCGCCGTACGTCGCGAGCGCGACCTCACCGTTCGCGGACTCCAGGGCGCCGGACTTGTCCAGGTTGGTGACGATCTCGCCGCCGTACACCTGGACGCCGTCGATACTCTGCTGGAAACGGACCTGCGAGCCGTACGAGTTGAGCGCGCTCGACTTCGCCGCGAGGTCGGCCGGGCGGGCGCCGAAGTACGGGGCGATCGTCGAGATCTGTGCCTTCGCGACGGCGACGGCGTCGGGCTTGCTGGTGGCGGACTTGCCGGCCTTCGCGCTGACCGAGGCGGGTGCCTTCAGCGGGGTCACGGGCCGGATCGAGTGGGCGCGGCCGGTCGCGTCCCGTTTGGTGACGAGGCCTTTGCCGCCGGCCTTCGGAGTCTCCACGGTGCGGATCTCCGGGCTCTTGGCGACGGCCGAATCGGTGGACGGAACGGGTGCGCTGTTGGCCAGCCCCGGAGCCGTCAGGCTGAGTGAGATTGCGCCGGCCGCGAGACCGGCCAACCAGGTGCGAGATTTCACAGATTCCTCCCCAAATGCAGTGCCTACGCCGGGCGGGCATAGTCGCTGCAATCTGTCATCCGGCGAATCCTCTGCGCGACCTCACGTGATGCATCTCACAGCCAACCGAAGGCGCAGGTGCCGTTCAGCCCCGGAATCGCGCCAGATCTTCGACCTCGGCGGTCAGTCCGTCGACCTGTCGCGGGTCGAACAGCTCGAGCTCGTGGTCGGAGTGTTTCCAGGTCCCGATCACGCGGCCGCCTTCGACGATGGCTGGGCGCAGCATGCCGCCGCCGGGATGGATGTGCTTGCGATGCTCGTCGGCGAGCGCCCAATGCCGGTCCTTGTAACCGAGCAGATAGGGGTCGAACTCCCCCAGCAACCTGACGTCCTCGCGACCAGCCAGGTCGTCGACCGCCGCCAGGTCCTGTCCCTCCACGCTGTACTGCGTCGTCGCGACGGCCTTGATCGCAGTACGGGCGACTGGCACCGGCAACCCCGACCAGGTCGCGAAGTCCTGCGCAGTGGCTGGCCCGTACGCCGTGAGGTACAGGCGCGCGAGCTCGTCCAGCTCGCCCGACAACTCAAGGGGCCTGCCGAGCCAGTCCCGCACGGCCACCCAAGTCTCGTCAGCGTCATGGCCCGGCCCATAGCAAAGGCGCCCGAGTAGGCCGGTGTGCCGGATCGACGCGTAGACCGCTTGCCCGGTCGGCTCCTTGATCAGCCCAGCGCTCACCAGTACTGCGCCGAGCTGCGCGCGAGTAGCGGGTCCGTTGGCGAGGAGGTGGGACTCGATCACGTCGGCTGCACGGTCGGGGAGATCGCCGGTCAGCCCGAGTTCGGCGTACCGGCGGCGGCTGTCCTTGATGAGCTTGGGGGCGAGCAGGGCCAGGAGCGGGCCGGCGTGCTCGGTGGCGACCAGTTGGAGGGTGCCGCGCATGAACCAGCCGCGGATGACCGAGCGATCGGCTTCCTGCGCGAGGCTGACATCGGACCAGGTGGTCGCGGTCGAACGGGCCCGTACGGCGTACGCGGCGCCTCGCCAGGTCTGCGCCTGCAGCCCCACCGTCCGGCGGACGACGTCGGCCACCCCTCCGGGGCCGGCCCCGTGCACCGGACGATCAAGGCCATTGGCCTGGACCCGTGCCGACAGAAGCCAGCGAACAGACCTTTGCGGCACCCCTGCATGACATCACGTTCAGGGGCGCCGCGCAGGTCGAGAGGTGTTTTCTTTTCTAGGTCAGGTGGTCGTCTACGAGGTTCGCGTAGCCGGTTTGGCCGGTGGTGTTCGGGTGGTAGGACTCGCTGACCGGGTTGGACAGGCCGTTGATCCACTCGGGACTGCCACAGACCGCGTGGCCGATGAACAGCGCGGTCGGGTTCACGAAGGTGAAACCGGCCGCGCCCGCCGAGGCTGCGATCTTGGAGTTGAGCAGATCGGCGGTCTGGTTCAGCCGGGTCATCTCGGTCGGACTGAAGAAGGTGCCGGCGTTGCAGTCGGTGCCGTTGAACAGCCGCGGGTAGCCGACGATGATCACCTTCGCCGTCGACGCGCGGCTCTTGACCGTGGCGTAGAGCGTGTTCAGACGGCCGGGAATCGTGTTGTTGATGGTCGCCTGAGCGTTGTTGACCGCGGTCGTGCAGTCACCGAGCCAGGACGGTTTGGCGCACTCGGTGATCACAGACGAGAAGCCGGCGTCATTGCCGCCGACCTGGAGGGTGACCCACTTGACGCCGCTGTTCAGCGGGCCGAGCTGGTTGGCCGTGACGTCGGAGACCCGGGCACCCGAGCAGGCGACCGACGTGAGCGCGGCGCCGACGCGGGCCGCATCGAGGTACGGATAGGACTTGGTGGAGCGCTGGCAAGAGCCGCTCTCGGGGATGTAGGTCCGGGTGCCGACGCCCGAGGCGTACGAATCACCCAGAGCGACATAGACCGGCGCCGCCGCGTGGGCGACGGTCGGGCTGGTGAGGAGCGCGGTGCCGAGAACAGCTGCGCTGATGAGTCCGGCAAGGGTCTTCATGGGGCGGACCGCCTTCTGGTGTGGGGGAACCGAGGCAGGGTGAACTGAGAGTCACCATCCACGACCAGCCAGTAACATGCAAGGCCTCGGTTAGAAATTCACCACAGATTGCCGCAACCAGTAACCGCCGTTTCCCACCCGAGCCACCCACCGTCGATGTCAGCCACACGCTCGCGACAAGCCGGACGCCCACCACTCACAAAGTAGGCAAATGGCGGTAAGCACCCCGCCTGCTGAGCGGGCGGGGTGCTTACTTGCGGAGGTTACTGAGTGGTGGCGGTCCGGGGTGTCGCACCCTCAAGCACTAGGCGGACCGCTGGAACTTGCGTAGTACCAGGGAGATCCAGGTCCAGCTCAGGGCGACGGCTGCGTAGAAGGCGAGGACGGGGCCGCCGGCGGAGCCGGACGCGATTCCTGCGAAGGCAGCCAGGAAGAAGACCCCGGTGACGATCGAGTACGCCGCCCAGCCGCGCTCGCCTTGACGGGCGAAGCGACGTGCCAGCACGAAGCAGGCGATCACGAAGCCGGTGAAGCCGACGCTCCCAGCCACGAAGTGCAGGCCACCGTGCCAGCTCATCGTGACGGGCTGGCCTTCCGGCGTACCGGCGGGGAAGCCGAGGGCCGGATCAGGAACGAACAGGCCCGCGGCGATCAGGCTGACGCCGTAGACGGTGAGCAGTCGGCCCGCCCAGCGGTTGCCCGAGCTGCGGCGCAGGGCGGTGGCGCCGGCGATCACCAGCAGGCCGGTGACGATGAAGTTGGCGATCTGGATCCAGCCGTGGTCGCCGACGGTCAGCATGCTCGCGGCGTGCTTGCGGATGTCGAAGGCGTCCCGGGTCAGCGCCTGGGCGGCGACGACCACGCTGAAGAAGGGGCCGGCCACGATCCCCGCGGTCAGCAGCCTGCGCGCAGTGACGGTGGTGCTCGGGGTGGTGGTCGCGATGGTGGTCATGGTGCTGTCCTCTCGGTTGGTCTTGCCAACGCGTCGAGCGAGACAGCACGAAATCGACAGGCCGGGCAGAAGTCAGCGTTCGGGACCTGGAACGGACAGCGGGTCGAAGCCGTAGGGCAGCTCCAGCCGATGCGCCGCCATCAGCTCGGCGTCGCCCAGCAGGTCGCGCGTCTCGCCGTCGGCGACGATCCGGCCGGCGTCCATCAGCAGGCTGCGCTCACACAGCTGCAGCGCATACGGCAGGTCGTGCGTGATCATCAGCAGCGTGACGTCGAGACCGGACAAGATGTCCGCCAGCTCGCGCCTGCTCGCCGGATCCAGGTTGCTCGACGGCTCATCGAGGACCAGTACTTCGGGGCGCATCGCCAGGACCGTGGCCACGGCGACCCGGCGGCGCTGCCCGTAAGACAGATGGTGTGGAGCGATATCGGCATGGTCCTGCATCCCGACCTGGACCAGCGCTTCCTGGACGCGGTCTTCCAGCTCCGAACCACGCAACCCGAGATTCGCCGGGCCGAAGGCGACGTCGTCGCGCACGGTCGGCATGAACAGCTGATCATCCGGATCCTGGAACACCAGCCCGACCTTGCGACGTACTTCGGGCAAGTGCTCGCGGTGCAGGTCCGAGCCACCGATCTGGATCCGCCCGCTGCCACTGCCACCCGCGACCGAGCCGAGGATGCCATTCAGATGCAGTACGAGCGTGGTCTTGCCGGCGCCGTTCGGGCCGAGCAGGGCAACGCGTTCGCCGCGCTGGATGGTGAAGTCGACGCCGTACAGCGCCTGCCGCCCATCGGGATAGGCGAAGACGAGACGCTCGACGTGGATCGATGGACCGCTCACAAGCTGGCAACCCTAGCCGTCACCGCGATCAGTACTGCGAGCAGGGAGATCGTCAGACCCTCCAGCCACTGGTTGCGGGCCGCGCCGGAAGTCGCGAGCTGCGGCATCCGGCCGGTGTAGCCACGGGACTGCATCGCCAAGTGGACTCGCTCGCCACGCTCGAAGCTCCGCACGAAGAGAGCACCCACTCCCCCAGCGACCGCCTTGAGGTGACCGGCCCGGCCGCCGGCGTACCCGCGGGACTCGCGGGCGATTCGCATTCGGTGCAGATCGTCGGAGACCACGCTCAGGTACCGGATCATGAACGAGAGGATCGCGACGAGCGTCGACGGGAGCCGCAACCGCTCCAGGCCGGCGAGCAGCTCGCGAGGTGCGGTCGACGCGGACAACACGATCGCCGCGACCACTCCGAGCGTGCCTTTGGCCAGGACGTTCCACGAGCCGAGGATGCCGGACTCCGACACGGACACCCCCAGTACGTCGATCTGCGGGCCGGTCGCGACGAACGGGAGCACCAGCGCGAACACGAGGAACGGCGTCTCCACCGCGAGCCGCCTCATCACGGTTGCCACCGGCAACTTTGCGAGCGCGACGCAGGCGGCCAGCAGGACGGCGTACAGGGCGAAGGCCCAGAAGACGCCGGCCGGGGTGGAGACGACGGCCAGGACGAAAACGAAAAGGGCGACGATCTTCACCTGCGCGGGCAGCCGGTGGATCCGGCTGTCCACCACCACCAGCAGGCCGTCACCGGCCGAACCGCTCACGACTGCATCAGATCAGTCTGCTCGGCGCGGGCGGACGAACGGAGCGAGGCGATCTTCGCGATCGCGAGACCGACGGCGATCGTCACCAGTACGCCGATGATGCCGGCCAGCGCTCCCGACACCTGGGAGTTGCCGATGCCGCTCACGCCATAGTCGGCCAGTGGGCTGCCGGCCACGGCGGAGTCCTTCGCTGCGCTCTCGAACCCGAGCTTGGCGCCGACGAACTCGAGCCCGTCGGGATGCGCGCTCGCGAACAGGCTGACCACACCCGCGACGAGCAGCGTCGCCGCGACACCGACCCCGAACGAGCGGCCGGCCGGCTTGGCGGCGATCGGCTTGTCCGGCGAGACTGTCGAAGTGTTGCCATCGGCATCGACCAGGACGAGGTCGGCCTGCAGGTGGCGGGCGGCGTACACGAGGTCGGGGCGGGTGGCGACTACCGCGCTCAGGACGGCGGCGGTGATCACGGCCTCGCCGAGGCCGACCAGGATGTGCCAGCCGACCATCGCCGTGGCGAGCTTGCCGAGCGGGATGTCGACCGCGCCACCGATCACGTAGAGGCCGGTGAAACAGAGCGCCGCGACCGGCACCGAGATGAGGGCGCCGACGGTTGTCGCGGGCACCACGCTGCCGACTCGCTTGGGCAGCGCCTTCAGCAGCGCGCGAGTGACGAAGTACCCGACTATCACGGTCACCACGCCCATCAGGGTGATGTTCGTGCCGAGTGCGGTCAGGCCACCGTCGGCGAAGAGCAAGCCCTGCACGAGCAACACCGTCGACATCACCAGGACAGCCGTCCACGGTCCGACCAGCGCAGCGGCCAGTGCGCCGCCGAGCAGGTGGCCGCTGGTGCCGGCGCCGACCGGGAAGTTCACCATCTGGACGGCGAAGACGAAGGCGGCAGTCAGCCCGGCCAGCGCCGGACCCGTCTCCCGGATCTCCCGGTTCGCGCGCTGCAGACTGAAGCCGACCGCACCGGCCGCGATCAGGCCGGTGGCGATGGAGGTGGGCGCGTCGAAGAACCCGTCAGGAACATGCATGGGCACATTCTTGATCTTGTTGCGACCCGATCGCAACAAGGGGTCTCACAATGCCCTGAGCGCGTCCCCGATCGCACGGTGGATCGTCGGGTATGCGTAGATCATCTGTTGCAGAGAGTGAACCGGTACTGCGGCGTGCACGGCCACCGCGAGCGCGCCGAGCACCTCACCACCGGTCGGCCCCGCACTGGTCGCGCCGACCAGGACTCTTCGCTCGTTGTCCACGACAAGTTTGATGAAGCCCTCGTTGCCGGCCTTGTGGATCCAGCCGCGCGTCGACGCCGGCACCTGACTGATCCCCGTCCGGACGTCGAGGCCCTGGTCGCGCGCCTGCTTCTCGGTCAGCCCGACCGCACCGATCTCCGGGTCGGTGAAGGTCACCCGTGGCATCGCGTGGTAGCTCGCGGTCGGTGCGTCCTCGGCGCCAAGGATGTCGAAGACAGCGATGTTGGCCTGGTACATCGCATTGTGGGTGAACGCGCCGACCCCGGTGACGTCACCGACCGCCCATACGCCGTCGGCGGCGCGGACCTGCTTGTCGACCGCAACGAGCCGGGCCGACGGGTCGAGGCCGACCTTGTCCAGCCCGAGCTCCTTCGTGTCCACCCGGCGCCCCGTTGCCACCAGCAACTTCTCCCCGGTCACCGCGCTGCCGTCCTCGAGGCTCAGCGTGAAGCCGTCGCCGTCGTGGCTCACCTGCTTGGCGTGGACGCCGGTACGGAAGGTCACGCCATCTCGCTCCAGCGCCTCCTTGGCCAGGTCACCCGACTCGGGCTCCTCCATGGCCAGCAACCGATCAGCGCCTTCCACCACCGTCACCTGTACGCCGAACCGGGCGAAGACCTGCGTCAGCTCCAGCCCGATCGCGCCACCGCCGAGCACGATCAGTGATGCCGGCAGGGTCTCGGTCTCGATCGCCTGCTGGTTCGTCCAGTACGGCGTACCGGCGAGACCGTCGATCGGCGGGATCACCGGGACCGTTCCGGTGGCGACGACGATGCCGCGGCTCGCCTCGAACTCGCGATCGCCCGAGACGACCCGGCCCGGACCCGTGAAGGTGCCGCGGCCGCGCACGAACGTCACACCCTTGCCGACCAGCCGGTCGACGGCGACCTGGTCGTTCCAGTTGTCGGTCGCCTCCTCGCGGATCCGCTTGGCGACCGGGGCCCAATCAGGGGTGACCGTCGCCGTACCGGCGATGCCGTCGACGCGACGAGTCTCGGCGATCAGGTTGGCCGCGCGGATCATCATCTTGCTCGGGATGCAGCCGTAGTACGGGCACTCACCGCCGACCAGGCGCGACTCGATCCCGACCACCTTCAGCCCGGCCTGCGCCAACCGCCCGGCGGTCTCCTCGCCGCCGACACCCAACCCGATCACGACCACGTCAACCTGTTCAGCCATGCCGCCAATCTTGCAGACACCGCCGCGCCGGCCAAGCTTTGCGGTGGCGCGTCACCGGGCGGTAAGACAACGATTGCAGCGCGGGATTCAACCGTTGTTCACCGGGTCGCCGCCGGTGCTGCCTACGCTCGTCGGTCCGCCGACGGATGCTGTGGGGGCAATGGATTCCGCCTTGGGTTTTATGAACGTTCTGGCCGTGGACCTGTCCGGCCTCGGGGACATCAACCTGGAGACCGTGATCGCCGCGACCGCGCTGATCGGCACGGTGGTCGTCTGGCTGGTCGACCGGTACTTCCTGCGCCGCAAACGGCTCGTCTACCGGGTCCAGGTGGACGCGCCGATCGGGGTCTTCCCGAGTTCGCACATGGTCGACGTCGAGGTGCGGTACCAGGGCGCCGTCGTACCGGACCCGAGCGTCGTGCTGCTGCGGGTCGACAACGCGGGCGGTATGGACATCGAGCCGCACCATGTGCACGAGAAGGTGTCCTTCGCCTTTCCGGACCGCAAGATCGTCGGGCTGGAGGTGACCGAGGCCAAGCCCGAGGCGCTCGGCGAGATGCTGCAGCGCCAGCTCGACTCGGAGAATTTCATCGAGACGAGCAAGCTGATCCTGCCGCGGACCGCGATCAACCGCGGCGACAGCTTCAAGTTCCTGCTCGTACTGAGCGGCCGCGGCGACGGCGTGACGCACTCGGGCTACCTGGCCGGCGGGTCCGCAGGTGGCGGGGTCTATCACGAGCCACGGCCGCGTGGACCTGGCCGGCGAACGCTGATGTTCGGCGCGCTCTCAATGGTGCTGGTCGGTGCTCTCGTCGCGCTGTTCGTGGTCGACGTACTGCAGCCGCCGGACAACTGCGCGGACGGGCAACTGCGGATCGTCGGGTCGACCGCTGTCGAGCCCACGGTCCGCGAACTGCGCAGCGCGTACGCCGCCGAGTGCACGAGCGCCGACATCACGATCGCGGCCAACGGCAGTCGCAGCGGAACGCGGTCGCTGAACGAGACCGGCGCCAAGGACCCGATCGCCGCGGAGAAGCTGATCGCGATGTCCGACGGGCGGGCCGAGGACTCGCCCGACCTGCAAGGCAAGCCGGTGGCGGTGGTCGTGTTCGCCATCGTCGTGAACCGGTCGGCGGATGTCACCGCGCTGTCGGCCGCTCAGCTGCGAGCCGTCTACGCCGGACGCGTGACGAACTGGAAGCAGCTCGGCGGGCGCGACCTGCCGATCCGGATGGTGAGCCGGGTCGGGCCGGACTCCGGCTCGCGGCGGGTGTTCCGCGACAAGGTCCTCGCCGGCGACCAGGAGCTGGGCATCACCTCCGACGACTGCCGCACCAAGGACGACCCGGTCGCCAAGCAGCACCGCTGCGAGGTCGGCACGACGGAGGAACTGCTGGCCCGCGTGAACGAGATCGAAGGCGCCATCGGGTACGCCGAACTCGGCAGCTCGCGGAAGTTCCCGGCGATCACGCCACTGGCGATCGACGGCGTGGTACCCGAGGCGGCCAAGGTGGCCGACTCGTCGTACAAGTTCTGGGAGGTCGAATACGCCTACACCTACAAGGCTCCCGGCCCGGACACCCTGCAGGAAGCGTTCCTGACCTATCTGACCTCGGCAACGGCCAAGCCGATCCTGGAACGCGACGGCCTGGTCCCCTGCCCCGACCTCCCCACAGCCTTCTGCGGATGAACCTTCTAACGGTAGGTTGGAGGTCTGTCATTAGCTCGTAGGAGGTTCGGATGTACGTGATCGCTCATCTCAGTGACCCGCACCTGGATGGATCCTCAGTCGCACGAGACCGGCTGCGTCGTGTCACGGCGTACCTGCGAGGGTTCAGCAGGCCGGTGGATGTGGTGCTGGTGACTGGGGATCTGGCCGATCACGGGCTGGCGGCGGAGTACGCCGAGGTCGCGGCTGAGTTGGCGCTCGACGTACCGGTTCTGCTGTTGCCGGGCAATCACGATGTCAGTGCGCCTTTGCGCGCGGGGCTGCCTGTCGAGTCGCCTGGCGAGGGACATCCGGTGCATCAGGTACGGGATGTCGGCGAGGCGCGGTTCGTCTTGCTCGACACGTCGGTGCCGGGTGAGGACCACGGGCTGCTGAGTGCCGACTCGCTCGCCTGGTTGAGCGGCGTACTGGCGAAAGCTGTCGATGGTCCATTGTTCATGGCGTTCCACCACCCGCCGAACGAGCTCCAGCACCCGGTCATGGATCAGTGGATCCTGCGGGACGCCGAGCCCTTCGCCGCCGTACTGCGTGACAAGCCCATCACCGCCATCCTCACCGGCCACGTCCACAACGGCGTCTCCACCACGTTCGCCGGCCACCCGCTACTCGTTGCCCCCGGCATCAGATCCAGCGTTCCCCTACCCTTCGAACCGGCCGCCGCCAACGGCCTGGTCGACACCGAAGCCGCTCCCGGCCTGGCGCTCCACCTCTACGCCCCACCTCAACCTCTCGTCACGGTCTACCGCTCCGTACCGTCAACCTGAGACCGCCAATGGGCGAACCCCGCTCTGAGGGGTTGACCCCGCCAGGGGTGGGTTGCCTGCTCAGAATCCAGCTAGGCAAACCGCCCTCTCGGTGGTTAACCCCAAAGCGAGTCAATTGAGCGGTTCGGGAGGTGCTTCGCCGAAGCCGAAAAGCGGGGGCTCGAACCAATCCGCACCGCGTGAAGGAAATTGGTCATGGAGCGGCAAATTTCCTTCACGCGGTGGGGTTGAAGACGGCGAAGAGGCCGGCCGGGCCGCGGCCAGTGGTGTGGGTGGATGCGTCGGATCCGGGCGCCGGACGGATGTTCTTGGCGGACGCTCCGCCGACTAGCCGGTTTGGAGGCCGGTCCATGACCAGCGGGGGATGGATAGGTCGGCGGGGATGTTGGCTGCGGAGCCGTGGTACCGGGACATGCTGTTGTTCGTTGCCCAGCTGAAGTAGGCGGACAGGACTGGGCGTACGGGATCGTCTGAGGAGAGTCCGACATCGGTCAACGCTTGGTCGAAGCAGGCTACTGCTCGGCGATCCATCTCTTCGTGGGGTCCGTTGCCGCTGTGCATCCGGACTACCGAGGTCTCGCTGCCGTAGGAATCGGTGTAGGCCGTCGGACCGCCGAGCGCCTCGATCCAGTAGGCGGCGAGGCGCTCGGTGTGTTCGGGATGGAATCCATGGCTGAACGCGTGGCTGACCACCTCGTCCGCCATCACCCGCGTATGCCACGCCTCGGCGAGCCGGCGAAGTCCCTCATCGCCACCGGCAGCCTCATAGAGAGTTTGCATGGCTCCGAGCCTCGCATCGGCCAATGCCGTCAGCAAGCCCGCTAGGAGGGCGCTGAATAATCGCCCTAATTCAGCGGCCTCCTAGCGCGCCATTCCTACGACGTTCCAGGCTCCCGAGCGCTGCCGGTACTGCGCTGTGAAGCCTTCTGCTTCGGCTACGGCCACCATCGCCTCCGCTGGATGGGCGTAGGCGCGGAATGAATTGCCCCTCAGCCTGCGGAGGGCGTCTCGAACCAGATCGCCGTCCTCGCCAGCACGTCGTCACCCGGGTGGCTGAACACGAGCATCCGCCTCGCGTGACTTCCTGCGGCCGACAGCAGCCGTTCGTAGTCCGGGTTGCAGCACACCACCCGATGCAGCACCACCACATCAGCCGGCTCCACCTCCCCCGGCGCCTCAGCGATGTCGAGCAGTCGCCGCGTGACCCGATCCCCCACACCCGCTTGCTTGATCAGCCGCTCGGCCTCTTCTTCGTAATTGGCGCTGAGCTCCAGATTGGTCACCCGCGCGGCGCCCAGCCGCAACAACTCCAACTGGATCTCACCGACCCCGCCCCCGATCTCCAGAACCGTCGCCCCGCGAACCCCCTGCCCGGCGACGAACTGCACGATCTGCTCCGCCGCCGGACTCAACCCTTGCCGTCGATAGCGCCGCGCGACTCGCCGCGCGAACCGCTCACTGAAAACGGCCCCGCAGTCATCCGGCTCGCAACACCCGCTCATTCCCTCA
Source organism: Kribbella catacumbae DSM 19601 (assembly GCF_000372465.1). Taxonomy (GTDB): domain Bacteria; phylum Actinomycetota; class Actinomycetes; order Propionibacteriales; family Kribbellaceae; genus Kribbella; species Kribbella catacumbae. The sequence continues at coordinate 87,887 of NZ_AQUZ01000005.1, forward strand.
GTATCCGCCCGGGAATGCAGAAAGGACCCCGGCAGTTGCCGGGGCCCTTCGCGCTGAAGCTGGTGGTCAGAAGTTGATCATGTGGCCTTCGAGGCCGTGGAAGGCTTCTTGGAGGGCTTCGCTCAGGGTGGGGTGGGCGTGCACGTTGCGGGCCAGTTCCTTGGTGGTGAGGTCCCACTTCTGGGCCAGGGTGAGCTCGGGGAGCAGCTCGGTGGCCTCGGGGCCGATCAGGTGCGCGCCGAGCAGTTCGCCGTACTTCGCGTCGCTGATCACCTTGACGAAGCCGGTCGGGTCGCCCAGACCGTGCGCCTTGCCGTTGGCGGTGAAGGGGAACTTGGCGACCTTGACGTCGTAGCCCTCCTCGCGGGCCTGCTCCTCGGTGTAGCCGAAGCTCGCGACCTGCGGCTGGCAGAACGTCGCGCGCGGGATCATCACGTAGTCGAGCTCCATCGTCTCGACCCCGGCGATCGTCTCGGCCGCGATCACGGCCATCGCCTCGGCCGCGTGCGCGAGCATCAGCTTCGCGTTCACGTCGCCGATCGCGAAGATGTTCGGCACGTTGGTGCGCAGCACGCCGTCGACGTCGATGGCGCCGCGCTCGGTCAGCTTGACGCCGATCTTGTCCAGGCCGTAACCGTCGACGCGCGGCTGGAAGCCGATCGCCTGCAGCACCTTGTCGGCCTCCAGCGTCTGCTGGTTGCCGTCCTTGCCGGTGACGGTCACCTTCACCTGGTCGCCGGAGTCGTCGATCGAGTCGACCCGGGTCGAGGTGAGCACGTCGACGCCGAGCTTCTTGTACGCCTTGGCGAGCTCCTTGGAGACCTCGACGTCCTCGAGCGGGACCATCCGGTCCAGGAACTCGACGATCGTCACCTTCACGCCGTAGTTGGCCAGCACGTAGGCGAACTCGACGCCGATCGCGCCGGCACCGGCGATGATGATGCTGCCCGGCAGCTCCTCGGTGAGGATCTGCTCCTCGTACGTCACCACCCGCTCGCTCAGCTGGGTGCCCGGCAGCAGCTTGGTGGTGGCGCCGGTGGCGATGATGCAGTTGTCGAAGGTGACCGTCTCGGAGCTTCCGTCGTTCAGCGACACGTCGAGCGTGTTCGCGTCGACGAACGAACCCCACCCGTCGAACTCGGTGATGTTGTTCTTCTTCATCAGGAAGTGCACGCCCTTGACGCGGCCGTCGGCCACCTTGCGGCTGCGCTGCACCGCCGTCGGGAAGTCGAAGCTCACCTCGCCGCTGATGCCGAAGGTCTTCGCCTCCTTACGGAAGATGTGCGCCAGCTCCGCGTTCCGCAGCAGCGCCTTGGACGGGATGCAGCCCACGTTCAGGCAGACACCGCCCCAGTACTTCTTCTCGATGATGGCGGTCTTGAGCCCGAGCTGGGCGGCGCGGATCGCCGCGACGTACCCACCCGGGCCGGCGCCGAGGACAACAACGTCAAAGTGCGAGGCCATGACCGAAATCCTAGTCGGTCCGGCCGGGGTTTCCCGCGCCGGGCGACAGCAGGTGACGACGGTCACGATCGGGCGGTGTGTCCTGCCTCATTGTCACGGACGGTTACCTGGGGTTCCGTCATGACCGTCGGGCGCATACGCTGGGCCAGGCACGGGGGCGGTCCTCCTCCCGTGCGCGCGTGAGGCGCCCTTTGGTTGGGATTCGGTCACGAGGACATGGGGGCTTGATGCTGGGCAACGGCCGGAGGCTGCGGCTCGCCGCAGTCGGCGCACTGGTTGCAGTGGTCGCGCTGCCCAGTTACGCCGCGTTCGCCGACCCCACGCCGCCTCCACCCGCCTCCGTCACGGATGTGAACCGCTCCCTCGAGCAGCTCCAGGCCGAGGCCGCCGCCATCCAGATCGACGTAGCCAAGGCCACTGTCGCCTACACGAACGCTCTGAAGGTCGCGCAGACCACCGAGGCCGCCGCGAAGAAGGCAGAGGCGTACGCCTCCAGCTCTCAGAACAGGTCGCAGGTCGAGCGCCGCCGCCTCGGCCTGCTGACAGCCCAGGCCTACCAGCTGGGCATCCCGACGGTCCTCGGCACCGAGTCGATGCTGTGGTCTCTCGCACCGGTCGCGGAGAACCTACAGGAGATCGCCGACCGTCAGACCGCCATCCGGCAGCTCGGCAGCACCCAGGTCGCGCAGTACAAGGCAGCCACAGCAGCAGAGTCAACAGCCGGTACTGCGACAGCCGACGCCGCCACCAAGCGCGCGGCAGCCGACAAGGCGGCTAACACCGCCACCGAGCTCGGCAAGACGGTTCGGGAGAAGGCAGCCAGCGCGGCGATGGCCATGGAAGGCCAACTCGCCGACCTGGCCGGTGCGACTCAGCTTTCCAAGCAGCTGCAGACCACACGCAACCAGCAGGCGCTCGCCAACTGGCAGACGTACCTGGCTGAGCTGGCTGCGGCGAAGGTGAAGCCGCCGGCCGCCGCCACGATCAAGAACCCCTACGACCTTCCCACCGGGCTGTTGCCGTTCAAGATCGCCAAGCAGCCTGTGCCGGGAACGGCAGCTGTTGCCAACGGCGGGCGCGCAGTACGCGTGCTGTCGGCCGAGACGATCCGCGCGGTCAATCAAGCCTTCTCGCTGATGGGCAAGCCGTACGGTGTCAGTGACACCGGCCCGGCCAAGTACGGCTGCCTCGGCGCGGCACGAGCCGCCTGGCAGCCCTACACGACCCTCGCCGGCCTCGCGAACTCCGTCTACGCCGACTACCAGCGAGTCCCGAACACGCAGGTGCAGCCAGGCGACATCCTCCTGATGGGCAGTCGGTCCGTCGGCCTCTTCCACGTCGGCATCGCCCTCGACAACGCCGAGATGATCGCCGCCGACGAGGCCAAGGGCTCAGTGGTCGTCACCTCTATCCCCGACAGCCTGTACGCCGCGCTGCGGCCGACACTCGGCAAGCCGGCCAAGGCACAGATCGCCCCGGCGACCACGGCGAGCGCGTCGGCATTCCGCTGCGGCAACACAGCCACGTCGATCGACGTCGGCACCGGCGCCTGGACCTGGCCGCTGGCTGAAGGCACCTACGAGATCGGTACTTCGTTCGGCCAGTCGGGCGCCCTGTGGGCCAGCGGCCTCCACACCGGCCAGGACTTCCCAGCCTCACTCGGTACTCCGGTCCGCGCGGTCACCGCAGGCGTCGTACGGGTCGAGCACCCGGCGTGGGCGGGCAACCTGGTTCGCATCGACCACGGCAACGGGCTGGAGACGCTGTACGCGCACCTGAGCGCGATCGACGTCGCCGACGGCACCCAGGTCACCGCGGGCCAACGCATCGGAGCGGTCGGTTCGGAAGGCAACTCGACCGGCGCGCACCTGCACTTCGAAGTACGCCTCGGTGGTGACGCCGTGAACCCGATGCCGTTCCTTGCGACCGGCAGCACGAGTGCCGGCTGGGGTGGCTACAGCAACGGCCTGATCCCGGCGTCGCAGCTCTGTGGCCTCGGCAACGGCCACATGCTCCGCTGCGACGCGGCAGCGGCGTACCAGCAGCTCTCGACCGCGTTCCGGCAGGCCTTCGGCAAGAACCTCTGCATCACCGACTCCTACCGCTCGTACTCCGCACAGGTGGACCTGTACGGCCGCAAGCCGTCACTGGCCGCCCTGCCCGGTACGTCGAACCACGGCTGGGGTGTCGCCATCGACCTCTGTGGTGGCGTCGACAAGTTCGGCACAGCGCAGTACCAGTGGATGGTCGCCCACGCCGGTGCCTACGGCTGGGTCCACCCGTCCTGGGCCGACCAGGGCGGCAGCCGCGAAGAGCCCTGGCACTGGGAGTTCGGCAAACCACAAAGTGCGTAGAAATGCCCGGGTTTTAGGCCCGGTGAGCACGTACGCTGGGGTCGTGGCCGAGCAGACCAGTCCCGACCGCACGGACGACAACATCACGCTGGACGCCCAGGACGATCGCTGGGAGTGGCGGCGGAAGATCCGTGCCAACCCGCGCAAGCACCTGATCTACCGGATCGGGGTCGGCATCGTGGGCGGCATCCTGCTGATCGCCGCGCCGCTGACCGGATGGTTGCCCGGACCGGGCGGCATCCCGCTGTTCATCGCGGGTCTGGCGGTGCTGGCGAGCGAGTTCGAGTGGGCGCAGCGGCTGCTCTACAAGGTCAAGGACTGGGTCAAGGTGCTCACCGCCTGGACCGGCAAGCAGCCGGCCTGGCTGAAGGCACTCGGCACCCTCGCCCTGTTCGTCTGTGTGCTGGTCGCGATGTGGCTCTACATGGGCGTCCTCGGCGTACCGGGCTGGCTGCCCGATTCGTGGGAGACGTTCCTGCACAAACTGCCGCTGCTCGGCTGAGACGCTTGCCTTCACATCAGTGTGAAGGTTTGAGAATGGCGGGATGACCCGCCCGAAGTCCTCGGCCGCCACACTGGCCGTGCTGTCCGTCGCCCAGTTCCTGATCGCGCTCGACTACTCGATCATCTACATCGCGCTGCCGAGCATCTCCGCCGACCTGCGGCTGGAGCCGGCGCTGGCGCAGTGGGTGATCAGCGCGTACGCCGTCCTGTTCGCCGGCTTCCTCGTCGTCGGCGGACGGCTCACCGACCGCCTCGGCGCCAAGCGGCTGTTCGTTGCCGCGATCATCTGGTTCGGACTTGCCAGCGCAGTCGGCGGCGTCGCGCAGGACGGCACAGTCCTGCTCGCCGCCCGCGGTGCACAGGGTCTCGGGGCAGCCCTCCTGCAACCAGCCATCCTCGGCCTGATCGGTACGACGTTCGCCGCCGGTCCCGCTCGCAGCAGGGCGCTTGCGGTGTGGGGCTCGGTCGGCGCCTCGGGCCTTGCTGCCGGAGCGATCCTCGGCGGCATCCTCACCAGCGCCTCCTGGCGCCTGACCTTCCTAGTGAACGTCCCACTCACCCTGCTGGCCGCACTAGGCGCCGTCATCTGGATCAGCACCCCACAGACCCGTGTCGCCTCCCGTGTTCCCCTCATCGCCTCCGCTCTCGGTACTGCGACCGTCCTAGCGCTAGTGATCGGCCTGACTCTCGGCGCTGACCACCCCACCGCCGCAGCCGTCAGCCTCGGGCTTGCCGTCGTCATGCTCGTCGCGTTCGTCCGCAACGAGCGCAGGTCCCGCAACGCGCTCATCGAGCCTGCGCTCCGCAGTACGGGCTCCTTGAAGGCGGGGGCTGCCGCCACTGCGCTCTACATGGCCAGCGTGGGTTCGGAGTTCTACGTCCTCACCTTGCTCCTGCAGTCACAGAAGGGATACACACCACTCCAAGCAGGCCTGGCGTTCCTGCCACTGGCGATACTCGTCACCATCGGCAACGCCGCCGCAGAGCGATCCGTACGCCGGTACGGCCCGGCAGCAGTCCTCGCAGCGGGCTTCGCCATCGCCACTGTCGGCCTACTGTGGCTAGCCCTCGCCCTAGACGGCAGCTCGTACGCCGGGAGCTTGTTGCCCGGCCTACTCCTCAGCGGCTTCGGCCACGGCGTGATCTACACCTGCATGTTCATCATCGGCACCCACGACGTGGCCCCTGCTCAGCAAGGAACGGCCGGCGCACTGCTGACGACCTCGCAATACCTTGCCGGAGCACTGACGATCGCTGTGCTGACGCTGGTGCTCGCGGACTCCCCCGGTCCGACAGAGTTCCGACTGGCCTTCCTGCTGACCACGGCCGCGGCGGCAGGTGGCGCACTACTGGCATTGAGGCGCTCGAGCGTAGTCACGGATCACAAAGTCACTGCTGACCTTCTCTCCTAGCCGCAGCATCTGGTTGAGCAGGAACGGCGTACCGAGCAGCCGGTTGCGCGCAGCGATCCCGAAGCGTGTCGCCGGCGCCAGGAACTTCCCCGCACGATTCCCACCCGCCTGACAAGCCTTTACGGGCTTGCGCAACTGACTCTCGTACGCCGCGAAGGCAGCCGCGTGGTTGCCGTCCGCCGCTGCCAACTCGCCGGCCAGCACGTAGGCGGCGACGATCGCAGTACCGGTGCCCATGCCACCGAGGGTCGCGCCATAGCCGGCGTCCCCGAGCAGAGCCACCCGTCCCGTCGACCAGCGGCTGGCGTCCACGCGGCTGATCGAGTCGAAGTACAGCTCGCTGCAATTGTCCAGACCGGCGAGGAGCTCCGGAACCTGCCAGCCGAGCCCGGCGAAGGTAGAGCGCACAATCTCCTTCTGCTGCTGGGGATCCCGGCGATCGTAGGTCAACTCGGGTGAGGCGAAGACGAACATCGCACCTGCTTTACGGCTGTCGCGGTGATCCACCCCGACGCTCGCCAGCCGGCCCGGCACGTTGTACATCAGCCCGTCCCGCTCGACTCCGAACTCGTTCGGCAGATCCCACCCGGCGACGTAGTAGCCGAGATGGCTGACGAAGTCCCGCTCGGGCCCGAAGGCCAGCCGGCGGACGACGGAGTGCAGCCCGTCGGCTCCGATCACCAAGTCGAAGGTCCGCGCGGAACCGCTCTCGAAGGCCACGTCCACTCCACCGGCGTGCTGCTCCAGCGTGGCGATCGAGTCACCGAACACGTACTCCGCCCTGTCGCGGCTGTGGTCGTAGAGCACCTGGGACAGCTCGGAGCGCAGTACCTCGAGCTCTCCCCCGGCGAACTCCGGAGGCAGTCGCATCAGCTGCCGGCCGTCCTCGGCGATGAACCGCATCGCCGAGCCACCCGTCTGCCGGGCGCGCAGGTCGTCGAGGACACCCATTCGCTCCAGCACGACCTTGTTCGCGCTGCCGCGGAAGTCGACGGCGTACCCGCCTTTGCGCAGTGCCGGAGCCAGCTCGACCACGGTCACCTCGTGGCCGTCCCGGCCCAGCCAGTACGCCAGGGCCGGTCCGGCGACACTCGCGCCCGAAATCAGGATCTTCATCAAGCCCTCCCTAATAGTGTCCGACGGACACAGTTTCAGTAATGTGTATGGTAGACACAGTTCGCAGAGGTTCACAAGCTGGGGAGCCGTGATGATCAATCTGCTCTGGGGCGACCCGCCGCCACCCACCCGCGGACCGAAGCCCGCGATGAGCCTGGACGCCATCGCCAAAGCGGCGATCGCGGTCGCCGACCGCGACGGCCTCGATGCCGTGTCCATGCAGCGCGTCGCGGGCGAACTGTCCTTCACGAAGATGGCGCTCTACCGCTACGTGCCAGGCAAGGCCGAGCTGGTGTCGCTGATGACCGACCTCGCGATGGGCGTACCGCCGCACCACCCGCGGCAACACTGGCGGAAAGCGCTGATGGCCTGGGCTCTCGACCTGTACGCCGCTTTCGAGAAGCACCCGTGGGTGCTGTTGTCGACCGTCGGCCGGCGCGCGCTCGGACCCAACGAGCTCACCTGGACGGAGTGCGGCGTCCGGGCGTTGACGGACACCGGCCTGAACGGCGGCCAGCAACTGGACTCGGTGATGACCATCGTCGGGCACGTGCGGACGGTCGCGCAGCAGTCGTTGACGATGCCGGGCGGAACGACGGGGGCGACCGAGAAGGACATCACATCGGCAATGATCGAAGTACTGAACACTCAGGCCGAGCGCTTCCCCGGCCTCGCGGCCGCGCTGCAGTCGATGGACGGGAGCGAGAGCCAGGGCCTGATCTTCGGCCTGGAACGGATCCTGGACGGCCTCGAAGTTCTGATCAAGCGCGGGTGAAGCGGGCCCGATAGGTCGTCGCGCTCAACCCGTAGTGGGACTTGAAGCGGCGGGCGAAGTAGTTCTGATCCGGCCAGCCGACCGCCTCGCCGATCCGGCTGATCGGCTCGTCGGTGTGCAGCAACCGGTGCGCCGCCAGCTCGACGCGGTGGCGGGACAGGTAGGCGATCGGCGGCAGTCCGGTCGACGACTTGAACAACCGGACCAGATAGCCGGGCGCCAGATGGAGCTCGTCGGCCAGCTCGGTCAGAGTCCAGTGATGGGCCGGATCGGCCTCCATCAACCGCATCGCCGTCAGTACTGCCGGATGCGCGGGCTGGGCCGCGCCGAGGTCGTCACCGGCCAGCGCGCGGGCCAGGCAGCTCAGGAACAGTGACAGCCGTCCGACCACGTCACCTCGGTGCAGATCGAACGGCCGCGCGCGCAGATCCTCCAAGTGCTCCAGTTGGCTGACGCACGACTCCAGCGCGATCGGATCGAGGTGGCCGGTCAGTACTCCTCGTCGGCGGGCCGAGTTCGGGCCGGTCCAGAGCAGGTAACCGAGGAGCGGGTCCTCGCGCGTCCAGGCCAGCTCGTGCTGCAAGAGGTCGGCGGAGAAGCAGCAGTTGAACACATCGAGCTTCGTGCAGCCGGTGTACCCGTGCCAGACGCCCGGACGCAGCAGCAGCACGTCACCGACCACCAGCTCCTGATAGCCGGCGGCGCTGTGATGCATACCGGCGCCACCCATCACCACCGCGACTTCGAAGAAGCTGTGGGTGTGGACCGGGTGCGCGTCCGGGTGCACGTAGCGCCCGGCGTACGCGTACGAGCCGTCGATGAAATGCAGCAGGGTCCCGGTGTTCTCGACCGGCGGATCGGCCATGGTCCAACATACGGGCCCAGGTGCATTTCGTGCTACCTCCGGTGCACTCCGGACTATCCGCGGCCCAGCCCTGGCCGCAGGATCAGGGGATAGCGAATGAATCGTTTCACAGTCTGGAGCGCCATGACCCGTCCTGCTGCCGCACCTGTGTCCGTCCGCTTCGAGCACCACACCGGCCCCGGCCCGGTACTGGGCCTCGGTACCGCGTCACCCCGCCTCTCCTGGCAGGTCCCGACAGCGACCGCCGACTACCGCCAAGCCGCCTACGAGGTCGAGATCGTCCGAGGCGACGCATTACCCGAGGTACACACTGTCCAGTCGCCGGACCAGGTGCTGGTCCCCTGGCCCGGTACGCCGTTGGCCTCCCGCCAGCAGGCCCAGGTACGGATCAGAGTCAGTGACGGCGCTGAGTGGAGCGACTGGAGCGATTCGGCCGTCGTCGAGGCGGGCCTGCTCAGCCCCGATGACTGGAGCGCGCGTTTCGTCAGTCCCCGTGACATCGGCTCCCACGACGAACCCGCACCGATCGTCAGCGGCACGACGACGCTGCCGGACGGCATCGTCAGCGCCCGCCTCTACGCCAGCGCCCATGGGGTCTACCTGCCGGAACTCAACGGCCGCCGCGTCAGCGACGAGGAACTGGCGCCCGGCTGGACGGCGTACCAGTTCCGCCTGCGCTATCAGACGTACGACGTCACCGAACTCGTGCAGCCAGGTGAGAACAGGCTGGACTTCCTGCTCGGCGACGGCTGGTACCGCGGCCGCCTCGGCTTCGAGGGCAAGCGCGGCCTGTACGGCGAACGCCTGTCCGTACTGGCCCAACTGGAAGTCACCACTGCCGACGGCAAGACCCAGGTGCTCGCCAGCGACAACACCTGGACCGCCCGCGACAGCCAGATCGTCGCCGACGACCTCTACGACGGCCAGCGCACGGACTTCACCCACTCGCCGGCAGATCCCACGCCGGTCGACGTACTGGATGCGGACCTCAGCCTGCTGGTCGCACCCGACGGCCCACCCGTGCGAGTCACCGACGTGCTTCCGGCCGTCGAGCTCACCACGTCGCCGACAGGCAAGACGCTGGTCGACTTCGGCCAGAACGTGGTCGGCCGGGTCCGCCTGCGCGTACGCGGCGGTTCACGCGGAGACGAGGTCGTACTACGGCACGCCGAAGTACTCGAGAACGGTGAACTCGGCGTCCGCCCACTCCGCACCGCCAAGGCCACCGACTCGTACGTGCTCGCCGGCCCCGACGAGGCCACCCTCGAATCGGCGCTGACCTTCCACGGCTTCCGGTACGCCGAGGTCACCGGGGTCGACGGACTCGCCAAGGAGGACCTCGAGGCAGTCGTCGTCGGCTCCGACCTCCGGCGTACGGGCTGGTTCGAGTCGTCGCACGAGTTGCTCAACCGCTTCCATGAGAACGTCGTCTGGGGCATGCGCGGCAACTTCCTCGACGTACCGACCGACTGCCCGCAGCGCGACGAACGGCTCGGCTGGACCGGCGACATCCAGGTCTTCTCCCCCACCGCGAGCTTCCTGTTCGACAGCGCCGGCTTCCTCACCAACTGGCTGGCCGACCTCGCCGCCGAGCAGCACAAGGACGGTTCGGTCCCGTTCGTGATCCCCGATGTGATCCGTGGCGCTGGACCGGCGACAGCCGCCTGGGGCGACGCGGCCGTCGTCGTGCCCTGGGTGCTCTACGAGCGCACCGGCGATCGCGACCTGCTCGTCCGGCAACTGCCGAGCATGCGGGCGTGGGTCGATCGGATGGCCGACCTGGCCGGCGATGACCTGTTGTGGACGGGCGGCTTCCAGTTCGGCGACTGGCTCGACCCGACCGCTCCCCCGGACAACCCGTTCCGCGCCAAGGCCGACCACGATGTCGTCGCGACGGCTCACCTGGCCCGCTCGGCGGAGATCGTCGGCTGGGCGGCCGAGCTGGCCGACGACGCCGACCTCGCTCGCGAGTACTCCGGCCTCGCTGCCCGGGTCCGCACGGCATTCGCAGCGGAGTACACGACCGAGGGTGGCCGTGTGCTCAGTGACGCCACCACGACGTACGCGCTGGCCTTGCAGTGGGCGCTGCTGCCGACAGAGGCGCAGCGGAAGCGCGCTGGTCAGCGGCTGGCCGACCTGGTGCGCATAGCGGGCTTCCGGATCAGCACTGGCTTCATCGGTACTCCGCTGATGACCGATGCGCTGGCAGACGCCGGTGAGCCCGAACTGGCCTATCGGCTGCTCCTGCAGACCGGCTGCCCCTCCTGGCTCTACGCGGTGACCATGGACGCCACCACTGTCTGGGAGCGCTGGGACAGCATGCTCCCCGACGGCAGCATCAACCCCGGCCAGATGACCTCCTTCAACCACTACGCCCTTGGCGCCGTCGCCGACTGGATGCACCGACGAGTGGCAGGCCTTGCGGCCGGCTCACCGGGCTACCGCTCGATCGTCATCCGCCCACTGGCCGACTCGCGACTCACACGAGCCGCGGCCTGCCACCTCACGCCGTACGGCGAGGCCCGCGTCGAGTGGACTCGTGCGGACGGCAGCTTCCGGCTGACCGCCACCATCCCCGTCGGCGCGACCGCGACGGTTCACTTGCCAGACAGCAGCACTCCGGTCGAAGTACTGCATGGCCAGCACGATTGGACGGTCGCTGACCCGTACGCCGAAGTGGCGCCGCTCGGCGCTGATCCGAGCATCCGCCAACTCGTCGACCACGAGCCGAGCTGGCAGGCCGTCGTGAGTACGGCGGTAGAGGCCGGTGTCGTCGAAGACGAGGCCCAACTCGCAGGCCGTCTGGAGCGCTACCTCGACGCCCCGGTGGCCAAGCTCATCGATGTCGCTGGGGGCGACTTCTCACCCGGCGCCGAGGCCTTGCGGGCACGGCTCGACTCCTTGCTCACCGCGCAGTGAAAGGCCACTCATGAACACCTCTCGCATGATCCGCTCACGCACGACAGCACTGGCAACGCTGGCGATCACCGCGCTCGCGCTCACCGCCTGCAGCGCGGGCAGCCTCGGCTCCAGCGAAGAGGGTGGCAGCGACGCCGTCACCCTCAACTTCCTGGTCGACAACGCCGACCAGACCCTGAAGACGGCCGAACAGCTCGGCAAGGACTTCACCGCGAAGAACCCGGGCATCACCATCAAGGTGGAGACCCGGCCGGCCGGCAGCGAAGGCGACAACATCATCAAGACCCGGCTGTCGACCGGCGACATGACCGATGTCTTCCTGTACAACACGGGCTCGCTGTTCCAGGCGATCGCGCCGAAGAAGAACCTCGTCCCGGTCGGTGACCAGCCGTTCGCCGGCGCACTGGCCGACAACTTCAAGAGCACCGTCACCGCCGACGGCCAGGTGTACGGCGCGCCGTACGGCGGCTTCATGGGCGGCGCGATCCTTTACAACAAGCCGCTGTACGCCAAGCTCGGCCTGCAGGTGCCGAAGACCTGGGCGGAGTTCATGGCGAACAACGCCAAGATCAAGGCCGCCGGGGTCGCGCCGGTGATCCAGACCTACGGCGAGACCTGGACCTCGCAGCTGTTCGTGCTCGGCGACTTCCACAACGTGTCGGCGGCCGAGCCGGACTTCGCCGACAAGTACACGCAGAACCAGGCCAAGTACGGCACCTCACCCGCGGCCCGGAAGGGATTCGAGCACCTCCAGCAGGTGCACGACCTTGGCTACGAGAACAAGGACTTCGCGTCGGCGAAGATGCCGGACGGACTGAAACTGCTTGCCCAGGGCAAGGGTGCGCACTACCCGATCCTGTCCGCGGTGGTCAGCGAACTGGTCGCCACCTACCCGGCGGCGGCCAAGGATGTCGGCCTGTTCGCCATCCCGGGAGACGACGCCGCGAAGAACGGCCTGACCGTCTGGTCGCCCGGCGGCGTCTACATCCCGACCAGTACGACCGGGGCCAAGCTGGACGCGGCGAAGAAGTTCCTCGCCTTCGTGGCCAGCAAGGAGGGCTGCGACTCGCAGGCGAAGGCCGGCGCCGTCACCGGCCCGTTCGCGGTGAAGGACTGCAAGCTGCCCACCGAGGTACCGCAGGTGGTCAAGGACATGCAGCCCTACATCGACACCGAGGGCGCGTCGAGCCTCGCGCTGGAGTTCCTCTCGCCGGTCAAGGGCCCGTCGCTGGAGCAGATCACCGTCGAGGTCGGCTCCGGCATCCGCAAGGCCGCCGCCGGCGCCTCGCTCTACGACGAGGATGTCAAGAAGCAGGCCCAGCAGCTCGGCCTGGCGGGCTGGTGAGCCGTGGCCACGACGTCGATCCACACCCCCGCGAAGACGCGCACCACCGTCGCCGGGCCGGATCGCGGCCGGTTGCGTAGCCCCTACTCGACCTGGTTCTACCTGCCGGCCGCGATCGTGTACGGCGTACTGTTCGCGATCCCGACCTTCGCCTCGTTCTACTTCAGCCTGACCCGGTGGAGCATCTTCGAGTCCAAGTTCATCGGCTTCGGCAACTTCGTCACGTTCTTCCAGGAGCCCGCCCTGGTGAAGGGCTTCACCAACACCTTGATCTACGCCGTCGTCACGTCGGGAACGAAGGTCGTCCTCGGGCTGCTGCTGGCCGTCCTGCTGACCTCGCAGATCGTTGCCCGCGGCTACTTGCGGTCCGTGGTGTTCTTCCCGGTCCTGGTCAGCACGATCGGGGTCGGCCTGACCTTCACCGTGCTGATGAACCCCGAGCGCGGGCTGATCAACAGCGCGCTCTCGGTGATCGGGATCGACGGGCCGGGCTGGCTCACCGATCCGAAGTACGCGCTGTTGTCGGTGGCGGCGGTCGACGTCTGGAAAGGGGTCGGGCTGGCGACGCTGATCTACATCGCCGGCATCGTCTCGATCCCGGGTGAGTACCTCGAAGCTGCGAAGGTCGACGGCGCCTCGGCCTGGCAGAGCTTCCGGCGGATCATCCTGCCGCTCGCCCGGCCGGCGACGGTCACCGTGATCATCTTGTCGCTGATCGGCGGGTTGCGGTCGTTCGACCTCATCTGGGCGATGACCCGTGGCGGTCCCGGCTTCACCTCGGACGTGATCGCCTCGGTGATCTACAAGCAGTACCAGGCCGGCTTCTACGGTCTGTCCACCGCGGGCAACGTCGTCCTGTTCGTCGTGGTGACGGCGATCGTGCTGCCGTTGTCCCGCTTCCTCAACCGCAAGGAGGTGGAGCTGTGAGCAGTACTACGGCGTTGGCCGGTGCACGGCCGCGGAAGAACCACCTGCTCAGCGTGGTGGCGATCCTGGTGTCGATCGTCGTCTTCGTGGTGCCGTTCGCCTTCATCGTGCTGACCGCGGTCAAGGACCGCCAGCAGGCATCCCTGCTGGACTTCTCCTGGCCGCACCAGTTCCAGTTCGTGCAGAACTTCGTCGCCGTCGTCGAGGCGCGCGACTACATGCTGATCATCGCGTTCATCAACAGCACGATCCTCACCGTCGCGAGCGTGGCCGGGATGGTCGTACTCGCCGCGATGGCGGCATTCGTGCTGCAGCGCAAGGCGAGCCGCTGGAACGGGCTGGTGCACTTCCTGGTGCTGTCCGGCCTGATCATCCCGCCCGCGGTGGTACCGACGATCTGGGTGCTGCAACGGCTCGGCCTGTTCCGGACCATGCCCGGGCTGATCCTGGTCGAGATCGCGTTCGGGCTGTCGTTCTGCATCCTGCTGTTCCGCGCCTTCGTGGCGACCATCCCGCGCGAACTGGACGAGGCCGCGATCATCGACGGCGCCGGCCCGATCCGGCTCTTCTTCAAGGTGATCTTCCCGCTGCTGCGCTCCGTCATCGTGACGGTCGTGGTGGTCCAGTCGGTCGTCGTCTTCAACGACTTCGTCAACCCGCTCTACTTCCTCCCCGGCGACAAGAACGCCACCGTCCAGCTCACCCTCTACAACTTCTCCAGCCAGTTCACCACGCAGTACAACCTGCTGTTCATGAACATCCTGCTGATCACCATTCCCCCGCTGGTGATGTTCCTGTTCTTCAACCGCCAGATCGTCGCCGGCATGACCGCGGGCGCGGTGAAGGGCTAGGGGGTGGCCGGCCCGGACCGCCGCCACTCACAAACCTGCTCAACGCGGCCCAAGCCACGCCCACCCACGCCTGACCAGGACTGGCCGGATGAGGTTTGTGAGTGCTGGCGGTCCGGGGCCGCGCCTAGCATGCGGAGATGGGCATCTACTCGGATCGCGTGGTACCCCGGCTGGTCAACGTCATGTGCGGGGCGAAGCTGGCCGAGCCGCTTCGGCAGCGGGTTTGCGAAGGGCTGCAGGGCGACGTTGTCGAGATCGGGTTCGGGTCCGGTCACAACGTTCGTCACTACCCCGCGACCCTGACGGGGGTGACCGCTGTCGAACCGTCCGATGTCGCCTGGCGACTCGCTACGGACCGCCTGGCCGAGGCCCGAGTGCCGGTACTGCGCTCGGGCCTCGACGGTCAGGCGTTGCCGTTCGAAGACCAGATCTTCGACAGTGCTCTGTCCACCTGGACCCTGTGCACGATCCCGGATGCCGTCGCTGCACTGCGTGAGCTCAAACGCGTCCTCAAGCCGGGCGGCTCCTTCCATTTCGTCGAGCACGGTCTCGCCCCCGACGAACCCGTACGCCGTTGGCAACGTCGCCTGGAGCCGGTGCAGCGCCGCGTGGCCGGCGGCTGCCACCTCACCCGACCGATCGCCGACCTCATCACCACCGCCGGGTTCACGATCACCGACCTCGACGTCTTCTACCAGCCCGGCGCACCGAAATTCCTCGGCGCCCTCACGCTCGGAACAGCAAATACGCCTGGGGCTGCTTCTCCAACGGACCCCCACTGAGGCCGGCCACTGCTCCGGTCCCTACCGTTCGGGGAGCTCCTTCTCACCGGACTTGGGGAGAATTTTGCTACCGATTCGGGCAGAAATCCTCCCCAAGCCGGGCCACCGCGAAGTTGCCGTCAGGCTCAGCCAGGGCACGGCGGGTGCCACGATGTGCTGATGACTAAAGGCTTCGAATGCAAGTCATTCTCGATCGGCCTACCGGAGGATGCGGCTGACCAGTCGCTCACGGCTCTCTTCAGGCATGTGAGTGACATCTTGGCTGAAGATGACCCCATCAGCATGGACGACATCATCACTGTCTCCTTCCAGACCGAGCTTGGTCAGGACGCTGTCTATCGCGGGTGCGTTCACCGTCGTGTTCGATGACGATGCCACCAACACACCCACTGCTGTGTCATCCCTTTCATACTCGTCAGACGCGGGATCCGTGGCGCTTTGAGCATTGCGCTCCGCACAACACCGCCCTCGACCAACAGGCCGGCCGATCGGACCGTCATCACGGAGTCGTGAGGCCGCTGCCGCGCTAGACCTTGCGGACCAGCAGGTAGCCCTGGGGCTGCTTCTCCTGGGGCAGCGGAGCATGAGTGAAGGTACTGACCTCGGTGAAGCCGGCGGCGGTCAGCAGTGCGGCGATGTCCGCCGGCTCGTAGCAGTAGACATCGAGTGACAGCGGATGCCCGTACGCCTGGTCCAGGTGATAGGTCTCAGTGCCGACCTTGAAGGTGTGGAGCAGCAGACCGCCGGGCGCCAGGACGCGGTGGATCTCGGCGAAGACCTTCGGCAGGTCCTCGGGCGGCGTGTGGACCAGCGAGTACCACGCGAGCGCTCCCCCGAGCTTGCCGTCCGGGAGTTCGAGGTCCAGCAGCGTGCCGACCTCGAAGCGCAGCTCCGGGTAGGACTGGCTGGCCACCGCAACCATCTCGGGCGACAGATCGATGCCGAAAGCATCCAGCCCGAGCGAGACCAGGTACGTCGTGATCCGGCCCGGGCCGCAGCCGAGGTCACCGACCTGTCCGGTCACCAGTTCGGCGAACAGGTCGAGCATCGAGCGGTCGTACGGGTTCTCCGCGAGGTTGTCGCCCAGGATCTCGGCGTACGACGCGGCGACGGTGTCGTAGGAGGTCTGGGTGGCGTGGAGGTAGGAGGAGGTCATGGCTCAGGAGGTTAGCCAGGCCCTCCGACAAAATCAGAGGACCGACGGCAGGCGCTCGGCGAGCAGTTGGTAGTCGTGGATGCTGTTGTAGGCGTGGGCCGAGAGTCGGACGAACACGCGGGTGTCGAAGGCCGTCAGTGTGATTTCTGCCTTCAGGTCGCGGGAGACCTTCTTCTTGAAGGCCTCGCCCGCCTCAGGCGAGGGCACCCCGGCGAAGGGGAGCTCCACCAGGCGCATGGTGGCCGCGGGACGGGCGACCTCGGCGACTGACGTCCCGAGTGCCTTGGCGAGGAGTTTCGCGCCTTCGTCGAGCATGGCCGAGAGTTCCGATCGGCGTCGCGGCCACTCCAGCTCGGCGAGGACCCGCAACGATTCGGGGGCGGCGATCCACGGCGCGTAGTCGTGCGTGCCTTGCTGGTCGAAACGCTCGGGCAGGCGTTCGTCGTACTCCGACCAGCTGACGATCAACGGCACTGTTGCCTTCCGCCACCTCTCGGCCACCACGAGACCCGCCGTCGCGCGAGGTGCCGCCGGCCACTTGTGGAAGTTGCCGGTCCAGAAGTCGGCGCCGTCCTCCGCCGGCGCGTCCAGCAGCGCCGGAGCGTGGGCGCCGTCCACGATCGACGGGATGCCACGCGACCGGCACAGCTCGGCGAGCCGGCGGATCGGGAAGACCATCGCCGTCGCCGAGCTGATCTGGTCGACGATCAACGCGGCGGTCCGGCCATCCAGAGCTGCCTCGATAGTCGCGACCACCGTGTCGTCGTCGGCCTCCAGCGGTACGTCGACCACCACCACCTCCGCCTGAGCCGCCTTGGCGAAGCGCTCCGCGGCGTACCGGACGGCGCCGTACGCGTGATTGGTCAGCACGATCCTGCTGCCGGCCGGGATCGGGATCGTCGCGAGCGCCGCGGTGACGCCGGCGCTGGCGTTGGGGACGAGCGCGAAGCCGGCCGGGTCGGTCTGCAGGTAGGCGGCGAGCTCCAGCCGGCTGGTGGTCAGGCGCTCGGCGACCGAGCGAAACCAGAGCATCGGGTTCGCGTCGGTCTCCGCTCGCAGCTTCGCCAGCAACTCCTGGGTGCGGCGCGGGACAGCGCCGTACGAACCGTGGTTGAGGTGCAGGATTTCAGGGTCGAGGGTCCACAGGTCTGGGCGGGGGCTGAGTACCGTCACCACTCAAACGGTACATACTTCTCGGCGTGTATCCCTATCTCGACCACGAGGGGCCGATCGCGATGGCCCACCGCGGCGGCGCTCTGCACCCGGAGAACCTCGGCTACGAGAACTCGATGCACGCCTTCGAGCACGCGGTCGGGCTCGGCTACAGGTACCTCGAGACCGACCTCCACGCGACCAGCGACGGCGTGGTCATCGCCTTCCACGACCACCGCCTGGACCGCGTCACCGACCGGACCGGCGTGATCTCGCAGCTCCCGTGGTCCGAGGTGCGCCAGGCCCGGATCAACGGGCACGAGCCGATCCCGCTGCTGTCGGAGTTGCTGGAGCGCTTCCCGGACGTCCGGATCAACCTGGATATCAAGGCGGACAACGGCGTGTTGCCCGCGGCCCAGGTAATCCGCGACCACGACGCGATCGACCGGGTCTGCGTCTCCTCGTTCTCGCAGGCTCGGGTCGAGCTGATCCGGCGCGACCTGGGTGAGCGGCTGGCGACCGGCTTCGGGCAGCGAGAGATCGCCCGGCTCCGCTTCGCGCCGTACCGGATGTCGTCGCGGGGAGCGTGCCTGCAGATCCCCGAGTACTACGGCCGCCTGCGCGTGCTCACCCCCGGGCTGCTCCGCCGAGCGCATGCCCTCGGCAAGCAGGTGCACGTCTGGACCGTGGACGACCCGGCCGCGATGAACCGGCTGCTCGATGCCGGGGTCGACGGGCTGATCACCGACCGGACCGACCTGCTCCGCGACGTACTGGTCCAGCGCGGTCAGTGGGTCACACCGTGAAGGACAGCCAAGTGTCCGGATCGATCTCGGGCTTGCCGGGGACCGGCCGCTCCTCGTCCTTGTAGCCGGCAACGGCCACCTCCGTCGCCACCCGACGCCAGAACTTCGCCGCGGCCGCGTTGCTCTCCTGGAACGCGATCTCCCAGTCGCCCGGATGCCGGCGGACTACGAGGAGAGCGGCCTCCCAGCCGACCTGCCGCCGACGCGCCGCACGGAGTACGAAGAATTCGCCCATCACCCGCAGCCCGCTCAGCAACCCGCGCACCAGCACGAACCCGACCACCCGGTCGTCCTGCCGGACGAGGTAGCCGCACCGGTCCGAGTCGGTGAAGAACGACCGCAGCCGGGCAGTCGCGAACAGACCTTCCGCGTCCGGGTAGGTGCCCCAGTACTCCGACAGGTCGTGCCGGTACAGCTGCCAGAGCCGCTCGGTCAGCGGGTGATGTTCAGCGACAATCGGCTGAAGAGTTATCGAAGAAGGCACCGAGTCATCCTCACACCTGCCACACTCCTCCGCATGGGAATTCTCTCGGCCCCGGCGAGTGTCGACAAGCGTGAGTACTGGGGCTTCAACCTGTACGACTGGGCCAACTCCGGCTACGTCACCACGGTCGCCACGGTGCTGTTCGCGCCGTACCTCACCTCGGTGGCCGAGACCGCCGCCTGCGGCCGGGTCGGTACGACGGAAGACCCCTGCCACACGAATCTCCAGGTCCTCGGGCTCGGCATCTCCCCCGGATCGCTCGCGTTCTACGTCGTCACTGTGGCGACGCTGATGTCGGCGCTGTTCCTGCCGATCGTCGGGGCGATCGCGGACCGTTCGCCGCGCAAGAAGGTGCTGATGTGCGCCTTCGCGTGGACCGGTGCGCTGGCCGCCTGCAGCATGGTGTTCGTCGGCGGCGGCCGCTGGGAGCTCGGCGCGTTCCTGCTGTTCGTCGGCAACCTCTGCCTCGGGTCGTCGATGGTCATCTACGACTCGATCCTGGTCGACATCGCCGCGCCCGACGACCGCGACGACCTCTCGTCGCGCGCCTGGGCCTTCGGCTACCTGGGCGGCTTCATCCTGCTGGCGATCAACCTCGGCGTGGTCACCGCGCACGATGCTCTCGGTCTCAGCCAGGGCGCCGCAGTACGGCTCAGCCTGCTCACCGCAGGGCTGTGGTGGGGGTTGTTCACCTTCGTACCGTTCGTCCGGCTGAAGAACCGGCCGCCGGTCAGCGTCGTAGCGACCGGTAGCGGGAGTCTGGTCCGGCAGAGCTTCGGGCAGCTGTTCGCGACGCTCAAGCACGTCCGGACCTATCCCATGACGTTGCTGTTCCTGGTCGCGTACCTGTTCTTCAACGACGGCATCCAGACCGTCATCGCGGTCTCCTCGACGTACGGCGAGAAGCAGCTCGGGTTCGAGACCCAGGTGCTGATCATGACGATCCTGCTGGTCCAGTTCATCGCCTTCTTCGGTGCGCTCGGCTTCGGCCGGTTCGCCCGCCGGTTCGGCGCCCAGCGCACGATCATGGGCGGGCTGGTGGTCTGGATGGTGATCGTGATCGCGGGCTTCCTGCTGCCGGCCCGGCAGATCGTCCCGTTCCTCGCGATGGGCGCCGCCATCGGCATCGTGCTCGGCGGCACCCAGGCGCTGTCCCGGTCGGCCTTCAGCCAGCTGATCCCGAAGGGCCGCGAAGCGGAGTACTTCAGCCTGTACCAGGCCGGCGAACGCGGCACCTCCTGGCTCGGCACCCTCGTCTTCGGCCTGGTACACCAGATCACCGGCTCCTACCGGCCCGCGATCGTGGCCCTCGGCATCTTCTTCGTCATCGGCCTGGTCCTGCTCTCCCGGGTCGACATGCGCCGCGGCATCGCCGAGGCGGGCAACGCCCAGCCCACGGTGATCTAGGTGGGCAGCGGCCTGGCGTCCACGATCTGCTTCATCACGAGCGTCGAACTCAGCCGCTGTACGCCGGGCAGCGTCGCCAGGTGTTCGTCGTACAACTGCTGATACGCCTCGAGGTCCTTCGTGACCACCCGCAGCAGATAGTCCGGATCGCCGAACAGCCGCTGAGCCTGCACGACCTGCGGCAACCCGGCCAGCGCCGCCTCGAACTGCGCCACCGTGTCCCGGTCCTCCTGACGCATGGTGATGAACACCAGCGCCTCGAAGGTGAGCCCGAGCGCCACCGGATCCACCACCGCGCGGTACCCGCGAATGGCGCCGGCCTTCTCCAGATCCCGCAACCTCCGGTGACACGGCGACAGACTGAGGCGCACCCTCGCCGCCAGGTCCGTGACCGTCAGCCGGCCGTCCAACTGGAGCTCAGCAAGGATCTGCCGGTCGATTGCATCCACGGGGTAGATTCTCCCTCAGAGCAGCCCAGTCGAGGTAGAAGTTGGAACCACCTTTGGGCAGATTCTTCATAGTCTCCCAGACATGGAGATTACCTCGCTGGCCGCCTTCGCCACGGTCTCGGTGTTGCTGGTCCTCGTGCCGGGGGCCGATTGGGCCTATGCCATCGCGGCCGGCTTCCGGGAGCGGTCCGTCGTACCGGCTGTCGGCGGGTTGCTGCTCGGATATGTGACGGCGACCTGCGTGGTTGCAGCTGGACTGGCAGCGTTGGTTGCCAGCCGGCCGGCCGTGCTGACGGGATTGACCGTCGTCGGCGCCGGCTACCTGCTCTGGCTCGGCGTCGAAACGGTGGCACGGCCCGCCCAGCCGACTGCAGGCTCTGCTGCCGAGCGATCCCCCAAGCGAGTCCTGCTCAAAGGGGCCGGGATCAGCGGACTCAACCCAAAGGGGTTCCTCCTCTTCCTCGCCCTGCTGCCACAGTTCATCGGTGGGAGCTGGCCGGTCGCGATCCAGATCGGGACGCTCGGGTTGCTGCACGTGGTCATCTGCGGAGTCGTGTACTCCGGCGTCGCGACGGCGGCCCGCGCCGTACTGCGGACGCGGCCGGCCGTCGCGCGAGGGGTAACCCGCGGGTCAGGTGTCGCGATGATCCTGATTGCCGCGGGTCTCCTGGTCGAACGGCTGCATTGAGTCAGGCGGCGTTCGGGCCGACGTCGGCGGTGGTGAGCGGGCGGCGTACCGGCTGGGCGGTCGAGTACTCGTCGGCGCCGACGTCGTACGGCGCAGTACGGGGGTGGCCGTCCAGGTCGTCGGAGACTCGCGATGAGTGGTCCATGCTGGACGCGTTGATCGCCGCACTGCCGGAAGCGAGCCGGTAGATGCCGTCCGTGCCGGCGGTGAGTTTCGGGTCGCCCCGGGTGAAGCCGCCGGACGGGATGTTGCCGTTTGATGCCGAGCCCCAGAGGAGGTTGCCGGACCAGGTGATGCCCTGCTGGTACGGCATGTCGACCAGTTGGCCGCTCGAACCGACCAGGAGGTTGTCGGAGATCCTGCACGCCAGGGGCGGAAGCGTGCGCTGACTCTCTCCGGCGATGGCCTGGGCGTTGTTGCGCAGCGTGTTGAGCACGATCGTGACCCGGTCGGGTGCGTCGTTGCCCGTGCGGGAACTCGACGACTCGCCCTCGAAGTGGTCACGCACGGTGCCGCTGCCGAGCACGATCCCGGCGCTGCTGACATCGCCGACGTAGTTGTTCACGATCAGGTGGTCGTTTCCATAGATCCGGATTCCGTTGCTACCAGCAAGCAAGTAGTTGCCTTCGACCCGGTTCGTGTTGCCGTGCCGGAGCACGATGCCGCCGACGGACGAGCGCACCGTGTTGTAACGGATCGTGTTGCCCGACGACTTCACCGAGATGGCCTCCGGGTCGCCGTTGGCGCGCTCGAACAGGTTGTACTCGACCGTCGCCGCCGCGGTACTCAACGCGCGGCTGCTGACTCCGAGACGGATCGGCTCACCACCGTTGGATCCACCGAAGGAGTGGTCCCGGAAGTGGTTGCGCAGGATGTAGGTGCGCTTTGCCATCTCATCACCCGACGGGCCGTCTATCACCAGGTAGCAGCCGATCGTGGACTTGTCGTGGAACACGTTGCGGTCGACCTTCACGTCGTCACCACGGACGACCAGCCAGTGGCTGGCGGCCGAGCCGAGCTGGAAGTCGTTGCGGGTGATCCGGATCCGGGTGCAGCTGGACGGCAGGTCCAGCGTGCTGGTCTGCTTGAAGACGAACCCGCTGATCGTGACGTACGACGAGTTCGACATCACGAAGCTCTGCGCGCCGGTCAGCGTCACGCCACCGCGCGATTCCGCCTGGATGGTGATCGGCGCCGTGCTGGAGCCGTTGCGGCCGCTGACCGTGATCGGCGAGCCCGATGGTACGGCGTACGAGCCGTTGGCCAGGACGATCGTGGTGCCGGCCGTGGCGGAGTTGATGGCCGACTGGAGCTGGGACAGCGATGTGACCACTGCGGTCGCCTGCGCGTCCGCCGATCGTGGTCTGGGTAGTTGCAGGGCGGCGACGGCAGCAACACCGATGCCGCCGGCCAGAAAAGCACGACGATCCATGACAAGTCTCCTCAACCGTTGGGGCGGTACAGCTTTCGGTACTCACTCGGGGTCACCGAGCTGACTTGGCGGAACACCTTCGAGAAGTACGACTGGTCCATGCCGACCGCGGCCGCGATCTCCTCCATCGGCCGGGTGGTCGACGCGAGCTCACTTTGCGCCCACTCGATCCGGGCGCGCTTGATGTATTGCTTCGGCGATAATCCGAACTCGGTCCGGAAGCGCCGGACGAACGTCGCCAGGTCCTGGCCGAACTGAGCGGCCAGCTCCTCGACGGTCAGCGGGGTCCCGAGGTTCTGCTGGATGTACTGGACGACGCTGGACTCACTCGTCTGCTGCGCTGAGAGCTTGACAGACCCTGGTGGCGCGCTGTCCAGGTAGTGCGCGAACAGCGCGGTCAACGCGGACCGGAGGCGCAACGGTGTCGCGAGGCCGGGTGGATCGCGATCGGCCGCTCCGACCTGCTCAAACAGGGCCGCGGCCTCTTCCGGTGCCTTGCTCTTGACGATGTACGGCAAGGTCAGCAGCTCGCCGATGTCCCGGTCGCCGATGAGCGCCGAGAAGTGCAGCCAGTGCTTGCGGAAGACGTTGTCGCTGATCGTCTCGTACGACACCGGGACCTCGGCCGGGAGATAGCAGAGGTCCCCTGGCTCCGGGTAGAGCTCCTCCTCCCCCACGACGAGCCGGCCTTCGCCTTCGAGGATCAGGTACAGCCTCGAGAACGGGTCTGGCTGCAATGGACGCGACCATTCGCGATGAACCCTGGTGATCCTCGCGGCGACGACGAGATCCAGCCGGAGCCGGTCCAGATGGGTCCGGATCAGTTCTTCTTCACGGCGCGTCTTGACGAGCGCTTGCGTAGTCATGAGGCGTTCGGACCGACGTCGGCCGCCGTCAGCGGATGGAACCGGCACTTGCGGTTCGAGTACTCGTCCGCGCCGACATCTGCCCGGCGTCCTCTGCTGTCTCCGTCCACATCGAGCTCGACGCGTGGGTAGCCACCGGCGGCCGCGTTGATGGCCGGGCTCTTCCGCGTCAGCCGGCGTACGCCGTCCGGCCCGGCAACCAGCTTCGGGTCGAGGCGTTTGAAGGACGCTGCCGGCGCGTTGCCGTCGATCGCCTGACCCCAGTGGAGGTTGCCCGACCAGCTGATGCCGTCCTGGAACGGCATGTTCACCAGCTGACCGGCGTCCGCGACGAACAGGTTGTCGGCGATCTTGCAGCCCAGCGGCGGAAGGGTCCGGTGGCTTTCGCCGCTGATCGCGGTTCCGCAGTCCAGCACCGTGTTGAGTGCCAGCAGCACCCGGTCGGGGGCGTCGTTGCCCCGCCGGCCCGCGGGCGGCTCGCCGGGGTAGTGGTCGCGGACGTTGCCGCTGCCCAGCACGATCCCGGAACCGCCGATGCGCTCGAGGTAGTTGCTGACGATCCGGTGGTCGTCGCCATAGATCCGGATCCCGTTCGATCCCGACAGGATGAAGTTGCCCTCGACCCGGTTGGCGTTGCCGTGCCGCAGGACGATCCCGCCGAGACTGTCGCGGATCGTGTTGTGCCGGATGACGTTGCCCGACGACTTCACCGAGATCGCTTCGGGGTCGCCGTTGGCGCGCTCGAAGAGGTTGAACTCGACGACGGCGCCGGCCGTGGACAGCGCACGCGGGCTGACGCCGAGGCGGATCGGCTCGCCGCCGTTGTCGCCCGGGAAGGTGTGGTCGCTGAAGTGGTTTCGGTACACGTGGACGCCGGTGGCCATCTCGTCGATCCCGGCGCCCTCGATGCCGAGGTAGATGCCGAGCGTCGTCTTGCCGTGGAAGGCGTTGTGATCGACCGTCGAGTGGTCGGCGCGAACCATCAGCCAATGCAGGCCTTCGATGTCGGCCAGCTGGAAGTCGTTGCGGGTCAGCCGGATCCGCCGGCAGTCCGGCGGAACGTCCAGCGTGGTGCTCTGCCGGAACGCGAAGCCGCTCAGCGTGACGTCCGACGAGCCGGTCAGGACGAAGCTCTGCTCGCCGGTCAGCACCACCCCGCCCGGCGACTCCGCCCGGATGGTGATCGGCAGGCCTGGTTCACCCCGTACGCCGGTGAGCGCGATCGGCGCGCCGGCCGGTACCGGATAGTGGCCGTCGGCAACCGTAATCACGGTGCCCGGGCCGGCGGTGCCGATGGCACGCTGCAACTCGTCGAGCGAGCGGACACGCCGGCGATCGCGTGGACGGGCGGTGGCGGGCAGCGGACCGGCCAGCGCCGAGCCGGCCACGACGCCACCAGCGGCAGCGGCGGTGAGGAACATGCGGCGGTTCATGGTGTCTCCCGGCGGATCAAACGGATGGGGCGAGCAACAGCTCGATGACAGGTACGGCAGGCGGCCAGCGAGTACATGCCCCAATGGACGAACAGGCCGAACCGGTCGTGGCGGAACCACGCCTTCGCACTCATTGCCTCACCCCTTCAACGCACCCGCGGTCAGGCCACGGGCGAACGAACGCTGGAAGAACAGGAACACCAGCACCGACGGAAGCAACGCGAGTAGCGAAGCCGCCATCACGACACCGGGTGTCACCAGCGGATCGATCCGCAGCGTCCGCAGCGCCAGCGGCAAGGTGTACGCCGACGAGTCGGTTGCCACCAGCAACGGCAGGAGGTACTGGTCCCAGATCATCGTGAAGCCGAACACCCCGATCACGCCGAGCGCCGGCTTGCACAGCGGCAGGATGATCTGGGCGAAGATCCGGAACTCACCGGCCCCGTCGATCCGGGCCGCCTCCTCCAGCTCGCGCGGCACGTCCTTCATGAACTCGGTCATCACCAGGATGGAGAACGCCCAGGCGCCCAGCGGCACGATCATCCCGGCCAGCGTGCCCATCAGGTTGAGGTGCACCAGCGGCAGGTCGGCCAGCACCAGCGTCAACGGCAGCGCCAGGATCTCCTCGGGCAGCATCATCGTGGCGAGGATGGCGACCATCACCAGCGTCATCATCGGGAAGACCTTGCGGGCCAGGGCGTAGCCGGCCAGCACCGACACCGCGACCTGCAGCAGCAGGCCGAAGCCGACGACGAAGAACGAGTTCATCAGGTACTTCAGGACGCCCTGGTCGAAGGCGATCTTGAAGTTGTCCAGCGTTGGGCTCTTCGGGAACACACTCAGCTGGGTCGGGTCGGAGACGTGGTTGAAGGAGCTCACCAGGAGCGCCAGCAACGGCCCGCCGAACACCACGAACAGGCCGGTGTAGACGACGAACTTCAGGATCCGGGAGCCGAGGCCCTTGCTCTCGGTGAGACCCAGCGCGGTCTCGGTGGCGGCACTCATGCGGATCTCCCCTTCCGGAGCAACTGGACGCAGATGGTCAGGACGAGGGTGGCGACGAACAGCAGGACGGCTCCCGCCGAGCCCACGCCGAGCCGGTTCTGTTCCAGCCCGAGCTTGTAGATCAGGGTCATCACGACTTCGGTGGAACCGTTCGGCCCGCCGTTGGTCAGCAGGAAGACCTCGGTGAAACTCCGGAATCCACGCACCGCCGCGAGGACGAAGAGGATCGCGAACACCGGCCGCAGACCGGGCAGGGTGACGTGCAGAATCCGTTGCTTGGTCGACGCGCCGTCGACCGTCGCCGCCTCGTACAGGCCACGGTCGATGCCCGCCAGCCCGGCCAGGAAGATCATCATGTCGTACGGCGCGCCACGCCAGATCCCGGTGACCGCGATCGAGGCGAGCGAGGTGTCGGGGTCGTTGATGAACCCCGACGGACCGAGGCCGGCCAAGGCGATCACCTGGTTCATCAGGCCGTCGCTGGTCGGGTGGTACATGATCCGCCACAGCTCGGCGACCACGGCCATCGGTACGACGACCGGCAGGAACGCCGCCGACCGGATGAAGCTGAGCTTGCGGGTCTGGCCCTCCACCAGCAGGGCCAGCGTGAAGCCGAGCGCCATCGCGCCGAACGTCTGCCCGACCGCCAGCACGATCGTGTTCCAGGTCGCCGACCGGAAGCTTTCCGACGACAGGATCTCACTGTAGTTGGCGGTGCCGACCCAGGTGTTGCCGAGATAGGGCCGGACTTCCTGCACGGACATCGAGACGGCCTGGGCCATCGGGATGAACTTGAAGTACAGGAAGAGGATCAGCGCCGGCGCCAGGAACAGCCACGGAATCCACCACCGGCCACCCCGGCGCGCCTTGACCCGGGCGCCACTCCCCCGGCGTTGTACGCCGGGGGCAGCCGCTGAGGGCGGCGCGGCTTCTTTCACAGTCACGATGCGTCGATGCCCTGCTGCTTGAGCGTCTCGGCCAGCTTGCCGTCGAGCTTGGTCAGCTCCGCGGTGACGTCCAGCCCACAGTCCGCGATCAGCGCGTTGACCGTGTCGGCGGTCGCCTGCCGGACCGGCGTCCAGTTCGGGATCGACGGTGAGTACCGGCCGTGGTCACGGTAGACATCGGCGTACACCTTCCAGCGCGGATCCTTGCGGACCGAGGTGACGTCGACCGCCTTGTTGACCGGCAGTTGCACGTTGAAGGCCGCCTCGCCTTCCATCCCGACCTTCTGCCCCTCGACGGAGACCACGAAGGAGGCGAACGCGTTCTGAGCGGCCTCGTTGGCCGACCCGGCCATCATGTAGACGCTGCCACCTTCGGCCAGCACAGTCGCGTCCTTCGCACCGGCGGGTACGGGCACGACCTCGTACTTGTCCTTGCCGAGCGACTTGTCGAACCGAGGCATCAGGTACGGGCCGACGACGTACATGCCGGTCTTGCCTGCTTCGAAGGTCTCGTTGGTCGGCGGGGTGTCCATCGTCGCGGCACCGGGCTGGATGACCTTGCTCGTGCAGGCCAGGTCGCGGAACCACTTGGTGGCCGCCACGGACTCCGGTGTCGACATGGCCGGCTTGTACTTCCCGTCGGCTTGCTTGGCGATGAAGTCACCGCCGGCGCCCCAGAGGAAGTTGGAGAAGTACCAGGACGCGTACCCGCGCTTGGTCGAGCCGGGCACCGCCAGCCCGAAGGTGTCGTTCTTGCCGTTGCCGTCGGGGTCTTGGGTGGTGAACGCCTTTGCCAGCGCTACGAACTGATCCAGGTTCTTCGGCGCGGGCAGACCGGTCTTCGCCCGCCAGTCCTTGCGGATCAGCAGCGCGGTGGCCTGCGCGGAGTACGGGACGCCGTAGAGCTTGCCGTCACCGGCCCGTGCCGACGCCAGCGCGGTCTCGATCAGCTGGTCGCTGCCCGGTACGGCGGCCGGGTCGACCTCGCGGACGATCCCCTCGCTGACCATCGAACCCAGCTGGGCCGAGTCGTTCATCACGATGTCCGGCAGATCCTTCTGGGCGGCCCGCTGCGACAGCTTCGTCTCGAAGTCGTCGAAGATCGCGGTGACGTCCACCTTCTGCCCGGTCTTGGCCTCGAAGGCCGCGGCCAGCTTCTTCATCCCCTTCTCGCCGTCCCCACCCGGCTTGGTCCGGGTCCACAGCTCCAGCGGCGCCTTCGGGTCCTGTTCGACCTTCGCGGCCCCACCGGAGTTGCAACCGGCCACCACAAGTACAGCTCCCAGCCCCAGGGCAGCCCATCTCAACGACCTAGCCATGCCTTCTTCTCCTGTCGACGAAGAGGCGAATTTGTACTTTTTGCGCCTCATTTCGTCGGAAGATAGCGCTTTCCGAGCGCAGGAGTCAATGATTCGGCCGATGATCAGGCTCAGGATGACGATCCCCCTGGAGCCGGCCGACGATCCTGAGGTGGTCGCCCAACCCGAGCCGCCCCCGGGTCCGGCGCCGTTCGCCTTCCCGGTGGCAAGCCCACATCTGGTGGGCTTGAACACCAAACGGTGGCCTCGGACAGTCTCTACCTTGTTCACGGTCGCCGGATGGTGTTCACGCCCACCAGATGTGGGCTTGCCACCCCAGAGCAGCCTGCTCGCGGTGCAGGAGCGGGTGGCGGCGCCGGCGTGGGGTTCGCGGGTCAGGGGGTGCGGCGGTCTGGGGCCCAGAGGTGGTCGGCGTCGCCGGCGATGAGGTGGCCCCGATACACACCGATCTTGTGATCGATCAGCTCGAGGTTCTCCTGCAGCTCAGCGAGCTTGCTCAGCACGAGCAGTTGGGCAGCCGGTACTGCAGCGGCGGTCGACTCAGCGGGGTGATGGCGACGCGTTGGGATTGCGTCCGAGGGCCGATTCGCCTTGACGGACAGTGCGAGCAGTCAGCGTGCCATCCGTCGTCTGCCCGCTCACGACCACCTGCTCACCCGCCTTGAGATCAGCGGCGGTGCCCTTGGTGGTCATCTCGATCGACGTGTCGCCGGTCAGCTTCACCGTGACGTCACCGTTCTGCGTCTTCACGACCAGCTGCGAGCTCGTCGCGGACACAACCGTGCCGATCGCGGCACTCCCCCCGCCAGGCGCCTGCCCCTGACCCTGACCCTGGCCACGGAAACCGCCGTACCCAGCCCCTCCCGCACCTGGACCCCCAGCCTGCGTCGTCGCCGTGCTGTCCTTCGCGAACGCGGCATGCAGTCCAGCGCCGCCGGCCAGCCCGATCGCCAGGACGACGATCCCCGCCAGCACAGCCGTTGCCGCAGGCAAGTTCAGGGTCTTCTTCGGTTTCAGCGCCTCGCCGACCTCTTCGTCGGTACCGATCTGGGCGAACTCGTCATCGGGGTGGGGCGTGCTCATCAGGGAGCCTCTCATTCGTGGCGGAGTGCATCGATGGGACGGAGACCGGCAGCCCGATGGGCGGGCATGCTGCCGAAGAACAGACCGACGGCGGCAGAGACACCGAAGGCGAGCAGGATCGAGGACGGCACCAGCACCGGCTGTACTCCGGCCAGCTGGAACCGGCTGACCACCAAGGCGACGATGATCCCGACCGCGCCGCCGATCAGGCTCAGCAACGTCGCCTCGATCAGGAACTGGCCGAGGATCGTCCGTCGCCGGGCACCCAGCGCCTTGCGGATGCCGATCTCCCGGGTCCGCTCGGTGACGGTGACGAGCATGATGTTGGTGACGCCGATCCCGCCGACGATCAGGCTGATCGCCGCCACCGTGGCCAGCAGCGCGGTGAACGTCGCCGCCGTGTCCTGGCTGGTCTGCAGGATCTGCGCGGAGTTCGTGATCCGGAACGGTGAGCTCTGGGTGGCCGGCACCTGATGCCTGGCCGTCAGCAACTGCGTCACCTCGGCCTGCGCGGTGTCGACCTTGTCCTTGCCTGCGGCCTGCACGACGATCTGGCTCAGCGCGCCGTACCCGGCCTGCGTCGCCCGCAACGTGCTGATCGGCACGATGACAGTGGCGTTCGGATCGCTGAACCCAGATGTGTCCTTCGACGCCAGCACACCCAGTACTGCGAAGTCGACCGCGCCGAGCTTGATCGTCTGACCGACCGCCGACGCGGGCCGCCCGAACAGTTCGGTCGCGGCCGTCTGGCCGAGCAGCACGACGCGTTGCGTGGAGTCCACGTCCTGCTTGGTGAATGCCCGGCCGTTGGCGACCGGGGTGTTCGTCGCCGGCAGGTACTCCGGAGTCGTGCCGATCACCTGGTTGACGGTGTAGCTCGTGTCGCCGTTGGTCGCAGTACCGGAGCTGGTCATCACCGGCGCGACCGCGGCCACATCCGGGGCGAGCCGGTGGTCGGACAGCGCCTCGGCGTCAGCCATCGTCAGGCTGTACTGCTGAGCCGACGGGCCGGCCTGGCCGCGCACGAATCCGCCGCCACCGCCGGTCGTCGAAACGGTCAGCAGGTTCGTCCCCATCGCTTCGAGCCGGTCCTGCACCGCCTTCCCGGAACCATTGCCCACGGCAACCAGAACGATGACCGCGCCAACGCCGATGGCGACTCCGAGCACGGTGAGCAGCGAGCGCAGTTTGTTCGCGCCGAGACCGCGCAGGGCGGCCCCGAACAGGTCGCGGGGTGACATCAGCCGGTCACCTCGTCGGTGACGATTCGCCCGTCGGAGACCCGGATCAGCCGGCGCGCCCGCCGGGCCACCTCGGTCTCGTGGGTGATCACGACGACGGTCCGCCCTTCGGAATTCAGGTCGTCGAACATCGCCAGTACTTCGTCCGTCGAGTGCGCGTCCAGGTTGCCGGTCGGCTCGTCGGCGAGCAGGATCCGCGGCCCGGTCGCCAGGGCGCGAGCAATCGCGACCCGCTGCTGCTGGCCGCCCGAGAGCTCGTTCGGCCGGTGATCGGCGCGATCGGACAACCCGACCAGCTCCAGTGCGCGGCGGGCTCGCCGGCGCCGGTCGGCCTTCTTCAGGTGGGCGTAGGTCAGCGGCAGTTCGACGTTCGCGAGCGCGCTGGTGCGCGGGATGAGGTTGAACGACTGGAAGATGAAGCCGATCTTGCGGCCGCGCACCAGGGCCTGCTGGTCTTCCGACAGGCGGGCGACATCGGCACCGTCCAGCCAGTACTCACCGCGGCTCGGTACGTCGAGGCAGCCGAGGATGTTCATCAACGTCGACTTGCCGGACCCGGACGAACCCATCACCGCGACGTACTCGCCGGCGTCCACCCGCAGCGACACTCCGCGCAGCGCGTGCACAGCGGTCTCACCGGCTCCGTAGGTCTTGGTGACGTCCCGGATGTCGATCAGGGAGTCAGCGGCCACGGTTCGCTCCCCCGCCAGTACCCGCGCCCGGGAACTGACCGCCACCGGGTTGAGCCGGGAACTGTCCGGTCCGCCCGCTTTGACCAGTGGCCGCGCCGATCGCACCCTGAAGCAACTCGATCTGGTCGCCCTCCACGAGGCCGGACGTGATCTGCGTGAAGCTGCCGCCCTGGACACCGACCTGTACTTCGCGGCTGCCGCCGCCGTTGGCCATCGTCACCGTGTGCGTCGTCCCGCTGGTGACGATCGCCGTGGTCGGCACGTACAGGGCGTTGGTCGCCTTGGCCGTCTGGACGGTCACGTTCGCGGTCTGCCCGATTCGGGCCGACGCCGGGACCTTCGCGAGGGTGAAGGTGGCCGAGTAGGAGACCACGCCGTTGGTCGTCGTGGGAGTCGGCGACACCGAGGTGAGGGTCGCGGTGAGCGTGCTGCCCGGATCGGCGTTCAGGGTGACCGTCGCGGCCTGCTTCGCCTTGATCTTGATCGCGTCGGCCTCTGGGAAGGCCGCGACCACCTGGAGCGTCTTGAGGTCCGCGATGTCGACGAAGCCATCGCCGGCTGCCGTAGTCGTCGTGGTGCTGCCGGCCGTATTACCGGAGCCCTGACCGGTGCCTGTTGTGCCGCTCGAACCTCCGGCGACAGAGCCGACCGAACCGTTCACCGCGGTGATGGTGCCCCCGATCGGCGCCGTCAGGGTTGTCGCGGCGACGGCGGCCTGCGCGGCTTCGAGGTTCTGGTCGGCCTGTTCCTTGTCGGCCTTCGAGCGAGCCAGACTGGCCTTCGCGTTCGTGACCACGACCTCAGGGCTCTGGCCCTGGTTCTGCGTCTGCGTCTGGGTCTGCGTTTGAGTCGGCTGGCCAGGGGTCGGTGTTGGCGTCGGCTCGGCCTCGGCGGCTTCGGCCTCCTCAGCAGCCGTCTCCGCGTCGTCGAGGGTGTCCTCCGCGGCCGTCACGGAGTTCGCCGCCGCGATCTGGTTCTGCTCAGCAATCCGTACTTCGCGCTGCGCGGCGGCCGGGTCGATCTTCGCGATCGACGCGCCCTTGGCCACCACCTGGCCCACCTTCACCAGCACCGCCGTCACGGTGCCCGAAGTAGCGAACTGCGGTGAAGCAGTCTGAGCGCTTTGCAGAGTGCCGCTCGAGCTCACCCCGGCGGTCACCTCGCCCCGGGCCACGGTCACCGTCGGACGCGTCGTACCGGCCGCTTCGGACTCGGGCCGGAAGAAGAGCAGGTAGGCGGTGGTAGCGATGGCCAGGACGACGGCCACCAGGGCCAAGTTCAGGAGGCTGAGGCCACGAAGTTTGCGGCGTGCTTTGGTCACGGACGCAGACGCTAGGGGCGCTGGCTGAGGAACTGATCCCGACAGCCTGGCAACTCGCTGTGAAAACCGGCCAATCAGTCGAGGTGACCCAAGACTTCCTCGAGCCGGCGGGCCAGGAAGGCACGTTCCACCTCGTTGCCAGTCATCGCCAACGCCTCCTCGTACGACGTGGCCGCGTCCGCCCACCGACCGAGCCGGCTGAGGAAGTCGGCACGCGCGGCGCTCAGGTAGCCGTAGGTGCTCAGCGCCGGCTCATCCTGCAGCGGCGAGAGCGCCTCCAGGCCGGCCTCCGGTCCGTCCCGATACCCGATCGCGACCGCGCGGTTCAGCTCGACGACTGGCGACGGCCACAGCCGACGCAGTACGTCGTACAGGCCGGCGACCTCGACCCAGTCGGTGTCCTCCCACGTGGCTGCCTCGGTGTGCACCGCGACGATCGCCGCCTGGACCGAGTACCTCGTCGCGCCCGCGCTTCGCAGTACCTCGGTCAGCAGCGCCGCGCCTTCCTCGATCAGCCCGGCGTCCCAGCGCGTCCGATCCTGCTCGGCGAGCAGGACGAGTTCCCCGCTGTCGGAGAGCCGGGTGTCTCGGCGGGAGTCGGTGAGCAGCAGCAACGCCAGCAAACCGGCCACGTCGCTACTGCCGGGCAGCAACTGGCGCAGGTTCCGGGCGAGGCGGATGGCACCGTCGACGAGGTCTCGCCTGACCAACTGGGAGCCGAACGGCGCGGCGTGGCCGGTGGTGAAGACCAAATGCACGACCTCGAGGACGGCATCGACGCGGGCCGGCAACTCGGCGCGATCCGGCACCCGGTACGGGATCCGGGCGGCACTGATCTTCTTCTTCGCTCGCGTGATCCGGGCTGCCATGGCCGCGTCCTGGACCAGGAACGCCCGCGCCACCTCCGTCGTGGACAGGCCGCACACCAGCCGCAGGGTCAGCGCCACCTGGGCATCACGCGACAGCGCCGGATGGCAGCAAGTGAAGATGAGTCGCAGCAAGTCGTCGGCGACCTCCTGCGGATCGGGAACATCCTCCGGTCCTGCCGCCACGTCGTCCATGACGAGTAAAGGCAGGGCCGAGCGCAGTACCGACTCCCGCCGCAGGAGGTCCCTTGCACGGTTGCGCGCGACGGTGGTCAGCCAGGCGCCGGGGCGGTCCGGTACGCCGTTGGCGGCCCAGTGCGACAGCGCCTTGGTATACGCGTCCTGCGTGCACTCCTCGGCGAGGTCGAGATCGCGCGCCACGCGCACCGTCGCGGCGAGCACTCTGGCCCACTCGTGACGGTGCGCGTGAGCGACGGCTTCCGCGACGTCGGCGTACTGCGTCAAGCCGACGCCGTCCCGGTCTGGTCGGGCCCGTTGACCGGCCGGACCTCTACGCCGCTGTGTGCCTCCGAGACCTCGGGCAGCAGCCGGGCGAGCGCGAGCGCCGCATCGAGGTCGGCTGCCTCCACCAGGTAGTACCCGCCGAGTGCCTCCTTGGTCTCCAGGAACGGCCCGTCGGTCGCTGTCGGCGTGCCGCTGAGGTTGCCGCGCAGGGTGGTCGCGGTCGTCGTCGGCAGCAGTTCATGTCCGGCCAGGATCGCGTCGCCGGCCGCGGCCACGAAGGCGGCGTGCCCCGCACCGAGGTCGGCCAACTGCTGCTCGGACATCCCTTCCCAGATCTGCTCGTTGCCGTAAATGAGGAGCAGGTACTTCGCCATCTCGGACATCCCATCGCTCGGGGGCCTGGTAACGGCCCGTCTACCTTGACGACGAACGAGCCGGCCGCTCATCGATGCTCCTGGCCCCCAAGTCTTGGCAACTCACAGTGAACGGACACGCCCGGCTGACTGTGGCCTGCGACACACAGTGATTTGTGAACACTCAATGACAGGGGGTGATGACGGTGCTGTCAGGTGCGTACCTTGGGCTCGGGCATGCCAAAATGGGAATGATCCGGGTCGGCCGACCGTTGGCACGGATGACGAATCTCGGAGGTTTGACATGTCTAATCGCGTTCTGCGTGGTTCGGGGCTGGGTGGGGTCAGCTTCGAGGATGACCGTGGCGTGGAGTTCGCGCCGCGCCAGATGATCACATACGACTGCCCACGTGGCCACGTGGTCGAGGTAACGATGGCGCACGACGCCGAGGTACCGGCGATCTGGGAGTGCCCCCACTGCGGCAGCGAGGCCGCCCGTTCGACCGGTGAGAAGCCGGAGCCGAAGCAGGAGAAGCCGGCCCGTACGCACTGGGACATGCTGCGCGAGCGTCGCAGCATCTCAGAGCTGGAGGAACTGCTCGCCGAGCGAGTCGCGTTGCTCCGTTCCGGTGAGATCGGCCCAGCCCACCTCCACCGGACCCGCTCCACCGGCAAGCGCAGCGCCTGACACACCCCGAACGGGCCGTCACCACCAGGTGGTGACGGCCCGTTCGTCATGTCCGGCCGCGTCCGGGCATGAACGCGCCGGCTCAGTCGGGAGGGAAAACGGACACCGGCAGGGCGGCGAGCCCGTGTAGCAGCGCGCTGCTGGTCCACTCCACCTCTTCGGCCGGTACTGCGAGCCGCAGATCCGGGTACCGCGCCAGCAACCGGTCCAGCGCGATCTCGATCTGCATCTTCGCCATCGGAATCCCGATGCAGTAGTGCGGCCCGTGCCCGAACGAGAACGTGTTCTGTGGGCACCTGGTCACGTCGAGCCGGTCCGGATCCGGGAAACGGGTCTCGTCGCGGTTCGCCGAGCCCCAGGACAGCGCCAGGATCTGGTTCGCCGGAATCAGCACGTCGCCGACCTGGATCTCGGCCTTCGTGAACCGGAACGTGCCCACCGAAGCAGCCGGGTCGTACCGCATCAGCTCGTCCACCGCCATCGGGATCAGGGACGGATCGGCCCGCAGCTTGGCCAGTTCCCCGGGATGGGTGAGCAGGTTGAACACCCCGTTGCCGATCGAGTGCACCGTGGTGACGTGGCCCGCGGTCACCACGATGAAGATCATCCCGACGATCTCCGCCTGGGTCAGCGGCTCCCGGCCACCACCGGCGCGGATCAGCTCGGTGATCATGTCGTCGCCGGGATTGGCCCGGCGTTCGTCGACCAGCGCGTTGGCGTAGGCGATCATCTTCGCCGAGGCCTCGGCGACCTCGTCCGGGTCCTGACCGGCACCGGTCAGCGTGCCTGACCACCTGCGGAAGTTCTCCCGGTCCTCCTCCGGCATCCCGAACAGGTCGCAGATCGTCCCCAGCGGCAACGGCCACGCGAAGGCGGCCAGCAGGTCGACCACCGGCGCCTCGGCCAGCCTGTCCAGCAGCTTTTCGACTGCTACCTCGACTCCGGGCCGCAACGCCTCTTGCCGGGCCGGGGTGATCGCGTGCATCGCCAGTGCCCGCAATCGGGAGTGTCCGGGCGGGTCGCTGTTCAGCACGTGCGCCGCCAACTCGTCGTCGAAGCCCGGTTCGGCCTCGTCCTCCTCCGGTCCACCGGTATGCATCGGCGAGGCCAGTGTCGAGTGCCTGGCGTACATCTCGTTCAGACGGCGGCCGTCCTTGCCGACCCTCGGGTCCAGGGCCAGTGCGCGGCAGTCGTCGTACCGCGGGACCAGCCAGACCTTGGCGCCGTGCGGAAAGATCACCTCGTGGACCCGTCCGTCGCCGCGGAATCTTCGCAGGTAGGCGGCCTGGTGCTGTACGAAGTCCTCGCCCAGCTCCTCGATCGCCTGCAATGCGTCATCCAACATACGTTTGTCCTCCCCCACTTTCGTGTTTCCCCTTGTCTGGAAGGAGTTGCAGGCCCTCGATCACTGATACACCCGAGCTGTATCACCAGCAGCGTCGCGGTTCTCTAGTCAGTGACAGGACCAGTTGGGGGCCTGCCCTGGCGGCTGGGGCGGGGCGGGGCGCAGAAGCAGGGGGCTACACCGATGAGTGGTGACGCGGCAGACGACGGGCCAGCGAAGGCGATCGCCCGTCCGGGAGTGTTCGAGACCTGGCGGCAGACCCCGCGCGAGGCCAAGGCGCTGCTGGCCGGAGTGTTCGTCAGCAAACTGGCCGCATTCCTGCAGATCTTCCTCGTCCTGTTCCTGACCCATCGCGGGTTCTCGGCCGGTCAGGCCGGCTTCGCTCTCGGCGTGTACGGCGCGGGCGCGGTGCTCGGTACCGCGCTCGGTGGCTGGCTCAGCGATCGGCTCAGTCCGCGCTCGGCGACGGTGATCTCGATGATGGGGTCCGCAGGCCTGATCGCGTCGCTGATCTACATCAAGTACTACCCGCTGATCCTGCTGGCCGTCCTCCTGGTCAGCGCGGTCGGCCAGTTCTACCGGCCGGCGGCGCAGTCGATGATCACTCAGCTCACCCCGCCCGACAAGCTGGTGATGGTGACCGCGATGTACATGCTGTGCGTGAACCTGGGCACCACGGTCGCGCCGCTGGTCGGGGTCGCGCTGGCCCAGATCTCGTACAACCTGCTCTTCTGGGCCGAGGCGCTCGCCGTGCTCGCCTTCGGTCTGATCGCGCTGGTCGCGCTGCCCAAACCGGATCGCAGCGCCCGCGCGGCCGCCAAGGCAGAGGCGGCCGAGCCGCCGATCCGCGGTCGCTACCTGGACGTGCTTCGCGACCGCCGGTACTCGCTGTTCATGCTCGCCTTCTTCCTCCAGGCGGTCGTCTACTGTCAGTACACCGCCGCTTTGCCGCTGGCGATCAAGGCGGCCGGGCAGAGCATCTGGTGGTACGGCGCACTGATCACGATGAACGCGATCATCTGTGCGACCTGCCAGATGATCGCGACCAAATTCGTCCAGGGCTGGTCGATCCGGG
Organism: Kribbella catacumbae DSM 19601; assembly: GCF_000372465.1. GTDB lineage: Bacteria > Actinomycetota > Actinomycetes > Propionibacteriales > Kribbellaceae > Kribbella > Kribbella catacumbae. The sequence goes on from NZ_AQUZ01000005.1 coordinate 125,474, forward strand.
TGGTGCAGCTGATCGGCTTCACCCTGGTGGCGATGGGCTACGCGATGTACGCGATCGAGATGCTGCCGGTGTTCCTGATCCTGGGCACACTGTTCTGGACCCTGTCGGAGATCATCGGCGTGCCGACGATGTTCGCCTATCCGGGCATGATCGCGCCGCCGCACCTGCGTGGCCGGTACTTCGGGGCGATGCAGACCATGTTCGGCCTCGGGGCGACGGTCGGCCCGGTGCTCGGGGTGCTGTTGTTCCAGCACATCGGCCAGCGGGTCTGGCTGTGGATGACGCTGATCGAGGTGGTCGCCACGGTGATCGGCGCGATCGGCCTCCGCCGCCCCATCCCGGCCCAGCCGACGGCGCCCGCCGTCGCCTAGCCCTGCGGCTTGTCCTGGGGGCGATCGGGATCGATGACCTCGCCCTGGACGATGTCGTCGGAGGCCGCGCGTTCGCGGTGCGCCCGGTCGGTGTCGTCCGCGGTGGGTGGCCGGAACGTGCCGGGCATGAAGCCGGTGATGGGGTTGCCGCCCAGTTGGGCGGCGATCCGGCGGCTGAGGAAGCTGGACAACACCTTGCGGGCCAGCGGCCGGGTGAACGGCAGGACGAAGAAGAACCCGAAGATGTCGGTGATGAACCCCGGCGTCAGCAGCAACGTGCCGCCGACCAGGACGAGGGCCGCGTCGGCCAGCTCCTTGCCCGGCATCCGGGCCGTCCTGGTTGCCTCCTGCAGCGCGTTCCAGGCGCGCCGGCCTTCGCGCTTGATCAGCCACGCACCCAGCGCGCTCTCGAAGATCAGCAGCGCGACCGTGGGCCAGCCACCGATCACCTGGCCGATCTGGATGATCACGTAGATCTCGATGATCGGGACGACCAGCAGCGCGACCGCGACGAACCAAGGCATGGTCACACCTTCTTACTGCTGAAGAGACTCACTAGACAGGCACCTTTTCACGGTCGGGGGTCGTGGCCGGCGGGTTGTCCTCGGCGCGTGGCTTGCGCCTGGCCAGCAACGCCAGCACTGCTCCCAGGATGCCCAGGCCGGTCAAGATCCACTGCGGCCAGCCGCCGAGAGTGGTGGCCAGCGTCTTGCCGTCGCGGACCGGCACCTGCGCGATGTACACGTCCCGCACGAACTCTCCGGTCTTGTGCTCGACCTTGCCGTTGGGGTTGATCACGCCCGAGATGCCGCTGGTCGACGCGATCAGGACCGTCCGCCCGGTCTCGATCGCCCGCATCCGGGTGATGGCGAACTGCTGCTCCGGCTGCCCGGTCCCGCCGTACGTCGCGTTGTTGGTCTGCACGATGAGGATCTGGGCGCCGCCCTTGGCCACGTCGGACACCACGTTGTCGTAGGCGAGCTCGAAGCAGATCAGATCGCCGTACAGGACGCCGTTGATCGGCATGAGGCCCGGACCGATGCCGGGCGCGGTCTGCCGGCCGACCATCTCCAGCCGCTTGATGTACGGCAGGAGCTGTTCGCGGAACGGGATGTACTCACCGAACGGCACCGGATGACGCTTGGCGTACCGCTGGCCGGGGCCAGTGGCCGGATCCCAGACGATGCCGGTGGTCTGGCGTTCGTTCGGGCCGGGCCCCTCGGTCACCGCGCCGACCAGGATCGGGACGTTGACGGACTGGACCGCGGTCTCGATGTCCCGCTTGGTCTCGGGATCCCTGTACGGGTCGATGTCGGTCGAGTTCTCCGGCCAGATCACCAGGTCGGGCTTGACCTGCGAACCGGCCTCGACCTCCTTCTGCAGGTCCAGCGTGGCGTTCAGGTGATTCTTGGTCACCGTCCGGGCCCGGCCGAGGAACTCCAGCCCCTTGCCCGGCACGTTGCCCTGCACGATCGCCGCGGTGACGGTCTTGCCGTTCCCATCGGTCGACAGCGTGATCAGCGAGCTGCCGCCGACGATCGCGATCCCTGCGACCAGCGCCACCGCCCGCAGGCTCAGGGCGCTCCGGCGGCGCAGTACGGCGTACACGAGGACACCCAGCAGCGCCACGATGAAGCTGAGACCCGCGATCCCGACCAGCGAGGCCAGCCTGCCGAGCGAGGAGTCCGCGAAGGCCCAGGCCAGCCTGCCCCAGGGGAATCCACCGAACGGAACAGAGCCGGTCGCATACTCCGTCGCGACCCATAGGCAGGGCACCCAGAGCATCCACAGTTTGTGCTTGAGCGTCTGGCTGGCCAGTGCGCCGAAGACCCCGTAGAAGAGGCCCTCGAGAATGGCGAGCGCGATCGCGGCGTCGCCACCGATCACAGTCAGCCAGGGCACCAGTACGGAGTAGAACGTGATGCCGAAGCCCGATCCGATCAGGAAGCCGGCCTTCATCGAGACGCCGTTCAGCGCGGCCAGCAAGAGCGGCACTGCAACCAGCACCAGCCATGGATGAGCATGAGGCTCGTAGATCAGCCCGAGCAGGGCACCGGCGCCCACCGCCACGACCACCCTCGGCAAGATGCGCCCCAACGCCTTCAGCCGCTCCACTCGGACACCCCTTCGCCTCACTACCGGCTGCTGCCGGTCGCACGACGGTACAACGTCCGGTGGGCGCGGATATATCCGGTCAGTAACCGGAAGACGAACGGGTCCGGATGCGAGACCGCCGGGGGCCGGAAAGAGTGCCGAAAAAAAATGGGGGGGGGCCGGAAAAGGAAAGAGGCTCGGCGCTCCTTCGGACCAACCGCAGACCCGCTGGTTGCGAGCCCGTCGGCTGTTGTCTACTGGGCGCCGAGCCTCTTCCACCTCTGCCCCGCGGGGGGCTAACCACCGGCGATCTCAGCCCCCGTCGACTCAGGCCTGGCACTGGCCTGGTCAGCGTCGCGGGATCATCCGGTGGCCGAACTTCTTTGAACCGTTGGATAAACGGGTAATGACGACTCCCAAAACGATGCTCGTTCGCAGCCGTGGTGTCAACCTTTCCGGCGGCTCCTTCAAGCCGTTGTAACACTTTTGACTGCCCTCACAGGACAAACGACCAACGGTCAACGGCGTCACGTTACAGAGCCGTCTCAGCACTCCACGTGATCGTTACCCAGGGCAACCAATCGTCACGCGACCGGTACGACGACGGTCCCGGTTGCGCGCGTGATCACAAGCGGCTCGGCCAGTACTTCGGCCGCTGACTCCGACCGATCCGTGCGCCCGCGACAGACCACCGTGGCGACGAACTCGATCTCCCTGCTCCGGTTGCCGACCCGGGAGATCGTTGCCGTCGCCTCCACGACATCGCCGGCCCGCAACGGCTGCAGGAACTGCACGTCGGAGTAAGAAGCGAAAAGTCCTTCATCTCCGTCGGCCTGGATGCACACCTCGGTCGCGACGTCGCCGAACAGGCCGAGCACGTAAGCGCCGTCGACCAGGTTGCCGGCGTAGTGCGCGTGGCTGTAGGGCACATAGCGGCGGTGGGTGACAGTCAGGCCGATTGTTGCCCGTGACACCAACATAGTCATGCAGTTCTCCGAACGGGTGCGTGCTTGCGACGGGTGACAAGAGCATCGACCAGGTAGCTGGCCACTTCGCCAGGCGTGGTGCCGCGGCCGAACACCCGGTCCACTCCGAGCTCGCCGGCCATCTGCTCGGTGAAACGGGGGCCTCCGGCAACCAACACGGGACGCGCGTCCTCGGCATACGCCTCCCGGAAGGCGGCCGACATCTCCTTGGTGTTCAGCACGTGCGCCTCCCGCTGGGTGACCACCTGCGACACCAGGATCGCGTCCGCCTTCTCGGCCTTGGCCCGGCGAACCAGCTCCGGTACGGCGACCTGGGCACCGAGGTTGACCACCTTCAGCTCCCGGTAGTACTCCAGGCCCTTCTCCCCCGCGAACCCCTTGATGTTCATGATCGCGTCGATGCCGACGGTGTGCGCGTCGGTGCCGATGCAAGCGCCGACGATGGTCAGCCTGCGCCGCAGTCCCTTGCGGATGGCGAGGTTCGCGTCCTTCGGCGAAAGCAGCGGGTAGTCGCGCTCGATCACCTCGACCTTGTCGGTGTCGACCAGGTGGTTCACCGGTCCGTAGACGACGAAGAAGGTGAAGTCCGGACCCATCGGCTTGGCGTGCACGACCAGGGCCGGGTCCATCCCCATCTTGTTCGCGAGCTGGATCGCCGCGCCTTCGGCGCGCTTGTCATGCGGGATCGGCAGCGTGAACGACATCTGCACCATCCCGTCACCGGTGGTGTCCCCATAGGGCCGGATGATGGTCACTGCGCCTCCTCGAGCAGTTCGATCGCCGGGTTGTAGTACTGCGAGGAGCGGCGGGCCACGCCGTCCAGGCCGCGGCCGGCGTCCTGCGGTCGCTTCATCAGCCCGAAGGTTCCGTCGCCGATCGCGTTCAGCAGACCTTCGTCGACGATCCGTTCCAGCAGTTCCACCGACTCCCCCAGCACCTGCCGGGCGCGCTGGGCGATGAACCCGTCCGGTGCCGGATGGAAGTCATCATGAAGGTTGCCTGCGGCCCCCATCACGTAGCGCACGTTCTGCAGCGCCAGGTCGCGGTCGGAGATCCACGGCGTCACCACGGCCTCGGTCATCATGCCGACCAGCAGAATGCCCTGACCGGTCATCGCGCCGACCAGGTTGAAGAAACCGTCCAGCAGATAGCCACGGAAGACATCGCCCGTCATGTGCCGGGTCGGCGGCATCCACTTCAGCGGCGCGTCGGGGAACAGTTGCCGGGCGAGCATCGCGTGCGCGAGCTCCATCCGGAACGAGTCCGGGATCTCCGGGGTGATCTCGAACGCGTGCCCCAGTCCGAGCTGCCAGTCCTCGAGCCCGGCCTCCTTGGCGAAGTACTCGTTCAGCAACTGCGAGACCGTCACCGTGTGCGCGGCGTCGACCGCGTCGGCCGTGGTCAGGTAGTTGTCCTCGCCGGTGTTGATGATGATCCCGGCGCGGGCGTGGATCTGCCGGCTGAACCGCTGGTCCACGAAGGTCCGGATCGGGTTGATGTCGCGGAAGAGGATCCCGTACATCGAGTCGTTCAGCATCATGTCCAGCCGCTGCAGCCCGGCCAGCGTCGCGATCTCCGGCATGCACAGCCCGGACGCGTAGTTCGTCAGCCGGATGTAGCGCCCGAGCTCCCGCGACGACTCGTCGAGCGCCGCCCGCATCAGCCGGAAGTTCTCTTGCGTCGCATAGGTTCCGGCGAACCCTTCGCGGGTCGCGCCTTCCGGCACATAGTCCAGCAACGACTGCCCGGTCGACCGGATCACAGCGATGATGTCCGCGCCCGCGCGAGCCGCTGCCTGCGCCTGCGGAATGTCCTCGTAGATGTCGCCGGTGGCAACGATCAGATAGATCCACGGCCGCTGCTCGGGATCGCCGTGCTTCTTGATCATCCGGTCGCGCTCACGCCGCCGCCCGTCGACCTTCTTCATACCGGCTGCGGCAGCCTTCCGCGCGGCGGCCTGAGCCCGTACTGCGTCGCGCCCCTCCGGCAGCCGGAACGTCACCGACCCGGACGCGGCCTTCTGCGCAAGGACGGACAAGTCTTCCGCCTCGCCGCGCAGCAACGCGTCCCACACCGGCAACGCGAGCCCGTGCTCCAGGCCGACATCGGCCCGCACGGTGTCGGCGAGCCGGTTCACCCAGGGAATGCCCTCGGTGTCGGCGCCGGCCAGCCCCGCCAGGCGCAGTACGGCGCGCTCGACCGAGACCGTCGTGTGCTGCTTGGCGATGGTGACGATCGGCCGCCCGGCCTTGCGGGCCAGGCTGCGCACCTTGCGGACGGTGACCGGATCGAGGTCCAGCTTCTTCACTGCACGGGTCACGAGGACCATCCTTCAGAGTCGTACACGATGCGGCCGCCGACCACGGTCCGGCGACAGACAGGAACAGGTGCGTCATCACTCAGGTCGGGCAACACCGGCACGCCCGCCCGCGGATCGGTCGACCAGGCCGCGACCCGCTCGTCCGGGGTCTGTACGACAAGGTCCGCGTCGCTCTCCCAGACCGCGTACGTCGCCGCGGTTCCTGGCGCGAGTACGCCGGAGTCGTCGATGCCGGCCGCCCGCCAGCCACCACGCGTATGCGCGGCAAAGGCGGCCCGGACGGTGATCCGCTGCCCGGCTTCGTGATGGAACGCGGCAGCCCGAACAGCCTCCCACGGACCGACCTCGGTCACGGGCGAGTCCGACCCGAAGGCCAGTACTACGCCCGCGCGGGCGAGCGAACCGAAGGGGTTCATCCCCTCCCAACGGTCGCCGACGCGTTCGGCGTACATGTCGCTCGGTCCACCCCAGAGCCGGTCGAACATGGGCTGCACGCTGGCGACGACGCCGCATTGCGCGAGGGTGGCGATCGCGTCGTCGTCGACCATTTCGACGTGCTCCAGCCGATGCCGCGCGGCCACGAGAGCCTCGACGCCGACGATCCCGGCGGCGATTTCGAAGCCGCGCGCGATGTTGTCGAGGGCGGCGTCACCGATGCAGTGGAAGCCGGCCTGGACGTTCTTCTCCGTGCAGGCGATCACGTGCTCCGCGATCTGCTCAGCCGTGAGGTACGCATGACCGCAGTGATCACCCTTGTCCTCGTACGGCGCTCGCAGTGCGGCCGTCCGTGAGCCGAGAGCACCGTCAGCATTGAGATCGCCGGCCAGTCCCGCGAGGCCGTACTTCGTCACGTTGTCGAAGACGCCGGGCTCGCCCCAGTACAAGGTTGCCGACAGCCCCAATTCCTCGGCGGCCTGGCGGACCAGTGGCAACTCCCATAGCGGCCCGATGTGCGGTGCGGCCATCTCGTGGAAGGCGCCGATGCCACGCTCGGCCATGGCCCGGACGGCCGCACGAGCATCGGCAAGGCGCTGCTCGGGGCCGACCAACTCGCTCAACGCATCACGGACAGAGTGGTTTGCATCGCGCTCAACGCGGCCACTGACGCTGTACCCGACCTGAATGGTGAGGTCGGCGACAGCTGCCTTGAGGGCGGACGAGATGACGCCGGAGTGGCCGTCGACGCGGGAGAGGTAGACGCGGCGGCCGTCAGCAGCGCGATCCAGCTCCTCGGACGTCGGCGGCCGGCCCTCGGGCCACTTGGTCTCGTCCCAGCCGGCGCCGTCGATCACGGCGTCGGCTGGCAGGTTGGCGGCGAAGGCCTTGAGCCGGTCGAGTGCCTCGGTGAGGTTCGCAGTACCGGCGAGGTCGAGGCCGGTCAGCAGGGCGCCGGTCTGTGCGGTGTGGATGTGTGCGTCGACGAACGCGGGCGCGACGAGCTTGCCCTGCAGATCGATCACCTCGTCCGCACCGTTCGCGTACGAGGCCGCGCTGCTGTCGTCGCCGAGCCAGGTGACGACGCCGTCGTCGATGGCGATCGCTGTCGCGTGGGGGTCGGCGGGTGAGTAGACGGAACCGTTGGTCAGAAGTGTGCGCACGGACCTAATCCTCCGCCAGCCTGCCCTCGAACAAACCACGGACACCCGGCTCGTCCCGCAACAGCTTCAGCGCGTACTCCGCATGGCCCGGCACGTAGCCGTTGCCGACCAGCATCGTCACGTCCGCCGCAAGCCCCTCGGCGCCGAGCGCGGCGGCGGAGAACGAGGTCGCCATCGAGAAGAAGATGACGGTGCCACCGGCCTTCGTGGACAGCACCGCACCGTGCTCACAGCCCGGAACATCGACACAGACGACCGTGATGTCGGCAGCCTCGCCGGCACCGCCTCTCCCGACCTGGCTGTCACCGGTTTGCTCCAGCGCGCCTGCCCCGGCTTCCTCCATTGCGCCCGCCACTGCATTCGCGAGCGCGACCGGGTCGCGGGCGTCGGCGAGAGCGACAACGTCGGCGAGACCGGCCTTGTCGAGCTTGTCGGCCTCGGCCTGGAAAGGCACGATGCCGATCGTCCGAGCGGCGCCGGCATCACGCGCCGCGGCCAGGGAGAGCGACCCCGACTTACCTGCGCCGCCAATTACTGACACGACAGGCTTTGTGCCTTTGTCGACATACTCGCGCACCACGCGAGCGGTCAGGGCGGGTGCTCCGCAGACGTCCATCACGGCCAGCGAGAGCTCGGGAACGAGGTCGTCCGGGAGCTTCGCGACGATCGACCGGGCGAACAGAATCGCGTGCCCCTCGGCCGGCACCTGCTCACTGCGGCCGTCCCAGCGGGCGAGCCCGTCGGTGATCTGGAGTGGCGTCAGCGTCAGCGACACCAGCGTCGCGACCCGATCGCCCTTCCGTACTCCGAGCGGCGACTCCGGGCCGACCTCGTCGACCGTGCCGACGAGCATGCCGCCCGAGCCGGTGACCGGGTTCTGCATCTTGCCGCGCTCGCCGACGATTCGCAGTACCGCCTGCTTGACCGCCTCGCCGTCGCCGGCGTGCGCCTCGGCCAACTGCCGGTACGACGCGGCGTCCAGGTTGAGCCGCTCGACCGAGATCCGGACCTCGTCGGGCCACAGTTCCGGCCTGGCGTCGAGCTGCTGGGCAGCCTGCGGCAACACGCCGGCAGGTGCGATCACGCGATGCAGTCCGACGGGCGAACCTGGGGTGTCCGGCACGAGGCCTCCTTGGGTCAAGACGGGCAAAATACTAGTGTGGCGGTAGTACAGAGGAAATCTTGCGGTGATCTAATGGATCTACCATAAGTTCTATCGCTATCCTCACATGCGACCGACACCATCGTGGAGCCCCCAGGAGGACTCGTGACCGATCTGATCAGCCCGGAGCTTGCAGCTGCCGACCTGAACGAGCAGCCGTACGCGTACCGCCGGGCCGACCTCGTCGAGCCTGACTGGACCCGGATGCCCGGTTTCAAGGACGTCACCGCCGAGGAATGGCGCTCGGTGCAGTGGCAGCGGTCGCACTGCGTGAAGAACGTCAAGCAGTTGCGTGACATGATGGGCGACCTGCTCGAGGAGCGGGTCTACGAGGACCTGACGCGGGACCAGGCCGAGCGCGCGACGATGTCGATGCTGCTGCCGCCCCAGATGCTCAACACGATCGTCCCGAACGGCTCGGACGACTACACCGAGGCGTTCTACGCGGACCCGGTCCGCCGCTACATGCTGCCGATGTTCTCCGACCGCCGCTCGGACTGGCCGTCCCACCCGCACGCGACGCGGGACTCCCTGCACGAGCACGAGATGTGGGCCACGGAGGGGTTGACCCACCGCTACCCGACCAAGGTCCTGGCGGAGATCCTGCCGACGTGTCCGCAGTACTGCGGACACTGCACGCGGATGGACCTGGTCGGGAACTCGACCCCGGTGATCGACAAGCTGAAGTTCACGATCAAGCCGCAGCAGCGACTCGACGACATGCTCGACTACCTACGCCGCTCCCCCGGCGTCCGCGACGTCGTGGTGTCCGGTGGCGACGTGGCGAACATGCCCTGGCCCCGGCTGGAGGCGTTCCTGACCAGCCTGCTGGAGATCGAGAACATCCGCGACATCCGGCTGGCCACCAAGGCGCTGATGGGGATGCCGCAACACTGGCTGTCCGACGACGTCCGTTTTGGCGTGGAGCGGGTCGCCTCGATTGCCCGTAGCCGGGGCGTGATGGTTGCCATGCACACGCACGTGAACGCGGCGCAGTCGGTGACTCCGCTGGTGGCCGAGGCGACCAAGGCGATGTTCGAGGCCGGTCTGCGTGACGTCCGCAACCAGGGTGTGCTGATGCGCGGGGTCAACGACTCGGTGCCGGAGCTGCTCGACCTGTGCTTCGCGCTGCTCGACGGCGCCACCATCACGCCGTACTACTTCTACATGTGCGACATGATCCCGTTCTCCGAGCACTGGCGGGTGTCGGTGAAGGACGCCCAGCACCTGCAGCACGGGATCTTGGGCTACCTGCCGGGCTTCGCGACCCCGCGCATCGTCTGCGACGTCCCGTACGTCGGCAAGCGGTGGGTGCACCAGCTTTCGGAGTACGACGAGGTCCGTGGCATCTCGTACTGGAAGAAGAACTACCGGACCGGCATCGAGCACCAGGACCCGGAAGCACTGAACCGCACGTACGAGTACTACGACCCGATCGACACGCTGCCCGTCGAGGGCCAGAACTGGTGGAAGCAGCACGCCGGCGACTCGCTCGCCGAGGCCGAGAAGCGCGCCGCCGCGTCCCGTGATGCCGCCGAGGCGCAGAAGCTCCTCCAGATCAGCTGACCACTGGTGAGTGCGCTGGTGCCGTCGAACAGAGGATGACGGCACCAGCGGGCCTCCTTCCGGCGTTCAGTCGTTCGACGAAGCGTGGCTGATGATCACCCGCCCGAAGAACTGGCCGCGACGGTAGTAGGCCAGCGCCTCGGGAACCTCGTCGAACCCGAACGTGCGGTCGATCACCGGCTTCAGGCCACTCACGCCGACGGACCGATTCATTTCCAGGAACTGCCTGCGGCTGCCGACGGCCAGCGGGCGAATGGTCGCGCCCGTGCGGAAGATCGTTGCTGCTGACAACGGTTCGGCCTTTGCAGCGCCGCCCTGGCTGACACCGACCAGGGTCACCTCGCCGCCGAGCGCGGCCGCCCGGACCGACTGGTCGAGTACGCCGGCGACGTCGATCACGTGGTCGGCACCGCGCTGGCCGGTCAGAGCGCGTACTTCCTCGTACCAGTGCGGATTCTTGCTGTAGTCGACGACCGCACTCGCGCCGAGGTCCTTCAGGCGATCGGCCTTCGCCGGGCTCGACGAGGTCGCGATCACCTCGGCGCCGGCCAGCTTCTCGAACTGCAGGGCGAACAGGCTGACCCCGCCCGAGCCCAGCGTCAGAACGGTCTCCCCCGGTTGGAGTCCGTGGCCGCCAGTGAGTGCGTTCCAGGCGGTCAGGCCGATCAACGGGAAGGCGGCGGCTTCGTCGTACGAGAGGTGCTCGGGGATCGGTACGACGCCGGACTCGGGCAGTACGGCGTACTCGGTGAGGAGGCCGTCGAGCGAACTACCGAGCTGGGCGGCGTAGTCGAAGCAGAACGAGCCGTCGATCCAGTGCGGGAAGACGGTGGCGGCTACGCGTTCGCCTACCTTCACCTGGTGGACCGCAGCTCCGATCGCGACGACCTCACCGACTCCTTCGCACCCGGCCACCACGCCGGGCGTGATCTGCAGCGGATAGTCGCCCTCGAGGACCAGCAGCTCGCGGAGGCTGAGCGCGTTCGCACGGATCCGGACCAGCACCTGGCCTGCGCCTGGTTCGGGCACGGGCCGCTGCCTGGTCTCGAGTTCGCCGAGGCCCTGGCCCGCGGTCACGTGATAGCTCTTCATCGTTTCGTCCAAGTCTGGTTGGCGGTTCGGTGAGAGCAATCGTTCGGTCTGCCGGATAGTGCGGCAATTCCCGGCGAGGAATCGCCCCCGGCGCGCTACTGTCATCAGACAGGGGAAGCATGGGGGTGGGTTCGATGGGCTGGTACAGCGTGCGGTGCATCTTCCAGCTGAACGGGATCCGTGCGGACGATTCGCCGTACGAGGAACGCATCACGCTGTGGCGGGCCGAGGACTTCGACTCGGCGATCGAGCTGGCGGAAAACGATGCGCTCGACTACATCGAGGACACCGACTGGGCGTACCTGGGCCTGGCTCAGTGCTTCTACCTCGGCGACGACGTCAACCAGATCCTCCAGGGCACCGAGGTCTACTCGCTGATCCGCAGCAGCCCGCTCGCGCCCGACCAGTACCTCGACACGTTCTTCGACACGGGTACGGAGCACCAGCGCAGTACGGACGATCTTCCTGGTCCCTCGACTCGCTAACCTCCTGGGCGTGACCGACCACCTTGCCGCAACCAGGGCGTCGTACGACGCCGTCGCCGACAACTACACCGAGTTCGTGGCTGGGCTGCTGGAGGGCAACCCGATGATGCGGGCGGTGCTGGGGGCGTTTGCCGAGCTGGTGGAAGGGCCAGTTGTCGAGGTGGGATGCGGGCCTGGGAACATCACCAGTCACCTGGCTTCGCTCGGGGTGTCGGTGCATGGTGTCGATCTGGCGCCGCGGATGGTGGAGATCGCGCGGGCGGCGTACCCGGGGCTGCGGTTCGAGGTCGGCTCGATGACCGACCTCGGGCTGCCTGATGGTTCGTTGGGCGGGGTGATTGCGTGGTACTCGATTTTCCATCTGCCGCCGGATGAGCTGCCGGGCGTGTTCGCGGGCTTTCATCGGGTGCTGTCGGCGGGTGGGCGGCTGCTCATCGGGACACATGTCGGTGGTGATGAGCATGTGCGGCCGTCGGAGGCGTATGGCGGCGTGAAGGTGTCCTACGAGGCGTACTTCGTGCCGGTGGACCGGATCGTGGAGTTGGTCCGGGCTGCGGGTTTCACGATCACCGCGCAACTCGTTGAGCCCGGCAACAAGCCGGGCCGGTCGTACCTATCGCTCTTCGCCCAGAAGGACTAGAGCGCGGCCCGGGCGACTTACCTGCCAGGCACCCATCCGGCGCTCCAGCGACTGACCGGTGCTCAAGGTTGGGGGCACCCGCGGCAAGGGCTCGACTTTGAGCACCCGCCAGGCATCCGCTTGGCGATCCGGCGACTGGCCGGTGCTCAAGGTCGGGGTTAGAGCGCGGGTGGGCGGCGCTCGTACGGCGTACTGAGGACGATCGTGGTTGTGGTGGAGACGTTGGCGCGGGCGCGGATCACGGCGAGCAGGTTCTCCAGCGCGGCCGGCGTGGCGACCCGGACGATCAGGACGTAGCTTGAGTCGCCAGCCACCGAGTAGCAGGACTCGATCTCGCGTACGTCCCGCAACCGCTCCGGCGAATCGTCCGGCTGGGACGGATCGATCGGCCGGATCGAGATCAGCGCCGTCAACGGCAGATCGAGCGCGGTGTGGTCGATCGTCGCCGCGTAGCCCAGGATGATCCCCCGCTGCTCCAGCCGCTTCACCCGCTGATGCACCGCCGACGTCGACAGCCCGGTCGCCTTCCCCAGGTCGGTGAAGCTCATCCGCCCATCAGACGCGAGCAACGCCACAATCTTGCGATCCAGGTCCTCCATGCGCAGACCTTACTCTGGGGAACCGTTCCCGAGCATCTGTGCGCGCGGGGGTGGACGGAGTGGCTAGCTGCCTGCGCTTGCTCCTGCGTCGCATGCTCCAGCGATGTGACGGGCGTTGTGCTCACTCCTGCGTCGCATGCTCCGGCGAGGTAGCTCCTGCGTGCGCGGACCGCCACCACTCATGAACCTCCTGCTCCCGTCACCCGCCAGGCTCAGCCAAGGCTGCGTCGCGGGCTTCGCCGGAGGTTTATGAGTGCTGGCGGTCCGGGGCCTCACCTGCCTACCGCTCGGAGTGGCCACACCCACGACCCGCCCGACTGCGTCGCAGGTGGGATGGCCGGCGGCCTGCGCCACCCCTCCCCGACTTTGTGCACGACGTGAGCATTGGCCAAGCCCGCCAGAAGACTCACGCCGAGCACAAGGTCGAGGCAGACCGGCGTGGGCAGACCCAAGGGATGTGAAAGCATCACCCGCATGGCTCAGAGGCTCATGTTGCTGGATACCGCGTCGCTCTACTTCCGTGCGTTCTTCGGGGTGCCTGACACGATGAAGGCTGCCGACGGTACGCCGACCAACGCGATCCGTGGGCTGCTCGACTTCATCGCGCGGCTGGTCGAGAACCATCAGCCGACTCACCTCGTCGCCTGCTGGGACGACAACTGGCGGCCGTCGTGGCGGGTTGCGCTGATTCCGTCGTACAAGGCTCAGCGGGTCGAGTTCGTCACCGCCGGCGGCGACCAGGTCGAGGACGTGCCCGACCGTCTCGAGCTGCAGGTGCCCTACATCCGCGCCTGCCTGGAGGCGCTCGGGATCGCCATCGTCGGCGCCCCCGACCACGAGGCCGATGACGTGATCGGCACCCTGTCCCACCGGGCGACGATGCCGGTCGACGTGGTCACCGGCGACCGGGACCTATTCCAGTTGATCGACGACGCGCGCGGCATCCGGATCATCTACACCGCCGCCAAGGGCGTGGGCCGCGCCGACGTGTACGACGAGAAGGCGCTGCTCGCGAAGTACGAGATCCCCGCCAGCCGGTACGCCGACTACGCCACGCTGCGCGGCGACGCGTCGGACGGGCTGCCTGGCGTCAAGGGAGTCGGCGACAAGACGGCCTCGTCGCTCATCACGGCGTACGGCGGCCTCGACGAGATCCGCGCGGCCGCCGCCGACCCGGGTACGCCGATGTCGCCCTCGGTCAAGCGGAAGATCCTCGACTCGAGCGACTACCTCGACGTCGCGCCCAAGGTGGTCGCGGTGGCCAAGGACGCACCCGTCGGCAGCTTCGATCCGGCGATGCCGACCGAGGTGCACGACCCCGAGCGCTGGCTCGACCTGGTCGAACTGCTCGAACTCGGTGGCAGCGCCCAGCGCGTGATGTCCGCTCTCAAACTCGGCCCGAAGGGAACTGCATGACCACCACGCTCGAGCTCGCCGGCCGGTACGCCGAAAGCATCGTCACCCTGCGCCGGGCCCTGCACCAAGTACCGGAGTACGACCTCGATCTGCCGAAGACCCAAGCCCTGATCCTGGAGGCACTCGAAGGCCTCGACCTGGAGATCACCCTGGGCAAGGAGCTCTCCTCAGTCACCGCCGTACTGCGTGGTGGCGCCGGCCCCGGTCCTGTCGTGTTGCTGCGTGGCGACATGGACGCGCTGCCGGTCACTGAGCGAGTGGACCTGCCGTACAAGTCGACGCATCCCGGGCTGATGCATGCCTGCGGCCACGATCTGCACGTCGCCGGTCTGGTCGGCGCGGTGAAGATCCTGCACGACCTGCGTGACCAGCTGGCGGGCGATGTGGTGTTCATGTTCCAGCCGGGTGAAGAGACCACCGGCGGGGCGCCGATCATGATCCGCGAGGGACTCCTGAAGATCGCCGGGCGGCGCGTCGATTCGGCGTACTGTCTGCACGTCCAGTCGGCGGGAGATCCGCTCGGGGTGTGGAACAGCAAGGCGGGGCCGTTCATGGCGGCCGCGGACCAGCTGAGCGTCCGCGTGGTCGGCGAGGGCGCGCACGGCTCCGAGCCGTACCGCGGCAAGGACCCGATTCCCGTGCTCTGCGAGATGGTGGTCGCGCTGCAGACGATGGTGACGCGGCAGTTCGACGTGTTCGACCCGGTGGTGCTCACGGTCGGGCGGATCGCCGGCGGGACCAAGGAGAACATCATCCCCGACGATGCCTACTTCGACGCGACCATCCGCACCTTCTCGGCCGAGAGCCAGCTCAAGGTCCAGGAGGCGAGCGTCCGCCTGGTCGAGCACCTGGCCGCCGCCCACGGGCTGACCGTCGAGGCCGACTACCGGGTCGGGTATCCGGTCACGGTCAACGACGAGCAGGAGTACCAGTTCGCGCGGCAGACGATCGTCGACCTGTTCGGTCCTGCCCGTTTCCGCGAACGCGCTCACGCCGAGTGCGGCGCCGAAGACATGTCGTTCGTCCTCAACGAGGTCCCCGGCGCCTACGTCAACCTCAGCGCCTGCGGAGCCCCCGACCCCGACCGCGCCGCCGACAACCACTCCCCCCTCGCCGACTTCGACGACTCGGTCCTCCCCGACGCCGCCGCCCTCCTCTCCGAACTAGCAGTACGCCGCCTCGCCCGCGGCCACTGACAGCCGGCCGGCGACCTCGAACAGGTCATGCCTTGTCCGAGGTCGCCGCGTGGTGTTGAGGTTGCCGGGGTCAGCGCGCTGGCGGACCTGCCGGTACTGCGGGGGCTGCGGCAAGTTCCTCGTCGATGTCGACGATTGCGCCGCTGAACTGGGCGTTGTAGAGGCGGGCGTAGGCGCCGTCTGCTGCTAGTAGTTGCTGGTGGCTGCCTTGTTCGACGATGGAGCCGTCTTCCATGACCAGGATCAGGTCCGCGTCGCGGATCGTGGACAAGCGGTGCGCGATCACGAAGCTTGTCCGGTCTGAACGCAGGGCTGCCATTGCTCGTTGGACCAGTACTTCGGTTCGGGTGTCGACCGAGCTGGTGGCCTCGTCGAGGATCAGCAGTTGCGGGTCGGACAGGAAGGCGCGCGCGATGGTGAGCAACTGCTTCTCGCCGGCGCTGACGTTGCTGCCCTCTTCGTCGATCACCGTGTCGTACCCGTCCGGCAGGCTGTGCACGAAGCGATCCACGTACGTCGCCTTGGCGGCGGCGAGCATGTCCTCCTCGGTCGCCTTCAGGTTGCCGTACAGGATGTTGTCGCGGATCGTCCCGCCGAACAGCCAGGTGTCCTGCAGCACCATCCCGATCCGCCGGCGCAGGTCGTGCCGGGTCAGCTCGGTGATGTCCACGCCGTCCAGCGTGATCCGGCCGCCGTTCAGCTCGTAGAACCGCATGACCAGGTTGACCAGTGTCGTCTTGCCGGCTCCCGTCGGACCGACGATCGCGACCGTGTGCCCTGGTTCGGCGACCAGGCTCAGGTCGGTGATCAGCGGCTTGTCCGGGCTGTACGAGAACGACACGTGCTCGAACTCGACCCGCCCATGCGACTCGGCCAGCTTGGTCGGTGCCGCCTCGTCCGGGACCTGCTCAGTGGCATCCAGTACTTCGAACACCCGCTCGGCCGAGGCCACTCCGGACTGCAACAGGTTCGCCATCGACGCCACCTGGGTGAGCGGCTGGGTGAACTGGCGGGAGTACTGGATGAACGCCTGCACGTCACCCAGCGACATCGTGCCGGAGGCGACCCGCAGACCGCCGATCACCGCGATCACCACATAGTTCAGGTTCCCGATGAACATCATCGACGGCATGATCAGCCCGGAGATGAACTGCGCGCCGAAGGAGGCCTGATAGAGCTCCTCGTTCTTCTTCGCGAAACTCGCCTCGATCTCCTTCTGCCGGCCGAACACCTTGACCAGCTCGTGGCCGGTGAAGGCCTCCTCGATCTGGCCGTTCAGCGCGCCGGTGTGCCGCCACTGGTCGACGAAGCGAGTCTGCGAACGCTTCGCGATCATCGCCGTCAGCACCATCGAGATCGGGATCGTGACCAGCGCGATCAGCGCCAGCACCGGCGAGATCACGAACATCAACGTGACCACACCGATCACCGTCAGCAGCGAGGTGAGCAGCTGGCTCAGCGTCTGCTGCAGGCTGGTCGAGATGTTGTCGATGTCGTTGGTGACCCGGCTCAGCAGCTCACCGCGTGGCGCGCCGTCGAAGTAGCTCAGCGGCAGCCGGTTGAGCTTGTCCTCCACCTCGGACCGCAGCTCGAACATCGTCCGCTGGACCACCCCGTTCAGGATGTAGCCCTGCATCCAGGAGAGCAGGAACGACCCGACGTACAGGGCCAGGACCAGCAGCAACACGTTGCGCAGGGCATCGAAGTCGATACCGACGCCCGGGATCAGGTCGATCCCGCCGAGCAGGTCGGCGAACCGTCCGTTGCCGGAGGCCCGGGCCTGTTCGATCACCTGCTGCTTGGTCAGGTCCTTCGGCAGGTCCTTGCCGATGGCACCTTCGAAGATGATGTCGGTCGCCCGGCCGAGGATCTTCGGCCCGAGCACCGACAGCCCGACGCTGGCGATCGCGAGCAGGATCACCCCGAACACGTGCATCCGGTGCGGGCGCAGCCGCCGGAGCAGCCGCTTGGCGGACGGGACGAAGTTCATCGACTTGTCCCCCGGGATGCCGCCGGGCGGCCCGAAGGCGCGCCCCGTGGTCGGGCGGTCGGTCGCCTTGACCGTCTCGGCCGGCTGGTCTTCGCCGGCTACTTCTTCCAGCTTCTGATCCGTCATGCTGCTTCCTCCGCGGACCGCTGGGACGCCACGATCTCGACGTACGTCGGACAGGTCTCGAGTAGTTCGCCATGGTTGCCCTTGCCAACGACCTCGCCGTCCTCGACAACGACGATCTGGTCGGCGTCGATGATCGTGGACACCCGCTGGGCGACGATCACGACGCAGGCCTCGACGGTCACCGGCGCCAGCGCGGCGCGCAGCCTTGCGTCAGTGGACAGGTCAAGCGCGGAGAACGAGTCGTCGAACAAGTAGATCTCCGGCTTGCGGACCAGCGCCCGGGCGATCGCCAGCCGCTGCCGCTGACCACCCGACACGTTGGTGCCGCCCTGCGAGATCGGCGCCTCCAGCCCGAGGGCCATTCCCTCGACAAAGTCCTTGCCCTGCGCAATCTCCAGTGCCTCCCACAGCTCCTCGTCGGTGGCGTCGGGATTGCCGTAGCGCAGGTTGCTCGCCACCGTTCCGGAGAACAGGTACGGGCGCTGTGGGACCAGACCGATCCGCTCCCACAACATGTCGGGCTCGATCTCCCGTACGTCGACGCCGTCCACGAGGACCCGTCCTCCGGTGGCGTCGAACAGTCGTGGCACGAGCGACAGCAGAGTCGTCTTGCCCGCACCGGTACTACCGATGATGGCTGTCGTCTGACCACGCGACGCGGTGAAGCTGACGTCCCGCAGTACGGGCTCGGCCGCGCCGGGGTACTGGAAGGTGGCGTGCTCGAAGACCAGTTCTCCGGTACCGGCGAACTGCCTGATCGGGGTGACCGGCGGGCGGACCGAGGACTCGGTGCTCAGTACCTCGCTGATCCGGTCCGCGCAGACCGCGGCGCGCGGCACCATGATCATCACGAAGGTCGCCATCATCACCGAGAACAGGATCTGGATCAGGTAGCTGATGAACGCGGTCAGCGCACCGACCTGCATCGCGCCGCTGTCCACCCGGGAGGCGCCGAACCACAGCACCGCGACGGTGGACAGGTTCAGGATCAGCATCACCACCGGGAAGACCAGCGCCATCAGCCGGCCGGCCGAGATCGCGGTGTTGGTGACGTTCGTGTTCGCCTCGCCGAAGCGCTCCGTCTCGTGCGGCTCGCGGACGAAGGCCCGGACCACCCGGATGCCGGTGATCTGCTCGCGCAGTACCCGGTTGACCCCGTCGATGTTGACCTGCATCTTGCGGAACTGCGGCACCATCCGGCTGGCGATCAGCCCGATCGATGCCGCCAGCAACGGGACGGCGACGGCCACCAGCCAGGACAGCCCGACATCCTCGCGGACCGCCATGAAGATGCCACCGACCATCGTGATCGGCGCGGCGACGAGCATCGTGCAGGTCGTCACGACCAGCATCTGCACCTGGGTGACGTCGTTCGTACTGCGGGAGATCAGCGTCGGCGCGCCGAACTGGTTGACCTCGCGGGCCGAGAACTCCCCGACCCGGTGGAACACCGCGGCACGCACGTCGCGGCCGAACAGTGCGGCGGTCTTCGCACCGAAGTACACGGCCGCCACGGTGCAGACGATCTGCACCACGCTGATGCCCAGCATCCAGCCGCCGTTCTCGAGGATGTAGCCGGTATCGCCCTTGGCGACGCCGTTGTCGATGATGGCGCCGTTCAGGCTGGGCAGGTAGAGGGAGGCGATCGTCCCGATCAGTTGCAGGACGACCACCATGGACAGGTTGCCGGCGTACGGGCGTAGGTGCGTACGCAGCAGGCGAAGTAGCATCAGCGATCCCCGGAGTCGTGGATTCGGACACCGTCGAGCGCGAAGTCGACGATCTCCTCGGCGGTCAGAATCCGACCGGCCGAAATCATTGGGTGGGAGGCGGAGAAGATGATCAGCCGCATCCGGTGACAGACCTCTTCCGGCGTCAGCCGCAACTGATCGGCGTCCGGCCGGATGAGGTCGGTGAAGACCTCGTCGGCGCGGGCGTTGTCGGCTTTGACCCGGGCCTGCTCCTCGGGCGTGCCCTCGAAGTCCGGCCGCCGGTTCATCCGCAGCGCGAAGAAGAGCTTGAAGACCTTGCTCAGCCGGGTCTGGGAGATGTCGACCGCGGCGATCAGCCGCTCCCGCAACGGCAGCAGCGGGTCGACCTTGCTCAGCGCCTCGATCAGCGGCTCTACGTCGAACGCGGTCTTGAAGGTGGCTTTGATCAAGGCATCCTTGCTGCCGAAGGCGCGGAAGATCGTGCCCTCGGCGACGCCGGCCGCCTCGGCGATCTGCCGGCTGCTCACCTCGACGCCGTACTTCTCCAGCAACGGCAGGGTCGCCTGGACCAGCGCGGCGCGGCGCTCGTCAGGTGGCATGGGTGTCGCTCGTGGGCTCACCCGATCGAGGCTAACTGAGTGAGCACTCACTCACAACAGCATTTATCGATTTCCCAGAAGTGTCGCGATTCCGTCCACGACCCGCGCGAGGCCGAACTCGAAGCCGTGGTCCGAGTTGTACGGCGCGTCGAACTCCTGCCCGACCGTGGTCCCGACCCGGGACGCCAGCGGGAACTTCGTCGCATCGCCGATCTTCTGCAGCAACGGCTCGTGGGCGAACCACCACTCCTTGTCCGTGATCCCAGAACGCTGAATCACCGACGCGGCCTCCACCGCACTCCGTACTGCGCCGTGCACGTACCCGTTGACCAGGGCGACCGCCGCATCCATCTCTACGTCGGTCAGACCGATCCCCTCGACCGCACTCAGTTCGTACTCGTACTTCACCATCACCCCGGGACCCAGCGGCGGCCGGCTCACCGCGACGTGCAGCAGCCACGGGTGCGCCAGGTACATCTCGCGGTTCTCGCGGGCGACCTCGTCGAGCCGGGCCCGCCAGTCGCCGGGCACCTCGCGCCGCGGCAGTTCGCCGTACACGGTGTCGACCATCAGGTCGAGCAACTCCCCCTTGCCCGGCACGTAGCGGTACAGCGTCATCGCGCCGACGCCCAACTCGTCCGCGACCCGGCGGATCGACATCGCCGCGAGCCCCTCGGCGTCCGCGATCTTGATCGCCGCGGTCACGATCTTGTCGACGCTGAGCGCAGGCTTGGGCCCGCGGGTCGGCTTCGATTGAAGACCCCACAGCAGTTCTAGGCTCTTGGCGGGGTCGCCGCTACCGCTGTACTCCTGATTCATGTGCGCGATCTTCTCCGATTGGCTACACTCTCGCAGTTACCTCGTACAGCGTACTCAGTAAGGGTGGGAGCTTGACCTCTAGTTTTGTTGAGGTTCTACGGTCGGAAACTGTCGGTGGTCAAGAGGATCATCGGCCTTCCCTTGTCCTCGACACCGGAGCGACGTCGTGAGTATGGAAATGACCGCGTGGACTTCGATGTACCACGCGATGCACAGGCAGGACGAGAAGCGTCCGTTCTCGAAGGAGACGCTGCTGCGGATCCTGGCATTCGCACGGCCGCACCGGCGTCAACTGATCCTCTTCCTGGTACTGAGCGTCGGCGGCGCCATCCTCGCCGTCGCCACGCCGGTGCTGGCCGGCCGCGTGGTGGACGCGATCGTCAAGGAGAAGCCTCTCAGCACCCTGCTCTGGCTGGCCGGCGTGATCGCCCTGATCGCCGTCGTGGAGGCCGGGCTCGGGCTGCTCACCCGCTGGCTGAGCGCGGGGATCGGTGAGGGCCTGATCCTCGATCTGCGGACCGCCGTGTTCGACCACATCCAGAAGATGCCGATCGCGTTCTTCACCCGGACCCGGACGGGTGCGCTCGTCTCCCGGCTGAACAACGACGTGATCGGCGCCCAGCGGGCGTTCAGCGACACACTGTCCGGCGTGGTGAGCAACCTGGTGATGCTGGTGCTCACCCTGTTCGTGATGCTGCGGATGTCCTGGCAGATCACCCTGCTCGCGCTGGTGATCCTGCCGGTCTTCGTGATCCCGGCCCGCCGGATCGGCAACCGGCTGGCCTCGCTGGAGCGAGAA
Source organism: Kribbella catacumbae DSM 19601 (assembly GCF_000372465.1). Lineage (GTDB taxonomy): Bacteria > Actinomycetota > Actinomycetes > Propionibacteriales > Kribbellaceae > Kribbella > Kribbella catacumbae. The sequence goes on from NZ_AQUZ01000005.1 coordinate 147,044, forward strand.
GCGGCCAACTACAACGCGACCATGAGCACCCAGATGACCGAGCGGTTCTCGGCACCGGGCGCGACGCTGGTCAAGCTCTTCGGGCGGCCGGTGCGCGAGTCGCACGAGTTCGCCGTCCGGGCCCGGCGGGTGCGCGACATCGGCGTCCGGACCGCGATGGTGCAGTGGGTGTTCGTCACCTCGCTGACACTCGTCTCGGCCTTGGCGCTGGCGGTCGTCTATGGGCTGGGCGGCTTCTATGCACTGCGCGATCAGCTCGACGCGGGAACGGTCGTGGCGATGGCTCTGCTGCTGACGCGGCTCTACTCCCCGCTGACCGCACTGGCGAGCGCTCGGCTCGAGGTGATGACCGCGCTGGTCAGCTTCGAGCGGGTCTTCGAGATCCTCGATCTCAAGCCGCTGATCAAGGACAAGCCGGATGCCGGGGTGGTGCCGCCCGGGCCGGTGTCGGTCGAGTTCAAGAACGTGCAGTTCGCCTATCCGTCGGCGGACAAGGTGTCGCTGGCCTCGCTGGAAGAGGTGGCCAAGCTCGACACGCGCGGCGGCGTCGAAGTACTGCATGAGATCTCTTTCAAGGCCGAGGCCGGACAGATGGTCGCGCTGGTCGGATCCTCCGGAGCCGGCAAGTCGACGATCGCGCAACTGATCCCCCGCCTGTACGACGTGGACTCGGGGTCGGTGCAGCTGGCCGGGGTCGACGTGCGGGACGTGTCGGCGGAGTCGCTGCGGGACACGCTGGGCATGGTGACCCAGGACGGGCACCTGTTCCACGACTCGATCCGGGAGAATCTGCTGCTCGCGCGGCCCGAGGCGACCGAGGCCGATCTGTGGGAAGCCCTGACGCGGGCGCGACTCGGCGACTTGATCCGTTCGCTGCCCGATCAGCTGGAGACGGTCGTCGGTGAGCGCGGGTACCGGCTGTCCGGTGGTGAGCGGCAGCGGTTGACGATCGCGCGCTTGCTGCTCTCTCAGCCGCGGGTCGTGCTCCTGGACGAGGCCACGGCGGCTCTCGACTCGACATCGGAGGCGGCTGTGCAGGCCGCGTTGGCCGAGGCGCTGGACGGCCGGACGGCCGTGGTGATCGCGCACCGGCTCTCCACCATCCGGGCCGCCGACCAGATCCTGGTGATCGAAGACGGGCGGATCGTCGAGCAGGGCACGCACACGGAGTTGCTCGCCGCCGCCGGTCGGTACGAGGAGCTTCACCGCACGCAGTTCGAACAGGCGGGCGCAACCGGAGACGTTCCGGTCGCCGCGGTCTGAGCTCGTTCGAGACAAAGTTCCGTTCAAGACTGGGCGCCACTGAAGACAGGGCGCCACGCAAGGCGGGGTTCCGTTCAAGACAGGACCCCGTGCAAGGCGGGTTCCGTTCAAGACGGGACACCATGCAAGGCGGGGTTCCGTTCAAGACGGGACGCCGTGCAAGGCAGGGTTTCGTTCAAGGCTGGGAGTTCGGGTTGGCTGGGAATGTGCAAGCGGGGGCGCTGGCCGGGTTGGCGGCGGTGTTTGTTCCCTCCGATCCACCACGCGACGGGCGCGTCGCCTTCTGGGATCCCTCAGGAGGCGACCTGCCGCTCGGAGTAGGTGAGCAGGCGTCGCTGGAGCTGGCAGTGAAGGACGGCGACGGCTTGGTCACCCGCGCGGTTCGCGTGATCGAGCTACCGATCGACCAGGCGGTGCCTGTCCTCGGCCGTGCCAGAACGCATCCCCAGGCACACCCCGCGGCAGCCTTCTGGGGAGCCGTCGCCCTGATCGGTCTCCAACTGGCCGCCCGCGGTCGTCTGCTCCCCGGCGTCTCCCCCGCAGGCCACGACTCCTGGCGGGTAGGCCCCCTGGACGCAGGCGACGTCGACCGCGTCCTACTACTAGCCGAAGCCATCCCATTCGAAGCAAGATGCCGCCCCCTCCCCTCCACTCACCCGGCAGGCGCCTCGCCTCCCCCGCCGGCCGCCTCTGGCCCACCGGGGGCCCTGGCGACACCCCACCCCTCCACTCACCCGGCTGGCGCCTTTGCTGCGGGTTCGCCGGAGGGGCAGGTGGAGTTGCGGGTGCCGGTTGGGGAGGAGCTGGTGCGCCAGTTCCTTGATGCGGTGGCGGATGGGATGCCTCGGTCGCCTGGTGCGGTGAAGGCTCATGGGACTGCTCTGTTCGCGGCGAAGGCGCCTCAGCAGGCTTCGCGTCTGCGGTCGTGGGCCGACGAAGTCTCCGCCGGTCTCGACACCGGCGTCCGGATCTCGCTCCGGATCGACTTGCCTGAATCTCTCGGGTTCCGCGCCGTGGTGCAGTTGCACAGCCTGAAGGACCCCACACTCGTGCGCGACGCCTCCGACGTCTGGTCCGAGGACGTGAGCGGCTTCGGCCCGCGCGCTCGCATCGACGCCACGCTCGCGATCCGCCGCGCGGCACGCGTTTGGTTGCCCTTGGCCCGCTTGCTCGACTCCGCAGTACCGGATCGGCTGGAGCTGACAGACGAAGAGGTCGCCGGCCTGCTGGCCGGTGGGGCGCAGCGGTTGTCCGCCGCCGGCGTCGAGCTGCACTGGCCGCGGAGTCTCGGCCGCGAGCTGACTGCCCGCGCGGCGATCACCTCCGCCGACGGCCCACCATCGGACATGCCGAGCTTCTTCGGCGGCGACAACACCCTCGACTTCAGCTGGCAGGTTGCCCTCGGCAACGACCCGCTGACCGAGGCCGAGCTGGACCAGCTCGCCGAGGCGACCCGCCCGGTCGTCCGGCTCCGCGACCAATGGATGCTCGTCGACCCCGAACTGGCTCGCAAGGCCCGCGAACGCATCCTCAAACCGGTCACCGCGATCGACGCCCTGAGCGCCGCCCTCACCGGCACCACTGAGGTCGACGGTCGGCAGATCGCCGTCACCCCGACCCGCTGGCTCGACGAGTTGCGCGCGAAGATCGCCGATCCCGAGCACTCACAAGAGCCGATCGAGCCACCGGCGCAGCTCCAAGCGACCCTCCGCGACTACCAGCTGCGCGGACTCCGCTGGCTCGTCCGGATGACCTCGCTCGGCCTCGGCGGCTGTCTCGCCGACGACATGGGTCTCGGCAAGACCATCACTCTCATCTCACTGCACCTGCACCGCCAGCTCGCCGACGACACCGCCGGCCCGACGCTCGTGGTCTGCCCCGCCTCGCTGCTCGGCAACTGGGAGCGCGAAGTCCAGCGATTCGCACCAGGCACCCCGGTACTGCGCTTCCATGGTTCCGGCCGCTCGCTCGAAGGCGCCGAGAGCGGGTTCGTGCTCACGACGTACGGGACTCTGCGTCGCGACGCCGCCAAACTGGCAGGGCACCGCTGGGCGCTGCTCGTCGCCGACGAGGCCCAGCACGTCAAGAACCCAACCTCCGGTACGGCGAAGGCGCTGCGCACAGTGCCCGCTCTTGCCCGCGTCGCCCTCACCGGTACTCCGGTGGAGAACAACCTCTCCGAGCTCTGGGCGATTCTCGACTGGACGACGCCCGGGCTGCTCGGCCGGTTGAGCACCTTCCGCAACCAATGGGCGACGCCGATCGAGGCGGACAAGGACGAGGAGGTCGCCGAGCGGCTCGCGAAGCTGGTCAAACCGTTCCTGCTCCGCCGCCGCAAGTCCGACCCTGGAATCGCACCCGAGCTCCCACCGAAGACGGAGACCGACCAGGCCGTCTCGCTGACCCGCGAGCAGGTCGTGCTCTACGAGGCGACCGTGCGGGAGCTGCTCGGCGCGGTGGCCGCGAGCGATCAGATGGCCCGACGCGGGTTGATCGTGAAGCTGCTGACCGGGCTGAAGCAGATCTGCAACCACCCAGTGCAGTACCTGAAGGAGGCAGACGACGCCCGCCTCGCGGGCCGCTCCGGCAAGCTCGAACTGCTCGACGAACTACTCGCGACGATCATCGCCGAGGACGGCGCGGTGCTCGTCTTCACCCAGTACGTCGCGATGGCCCGCCTACTGGAGCGCCATCTCGCCGACCGCGGCATCGCCAGCCAACTCCTCCACGGCGGTACGCCGGTACGCAAACGCGAGGAACTGGTCGAGCGATTCCAGGCAGGCGAGGTGCCCGTGTTCCTGCTGTCGCTCAAGGCAGCCGGCACCGGGCTCAACCTCACCCGGGCCGATCACGTCGTGCACTACGACCGCTGGTGGAACCCCGCCGTCGAGGACCAGGCGACCGACCGGGCGTACCGGATCGGTCAGACGAGGCCGGTGCAGGTGCACCGATTGATTGCCGAGGGAACCATCGAGGCCCGGATCGCCGCGATGCTGCAGAGCAAGCGCGCGCTCGCGGACGCAGTACTGACAGCTGGAGAGGCCGCCCTGACTGAATTGACCGACACCGAACTGGCCGACCTGGTGGAACTGCGAGGTGCCCGATGAGCGGCGAACAGGCTCGTGGATTCCCGGCCTTCCCGGCGCAGGGTGGACGCCGCAGTACGAGCGGGAAGTCGTGGTGGGCACGCGCCTGGGTGCAGGCGTTGGAGGACACCTCGCTCGACAACGACCAGCTGCGCAAAGGCCGCCGTACTGCGAACTCCAGGCAGGTCGGCACGATCACCATCAGCCCTGGGCGGCTCGCCGCCACCGTGTATGCGCCCGACGACGTCTACGAAGCGGCCGTGCAGATCGACCGGCTCGACGATGACGAGTGGGGTCGCTTCCTCGACCAGGTAGCTGCCCGCGCGGGTCACATCGCGGCCTTGCTCGACGGCGAGATGCCCCACGACCTGGTCGAGGCTGCCGCCGATGCGGGCGTCCCGCTGCTGCCAGGAATCGGCGACCTCGACCCGTCCTGTACGTGCGACGGCTGGGAACTGCCCTGCCAGCACGCCGCCGGTCTCACCTACCAAGTCGGCTGGCTCCTCGACGAAGACCCCTTCGTTCTGCTGCTGCTCCGCGGGCGCTCGCGGGAAACCCTCCTGGAGGATCTGCAGCGCCGATCGTCAACCACCGAGGACGTAGCCGAAGTACTGGAAGGCGTTCCGGCATCCGCCGCGACTGGAGCTGCCGGCGATCTCCCGGAGCTGCCCACTCTCCCACCCAAGATCGCCATCGACGACCTGGTCGTCAGCGGCACGCAACCTCTACCGGAGCTAGAGCCGACGACTCTGCCGTTGCTGGTGCTCGATGCCGCCAGGCGAGCGCGCGCACAGCTCAACGCGTTGCTATCGGGCGACGCGGACCCATGGGTGCTCGACGAATGGCAGGACAGCGTCCGGCTAGCTGCCGACTACCCCGTACTGCGCGACCGGGTGGCCGCGGCTTGGGACCGACCCGCCGCACTCGCCCTCGGAGTGCAGGCTTGGTCGTACGGCGGTGCGCCGGGCCTCGACGTGCTGGAAAGCCAGTGGACTCCCGATCCAGGAGAGCTTGCTCGCGCCCGCACCGAGTTGCTCGCAGCGGCTGACGGCGACCTCGATCTCTCGGTCGACAACAACCGCATCACCACCACCGGAAGCGTCCGCTGCCAAACCCGCCTCGACCGCACCGGCCGCTGGCACCCGTACCGCCTGGTCGACGACGAGTGGCACCCAGCAGGCCCACCCGACCGCGACCCCACAGCCGCCCTCGCAACACCGGACAACTGGTAAATCAGCTGCGGCCGGTGGGCTCGCCTGGCTAGAGTGCCCAGCAGATCAGGGAAGGGAGATGAGTTGATGACCGCGATCGCGGCTGCTGCCGTGGGCAGCGCCCTGCACCGATTCGGTCACTCCCATCTCTGAAAGGTACTTCCCGTTGTCTTCTTCCTGGATCACTCGTGCGGAGACCGCTGCCGACGTGGCGGCCATCCGCGAGGTCAATCTGCAGGCGTTCGGCAAGACGTACGAACCGAATCTCGTCGAGGCATTGCGCGCCGATCCGAGTGCCTGGCTGCCTGGGCTCTCGATCGTGGCCACCACCGGTGACGGCGAGGTGGTCGGTCACGTGCTCCTCAGCCGATGCCACATCGGCGAGACTCCGGTCTTGTCGCTCGGGCCGGTCGCTGTCTTGCCGGCGTACCAAGGACGGGGTGTCGGCAGCGCCGTCATCCGGGCCGGGTTGGCGGAGGCCCGTACGCAGGGTGAGCAGCTGGTCATCCTGCTGGGGCATCTCGACTACTACCCGCGCTTCGGATTCCGGCCGGCGGCGGACTTCGGCATCGACGGACCGATCAGCGGTCCGCACCTGATGGTCCTCCCGCTCGACGACCAGCCCGTGCCGGCGGGCACCATCAGTTATCCGGTCACCTGGGATCTGTGACTGGCGGTAAAAGGTTTCAGCAAACTCGCCGAATCACTTGCGCGAGGGCCTTGTATACATGAAACAGTCGACGGGACCACTCCTACCAGGAGGACGAAATGCCCCGTCGAACTCCGCCGTTGCTAAACCGCTCCAGCTGGCTGCCCCGCCGCCTCGATGACGCGCTGCGAACGCCACTCCGCCACGCCTCACGCTCAGTACGCAGTACCGGAGCCGTGGTCGGGGTGGTGGCGCTCGCGATCATCGGCGCGGCCTGTTCGCCGGTCGAGCCGGCCGGCGAACAGTCGGGTGAGCAGCCCTCCTCGGGGCAGGATGTCTTCGGCGACGCCGCCGATCCGGCGGCGGTGAAGAACGGCGGCACCCTGACCGTCGCGCTGTCGGCCGACCCGGACAAGCTCGACCCGACCCTGTCGCGCAGCCTGTACTCGCGCTACGTGTTCCACACCATGTGCGAGAAGCTCTACGACCTCGGACCGGACGCCAAGATCAAGCCGCAACTGGCGACCGCGCTGCCGGACATCTCCCCCGACGGTCTCAGCCTCACCATCCCGCTGCGCGAAGGGGTGAAGTTCGCCGACGGCGGCACGCTCGACTCGGCCGCGGTGAAGGTGTCCATCAACCGCGGCCTGACGCTGGCCGGTTCCGGTCGCAAGAGCGAACTCGGTCCGATCAGCTCGATCGAGACGCCCGACCCGAAGACCGTCGTGATCAAGCTGTCCAAGCCGTTCGCCCCGCTCACCGCGGCCCTCGCCGACCGGGCCGGCATGATCCTCAGCCCCGCCGCCGTCGAGAAGCTCGGCGCCAACTTCTCCACCGCGCCGGTCTGCGCCGGACCGTTCAAGTTCGCCAACCGGGTCGCGCAGAACTCCATCAAGGTGGTCAAGGATCCCCTGTACTACGACGCCGCGAAGGTGCACCTGGACGCGATCGAGTACCGGATCATCACCGACTCCAGCATCCGTTCGGCCAACCTCCGCTCGGGTGACGCCCAGGTCGCCGACTCGCTGTCCTCCCAGGACGCGCCGACGCTCCAGAAGGACAGCAGCCTGACCGTGCTGCAGTCCCAGTCGCTCGGGTATCAGGGGCTGACGATCAACATCGGCAACGCGAGCGGGATCGGCAACCCGACCAAGCAGCTCGACACCCCGATCGCCAAGGACGCCCGGATCCGGCAGGCGCTGGAGGCGTCGATCGACCGCGAGGCGCTGGTCAAGTCGATCTTCAACGGACTGAACACGGTCGCCTGCTCGCCGATCTCACCGAAGAGCGAGTTCAGCTCGGACGCCGCGCAGGCCTGTCCGGCGCACGATCCGGCGAAGGCGAAGGAGCTGCTCGGCCAGGCGGGTGTCAGTACGCCGTACAAGGTCACGATGATCACCTCGAACAATCCCGATAGCCTGCGGCTGGCTCAGGCGTTGCAGGCGATGGTGAAGGAGGGCGGGTTCGAGCTGATCATCAAGCCGGTCGAGTACGCGTCGCTGCTGGACCAGCAGGACCGTGGGGATTTCGAGCTGCTCCAGCTGGGCTGGTCGGGCCGGGTCGACCCGGACGCGAACATCTTCAACTTCGTCGGCTCCGAGGGCAGCCAGAACGTTGCCGGGTACAACAGTCCGGAGGTCGACAAGCTGCTGACCGACGCGCGGCAGTCGAAGGACAAGGCGCAGCGCGTGCAGCTCTACGGCCAGGTGGTGGCCAAGCTGCAGCAGGACGACCCGCTGATCTACCTGTACCGGCAGCGCAACCTGACCGGCGTGACGAAGAAGGTGCTCGGCGTCCAGACCTACCCGGACGGAGTCATCCGGACCGCGTTCGCGGGCTACGCGAAGTGAGTAGCCAAGGACTGCCGGCATGAAGCGCTATCTGCTCGGCCGGCTCTGGCAGTCGCTCGTCACCTTGCTGTTGGCAACGATCGTCGTGTTCCTCGGCGTCCGCGCGCTGCCCGGCGATCCGGCGCTCGCGCTCGCCGGGGAGGACCGCGATCCGGAGTCCTTGCGCGCGATCCGCGAGCAGTACGGGCTCGACGACTCGCTGCTCGTGCAGTTCTGGCAGTTCGTCAGCCACGCCGCCCGGGGTGATCTGGGCAGCTCGATCCGGACCGGAGAGAGCGTTGTCTCCATGCTCTCGAGCGCGCTCCCGGTCACGATCGAGCTGTCCGCGCTGGCGATCCTCGTCGCCGCCGTCCTCGGTGTCGGCGCCGGCGTGATCGCCGCCGTACGGCGAGGGCGCCCGGCCGAGTGGGCCGCCAATGCCCTTGCCCTGTTGGGGTTGTCGGTGCCCAACTTCTGGCTCGGCCTGATGGCGATCCTCTATCTCTCGGTCGCCCTCGGCCTGTTCCCGGCCTCAGGGTTCGTGCCGTTCTTCAGCGACCCGATCGGCAATCTCCACCACTTGGTGCTCCCGGCACTCATCCTCGGTACCGGCCTGGCCGCGGTGATCATGCGCCAGACCCGCTCCTCGATGCTGGACGCGCTCTCTGCCGACTACATCCGCACCGCCGAGGCGAAAGGCCTGCCGCCGCGCGCGGTGATCGGCCGGCACGCGCTGCGCAACAGCCTGATCGTCGTCATCACGATCGTCGGCCTGCAACTCGGCGCGCTGATCTCCGGTGCCGTCGTGACCGAGCGGATCTTCGCCTTGCCCGGCTTCGGCAAACTTACCGTCGACGCCGTTTTCCAGCGCGACTACCCCGTGATCCAGGCCGTCGTGCTGGTCACCGCGACGGCGTACATCGTGATCAACCTGCTCGTCGACCTGCTGTACTCCGTGATCGATCCGCGCATCCGCGTACGAGGTGAGGCGTGATGGCTGTCGCCGATCTCAGCACCATCCCGTCTGCCCCGGTGACGTCCCGCGGCCGCAAGGTGGTCCGCCGGATGCTCCGCAATCCGCTGGCGATCGCGGGAATCGTCGTCCTCGCCATCGCCACCGCGGCGGCCGTCTTCGCGCCGTGGTTGTCGCCACACGAACCGACCCTGACCCACCTGGATCGGGCCTTCGCACCGCCCGGTACTGCGGGCCATGTGCTCGGCAGCGATGACCTTGGCCGGGACGTGCTGTCCCGGATAATGTTCGGCTTGCGCGCATCCCTCCACGTCGGGCTGCTCGCGGTCGCGACGTCGCTCGTGGTCGGCGTACCGCTCGGGCTGATGGCGGGCTACTTCCGCGCCATCGACGCGCTGATCTCGCGCTTCACCGATCTCGTGCTCGCGTTCCCGTTCCTGATCCTTGCGGTCGGCCTGGCCGCCATCCGCGGCGCGAGCCTGGGCAACGCGGCGATCGCGATCGGCATCGCGCAGATCCCCGGCGTGATCCGGATCGTCCGGTCGGAGACGCTGCGGCTGAAGTCACTCGACTTCGTCGCCGCCGCGATCGTCGACGGCGCGGGCGACGCCTGGGTGCTCGGCCGGCATATCCTGCCGAACGCCGCCTCGGTCATCATCGTGCAGGCCACGGTGGCGATCCCCGCGGCGATCCTGGGTGAGGCCGTGCTGTCGTTCCTCGGTCTCGGCATCCAGCCGCCGGCACCGAGCCTGGGCACGATGTTGTCGGATGCGCAGCAGTTCGCATCGCGCGCACCATGGGCCGCAGTGATGCCCGGTGTCGCGATCATGCTGCTGACGCTGGCGTTCAACATCGTCGGCGACAGCCTCCGCGACGCACTCGACCCGAAGGCGAGCCGCCGATGACTGGCTCAGTACTCGAAGTCAAAGACCTGTCCGTCACCTTCCGGACCGAGGACGGCCCACTGTCGGCCGTCGATCGGGTCAGCCTGCAGGTCACCGATGGCGAAGTACTGGCCATCGTCGGCGAGTCCGGCTGCGGCAAGAGCGTGACCGCGATGAGCCTGGCCGGTCTGCTCCCCCGCACCGCGACCGTCGAAGGCTCGGTGATGCTGGACGGCGTCGAACTGATCGGCGCGGACAAGCGGACGCTCCGCTCGATCCGCGGCCGCGAGGTGGCCTACATCTTCCAGGAGCCGATGACCTCGCTGAACCCCGTCTTCACCGTCGGCTACCAGATCAGCGAAGTACTGCGCGTCCACAACGGCCTGTCCCGGCAAGCTGCCCGCAAGCGCGCCGTCGAACTGCTCAAGCTGGTCGGCATCCCGTCGGCAGAGCGCCGGGTCGGCGACTACCCGCATCAACTCTCCGGCGGGATGCGACAGCGCGTGATGATCGCGATGGCCGTGGCCTGCGACCCCAAGGTGCTCATCGCCGACGAGCCGACCACTGCGCTCGACGTGACGATCCAGGCCGGCATCCTCGACGTACTGCGAGCGCTGCGCGAGCGGCTCGGCACCAGCGTCGTACTGATCACCCACGACCTCGGTGTGGTCGCCGACCTCGCGGACCGAGTAGCAGTCATGTACGCCGGACGCGTGGTCGAGACAGCCGAAGTCCACGAGCTGTTCGCCAGGCCTCAACACCCCTACACAGCAGGACTCCTGGGTGCCTCGCCATCAGCAGGCCGTCATGCCGGGACTCACCGGCTCAACGAGATCCCCGGTCTCGTGCCGGTCCTGGCCCAGCAGCCAGACGCCTGCACCTTCGCCGACCGCTGCCCTCGAGCAATCGACATCTGTACGACGAAACAGCCCGTCCTCGCCGCCGGTGTCGCGTGCTGGAACCCGGAGGGCCGATGACCGAGTACGCGCTGGAGCTCGAGAACCTCGTCATGCACTTCGGACCCGTCCGTGCCGTCGACGGTGTCTCGTTACGCATCCCCAAGGGCTCAGTTGTCGCATTGGTCGGCGAGAGCGGCTCGGGCAAGTCCACAGTCGGTCGCTGCATCGTGCGGTTGCTGGAGCCGACCGAGGGCACGGTCCGGCTCGCCGATGCCGACATCACGCATCTCAACCGCCGGAAGCTCAGGCCGCATCGGCGTGACGTGTCGATCGTCTTCCAGGACCCCGCTGGCTCACTGGACCCGCGCCTGTCGGTCGGCGACATCGTCGGCGAACCACTGCGGCTGATGCGACGTCGTGGAGCCCTACCGGCCGAGCAGCGGAACATCCCTTCCGCAGTGGCTGATGCGCTTCGTCGGGTCGGGTTGCGCCCAGAGGTAGCCCAACGGTCTCCGCATGAGCTGTCTGGTGGCCAGCGGCAACGAGTCAGCATCGCCCGGGCGCTGATCTCATCGCCCCGGCTGCTGGTCGCCGACGAGCCGACCAGCGCGCTCGACGTGTCCGTCCAGGCGTCAGTACTGAACCTACTGGCCGACCTGCAGCGGGATCTCGGGTTCGCCTGCCTGTTCATCACCCACGACCTGTCGGCAGTCGAGTACCTGGCCGATGAGGTAGCGGTGATGTATCTCGGCCAACTCGTCGAGCAGGGGCCGCGGGAGCGCATCTTCGGAGTACCGGCTCATCCCTACACGCAGGCGTTACTGTCGGCGGCGCCGGTGCCGGATCCGTCCACGCAGCGGGCGCGGCGGCCGGTACTGCTTGGGGATGACCTACCGTCGGCCATAGACCCGCCGCCCGGGTGCAGGTTCCACACCCGATGCCCGGTGGCCATCGACAAGTGCCGGACCGTCGTACCGGAGTCCAGGGTGATCGGCGAGGGTGGACACCAGGTCGCCTGCCACCTGGTCAACGACGACGGCACTGGACCCGACGTACGCGATCAGGCAGACACCACAGGAGGAGTTGCTCGATGACCTTCACCACCCGGCCCACTCTGCGCGGCACGTTCGGGATGGTCTCGTCCACGCACTGGCTCGCCTCCCAGTCGGCGATGCGCATCCTCGAACTCGGCGGCAACGCGTTCGACGCGGGCGCCTGCGCGGGTTTCGTGCTGCATGTGGTGGAGCCGCATCTGAACGGGCCGGGTGGCGAGGTGCCGGCGATCATCGCGACGGCTGCCGATCCAACGCCACGAGTGCTGTGCGGGCAAGGGGTTGCGCCCGCCGGTGCGACCATCGAGCACTTCCGGGCGCTGGGGCTGGAGTTGATCCCGGGTTCCGGCCCGCTGGCGGCCGCAGTACCGGGGGCAGTTGATGCGTGGTTGCTGCTGCTCCGCGATCACGGCAGCCTGCCTCTGCGCGCAGTACTGGAACCGGCGATCGGCTATGCGCGCAACGGTCATCCGCTCGTCGCGCGAGTCGGCGAAACGGTTGCGACCGTGCAGGACCTGTTCAGCGACCACTGGCCGACCTCTGCCTCCGTCTGGCTCGCGGATGGACGACCGCCGCGCGCCAACTCGCTCTTCAAGAATTCCGCGTACGCCGACACGCTCGAGCGGCTGCTCACCACGGCCGAGGGAGCCGGGTCGGATCGCGTGGCGCAGGTGGAGCGGGCCCGACTGACCTGGCGTGAGGGCTTCATCGCTGAGGCGATCGGCGACTTCTCCCGGCGGCCGCATCGGGATTCGAGCGGTGAGGATCACGCCGGCCTGATCACCGCTGACGATGTCGCGGGGTTCGAGGCCAGTTGGGAGGAGCCGGCCACGCTCGACTGGCACGGTCACACCGTCGCCAAGACCGGCGCTTGGGGGCAAGGGCCGGCGTTGCTGCAGTCGCTTGCGGTACTGGCCGAGCTCGGCGATCCGGCGGATCTGGATCTGGCGAGTGCTGACGCGGTGCACACCACTGTCGAAGTACAGAAGCTCTCGTATGCCGACCGCGAGGCCTACTACGGCGATGGCGCGGATACGCCGCTCAAGACGCTGCTCTCCCCCGCATACGCCGCGTCGCGCGCTGCCTTGGTCGGCGCGGAGGCGTCGCTTGAGTTGCGGCCGGGCAGTCCAGACGGGCGTACTCCGGTGCTGCCGTCCATTGCTGCTGGCAATGATCTCGTGACGGACGCGACGGTTGGTGAGCCGACCGTCTCCTCCGATGGGGTCACTCGCGGCGACACCTGTCACGTCGACGTGATGGACCAGTGGGGCAACGTCATCTCCGCGACGCCTAGTGGTGGCTGGCTGCAGTCGTCGCCGACGATTCCTTCACTCGGGTTCTGCCTTGGCAGCCGTCTGCAGATGTTCTGGCTGGAGGAAGGGCTGGCGTCTTCGCTCGCTCCGGGTCGGCGACCGAGGACCACGCTCACGCCGACGCTCGTACTGCGCGACGGCGTACCGGTACTGGCGTGCGGTTCGCCCGGTGGTGATCAGCAGGACCAGTGGCAGCTCTTGTTCCTGCTCAGGCACTTGGCGGGCGGACAGGATCTGCAGGAGGCGGTCGATGCGCCGGCATGGCACACCACGGGCTTCCCGTCGTCGTTCTACCCGCGCGCTTCGGAGCCGGGCGGGCTGGTCATCGAGAGTCGGCTGGGTGCTGCGGTGCGCGATGAGTTGGCCCGACGCGGCCACGCCGTGACGGAGTCTGACGCGTGGAGCTTGGGTCGGCTGTGCGCGGTGTCGCGGGAGGCCGACGGGGTACTCGCCGCGGCGGCCAACCCGCGGGGAATGCAGGGCTACGCCGTCGGACGCTAGGGCGGCTTGAGCGCAGCCTCGGGCGTTAGGCGGGCGGCTTGAGTGCGGCGTCGGCTGCGGCTTCTACGTGCTCCCGTGCCGCCGCAGTCGCTGCGGCACGGTCACCGGCGGCGATAGCGTCCACCACGCGGATGTGTTCTTTCCAGGAGTGCGGAGCGCGCTGCGCCGCGCCGAGGCGGAAGACCCAATGGACGTGGTGGTACATGGCCGCCGACAGCGACGCCAGCCAGCGGTTGCCGCTGATCTCGGTGACTGCGAGGTGCAACGCACTGTTCAGTTCGGCGACTTGATCGAAGTCCTGAGCCTCAGTGGCGGCACTCGCGTCCTCAAGCAGCTGCCGCAACCGCGCAACATCCTCCTCGGTCGCCCGCTCGGCAGCCAGCCCAGCAGCGAGCGTCTCAAGCCTCTCCCGTACTGCGAACAGATCCCGGATCGCCGTCTCGTCAAGCGTCGCCACGACCGCACCACGGCGGGGCAGGATCTGCACGAACCCTTCGGCCTCGACCACCCGCAACGCCTCCCGGACCGGGTTGCGCGACACTCCGAAGTCGTCGGCCAGCCTGTTCTCGGTCAGCCGCTCGCCCTGCGCGTAGTCACCGTCGACGATCCGCCGGCGCAGCTCGGCCAGCACCTGGTCCCTGAGCGCGAGATGGTCACCGCCGATTGTCCGCGCGTGATCCCCGTACCGCTGATCCACCCCGAGCTCCCCTCATGGCCTGCCATGGTTCCGCAGCACCCTACCCGCCACGTGGGCTCCAGGGCCGCAACCAGACCGCTGGGAAGTCAGTTGCCCGGATGGATCGGGGTTGGTTACCTTGCTGCCTTGTCTACAACAATCACGGCCCTGGCCGATCCCGACTACCGCCCGTTCAGCCGCAGGCTCGCCTGGCTGGCGTCCGACGCGGACGGCAACCCCTCCGGATCGGCGTACCTGACGCTGCACAACAAGCCGAGTCAGGCGGATCTGGCCGAGCTCGAGCTCGCGGTTCACCCGGCCGAGCGGCGCCAGGGCATCGGCTCGCGGCTTCTCGCTGAGGTCGCGGACGCGGCTCGCGCCAACGAGGCCCGGGTCCTGCTGGCCGATGCACGAGTCGGCTCCCCTGGCGATCACTTCCTGGCGCAGCGCGGTTTCACCGTAGGCCTCACGTTGGTCTTCACCAGGTTGCCGCTCGCGGAGGTCGACAGCGCAGTACTGGCTGCAGTGGTGGAGGCCGAGCATCCTGGCTACCGGCTGGTGTCGTGGCGAGGCGTGGTGCCGGATGAGTTCGGGCAGACGTTTACCGATGCACGGTCCGCGATGGATGACGCGCCGGTCGGCGAGATCGACTACGGGCCCGATGTGTGGGATCTCGACCGCACGAAGGCCGCTGCCCTGCGGATCGAGCAGCGCGGCGAGCACCTCATGACGATCGCCGCGGTCGATGACGCCAATGGACGCATCGTCGGGTTCACCGAACTCGTCGTACCGGCCGACGGCAAAGGCGACGCCCAGCACTTCGGCACGGCCGTCCTCAAGGACCACCGCGGCCACGGCCTGGCCCGCTGGCTGAAGGCCGAGTCGATCCGCCAGGCCCACGACCGCTTCCCGGACCTAGGCGGCCTCCTCACCGACATGGTCGACACCAACACCGCCATGCGCCACGTGAACACCAGCATCGGCTACCACCCCACCCACGAAACCCGCCGCTACAAGCTCACCCTCTGAGCCATCCCGCGATGTTGCGGACCGCCACCACTATCAAACCTCGCCGGGAACCGATTGCCGCCGGCGTGTCGGGGTCCTGGCGCGGGGTTTGATAGTGGTGGCGGTCCGGCCAGCCTCAGATCAGACCGGCCAGGCGGTAGAGCACCAGTGAGCCCGCGACCGCGACGTTGAGGCTTGCCCCGCTGCCCAGCATCGGGATCTCCACCACGACGTCGAGCTGGTCGATCGCCTCCGGCGGGATGCCGGTGCGCTCGTGACCCATTACTGCGATCGTCCGGTTCCGCTCGGGTTGGTGAGAGGCGTGGGCCGGTCGCTCGACCTTGGGCACGGGCCAGGCATCTCAAGGCGGGTTGGGTGCCTGGCCGGTGCACAAGGTGGCTGAGGCGGGCGACCTTGGGCACGGTCTGGGCGCGGTCCAGCGGGTTGGGTGGCTGGGCGGTGCTCAAGGTCGGCGGGTGCGAGTACGCCGTACGCGGGCGCCTGCGGCTCGGGTTGGTGAGAGGCGTGGGCCGGTCGCCTGACGCGTGAAGGAAATTGGTCATGGAGCGGCAAATTTCCTTCACGCGATGGGGTTGACAGCCCTCAGCTCCCGAGGATCTTGAGTACTGCGGCGGTGGTGATGGGGTGGTAGCCGGGGCGGGCTTTGCTGAAGAGGTGGGTGGCGAAGTCATGGCCGGGTTGGGTGGTCGCCAGGGCCTTGTAGACGGGGAGGATCAATTTCATGCGGCCCACTCGGGTCAGGAAGTCAGCCAGTTCCTCGTACGCCGGGGTGTAGGCGCTGGCGGCAACTATCGAGTACCAGCGACGGGCGATCTCGCCGTTCGCGGTACCGGTGAGGGCGTACTCGCGATCCAGTTGCTGCAGCTGGGCAGCGGTCAATACGTCGGGCGCGGCGTCCAGGAAGCGGAGCCACTCCTGCGTCGTCCAGTGCTTGGCGCCGTCGGGCAGCTCGCCGGTGGTCAGCCAGCGCTCGCGCAACTCGTCGACGACCTCGAAGCGAGCAGAGACCGCTCTCTCGGCGAAGGCGGGGATGCCTGGTTCGGCCAGCCAGGCAGCGACCTCCGCCTCCGTGACCGTGCCCGGGTGCTTGTCCAGCAACTGCTCCTGCAGGTGCCGGACGAAGTCTTCCGAGTTGATGCTCCGGAACGCGAACCGGTCGAAGTACCCGCGCAGGAAGGGATCGAAGGTCTCGCGCGTGAACCGCTCCTCCAGCCACGACAGAAACCAAGCGCCCTTGAGCGGCCCCAGCCCACTCGTGCCGTGGTACTGCGACCGGTGGTTGAGTCCAGGCAACTCGACCGCCTGCTCAGCCGGCGAGAGCGGGTCCAGTTTGATCACAGTCGCGTGCTGCTTGATCGCGGTCTCCATCACGGCCAGTTCGTTGCCGTAGACAGCTTCCACGATCCGGTTCTCGACGTACGACGTGAAGCCCTCGTTGAGCCAGATGTCGTCCCAGCTGTCCTGCGTGACAAGGTTTCCGGACCAGCTGTGCGCCAACTCGTGCGCCACGACGCTGACCAGCGACTTGTCGCCGATCACCACGGTCGGGGTGGCGAACGTCATCCGCGGGTTCTCCATCCCGCCGTACGGGAAGGACGGCGGCAGCACGAGGATGTCGTAGCGCCCCCACCGGTACGGACCGAAGAGCGCCTCGGTGACCCGCATCATCTCCTCGGTGTCGCAGAACTCGGTCGCGGCGCGCTTGGCCATCTCCGGCTCGGCCCAGACACCCGAGTGCTCCCCGATCGGCTCGAACACCAGGTCGCCGGCCGCGATGGCCAGCAGGTAGGACGGAATCGGCTCCGGCATCACCACGTCGAATGAACCCGTACGGCGGGACGCGGTGCCGTTGTCGGCGCTCATCAGCACCATCAGCTCGGGCGGAGCCGTCACGTGCGCGGCGTAGCTGAACCGCACGCCAGGGGTGTCCTGCACGGGGACCCAGCTCCGGGCGTGGATCGCCTGGGACTGGCTGAACATGAACGGCATCATGCCGCCGGCGGTCATCGACGGCTCGAGCCACTGCAGCCCGGTCGCCGTCGGAGCGGTCCGGTAGCTCACCCGCACCCGCTCGTGCCCCCTGGTCCGCACGGTCAGCGCCGAGCCCAGCTCGTTGTCGGACACCGCAAGGCTGTACTCCAGCGGCACCCACTCGTCGCCGTCGGCCGCGCCCTCCACGGCCAGGATCGTCAGATCCCGCGTATCGAGCACCAACCGGTCGCCGGGGCCACTCCAGGCGAGCGTGTGGGTGGCCGTCCCGGCCAGCACTTTGGCGTCGAAATCCAGGTCGAGCGCCAGCTCGAGATGGGTGGTGCGGACCAACGCCGGTTCGGCGTAGGAGTGGCGGTCGTGGCTCACAGAGGCTCCCGAGGCAGAATGTCGTTCGCAGGACAGTACCCATGCAATGGCACGATGACGCGGCCAATTAGGGCCACGGGCAGCACCGTGCCAAAACCGGCACAGGCAGTAAGGCTGCCCTATGAACCAGCAGACTGGGGGCGTGATGCAGCAGGGACGACCGGAGCTGGCACTGCAGCGCAGGCCGTTCGGATCGTGGCTGCTCGGCCCGGCCGACCAGGGCCCGCGGCAGCTGCGGATCCGCACTCAGCTACTGCTCACCTTCTTCTCGGTCGGCACGAACATCATCGGCGCGTCGGTCGTCTTCGTGCTCACCGTGTTCGTGCTGCCTGGCCCGCCGTCCAACCACGAGCTCCAGTTGGTCCGGACGATCGTCTTCCCAGGCTACTTCCTGCTGGCGGTGCTGGTCGGCGCGGTCTGGAGCACCCGGTACGCCGTCCGCAAGTTGGCCTGGATGCTCGAGGACCGGCCGACCACGCGCAAGGAGCAGATCGTCACGCTGCGACTTCCGTTGCGGTTGACAATGATCGAGATGTTCCTCTGGCTGCTGGCGACCGTGCTGTTCGGCGTGCTCGCCTTGATCTTCCAGCCGGACAACCTGCTCCGGATCCTGATCACCACCTTCGACGGCGGCGTCGTCACCTGTACGGCGTCGTACCTGTTGACCGAGTTCGCGCTCCGGCCGATCGCCGCCAGAGCGCTTGCTGACCAGGCACCACCCAAGCGGTTGCTGGCGGCCGGGTTGAAGGCGCGGACGGTGTTCTTCTGGGCGGTGGGTTCGGCCGTGCCTGTCGTCGGTCTGATGCTGACCGCCACCCTCGCCCTGATCGAGAAGGACGTCTCAGCGACCCGGCTGTCGGTGATCATCCTTGCCCTAGGCACCGTTGTGCTCGTGTGCGGCTGGATTCTGACGGTGTTGTCGGCGAAGTCGGTGGTGGCGCCGGTTCGCTCGGTGCGCAACGCGCTCGCGGTGATCGGCGACGGGGAGCTGAACGTCAGGATCCCGGTCTTCGACGGCACCGAGCTGGGCTCGCTCCAGTCCGGCTTCAACCGGATGGCCGCCGGATTGCGCGAGCGGGAGCGGATCCGCGACCTGTTCGGCCGGTACGTCGGTCCTGACGTCGTCCGGGAGGCCTTGGCCAGCGACTCTCTCGGCGGCGAGGAACGGTTCGTCGCGGTGCTCTTCGTCGATCTCGTCGGGTCCACCGAGCTGGCCGCGGTTCGGCCGCCGACCGAGGTCGTTCAGTTGCTGAACAGGTTCTTCGAACTCGTCGTCGACGAGGTGGATCGCCATGGCGGCTTCGTGAACAAGTTCGCCGGCGACGCCGTACTGGCCGTCTTCGGCGCACCAGCCGAACTGCCCGATCCAGCAGGGAGCGCTCTCCAGGCAGGCCGGGCGCTGGCCCGCCGGCTGGCCGATGAGTTGCCCGAGGCAACGGCTGGCATCGGAGTCACCGCCGGTACGGTCGTTGCGGGCACGGTCGGAGACATCCGCCGGCACGAGTACACCGTGATCGGCGACCCGGTGAACGAGGCGGCCCGGCTGACCGAGCTCGCCAAAGCCGTCCCGGGCAGGCTTCTCGCCTCGATGACCGCCGTCGGCGAGTCCGCCCCCGCCGAAGCCTCGCACTGGAAGGCGGGCGAAGAGGTCACCGTCCGGGGACGCAACCGCCCCACCCAGCTAGCGATTCCCGCCTAGATAGTCGTGCAGTTTCGCCGAGCCGTCGATCATGGCCCGGGTTCGGCGGTCATGCGCCGCACGTCTTTCTGCGACAGCAGCCTTCAACGCCTCAGCACTGCCGGTCTGGCGCAGTCCGTCCAGCACCGGCCGGATCTGGTCGAACCCGTACCGCCCGCGCCGCAGCATGGCGATGATCCGCGCATCCCGCACCTGCACAGGCCCATACCGCCGGTACTTCGTCCCTTGCTCGCGCAACGGCATGAGCAATTCCGCCGACTCCCAAACCCGCAGCGTCGACGTCCGTACGCCGAGCTGGGCCGCCAACTCCCCCACCAGCAAAGGCGGGCCACTCAACGCCGGCACACCATCGAGGAACTCCTCAGCCGCCGCACCCAGCGCCTCGCTCGCGGCATCCGTGGCCAGCCGCTGCTCGTGCAACTCCGCGTGGCTGGCATCGATCAGCCGGAACGCCAGCGCGTCGTCGCCGTCGTGCACAGCACACATGATCGAGGTCGCGGTCTCCCGGCCAAATCCGGGCGCCAGCGTGCGATATGTGAGCAACGCCTGCAGGTGCACCTCGGCGTACTGCCGATAGCCCGACTCGGACCGCGGTACTTCGGGCAGGATGCCGACATCCTCGTAGTTGCGGACCAACTGGGTCGAGATGCCCGCCCGCCTGGCCAGGTCGACCGGTCGCAATCCCACGGTCGGCGCTTTCAGCGGCCGCCGGCGACGTCGACCATCGAGCCGGTCATGTAGGACGAACGCTCCGAGGCGAGGAAGACGATCAGCTCGGCGACCTCGTCCGCCTTGCCCGGGCGACCCAGTGGCGGCGTACCGCCGATCCGCTCGAGCCGGCCCTCCTCGTGGATGTCGGTCTCGATCAGGCCGGGCCTGATGCCGAGCACCCGGATGCCTTCCTTGGCGACCTCGTTCGCCAGGCCGATCGTCATCGTGTCGACGGCCGCCTTGCTGCTCGCGTAGTCGACGTACTCGTTGGCCGAACCGAGCACAGCGCCCCGCGAGGACACGTTGATGATGACTCCCCCGCTGCCGCCGGACGCGGTCGACATCCGCCGGACCGCGGCACCCGCGACCAGGAACGCGCCGATCGTGTTGATCCGGAACACCCGCTCCAGCCGCGCCAGGTCGTAGTCGGCGACGCGGCCCGATGGCGTGACGATGCCGGCATTGTTGACCACGGCACCGATCGTCCCGAGCTCGGCGGTCACCGCGTCGAAGAGCCGCTCGATCTGGTCGGGCTCAGCGACATCGGCCTGGACGGCGTACGCCCGCCGGCCGAGCTTCTCGCACGTGGCGACCACCTGGTCAGCCTCGTCCGATCGGGTGCGGTAGCTGACTCCGACATCCCAGCCGTCCGTCGCCAGCGCAACCGCTGCCGCCGCGCCGATCCCGCGGCTTCCACCAGTGACCAAGGCGGTTCCCCGCCGATCTTCGTGCTTCGTCATGAGGCCAGCCTTTCACGCTTTGGCGGGAGGCCTCGAGACGAACAGCTGGACCTCGTTGTCGCCGAACCCCAGCGAGCGATAGATCCGGATCGCGAGATAGTCAGGATCGGCGACCATCACCAGCGTGTGCGCCCCGAGCTCATCGAACCCGTACCGCGAAGCGCGGTGCACGAGCGTGCTCGCGATTCCCCGGCCGCGGTCGTCCGGATGCGTCTGCACGGTCTGGAAGCGCGCGACCCCCGAGCCATCCGAGGCGAGCCCGAGCGACGCCTGCAGCCGATCCCCGTCGAAGGCACCGAACCACTTCGCGTCGCCGGCTTCGCAGAGCGCCCGCTCCGCTTCGACGCGGCGCCGGTTGAACTCGCGATACCCGTCGTCGACCTCCATCGTTGCCGACGTCAACGTCAGGTCGACCAGCTGCTCCCAATCGCCGTCACTGGTCAGGAACCGGTACTGCGAGGTGTCGTTCGGCCGGGCCGGTTCATGGACCTCGGTCGCCGTCATCACCGTGCTGCGCTCGACCTCGAGACTGGCCGCCTTGAGCTCGTCCTCACTGCCGGCCAGGCCGTCTGTCGTGTCGAGGCCCATTGAGCGATGAGCCGCGTCGGGGAACTCGCGACGGAAGATCTCCTCTCGCGCCACGGCGTCACCCGGCGCGAATGGCGTACGGAACAGCAGGTAGTTGCCCCACCAGAAGGTCGGGTTGGACGGAGTACGAACGACGACGTACTCCCCCTGGTCGGTCAGCTCGCTGCCGCTCATCTCGAGCAACATCAGATCCGTCCGGTAACCGAGGCTGGTGATGGCGATGTCCACCTCACCATCCTCGCCGGGCCGTCAAGACGATTTGCTGGTCCGACACGGCGCACTAGTGCCCGGGCACTAGGCAGGTCAGGCCGCTGGCTCTAGGTGGCGGTCTTCGCGGATCCCTAGCGTCGATGGTGTGCCCCTTCCGAAGGTTGTCCGCTGGTCGTCGGCCCTCCTCGCCATGCTCGTTCTCGCGCTGGTGCCGGCCGCGCAGGCGCAGGCGCATGGCGTCAGCGCGACTGCGGACCTGCAGCTCGCGCAGACGTTTGCTGGCAACGAGCTCACGGTCGTCATCCGCCGGACTCCCGAGGTACCAGGCCCGCTGCTGGTGGACGTGATCGCGCACGCCCCGGTGAGAGCGCGCTCTCTGGAGCTCGGCGTCCGCAGTGTCGAGCTGGGTGCGTTGTCGGCGGGTGAGATCGCGCTCTCCGACGCTGGGATTCAGTCCGCGCAACTCCGGGTGACTGCCGCCGGGATACACGAGCTGACACTTCGGACCGGCTCAGAGCAGGCACTGATTCCCTTCCGCGTGCTCGTGCCGAAGCCCGCGGGTTGGGAGTTCTTCATCTATGGCGCCTTCGGCGTCGCGGGCCTGCTGATCCTGACGGGAATCGCCTCTACAACGATCGGCGTACTGCGGCCGTTCGCCGTGCCGCAGGCACTGCTCGTCCTGGTCGCGTTGGTGGCCGCCTCGACGACCGCGATGCTTTCCAAGGATCTTCCGCCCTCCACACCCGAGGGTGCGCCTGAGGTAGGCAGCGCTCGGGGCGACCCGACGGACGGATCAGCGCCCGGCGGCCGGCCCTATGCCAACCTCACGCTGCGGACCGAGCCTGCGAAGCCAGTCACCGGCAAGCCCGTGACCATCACCCTGCTGCTGACCGACGGCAACACCGGGCGACCGGTCGACGATCTCGTCGCCCATCACGCGGCACTGCTGCACACCGTCATCACCGGCGAGGCAGGCAAGGACTTCCATCACGTGCACCCGGTTCGGACCGGCCCTGGCCTGTACCGGCTGCAACTCACAATGCGCTCGCCAGGTCGTCATCTCCTGTACGCCGAGTTCGAGCGCGCCGACAGCGGCGCCCAACTCGTCACCGGCTCCTTCGTCGTCGATCGCGCGCCAACTGGCCAGCCGAGGCGTGCCGCAGCGGCTCGGCGCGGCACCGGCCCGGCGCTGTCGGCTCCCGAGTACGGCACTGGGTCTATCCAGCTCTCACCGGGCAAGCCGGTCGCAGGCCGCCCAGTCACGATCGCCGCCCACGTCACCGCGGACGGGCGGCCGGCCACCGATCTCCAGCCGTGGCTCGGAATGGCCGGCCACCTGATCGTCCGCGATCCAGAGAGCGCTTTCTTCGGCCACGTCCACGAACTGACCTCGATGGCCGCACAGTCGAGGTCGCCGGACCAGCCACCGCCTGACGAGACCGTCGCCGCCGAAGGCCCGGAGCTCCGCTTCACCTTCACCTTCCCGGCCGCCGGCCGCTACCTGGTGTGGATCCAGTACGCCCGCGGCTTCCGGATCTACACCGTGCCGACCACCGTCACCGTGTCGAAAGGACAACCATGACCAGCAAAACCACAGCACCGCCACGCCGCCGTACGACGCTGCTGGTGCCGGGCCTCGCCCTGGCGGCGGTGGTTGCTGCCGGCATCTTCTTCGTCAACCGGGACAGGGCCGCCGAACCAGCCGTTCTCAGGGCCGGCTCGGCCGCGCACCAGGTCGAGGTGCATCTGGCCGAGCCGCGGACCGGCCAGCTCGATCTCGAGCTCACCGTCGCCGCGACCGGTGGTGACACGGCCGGAATCACCGGCGTGAGTGTCGAGGCAGCGATGCCCAGCATGGGCCATGCGACCTCGGAGCTCCCCGGGACGGCCGTCGGTTCCGGCCGCTACCGGTTCCACGGCGAGCTGTTCCCGATGACCGGCCAGTGGGACCTGACCGTGCACGTCGCCTCAGTCGGCGGTCCCGACCAGATCACCCTCCCCGTCACCGTGACGCGATGAAAGGACCTTCCATGACCCGGACCTCAGCCAGCTCGTCGCGTGTACTGCCCAGGCGCGAACAGCTCGGCGCCTGGTTCCTCCTGACCGGCACAGCCCTTAGCGGCCTCGGCCTGGTCTGGGACGTGCAATGGCATTCCGACGTCGGCCCGGACACGTTCTTCACCGCTCCCCATCTGGTGATGTACCTCGGTGGAGCGCTCTCCGGCATCACCTCGCTCATCGTCGTGCTGCTCGGGACGCGAGCCGCGCAGCGTCCGCAGTACGTGGACGGCGCTCCGGCGCTCACCGTGCTCGGGACGTTCCGGGCGCCGCTGCCGTTTCTCGTCTGCGGGACCGCGGGCGCCATCGGACTGCTCTACGGCCTCACCGACCTGTGGTGGCACGAGGTCTTCGGCTTCGACGTCACGCCGACCTCGCCACCGCACGTCGCGATGGCGCTGATGTCGCTGTTCGACACCTTCGGCCTGGTGATGGCGTTCGTCATGCTGCGTTCGAGCCAGGCCGGGCGGATCGGCCTGATCTGCTCGGCCGCTGTCGCCCTCCCCAACCTGCTCTTCCTGTCCTACTCGACGCCGCCGATCCGAGGCATCAACATGTTCGTCCTCGCGCTCGTCGCCTTCGGCGTCCTGCTCGTCACGGCTGTGGCCGGTGCGCTGCGGCGCCCGTCCGCGGTGGCCTGGATCGCGCTCAGCACCTCGGCCGTCACGGCGGTGATGTGGTACTTCGGGCCGGTGGCGACCAACGTCTACGCTGACGCGCTCGGTCTGGGAATGCGCGACTACGCGGCGGGCTATCCGGCGATGGCGATCACCATGCCCTTCGCACTGCCCGTTGCAGCCCTCGTCCTCGCGGTCGGCTTCCGGTACGCCGCCGCCCGCAACTACCGGCCACAGGTGGTGCTCCCCGCGCTCGGTGCGGCAGCCGGTGTCTTGGTTGCCCTTGGCTACGTACTGATCCCCGTTCTGGACACTCCTCCGGCAACGCTGGCGCCGGCGGCTCTGGTCGGAGCGCTGGCGGCCTGGATCGGCTGGCAGCTCGGATCTCTCGGACGAGAGATCAGCGCAGACGTCACCCTGCCATCCGGTACCTCGGCGCCCCAGCCCACTCCCCACCTACTCGGCACGGAGGTCTGACCGATGCCCAAAGCAACCATTCTGGCCGTCGCGGCGCTCGCTCTGCTCTTCGGCGTTTCCACCGCTCCGGCCGCGGCCGCGGCACCGAAGCCTGTTGCCGTGGTGCACTCCGAGGTGATCCAGGTCGGTCCCTACACGCTGCGGACCTCCTTCAGCGAATGGCCTCTGCGAGCCGACCGTTCACTCGACTTCCTGTTCGAGCCGGCCAACGGCATCACCTCGATGACGGGCACGGTCCGCCCGCTCTCACCGGCCGGCAAGGTGTTCCAGCCGCAGGCTCAGTCGACCTCGGAGGGCACGGACCTCGCTCGCCACCCGCGCGACCTGGCCAGCTGGGGCTTCGACATCGTGGCCTTGACTGCCCCCGGGACCTGGCGGTTCGAGTTCACCCTCGACGGGCCCGACGGGCGCGGTACCGGCGTACTCGAGATCCCTGTGGGCGAACGGCCTGGACCGCCTGGCGCACTAGCCTGGTCGGTAGCCCTGCTGCCACTGGCGGCCGTCGTACCGATCGGGGGTTATCTGTGGTGGAGGACCAGGCCAGGGCGCCGGCGCGAGACCTGGACATGGGCCTGATCCAACGCCTCGCCGCGCGAATCCGGGCGGGCATCCTGCCGGTGGACCAGGGCAACCACCTGGTGACCGCCTCCCTCCCGCTGCTGATCGCGGTGACGCTGTTCCAGAGCACGGACGGCAATGGCTGGGTCGGCCTCGGCTCGGGGATCGCCCAGAGCCTGGCGCTCAGCTGGGGCCGGCGTCAGCCCGTACCGACCGTGCTGGCCGTCATCCTGATCGACCTGGCGGGACTCGCCCTGGGTGCGGAGCTGCTCGGCTTCGGCGTGATCATCTCCGGGTACTACGCGGCCGCCTGGGGCAACCGGTGGGAACGCAAGACAGCGCTCTCTCTCGGACTGGCCTTCGCCTTGTATGTCGGCCTTTTCGCACCTGGGCACGCTCTCTCGATCGGGGCGATCCTAGGCGCCGGGTTCCTCGCCTTCTGGGTCAGCGGCCGCTTCGAGGCCACTCAGCGCGGGCGGATCAGCGAGCTCAGCGAGCAGACCGACCGGCTCGCCGAGGAACGTGCCGCCGCAGAGCAACGCGCCGCGGACCGGGAGCGCGCTCTCCTGGCTCGCGAGCTGCACGACATCCTCAACCACTCCGTCACCGGGATGGTGCTTGATGCCGAAGCGGGCGCGGAGACTGGGACTGAGGCCGACGCCCGGGAGACGCTGCACCGGGTCGCCGACACCGGCCGCGACTCCCTGGCCGAGCTCCGCCGGCTTCTCGGCGTACTGCGAACCAGTGCTCCCGACGAGCTCCGCCCACCCCCGAGCCTGGAGCAGGTGGATGAGCTGGTGGCCCAGATTCCCTCCGGCGGGCCGACCGTGACCGTTGACCGGCACGGGGTGGTCCGGCCGGGCGACACGAGCATCGAGCTTGCGGCGTACCGGGTCGTGCAGGAGTCACTGACCAACGTCGCGAAGCACGCGGGCGCAGTACCGGCGACCGTCCGGTTGACCTACCTCGCTGACAGTCTGGAGATCGTTGTGACCAACGAGTTGCCACGGTCGAACCGTCGAAGTGCGGTCGTGCATGGTACCGGTCTGGTCGGGCTGCGGGAACGGGTCGAACTGCTCGGCGGCAGCCTGCACGCCGGTACGTCGGAAGCCGGCGGATTCACCGTGTACGCCATGCTGCCGCTGCGTCCGAGGTCCTTGGATGACTGAGGGTTTTGGCCGGACGGTGCGCGTCGTCGTCTGCGACGACGAGCAGCTCTTGCGCGAGGCACTGAGCCGGCTGGTCGACGTGGCGCCGGACCTGACCGTCGTCGGGCTGGCGGGAAACGGCGCAGAGGCCCTGGAGGCTGTCGCGCGACATTCGCCGGACGTCGTCCTGATGGATATCCGGATGCCGGTCCTCGACGGCATCGAGGCGACCAGGCGGATCGTCCGCGGCCACCCCCGGACGCGCATCCTGATCCTGACCACCTACGACCTCGACAGCTACGTGTACGCCGCGCTGCAGGCCGGCGCCAGCGGTTTCCTGCTGAAGGACGCACCGAGCGAGCGGCTCCGTGACGGCATCCGCATCGTTGCTGCCGGCAACTCTGTACTGGCGCCCGAGGCAACGGCCCGGATGATCGAGGCGCTCCGCCCCGACCTGCCCGACGAGGCCGACCGGGTCCTGCTCACCGCGATCACCAACCTGACCGGCCGCGAGCGCGAGGTCTTCGATCTGGTCGCCACCGGCCTGTCCAACCAGCAGATTGCCGAACGGCTCACCATCAGCCGCTACACCGTCAAGGTCCACGTCTCCAGCATGCTGGCCAAGCTCGGCCTGCCGGACCGGATCCAGGCTGTTCTCGCGCTCTCCCGCCTTCGTCCACACCTGTAGCTCTCCCCCGCCTTCGTCCACACCTGTAGCTTTCCCCGCCTTCGTCGGCACGTGGATTGACATGCAGCTAATCGGCTGCCTATGGTCATTAGGTAGCCAAATGGCTGCATGAACGGAGCGGTGATGGATGACGAGGTGTTCCGGGCGCTGGCCGACCCGAGTCGCCGGCAGCTGCTGGACAGCTTGAACCGGCGCAACGGTCAGACGCTGAGTGAGCTGTGCGAGGGGCTCGACATGGCCCGGCAGTCGGTCAGCAAGCACCTGGCCGTCCTCGAGGGCGCCAACCTCGTCACCACGGTCCGGCGCGGCAGGGAGAAGTTGCACCACCTGAACGCCGAGCCGATCAACGCCATCGCCGATCGCTGGATCAACCAATACGACCGCCGGCGGGTGCAGTTGTTCGCCGACCTGAAGACAGCATTGGAGACCGAACCCGTGAGCGACAACGACTTCGTCTACACGACCTACATCAAGACCACGCCCGAGCGGCTGTGGCAGGCACTCACCGACCCCACTTTCACCAAGCAGTACTGGGGTGTGCAGTTCGAAACCGACTGGAAGGTCGGCTCACCGATCGACTGGGTGATGGGCGACGTCACCATGTCCGGGCCCGGCCAGGAGGTGCTCGAGTACGACCCGTACCGCCGGCTCGCGTTCACCTGGCACCACATCACCCCGGAGTTCGCCAAGGCGGTCGAGATGACTCCCGAAATCCAGGCCAAGACCGCTGCCGAACCGCTCTCGCGGGCGAGCTTCGACCTCGAGCCGGCCGGCGACCAGGTGAAGCTGACCGTGATCCACACCGGGTTCGAGCCCGGCAGCGAGCTCCGCGCAATGGTCGGCGAAGGCTGGATCAGCCTGATCTCCGACCTCAAGTCCTTCGCGGAGTCCGCCCCAGAGCTGAACCCAGCCGAGAAGGTCAGCTAGCTTGCGGTCAGGGTCGTCGGTGGATAAGTAGTGGCAGTACCGCGGCCGCGCCGGACTCCCGGAGCTTGGCGCTGGCCACGGTGATCGGCCACTGGGAAGACGACGCGTCGACTACCAGCAATACTGACCGTTCGGTGATCGCCTGGGCGGTCGCCGGGTCGACGGAGACGCCCTCTCGCCAGACTTTGGCTTCCTCTGCCGAGGAGAGGTCGTCGGTGAAGGCGGAGCCGTCGACCGTCAGCTCGGCTCGCTCCAGCCGGCCGATCTCGGCCAGGTGGTTGGCCACCTCGGCCACCAGTTGGCGGTGACCGGCGGCCGGGAGGGTCACCACGACCTCGGGGCGGCGAGACCACGCGTCGCGCCAGCGGGAGAGCGCGGCGACGCACCCCACCTTCAAGGTGTCGAGGGCGGCTGGGTCCGGATCGGAGCTGAACACCGACCGGATGACCTCGCGCCACTCAGGTGCGTCCGCATAGACGATGCTGCGGCCCGGCTCGGCCATCAGGCCCGGTGGGATGCGGCCCTTCGCACCGAAGGCGCCGCCCGGCCACATCTTGCGGGGCTCCAGGACATGGGTCTCTCCACGCAGCAACCGCGTGATCGCCTGCACGGTTTCCGGATCGGGCCTCGCGGTCAACGGATCGGGCAACAGGCCCAGGCAGACCGAGCACCGGCCGCACCGCTCGGCGGACGGGTCGTCCAGAGACTCCTGGAGAAGTTGCATGAGGCAACGTTCGCCGCGGGTGTAAGCGCGCATGATGTCGGCCTCGCGCCGCCGTACCGCGACGATGCCGTCGTAGTGGGCCGCGTCGAAGCTCCAGTCCGTGGCGGTTCGCACCCAGCCGCGCTCCACTCGCTCGACGGCACCGTCGACCGCGAGCTGCTTGAGCATCAGCTCGACGCGGCCCCGACGCAGACCGGTCTCCGCCTCCAGCGATGGCACGGTCGCCGGCTCGTCCGGGCCGTAGGCCTCCAGCCCGCGCAGCAACCGGTTCACCTGGTCAGGCACCGGGATCGTGGCGGTGGCGAAGTAGTCCCACACGCCGGCATCCGCATCGGACGGCAGCAGGGCCACCACCGCATGGTCGATGCCACGCCCGGCACGACCGACCTGCTGGTAGTACGACACCGGCGACGGCGGCGAGCCGACGTGCACGACGAATCCGAGGTCAGGCTTGTCGTATCCCATCCCGAGAGCCGACGTCGCGACCAATGCCTTCAACTCGTTGCCCCGCAGGGCGTCCTCGAGCCGCTCGCGCTCCCCCGCCTCTAGACCACCCGTGTACGCCGCGACTGGGACCGCCGCGCCATGAACCTCTTGAATCGCCGCGGCCAGCCGCTGCGCATCAGACACAGTCAACGTGTAGACGATGCCCGAGCCCGGCAACTTCGGCAGCTGGTCGACCACCCAAGCGAATCGGTCCAACGGCGACAACGCGTCGACCACGGACAGCTGCAGACTCGACCGGGCCAGCGGACCACGCAGTACCAGCGTGGACTCGCCCAGCTGGTGCGCCACGTCATCGGTCACTCGCGCGTTCGCCGTCGCGGTCGTCGCGAGCACGGGCGTCTGTGGGTTGAGCTTCTGCAGTACGTCGGACACGCGACGGTAGTCCGGCCGGAAGTCGTGACCCCAGTCCGAGACGGCATGCGCCTCGTCGATCACCAGCAGACCGATCTGCCCGGCCAGTCCATCCAGCACTCGCCGGCCGAAGCCCGGGTTGGCCAGCCGCTCCGGGGACACCAGTAGTACGTCGATCGCGCCCGAGCGCAAGTCGCTCTCGATCCCTGACCAGGCATCGACATTCGACGAGTTCAGTGTCGCCGCCCGCAGACCGGCCCGGGCGGCGGCGGCCACCTGGTCGCGCATCAACGACAGCAAGGGTGAGACCACCAACGTCGGCCCGGCGCCTTCGGATCTACGAATCGCAGTCGCCGCCCAGTAGACAGCCGACTTGCCCCAGCCGGTCGCCTGGACAACCAGCACTCGCGCATTCGGCTCGCACAGCGCCGCGACCGCAGTCTCCTGGTCGCCCCGCAGCCGCGCGCCATCGCCGGCGATCGCGCGAATCACTCCCGCGGCAGTCGTCGCCCGATCATCCGAAAGCTCGATGTCACCCATACCAACGACCCTAGTCGCCAGCACCCCCACTCCGTTCGCCCCCACACACAACCTGTGGACAACTCACCCCTCCCACCCCGCGCAGTTCAGCAATCCCCCCACCGTGCACTCCGCTCCGCCGCCGTAGGGGTTCACCCCTCATGCCGGGCTTCGCCCTTCGTACGGGGCTTCGCCCTTCGTGCCGGGCTTCGCCCTTCGTGCCGGGCTTCGCCCTTCGTGCCGGGCTTCGCCCTTCGTGCCGGGCTTCGCCCTTCGTGCCGGGCTTCGCCCTTCGTGCGGGGCTTCGCCCTTCGTGCGGGGCTTCGCCCTTCGTGCGGGGCTTCGCCCTTCGTGCGGGGCTTCGCCCTTCGTGCGGGGCTTCGCCCCCTGCCCCACCAACAGGCGAACCCCACAAGGAGGAGCCAACCCCACGGCCGAGACGCGAAGCACGCACAGCCGCGACGCCAGCCAAACTCGTGGCCGAGGCACCCCAGCGTGTACTTCGCCCCTCCTACGGGGCTTCGCCCTTTGTCAAAACAGGGGGCGAACCCCACAAGGAGGAGCTAACCCCACGGCCGAGACGCGAAGCACGCACAGCCGCGACGCCAGCCGAACTCGTGGTCGAGGCACCCCAGAGCGTGTACTTCGCCCCTCTTGTGGGGCTTCGCCCATTGTCAGAACAGGGGGCTAACCCCTGCAGGAGGGGCGAACCCCACGGAGGAGATGCGGAGTACGCACATTGCGAGCGCGGGCGGTGCGGAAGTGGGTGGGTGTGTGTGTGGGTGGCGCAGGGTGGGTGCCGGGTTAGCGGCAGTTGCCCGGGTGGCAGGGGTTGCCGGCGGGGTCTACCAGGCGTTGGGGGCCGGGGCCTTTGGTTGCGAGGACGTCGTACGGGTTGGCTAGGCCGCAGCGGTCGAGGGAGAGGCAGCCGCAGCCGACGCAGTCCTTGAAGTCGTCGCGGAGCTGCTCCAGTTGCACGATCCGCCGGTCGAGCTCGGTCTGCCAGCACTGCGAGATGTGTTCCCAGTCCTGTCTGGTCGGCGTCCGGTTGTCCGGCAGCAGGGCGAGGATCGCGGCCACCTCGCCGAGCGGGATGCCGACCCGCTGCGCGATCCGGATCATCGCTACCCGGCGCAGGGTGTCGCGCTTGTACCGGCGCTGGTTGCCCGACGTACGGCGGCTGATGATCAGGTTCTGCCGCTCGTAGAAGTGCAGCGCCGAGATCGCCACCCCGCTGCGCTCGGCCAGTTGCCCGACCGTCAGTTCGCCCGGTTCGATGTCCACTCGTCGTCCTCCCGCTCGAACCTCAACTAATGTCGAGGCTAGCCGAAGGATTCACGCCACAGGGACCCGGCGCCCGATACTCGCCGACATCAACGCAGCGCCCGCGCACAGTCCACCCGCGAGGTACCAGGCCAGGTTGTAACTCCCCTGGGCATCCCGGATCACTCCGGCGCCGGTGGCCGCAATCGCAGCGCCGATTTGGTGGGAAGCGAAGACCCAACCGAACACGATCGGCCCATCCACTCCGAACCACTCCCGGCACAGCGCCACCGTCGGCGGCACCGTCGCCACCCAGTCGAGCCCGTAGAAGATGATGAACACCCAGACGCTCGGCTCCGCGGTCGGGCCGAGCAGCGAGGGCAGTACAAGCAGTGACAGCCCCCGCAGCGAGTAGTACGCGATCAGCAGGTACCGCGGATCCCAGCGATCCGTCAGCCATCCCGACAGGATCGTGCCCGCCACGTCGAAGATCCCTACCAGAGCAAGCAGCGACGCCGCAGTCGTCGGCGGCATCCCGTGGTCGTGCGCGGCCGTCACGAAGTGCGTGCCAATCAACCCGTTCGTGGACGCACCACAGATCGCGAATCCCCCGGCCAGCAACCAGAACACAGGCTGATGCATTGCCGACCACAACGCAGTCAGAGCCCGTACTGCGCTGTTGCCGGTCGCCTCGACCCGCTGTCCCGCAGTACTCCCCTCGGGAGCGCCATAAGCCCTGAGCCCGACATCACTGGGGTAGTCGCGCAGGAACAGCAGCACCAGCGGTACTACGGCCAGCGCGGCGCCAGCCGCAACCAGCGCCGGCACCCGCCACCCGTACGACGTCGCCAGCCGAGCGATCAACGGCAAGAAGATCAGCTGCCCAGTCGCGCCGGCGGCGGTCAGGATGCCGGTGACCAGTCCACGGCGCTCCACGAACCAGCGTCCAGTGATCGTTGCGACGAACGTCATCGACATCGACCCGGTGCCGACGCCGACGAGCAGCCCCCAGCAGAGCAGCAGCTCCCAGGCCGAGTCCATGAAGACGGTGAGACCGCTGCCGAGCGCGATCAGGACCAGCGCGCCGCCGACGACTTTGCGCAGTCCGAGACGGTCCATCAGCGCCGCCGCGAACGGCGAGATCAGGCCGTACAGCAGCAGGTTGATCGACACCGCCGACGAGATCGTCGCGTGCGACCAGCCGAACTCCTCGTGCAGCGGATCGATCAGCACGCTCGGTACGGACCGGAAGCCCGCCGCGCCGATCAAGGTGATGAAACCGACGGCAGCGACGGGCCAGGCGCGATGCCAGCGGACCGTCTTCTTCTCCAGAATCTGTGTCACCAGGCGAGTTTGCCGGAGCTCCTGCCGACGAAACAGTGGCCAGACCGCCACCATGTGTCAAGATGTGGCCATGGCTCACCAAATCACCCCACACCGGGTCGCGGTGCTGGCCCTGGAGCCCGTCGTCGGCTTCGACCTCACCATCCCGCCGACCGTGCTCGGCGAAGCGACCACAGCGGACGGCACACGTCTGTACGACGTACGGATCTGTGGACTGCAGACAGCCCCGATCCGGGCCGGCCTGGGGTTCAGCTTGATCCCCGACCACGGCGTGGAGGCACTCGCGGAGGCCGACACGGTGATCATCCCGGGGACGTACATCAAGCAGCCGCGGTACGAAGGTAAGCTGCCGGACGACCTGGCCGCGGCACTCGCCACGATCCGGCCGGGCACCAGGATCGCGTCGATCTGCACCGGCGCCTTCGTGCTCGCCGCGGCCGGACTGCTCGACGGCCGGCCGGCGACGACACACTGGAAGCGTGCCGACATGTTCCGCGCGCTCTACCCGAAGGTCCAGCTCGACGAAGACCTGCTCTTCATCGACGATGGTGACATCATCACCTCGGCCGGGCTCGCGGCCGGCGTGGACCTCTGCCTGCACCTGATCCGCCGCGACTTCGGCAGCGAGGTCGCCAACCGCGCGGCCCGGCACTGCGTAGTACCGCCGTGGCGCGACGGTGGGCAGTCACAGTTCATCGAACGGGTCGTGCCGGACGAAGGCACCGAGGGCACCGCACCAACGCGGGCCTGGGCGCTCGAACGCCTGGAGCAGGAGATCACCCTCGGCGCGATGGCCGCGCGGTCCAGAATGAGCGTCCGGACCTTCAGCCGCCGCTTCAAAGCAGAGACCGGCCAGTCACCCGGCAACTGGCTCCTGCAGCAACGCGTCCGGCACGCTTGTCACCTGCTGGAGACGACCGGCCTCTCGATCGATCGCGTCGCCGAAGCGTCCGGCCTCGGCACGGCCGCCTCGCTGCGCCACCATCTCCGCAGCGAGGTCGGCATCCCTCCCCTTGCCTATCGCAAAACCTTCCGCAGCGCCTGAAGCATCAGACACTGAATCATCAAACAATGGCCAGCTCGTGCGGACGCTGGTTGAGCGACTCCACTCCGTCCTCGGTGACGACGACGATGTCCTCGATCCGGGCACCCCAGCGGCCCGGCTGGTAGATGCCCGGTTCGATGCTGAACGCCATGCCTGGCTCGAGAATCAGCTCGTTCCCGCCAACAATGTACGGCTCTTCGTGCACGTCGAGGCCGATCCCGTGTCCGGTCCTGTGGATAAAGAACTCACCGAAGCCTGCAGCCGCGATCACCTCGCGCGCCGCCGCGTCGATCGACTCCGCGCTGACGCCTGGCCGCACGGCGTCGACCGCTGCCTGCTGGGCCAATCGCAGTACCTCGTACGTCACCGCCACGTCGGCGTCGCGCGGTTCCCCGACGGCGTACGTCCTGGTGGAGTCCGAGTTGTAGCCCTCGGCGATCGGGCCGCCGATGTCGACCACCACCACGTCGCCTGACTCGATCACGCGGTCCGACAACGAGTGATGCGGACTGGCACCGTTCGGGCCACTGGCGACGATCACGAAGGCCGCTTCCGTATGTCCCTCCTCGACGATGGCCGCGGCGATATCCGCGCCGACCTCCGCCTCAGTCCGCCCGGCCCGCAGCCACTCTCCGACGCGCGCGTGCACCCGGTCGATCGCGGCCCCCGCCTTGCGCAGGGCATCGACCTCTGCCGCGTCCTTGCGCATCCGCAGCTCCCGCAGGATCGGTCCGGCGAGTACCTGCTCGGCCGCAGGCAAGGCCGCCCGCAGCGCGAGCACGTGCAGCGCCGGGGTGAAGTCGCTGACCGCGACGCGATCGGGTTTGCCGAGCCGCTCGGCGGCCACGGCGTACGGGTCGTCGCCGTCGGCCCAGGTGAGCACCTCGATGCCGAGCTCGCTGGTCGGTACGTCGGCGAATCCGGGCGCTTCGAGCTTGGGCACCACCAGCGCAGGCGGGCCGTCGGCGGGGATGACGAGGGTGGTCAGGCGCTCGAACGAACCGCCTTCGCGGCCGAGCAGAAAGCGCAGGTCGGAGCCCGGCGCGATCAGCAGGCCGGTACCGGCGGCGGCTTCCTTGGCGCGCGCCAACCGGGCACGCAGTACGGCGGAATCGGGCGCTGGCTGGTGCGAGGATCGACGTGACATGGGTCCGACTCTAGGTCAGTTTCAGAGACCGGGGTGGTGGGGTGGGGAAGGAATCAGAAACTGTCCGAGGCACTTGTTAGAACTGTGCCCTGCTGGATCGGCACTGCGAAAGGGCACCACGATGACGCTCCACCACGTCACTCACGGCGAGGGCACTCCGGTGCTCGCGTTGCACGGCTGGACTCCCGATCACCGCCTGATGACCGGCTGCCTCGAGCCGATCTTCGCGGCCCGCCCCGGGTACCGACGGCTCTACCCGGACCTGCCAGGGATGGGCCAGAGCCCAGCCGGAACGATCGACAGCTCGGACGGCATCATGGCCGCCCTCCGGGAGTACATCGATGCCGAGATCGGTGCGGAGCCCTTCGTCCTGATCGGTGAATCGTACGGCGGCTATCTGGCCCGCGGCCTGGTCGCCGAGCGGCCGGACCAGATCCTCGGCCTCGGACTGATCTGCCCGATCGGGCAGGCCCTGGATCATGCCGACCGGACCGTGCCCGACCACGTCGTGCTGGAGTCCGATCCAGCCGTGATCGCGACCCTGACGCCAGAGCAGGTCGAAGACTTCACCGGGATCGCCGTGCTGCAGACGGCGGAGATCCTCCGGCAGTACCAGGAGGACATCGAGCCGGGCCTGAACGCGGCAGATGTCGAGGCGATGGCCAGGATCCGCAAGAACTGGGCGCTCACGATCGCGCCGGAGAGTGGTCCGACCTACACCAGACCCTCCCTGATCCTCTGCGGCCGGCAGGATTCGAGCACCGGCTTCGAGGATCAGTACCCGCTGCTCCCGCATTACCCGCGCGCCTCGTACGTCGTACTGGACCGTGCCGGGCACAACCTCCAGCTCGAGCAACCCGCGCTGCTCGCGGCGCTGATCGGCGACTGGCTCACGCGGATCGCCCGGGAGACCGGACGAGACTCCCCAGAAACTCTGCCCAGTGCGGCTACCAGCCGGTAATGTCGAGGTATGGAGACTGGGAAGCGCCCGATCGGCTGGCCACTACTCGTCGCGTTGACCAACGGGCGGACCAGGATTCCTGACGACCGGCTGGCCGCTTTGGTGCGCGGCAAGGTCGTACTGGTGACGGGTTCGTCGTACGGGATCGGCGAGGCGACGGCCAAGCGGCTGGCGCGGGCCGGTGCGACGGTGCTGTTGCTGGCGCGGACCGCCGATCAGCTGGAGATCGTCGCCGAGGAGATCCGGGCCGACGGCGGGAAGGCGTTCACCTACCCGGCGAACCTGGCCGAGCCGGACTCGATCGAAGCTGTCGTCGCGAAGGTGCTGGCCGAGCACGGGCACGTCGACGTGCTGGTCAGCAACGCGGGCAAGTCGATCCGGCGGTCCATCGCGGACTCCTACCAGCGGTTCCACGACATCGAGCGGACGAACTCGGTGAACTACCTCGGCCCGGCCAAGCTCGTTCTCGAGCTGCTGCCGTCGATGCGCGAGCGCGGCTCCGGGCACATCGTGAACGTGTCGACGGCCGGAGTGCGGACTCCGCCGCTGGCGCGCTGGTCGGCGTACCTGGCATCGAAGACCGCCTTCGACATGTGGTTGAGGTGTGTCTCGCAAGAGGTACGCGACGACGGGGTGACGACCTCGACGGTCTACATGGGGCTGGTCCACACCCGGATGAGTTCGCCGACGCCAGAGCTGACCCGGATGCCCGGGTTGAGCCCGGAGCAGGCCGCCGATCAGGTCTGTGCGGCAGTGGCCGGCAAACCGCACAACATCACGCCACCACTGGTCCGGCCGGCCGATGCCTTGGGCAACCTTTTCCGGGTGCCGACCGACCGGCTGTTCGAGCAGTACTACCGGATGACGAACCGGCCGCGCAAGGATGACCAGTGATGACCGCGGCGGAAGCCGGCCGATGAGGCCACGGCGGCTGAGACCACGACCGATCGGGCCGATGCGACCGCCCGAGTGGCTGGTGCATGCCGCCGGTGAGGTCAGCGGAGTTTCCGTCGCATTGATCAAGTCGGGCGTCTGGCGCTCCGCGCGGCCGACCCACCTGGTTCCGATCGAGCGTGCGCTGCGGCAGTGGGGTCAGTCGATGGCAGCGCTCGGTGCGATCGCCGCGATTCGGTTCCCCGACCAGCCGGCGGTGATCGACGAGCGCGGCACGATCACGTACCAAGACCTGGATCGGCGGTGTTCGCGTGAAGCGGCCGGGTTGCATGCGCAGTACGGGATTGTTGCCGGGAGCAAGGTCGCGGTGCTGTGCCGGAACCACCGAGGGTTCCTGGAGGCGACGCTGGCGGCTTCACGGCTCGGAGCTGATGTGCTGTTCGTCAACACCGAGTTCGCTCTGCCCCAGCTCAAGGCCGTGCTGGAGCGACATCGACCAGACTTGCTGATCCATGACTCCGAGTTCGCTGAGGCAGCCGGAGAGATCCCCGCTGTGATTGCTTGGCCGGACGCGGACGGTGGTGCGGTGACGCTTGATCAGCTGGCCGAGAGTGAGGATCCGGAGGCGCCGCTGCCTGACAAACCCGGGCACATCACGATTCTCACGTCGGGGACCACGGGCGCTCCGAAGGCGGCGCCGCGCGCGCCGACCGCGTGGGGACTGGCCGGGCTGACCGCGAGCACGCTCAACCGGATCGGCTTGCGGGCCGGCGAGCCAATGGTGATCTGCCCGCCGCTGTTCCACGGCCTGGGGTTGCTCAACTCGATG
Organism: Kribbella catacumbae DSM 19601; assembly: GCF_000372465.1. Taxonomy (GTDB): domain Bacteria; phylum Actinomycetota; class Actinomycetes; order Propionibacteriales; family Kribbellaceae; genus Kribbella; species Kribbella catacumbae. The sequence continues at coordinate 184,772 of NZ_AQUZ01000005.1, forward strand.
CTCGCGCTGTTCCTCGGCTCGCCACTGGTGCTGGCCCGCTGGTACGACGCGGCGGCAGTGCTCGCCTCGGTCGACACCCATCGCGCCGGCTCGATCGTCGCAGTACCGGTCATGTTGCAGCGGTTGCTCGATGTCGGTCCGGCCGCGATTGCCGACCACGAGCTGCGCTCGCTCCGGGCGGTGATCTCCGGTGCCTCCGCGTTGGGGCCTGCGTTGGCGGAGCGGTTCATCGCCCAGTTCGGTCCGGTGCTTTGCGATGCCTACGGGTCCAGCGAGATCGGCATCGCGACCATCGCCACCTCCGCTGACCTGATCGCGGCACCTGGCACCGTCGGGCGGCCTTGTCTCGGATCCTCGGTTCGGATCCTTGGTGATGACGACCAACCCGTCGCGACCGGTGTCACCGGCCGAATCTTCGCGGGCGGCGGCCTCGTCTTCGGCGGCTACTCGGACGGCAGCAGCAAGACCACGGTCGATGGCCGGATGAGCACCGGCGACCTCGGGCACCTCGACGCGGCCGGCCGCCTGTTCGTCGACGGCCGCGAGGACGACATGATCGTGTCGGGTGGCGAAAACGTGTACCCGGTCGAGGTCGAGGACTGCTTGATGAGCCACCCGGGCGTCGTCGAGGCAGTGGTGGTCGGCGTACCGGACGAGGAATTCGGTCAGCGGCTGGTCGCATACGTAGTACCGGCCGGCCCTGCTCCAGGCACAGTCACCGAGGACGAGCTGATCGAGCACGTCCGCACCAACCTCGCCCGCTACAAGACCCCACGCAAGATAGTCCTGGTGCAGGACCTCCCCCGCAACGCCACCGGAAAAGTCCTCCGCTCCAAACTCACCAACCCCTGACTCCCCCACCACGACGCCTACCTCGGCAACCGAACTCCTCTGATCATTCGCCCCCTCTTGACCCTCTGTGGACAAAGTCCGGTGTCGCGGGGTCGGCGGCGAGGGTCAAAAGGGGGCGAATGATCAGGTGCTTTGGTCCGGTCGGCCGACCGGACGGTCGGCCGACCGGACGGTCGGCCGACCGGACGGTCGGCCGGTCGGCCGGTCGGCCGGTCGGGCTCGCGCGGGCGGTTGGGAACCGGCTAGTCGATGGTGGTCTTGTCGGCCGGCATCTGGTCATTCTCCATCGGTGCCCGCCCGGAACCGGTGAATCTTCAGCACGGCCCCGGGCGCGGCGGCTCTGGGCGCGGCGGTACGGCGCGGGGCGGCACGCCGGTGTACGTCGCGGGGATGCTCCTCGGCAGCGGGCCTTTGATCCGGGTGGGATCCAGTTGCTGTTCGCGGGCGTGGGCGAGCAGGCCGACCGATCGCGACAGGACGAAGAGACCGCGGGCCAGCTCGGGAGCCAGGCCGAGTTCGGCGTAGATGGTCGCGGTGGCGCCGTCGACGTTCATCGGGATCGGCTTCGACCCCTCGGCCAGTACCGACTCCAGCGCCAGGGCGACCTCCAGGTAATAGCCCTCGACGATGCCGTCGCGCGCGGCACGCTCGATCGCGTGCATCAGCGGATCGCGCCGCGGGTCGACCGGGTGGAACCGGTGGCCGAAGCCGGGGATGAACGCCTTCCGCGCCTTGTAGTCCGTGACGAGCGCGCGGGCTGCCGCGGTTGGCGACTCGCCCGCATCGACCGCAGTCTTCAGCTCGTGGAGGACCTCCATGCATTGCTGGCCGGCGCCGCCGTGGACGTCACCGAGGAGATTCACGCCGGTCGCCATCGCGTTGTTGAGGGCGAGGCCGCAGGAGGCTGCCATCCGGGCGGCGGCGATCGAAGGCGCATGCGGGCCGTGGTCGACGGCTGCGACGAGGGTGAGTTCGAGAAGCTTGGCTTCGTCCTCGGTGGGTAGGTCACCGGAGACCATCAACCACACCATCTGCGGGAAGTTGACGCCGCCGATGAGGTCCTCGATCGCGTAGCCGCGCAGACGGATCGAGCCGGGCTGGATGTCGGTGATCGAGGTCGACCACCAGTCCGCCGCTTCTTGGGCCTTGTCGGTCATACGGCTCCCTGGTCGTGAAGGGCGGCGATCTCGCCGGCGCTGTAGCCGAGCTCCGCGAGAATCTCGTCAGTGTGCTCACTCAACCCCGGCGGCCGCACCTTGGGCCCAACCGACGCGCCATCAACATGAACACTGCTCCCCACCACCCGCAGAGAACGCTCCCCACCGACTCCACCCTCCGCACTGCCCCCGCCGTCTTTGTCCCCGGCGCTACCCCCGCCGCGCACGCCATCCCCATCCCCCGCGCCGCACAGGCCATCCCCATCCCCTGCACTCCCACCACCAGCAGCACCCTCCGCACAGGCCCGGCCGCGCACGCCCTCCCTCTCCACCGCCGCCGGCGCCGTAGGCGCTGGCGGCGGCATGGTGACTTCGTGGAGCAGGCCGCGTTCCGCCACCTGCTCCAGGGACAGCGCCTGCTCGACGGTCAGCACCGGTGCGACCGGGACTCCGCTGTCCGCGAGCAGTTCGTCCCACTCGGCGGCAGAGCGCTCTCTGAGCGTCTTCTCCAACTCCTGCTTGAGTTCAGACCGATGCTGCTTGCGCGCTTCCCGCGTGGCGAACCGCGCATCGTCGATCAACTCGGGCCGACCGAGCACGACACAGAGCTCGACGTACTGTTCCTGCTTGTTGGCCGCGATGTTCAGCGCACCCGACGCCGTCTCGAACGTGCCCGACGGAGCCGAGGTGACATTCTCGTTGCCCATGGCAAGCGGTTCGCGGCCGCCGATGACGAAGTCGGACACAACCCAGCCCATCGCCGCGATCGCAGTCTCCAGCATCGAGACATCGAGAAAGCTTCCGGCGCCGGTGCGAGAGCGCTTCACCAGCGCCGCCGAGATCGCGAAGGCAGCCGCGTAGCCACCGAGGGTGTCGGCGATCGGGAAGCCCGTCCGCGTCGGCGCGGTCTCCGGCATCCCGGTCACGCTCATGATGCCGGACAGCCCCTGAATGATCTGGTCGTACGCCGGTCGCCCGCGCATCGGTCCGGTCTGCCCGAAGCCAGAGACCGCGCAATACACCAGCCCCGGGTTGAGCGCCTGCAGCACCTCCCAGGAGAAGCCGAGTCGCTCGAGCACACCCGGGCGGAAGTTCTCCAGCAGGACATCGGCATCCCGAACCAGCCGCTCGAAAACCTCCTTACTGGCGGCCGATTTCAGATCCAGCGTCAGAGAGCGCTTCCCCGCGTTCTGCGCCAGGAACGAGATCCCCAACCCGGCCTTGCTCAGCACAGGATCGGCGCCGAGATTGCGCGCCAGATCACCCGACCCCGGTACTTCGACCTTGATCACGTCAGCGCCCATCAGCGCCAGTTGATACCCGGCGAACGGACCGGCGAGCACGTTCGTCAGATCGAGCACCCGCACGCCGGCCAGCAGATCAGGATGCACTGAAACCGCTCCACCCGCTCGACGTGATGGTCGCGGCACATCGGCGTACGGCGGCGACGTATCCGGGCAGACGCTCATCGTTGAAGCGCGTCGTCGGCCCACCGACCCCGACAGCAGCGACCACCCGCCCATCGGATCGGAGTACCGGCGCGGAGACCCCAGAGGCGCCGAGTTCGCGCTCTCCGTGGGTCACGGCATAACCCCGCTCCCCCGCCCGTACTGCGGCAAGGCGCAACTGCTTGGCGAAGTCAGCACCATGCGGCGACTCACCCGCCACGGCGTCGATCACCGATGGCTCCGACTCGAGAACCGGTGGATCACTCAGCAACACCCGCGACGCGGCGCCACCCCACAACGGCAGCGCAGAGCCCAGCGCGATGGTGTGCCGAATGCTCAGCGTGCCTTGGGCCTGAGCGAGACACACGCGCGTCCGCCCGACCCGGATGTAGAGGTTGGCCGTCTCGCCGGTGTCCGTGGCGAGCTTGTTCAACGCCGACCGGACCACCGGCGGAACCTCCATCCCCGCGCTGCTCAACCGCGACCAGCGCAGGAATCCCGGCCCGATCGCATAGCGCCCCGGACCGGTCGAAGCGACCAGCCCGCGCTGCTCCAGAGTCGTCACCAGCCGCAGTACGGTCGTCTTCGGCAGCCCGCTCGCGACGGTCAGTTCGGCCAGTGTCCAGTGCGGGTGTTCGTCGTCGAAGCGCTCGAGCAGATCCAGCGCCCGATGCACGCTGCGCACCCCGGGCAACTCCCCGTCCACATCCATCCCCGCACCCCTTCCGCTGCCAGCCCGACCTCCCGACGATAACCCGCGGGTCCGCAGAATGGAATCTCTGTACCTCCTAGTGGAATATTGCTACGGTCTCCCCAGGCCTTTCCAAGGAGGTACCCAAGTGCCACGCTCCGTGATCATCGCCGCCGGGGTGACCGTCAGCCTGCTGCTCAGCGGCTGCTCGGCCCTGGAAGGCGGCAGCGTCGCCGGCGACTTCCCGTCCCGCAACGTCGAGATCATGGTCCCGGCCGCCCCCGGCGGTGGCTGGGATCTGACCGCACGCCAACTGCAGCACGTCATCCAGGAGGACGACTTCCTCCCCGGCCGCTCGTTGTCGGTCGTCAACGTGACCGGCGCCGGTGGCGCCGTTGGCATCTCCAAGCTGGTCACCAAGAACCGCAAGGACCCGCACACGCTGATGATCACCGGCCTGGTGATGGTCGGCGCGTTGACCCTGAACCAGTCGAAGATCACGATCTCCGACACCACCCCGATCGCCACCCTCACGGCCGAGCAGGAAGTCCTCGTCGTCAAGGCCGACTCACCGATCAAGTCCCTCAAGGACTTGGTCGACAAGTACCAGGCCGAGCCGACGTCGGTCAGCTGGGGCGGCGGCACCATCGGCGGCACCGACCACATCACCGCGGGCACCCTGGTGAAGGCCGCGGGTGCCGACCCGTCGAAGGTCAAGTACATCTCGTACTCCGGCGGCGGCGAAGCGACAGCCGCGATCCTGTCCGGCGATGTCACGGTCGGCATCTCCGGGCTGAGCGAGTTCGAGGAGCAGATCACGGCCGGCAAGATGCGCGTACTCGCGACCACCGGCAGCGAACCGATGACGGTCGGCGGCAAACAGCTACCGACGCTGAAGTCCGAGGGCTACGACGCCGAAGTACTGAACTGGCGCGCCATCGTGGCACCACCCGACATCCCGGAAGCGGATCGCCAACGCCTGATCGACTTCATCAGCAAGGCGAACAGCTCCCCCGAGTGGGCGGAGATCCGCAAGAAACAAGGCTGGACCGAATTCTTCACAACCGGCGACGACGCCAAGAAGTTCATCGCCGACGAGACCACCAGAGTCGAGGCCCTGCTGAAGGAGCTCGGAATCGTATGAGCACAACCGACGAACCAGTGAAGGCATCTGAGGTTGAGGTTGAGGCGTCCCGGCTGGTGCGGGTTATTGCGGCCGTTGTTCTGGTGGTGTTGAGCGGCACGTTCCTGGTGGGCGTGTTTGATATTCGTAGTCCGAAGGGGTTTGATCCGGCGGGGCCGCGGTTCTTTCCGCTGCTGGTCACGTCAGCGTGGTTGCTGTTGTCGATCGGTTACCTGGTTGAGGGATTGCGCTCTCCCCGTACTGCGGACAAGGGCGACCGGAGCTGGTTCGAGCCGGTCGCCATCTCGGCTCTGCTGGTGTTGTACGCGTTCCTCGTCGTGCCGCTCGGCTATCTGATCGCGACGGCGTTGCTGTTCTTCGTCGCGGCGCGAGTGCTCGGGAGCCGGCAGGTCGCGCGCGATCTCATCGTCGCCGTCGTCATCACGGCCATCGTCTACATCGCGTTCACGCAGTTCCTCGACATCTCCTTGCCTGAGGGGGTGCTGGGCCTGTGATCACCCAAGCCGTCTTCGGCGATCTCATGCACGGGTTCGGCACCGTGCTCGACCCGATGAACCTGCTCTGGGCGGTTCTCGGCGTGACGCTCGGCATGCTCGTCGGCATCCTTCCCGGCATCGGCCCGGCGCTGACGATCGCGCTGCTGCTGCCGATCACCTTCAACTTCTCGGACCCGATTGGTGCCTTCATCATGTTCGCCGGGATCTACTACGGCGCCATGTACGGCGGGTCGACCACCTCGATCCTGATCAACACGCCTGGCGAGTCCGCTTCGGTGGCGACCGCGATCGAGGGCCACAAGATGGCGCTCAAGGGGCGGGCGCGGGCCGCCCTCGCGACGGCCGCGATCGGTTCGTTCGTCGCGGGCACCATCTCGACCGTGCTGCTGACCTTCGTCGCCAAGCCGATCGGCAACCTGGCCAGCCAGTTCCAGTCCACCGACTACTTCGCGATCACGTTGCTCGCGATGGTCGCCGTGACCGCGCTCGTCGGCCACTCACTCGTCCGAGGGCTGCTCTCGTTGACGGTCGGCCTGTTCATCGGGTTGATCGGCCTGGACAGTTTGTCCGGCGCCCAGCGCTACACGTTCGGCACGTTGCGGCTGCTCGATGGCGTCGACGTGGTGATCGTGATCGTGGGTCTCTTCGCGATCGGCGAAACGTTGCACGTGGCATCGAAGTTGCGCAGTACGCCGGATCGGCCCGCAGTACTGGAGAAGGGGCGGCTGCGGACCGGGTACCTCAGCAAGAACGACTGGAAGCGCTCGTGGGCGCCCTGGTTGCGGGGTACCGCGCTCGGCTTCCCGTTCGGGGCGATCCCGTCGGGCGGGGCCGAAGTACCGACGTTCCTCTCGTACACGATCGAGCGGCGGCGGGCTCGCAAGGCCGGGCGGAAGCACCCGGACGAGTTCGGTGACGGCGCGATCGAAGGCGTCGCAGGTCCGGAGGCGGCGAACAACGCGTCCTTCTCCGGCGTGCTCGTGCCGCTGCTGACACTGGGCCTGCCCACGTCAGCAACGGCAGCGGTGATGCTCGCGGCGTTCCAGATCTTCAACGTGCAGCCCGGTCCGCAACTCTTCGAGGACCAGGGCACTCTCGTCTGGACGCTGATCGCGTCTCTCTACATCGGGAACCTGATCTTGCTGATCATGAACCTGCCGCTGATCCAGATCTGGGTCCAGGTACTGAAGGTGCCCCGCCCACTCCTGTACGCCGGGATCCTGGTGTTCGCGTGCCTCGGCGTCTACTCGCTGTCGGGTTCGGGGTACGAGGTCCTGATGGCGTTGCTGATCGGCGTGGTCGGGTTCTTCATGCGCAAGCTCGACTTCCCGATCGCCCCGGTGATCCTCGGCGTCATCCTCGGGCCGACGATGGAAGAGCAGTTCCGCCGGTCGCTGGTGATCTCCAACGGCGACGCCAGCGTGTTCTTCACCCGGCCGCTCAGCCTGATCATCATCATCTTGACCGTGCTCGCGCTGTTCGTTCCCTACCTGCCCCGGATCGTCGCACGAATCCGCGGCACCCAGGCGAGTCGCGACCGGCTGACTTTCGGTGAGGACGACTGATGAGAGAGTGGGCCTCGTGATGATTCTGGTGGGCTACGTTCCGACGCCCGAAGGCGAGGCCGCACTCGAGGCCGCTGCCGCCGAAGCCGAGCTGCGCGGAGCCTCCGTCCTGCTGCTCAACACGAGCCGCGGCGACGCCTACATCGACTCCCGCTACGCGAACCAGGCCGAGCTCGACGCAGCCGAGGCCCGGCTGCGCGAGCGCGGCGTCGAGGTGACGATCCAGCAGGCGGTCGGCAGCGGCGACGTCGCCGCCGAACTGCTCCGCGCGGCCGAGCAGAACGAGGTCAAGCTCATCGTCCTCGGTCTGCGCCGCCGCAGCCCAGTCGGCAAACTAATCCTCGGCAGCACCGCCCAACGCGTCCTCCTCGAGTCCCCTGTCCCCGTCCTGGCCGTCAAAGTCCCCAGCTCCCGCGACGACTGACCCGATAAACCGCGTGAGCGGTTGGCTTCAGCCACCTAAACTGGTGGGTGACATGCCTGATGCCCGGACCGAATCGCAGAGTCCTACCCCAGCTACCGGTCCTCCCCAGGATCCCGGTCGCCCTCGACGCCCACGCCGCCGCCGCAAGAAGCCCGGCGGCGCTGCGGAGGTCGCGGCCGGTACCGCGGGAGCCGCGGCCGGTCCCGCCGGATCCCGCCCGACCAGTGAGGCGGCCGGTGGCCTCGTGGAGCTGGCTGCACGACTTGAAGCGCTGACCAACTCCGATCGTGAGCAGCTCGGGCGGCGTTTGGAGCGGTTGCGCGGTCTACGCGAGGAAGCCAAGCGCGAGAACGCGCTCTCTGACATCACCGCGCGAATCGAGCAGGCCGAGCAACGTGTCGAGCAGCGGCGGCTCGCAGTACCGGAGATCACCTATCCCGAGGAACTGCCGGTCAGTCAGCTCAAGGATGAGATCGGAGCGGCTATTCGCGATCACCAGGTGGTGGTGATCGCAGGTGAGACCGGCTCCGGCAAGACGACGCAGATCCCGAAGATCTGTCTCGAACTCGGGCGGGGCGTGCGCGGCATGATCGGCCACACCCAGCCTCGCCGGCTGGCGGCGCGGACGGTGGCCGAGCGGATCGCCGAGGAGCTGGATACCGAGCTCGGCGACACGATCGGGTACGCCGTCCGGTTCACCGACAAGGTCAGTGAGCGCTCTCTGGTCAAGCTGATGACGGACGGCATCCTGCTCGCCGAACTGCAGCGCGATCGCGAGCTGAGCCGGTACGACACGCTCATCATCGACGAGGCGCACGAGCGCAGCCTGAACATCGACTTCATCCTCGGCTACCTCAAACAGCTCCTCCCCCGCCGCCCCGACCTCAAGGTGATCATCACCTCAGCGACGATCGACCCCGAGCGGTTCGCCGAGCACTTCGCCGACGCGAAGGGCGACCCCGCGCCGATCGTTGAGGTCTCCGGCCGCACCTACCCGGTCGAGACGCGCTACCGCCCGATCAACGACCCGGATGACCCGAGCACGATCGACCGCGACCAGACCCAGGCGATCCTCGACGCCGTCGACGAGCTCGCCGGCGAGGCGCCAGGCGACGTCCTGGTGTTCCTGAGCGGTGAGCGGGAGATCCGCGACACCGCCGACGCGCTCAGCGACTCCAACCTGCGCAACACCGAGATCCTGCCGCTCTACGCCAGGCTCTCGAACGCCGAGCAGCATCGCGTCTTCCAGTCGCACGGCTCCAGCCGAAGGATCGTGCTCGCCACCAACGTCGCCGAGACGTCTCTCACCGTTCCCGGCATCAAGTACGTGATCGATCCCGGCACCGCCCGGATCAGCCGCTACTCGCACCGCACGAAGGTGCAGCACCTCCCGATCGAAGCCGTCTCGCAGGCCAGCGCCAACCAGCGCAAGGGCCGCTGCGGCCGGACCAGCGACGGTATCTGCATCCGCCTGTACTCCGAGGAGCATTTCGAAGGCCGCCCGGAGTTCACCGACCCCGAGATCCTGCGCACCAACCTAGCCTCCGTCATCCTGCAGATGACCTCGATCGGCCTCGGCGACATCGCCGCGTTCCCGTTCATCGACGAGCCGGACAAGCGCAGCATCACCGACGGCCTCCAGTTGCTGACCGAGCTGGGCGCGATCGACTCGGCCAAGGCGACGGACCGTTCGCGCCGGCTGACCCCGGTCGGCCGGCAGTTGGCGCAGATCCCGCTCGACCCGCGGCTGGCCAGGATGATCGTCGAGGCCGACAAGCACGGCTGCGTCCGCGAGGTGATGGTGATCGCCTCCGCGCTCTCGATCCAGGACCCGCGCGAGCGCCCCACTGACGCCGAAGCCCAGGCGACCCAGGCGCACGCGCGCTTCCGCGACCCGGGCTCCGACTTCCTCGGCTTCCTGAATCTGTGGAACTACCTCAAGAAGCAGCAGAAGGAGCTGTCCGGCAACCAGTTCCGCCGGATGTGCCGCAGCGAGTACCTCAACTATCTGCGCGTCCGCGAGTGGCAGGACATCTTCGCCCAGCTCCGTCAGGTCGCCTCGCAGATCGGCGTCACGCTCAACACCGGCGAGGCCGCCGACCCGCAGGCCGTCCACATCTCCCTGATGTCGGGCCTGCTCTCCCATCTCGGCCTCAAGGACCCCGCCAACCAGCATCAGTACATCGGTGCCCGCGGCACCAAGTTCGCCATCTTCCCCGGCTCCGGGCTGTTCAAGAAGCCACCGCAGTTCGTGATGGCCGCCGAGCTCGTCGAGACGTCCAGGTTGTGGGCCCGCGTCAACGCCAAGATCGAACCGGAGTGGGCCGAGGATCTCGCCCAGCACCTGATCAAACGCACGTACTCCGAACCGCACTGGGAACGCAAAGCCGGCGCGGTGATGGCCTACGAGAAGGTCACCCTGTACGGCGTACCGATCGTTGCCCGCCGCAAGATCAACTACGGCTCGGTCGACGCGGAGGTGTCGCGCGAGCTGTTCATCCGGCACGCGCTGGTCGAGGGCGACTGGGACACCCACCACAAGTTCTTCCACGAGAACCGCAAGCTGATCGAGGAAGTCGAGGAGCTCGAGGAGCGCACCCGGCGCCGCGACCTGCTGGTCGACGACGAGACGCTGTTCGCCTTCTACGACGAGCGACTGGCCGCCGACGTGGTCACCGGGCGGCATTTCGACACCTGGTGGAAGAAGGCCCGGCAACGCGACGCCGACCTGCTCGACTTCGAGCGGTCGCTGGTCGTCCGGGAAGGCGCGGAGGTCAAGGAGGAGGAGTTCCCGCTCACCTGGTCGCAGAACGGGATGACCTTCGACCTGACCTATGCCTTCGAGCCGGGCACGGACGCTGACGGCGTCACCGTGCATCTCCCCCTGCTCGTGCTCAACCAGGTCACCGCCGACGGTTTCGAATGGAGCGTGCCGGGCTTCCGCGAAGAGCTCGTCACCACCCTGATCAAGTCGTTGCCGAAGGCAATCAGGCGCAACATCGTGCCGGCGCCCGACCACGCCCGACAGATTCTCCCCCACTTGGATCCCTCGTCGGGTCCACTGATCGACGCCATGGCGCGAGAACTCCGCTCGCTGCGAGACGTCAGCATCGAGGCGGAGGACTGGGACTGGACCCGGGTGCCCGAGCATCTGCGGATGACGTTCCGGGTCGTCGACGACCACGGCAAGACGGTGGCCGAGGGCAAGGATCTCGCGGCCCTGAAGGAACGCCTGAAGCCGAAGACGAAGGCGGCGATCTCACAGGTCGCGTCGAAGGCGGTCAGCGGGCTGGAGCGATCCGGCCTGACCGACTGGACCTTCGGCGATCTGCCGCGCAGCTTCTCCGAGCACCGCAACGGGCTGACCGTGGCCGGCTATCCCGCGTTGGTTGACGAAGGCAAGAGCGTCGCCATCCGGCTGCAGGAGACCGAACGGGACCAGGCCGCGGCGATGTGGACCGGCACCCGCAAACTGTTGCTGCTGACGATGCCGTCGGTGATCGACGTAGTACAGCGCAATCTGACCAACCAGCAGAAGATGACGCTGATGGCCGGGCCACATCGCAATGTCGGCGACCTGCTGGACGACGCGATCTCAGCGGCTGTGGACGAGTTGATGGCAAAGGCTCACGGACCGGCGTGGAACCTCACCGCGTTCGCCGGGCTGCGTGACGCAGTACGGTCCGATCTTGCCGACACCGTCCTGACGATCCTGCAGCAGGTGGAGCAGGTGCTGGCACACGCGCGGACCGTGGACAAGCAGATCTCGCGACTGTCGAGTCCTGCCCTGCTGGCGGCGCTGTCCGACGTACGGGGTCAGCTGGAAGCGCTGGTCCACCGCGGTTTCATCACTGAGGCCGGGGCCAAGCGGTTGCCGGATCTCGTCCGTTACCTCCGCGGCATTGAGCAGCGGCTCGACAAGATCGGCGCCAACGCGATGCGCGACCGCTCCGGGATGGCCGTCGTCCAGTTGCTCACCGACGAGTGCCAGAAGCGCTTGAAGGCCGTCCCCACCGGCAAGTACCCGAGTCCGGAACTCCTCGAGGTCCGCTGGATGCTCGAGGAACTCCGGATCAGCCTGTTCGCACAAACGCTCGGTACGCCATACCCGGTCTCCGACAAGCGAATCCGGAAGGCGTTGACCAGCGCCTAGGGCATCGGGGCGTCGAGGAAGGTCACGACGACGTCGCTGACCAGGTTGGTGCGGGCCATGCCGGTGAAGTGCGTCGAGCCCGGGAACACCGCGAGCTGTGACGACGGGACCCCGACGAAGTCTCCGTTGACGTCGCCGCCGCGCAACTGCAGGAAGCGCACGGCGTGCTCGAGTTTCACCGCATCACAGTCGCCCACGGTGATCAGAGTCGGCGCCTCGATCCCACGGATGTCGTCGTCCGACCAGCCGTCTCCGCCGATGTCGTAGCCGCCGAGCTTGGTCAGCAGAGCCTGCAGGTGCTCCAGGTCCGGGTGCGGCGACTTCGCCAGGTAGGCGGCCTCCATCGGGGTGCCCGCGATCATCTCGACCTTCATCTCGCCGACCGCCTCGGAGCTCTCGGCCCGATCACCGTCGGGGTGGAACGAGACGGAGGAGATGATCGCCTTGCGGATCAACTCCGGGTTGCGGATGGTGAGGTACAGGGCGACGGCAGCACCGACACTGAAGCCGAAGACATCGACCTTCTCCACACCGAGGTGGGCCAGCAGCCCGCGAGCATCCGAGGCCAGGTCGACCGTGCCGAGCGGCCGGTCGATGTCGTTCGTCCGCCCGTGCCCCTGGAAGTCCGCGGCGATCACCTGGCGGTTCTCGGCGAGCGCCGGCAGCACCTCGCCGAACTGTTGCTCGATGTCGAACAGCCCCCCGTGCAACAGCAGCAACGGCGTACCGCCGGTGCCATGAATCTCGTAGTACATCTCCAGCCCGTTGACCGAGGCGTACCCAGTCTGCGGTGCGTTGGTCACAGCTTCTCCCTTGGTCGGATGCCCCCTGGCTGTCAGTTGCAGGGGGCATCCGACCAGCCGTCAGGGGTAGTTCACCACATAGCGTTGCTGGTTGGCGGCGTTGGCGGTGCCGCCGGTGTTGTTGATCACGTTGGCGATCGTGCCCACGCCGCCGAGAGAAACCGACACCAGGCCGTGGAACCGGACGCCTGGAGTGTCGGGCACCTCGAAGGAGCGATCGACCACCATCGCCGGGTTCACGGTGAAGAACGAGTAGCTGCCGACGCCCCAGGCCTCATGGCTCGTGACGTCGTTCGCGACCTTGTACGCCGTTGACCACCAGACCGTTGGCCGCGGTGTTGACGGTCCAGCCGACCTGGTCGCCGTGGTCGGCACGCCACAACCACAGGTGGTCGCCGATCACGTTGTTGCTGTTGACCTGGACGCTGACCGTGGCCTTGCCCAGGTGCGCGCCGCCACCGATCCGGACGAAGAGATCGTGCAGAGACGTCGGATTCGCCTGGGCAGGACCGGGCAGAGGAGGGGACCGGGGTGGGTTGGCTGGAGGCCGGACCGCCAGCACTCACCAACCTCGACTGGTGGCACCCGGCCAGGCGTGCGTAGGCGTGCATGGGCGTCCTTCCCGGACGCAACGGCTGGTTGGTGAGTGGTGGCGGTCCGGGGATACCGCTCACTATTCGGTCTCGTGCCGGTCGCGAGCCCCGCGGGGGCAGCGCCGATCGGCTGAGAGCGGGGGCTAAGCGGCACCGGAGGTGCGAGCTAGCCGGCGATGGGGTGCGGGGTGTCTGCGCAGGGGGCTAGGTCCAGGGCATCCAGGGCCTTGGAGAGTTTGGTTAGCGCGGAGACCGCTTCGGCGAAGGCGTCCTGGCCCAGGAGGTCTGCCAGTTGGGTTGCGTGGTGGGCGTGGTGGGGGGTGATCGCGGAGACCGCGTCGAGGCCCTCGGGGGTGATGGCTACGAGTTTGGCGCGGCGGTGAGCGGGGTTGTCGTGGTACTCGATCAGGCCTTTGCCTTCGAGTACGTCGGCGGTGCGCTGGACGGCCTGGCGGGTGATGCCCATCTCGCGGGCGATCGCGGAGACCGCGAGCGGCGTGTGCAGGATGGCGCCGAGCACCTGCCACCACGCCGCGGTCACCCCGACCGGCCGAGCGAGGTGCTCGGCCAGTTCGAGGAACTGCCCGTTGAGTTTGAACGACATCAGCGCGGCGGCACCGAGCAGTTCCTGATCGCGGGTCACGGTGACGAATCCTGTCAGGCCGACATCAGCTCGTAGAAACCGGCCGCGTCCTTGTGGCCGTACAGCTTGTACAAGGAGTCGAGCACCGACGGCTCGTAGATCCCCAGCCGGGCGAAGATCGCGCGAGCGAACTCGATCGGCGAGGCGGCGCCCGCGGTGATGAGATCGCGATCCTCCACCACGTCCTCCTCGCGATAGAGCTGACTGCCCGCATAGCCAAGGCTGTCCAGGAACGCGGCCGCGTTGCTCGTGTGCTCCCGATCGTCCAGCAGCCCTGCCATCGCCAGCGCCCCGGTCGCCCCGCAGATCGCCGCCACCGGTACGCCGGCGTCGAGGAACTCGCGAGCCTTCTCGACGTACGGCTGGTAGCCCTCGGTCGCGAAGTTGTCGTTGCCGGGCAGGATCAGCATCGCGCTGTCGGCCGGCTTGAGATCCGCCAGCAGCGAATCCGGCAGCACTCGCAGACCGCCCATCGTCGTGACCGGCCCGAGCCCCGCGCTGACCGTCTGCGTCTTGAACCGACCAGGCGTCTTATGCCAGGCCCCGTTGTTGACGTGCGCGGTGACGAACCCGACCTCCCAGTCGGCCAGGGTGTCGTAGACGGCGAGGTGGACGGTGGCGTTCTCGTTCGTGTTCATGACAAGATCTTGTCATATTGACAAGGCCTTGTCAACAGCTCCTCAGGGGACGAAGGCGCGCTGGGACTGGTGGCGGAAGGTTCGCGGGGAGACGGCATGGGCGGTGGTGAAGCAGCGGGTGAAGTAGGACTGGCTGGAGAAGCCGCAGCGGGCGGCGATCTCGGCGATCGGGGCGGAAGTTGCCGCTAGCAACGATGCGGCCTGTTCGAGGCGCAGGTCGGCGACGAAGTCGGTCGGCGTCATCCCGTACGCCGCTCGCAGGGTGCGGGACAGGTGCGCAGGGCTCACTCCGGCGAGGTCGAGCAGCCGGGGCACTCCCCCACGCAGGTTCTCCTCGGCTCGCATCGCAGTACAGGCTCGCNCCAGCCAGTCGGGAGCCTGACTGCCGGATGCGCGCGCAGGGAGTTCCTCGGGCGAGACCTGCGGCAGCAGATCGATCCAGAACCGCATCAGGTCGAAGTGTTCCGGCTCGTCGGAGAACCGCTGGAGAGCGCTCTCGAAGACCTCGGCCACCGCCGCGGCGTCGCGGGTCTGGAAGGCGACGGGATGCTTCGCCGCATCCCAGCTGCCGGTCGGGTTCGTCCTGGTCAGGTTGAGAAAACCCTGCCAGGCGGAACTCGGGAAGGCGACATTGATGAACTCCAGCCCGTCCGGCGCCGCTCCCCGGATCGCATGCCGGTCGCGCGGCCGGACCAGCACGACATCGCCCGCGCCCAGCGGCAGCGTCCCGGTCTCCAGTAGATGTTCACCCTTCCCCGCGATCACGCCCATGAACTCATGGAAGTCGGCGTGGGTGTGCAACTCGGAATCGCGGGCTCGCGGGGCGAACCGGATCCGCGCCGCGTGGTAGGGCCGGCCCAGCGCGGACCACTCGAACCGCAGTATCTGATTCACATCAACAAGCTACAAGTTTGCGTCTGTGGATTGCTAGTCCACCGGCACCCGTCGCAGTCAGGCTTCAACCATGACTTCTGTGGCAGACAACCAGGTCAGCACCGACGCGATGGCGCAGTACCAGCGTGACGGCTACGTCATCTTCCGCAACGTGATCGATCAGCAGTTGATCAAGGAAGTGAACAACCACGTCAACTGGTTGCAGGCCAAGCACCCAGACGTCCGGCCAGAGCAGCTCGGCCATGTGTTCCTGCGCGACGACCCGTTCTGGGTGCGACTGGTGAGCGACCCGCGGTTGCTCGAGATCGCGTCGCTTTTCGTCGGGCCCGACCTCGCGCTGTTCGCCTCGCACTACATCTCCAAGCCGCCGTACTCCGGACAGCCGGTGCTCTGGCACCAGGACGCGGCGTTCTGGCCGCTCGACCCGATGAGCGTGGTGACGTTGTGGCTGGCGGTCGACCACTCGACGCCGGCCAACGGCTGCGTCCGGGTGATCCCCGGCAGCCATCTCGGCCCGGTCGCCGAGATGCGCGCCAACGAGACGGTGGAAAGCGTGCTGGGCAAGGAGATCGCGGTCGAGGTCGACGAGTCGCAGGCCATCGAGATCGTGCTCGCGCCCGGCGACGTCGAGGTGCACCATCCCAACATCGTCCACGGCAGCACGGCCAACACCTCGCCGGACCGCCGCTGCGGACTCACCATCCGCTACATCCCGACCTCTACCCGGATCACCGACCCCGAGGTCCCCTACCCCAGTGCGTTCCATCTGCAGGGTTCCCCGGGGGTGAACAGCTACCAGCCGCGCCCCCGGTACGTCGAAGGCCGCGACTACCCGTTCACGGGTCGGTCCGAGTGGATCTAGCTACTCCAGGCAGATCCTGAAGGGGTGGCCGGCCGGGTCGGCGTAGACGCGCCAGCCGCGGGCGTTCTCGGCCGGTGGTGCGTCGACCGGGTCGAGGGGTTCGGCGCCGAGGGCTACGACCGTGGCATGGCCGCTGGCCAGGTCCTCGACGATCAGGTCCAGGTGAAGTTGTTGCGCGTCCGTCCCCGGCCAGGTGGCCGGTACGTAGTCCTCCGAACGCCGGAAGCCGAGCGTCGAACCGGGGCCGGTCAGGCTCCGCCAGTCGTCGTCACCATGCTCGTCGACCTCCAGGCCGAACAGCGTCGAGTAGAACCGGGCGAGCTCGAGTGGGTCCGGGCAGTCCAGCACCACCGAGCCGAGCCGCCCGGCACTGGTGCCCGGCTGCTCTGCCACCTGCGTCATCTGTCCTCCAGCTTCCTGTCACATGTTCCGTACCGCGGCCAGGCCCGTCCTGGTCAGAAAGGCCCGGCCGCAAACAATGGCAGGTCCGACCGACAGTTCGCATCTTTCGACACGCCTTGTTGAGCAGTCACAGAAATCCACGCCTGAGCCGGGGCGGAACGAAGTACGGGCAAGTAACGCAGGGAGTTTGCCGAAAGATCTTGACTCAGGCAGTGAGCAGACGAACACTTCCGGTCATGACACGACTTGCCCGCCCCCGCCGTCGGGTCTCGCTGGCCGGCCTCCTCACAGCCGCCCTGCTAGCGACTCCCCTGATCGCCCTGACCACGCCCGCCGCCGCTCAACCAGCGGATGCCCCGGCGCCCGCCCTGATCCCGAAGCCGGCCTCGCAGCAGGCACTGGCCGGCGAGGACTACTCGCTGAAGCCCTGGAGCGTCGTCGGCGTCTCCTCCAACTCCAAGGAGCGCCGCGCGGCGCTGAGGATCGCTGAGCAGCTCAGCTCCCAGCTACGCCGCTCAACGGGCTACCCGCTGCCCGTAGTACTGCTGGCGCCGGGTGTGGCCGACATCAAGCTGTCCACCAACGGCCCGGCCTCGCTGGGAGCCGAGGGGTACCAGCTACGCGTCGACCGCAAGGGCGTCGGCGTCACTGCTGCGACCCCTGAAGGCCTGTACCGCGGAGTGACCACGCTGCGGCAGCTACTGCCCGCCAAGGCCGACGCCAAGACCCGCCAGGCAGGCCCGTGGCGATTGGCCGGTACTGCGGTCGCCGACTCACCGCGGTTCGGGTACCGCGGCGCCATGCTCGACGTGTCTCGGCATTTCTTCTCCGTGGCCGAGGTGAAGCGCTACATCGACCTCATCTCGCTCTACAAGATCAACAAGCTCCATCTGCACCTGGCGGACGACCAGGGCTGGCGGATCCAGGTGGACTCCTGGCCCCGGCTCACGACGTACGGGGGCAGCCTGGAGGTCGGCGGCACGCCCGGCGGCTCGTACAGCAAGGCGGACTTCGCCGAGATCATCCGGTACGCCGCTGACCACTACCTGACGGTCATCCCCGAGATCGACACTCCCGGCCACACCAACGCGGCCCTGGCGTCGTATGCCGAGCTGAACTGCAACGGGGTGGCTCCGCCGCTCTACACCGGCACCAACGTCGGCTTCAGCTCGCTCTGCGTGGCGAAGGACATCACATACGAGTTCCTGGACGACGTGTTCCGTGAGGTGGCCGAGCAGGCGCCTGGTGACGTGCTCCACCTCGGCGGCGACGAGGCGCACTCCACGCAGCACTCGGACTACCTGACGTTCGTACCGAAGGCGGCGGCTCTCGTCACCAAGCAGAAGAAGCGGGTGATGGGTTGGCAGGAGATCGCCGAGACACCTCTGCCGGCCGGCAGCATCGCGCAGTACTGGGGTACTGACGACGCGCGCTCGCAGGAGCTGGCACGCAAGGCCGCGGCTCAGGGCGCCAAGGTCGTGCTCTCGCCGGCCAACCGGGCCTACCTGGACATGAAGTACGACGCCAGTACGCCGTACGGGCTCGACTGGGCCGGGCTGGTCAACGTGGAGAAGTCCTACAGCTGGAACCCGTCCACGCTGATCCCGAACCTGCCCGAAAGCGCAATCGCCGGTGTCGAGGCGCCGATCTGGACCGAGACGCTGGACGACCTGGACAAGCTCGAGTACATGGCGTTCCCGCGCCTGGCGGGTGTCGCCGAGCTGGGCTGGTCCCAGGCCTCAGCGCTCGACTGGACGGCGTACAAGGACCGTCTGGGCGCCCAGGGGTCGCGGTGGGACGTACTGAGCGTCAACTTCTTCCGCGCGCCTGAGATCAACTGGCGCTAAGCAGTACCTGCACCGCCTGGCTTTAGGACTGCAGTACTCGGTCCAGGAGCCAGGCGGTGTCTACGTCCAGGTCCTGCTCGGCCAGGGTCAGCTCTGCCGGCTCGGCGTCCGCTGTGTCGCTCACCTGCAGGCGGTAGACGTACCGGTCGGGCTGTGGGCGGCCAGAGCTCGGCCATGCCCGGTCAAGGCCGCGAGCGACCTGCTCCAGGCGCTCGCTGTCCGGCTCGGCCGAGGTATCCAGCTCGCCGCTCGCCGTCAGGCCGGCGAAACCACCGCTGCGTACGACTTTGAGGATCACCAGCACACCTTTTCCTGCACAGGCTCCGATGTCCAGAGCCGCACGACACGCCGGAAGATTTCAGCACCCGCGAGCAGCGATCACCGGGCGTACAGAAACTCTTGTCCAACCTTGTCTCCCGCCGGGCCCGCTGATCGGCCGCGCCCGGGCACGAATCAGCAGGTCGGCGGGGGTTTCGTTGTCTTCTCACCCTGTCCCGACGGGTCCCAGCCGTTCCCGCCCCCGATTCACGCTGCGTGGCGACCGGCAACTTTCCGCGACACGTGTTCCCGGTCACCCCCCACACGGGGCCCTGGATCGGCTACAGTTATCGCGTTGCAGTTTTGGACTCCCACTGACTTTTGCTGTGCTGTACGGCCGGTTTCGTCGTCTGGGGCCTTTCGGCGACACGCGGTTCATGAGGTGTGGATCGCGTCTTGTTACAAGCCATCAAGGAGATAGACAACAATGGCTGTCGGTACTGTCAAGTGGTTCAACGCTGACAAGGGCTTCGGCTTCATCACCCCGGATGACGGTGGCGCGGACGTGTTCGCGCACTACTCGGCCATCCAGACCTCGGGCTTCCGCTCGCTGGACGAGAACCAGCGCGTCGAGTTCGAGATCACCCAGGGCCAGAAGGGCCTGCAGGCGGAGAACATCCGCCCGATCTGATCCTCGGATCAGTCCTTCTAAGAACTGAATAACGAGAGGGCCGCACACCATCGGTGTGCGGCCCTCTTCAGTTCTCCGCTTCCGGGCGTTATCACCGGGGTACCTGGACGGTCATGACGGACCAGCAGCCGACCGGTTACACCCGCAACGGCGAAGAAGAGGGCGAGCGCCTCGACCGGCACTGGAACGAACTGCTGCAGGAGCTGCGGCTGGCTCAGACCGGCACACAGATCCTGTTCGCCTTCCTGCTCAGCATCGCCTTCACCACCCGCTTCCAGGATGCGGACAGGTTCACCCACGACGTCTTCGCCGGGACCCTGATCGCCTCAGCTCTGGCGATGGGCTTGTTCCTGGCGCCGGTGTCCTTCCACCGGATCGTGTTCCAGCGCCGGCTCCGGGACCGGATGATCCCGATCGCCCACCACCTGGCCACCGGCGGTCTGGCGTTCCTCCTGGTGGCCATCGCCGGCGGCGTCCTGCTCGCGATCGACGTGGTGCTGTCAAGGACGATCGCGATCGTGACCGTGGCGGTCGTCGTCGCCTGGTTCGTCGCCTTCTGGTACATCCTGCCGGCCTACGTACGCCGTACTAGCGAAGGCGAGGAATGACCTCGGCGGCGATCTGCTCGAGGACGTCTTCGGAGCCGGCATAGACGCCCTCGGCGCGAGGCCAGTGGGTGATGACGTCGGTGAAGCCGAGGTCGGCGGCGCGGCCGACGACGTCCTCGAAGGCGCCGACACTGCTCAGCGAGTAGCGCGCGGAGTCCAGAGCGAGGTACCGGTCGAAGGGCCGGCTCTCCAGGACATCGTCCAGCCGGTGGCTGAGGTCGCGGACCGAGCCGAACCAGGTCTCGAAGTCGTCCGACTTGAGGCCCGTGGTCACCCAGCCGGCGCCGTACCGCGTCGCCAAGCGCAATGAGCGTGGGCCGTTCGCGGCCATGATGAACGGGACCCGCGGTTGCTGCACGCAACCAGGCAAGGTCCGGCCGTTGCGCGTTTCGAAGTACTCGCCCTTGAAGTCGACCCGGTCTGTGGTCAGCAGCTTGTCGAGCAGTTCGACGAACTCCGCCAGCCGGTCGACCTTCTGCCGGGGCGTCAGCTCCTCGCCGCCGAGAATGGTCGAGTCGATCCCGCCGCCCGAGCCGATGCCGCAGAGGAAGCGGCCGTTCGAGATGTCGTCGAGGGCAAGCACCTCGCGGGTCAGCGTCAGCGGATGCCGGAAGTTCGGCGAGGTGACGAAGGTGCCGAGCTTGATCGTCTCGGTTGCGACTGCCGCTGCGGTCAGCGTCGGCGTCGTGCCGTACCAGGGTGAGTCCTGCAGACCGCTCCAGGTCAGGTGGTCATAGGTTCAGGCGTGATCGAAGCCGAGTTCCTCCGCGCGCCGCCACTTCGGCTCCGCCTCGGGCCAGCGGTACTCCGGCAGGATGGTGATTCCGAATCGCATGATCCGCACAGTAACCCGTGCTCCGGCGGCGGACGTCCGGAGGGACTCGCCAGTGTGGCCGGGACCACGATAGTTGCATTTTGCCACGATCTTCGGCACGGTCGTCAGGCAGTCCCCCAACAAATCAGAAATGGAGGCGCGCCGAAGCGAGGCGTGTATCAGCTGTGGCGATCGATTTCGACAGCCAGCAAGCCAATCCCGACCACGCAAGCGAGCACCCTGCTCTCGCGGCGCCACCACCACCCGGCAGCCGAAGTACCGGCTCCGGACTCGACCGAGTCGTGTTCGGCGTCACCGCCGTCATCGCCTTGGCCTTCGTGGCCTGGGGTTTCGCGAGTGCGAGCAGTCTCGGTACGGCGTCGACGTCCGCGCTGACCTGGGTGGAGACCAACACCGGTTGGCTGTTCGTGCTGCTCGCCTCCGGCTTCGTCGTCTACGTGTTGTGGCTCGCGGCCGGACGGTACGGCCGGATCCCGCTCGGCGCGGACGACGAGGAGCCCGAGTTCAGGACCGTCTCCTGGGTCGCGATGATGTTCAGCGCGGGGATGGGCATCGGGCTGATGTTCTACGGCGTGAGCGAGCCACTGTCGCACTTCATGAAACCGCCGCCGGGCACGGTCGAACCCGGCACGGACGCCGCGCTGCAGACGGCGATGGCGACCACCTTGTTCCACTGGACCTTGCATCCTTGGGCGATCTACGCCGTCGTCGGCCTGGCGATTGCCTATGGCACCTTTCGGCGCGGCCGCTCGCAGCTGATCAGCTCGGCCTTCGCGCCGCTGATCGGCAAGCGCACCGAGGGACCGATCGGCAAGACGATCGACAGCCTGGCGATCTTCGCGACGCTCTTCGGTTCGGCCGCGTCCCTCGGGCTCGGCGCGCTGCAGATCGGGTCGGGAGTCCGCATCCTCGGCTGGCTCGACCAGACCGGCAACGCGGTACTGGTCGGCGTGATCGCCGTCCTGACCGCCGCCTTCGTCGCGTCGGCGGTGTCGGGTGTTGCCAAGGGCATCCAATGGCTGTCGAACATCAACATGGTGCTGGCCATCGTGCTGGCCGGCTTCGTTTTCGTCGTCGGCCCGACCGTGCTGATCCTCAACCTGGTACCGACCGCGATCGGTGACTACCTGCGCGACCTGGCCGAGATGGCAGCCAGGACCGAAGCCAGCGGTGGCGACGCGATGGCCACCTGGCTGGCGGGCTGGACCGTCTTCTACTGGGCCTGGTGGATCTCCTGGACGCCGTTCGTCGGAATGTTCATCGCCCGGATCAGCCGCGGCCGGACGATCCGGCAGTTCGTCACCGGCGTCCTGCTGGTTCCGTCGATGGTCAGTCTGGTGTGGTTCTGCATCTTCGGCGGTGCCGCGATCGACACCCAGCGAGATGGCGTCGATATCGCGGGGCAGTCGACTCCCGAGGGGCAACTGTTCGGGTTGCTGGATCACTACCCGCTGGCGGCGGTGACCACGGTCCTGGTGGTTGTGCTGGTCGCGATCTTCTTCGTCTCCGGCGCGGACGCGGCGTCGATCGTGATGGGCACGCTGTCCCAGCGCGGCGCGATCAATCCCCGCAAGCCGGTGGTCATCTTCTGGGGCGTGCTGACCGGCGCGGTCGCGGCGGTGATGCTGCTGGTCGGCGGCGGTGGTTCGAAAGCATTGCAAGGACTGCAGAACCTGACGATCGTGGCGGCACTCCCCTTCGCAGTGGTGATGGTCGGGCTGGCCGTGGCCTTGGCCAAGGACCTCCGTACCGACCCCCTGATGCTGCGCAAGGCGATCGGCACCGAGGCGGTAGAGGCAGCCGTGATCGAAGGCGTCACCACCCACGGCGACGACTTCTCCCTCGTCGTCACAGGCAACGGCGACGAGCCACCACCGAAGAAGAGCTAGAACGACGGCCGCCCTGCCCCTCCTCCGTCGGCGCTCGACCCACCCACCCCGGTACGTCGCTCCTCCGTCGCGACTTGGTTGGTCCGTGGCTGAGGCACGCAGAGCGAGGCCGACCCCGCGGCTCTCGACCTGGTGAGTGCTGGTTCGACCTTGGGCACCGGCTGGGCAGGCTTGGCGGGTTGGGACGCCTGGCCGGTGCTCAAGGTGGCGAGTTGGGTGAGTGGGGGCTCGACTTTGGGCATCGGCTGGGCAGGCTTGGCGGGTTGGGACGCCTGGCCGGTGCTCAAGGTGGGGCTTGGGAGGGTGGAGCGCTGACGGAGGAGGCGTGGGGCGGGTCGCAGTGCCTGGGAATATGTTGAGGATTCAACTACGTTGAAGGAGGTAACCACCCGAAAGGACCTTCGATGAGTGACATGCCCGTCTTGTATCTCAGTCACGGTGCTCCGCCGCTTGCGGATGATCGGCTGTGGACTGCGGAGCTTGCTGCGGTTTCTGCTCGGCTTACCAAGCCGACCGCGATTCTGATCGTGTCCGCGCACTGGGAGGCCGCGCCGCTCACGCTCGCCGCGACCCGGACCGTGCCGTTGCTTTACGACTTCTGGGGTTTCCCGGAGCGCTACTACCAGGTCCAGTACGCCGCGCCGGGCGCGCCGGAACTCGCCGACCAGGTCCGCAAGCTCCTGCACTCCCCCGCGACGCCCGTGTACGACGACCCGGACCGTGGGCTGGATCACGGCGCCTATGTCCCGCTGAAGGAGATGTACCCCGACGCGGACATCCCCGTGCTGCAGGTGTCGATGCCGACGCTCGATCCGAAGGAACTCTTCGGGATCGGCCGGAAGCTGGCGCCGTTGCGCGACCAGGGCGTCCTGATCATCGGCAGCGGCTTCACCACCCACAACCTGCGTGCGGTCAACCTCGGCGGTCCCGCCGACGCCGCGGCGCCGGGCTGGTCGGTCGAGTTCGACGACTGGGCCCAGCGCGCGCTGAGGAAGCAGGACGTCGACTCACTGATCGACTTCCTGCACAAGGCGCCGGCCGCGAGCATCGCGCATCCGCGGACCGAGCACTTCGCGCCGCTGTTCGTTTCCCTCGGCGCATCAGAGGACTCACTCGGTACTGCGGAAGCCGTGGTCGACGGGTTCTGGTACGGACTGTCCAAGCGTTCCTGGCAGATCGGCTGAACTAGCTGGCCGGCGTGGGGAAGCTAGCCAAGTGGCTTGTCCCGATGCTGCTCAGCCAGACCTTCCCGTCACGCTCGCGCACGCCAGTGGGCATCCGGAAGTCCGGGTTCTTCCCACGCAGATCGTGCACGAGGTTGCCGCCATCGTCGTACGCCTGGATCTCGATGATGTCGGCCGGCTTGGGCTTGACGGCGTCCGGTAGCGCCCAGACGACCTTCCGCAGTACTGGCTGCTTTGGCAGCAGGAGATCCAGCAGGGCGTTGCGTGGTGAGCCGATCGCGACCCAGATCAACCCGTCCGAGCCGCGCGCGATGTTGTCGGGCAGGCCCGGGATCATCGCGACCAGTTCCGGTTCGGCGTCGGCATCGGTGAGGTCGAGCTTGAAGAGGCTGTAGCTCGCGGTCTCCGCGAAGAACAGCGTCTTCTGGTCACCGCTGAGCGCCACCCCGTTCGGGAACGGGCGATTGGCCGTCAGCCGGGTGAGCTCGCCGTCGGGCGTGAGCCGGTACAGGCTGCCGGTGCTGGAGTGCTCGAGCAGGTCGGCCATCCACTCCTCGACGCCGAAGCGGGTGGACGAGTCGGTGAAGTAGATCGTGCCGTCGGCCAGGATGTCCGCGTTGTTGCAGAACCTCATCGGGCGGCCGTCGATCTCCCCCAGCAGGGTCGTGATCCGGCCGTCCTTGTCGAGCGTGAGCAAGCCGCGATGGGCATCGCAAACCAGCACCTTGCCGTCTGGCAGCCACTCGAGGCCGAGCGGCCGGCCACCGGTATCGGCGAGGACGCCGATCGCCGTACCGTCGGCACTGACGCGCAGGATCCGCCCGTCCACCAGACCGGTCAGCACGCTGCCGTCCTCGTCGATCAAGGCGTCTTCGGGACCGTGCCCGGGCACCGCGACGGTCTGTACTTCGATCGACCGCGGCTCCCTGGCCGGCGGAGCGGGCGGCGGGGTCCACCGAACGGGGGCAATGCTCGATCTCGGACTCATGCCCAGACGATATCGGCAATCACCGATAGCTACTCGCCCGTGGAGCCGTCCAGGCGTTCGCGGAGGAAGTCGGCGTGGCCGTTGTGGCGGGCGTATTCCTCGATCATGTGGGCCAGCACCCAGCGCAGGGTGAAGCGGCGGCCCTCGTCCTCGCCGACGTGGCCGGGGTCGAGGTCCGCGATGGTGGCCCGGGCTCGCTCGACGGCTTCGTCGTACCGGTTGAGGTCGGCGTAGAAGTGCCGAGGGTCGAGGCCGGTCCAGTCGCCCTCGGGGTGCTCGGGTGAGGTGTAGGCGTAGACGACGGGCTCGTCGGTGAAGGTGCCGACGAACCAGCCCAGCTCGTTCTCGGTGAGGTGCCGGATCAGGCCGTGCAGCGTCATCGAGGAGGGCGCGACGACCGCGGTACCGAGCTGCTCGGGGGTCAGGCCCTCGCACTTCCAGCGGAGCGTGGCGCGCTGGAAGTCCAGGAAACCGACCAGGGTCTCCTTCTCGCCGGCTTCGGTCGGCGGGTCAGGTCTGCCGTTGAGGTCCATGTCCGGGAACCTACCGCGCCGCACCGACAGTGGGCTTCTGTTCGGATCCCGGGCCCATCCGGAGGCTCCTCCGATACCGCGTAGGCTGGCGGCCATGACATCGACTGAGTCCCCCGCACGTCCGTACGGCAAGTATCCGGTCCGGATCGGCGTCCAGGTTCAGCCCCAGCACGCGGAGTACGCCGACATCCGGCGGACCGTCGCCGCCGCCGAGGAGATCGGCGTCGACGTGGCGTTCAACTGGGACCATTTCTACCCCCTGTCCGGTGAGCCCGACGGCCTGCACTTCGAGGCCTGGACGATGCTCGCGGCCTGGGCCGAGGCGACCGAGCGGATCGAGATCGGCTGCCTGGTCACCTGCAACTCCTACCGCAACGCCAACCTGCTCGCCGATATGGCCCGCACGGTCGACCACATCAGCGGCGGCCGGCTCATCTTCGGCATCGGCTCGGGCTGGTTCGAGCGCGACTACGACGAGTACGGCTATCAGTTCGGTACTGCGGGCGGCCGGCTCGACGCGCTCGGCGAGGCGCTGCCGCGGATCGAGCAGCGCTGGGCCAAGCTGAACCCGAAGCCGACCCGCGACATCCCGGTCCTGATCGGTGGCGGCGGCGAGAAGAAGACGCTGAAGCTGGTCGCCCAGCACGCGACCATCTGGCACGGCTTCGGCGACGCCGAGACGATCGCGCACAAGCACGCCGTCCTCGACGCGCACTGCGCGACGATCGGCCGCGACCCGGGCGAGATCGAGCGCTCGACAGCCGTCGGCGACAAGCGCCCGGACCAGCTCGGCAAGGCGATGCTCGACGTCGGCACGCGGCTCTTCACCGTCCACACCTCCGGCCCGGACTACGACCTCGGTCTGCTGCGCGACTGGGTCGCGTGGCGCGACGACGTCAACCAGGGCTGACCCGCACTGCGTACCGGAGTACCGGCTGGGGCTGGAACTCCGGGACGCGCGCGTTGGCGTGATGCCTGGATTCGCTAGGATTTCGGGCATGTCTACGCTGCCTACTGACGGTTCGGTGCTGCCCATCACCCGGTGGGGTGAGGACGTCATGCACCATCTGAACCAGCCGGTCACCGAGTTCGGCGACGAACTGCACAAGCTCGTCGCGGACATGGTCGCGACGATGAACGCCGCCGAAGGTGTCGGGCTGGCCGCGAACCAGGTCGGCGTCGACCTGCAGCTGTTCGTCTTCAACTGCCCGGACAAGAAGGGCGTTTTCCAGCACGGCGTCGTCTGCAACCCGGTGCTCGAGCTGCCCGAGGGCAAGGACCGTCAGCTCGACGAGGGCGACGAGGGCTGTCTTTCGCTGCCCGGCGCCTTCACCAAGTGCGCGCGCCCCGACTGGGCCCGCGTCACCGGCGTCGACGAGAACGGCGAGCCGGTCAGCTACGAGGGCGACGGTCTGCTCGCCCGCTGCCTGCAGCACGAGACCGACCACACCCAGGGCGTGGTCTTCGGCGACCGGCTCTCCCGCAAGTACAAGAAGCGCCTGTTCGCCGAGGCGGAGGAGTTCGCTCCCGACTACCCGGCCGACTGGCCCGTGTCGCCGATGCTCAACCAGGAAGAGCACTCCGACGAACACCTGAACACCTGATCGCTCAGCTCACCGCCGACCTCCGAGCGGGTCGCCGTACTGCGCTCGAGGTCGTCGAGGAAGCTCTCGCTGCGGCCGCTCGCTGGGATCCGGTGCTGCACTTCATCGATTCGCTGGATGCCGACGGCGCCCGGGCACGCGTCGACCCGTCGCGGCGGGCGTAGTACCGATCGCTACTGGTGGGGACAGCGCTGGGTCGCTGCGGATTCCGGCGTCGTTCTGTGGCGTCGTTGGCTTCAAGGGAACGGGTATGACCAGCACGAGGAGAACATCATCGTGGGTGACCTTTGCTGGGGATTCAACGTCACCGGGCATCCTGCGGTGAGCGTGCCGGTCGGGTTGGTGGACGGCCGGCCAGTGGGTGCACAGGTTGTCGCGCCGCATGGGCGGGACGATGTCGCGCTGTCGGTGGCCACGCGGATCATGACGCCGCTTTCCCTACCAGGCTGATGATTTGAGGTCGTCCTGGAGGATGGCTTCGACCGATTCCTCGGCGGTCTGGCCGGTCGTGTCGAGCCACAGGCCGCGCTTCGGGGTGTCCTGCAGGCCTTCCTGGAGAGCCTCCACGGCCTCGGCCAGCGTCATGCCCGGGCCTTGCCAATCGCGGTACGAGTTGGAGCCCCGGCCTTGTTCGCGTTCGACGATCGAGGCGACCGACGGGACCAGTACGACGAGGTGCGGCTCGGCGATGCCGTCGAACGAGTCGAGCCAGCGAGTGACGTCGTCGCCCATCATGATGTCGGAGCAGACGAAGTCGAATCCGGCTTCGAGGTAGTGACGGGCGACCAGTGCACTGGCGTCGTACCGGAGCTGGAGCTGACGCACCGCTTCGGGCTCTGGCTCCGGCGTCATGCCGACCGCGCCGGCCACAACCGCGCGGAAGTAGACGTCTCCGTCGACCGTCGCCGCCGGTGGACCGAGGCGGCTGGCGAGCAGCGGCGCGATGGTGGACTTGCCTGCCGCCTGCATTCCGGTGATCAGCACGACTTTCCGCATGCCTGCCATCCCATCACGCGAGTCCAGCGGATTTCCGGCGATCGCCGATAAACTGCGGCAGTGAAAGGGATGCCGGGTGACTCGGGGCCTAGGCGGCCCGTCACGCTCGACGATGTCGCGCGTGCTGCGGGAGTCTCCCAGCCGACTGCCTCGCGAGTGCTGAACGGGAGTTCACGCAAGGTCGCCGAGAGCTATCGCGAGCGGGTTCTGCTCGCGGCGCGCGAGCTCGGGTACACCCCGAACCTGCCCGCCCAAGCGATGGCCCGCGGGACCTCACGCACGATCGCGCTGGTGATCAGCCTGATCTCCGACCCGTACTTCTCCGCGATGGCCGCCGAGATCATGAAGCAGGCCGAGGCGATCGAGCTGCACGTCTCGATCGCGGTCACCGAACGACAGGCCGACCGCGAACTCGACCTGATCCGCGAGCTCCGCGGTCAGCAGCCCCGAGCGATCATCCTGGCCGGCACCGGGTACGTCGATCCGCCGTCGTCGCAGCAGCTCGTCGACGAGCTGCAGCGGTATGAGGAGACTGGCGGGCGGGTGGTGCTCATCAGTCGGTCGGACCTGCCTTTCGAGACGGTGGATTTCGACAACCAAGAAGGGTCCCGGCAGTTGGCGTTGGAGCTGGCGGGTCTTGGCTATCAGCGTTGCCTGGTGCTCGGGAGCGGCACTCCCCTGTTGTCCATGAGTCAACGCGTCGAAGGTTTCGTCGCTGGGCTGGTCGAGTCGGGTGTGGCTGACGCGGCGACTCGGGTGCACCATCCGGACTTCAGCTGGGCGGGTGCGCGGGAATTCGTGCTCGGCCTGACCGACGCCGAAGTACGCGATCTTCAGCTGGTGTTCGCTGTCACCGATGACATGGCCCTCGGAGCCCTGGCCGCGTTGAGAGAACGCGGCCTCCGAATCCCCGAGGACATCGGAGTAGCCGGCTTCGACGACATCAGCACGCTGCGCGACGTAGTACCGAAGCTGACCACGGTTCACGTGGCCCTGAACGCCGTCGCCCAAGAAGCCATCTACCGCGCCACCACTACAGACACAGACCTAACCCGCCGTACCGTCCCCGCCTACCCCGTCATCCGAGCCAGCACCCCACCCGTTTCGCCTCCGAGCTGAGACGCTGGCGCGGAGTCAGCTAACTGCTGGTCGGACGGTGAGAGTGCCCGCCTCGGTATCGAGAACTGCCTCAGGTCCAATCGGTACGGCCAGTGCCTCCGGGCCATGTCCGACCGGGAGCCCACCGAGGACTGGGACGTCGAACTTGCCGAGGCGGTCCTTCAGGACCTCCACGAGTGTCCACCCACGGTCGGTGTAGCCGGCGAAGCCGGTGAACTGACCGAGCGCGACGCCGCGGAGGCCGCGCAGTACGCCCGATCGGAGGAGGTGGGTCAGGGAGCGGTCGACCACGCCGAGGCCGACGGTACGGGTGTCTTCGATGAACAAGATGGCGCCGTCGAGGCTCGGCAGGCCGACGCCGATGGAGCGCGTGAGTGCGCTGAGGGTGCCGCCGATCAGGACGCCGCTGGCTTGACCGTGGACAACCGCCTGTGCGGAAAGGTCATCCGGGTTGCTGTGCAGGGTGATCGGGTCGGTGGTCATCAGGGCATGTTGCCTGGATGAGCCGTGGATGCCGGCGAGTCCGCACTCTCTCCACAACGCCAGATGCAGGGTACGTCGCCTGCGCCCGCCCGATCACCGGTTTGGGGTCGCGCCTGACGGCTTCGAAGTCGAGCCGGTGCGCGATGCGGTGAGCACCGTTGCCACTGGCGCTGACGACGATGGCTCTGACCGCTGGATCTCGGAAGGCGTCGTTCAGCTCATTCTCGTCAGCCGTCGATGAGATCGACCGCACGACGTCGCCGGGCTCGAGCTTTGGTGCGCGGAGCATCAACACACCCCCGGAGCGACCGTGAGAGTTCCTGCGGCGGTATCGATCGCTGCCGTCGTACCGAGTGGAACGGCCAACGGGTCAGGATCGTGGCCCAGTGGCAGACCGCCCAGGATCGGTACGCCGAGTTGGCCGAGCCTGTCTTGCAGCAACTTGGCAGCCGTCCACTCAGAGGTCAGAGTGTCCCCCACCGCGTCGCCGTTGGGGGTGAGGTGGCCGATGGCAATACCGCGGACGCCGTCGAGGGCGCCCGAAGCGACCAGCTGGAAGAGCACTTGGTCGAGTGAGTCCAAGCTGCCGACCAGAGCTTCGAATAACAGGATGCCGCCATCCAGGCTTGGCATCCCGGCGCCGACCATGCCCGCGATCGTGCCGAGGTTGCCGCCGATCAGGAAGCCGGAAGCCACGCCGTCCACCGACACGTCCGAGGAGCTGGCGCCCGGATCGCGATGCAAGATGATCGGTTCCGTGGTCATCAACGCTTGGCGGGCCGCTTCCGCGCTGACGCCGAACACCATGCCGTGCAGGCCGACGACCCGGCTGTGGTCCCACAGGGCCAGATGCAGATTGGTGATGTCGCTGAAGCCGACGACCGGCTTGGGATCGCGTCGTGCCGCCTCGAAGTCGAGATCGTCGATGATCCGGTACGCGCCGGCACCACCGCGGGTCGTGATGATCGCGCGGACCCCGGGATCTCGCAAGGCGTCATTCAGGTCCGCGAGCCGATCAGCGTCGGTTCCAGCCATGAGCCCGAACTGGTCCAAGGCGTGCTCGCCGACCTCTACCCGAAGACCCCAGCTCGTCAACGTCGCCACCGCTGCTTCGATCCCTTCGGGAGTCGGGAAGCTGGCGGGCGATACCAGGCGTACGCGGTTTCCGGGCTTGAGCCGGGGCGGTAGTAGCGCGGTGTCTTGCCTCGTCATGGGCGGCGGCCGAAGGCGTCGAGGAGGTGGGTCTGGGGTGACGCGTCGGGTGGGAGGGTGTCGCTCGCTCCGGTGCCGTAGGTGCCCATGGCGCGCATTTCTTCGAGGTGGGGCTCGACCAACGCCCACAAGCCGTTGGCCACCCGGGCGTCGAGGGTTGAGTCCAGACCGGCACCGATCGCGATGTCCCAGGCGTGGACGACCAGCTCACCGAGGCGGAAACGCAGGAAGGTGTCGACCGAGATATCGCCGCTGGGGTGATGAAGTGCCAGGGTCGGCTCCGCGCTGGCGAATGCTGCCCGCTGAGCCGCGCAGGAGTTCGTGAGTGCTGCAAGTGGATCGTCACCGAGTTGGTCCGTATCCAGGTGAGCTGTAGCCGCTGCCGCTGAGGCACCCGACAGCAGCCGTACTGCGAACTTGTTGCCCGCGACCACATGGTCGACGACCTCGCGGACCGTGATGTCGCTGGGTGTCAGGTTGTCCCACGAACTCGAAGACGCCGAGCCCACCATCCGGACGAGTTGAGCACCGGCCGCCGCGAGAAGGTCCACGATCCCGGAGGCTACCGCTAGCGGTCGAGTTCCAGAGCAGTTGACAGCCGATCACCCGCCGAGCCGGCCGCACCGCCACGTCGTACCGGCGCTGAACCTGTCACGGCGCCACCCGGGTTCCAGCAGCCAATCGGTGTGCTCCGCTCCTCTTGTGGGGCTTCACCCCCTGGTAGAGCAAGGGGCTAACCCCACGCCGAGGGGCGAACCCCTCCAGGGCACGGGTAACCCCGTTCAGGTGCAGGAACTGAACATGCGGGGCCCGATCGCGCAGGGACGACCGGTCGCGCGGACCGCCACCACTACTGAACCCGGCTCCAACTCCTCGACACGCCGAGGGGAAGCGCTTGCTCGCGAGGTTCGATAGTGGTGGCGGTCCGGGGCAACCGCCGAAATGCTGTGGGGCGGCGGAGGAGCGCGTAGCTGGGGGTTGGGAGCAGCCGACGCAAGCGGCGCGGGGGCGGACGTCGTACGGGGTGTTAGCGGCCGGGTCTCCTGGGTGAGCGGCGGTGAAAACCGTCACCAGCGTGAGTTATTGAGCAGTCGGGAAGTCTTAGGTTAGCCTCACCTGTGTGTTCCTGCCCCAAGCCCGGGTGACGGCCGGCGCTGACCTGTTGTCCGGCACTGCCGATATCCACCGTGCCGTCCTCGTCGATGCGGCAGGGCCGCTGAGCTATGGAGCGCTGACCGAGCAGGTCGACGCGCTCGCGGCCAGCCTGCCGGCCGTTCACACTGGGCGGCGGCTGGTGCACGTTTCGCTGACCGCGAAGCGCGAGCGGGTGGTTGGCTACCTGGCCGTTCTCAAGGCTGGGCATGTCGCTCTGATTACTCCGCCCGAGCATGCGTCCATCACCACCGCCTACCCGCCGGATGTGTGGCTCCGCGACGACGGCTCCTTCGCTGGTGCGACCGGAGGCTCGCTGGATCGCGACACCGATCCGCGGCACGAACTTCACCCGGATCTCGCAGTCCTGTTGAGCACCTCCGGGAGCACCGGCTCGCCGAAGCTGGTGCGACTCAGCGGCACGAATCTCGTCAGCAACGCGGACGCGATCGGAGCGGCGTTGTCGATCAGCCCAGACGACCGGGCAATCACTTCGCTGCCGCTGCACTACTGCTTCGGCTTGTCGGTCCTACACGCCCAACTCAGGGCCGGCGCGACTGCGGTGCTGTGGCATGGGTCGGTGACCGACCCCGCCTTCGCCGATGAGTTGCGCGGGAACCGGGTCACTTTGCTGCCTGCAACACCACATGTGGTCGACCTGCTCGACGTACAGGGACTCCTGGACGACTTGCCCTCGCTGCGGCTGCTCGCCCAGGCCGGTGGCGCGCTACCCGCCGCACGGGTCCGGGAACTGGACGCGCGCGGCAGGGTGGGCGGCTGGGGACTGGCGGTCATGTATGGGCAGACCGAGGCGACCGCCCGGATGGCGGTACTGCCACCGGAGCTGGCCGGTCAGTACCCGGACGCCGTGGGCTGGCCGATCGCTGGCTCGGCGTTCCGGCTCGACCCAGCGGGCATCGAGCAACCAGTCAATGCAGCGGACGGCCCGGTCGGCGAACTCGTGTTCACCGGTCCCGGCGTGATGCTCGGGTACGCCGAACACCCCGACGACCTCGCGCTCGGCCGGGTGCAGACCGAATTGCGCACCGGGGATCTGGCCAGGATCAGCGCCGACGGTCTGGTCCGGATCGTCGGCCGGCGCTCCGACCACGTGAAGATCATGGGCATCCGGATCGACCTCGGCCAGGTCGAGCGTGTGCTCCGCGCCAGCGGCGTCCCGTGCTGTGTCACCGGTACCGACGGGCAGCTTCAGGTCACCTATCGGCCGTGCGGACAAGAGCCGGCGACCATCCGCGATCAAGCGGCGTCGGCCGCCGGTCTCGGTGCGTCCGTGGTCTCGATCCACGAGGTCGCCGACCTCCCGATCCTGCCCAACGGCAAACCGGATCGCCGCGCCTGCGCCGCATTGCACACGACGGATAGCATGCCCACGTTGCACACGACGGAGGCCACGCCCGCGGAGACCGCGGACGACTCGCTCGCGGCGGTCACCGGCGTCCTCGCACCGCTGGTCGGCGGCGGCGCGATCGACCCCGACCGATCGTTTGCGGAGCTCGGCGGCGACTCGTTCAACCACGTCATGGCATCTCTCGGGTTGACCCGGCTGATCGGCGACCTGCCGCCCGACTGGCACCATCGGCCGGTCCGCGATCTCGCCGCACTGGCCGACCGGCGTCAGCAGAGCCGGCCGGTACGCCGTACCGTGACGCAGCGAGTCGAGACCACCGTGGTCCTGCGTGGGGTGGCAGTTGTCACGATCTGCGGCAGCCATGTCGGACTGTTCCGGCTGGCGGGTGGTGCGCACATCCTGCTCGCGGTCGCCGGATTCCTGTTCGCCAGGTATGTCCTCACCGCCCAGAAGACGTCCGATCGGGCCCGGCGGACCACGCGAGCCGCGATCGGCATCGCCGTCCCGGCGATGATCGTGGCCGCCGTGATGGTGTTCGGTTCCCGATCGATCCACTGGTCGAATCTGGCCCTGGTGCATTGGCTCGTACGGCCGCGGGACATCAACATCTTCTGGTTCGTGGAAGCGCTGCTGATGTTGTCGGTGGCAACGACCACGGTGCTCGCCTTGCCGCGGGTGCGGTCGGCGTACGCCGCAGACCCGTGGCGTACCGCGATGGCCGCGCTGGCCGTTCTGCTGGTACCGCGTTATCTGGTGCTCGCACTGGTCGAAGGACCGGTGCGGGGTCTGCCGGGTACGGTGGCCTGGCTGTTCGTCGCCGGGATCGCGATGGCGGTCGCGGACACCCGGCGACGCCGTGTCGTCACGGCCATCGTCGCGGCCGCCGCGACCATCGGATTCTTCCCCGAGTGGGAACGCAACTTGACCATCCTGGTCGGACTGGTGCTGTTGACGTTGCTGCCCACGGTGCCGGTTCCTGGCTTGCTCGTACGGCCGCTCGGAGTACTGGCCGCTGCCTCGTTGCACGTGTACCTGGTGCAGTTCCAGGTGTTCGCGTTCTTCGATCTCCCGATCGTCCAGTTCCTAGTCGCAATCGTCGCCGGCCTCGCGTTCTGCGCGGCCAGCACCTACGCGCTGCGCCGGCTGCCGTTGCCGGATCCGACTGGTGAGACCCTGATCCGTCGTCTCGTGACGGCACTGAATTCTGTGAGAGAGGATCGACGATGCGTCGACGCACGTTCCTGACCGGCCTGGGAGCCATCGGCACGATGAGCCTGGTGGGGTGCGGGTCGAAGGACAAGGACGAGTACAAGGCCGACCCCGGCTCGCTCCAGGTCTACTCCTCGCAGCACGAGAACGTCACCAAGGCCTGGGCTGAGGCGTTCACCGTGGCGACCGGTATCAAGGTGCAGATCCGCAAGGGCTCCGACTCCTCGATGGGTCACCAGATCGTGGCGGAGGGAGCCTCGTCGCCCGCGGACGTGTTCCTCACCGAGAACAGTCCCGCGATGACCTTGGTCGAGCGGGGCAAGCTGCTCGCACCGCTCGAGGAGGCGACCCGGCGCCAGGTGCCGGCCAACCTGACCCCGTCGTCGAAGACCTGGACCTCGATCGCCGCCCGGTCCACCGTGCTGGTCTACAACCCGGCCAAGCTCCCCAAGGCAGAGCTGCCGAAGTCCATGATGGAACTCGCCGGACCGGACTGGAAGGACCGCTGGGGTTGTGCGCCCGGCGGTGCGGACTTCCAGGCCATCGTCGCCGGAATGCTCGCCGGCCAGGGTGAGCAGAAGACGACCGAGTGGCTGAAAGGCCTGAAGACCAACGCCCGGGCGCTGCAGAACAACATCGCCACGATGAAATCGGTGAATGCCGGCGAGATCCCGTGCGGCGTGATCTACCACTACTACTGGTACCGCGACCAGGCCGGCACCAAGGAAGGTAGTGGCAACACCGCGCTGCACTACTTCCGCAACCAGGACCCGGGCGCGTTCGTGTCGCTGTCGGGTGGCGCGGTGCTGGCCGGGTCGAAGAAGCCTGAGGAGGCGCGCAAGTTCCTCGCCTTCGTCACCAGCCCTGCCGGCCAGAAGGTGCTCGTCGACTCCAAGTCCATGGAGTACGCCGTCGGCACCGGAGTCGCCTCCGCGCCGGCGCTGCCGCCGTTGAGCACCTTGCAGGCGCCGCCGGTCGACCCGTTCGCGCTGAACTCCGACAAGGTCAGCACGCTGATGACTGATGCCGGCATTCTCTGACCCCTCCGGCGCCGTCCTCCCGTACGACGGCCCGGGGGCGCCATCGGTCCGGGCCCGCCGGTCCACGCCGACTCCGTGGCTCGTCGTGGTGGCCGCGTTGCTGGTCGCAGTACTGATGCTGGCCCCGGTGCTGGTCGTTTTCGGTCAGGCGACTGCGGCCGGTGCCGCTGAGGCGTCCAGGCTGCTGTTGCGGCCGAGGACTGCCGAACTACTCCGCAACACCTTGGTACTGGTGGTGCTCACTGTCCCCATCACCGTGGTACTCGGGTGTGCCGCGGCCTGGCTTGTGGAGCGGACGACGCTGGCCGCCGCCGGTGTCTGGCGCACTCTGCTGCTGACCCCGCTCGCCATTCCCGCGTTCGTGAGCAGCTATGCCTGGACCTCGGTACTGCCGTCGGTGCAGGGGCTCGGTGGTGCGGTGTTCGTTACTGCTTTGGCCTACTACCCGTTTGTCTTCCTCCCGGCGGCCGCCCTGCTGCGAGCGCTCGACCAGGGTCACCTCGACGCCGCCCGCTCACTCGGTGCGTCCGGCCTCGGCGCGGTACTCCGGGTGGTCGCGCCGCAGCTGCGCCCTGCCGTCGCCGGCGGTGCGTTGCTGGTGGCGCTGCACCTCCTCGCCGAGTTCGGTGTGCTGCAGATGATGCGATTCCCGACGTTCACGACGGCGATCCTGCAGCAGTTCGCGGTCGGGTTCAGCAACAGCGCCGGCAGCCTGCTGGCCGCGACGCTCGTGGTGCTATGCCTCGGCCTGCTGGCCGTCGAGGTACTCCTGCGCGGCCGGGCCCGCATCTCCAGACTCGGCCCCGGAACCCGGCAGCAGCCAGTCGCCCACCGCCTCGGTGTGTGGACGGTGCCGGCCATCGGCGCGCTGGCCATCCTGGTCGGACTGTCGGTCGTGGTACCCGCGGGAATCGTGCTGCGCTGGCTGTTGCGGGCGATCAGCGCCGGCGCGGTAGACGCCGTACCGTTGCTCTCAGCAACTGGCTCGACGATTGGCCTGGCAGTACTCGCGGGATTGGCCGCGACCGTCGCCGCACTGCCCGGAGCCTGGCTACTGCACAGGTACCCGTCCCGGCTGGCCGCCGGTTTGGAGCGAATGACCTACGTCGCGAGCGCCCTGCCTGGCGTGGTGATCGGACTGGCGCTGGTGACTCTGGCCGTGCAGTGGGCCCGGCCGGTGTACCAGACCGCAGCGCTGGCGGTGGCGGCGTACACAGTCCTCTTCCTGCCCCGGGCGATGGTGGCCTGGCGGTCCGGTCTGGCCGCGGCACCGACCGAGCTGGTCGAGGCATCGCGGTCGCTCGGGGTATCCGGGCCGGGTACCTTTGCCCGCGTGGTGCTCCCGCTCGTACTCCCCTCCGCGCTGACCGGATTCGTGCTGGTCTTCCTCGCGACGGCGACCGAGCTGACCGCGACCCTGCTGCTCGCCCCGACCGGCACCGAGACGCTGGCGACCGCGTTCTGGTCGGCGAGCGACGAGCTGGACTACGTGGCGAGCGCGCCGTACGCCGCGGCGATGATCGCCCTGTCGGCCCCACTCACCGTGCTGCTGCGCCGGCAGATCCTGGACCAGCGATGACGAGCGCCGGCATCACGATCACTGGTCTGACCGTTGGATACGGCGGTCCAGCAGTGCTCGACCAGGTCAGTCTGCAGGTGCGTCCAGGCGGCACCACGGCCGTACTCGGTCCGTCCGGCAGCGGCAAGACCACGCTCCTGCGGGCACTGGCCGGCTTCGTCCGGCCGGCGCACGGCCAGATCGAGATCGGTGCGAAGGTCCTCACCGACGAGAAGGGGATGGTCGCGCCCGAACGCCGCGGGATCGGCTACGTCCGCCAGGACGGCGCGCTGTTCCCGCATCTCGATGTCACCGGCAACATCCTCTTCGGACTCCCCCGGGCCGAACGCCGCCGAGCGGCCCAGGTCGGCCCGCTGCTCGAACTCGTCGGACTGTCCCCCGACCTGGCCCGGCGCCGGCCAGACCAGTTGTCCGGCGGTCAGCAACAGCGGGTCGCGCTGGCCCGGGCGCTGGCCCGCGAGCCTGCCGTCGTACTGCTCGACGAGCCGTTCTCGTCCCTGGACACCGCGTTGCGCGCCGCCACCCGCGAGGCCACCTTGACCGCGCTCAGAGAACGCGGCGCTACGACCGTCCTGGTCACTCACGACCAGGCCGAGGCACTCTCGTTCGCCGACCAGGTGGCGGTGATGTTCGACGGCCGGTTCGCTCAGATCGGCACCCCTGCTGAGGTGTACGACGCCCCCGCAACACCCGAGGTAGGCGCATTCCTCGGCGACACGATGCTGCTACCCGGCCTGGCCGACGGCCGCGTCGTCGACTGTGTACTGGGCAAACTCGACCTCACCGAACCGGCCACCGGCGACGTGCTCGCCATGATCCGGCCAGAGCAGCTCGTGCTGGGTGCTCCGTCGGGTCTGACGGCACGGGTAGTCTCCGTCGCGTACCACGGCCCGGACGCCATGGTCCGACTCGACCTCACCGACACCACGACGCGCCTGGTGGCGCGGGTCCCGGGTCACGACGCACCTGAGAACGGCGACCTGGTCGGCGTCGTGGTCCCAGGCGCAGTCCGCGCATACCCGAAACCAGCTGGGTCGGGCTGAACCAGGCATCCCGGGCAGCGGCCGACGGCGAGACCCGTTTGGAGTGGGGCGCCGGAGGGGCCGGCGTACGCGTTGTCAGGCGTGCCAGTTGTCGCGGGTGATGGAGTAGATGACGGCGTCGAAGGGTTCACCGTCGGCTTCCAGCACGGCCTCGTGGTCGAAGGTCATGCCGATGCGCTTCATCACGGCGATGCTGTTGGTGTTCGGGGCGTCGGTGGATGCCAGGACGCGGGGTAGGTCGAGATCGGTGAAGGCGTAGGCCAGCCAGGAGGCGGCTGCTTCGGTGGCGTAGCCGTGGCCCCAGTGGGCGCGGGCCAAGCGCCAGCCGATCTCGAAGTCATCCGGGTGCCAGGACTCGTGGGTCAACCCGCCCGCACCGAGGAACGCGCCGTCGGACCGCCGCTCAATGGCCAGAAAGCCGGTGCCTTCAGCAACGTACTGCGCGTTCACCCCCGCCGCGATCGCATCCGACTCGGCCCGGCTCAGCGGCTTGCCGCCGAGGTAGCGCATCACCTCGGGATCAGTGTTCAGCT
Organism: Kribbella catacumbae DSM 19601; assembly: GCF_000372465.1. GTDB lineage: Bacteria > Actinomycetota > Actinomycetes > Propionibacteriales > Kribbellaceae > Kribbella > Kribbella catacumbae. The sequence goes on from NZ_AQUZ01000005.1 coordinate 223,710, forward strand.
CAGCCCACGCCGGCAGATCCTCGTCCTGGAACGGTCGCAGCAGCAGTCGCTCTGTTGTACGCAAGGCAACCTCCGACGGGTCTCCAGCGGTTAGGGGCGGGTGGCGTAGAAGGCTACGGCGGCTGAGGAGGCGACGTTGAGGGAGTCGACTCCGCCGGACATGGGGATTCGGACCGTCAGGTCTGCCTTTTCGAGTACGTGGGGTTTTAGGCCGTGCCCTTCGGTGCCGAAGATCAAGGCCAGTTTGTCGTCTCGCCGTGCGGTCAGGTCGTCCAGGGAGATCGAGTCGTCGGACAGTGCCAGCGCGGCGGTGACGAAGCCGTGCTCCTTCAGCAGGTCCAGCGAGTCCGGCCAGGAAGACAAGCGGGTCCACGGCACCTGGAAGACCGTGCCCATCGAGACCTTGATCGATCGCCGGTACAGCGGGTCCGCACACGTCGGCGTCACCAGTACTGCGTCCACGCCCATCGCCGCCGCGGCACGGAAGCCTGCCCCGACGTTCGTGTGGTCGACGATGTCGTCGAAGATCGCGATCCGTCGCCCGCCGAGCAATCCGTCCAGCCCGACCGAGGGCCGGCGCCGGTACGACGCCAGCGCGCCCCGGTGGACGTGGAATCCAGTGACCTGCTCAGCCACATCCTCGGTCACCAGGTAAACAGGTGCCGCCGGCCACCTCTCCAGTACGTCGGCCAGCGACTCGAGCCAGCGCGGAGCCAGCAGGAACGAGCGTGGCTCGTACCCCGCGTCGGACGCGCGGCGGATCACTTTGTCGCCCTCGGCAATGAAAAGCCCGTGCTCCTCCTCGAGCAGCCGGCGCAGATTCACCTCCCTCAGCTGGACGTAGTCCGCCAGCCGCTCATCCGCGGCATCGTCCACAGGAACAAGCGGACTCATGACCCCTCAGCCGCATCGGCGACGCCTGCACCCGCGACCTGGTCAGAGGCCACGGCAGGCCTCTCGCCGGAGCCCGACGCGGAGCCCGCGCCGGAAGCCGCACCGGAAGGCGCCCCGCCAGGCAGGCCGGCGGCCACGTCCACAACGTTGCCGATGACAACGATCGCGGGCGCGCCGACGCCGGCCGCCGACATCGCCTCGGCGATGCCGCCCAGGTCAGACGTGATCTGGTGCTGGCCCGGAAGCGTGCCATCGGCAATCGCGGCCGCCGGAGTCGACGCGTCACGGCCATGGGAGATCAGCGTCGAAGCGATCACCGGCAGGTTCTCCACCGCCATCAGCAACACCAGCGTGCCGCGCAGTTGCGCGAGCGCCTCCCAATTGATCAGCGAATCCGGATGCCCCGGCGGGATGTGCCCCGACACGACAGTGAACTCATGCGTCACCCCGCGATGCGTCACCGGAATCCCCGCCACCGCAGGCACCGCGATCGAGCTGGTGATCCCCGGTACGACGGTCCATGTGACCCCCGCCTCCGCGCACGCGATGGCCTCCTCGAAGCCGCGCCCGAAGACGTACGGATCGCCGCCCTTGAGCCGGACCACGACCTTGCCCTGCAACGCCCGGTCCACCAGGATCCGGTTGATCTCCTCCTGCTGCGCCGACCGCCCGCGGGGCAACTTCGCCGCGTCGATCAGCTCCACATCAGGATGCAGCTCCTCCAGCAACGGCTGCGGCGCGAGCCTGTCCGCGACCACGACGTCCGCCTCGGCCAGCAACCGCCGCCCGCGCACGGTGATCAGATCAGGGTCTCCTGGACCCCCACCGACGAGGTACACGCCAGGCTGCTTGGCCAGCGAGTCCCGCGCCCCGAGCGCGCCCTCGCGCAACTCCTCCAGGATCGCGTCCCGCACGGCGGCCGACCGCCGATGATCGCCGCCACCCAGTACGCCGATGGTCACCTGGTCGTGTTGCCCCGAGGCCGGCGTCCAGGCCGTCGCCCGGGAGCGATCGTCGGAGCGCACGCAGAAGATCCGCCGCTCCTCCGCCTCGGCCGAGACCTGATCGTTGACCGCGGCATCATCCGTCGCGACCACGACGTACCAGGCGCCGTCGAGGTCACCGGCGGCGTACCCGCGCTCGACCCAGCGCAGGTCGGGGTTGGTCAGCAGTCCCTCGATCGTCGGTGTGATCGCCGGCGAGATGACGTCGATCTGGGCACCCGTCTCGAGCAACCGCGGCAACCGGCGTTGCGCGACTCCCCCGCCGCCCACGACCACGACACGGCGGCCGGTGAGCACCAGGCCCGACAGGTACGGCGCGGTCACGCCTCGATCCCCGCAGACTCGAAGGTCGCCATCTCGGCGAGTGCCCGGACGGCGCAGGTGAGGATCGGATAGGCCAGTACTGCGCCTGTCCCCTCCCCCAGCCGCAGGTCCAGATCCACCAACGGCTGCAGGCCGAGCGTCTTGAGCGCGACCGCGTGACCAGCCTCGGCCGAGCGATGCCCGGCGACGCAGTAGTCGATCACCGCCGGGTGGAGTGCCTGCGCGACGAGCGCCGCGGCACCCGCGATCACGCCGTCGAGGATCACGGGCACCTTGTTGGCGGCCGCTCCGAGGATGTATCCGGCCAGCGCCGCGTGCTCCAGCCCGCCGTACGCCGCCAGTGCCGCCAGCGGCTCAGAAGCCGGTACGTCGTGGAGCGCCAGCGCCGCCCGGATGACGTCGGTCTTGTGCGCAAGGGTGGCATCGTCGATCCCTGTCCCCCGACCCGTCACCTCTTCGGCCGTCCCACCGCTGAAGGTCGCGATCAGCGCGGCAGATGCCGTCGTGTTGGCGATGCCCATGTCACCGGTCAGCAGGCACTGGTACCCGTCGAGCACCAACTTGTCGGCCAGCTCGAAGCCGACCGTCACCGCAGCCAGTACTTCGTCCGCCGTGAGCGCCTTCTCCACCGCGAGGTCCCTCGTCCCCGGACGGACCTTCGCATGCACGATGTCCAGTTCGTCCACAGCGGTGGCCACGCCGACGTCCACCACTCGGACATCGACGCGGTTGTTCGCCGCGAAAGCATTGACCGCTGCGCCGCCGGCCGCGAAGTTCGCGAGCATCGCCGCAGTCACCTCCTGCGGCCAGGGCGAGACGCCCTGCGCGTGCACACCGTGGTCGGCGGCGAAGACCGTCACGACGGCGGCGGTCGGCACCGCGGGCGGGCACGAGCCGGTCATCCCGGCGACCCGGACGGACAGTTCCTCCAGTACGCCGAGGGAACCGGCCGGTTTCGTCAGCTTCAGCTGACGCTCCGTGGCCGCCCGCATCGCGGCCGCGTCGGCCGGGCCGATCCTGGCCAGATACTCCTCCACCGCTGATCCCTCCAGTCCGTTCGGCCGCCTGGACGCAGGCCTCCACCGATCTTCGCACCTTCGGGCAGGTGCCCCGGCCAGGGTGGGCTGGATCTGAGCAGTAATGTCGGATTCACCACACGTCGCGAGATCCTGGAGGATCACAGATGTCGCTTCATCGGCCAGTCGCGCCGGACCCGTACCAACTGCTTCCCGAGGTCGGTTCGTTCACGGTCACCAGTACCGACGTCGCCGAAGGCAAGCGACTCGACGACAACCACGCCTTCGCCGGCGGGAACACGTCACCCCAGCTCAGCTGGAACGGCTTCCCGACCGAGACCAAGGGCTTCGTCGTCACCTGTTTCGACGCGGACGCGCCGACACCGTCGGGCTTCTGGCACTGGGTCCTGGTCGGCCTGCCGGCCACCGTCACCGAGCTCCCGACCGGGGCGGGCACCACCGAGCGGCTGGAGAACGGCGCGTTCCACATCCGCAACGACTACGGCACCAAGTCGTACGGCGGCGCTGCCCCGCCCCCCGGCGACCATGTGCACCGCTACTACTTCGTGGTGCACGCGATCGACGTGGAGGCCCTCGACATCGACGGCGACGTGAGCCCCGCGGTGGTCAGCTTCAACCTCGCCTTCCACACGCTGGCCCGCGCCATCGTCACACCGAGGTACCAGCTGCCGGCCGACAGCTGATCCCCCGCCACTCCTCCGTTCATTCGCCCCCTTTTCACCCGCGGTGCAGGCCGCCCATTGGTGACAGTTTCCTAACGGATGAAAAGCGGGCGAATGAACGGAGGAGGTTGGGTCAGTCCTTGATGCCGGACTGAATGTCCCGGTCAGGGGTCAGGCGAACTTCTCGCCTGCCTCCGCCTTGCGGACCAGGAGCGCGGGGGGTTCGAAGCGGGAGCCGTAGGTTTGAGCTAGCTCGCGGGTGCGGGTGACGAAGGCGGGGAGGCCACCCTGGTAGGCGTTGATGTACTGGAGGGCGCCGCCGTGGAGGGGTGGGAAGCCGATGCCGAAGATGGAGCCGATGTTGGCGTCGGCGACGGAGCGTAGTACTCCCTCGTCCAGGCACTTCACCGTTTCGAGTGACATCGCGAACGCCATCCGCTCTTGCAGGTCGATCAGCGGTACGTCGACCCCTTCGCGCACGAAGTGTTCCCACAGCCCCGGCCACAGGTGCTTCGGACCATCCGCCGGGTACTCGTAGAAGCCCGCGCCGGCCGCTTTACCCTTGCGGTCGAACTCGGTGACCAAGCGATCGGCAACCGCCATGCCCGGGTGGTCGTCGAAGGCACCCGCGCTGTCCCCGGCCGCGCGAGCCGCGTCACGGATCTTCATCGGCAGCGTCAGGGTGACCTCGTCGAGCATCGCCAGCGGCGGCGCCGGGAAGCCCAGCTGGGTCGCGGCGCGCTCGATCGTCACCGGGTTGATGCCCTCGGCAATCATCGCGGCACCCTCCATCACCAGCGTGCCGAAGACGCGCGAGGTGAAGAAGCCGCGGCTGTCGTTCACCACGATCGGCGTCTTCTTGATCTGCCGGACCAGGTCGTACGCCTTCGCCAGCGCGCGATCGGACGTCTTCTCCCCCACGATCAGCTCGACCAGCGGCATCCGGTCGACCGGTGAGAAGAAGTGCATGCCGACGAAGTCGTCCGGCCGGTCGATGCCCTCGGCAAGCGACGTGATCGGCAGGGTCGAGGTGTTCGAGCAGAGCAACGCGTCCGGCTCCACCACAGCGGCGATCTCAGCGAAGACCTTCTGCTTCAGCTCTTCGCTCTCGAACACCGCCTCGATCACCAGGTCGCACCCGGCCAGGTCGTTCGGGTCGGCAGCCGGCGTGATCAGACTCAGGAACGCCTCCGCCTTCTCCGGCGTACTGCGGCCCTTCTGCACCTGCTTGGCGAGCAGCTTCTCGGAGTACGCCTTGCCCTTCTCGGCCGCCTCCAGGGAGACGTCCTTGAGCACCACCTCGATGCCCACCTTCGCGCAGACGTAGGCGATCCCGGCACCCATCATGCCCGCGCCGAGTACCCCGACCTTCCGGGCCTTGTACGCCGGTACGTCGGCCGGCCGCGATGCCCCGGCGTTGATCGCCTGGAGCTCGAAGAAGAACGCGTTGGTCATGTTCTTGGCGATCTGGCCGGTCGCCAGCGACACGAAGTACCGGGACTCGATCCTGCTGGCCGTGGCGAAGTCCACCTGACTGCCCTCGACCGCCGCGCTCATGATGGCTCGCGGGGCCGGGTACGGCGCGCCCTTGAGCTGCTTGCGCAGATTCGCGGGGAAGGCCGGGAGGAACGCGGCCAGCTTCGGCGAGGACGGAGTACCGCCGGGGATCTTGTAGCCGTCGCGATCCCACGGCTGCTTGGCGTCACCGTCGTACGCGTCGATCCACCGGTACGCCGCGTCGAGCAGCTCGTCGGCGGGGACGACCTCGTCGACGATGCCGACCGACTTGGCGTGTGCGGGCTTCATCCGCTGCCCTTGCAACAGGACCTTCATCAACGCGTCTTGCAGGCCGAGCATCCTGACCGTGCGGGTGACGCCGCCACCGCCGGGCAGCAGGCCGAGTGTCACCTCAGGAACACCGATCTCGATGCGGTTGTCATCGGCAACGATCCGGTGGTGGCAGGCGAGCGCGATCTCCAGCCCGCCACCGAGCGCGGCACCGTTGATCGCGGCAACGACCGGGACGCCGAGCGTCTCCAGCACGCGGAGCTGCCGCTTGATCTCCTCGACCGTCTCGAACACCTCGGCCGCATTCTCCGGCTGGATCTGGGACAGCAGCTGCAGGTTGCCGCCGGCAAAGAACGTGGACTTGGCGCTGGTGATGACGACGCCTTGGAGACTGTCCTTTTCGGCCTGCAGACGCTCCACGGTCGCGGCCATCGCGCCGACATAGGCGTCGTTCATGGTATTCGCCGAGGCACCCGGCTCGTCCATCGTCAGCGTGACGACACCGTTCGAGTTCTTCCAGTCGATCATGCCGCAAGCCTCTCGATGATGGTCGCGACGCCCATGCCGCCGCCGACGCACAGGGTGGCCAGACCGTAGCGCAGCTCGCGCCGCTCCAGCTCGTCCAGCAGGGTTCCGATCAGCATCGCGCCAGTGGCGCCGAGCGGGTGGCCGAGCGCGATCGCGCCGCCGTTGACGTTCACCTTCTCGTGCGGGACGCCGAGGTCGCTCATGAAGTGCAGCACCGCGGCGGCGAACGCCTCGTTCATCTCGAACAGGTCGATGTCGGAGACCTCGAGCCCTGCCTTGGCAAGCGCCTTGCGGGCCGCGGGCGCCGGCCCGGTCAGCATGATGGTCGGATCGGTTCCGCTGACCGCCGCCGCGACCACCCGGCCGCGCGGCGCCTGGCCGAGCGCCTCGCCGGCCTTCTCGTTGCCGATGGCAACCAGTGCGGCGCCGTCGACGATGCCAGACGAGTTGCCGGCGTGGTGCACGTGGTTAATCCGCTCGACCGTCACGTACTTCTCCAGCGCGACCGAGTCGAAGCCACCGTGCTCACCGATCGCGGCGAACGAGGCGGGCAGCCCGGCCAGCGTTTCGACCGTCGTACCGGGCCGCACGAGCTGGTCGTGGTCCAGGATCTGCAGCCCGTTGCGATCGGTCACCGGGACGACCGAGCGGGCGAAGTACCCGTTGGCCCAGGCCTTCGCGGCCCGCGCGTGCGACTCCGCGGCGTACGCGTCGACGTCGGTGCGGGACAAGCCGTCCATGGTGGCGATCAGGTCGGCGCTGATGCCCTGCGGGATGAAGTTGGTCTGGATCGCGGTCTCCGGATCCATCGCCCAAGCGCCGCCGTCGGAGGCCATCGGCACCCGCGACATCGATTCGACGCCGCCGGCCAGGATGAAGTCCTCCCAGCCCGAGCGGATCCGCTGGGCCGCCTGGTTCACGGCTTCCAGGCCTGACGCGCAGAAGCGGTTGAGCTGCACGCCGCCCGTGGTTTCCGGGTAGCCCGCCGCGAGGACCGCAGTACGGGCGATGTCCATGCCCTGGTCGCCGATCGGGCTGACGACACCGAGTACGACGTCGTCGATGGCGGACTCGTCCAGCTCCGGGTGCCGGACGCGGAGCTCGGTGAGCAGCCCGGTGATGAGCTGGATCGGCTTGACCTCGTGCAGGGCGCCCGCCGCCTTGCCCTTGCCGCGGGGAGTCCGGATCGCGTCGTACAGGAAGGCTTCGCTGGCTGCGGTCATGGTGATCCCGTCGTCTGCCTCGGATGGTCTGAGTCGATTGTGACAGTGATGGTGTCACGATGGTCAAGTGGGGGCCACTATGATCTGCGCCATGCCCCTGTCGTCAGTCCCAGCCGATGCCGAGCCGTCCGGCCAGAACGAGGCGATGCTGACCGTCGACGAGCTCTCCGCGCGGGTCGGGATGACCGTGCGCACGCTGCGCTTCTACGCCGGCCGCGGCCTGATCCCCCCGCCGGTACGCCGCGGGCGCGTCGGGTACTACGGTCCCGAGCACATCGCCCGGTTGGATCTGGTCCGAGAGCTACAGGCGCACGGGTTCACCCTGTCGGCAATCGAGGGCTACCTGGATCGCATCCCGGCCGACGCGACTCCGCAGGACATCGCGCTGCACCGGACCCTGCTCACCCCCTGGATGCGCGACCTGCCCGAAACGCTCGACCGGACGGCGCTGGTACGGCGTACTGGGCGTGAACTGACCGATGACGACATCGAAATGCTCGTCGCGCTGGGCGTGGTCGAGCCGACGCCGGACGAGGACGTCTTCCAGGTCGCGACGGCGCACCTCAGCCTCGGGGTGGAACTGCTCGACCTCGACCTGCCGGTCGAGGCGGTGCTGGACGCCGGGCGGATCTTCACCGAGCACGGGCGCGCATTGGCCGAGGAGCTGACCGAGGTGTTCCGGACCAAGGTCTGGCCCCACTACCGCGACTCAGGCGGCCCGCCAGAGCACATCCAGCAACTCGTCGAACGCTTCAAGCCGGTGACGATCCAGGGCCTGGTGCTGGCCTACGAGCGAGCCGTCGGCGAAACCCAACGCGACACGATCCGCCGCTCCCGCGACAAGCCCCCACGCCGCTGACCACCCGCCTCAGCGGCCGTGGCTGGCGCGAGAGCGGCGGGCCAGGGAGTCGACGCCGACGGCCAGCAACAGCACGACGCCGGTGACGAAGAACCGGTACGACGAATCGAGGCTGAGCAGGGTCAGCCCGCTCGAGATCGACTGGATCACGAGGATGCCGAGCACCGCGGCGAAGGCGGTGCCTCGACCGCCGAACAGGCTGGTACCGCCGATCACGGCCGCAGCGATCGCGTTCAGGTTCACGTCGCCACCTCCGCTGCTCTGGTTGGCAGCGGCCAGTCGCGCTGCTCCGAGTACGCCGCCGATTGCCGCGAGCGTCGTACAGAAGGCGAAGGCCGAGACGTAGACCAAGCGAACGTTGATGCCGGCTCGACGAGCTGCCTCGACGTTGCCGCCGACGGCGTACAGGGACTTGCCCCATTTGGTCGAGGTCAGGGCGTAGTGGAGGGCCAGGGCGAGCGCCACCAAGAGTACGAACATCCAGCCGACGCCGCGGCTCCGGTTCAGATACCAGACGGCGAAGCCGAGTCCGATGACGAGGACCGCGCTCCGGATCACCAGGAACCGGAGCGAGCGTGCCGGGAGATCCGCAGTACGGCGTTTGCGCGCGTACAGGTATCCGACCAGGAACAGGCCTGCTGCCGCTCCGAGGACGAGGAGATACGACAACCAGGCCGGCACGAAGGAGAGCTGCGCGAACCTGACCAGGGCGGAGTCGTACGGGAGGTTCACCGAACCGGAAGTGCCCAGCGCCTTCAGTTGCAGGCCCAAGAAGGACAGCAGACCGGCGAGCGTGATCACGAAGCTCGGGATGCCGACTCGGTTGTAGATCTGGGCGTAGAGGACGCCGATCGCGCATCCGGCCGCGACGGCCGCGAGTACCGCGGCCCAGACCGGCCACTGCTCGTTGACGAAGAGGATCGCGGTGATCGCCGCCGCAAGTCCGCTGATCGAGCCGACGGACAGGTCGATCTGGCCGATCAGCAACACACAGACGATGCCTAGCGCAACGATCCCGACGGGCACGCACTCCATCGTCAGGTTCACCAGGTTGGTGCTGGACAGGAAGATCGGATTCAGCGCCTGCAGAACCGCCCAGATCACCACCAGCCCCGCGACCACGGGAACCATCCCGAGTTCGCCGGCCCGGACCCGATCCACCAGCAGACCCACAACCGCCCGCGGCCCCACGCCTTGCCGCAACCGCTCATCGCTCAGGTCGACAGCCGCCATCACCATGCACCCCCAGCCATACCGCTTCGGTCAACCGTCTCGGAGCGCGCGGCTCGTTGCGTGACCGCGTTGTCGCCGGCGCCCGTGATCGCGGCGACGATCTCCTCCGACGATGTGGTCCGGGCATCGAAGACGCCGCTGTTCCGGCCGAGCCGCAGAACCACTACCTGGTCTGCCACCGCTCGTACGTCGGACATGTTGTGGCTGATCATGACGACCCCGTGACCGTTCTCCCGGAGGCGATCGATCAGGTTGAGCACTTCCGCGGTCTGCGCGACGCCGAGGGCGGCGGTCGGCTCGTCGAGGATGATGATCTTCGGATCCCCGAGCAACGATCGCGCGATCGCCACGGTCTGCCGCTGCCCACCGGACAGCGCTGCCACTGGCAACCTGACGGCCGGAAGCTTGGCCGACAACTGCCGGAGCAACTCCCAGGACCGGACCTCCATCGCGACATCGTCGAGCCGGAACGGGCTGAGTTCCTGACCGAGGAACAGGTTCTCGATCACGTTGAGGTTCTCGCACAGGGCAAGATCCTGGAACACCGTGGCGATGCCGAGCCGGTGAGCCGCCGCCGGTCCGGGAATGGTCACCTCACGGCCCTCGAACGCGATCCGGCCGCCGTCCGGGCTGTGCACTCCCGAGAGCACCTTCACCAGCGTCGACTTCCCCGCGCCGTTGTCGCCGACGATCGCGACCACCTGGCCGGCGTCCACCTCGAGGTCGACGTCGGTGAGCGCCGCGACCGCGCCGAAGTTCTTGCTGATGCCCTGAAGGCGAAGGATCGCCATCACCTGATCCCGAGCTTCTCGCACCCGGCCTGGTACTCCGCCGTACAGACGTCAGCGATCTTCAGGGCGAAGTCCGGAGCCTTGAGGATCTCGGCGACGTTCTGCTGGGTGACGACGGTCGGCGTGAACAACTCAGACGGGGTGTCGAACAGGGTGGCCTTGCCGGCCGGCTTCTTGCCCTGGGCAAACTCGTTGGCGACCACGGCGGCCGCGTCGGCGACGATCTTGATCGGCTTGGAGATGGTGTTGTACTGGTCGCCCGCGATCACCCGCTGGATCGCCGCGAGCTCGGCGTCGTTGCCGGTGATCGGCGGCACCTTGGTACCGGCCGCCTTGAACGCGGCGATGGCGGCGCCGCCCGTACCGTCGTTGGCTGCGACCACGCCGGCGATCTGGTTGCCGGGGAAGCGGGTGATCTGACCGCTCACCCATTCCTGCGCCTTCGGCGGCTGCCAGCCCGGGGTGTCGAACTCCGCGAGCAGCTTGAACCCGCTGGTGTCGACGGCGTTGTGGATCCCCTTCTTGATCAGGCCGGCAGCGGCGTCGGTGGGTGAGCCGTTGACCTGCAGGATCCCGCCGGTGGCCTTGGTCTCCTTCAAGTGGTCAACGAGCGACTCGGCGATCAGCTGACCGATCTTCTCGTTGTCGAAGGAGATGTAGTAGTCGGCCTTCTTGTCCGGGATCGGCCGGTCGTAGGCGATCACCGGCACGCCCTGGCCTTGTGCGGCCTGGACGATCGAGGCGGCCGCGGCGGAGTCGACCGGGTCGATCACGATCGCCTTCACACCTTGGGCGAGCATCGAGTTCGCCTGCTGCTGTTGCTTGGCGGGGTCTGCCGCCGCGTTCTGGTAAAGCACCTCGCAGTCCGCGCAGAGCTCCTTCATCTTCGCCTTGAACAGCGGCGCGTCGAACAGTTCGTACCGGGTCGAGGCGATGTCGGGCATCAGGAACGCGATCTTCGCGTTCTTCCCACCGCCGCCAGCCGCCGCGTCGTTCTCGGCACCACATGCTCCGGCCGCCATGGCGACCACCATCGTCGTGGCGATGGCAACCAGCCCACGCACCTGCCTCATCCGCTTACCTCTCACTCGATCATGTTAACTTCCCAAACTTGGATGTTAAGAACACAACCGCAGGCGAGATGTCGCTGTCAAGATCACAACGACAATGAAGGACCCGAGCCACGCTCTGTCGGGCCTCTCGTCATCGTCGTAGCCCTGGACGATGAACTCACACTCGATGCCGCCCAGCACCGCGACGGCGATGGCCTTGCTGCGATAGCCCTCGAAGGTCCAGGTACGTTCGTGATGTTGGGCGGCAGGCCCGGACCTCCGGCACTCACAAACCGCCCGTTTCCACCCGGGAGCACGCCTGCGCACGCCTGACCGGGTGCGATCAGTTGAGGTTTGTGAGTGGCGGCGGTCCGGCCGCGCTACCTGCTCATTCAGATGCCCATTGTGCGGCCGATGATTTCCTTCATGATTTCGGTGGTGCCGCCGTAGATGGTCTGGATCCGGGTGTCGAGGTAGGCCTTGGCGATCGGGTACTCCGTCATGAAGCCGTAGCCGCCGTAGAGCTGGAGGCACTTGTCGACGACCTTCTTCTGGAGTTCGGTGGTCCACCACTTGGCCATCGCGGCCTCGGAGACGGTGAGGGCGCCGGCGTTGAGTTCCTCGATGCAGCGGTCGACGAAGACGCGGGCGATCTGGGTCTCGGTGGCCAGTTCGGCGAGTACGAAGCGGCTGTTCTGGAAGGAGCCGATCGGGCGGCCGAACGCCTTGCGGTCCTTCACGTACTGCAAGGTCGTCTCGAGCATGCTCTCGCAGGCGGCGGCAGCTACCACGGCGATGGCGAGCCGCTCCTGGGGCAGCTTCTCCATCAGGTAGACGAAGCCCTTGCCCTCCTCGCCGAGCAGGTTCGTGGCGGGCACCCGGACGTTGTCGAAGAAGAGCTCGGCGGTGTCTTGCGCCTTCAGCCCGATCTTGTCCAGGTTGCGGCCGCGCTCGAAGCCCTCCATCCCACGCTCGACGACGATCAGCGAGATGCCCTGGTAGCCGGCGTCCGGGTCGGTCTTGGCGACGACGATGACGAGGTCGGCGAGGATGCCGTTGGAGATGAAGGTCTTCTGGCCGGTCACGATGTAGTCGTCACCGTCACGCCTGGCCGTCGTCGTGATCCCCTGCAGGTCGCTGCCGGCTCCCGGCTCGGTCATGGCGATCGCGGTGACGATCTCGCCAGTACAGAACTTCGGCAGCCAGCGCGCCTTCTGCTCCTCGGTCGCGTAGTCCAGCAGGTACGCCGAAACGATGTCCGCGTGAATCGTGAAGCCAGGGCCGCTCGCGCGCGCCTTGGTCACCTCCTCGATCACCACGGCGTTGAACCGGAAGTCGCGCACCCCGCCGCCGCCGTACTCCTCGGGCACCATGAAGCCGAGCAGCCCAGCTGCCCCCGCCGCGGTCCAGAGCTCGCGCGGCACGATGCCGGCTTCCTCCCAGCTGTCGTGATGCGGCGCGATCTCCTTCTCACAGAAGGCTCGCGCGGTCTCCCGGAAGGCATCGTGATCGGCGTCGAAGAGATGACGTTCCACGGGCGGTCTCCTGTCGTTGAGCTGGTACTACGGGGCCTGGATGGCGGCGCCGGACTCCAGCAGCGCGTCGACGTTCGCGATTCCCCAATCGGTCAACGCGGCCCGGGTGTGCCGGCCGGGCGACGGGGGCGGCTCGGTGACGTCGGTCGCAGTACGGGAGAAGCGTGGAGCGGGCGCTGCCTGGCGAACGCCGTGCCGGTCGATGAAGGTGCTGCGGGCAACTAAGTGCGGGTGGTCGCCGGCCAGCGGGAGGACGGGCGAGACGCAGGCGTCGGTACCGTCGAAGAGCTCGGTCCATTCGGCCTGGGTGTGTTGGGCGAAGGTCTCGGTCAGGAGTTTGTGCAGGGCCGGCCAGTTCGCCACGTCGTACCGGTCGGGGGCGTCGATGCCGAGCAGGCGGACCAGCTCTTCGTAGAACTGCGGCTCGATGGCACCCACGGCCATGTACTCGCCGTCCGAGGTTTCGTAGACGTCGTAGAACGGGGCGCCGGTGTCGAGGAGGTTGCTGCCGCGCTCCTGCTTCCAGCTGCCGCCGGCGAGGGCGCCGAGCAGCATGGTGGTGAGGTGCGCGGAGCCGTCGACGATCGCGGCGTCGACCACCTGCCCGCGCCCGCTCCCCCGCGCCTCGAACAAGGCGGCCAAGACGCCGATGACGAGATAGAGCGAACCGCCGGCGAAGTCGCCTAGCAGATTGGCGGGCACCTGCGGAGGCCCGCCGGCCCGACCGATCAAGTGCAGAGCACCGGACAATGCGAGGTAGTCGATGTCGTGTCCGGCCGATTGCGAGAGCGGGCCGTCTTGTCCCCAGCCCGTCATCCGGCCGTAGACCAGCTTCGGGTTGACCTCGTGACAGGCCTCCGGACCAAGCCCGAGCCGCTCGGCGACGCCCGGCCGGAAGCCTTCGACGAGCACGTCGGCCTTGGCGACCAGCTCGAGGACGGTCGCAACGGCGGCCGGGTCCTTCAGGTTGAGGGCGACGCTTCGGCGGCCGCGATTCACCAGCTCCAGCTCCGGCGGACCCAGCGCGAGACCGCCGCCGGGGCGCTCGATCCGCAGTACGTCGGCGCCCAGCTCCGCCAGCATCATGCAGCCAAACGGCGCCGGCCCGATCCCGGCCAGCTCGACAACCTTCACACCATCCAGTGGCCCCATGAGGCCTATTGTGACAGTAGTACTGTCACAGTAGTCAAGTCAGTGTCCGGTGCGGGGTCGGCTGAGCGCTGCTGGGAGCAGTGCGAGCGGGATCAGGACCCACAGGATCGTGAAGGCCAGGAGCAAGGTCGACAGCGTTGGCGAATCGCCCTCCAGATGGTGCGCGTGGAACGCCAGATGTGGGACGGAATAGGCGAGGTAGGCGAGCAGGGCGACGAGCACCAGGCGCCGTTCGAGCCAGATCGCGGCGGCGATCAGCACGATGCCGATGCCAAGGGTGGTGCTGCCGAAGTCCCTGAAGAGGTGTTCGCTGTACGGCGGGGTCCAGTCGACCGTGGGGACGTCGTTGTAGAAGCTCGACGGGAAGAACAGCGTCCAGCTGCCTACCAGCATTTGGAGGGCTGCGAGGAAGATCAGGCCGGCTCGTAGCTTCATCGGTCGAATCGCTTGGTGAGGTAGTCGTCGAAGGTTTGGTGGCCGTACGGCGTACCGGTGGTCATGGCTGATCCACTCGCATAGGAGCGGAAAATCTTGCCTGGCAGGCGTAGTGGGAGCACTGGTCGGCTCGCGTTGGCGGCGTGCTTCCAGGCTCGGGCGAGGTCGGGGACGGATCGTTGCTCAGGGCCCCCGATGTCGGGGACGCGGCCGGCCGGTTGGGCGGTGACGAGTTCGGCCAGGCGGTCGGCGATGTCTTCGACGGCGATGGGTTGCAGCTTGATCGACGGGGCCAGGAGGAGCGGCAGGAAGCGCTGGGCGGTGAAGACCTGGTCGATGAGGTCGTGAAACTGGGTTGCGCGCAGTACGGAGTACGGGATCGATGACTGGGTGATCAGTCGCTCGGATTCCAGCTTGTAGCGGTAGTACGAGAGCGGGATCTCGTCGATGCCGACGATCGACATCGCGATCAGGTGCTCGACGCCGGACGGGCGCACGCTTTCGATCAGGTTCTGGGTCTGTGCGACGTCACGGCGGCCGAGGCTGGTGGCGAGGTGCACGACGGTGTCTACGCCGTTCACGGCTTCCTTGATGCCCTGGCCGGTGGTGAGATCGCCGGTCACCAGGCCGGGTCCGTGTTTGCGGCTCAGGACGCGGATGTCGTGTCCGGCGGCGCGCAGTCGCTGGACGGTCGGGCGGCCGAGGGTTCCTGTTCCGCCGGTGACGAGGATGGTTCGCATGGAGTGGTTTCCTTTCGGTTCACCAGTCCAGACCGGGCAGCCCTTCGATTCGTGACAACTTGTCGGGATTCAGCACCATCTCGAGGCTCGCGATCAGGTCACCCTCGAAGTGGATGAAGATCACCCCGCGCATGCCATCGGGGGCGGCGGCGATGATCGCTGGCTCGCCGTTGACCTCACCGAGGTACGGCGTGATGCCGGCGCCGAACTTGGTCAGCGTGCCGATCAGGTAGCGCGCCACCCGGTCGCGACCGTGGATCGGGTTGCGGGCCGCCATGACCTTGCCGCCGCCGTCCGCGCGGGAGACGACATCGGCGGCGAGCAGCTTTTCCAGACCGGCGATGTCGCCGTGCTGGGCCGCGGCGAGGAACCGCTCGACGAGCAGGCGCCATTTGCCGGGGTCCACGCGAGCGGTTCGCTGGTCGGCGGCGACGTGCTTGCGCGCTCGTGAATGGAGTTGGCGCGCGTTGGCTTCCGTCGTACCGATCAGGTCGGCGACTTCACGGTGGGAGTAGGCGAAGGCTTCCCGCAGTACGTACGCCGCCCGCTCGGCTGGGGTCAGCTTCTCGAGCACGAGTAGCAGGGCGTAGGAGACGGACTCCTGCTGGGCTAGCTGGTCGAGTGGGCCTTGGTGGTTGGTCGGCTCTGGTAGCCACTCGCCGACGTAGGTCTCGCGACGGGCACGGGCGCTCGTGAACTGATTGAGGCAGAGGTTGGTGACGACCTTCGCCAGAAACGCGGCCGGCTCCTTGACCGTCTGGTGATCAACGGACTGCCACCGCAGCCAGGCTTCTTGAAGCACCTCATCAGCGTCTGTCGCCGAGCCGAGCATCTGGTAGGCGATCCCAAACATCCGCCCACGATGCTGCTGGAACAGCTCCAGTCGATCCACCCCGCCATCTTCGCAGGCAGCACTACGCCCCGCTTCGCGGCTCCTGCGTCGCGGTTGGTGTGCTTAGCCCCTTGCGGGAGGGTTCGCCTATTGGTCTGCCAGGGGGCGATCCCCGCGAAGCGGGGTTAAGCACATCGTTGGCGGCATCTGACCAAGAGAGAGCCGCCTTCGGTGGCTTGTCCGTGCGCTGGTGGAGTTCCTCGTGGGCCGGACGGCCACCACACGCCAAGTCGCGTGGTGGCGCCGGTCGCACGCTCAAGCGAGGGGTTCCGGTGGCATGCCACCGGGGTTGGCATGTGGTGGAGGACCGGCACCCAAGCCGCGACGCAGGAGCGGCGCACCCGGAGTGGGCGGGGCGATGGGAGCCCTTCTACTTGAAAGTCGCTGCGGCCTGCTCGAGGTTCGTGTAGTACTCCGTCCAGCCGGCCTCGTCGAGTACGTCGGCGTCGGGGCCGCCGGTGCCGTCGATCAGCTCTCGGACTATGTCGGCGTGGCCCGCGTGGTGGGCGGTTTCGTCGACCATGCGGATCAGGAGGACGCCTAGGGTGGTTGCTCGGCTGCCCTCGGCCCAGTGGGCTACTGAGCCGGGAGCGTCCAGGTCCAGCGTGGTGATCGTTTCGTCGGCGAAGGCGCAGGCGCGTTCGTACAGACCTGTCAGGTACTCCGTCGACTCGGTCGGGAGGGCCCACATGTCGGCGCCGTCCCAGACTGAGCCGTCCTCGTACCAGGCGAGTTTCTCCGGAGGTACCCGGCCGAAGCATTCGCCCAGGTAGCCATACTCCAGCCCGGCCAGGTGCTTGACCAGGCCAAGCAGGTTGGTGCCGGACGGTACGAGCGGGCGGCGCCGGTCGTACTCCGTGAGGCCGTCGAGCTTCGACAGCAGGATGGCGCGGGATGCCTTGAGTTTGAGGTGTAGCTCTGTCTTGAGGTCCACGGACAAGACGCTAGATCAGCCCACCGACAAAGTCGGCGCACCAGGCGGCACGAAGGGCAGGCCGCCGGGCGCTCCGGATTCGATCAGGCTCAGCAGGGCCGAGGTGTCGAGGTGTTCGTCGATGGCGTCGGCGAGCAGATCCAGCCGGGCTTCGCGGAGAGCGGCGAACGACGTCGTACCGTCCGGCGCAGGTTTGCCGGTCAGCGCGGCGACCTCGGTCAAGAACGCGTGCCGCGCGACGTCGT
This sequence comes from Kribbella catacumbae DSM 19601, assembly GCF_000372465.1. Taxonomy (GTDB): domain Bacteria; phylum Actinomycetota; class Actinomycetes; order Propionibacteriales; family Kribbellaceae; genus Kribbella; species Kribbella catacumbae. The sequence goes on from NZ_AQUZ01000005.1 coordinate 241,038, forward strand.
CATCCAGCAACCCGTGCCAAATAGTCCCCCACACCACCCCCGACCGGCAGCCGCCAGGGAACTCTTCAGCCGACCCACTCACCGTCACGACACCATGATGGATCTCGTACGCCGTCCGCGCCGGCCGGGCAAGCACCTTCTCCGCAGCGAAGACAGTTGCCACCGGCAACAACCCCAGCCCGTGATGGGACCCGCCACCCTCGACCCCCAGCGGATCCGAGATCTCCCCGCCCAGCAACTGATACCCACCACAAATCCCCAGCACCGGCCGTCCAGCCGCCACCCGAGCCGTCACCGCGTCAGCCAGACCCGTCGACCGCAGCCAGGCGAGGTCGGCGGTCGTCGCGCGCGAACCGGGCAGGACGACGAGATCGGCGTCGCGGACCTCAGCGGGACTCGCCGTGAAGAAGACGCTGGTGGTCGGCTCGACGGCGAGCGCATCGAGATCCGTGAAGTTGCTGATCCGCGGGAAGCGCACCACCGCGATCGTGAGCACATCCGACTCCCCTGCCACCCGCCGAGCCGGTACGTCGAGCGCGTCCTCCGAGTCGAGCCAAAGGCCCGGCAACCACGGCAGTACGCCGTACGTCGGCCGTCCGGTCACGGCGCCGAGCATGTCGATCCCGGGCTGCAGCAACGAGACGTCGCCGCGGAACTTGTTCACGACGAACCCGCTGATCAACTGCTGATCCGCCGCATCGAGCAACGCCACCGTGCCGAACATCGACGCGAAGACCCCGCCGCGATCGATGTCGCCGACAACGACCACCGGCGCCCGCGTGTGCTGAGCGAGCCCCATGTTCACGTAGTCCGACTGGCGCAGGTTGATCTCGGTGGGGCTGCCGGCACCCTCGCTGATCACGACGTCGTACCGCGAGGCCAGGTCTTCGTACGCCGCGAACGCCGCCTTCGCCAGCTCGGCACGTTCGGTGAGGAACCCGCGAGCGGTCAGTTCACCCCACGGCTCCCCCATCAGCACCACATGGCTGCGGCGATCGCTCCCCGGTTTGAGCAGCACCGGATTCATAGCCGCCTCAGGCTCGGCCCCAGCCGCGACAGCCTGGATCCACTGCGCGCGGCCGATCTCGGCTCCGTCGGCGCAGACCATGGAGTTGTTCGACATGTTCTGCGCCTTGTACGGCGCGACGCGAACCCCCTGGCGCGCCAACCACCGGCAAAGCCCGGTCACGACAGTCGTCTTACCCGCATCGGACGTAGTACCGGCTACCAGGAGAGAACCCACGGGGTGATCCTAGGTTGTGGCTAGCTGTCGAGTGTCGTAGGAGGCTGGATACAGTGGCTGGCATGGAGAACGAGATCGCAATCGCGGATGCCAAGGACGCCAGCCGGTACGAGGCCCGAGATGCCGATGGCAACCTGATGGGCTTCGTCGATTACAAGCTGCACGACTCGGTGATTTCCTTCCTGCATGCCGAGACGCTGCCGGAGTACCGGGGCCGTGGGGTGGCGGGCAAGATCGCGACCAGGTCGCTTGACGACGCCCGGGATGCAGGGCTGCGGGTCCGGCCGGCATGCCCTTATTACCAAGACTTTCTGAAGGAACACACCGAGTACGCCGACCTCGTGGACGCCCCGCTGTGACGGCGCCGGTGCTGGGCAATCTCGGCTGGCGACCCGCTGCCGACGTCCCCGAACTCCTGGCCGAGCCGGTCCGTACGGCGCTCGACGACCTGCCGGCGTGGGCGGTGGCGATCGACCCGACCCTGGCCGACACGGCAGCATTCTGCGCGGAGTACGACGTACCGATGGCCGCGTCGGCCAACTGCGTGATCGTGCATGGCAAGCGGGCCGGCGAGTCGACGTACGCGGCGGTGATGGTGCTCGCCACTCATCGGGCGGACGTGAACGGCGTCGTCCGCAAGCACCTCGGCGTCCGGAAGATCTCGTTCGCGGCGCAGGACGACGCGGTCGGCTCGACCGGGATGGAGTACGGCGGCATCACGCCGATCGGCGTACCGGCGGCCTGGCCGGTGCTGGTGGACGACGCGGTGGCCCAGGCCGGGCTGGTCGTGATCGGCAGCGGGATCCGCGGCTCGAAGTTGCTCGTCGAGGGCGCGGATCTCGCCAAGCTTCCCGGCGCCACGGTGCTCGGACTCGCCTCCGCAGTCTGAACGTTCGATAACATGCTGGGGTGACGGTTGCGGGAGGGGATGGTGGGCCGACCGCGCTGCGCATCATGCTGGGTGGTCACCTGCGCCGGATGCGTGAGGCCGCGGGGATCAGCCGCGCCGACGCGGGCTGGCAGATCAGGGCCTCGGAGTCCAAGGTCAGCCGGATGGAACTCGGCCGCGTCGGGTTCAAAGAACGCGATGTGAACGACCTGCTCGACCTGTACGAGATGAAGGACAGCCAGGAACGCGAGCGGCTGATGGAGCTCGCCCGGGCGGCGAACAACCCCGGCTGGTGGTCGCGGTACGGCGACGTGATGCCGAGCTGGTTCGCCAACTACGTCGGGCTCGAGGTCGCGGCCAAGCTGATCCGTACCTACGAGGTGCTCTTCGTTCCCGGCCTGCTGCAGACCGAGGACTATGCCCGGGCCGTCGTCCAGCTCGGCAAGGCCTACCTGCCGGCCGACGAGGTCAACCAGCGGGTGTCGCTGCGAGTGACCCGGCAGCAGATCCTGACCCGGCCCGATCCGGCCCGGTTGTGGGTGGTGATCGACGAGGCCGTGCTGCATCGGCCGGTCGGCGGGCGGGCGACCATGCGGGAGCAGATCGAGTACCTGATCACGGTCTCGCAGCTGCCGAACATCACGCTGCAGATCATGCCGTTCAGCAATGTCGGCTATCCGGGTGCGGGTGGCGCGTTCAGCATCCTGCGATTCCCGGAAGGGGATCTGCCGGATGTCGTCTACATCGAGCACGCGGCCAGCGCGCTCTACCTCGACAAGCTCGAGGACCTGGACGAGTACGCCGCGATCATGGAAGCCCTGACCATCGCAGCAGCACCGGTCAACGCCACCCAGTCCCTCCTCGCCGAAGCCCTCCAGCGAATGACCTGACCACCCGACACACCGTTCATTCGCCCCTTTTTGACGCTCTGTGGATAAAGCCCGGCGTTGGGGCGTTGGTCGGGAGCGTCAAAAAGGGGCGAATGAACGGTGTGGTTGGTCAGGCGACGGTGAGGGTGGCCTTGATGTTGCCGCGGGTGGCGTTGGAGTACGGGCAGACCTGGTGGGCCTTGGCGACGAGTTCCTCGGCGGCCTCCCGCTCGAGGGTCGGCAGGCTCACGACCAGCTCGACCTCGAGGCCGTAGCCGGCGCCGCCGTTGATCGGGCCGATGCCGACGGCCGCGCTGACGGTCGAGCCCGTGACGTCCTGCTTGGTGACCCGGGCGACGGTCTTCATCGCGCTGTGGAAACAGGCCGCGTAGCCGGCGGCGAACAACTGCTCGGGGTTGGTGCCTTGGCCGTTGCCACCGAGCTCCTTCGGCGGCGCGACGGTGACGTCGAGCTTGCCGTCGTCGGACGCGGCGCGGCCGTCGCGGCCGCCCTCGGCGGTGGCGCGGGCGGTGTAAAGAACCTTTTCGACTGCGATGGTCATTGCTTGAACTCCTAGTGGGGGCGGGGTTTAGCGAGTGGGGTCAAGAACGAGCTTGCCGACGGTCCGGCGGGCTCGCATGTCTTCGTGGGCGGTGGCGATCTCGGACAGGCCGTACTCGCCGCCGATGACCGCATGCAGCTTGCCGTCCTGGACCAGCGCGAACAGCTCGGCCAGCGGCAGGCTCAGCATCGCCGGGTCCTTGAAGCAGTCGGCCAGCCAGAAGCCGGCGATCGTCTTCGACCCCTTCATCAGCCGCGCGGGCTGGATGGCGGCCGCGGCCTCACGCGAGGCGGCACCGAAGGTGACCATGCGGCCGAACTTGGCGAGCGCGTCGAACGACTCGTCGAAGGTCTTGCCGCCGACCATCTCGAGCACAACATCGACGGGCTTGCCGTTGTTGGCCTCGATGATCCGGTCCTTCAGGCCCTCGGGGTTGCCGTCGATGGCGGCGTCCGCACCGAGCTCGAGGATCTGCTTGCGCTTCTCCTCGGTGGACGCGGTCGCGATCACGCGGCCGGCGCCCGACAGCTTCGCGAGCTGGATGGCGAGCGAACCGACCCCGCCGGCACCGGCGTGGATCAGCACGGACTCCCCCGGCTGCAGGTGGGTCGACGTCTTCAGCAGGTGCCAAGCACTCGTACCCTGCACGACCAAAGCCAGCGCATCGGCGTCACTGACACCCTCCGGTACGTCGAACGCGGCCTGGGCGTAACCGACGGCCTTCTCCGCATACCCGCCCGTGCCGACCAGTGCGACGACGCGACGGCCGTCCGCGGTGTGGCCGACGACCTCGCCACCCGGGATCAGCGGCAGCTCCGCCTTCGACAGGTAGCTGTTCTCGACCTGGTGGGTGTCGGCGTAGTTCACACCGGCCCGGTCCACGGTGATCAGGACCTGACCCTCGCCCGGCACCGGCTCCTCGATCTCGCTGACCTTCAGCACCTCGGGGCCACCGAACTCGGTGATCTGTACGGCTCGCACGGTTACGTTCCTCTCGTCTTCGGTCTGCTCTACGGTGTACTATACACCGTACGTTATAGCTTTCGATGTGACTTGGGAGACAGCCAGATGCCAGCCAGCCGAGCCAGGACGCCGCGCAACACGCTCAGCTCCGAGCTGATCGTGCAGACCGCGCTCGACCTGATGGAGGCCAAGGGCACCGACGCCTTCAGCCTGCGCGGTCTCGCGGCCGAGCTGGGCGTCGGCCCGATGGCCCTCTACACCTACTTCCGCAACAAGGACGACCTGTACGACGCGGTGCGCGACCACCTGATGGCGCTCGTGCCCGCCGTACCGCAGGAGCTGGCCTGGCCGGACCAGGTCAGGTCCGTCTGCCGTGGGATGCGCGCGCTGATGCTGCAGCATCCTTGCCTCGCGCAACTACTCGGGAGCCGCCCGTTGAGCGGCCACGAGACCGCCCGCGTGGCCGAAGGCCTGCTCGGCGTACTGCGGTCCGCCGGGCTCGACGCCGAGACCGCGGCCCGGACGCACACCACCTTGTTCACCTATGTGCTCGGAGCGACGTCCTGGGAGATCCAGATGGCGGCCGAGCGGCGTGACCCCGACTCCTGGCGCCGATTGCGTACGACGATGGAGTCGCTGTCGTCGCATCAGTACCCGACCGTCGTCGAGCTGGCTGCGGAATTGGCCCGTACTACGGGTGGCGACGAGCAGTTCGACTACGGGCTGGACCTTCTGCTGGCCGGGCTCGAGGTCAGAAGACCATCGTGACGATGGCGACGATGCCGATCACGACGATGAGCGCGCGCAGACCCGTCGGCGGCAGCTTGCGTCCGTAACGGGCACCGACGAAACCGCCGATCGTCGAGCCGACCGCGATCAGCGCCGCCGCCAGCCAGTCCACGTCCGCGACGATGATGAACAAGATCGCGGCCACGCCGTTGACGACCGTGGCGAGCACGTTCTTCAGGCCGTTCATCCGCTGCAGGTTGGTGTCCATGCCGATGCCGAGGATCGCCATCAGCAGTACGCCCTGGGCGGCACCGAAGTACCCGCCGTACACGCCGGTCAGGAAGACGGCCGGGATCACCCACCAGGCGCCGCGATGGACGTGGTTAGGGCGGTTGATGCGTTTGGACAACCAGGGCTGCAGGGCGACCAGCACGCAGCCGAGCAGGATCAACCCCGGTACGACGGCCTTGAAGGCCGAGCCGGGAAGCGTGAGCAGCAGGACGGCTCCGGCGATGCCACCGATCAGCGAGGCCGGGATCAGCCGGAACATCCGGCCGCGCTGGCCTTCGAGTTCGCGCCGATAGCCGATCGCGCCGGCCGCAGTACCGGGTGCCAGGCCGACGCTGTTGCTGACGTTCGCCAGGACCGGTGGGATGCCGACGGCAAGCAACGCGGGGAAGGTCAGCAAGGTGCCTGAACCCACCACCGCGTTGATTGTGCCCGCGCCCATTCCTGCCACCAGGACGAACAGCGCCTCGAACCATGTCATCGCTGCCAGACTCTACGCATCTGACGGTCGTTCCTGCGTATCAGTCCGGCAAGTGAACGCAAAACTGCATTGCACATCACACGGCCCGGCTCCCCCGTGATGGGTGAGCCGGGCCGGGTGCCAGTACGTCGTACCGGGTGTCAGCGTTCCTGTGCCGGGCCGTCCTGCACCGGGGGCGCCGGCTCGGGAGCCGAGGTGACCGCCGGGGCCGCCGCCTGCTGGCTGCGCGAGCTGACCGCGGCGTTCTGCGCGGCCGCGATAGCTTCCTGTACTGCGTTGTCGGCCTCGGCCACCGCGGCATCCGGGGTCGCCGCCGTGCCCATCCCGCTGTCGACCTGGACGGCGGCGGAGTCACCCAGCTCGGGCTCCGGGAACGGGCCCTCGGCCTTCTGGGTGATGCCGGCGATCTGGCCGACGGCGCTGCCGAGGCCTTCCATCGCCTTGCCGATCTCGCTCGGGATGATCCACAGCTTGTTCGAGTCGCCCTGAGCGATCGACGGCAGCATCTGCAGGTACTGGTAGGCGAGCAGACCCTGGTCGGGCTTGCCGGCGTGGATCGCGTTGAAGACGGTGGTGATGGCCTGCGCCTCACCCTGTGCCTTCAGGATCCGCGCCTCCCGCTCGGCCTGCGCCCGCAGGATGCGGGACTCGCGATCACCTTGCGCGGTGAGGATCGCGGACTGCTTCTGGCCCTCGGCCGACAGGACGGCCGACTGGCGCATACCTTCGGCGGTCAGGATCGCGGCGCGCTTGTCGCGGTCCGCGCGCATCTGCTTCTCCATCGAGTCCTGGATCGACGGCGGCGGGTCGATCGAGCGCAGCTCCACCCGGTTGACCCGGATGCCCCACTTGCCGGTCGCCTCGTCGAGCACGTACCGCAGCTTCTCGTTGATCTCCTCGCGGCTGGTCAACGTCTGCTCGAGGTCCATGCCACCGATGATGTTGCGCAGCGTCGTCATGGTGAGCTGCTCGATCGCCTGGATGTAGTTGGAGATCTCGTACGTCGCCCGGACCGGGTCGTTCACCTGGAAGTAGATGACGGAGTCGATCGACACCATCAGGTTGTCCTCGGTGATGACGCCCTGCGGCGGGAACGCGACGACCTGCTCGCGCATGTCGATCGTGTAGCGGACCTTGTCGACGAACGGGGTCAGCAGGTTCAGGCCGGGCTGCAAGCCGACCTTGAACTTCCCGAACCGTTCCACGATGCCGACGGTCTGCTGCTGCACGACCCGGACGGACTTGATCAGTGTGACGACCACCAGTAAGGCGACCAATGCCAGCACTATGAGGAACGCGGTCACGTGACCCTCCCACTCGAAGAACCCTCAGGACGGACAGTCTTTCCTATCGACGGGCCACTGTGGGCAACGGTTCCCTCACGATCCGGAAACTGCCCTTTGAGGCGTCGATGGCAACGATGTCCGTGGACCCGACAGTACTTCGACCGCCCGCCGGCGCAACCGCGCCACACCACGCGCAGGCAACCGATCCCTCCCCGAGTGGCGGGCACGGCCAAGGTCGCCGCATCTGCCCCGATCGACAGCTGCGCGGGCCGATCGACGGCTGCGCGGGGTTCGCCGTACTCCGCAGGGGTTCGCCCTTTGTCTGGGGGTTCGCCCTTTGTCTGGGGGTTCGCCCTTTGTCTGGGGGTTCGCCCTTTGTCTGGGGGTTCGCCCTTTGTCTGGGGGTTCGCCCCTCGTCTGGGGGTTCGCCCACTGCTCTACCAGGGGGCGAACCCCGACAGGGAGGGTTGAGCCCACTGATCGGTCGCCATGGCGCCAGACGACTGGCCGAGGTGTCGCCTCGGGTCTGGGGCGACGAGCCTTTCGTCAGCGGATCCTCGTGCGAGGTGACGCGAAGCGTCACGAGCCGGGGGCGTGTGCCCGCGCACTTTGTTCCTTCGAGGTGACGCGAAGCGTCACGAGGCGGGGAGGTCAGTGGGGTGGTTCGGCGTTCTTCTGTTCCGGGTCGGTGCCGAGTTCGGGGAGGGTGTGGTCGATGGGTTGGCCGATCGGGTAGACGACCGCGGTGGCGCCGTCGATCGACATCACCTCGACGCGGGTGCCGGGCGCGATGGTGGAGACCTCGTCGTACGGGCGGGCCGTCCACAGCTCACCGTTCAGCTTGATCGAGCCGCCGCCGTCGGGGTGGATCTCCTTGACCACGACGCCGCTGCGGCCGATCACATGGGCCGAACCGGTCTTCAGCTCGATGCCGTGGTGGATCTTGCGAACCAGCAGCGGCCGGATCGCGGCCAGCATCGCCGCGGCGGTGATCAGGCCGACGACGATCTGCAGCCAGAGCAGATGCGGGAACAGGGCGCCTACGCCGGCCGCGGTGATCGCCCCCGCGGCAAGCATCAGCAAGGTGAAGTCGAGCGAAGCCAACTCCGCCAGGCCCAGTACGGCGGCGAGCCCGAGCCACGCCGCCCACACGTTCTCCCGCAGCCAATCCATCATCTGCCAAGCCTATCCGCGTTCGGGACCTCAGGCAGGCCCACCACCAGTGTGACGCGCGGAATCCACCGCCGGATTCCGCCGACGTCCGGTGAAGTGGGCATCACATCGGCGGGGAAGGGAAGCTGGGTCAGAGGGCGCGGGCGAAGTACCGGCCGTCCTGGTGGTCGAGGCTGAGGGCGAGGTCGAAGGTCTCGCTCAGGGTCTCAGCGGTGAGCGCCTGGTCGATCGGGCCGGCCGAAACGACCCGGCCCTGCTTGAGCAGCAGACCGTGGGTGAAGCCCGGCGGGATCTCCTCGACGTGATGGGTGACGAGCACCATCGCTGGCGAGCCCTCGGCGGTCGCGATCGAGCTGAGCGACCGGACCAGCTGCTCGCGCCCGGTCAGGTCGAGACCCGCGGCCGGCTCGTCCAGCAGCATCAGCTCGGGATCCGTCATCAGCGCGCGGGCGATCTGGACCCGCTTGCGCTCCCCCTCGGACAGCGTCCCGAAGGTGCGCTCGCTCAAGTGGCCGATGCCGAGCTCGGTCAGCAGCTCCTTGGCCCGCTGGTGGTCCAGCTCGTCGTACTCCTCACGCCAGCGACCCAGTACGGCGTACGACGCGGAGACGACGACATCCGCGACGCGCTCGGACCTCGGCAGCCGGTCCGCGAGCGCGGCGCTGGTCAGCCCGATCCGCGGCCGCAGCTCGAACACGTCGATCGCGCCGAGCACCTCGCCGAGCAGTCCGACCACGCCGGTCGTCGGGTGCATCTGGGCCGCAAGGATCTGCAGCATCGTCGTCTTGCCGGCCCCGTTCGGCCCGATCACGACCCAGCGGTCGGTCTCCTCGATGGACCAGTCGACGGCGTCGAGCAGAAGCGCGCCACCGCGCACGATCGAGACACCGGCCAGCTCCGCCACTGCAGTCATGGGCCAAAACCTACGGGGTCGCACCGACCCTGCTGTCGCCGGGTCACGACCGTCCGGATGAGAGAACGGCGAGTGTGGTGGGTGGGGGTCGCTCGCGCCGACCCTGCTGGTGTCGAGGCGCGGCCAGCAGGGTGGGACACTGGTGGGTGTGCTGACCACTGCCGCCTCGGTGCGTTTCACCGTGTGGACGAACGCGATGCTGACCGGCGCCTGCGATCCGGACACCGCAGCGCACAAGATTCTCGGCGAGGACGTCGGGCACCACGTGTCCGGCCTCGCGGCGCATCCCACCCCGGCGACGTTGCCCGTGGCCCTCAACCTCTTGCGCGCGGCCGGCGCCACCCAGGCGCATCTCGCACTGCCGATCCCGGGCGACCCGATCGGGCTGGCCGGGCCGCCTCCCTTCAATGAGGCCGCGCTGGAGACGGGTGAGGCCGTAGTACTGAGTGGTGCCGAGATCGGGCTAATACCGGCGTACGTCGGTCCGGCGGTGCAGTGGACCGTGCTGCGGGCAACCAGTCCCCTGCCGGCCGACCTGGGTGAAGCCGATCGTGGGCTGCGGGCGGCGCTGATCGAGGCGGCCGAATCGCTGGCCGCGCTCGACGTCGCCCGGTGGAAGCCGGAGGTCGCGGACGCGCTGATCGACATCCGCCGGATCGGTTCGGGCAAGGGCGACGACCTTGCCCCCGGCTACGAGGCGCGAGCCGTGAAGGCCGCCGCGACCGCGCGCCGCTGCCTGGCCATCGCCGACGCCGCTCTGGAGGACGACGGCGCCGCCGTCACCGGCGCGGAAGCCGACGCCCGCCGCCGGACCTTGCTGGATCTGGCCGCCGCTGCCCGGCGTGCTCTCGTCGCGGCATGTGGACCGCCCACCTCCCGTTAACAATTCATCGGTAGCCTGAGGCCTTGAGATGACAGGACAGGCTGAGCACGAGACGCAGATGGCAGACCGCCCCACCCTGCTGGTCACCTTGACCGGTACGGATCGGCCGGGCCTCACCTCCGCAGTACTGTCGATGCTCGCGCTCCGCGGCCTCGACGTGATCGACGCCGAGCAGGTCGTACTCCGCGGCCGGCTGGTGCTCGGCGTGCTGCTCACGGCGCCGCGGGACCACAAAGAGCTGAAGCGGGAACTCAAGGCGCTCGCCGAGAACCTCGAAGTCGACATCAGCCTGAAGAAGGGGTTCGGCGACAACGAGCCGCGCCGCAAGGGCCGGACCCAGGTCACGGTGATCGGTAGTCCGTTGACCGCGCACGGCTTCGCCGCGATCGCCGGGCGGATCGCCGACACCGGCGCCAACATCGACCGGATCAGCCGGATGGCGCGCTACCCGGTCACCGCGATGGAGATCGCCGTGTCGGGCGCCGACCCCGACTCGCTGCGGACGGTGCTCGCGCTCGAAGGGGTCAGGCAGGGACTGGACGTCGCAGTACAGCCTGGTGGTCTGTACCGGCGGGCCAAGCGGCTGATCGTGATGGATGTCGACTCGACCCTGATCCAGGGCGAGGTGATCGAGATGCTCGCGGCGCACGCCGGGCGGCTCGAGGAAGTTGCCGCGGTCACCGAGCAGGCGATGCGCGGTGAGCTGGACTTCGCCGAGTCGCTGCGCAGCCGGGTGGCGGCGCTCGAGGGGTTGCCGGAGTCGGCGCTGGACGAGGTCTACCGGGAGATCGAGCTGGCGCCGGGTGCGCGCACGCTGGTCCGGACGCTGAAGCGGCTCGGGTACCAGTTCGCCATCGTCAGCGGCGGCTTCAGCCAGATCACCGACAAGCTCGCGGCCGACCTCGGGATCGACTTCGCCGCCGCGAACGTGCTGGAGATCGTCGACGGCAAACTCACCGGCCGGGTGCTCGGCGAAATCGTCGACCGGGCCGGCAAGGCCACCACTCTGCGCCGCTTCGCCGAGACGTCCGGTACGCCGCTGTCCCAGACGGTCGCGATCGGCGACGGCGCCAACGACCTGGACATGCTCGCCGCAGCCGGCCTCGGCATCGCCTTCAACGCCAAGCCCGTCGTCCGAGCGGCAGCCGACACCCACGTCAGCGTCCCCTACCTCGACACGATCCTCTACCTCCTCGGCATCAGCCGCGAAGAAGTAGAAGCCGCCGACGCCGACGCCACCGTCGACTGAAACCGCGCGCGCTCCGGCCCGCCAGCTCTAGCCGCCGCCGGGCGTCTTCCTGGCCGGTCGGCTCGCGGTGCTGTGGTCGGGCACTGCGGACCGCCACCACATGCCAACGCCGCCGGGTACCACGGTCCCCGCGTGCGGGGGCGGGTCGGGAGGGCGCTGGGCGAGGTTGGCATGTGGTGCAGCCCCGGGCTCCCGCGTTCTTGTAGCGCCGGGAACGTTCCCTGGGGTGGATCTGGTGATGAGGCGTTGACACACGGATATGAGAGCGCTCTCATGGTGCGTAATCACCCGTCCGGGGCCTGTCTGGGGAAGGTGCCTGGTCTGACCGTGGAGGTCGTTATGCGTTTCCGCCCCGACAAACCATCCACACGTCGCCGAACGCTTCTGAGTGCCCTGCTCGTCCCCGTCCTGGTTGCGACCGCTCTGACCGTCGCCGCGCAGGCCAGTGTGCCGCCGCCCCCGGCCGGCTGGACGACGATCTGGAGTGACGACTTCAACGGCGCGAGCGGCAGCCTGCCGTCCAGCGCCAACTGGATTATCGATACCGGCCACTCCTATCCAGGCGGTCCGGGCAACTGGGGTACCGGCGAGGTGCAGAACTACACCAACAGCACGAACAACCTGGCCCTCGACGGCACCGGCAACCTGCGCATCACGCCCCGGCGCGACGGGGCCGGCAACTGGACGTCGGCCCGGATCGAGACCCAGCGCAGCAACTTCAAGCCCCCGGCCGGCGGTGTCGTCGCGATGGAGGGCCGGATCCAGATGCCCAACGTCACCGGCAACGCGGCGCTCGGCTACTGGCCCGCGTTCTGGGCACTCGGTTCGCCGTACCGCGGGAATTACTGGAACTGGCCGGGCATCGGCGAGTTTGACATCATGGAGAACGTCAACGGGATCAACTCGGTCTGGGGCGTGCTGCACTGCGGCGTGAACCCGGGCGGTCCGTGCAACGAGACCAGCGGCATCGCCAACAGCCGCGCCTGCCCGGGCAGCACTTGCCAGAGCGGCTTCCACACCTACAGGTTCGAGTGGGACACCAGCATCTCGCCGAACCAGTTCCGCTGGTATGTCGACGGCCAGCAGTTCCACTCGGTCAGCCAAGGGCAACTGCCGGCCGACACCTGGAACAACATGACCTCGCACGCGGGCTACTTCATCTTGCTGAACCTCGCCATCGGCGGCGCCTTCCCCGACGCCCTCAACGGACCCACTCCTCGCGCTGAGACAGTGCCGGACCGCCCGATGATCGTCGACTACGTGGCCGTCTCCACTCGCGGCGGCGGTGGCGATCCGACCACTCCCCCGACAACCCCGCCCACGACCCCGCCCGGCGGTGGCGGCAGCGCGTACAGCACCATCCAGGCCGAGTCGTACAGCCAGCAAGGCGGTGTCGGCGTCGAGACAACCGTCGACTCCGGCGGCGGCCAAAACCTCATGCAGGTCGGCAACGGCGACTGGGCGCTCTACCCCAATGTCGACTTCGGCAGCTCGGCCGCCCGTCAGTTCGTCGCCCGAGTGGCATCAGGAGCCGCCGGCGGGGTCAGCGGCCTCGTGGAGGTTCGCCTGGACAGCAGAACCAACGCACCGATCGGAAGCTTCGCCATCGCCAACACCGGCGGCTGGCAGAGTTGGCGCAGCGTCCCGGCCAACATCAGCGCAGTGACGGGCGTACACAACGTCTATCTGACCTTCACCAGCGGCCAGCCGGCCGACTTCGTGAACGTCAACTGGTTCACCTTCGGCCACTGAGCCAGGTGGTGCCGGGCTGTCCCGCCCGGCACCACTGAGCGCTGTTTGGGGGCGGAGCACCTATTCTTCGGCTATGTCAGAACAGCAGGGTGGGGTGACGACGAGCGGGCCTGGCGCCCTGTTCGCCATCGGTGGGGCCGAGGACAAGCTGAAGAAGCGGCTCGTTCTGCAGGAGTTCGTCGAGGCGGCCGGCGGGCCGAAGGCGCGGATCGTGGTGGTTCCGACCGCCTCCGCGCTGGGACCGGACGTGATCGACGTGTACTCGGCGCTGTTCGCCGCGCTTGGCGCCGCCAGCGTGGTCGGCGTACGGCCGGAGAACCGCGAGGACGCCGACGACCCAGCCTTCATCGAGCCGCTGACCGAGGCCACCGGCATCTTTATGACCGGTGGCAACCAGCTCAAACTGAGCGGCGTCGTCACCGGTACTGCGTTCGGCCGAGCCGTCACCGAAGCCCATGCCCGGGGAGCGGCCGTCGGCGGTACGTCGGCCGGCGCGAGCATCCTCGCCGAGCACATGATCGCCTTCGGTCGATCCGGCGCGACGCCGAGGCAGCGGATGAGCCAGCTGGCCGGTGGGCTCGGCCTGGTCCAGGGCGCGATCGTGGACCAGCATTTCGCCCAGCGCAACCGGTACGGCCGGCTGCTGTCGCTCGTCGCGCAGTCCCCCGGGCTGCTCGGGATCGGCGTCGACGAAGACACCGCGGCCGTCGTCCGGGGCACCCATCTGGAGGTCGTCGGGCGTGGTGCCGTGACGATCTTCGACGGCAGCCGGATCACCTCCAACGCGCACTACGCCAGTCGTTCCGAGGCGATCCTCGCGTCCGGCGTCGTACTGCACGTGCTGCCCGCGACCGCGACCTTCGACCTGAAGGCACGGGTGCTGTTGTCCTACGGTCCGCAGCCGCCGGCCGAGGAGATCGCCTCGATCGAGGCCGCCGAGGCGGATCTGCGCAAACTGGCCAAGGAGATCGCCGCCGAGGGCGTCTCCCCGGCGTACTACGCCGAGCGCAGGCGGCGGGCCGGCCGGCGTACGGCGAAGGCTGCCGACCCGACCGCTCCGAAGAAGAAGGCAACCGCGAAGAAGGTCGCGCCGAAGAAGGCCAGATCGTCGGCCGCGAGTCAGTCCAGACCGGAGGCGACCGAGCCTCTGAGCGCGGGCGCCGAACCCAGCCGACCTGACACCGAGTCGCCTTCCAGGCCACGACCAGACAGTGGGACCGCATGACCGATACCGCCCCTGAGCCGACCCACGGGACCCCGAGCCCGGACCTGAAGATCATCGAGACACGCGTCTACCGCGGTCCGAACATCTGGAGTTACGAGCCGGCGATCCATCTGGTGGTCGACCTGGGATCGCTGGAGGACTTCCCGTCGAACACCATCGACGGGTTCACCGAGGGGCTGCTGGAGTATCTCCCCCGCCTCGACCAGCACCACTGCTCGCGCGGCCGCCGCGGCGGCTTCATCGAGCGGCTGCACGAGGGCACCTGGCTCGGGCACATCGCCGAGCACGTGTCGCTGCAGCTCCAGCAGGAGGCCGGCCACGACATGCGGCGCGGCAAGACCCGCCAGGTCAAAGGTGTCCCCGGCCGGTACAACATCGTCTACTCGTACGCCGACGAGGGTGTCGGCCTGGCCGCGGGTGAGCTCGCCATCCGGTTCGTGAACTACCTGGTCCAGCCGACGCCGGACTTCGACTTCACCACCGAGCTGGAGAAGTTCATCAGGCAGGCCGAGCGGAGCGCCTTCGGGCCGTCGACGCAGGCGATCGTGGACGAGGCGGTGTCGCGCGACATCCCCTGGATCCGGCTGAACAAGGCCAGCCTGGTGCAGCTCGGCCAGGGTGTGCACGCGAAGCGGATCCGGGCCACGATGACGTCCGAGACCGGCTCGATCGCGGTGGACGTGGCCAGCGACAAGGATCTGACCACCCGGCTGCTCGCCTCGGCGGGCCTGCCGGTGCCGAGGTCGGACTCGGTTCGCTCGGTCGAGGACGCCGTCATCGTCGCGACCAGGATCGGCTACCCGGTCGTGTGCAAGCCGCTCGACGGCAACCACGGCCGCGGTGTCTGCCTGAACCTGCAGGACGCGGACGCCGTACGGGCGGCTTTCCCGATCGCGGCTGAGCAGTCGCGGCGTGGTTCGGTGATCGTCGAGAACTTCGTCACCGGCAAGGACTACCGCTGCCTGATCATCAACGGGCGGATGGAGGCCATCGCCGAGCGAGTGCCCGCGCACGTGGTCGGCGACGGCGTGCACACCGTGGCCGAGCTGGTCGACATCACCAACGCGGACCCGCGCCGTGGTGTCGGGCACGAGAAGATCCTGACCCGGATCACGATGAACCAGGCCGCGCGCGAGCTGGTCCGGTCGCAGGGCTTCGAGCTGGACGACGTACCGCCCGAGGACACCACGGTGAAGCTGACGCTCACCGGCAACATGTCCACCGGTGGGATCTCGATCGACCGGACCTTCGAGGCACACCCGGAGAACGTCGAGATCGCCGAGGAGGCGGCCCGGATGATCGGGCTGGACATCGCCGGCATCGACTTCATCTGCCCCGACATCACCCAGCCGGTCCGCGAGACCGGTGGCGCTATCTGCGAGGTGAACGCGGCGCCGGGCTTCCGGATGCACACCAACCCGACGATCGGCGATCCGCAGTACATCGCCAAGCCGGTGGTGGACATGCTGTTCCCGCCCGGGGCGACGAGCCGGATCCCGATCGTCGCGGTGACCGGGACGAACGGCAAGACCACCACCTCGCGGATGATCAGCCATGTTTTCAAGGGGATGGGACGCAAGGTCGGGATGACGTCGACCGACGGCATCGTGATCGACGAGCGGCTGGTGATCCGGTCGGACGCGTCCGGGCCGAAGTCCGCGCGGATGGTGCTGCAGAACCCGCGGGTCGACTTCGCCGTCTTCGAGGTGGCGCGCGGCGGGATCCTGCGCGAGGGACTCGGGTACGAGCGCAACGACGTCGCCGTCGTCCTGAACATCCAGCCCGACCACCTCGGCATGCGGGGTGTGGACACGCTGGAGCAGTTGGCCGATGTGAAGGCCGTGCTGGTCGAGGCCGTGCCGCGCAACGGGTTCGCGGTACTGAATGCCGATGATCCGCTGGTCCGGAAGATGCGGCGGAAGTGCTCGGGCGAGGTGGTGTGGTTCAGCGTCGCGGAGGCGGGCACCGAGGTTCGCGAGTACATCGAGGGGCACTGCCGGCGAGGCGGCCGCGCGGTCGTGCTGGAGCGGTCCGACCTGGGCGACATGATCATCATGAAGCACGGCCGGCGCTCGATGCAGCTGGCCTGGACGCACTTGCTGCCGGCAACTTTCGGCGGCCGGGCGATGATGAACGTGCAGAACGCGATGGCCGCCGCGGCTGCCGCCTTCGCCGCGGGTGCACCGCTGCACGACATCCGGCAAGGCCTGCGCACGTTCAACACGTCGTACTATCTGTCGCCTGGTCGGCTGAACGAGATCGACGTCGACGGGCGGACGGTGATCGTCGACTACTGCCACAACGCGCCCGCGATGCGGATGCTCGGCGACTTCGTCGACAAGCTCGGTGAGAGCCTCAACGCGTCCTCCGAGCTTGGCCGGTCGTCGCGGATCGGCGTGATCGCGACGGCGGGCGACCGGCGCGACGACGACATGCGCGAGCTGGGTGAGGTCGCCGCGCAGCACTTTGACGTCGTGATCGTCCGTGAGGACGCGCGGTTGCGTGGTCGCAAGCGCGGCACCACCGCCGAACTGGTCACCGAGGGCGTCCGTGCGGCGATGGACAACGGTGCTCGCTGCCGCCAGGTCGAGACGGTGCTCGAGGAGCTGACCGCGGTCCAGCATGCACTGTCGCGGTCCAACCGCAGCGACTTGGTGGTGCTCTGTGTCGACCAGCACCAGCAGGTGCTTTCGCATCTCGAGTCCGTTTCTCACCTCGCTCAGGCCGGCGCCCGTTCCGGCGACGAGGGCGGCGATCCGGACTACGTGAAGTCGGAGCCGGAAGCTGAGGAGTCAGACGAATAGACGGTTCGTGCGCGCGACCGTCGGGGCCGAGGACACCACGATGACGGCGGCCTTCATGTCGCTGACCAACCCGGGCAAGACCGACATCTCGTTGACCTCGGCAACGTCCCCGGTGGCCGGCATCATGCAGCTCCACGAGATGGCGATGAAGGACGGCAAGATGGTGATGCAGGAGAAGGCCGGCGGGGTCAAGGTGCCTGCCGGGTCGCACGCGCATCTGGCGCCCAGCCGTGACCACGTCATGCTGATGGGACTCAAGCAGGCGCTCAAGCCAGGCGACGAAGTACCGATCACCCTGAGGTTCTCCGACGGGTCCTCGCACGATCTGACCGTGCCGGTGAAGGCGTTCACCGAAGAGGAAGAGCACTACCAGCCGTCGGCCACACCGAGCACGACACCGTGACCGGACGCCCGTCCCGGCGGCAGCTCTTCGGGTACGCCGGTGCCGCCGCCGCGGGTGCCGCTGTCACTGGCGGAGTTGTTGCTCTGGGCAATGATACGCCCGAGACGGTGGTCGTTGCCCGGGACATCGACCCGTACGGCGACCACCAGCCGGCCATTGCAGCCGCCTCGCCGAAGCATGCCGAATTGGTCGCGCTCACCCTGCTACCCAGCACCGACAAGGCGGCACTCGGTCGGCTGATGCGTCTTTGGACCAACGACATCGTTGCCCTGAGCGCCGGTCGTCCCGCACCCGGTGACACGGCACCCGAGTTGGCCGTTCCTGGAGTCGCGCTGACCGTGACGGTCGGCTTCGGACCGAAGGTGTTCACGTTGCCGGATCTCGTCAAGCCGCGTGGGTTCAGCGAAGTACCGGTGATGTCGCATGATCGCCTGCAGCCAGCGTGGTCCGGTGGCGATCTGCTCGTGCTGGTGGGTGCGGATGACGCGGTGTCGGTTGTCCACGCCGTACGGCGGCTGGTGGCTGATGCGGCGCCTTTCGCGAAGCCGCTGTGGCGGCAGACCGGGTTCTGGAACGGGACTGGAGCTGATGGCCAGCCAGTGACGGGTCGGAATCTCTTCAACCAGGTCGACGGCACCGGCAACCCCGCGCCCGGTACGCCGGAGTTCGACAGCACGGTCTGGTCCACCGACGGCTGGACAACCCTGGTGGTCCGGCGGATCAAGCTGAACCTCGACGCCTGGGATGAACTGACGCGTTCCGAGCAGGAGCGCGCGGTCGGGCGAAAGCTGTCGAACGGCGCGCCGACGACCGGGACGGCCGAGCACGACGAACTCGATCTCGAGAAGCGGGACGCCGATGGCCGGCTGGTGATCGCGGAGAACGCGCACTCGCGACTGTCCCATCACTCCGTCAACGACGGCCGGCGAATCTTCCGCAAGGGCCTCAACTACGTGCAGGACGACGGAGCCACCCGCGAGTCCGGCCTCATCTTCCTCAGCTACCAGGCCGACCTGGTCGGGCAGTTCCTCCCGCTCCTGGCCCGCCTCGACGCCGCAGACGCGCTCAACGAATGGACCACCACGATCGGCTCAGCCGTCTTCGCGATCCCACCCGGCTTCCGCTCCGGCACCTGGCTCGGCCAGAGTCTCCTGGCCTAGCGCTCGCGGTCTGCTCGATAGCGCCCTATCCGACCAATAGCCTGCTACAGCGCGCCATCGGCAACAGGACAAGCCATCGGCCACCCGCAACTCGGCGTACCCGGCATGGCTGGATAGCCCGGCCGCCCGGCCTGGCTTGGCCGATACGCCGGTACGCCACGCTCGGGCCCGAGTCATCCACCACACCACCGGCTGCGACCGGGCCGGCTCTTTCGTCGGCAAGGCGGCCAAGCCCACCAGTGGTGGGCATGAACATCGTCTGGTGACCCTGAACAGGGTGCACCTTGTTCAAGGTCGCCGCTAGAGGTCCGAGCCCACCTCTGGCGGGCTCGGACAGGCCGGCGAAAAGGGGCGGCGGCGACGTGACCCCCGTAGGGCGCAGGGCCGGGCGGGGATCGGACGGCTGCGCATACCCGTCTCCGCCCGGCAAACGCTTCCCTCGGCGTGTCGGGGCATCGGGGAGGGGGCGTGCGTGCGCGGCCGTCCGCGCCTGCTTGACGTGAGGCTACTGGCGGGGCTGATTCGCTCAGGTCGGGTACGAGGTGATTGATCGGAAGTCGGAGGGTGACCAGATCATCACTGTGGGTGGTTTCAGCGGCGGAAGTAAGGCAAGCTTGCTGTCGAATGAGGGGGGACTCGACAGTGAGGACCTGAGTATGCGCAAACAACTCTCCGCCCTGGCCTCAGTAACCGCCCTGCTGATGGTGACGACCGCCCTGCCTGCGGCCGCCGCCGTACCGCCGACGCCCCGGATCACCGGGACGGTGGCGAGCGGGTTCCAGTCTCCGTGGGGTCTAGCGATCCTGCCGGACGGTTCCGCATTGGTCTCGGAGCGAGACACCGCCCGGATCAAACACGTCACCGCGGCCGGCGTGGTCCGCCAGATCGGCACCGTGCCGGGCGTTCGGCACGGCGGCGAAGGCGGCCTGCTCGGTATCGCGGTGGCGCCCACCTTCGGCACCGACCGGCTGCTCTACGCGTACCACACCGCCTCGGGCGACAACCGGGTCGTCCGGATGACCTACAACGGCACCAGTCTCGGTACGCCGCAGACCGTGGTCACCGGGATCCCACGGGCCAACATCCACAACGGGGGCCGGCTCGCCTTCGGGCCCGACGGCTTCCTCTACATCAGTACCGGCGACGCCGGGACCACCAGCAACGCACAGAACCCGAACTCGCTCGGCGGCAAGATCCTGCGGGTCACACCGACCGGCAGCCCCGCGCCCGGCAACCCGAGCGGCACCAGGGTGTACAGCCTCGGCCACCGCAACGTCCAGGGCCTGGCCTGGGACGAGGGCAAACGACTCTGGGCCAGCGAGCTCGGTCAGAACACCTTCGACGAACTGAACCAGATCAGGCCGGGCGGCAACTACGGCTGGCCGACTTGTGAGGGCACCTGCACCGACACGCGGTTCATCAACCCGCAGGCGACCTGGTCGACCGCCCAGGCGTCACCGTCCGGCCTCGCCTTCGCCAGCAACACGCTGTGGATGGCGGCGTTGCGCGGTCAGCGGCTCTGGGCGATCCCGATCAAGGACGGCGCCCGCGACGGCTCCCCCGTCGCCTCCTTCACCAACCAGCAGGGCCGGCTGCGGACCATCACCCCGGCCGCGGACGGCTCCCTGTGGCTGATCAGCGAAACCAACGGCACCATCCTGCGAGTCGTGCTCGGCTAGTGGTGTGTCGCGTCAAAAACTCGAGTGCTGGCGGTGTCCAGGTGGGTGCATCGCAAGGCGGAGGTTTTGACGCGACACACCACTAGGTCCGCGGACTCGATGAGAGCGCTGGGTCAGTAGTCGGGGCCCGGCGCTCTTAACGGCGTGCTGGGAGCAGTCGGCGCTTGGGGTCCTCGCGGTCGATCCAGTCGAGGTCGTCGGACAGCACTGCGTCGTTGCCACGGCCGTCGTCGACGGTGAGGGCCCGGGGTGGTGGTGGGAGCGCGCGGACCTTGAGCGCGACCATCGGGATCGCCAGCAGCACGGCCAGGATGAGCCAGGGCCAGTACTCGCGCACGAGCGGCTCGAAAGCGTTGAAGAACGCGTCGGTGCCCGCGTTGGCGACGTCGTCCGTCGACCGGCCCTTCGCTGCTGCCACGGCTTGGACGCCGTCGACGATCGCGAACGACGCCACATAGACGGCGATCAACGGCACCCACGAGTACGCCGATGGCCAGCCGCGCCGCCAGCAGGCGACGTACAGGACGATGGTGAGGCCGATCGCGACGAGCAGGCCGTTCAACTGCCACAGCCAGCGCCAGTTCTCCAGTTCGCCGGCGGGGCGCAACGCGTACCACGCGATCGGCACCGACAGCGCGAAAGCCGCGAGTACTGAACTTCGGGTGCCCAAGGCACCGAGGCTCGCGCCGACGACACTTGCCACCAGCAACGTCGCCAGCAAACCCTTGCCCGACAGGGAGTACCCGCTCAGCCACCAGGCGCCCCCGGCAACGACCAGGACCAGCGGCACGGCGTACCGGAGGCGCCCGATGATCAGTCCGGCCAGCACTCCCCCGGTGAACCCGCCCAGAACCAGCAGATCCACCCGGTCGACGACGAACATGGTCGAGCCCGCCGGCAGCCCGTGCAGGTAGGTCAGCGCGAAGCCGGCCACGAACCAGGCGATCACCGCCGCCGGTACCGACCACAAGTAGCGCATGGGAACCCCGATCCGCCCCCGGGCGGTGGGGTCCCGGGGATCAGTGCTGTGCTCGTTCGACCTTCGCCTTCAAGGTCTCCGGGTTATCGACGGTAGCTCCCTCGGACCGCAACCAGGCGTCAAGACTCGCCCGATCCTGCAGAGACATCACCGCGACCACGTCACCGGCCTGCGCCTCGCCGACCAGCGCTTGCGCCGCCTCGAGCTCGGTCGGGAAGGCCGGTACGTCGTCGACGCCGACCGAGCTGGTGCCTTCGCGGAAGACCGCTTCCAGCTCCTCCGGCGGTCGGCCGCGCAGGTACTCGCCCTTATGCCCGATCACCACGCGGTCAGCGCCGCGGGCACCGATCGCGCCCATCGCGGTGACCATGTCGTCGGCCCGGTCCCCCGGCGAGCCCAGCGCCAGCAACAGCCGCCCACCCGGCCTGCGGACACCGTTCATGATCTCGAGCAGCGCTTCCAGGCCGGCCTCGTTGTGCGCGAGGTCGATCACCACGGTGAAGTCGCGGACGGAGTACATGTTCATCCGGCCCGGGTTGTTCTCGGCCGGCGAGAACGTGCTCAGCCCTTCGATCACCGCGGCGCGCGGCAGCCCGAGGCCGAGTGCGGCCGAGGCCGCGGCGAGCGCGTTCTCGACGTTGTAGTGCGACAGGCCGGACAGCGTCATCGGGACGTCGACGACCTTCAGCAGCGGCTCGGCGTCGCTGGACTGGTCGAGCACGGTGATGAATCCGTCCAGCACGGTGGTCGCCCGGCCGCCCTCGTCGAGCACGCTCCGGATCGACGGCGAGTCGGGATCGCGGGAGAACACCCAGCACTTGGCCGGCGAGTCGAGCCGCATCGCGAACGTCCGCGGGTCGTCGCCGTTCACTACGCACCAGCCGCGCGGCCGGGTGATCTTGGTGATCACGGCCTTCACCTCGGCGAGCTGGTCGACGGTGTCGATCCCGCCCAGGCCGAGATGGTCGGCGGTGACGTTGGTGACGACGGAGACGTCGTTGTAGGCCACCCCGACGCCGCGTCGCAGGATGCCGCCGCGGGCCGTCTCGGTGACGGCCAGCTGGACGCCCGGCTGGGAGAGCACCTGGCCGGCGCCGCTCGGGCCGGAGAAGTCGCCGTACTTGACCAGCTCGCCGTCGAAGTACACGCCGTCGGTGCTGGACCAGCCGGTGTGCAGGCCGGCCGCGCGGCCGATGTGCGCGATCATCCGCGAAGTGGTCGTCTTGCCGTTCGTACCGGTGACGGCGACGACAGGGATCTTCGGCCGCAGCGTCGGCGGCGCGTTGCCGGCCGGTTCGTTGCGGACCCGGTCGCCGACGGCCGCGACCAGCTCGGGCAGCTCTTCGGTGCCGAAGGCATCGACCACCTCGACGATCGCCTCGCCCAGCGCCCGGGCACGACCCTCGTGCGCCCACGGGAACGCCACCACGAGCTGGTGCACGTCCGTCCCCGACCGCACCCGTACGCCGATCCGCCCGATCCCCGCCTCGCGCGCGATCCGCCGGACGATATGCCCGACGACCCGTACGGCGAACCGCTGCCGGAACCCCGACCCGATCCGCCCGGGCCGGGTCGCGCCGAGCCCGAGCGCCGACGCGTACGCCTTCGCGGCCGGTGCCGGTGCATCGATGAGAGCGGTCAGATCAAGCGTGAGCTTGACCGCCGCGCGACTGAAGTAGAGGTTGGCTCCGTCCAGCACGCGGAGCTCTACCAATGACGATGACACTAGGCACCCATCGCGTGAAAGCCGCCATCGACGTGGATGATCTCGCCGGTGGTGGAGGGGAAGAAGTCACTGAGCAGAGCGACGATCGTCTTGCCTGTCGGCTCCAGGTCGGACGGGTCCCAGCCCAGCGGGGCCTGGTCCAGCCACGGTCCCTCGAACTTCTCGAAGCCCGGGATCGCCTTCGCCGCCAGCGTCTTCAACGGCCCGGCCGAGACCAGGTTGCACCGGATCCCCTGCGCGCCCAGATCACGCGCTAGGTACCGCGAGGTCGACTCCAGCGCTGCCTTCGCGACACCCATCCAGTCGTACCCCGGCCAGGCGACGGACGCGTCGAAGGTCAGCCCGACGATGCTGCCGCCACGGCTCATCAGCGGCGCACAGGTCACCGCCAGCGACTTCAGGCTGTACGCCGAGACCTGCACCGCGCGCGACACGTCGTCCCACGGACCCTCGAGGAACTTGCCGCCGAGGATCGTCTCCGGGTTGCCGTAGGCAATGGAGTGCACGACGCCGTCCAGGCCGTCGACGTGCTCGCGGATCGCGTCCGGCAGCGCCGCCAGGTGCTCGTCGTCGGTGACGTCCAGCTCGATCACTGGCGGTTCGACGGGCAGCCGTTTGGCGATCCGTTTGGTGATACTCAAGGCGCGACCGAAGTTCGAGATCAGCACCGTGGCGCCTTGTTCCTGCGCCACCTTGGCGGTCGCGAAACCGATCGAGGAGTCGAGCGTGACGCCCGCGACCAGGATGCGCTTGCCGTCGAGGATGCCCACCGGCATGCCCTTTCTTGGAAAAAGAAGAAGTGGTTAGTTGCCCATGCCGATGCCGCCGTCGACCGGGATCACGGCGCCGGTGATGTAGCCGGCCTCGTCCGAGGACACCCAGCGCACGACGTTGGCGATCTCTTCGGTCAGCCCGAACCGGCCGAGCGGGATCTGGCTCAGGTACTGCTTCTGGGTCTCCTCCGGCAAGACGGCGGTCATGTCGGTCTCGACGAAGCCCGGGGCGACCACGTTCGTGGTGATCCCGCGGCTGCCGAGCTCGCGGGCCATCGACCGCGCCATCCCGATCAGGCCGGACTTGCTGGCGGCGTAGTTCACCTGGCCGGGTGAGCCGAGCATGCCGACCACCGAGGAGATGAAGACGATCCGGCCCCGGCGCAGCCGCAGCATGCCCTTGGCGGCCCGCTTGGCGACCCGGAACGAGCCGGTCAGGTTCGTCTGGATGACGGCGTCCCAGTCGTCGTCGGACATCCGCAGCAGCAGTGTGTCGCGGGTGATGCCGGCGTTCGCGATCAGCACCTCGACCGGGCCGTGCTCGGCCGCGATGGTGTCGAACGCGGCGTCCACCTGGGCGCTGTCGGTGACGTCACACTTGACCCCGAGGAACCCCTCCGGCGGCTCGCCGCTGCGGTAGGTGACCGCGACCTTGTCGCCCGCCTCCTTGAAGGCGGTCGCGATGGCCAGGCCGATGCCCCGGTTCCCGCCGGTGACCAGTACCGATCTCGACACGTTTGCCTCTCCTCACTGAACGACTCGGCCGCCCGTACGGCGCTGCCGCACGAACGGTATCGCCCGCCACCCTCACCTGTTCATTCGCCCCTTTTTCACCCGCTCTGCGAGCTCGCAGGCCTGAGCGTCTTCGGCGTGGCGGGTGAAAAAGGGGCGAATGAACAGGTGAGGGGTGGCGGTGTGCTGCTCAGGAGTCTTCGAGGCGGAAGCCGACCTTCAGGCCGACCTGGTAGTGGTCGATCGCGTTGTCGACGATGTGACCGCGGATCTGGGTCACCTCGAACCAGTCCAGGTGCCGCAGCGTCTCGCCGGCCCGGGTGATCGCGTTCGTGATCGCCGCGTCGACCCCCTCCTTGGAGGTGCCGACGATCTCGGTGACGCGGTAGGTGCGATCGGTCATGACAGTTCCCCTTCGCCTGGGTGCGCTCCGGCTTCCGCCTCGGCGTACCGTTGGTGTTGGTGAGGAGAATAGATGTCACAGCGTCATAAGCGGGGTCGTGAGCGGGCCGGCGAAACCGTCATTTCGGTGACGAGTGCGCAGCCCGGCCGGTCGGAGGACCTGGAGAGCAGGATCTTCCGCTACGCCTGGATGATGTCGTTGCGGGTGGTGTGTTTCGTGGGCGCTGTCGTGACCCCTTCACCGTGGCGCTGGATCCTGCTGGTCGGCGCCGTCCTCCTGCCCTCGGTGGCGGTCGTCCTGGCCAATGCGCGGCGGACGGCGAAGGTGTCCGGACCCGAGGTCTACGTACCGCCGGCCAGGCCCGAACTGGGTCCGGAACACGACACCAAAAAGTGATCCGCGTCGGGACTGGATTCTCACGATGGATCCGTGTCAGAATCTCCCGCGTGCTCTGAAGTGCATGGATGAAATTCAGAGACTTGATGCGGCGTCGGACGGCTCCCCCCGTGGCTGTCCGACGTCGCTTCATTTTGTCCAGGCTATTGATTATTGAGTGGTCAGGAACAATTGCCCGGACCGACCGGAATGCCTCCAGGAGATCCCCCGATGAGCGATGCCGTCAGCGATGCCGCGACCGATCAGGGAGACCTGCCGTCCGTCTGCTCTGCAAGGGGATGCGGGCAACCCGCCACCTGGGCACTGTTGTGGAACAACCCGAAGATCCACACGCCCGACCGGCGCAAGACCTGGCTGGCCTGTGACGAGCACAAGGAGAGTCTGTCCGACTTCCTCGGCCGGCGTTCTTTCCTGCGCGAGGTCGAGCCTTTCCCGCAGCCCTAACTGCGGCCTTCGGCGGGCGTTACAGCAGAAAAAGTAAATTTCCGGTTCAGAAAGCTTTCGCGACCCGGCTGCTTCGGTACTCAGCCACCGATCGCGGACATCGGCCGGACCGGCTGCAGAAAGCTCGGATCGTTGATGCCGTGGCCGGGCAGTTTGCCCCGCATCGCGCGACGCCAGCGGTCCGCGAGTTCCTCGTCGTCCGCACCCGCGCGCAAAGCCGTCCGGAGATCGGATTCGGTCCGGGCGAACAAACAGTCGCGGACCTGACCGTCGGCGGTCAGCCGGACCCGGTCGCAGTCTCCGCAGAACGGCCGCGTCACGCTCGCGATGATGCCGACCGTGGCCGGTCCGCCGTGGACCGTGAACGACTCCGCCGGCGCGCTGCCGCGAGTCGCCGCGTCCGTCGCCGCCAGGCCGAAGCGATCGCAGAGCATGTCGAGGATCTCGTCGGCGGTGACCATCTGGTCACGGCTCCAGCCGTGCTGGGCGTCCAGCGGCATCTGCTCGATGAACCGCAACTCATAGCCGTGGTCGAGGCAGAACTGCAGCAACTCGGGCGCCTGGTCGTCGTTGAGGCCGCGCATCAGCACCGCGTTGACCTTCACCGGGGCCAGGCCGGCCTCGTGAGCCGCCGCCAGGCCGGCCAGGACGTCCTTGAGGCGGTCCCGCCGGGTGATCTCCTGGAATGTGTCCTGCCGAACCGTGTCGAGGCTCACATTCACCCGGTCCAGTCCGGCGTCGCGCAGGGCTTCCGCCTGGCGGGCTAGACCGATTCCGTTCGTGGTGAGCGAGACCTGCGGCCGCGGCCGCAGCTGCGTAGTACGGGTGACGATGTCGACCAGGCCGCGGCGCAGTAGCGGCTCTCCGCCGGTGAAGCGGATCTCGTCGACGCCCAGCTGGTTCACCGCCACCGAAACCAGGCGGACGATCTCGTCATCGGTCAGCAGTTCCGGCTTGGCGAGCCAGTCCAGACCTTCCTCGGGCATGCAGTAGGTGCAGCGCAGATTGCAGCGGTCAGTGAGCGACACGCGCAGATCTGTAGCGACCCGGCCGTAGTTGTCGGCGAGGCCTAGCGGAGTCCTGCTGGGCGGTGTCACAGGCCCAGCCTACGTCCCAATGGACAGGCGGGAGCTGGGCGTTTCGGTGGATGGCTTAAGTTCGAACTGTGCGTCGTCTGATAAATCCGCGGTGGATCGCCGCCGCGTTGCTGATCCTGGCCCTGGCCGGGGCCTGCGTAGAGCTCGGTCGTTGGCAGCTGCACCGGCTGGATTCCCGCAAGTCGCACAACGAGGTCACCCGCACCAATCTGGCTGCTCCGGCAGCTCCGCTGGCCGGGATCGTCGGGCCGGAGCGGGTGGTCGGCGAACAACACGACTGGCGTACCGCCGTGGTCACCGGCCGGTACGACGCCTCCAAACAGGTCGTGATGCGCTATCGGAACGTGAACGACCGTCCCGGCTTCGAGATCGTCACGCCACTGCTCCTTTCCGACGGCACCGCAGTACTGGTCGACCGCGGGTTCCTGGCTCGGCAGGGTGGGGAGCTGGCCCCGAGCAACATCCCCGCCGTACCGTCCGGCGAGGTCACGGTCACTGGCCGGTTGCGCCGCAGCGAGCGTGGCGGAAAAACAACCGGCGGTACGCCGACTGACGGCACCGCTCGGCTCATCAACGGGCCCGACTTCGCCAAGGCGCTCGGGCTGCCCCTTTACGACGGGTATCTGACGGTGGAGCAGCAGGTTCCCGCTGCCGACCCGGCCTTTCGTGGATTTCCCGGGCCCGAGATCGACTCCGGTCCGCACTTCTTCTACGCGCTGCAATGGTTCTTCTTCGCGCTGCTGGCCCTCGGCGGGCTGGTCTACTTCTCCCGGCGGGACGTGACAGACGCGCAATCCACCTCTGAAGATTCATTGCCCTCCGCAACAAAATCGGCCGATACACAGCGGAGTACGGCTGGTTCGTAAGGACTGGTTGCCGTTGCTTCTGGCCACCACCGGCGTGTCGGCGCGAGATGTGGTGGTCTGAGGCAGGATGGTGCCGTGGACCTCGGACTTCGTGATCGCATCTATATCGTTACCGGCGCCAGTGGCGGGCTCGGCTTCGCAACAGCGAAAGCTCTGGCCGCGGAAGGTGCCCGGCTGGTGATCTCCAGCCGCAACGAGGAATCGATCTCACGAGCGGCAGCCGAACTGGGCGACCAGGTCGTCGGCATCCCGGTCGACAACGCCGACCCGGAGAGCGCGGAGCGGCTGGCCGCGACCGCGATCGCCAAGTGGGGCGCCTTGCACGGCGCGCTGATCAGCGTCGGCGGTCCCCGTCCCGGTACGGCGATGGACACCGAGGAGGACGACTGGCGAGCAGCCTTTGACAGCGTTTTCCTCGGCGGACTGCGGATCGCGCGATCGGTCGCTCGAGCGGGCTCGGAGGGGACGTCGATCGCCTTCGTGCTGTCGTCGTCGGTGAAGTCGCCGATCGCCGGCCTGGCGATCTCCAACGGTCTGCGCCCGGGGCTCGCGATGGTGGCCAAGACGCTCGCCGACGAGCTCGGGCCGAACGGCGTCCGGGTCAACGGCCTGATGCCCGGCCGGATCGCGACCGACCGGCTGAAGGAGCTCGACGGCAAGAGCAGCGACCCGGACGCGGCTCGCCGCGCCTCGGAGAAGACCATCCCGCTGCGCCGCTACGGCATGCCCGACGAGTTCGGCCGGGTCGCCGCGTTCGTCCTCTCCCCCGCCGCGTCGTACCTGACGGGCGCCATCATCCCGATCGACGGCGGCGCCCTCCGCGCGATCTGACTTCCTACTCCTCGGGGTCCTTCGGGCGGTCCTTTGGGCGGTCACGGTCCTTCGACGGCTGTACGCGCTTCGGCTCGCCGGGCATCTTCGGGTACTCCGGCGGGTAGGGCATGTCGCCTTCGCCCAGGTCGCGTTCCTGCTTGGCGGACAGCTCGAGCAGCGAGTCCAGCGAGAACGCCTTCTCGCCGACGGCCGCGTGCAGGTCACCGACCTCGGCGAAGCGGGCCGGCATCGTCAGTACGTCGAAGTCGTCCGGCACCACCTCGGACACCTCCTCCCACCGCAACGGTGCCGACACCCGGGCTCGTGCGTTGGGACGGACGGAGTACGCCGATGCGATCGTGCGGTCGCGGGCCATCTGGTTGTAGTCGATGAAGACGCGTTCGCCGCGCTCCTCCTTCCACCAGTTCACCGTCACCTGGTCGGGCATCCGGCGGGACAGCTCGCGACCGACCGCGATCACCGCGCGCCTGGCCTGGATGAAGTCCCAGCGCGGCTCGATCGGCACGTAGACGTGTAGCCCGCGACCGCCGGAGGTCTTCGGGTACCCCTCCAGACCGTGCTCGGCCAGCAGCTCACGGAGTACCGGAGCCACTACGGCGGCGCTCTTGAAGTCCGTACCGGGCTGGGGGTCGAGGTCGATCCGCAGCTGGTCCGGTGAGTCCAACTCCGGGCGCCGGACCGGCCAGGGGTGGAAGGTGAGGGTGCCGAGGTTGGCCGCCCAGGCGACCACTGCCAGCTCGGTCGGACAGACCTCGTCGGCGGGCCGGCCGCTGGGGAACTTGATCGTCGCGGTCTCCACCCACTCGGGCGCGCCCTTGGCGACCCGCTTCTGGTAGAACGCGTCGCCCTTGTTGTCCATCCGGGTGGACAGCTTCGCGCCCTCGAACCAGCCGCCCGGCCAGCGCTCCAGCGTGGTCGGCCGGTCCCGGAGCGCGCCCAGGATGCCGTCGCCGACCGCGACGAAGTAGTTCACGATGTCCAGCTTGGTCAGTCCACGGTCCGCGAAGTACGGCTTGTCCGGATTGCTCACCCGGACCGTCCGCCCCGCGATCTCCAGCTCGATTGCCTTGGTCGCCGCCATGGTGGGGACGCTACCGCCCGCCTCGGACCAAAAGCTGTGAGCGCGCGGTCTGTGCCACTGGAAAGGCAACTTTTCCCAACCTCTACCCACGCTAGGTGACTGAGCGGTAACGTGCCTGCACCTCGTTCCTGGGGCGTGAGGCCCCCGGGACAGTCTTGAAGGAGCGCGAGGATGAACAAATCCGCCCTGCTCGCCGCTGCCACCGCAGTGGTGACCGCAACAGCTCTAGGCCTGACCGGGGCCACCACGGCCACCGGCGCACCCAAGGCCGACCCAGGCCCGACCCCCGCCACAGCGGTCGCCCGGGCCAAGGCCGCGATCGCCGAGAACCTCGGCACCCTCAAAGCCACCGGCGCCGACGCGTTCGCAGTACGCGATGTCATCCTGGACGCCGACGGCTCCAGCCACGTCCGGATGGACCGCTCCATCGGCGGTCTCCCGGTCCTGGGTGGTGACGTGGTCGTGCACCAGGCCAAGGACGGCACCTGGAAGGGCGCCAGCCTGAGCCTCGGCCGGTCGGCGAACGTCAGCCGGACACCCAAGGTCAGCAGCGCCACGGCACTCGCCAAGGGGGTCACCGGCGGTCTCAAGGCCGAGGGCAAGCCCAGCCTGGTGATCGAGGCCCGCAAGGGTGCTCCGCGGCTCGCGTACCTGGTGCGCAGCGGCGGTACGCAGGCCGACGGCACGCCCAGCCACGTGACCACGACGATCGACGCGCTGACCGGCGCCAAACTCGTCAGCGAGCAGCACGTCCAGACGGTCGGCGGCGACGGCAAGAGCCTGTACTCCGGGACCGTCGCGATCGACACCACCGCGGTGACGGGCGGGTTCAACCTGACCGACTCGACCCACGGCAACGGGACGACCCTCGACGCGCAGAACAAGACCGACTCGATCTGGTGCCAGATCTTCGGGATCGGCTGCCCGGTCGCGGCGAAGTTCCTCGACGCGGACAACCACTGGGGCAACGGCCTGAACACCGACCGGGCCTCGGCCGCGGTGGACGCGCACTATGGCGCGGCGACCACGTTCGACTACTTCAAGGTCAACCATGCCCGCAACGGCATCTTCAACGACGGCAAGGGCGTTCCGAGCCGGGTGCACTACGGCGTCAACTACGTGAACGCCTTCTGGGACGGCAAGAAGATGACGTACGGCGACGGCGACGGCGTCATCGCGGGACCGCTCGTGTCGATCGACGTGGCCGGCCACGAGATGTCCCACGGTGTCACCTCGGCGACCTCGAACCTGACCTACTCCGGTGAGTCCGGCGGCCTGAACGAGGCCACCAGCGACATCTTCGGCACAACGGTCGAGTTCTACGCCAACAACACGAACGACCCGGGCGACTACTACATCGGCGAGGAGATCATGAAGGACCGCCCGGCGCTGCGCTACATGGACAAGCCGAGCAAGGACGGCAACTCGAAGGACTGCTGGTACTCCGGCATCGGCAACATCGACGTGCACTACTCCTCCGGCGTGGCGAACCACTTCTTCTACCTCGCCTCCGAGGGCAGCGGCGCCAAGACCATCGGCGGCCTGCCGCACAACTCGTCCACCTGCAACGGATCGACCGTGACCGGCATCACCCAGGCCAAGGTCGCCAAGGTCTGGTACCGCGCGCTGACGACGTACTTCACCACCGGTACGACGTACGCGCAGGCCCGGACCGCGACGCTCAACGCGGCCACCGACCTGTACGGCGCTTCGAGCCAGGAGCGGGCAGCCATCGCGGCCGCCTGGTCGGCCGTCAGCGTCAACTGACCGGAGTGACGTCGCCGGGTCCTGTCCCACTGGGGCGGACAGGACCCGGCGATCACGGCTGTCTTACGTAGCCGCTCCGGACGGGGTTTCGGTTGACCGGCCGCCGATAATGGAGCCATGACCGATAGCACCAACCAGTACGCCGTACAGAAGTCAGACGAGGAGTGGCGGGCCAAGCTGTCGCCCGCGGAGTTCCAGGTACTGCGCAAGGCCGGCACGGAGCGGCCGTTCACGGGTGAGTACACAGACACCAAGACGATCGGCGTCTACAAGTGCCGGGCGTGTGACGCGGAACTGTTCCGCAGCGAGACCAAGTTCGACTCCCACTGCGGCTGGCCGTCCTTCTTCGCCCCACTGGCCGAGAACCGAGTGGAGTACATCGAGGACCACGACCTCGGCATGAAGCGGGTAGAGGTCCGCTGCGCCAACTGCGGCTCCCACCTAGGCCACGTCTTCGAAGGCGAGGGCTACGGCACCCCCACCGACCTCCGCTACTGCATCAACTCCGTCAGCCTGTCGCTCGCGCCCGCGGAGTAGCGATCGAAGGCATCGATGAGCCTCCGGTTTGCGATGATCGGCCCAGCGGTGGTTGCCGCGGGAGCCGGACAGGTGAGGTGCGATGCCGAAGGAAGATCCGGTCGAGCAGTGGACGGCTGAGTTACAGCAAAACGGCCGGGTGGTACTGCGCGTACGCCGCGGCAAGATCGCGTTCGTGGCCTTCATCGCCGCCATCGGGATCGTCAACGGCGTCAATGTCGGTCAGGAGCTACTCGCTGACACCTGGAGTGCCTACGACTACGTTCGCACAGCGATCGCTGTCTTCGCGGCGGTTCACGTGCTGAGTTCACTCGACAACATGCGCGGTGGACGGTCGCGAGTGACCGTCGACGACGGTGGTGTCTCGATCGGACGGAGCCGGCTCGCTTGGTCCGAGATCGACCGGGTGGACGTGCAGGACGACGCGGTCACACTGCACTCAGGGCTCCCCGGTGAGCAGACACTCACGGTGCGGGACCTGGTCCTCCGTCACCCCAAGGATTTCGCTGCCTGGCTGGACACCGAACTCCGAACCCGGGTCCGACCCGCGTCTCTTGACGCTGCGGAGTAGCCGCTGCATCTCATCCCGGCGGTGGAGGTGGGTTCAGTCTGCAGGGCGATGCCGGGATGGGTGGGATGCAGAGATGCTTCGTCCATGGGACGAGACAGTGGGCTTCCGCCGGGGCAGCGTCGGGTTGAGGGGTTTCCGCGGTTCGGGACGCATCTCTCGAAGCCTCCTCCGGCTGTGCCGGTGGACCCGGTGATCAAGGTGCGCGGAGCGGTGACCGAGAAGCTCGACCTTCCGCTCGCCACGCTCTCGGCCCTGCCACGCAAGGAGATCAAAGCCGACTTCCATTGCGTGGCCGGCTGGTCGGCGACCGACCTGGTCTGGGAAGGCGTCTTGTTCGAGACGTTCTACCGGACTCACCTCGAACCGGTCCTTCGGCCGGGAACCACGATCACGCATATCGCGTGTCGTGCACTCGACGGGTATGAAGGCGTGTTCACGATCGACGACATCCTGGCCGACGACGTACTCATCGCATTCAACCTCGACGGCCGCCCGCTCGACAGCGACCACGGAGCGCCGGTTCGCCTGGTCAGCCCCCGTCAGTACGGCTACTTCAGCGTCAAGCACCTGTCTGGCGTCGCGCTACTGACCGCCGCACCGCCCATCACCGAAGGTCCGGTGCTCAGGAGTCATCCCCGAGGCAGGGTCTGGGAAGAGGAGCGGCACGGACTGTTGCCCGGGCGGGTCGTTCGGCCCTTCTACCGGAGCTTGATTCGCCCGATCAGGTACCTCAGCTCGCGCGGCTCACGTCCGCGGGCCTGAGTGCTCAGATCGGGGTAGCCAGGGCGACCGGGTTGTTGTCGGGGTCGGAGATGTAGGCCTGGCGTTCGCCCCAGGGCATGGTGGCGGGTTCCTGGAGGACTGTGTAGCCGGCGGTGCGGAAGGTTTCGACGGTGGGTTCGACGGCGTCGACGTACACGAAGAGTTCGAAGCGGGGGGCTGTGCCGACGGTGATGCCGAGTTGGGCTTCGGGCCAGCTGGAGTCGGCGATGCCCAGGGAGGACTCGCCGCGCTCCAGTCCGACGTAGTGCGGGTCGCCTTCGAGCGGGAACTGGTACCGCGTCTCGTAGCCGAGCAGACCGTAGAACTCGACCGACCTGCGGACGTTCGACACGTACAGGACCGGGAAGGCTTTGCGCTCCATCCGTCAGGCCAGGTTCGCGATCAGGTCACTCAGCTGGGTCCGCTTGCCGGTGTAGAAGGGGACCTCCTCGCGCACATGGCGGCGGGCCGTCGAGGCGCGCAGGTCGCGCATCAGGTCGACCATCCGGTGCAGCTCGTCCGCCTCGAACGCCAGCATCCACTCGTAGTCGCCGAGTGCGAACGACGCCACCGTGTTCGCCCGTACGTCGGGGTAGGTGCGCGCCATCTTGCCGTGCTCGGCAAGCATGAACCGGCGCTCCTCGTCCGGCAGCAGGTACCACTCGTAGGACCGGACGAACGGGTAGACGCACACGTAGCCGCGCGCCTCCTCGTCGGCCAGGAACGCCGGGATGTGGCTCTTGTTGAACTCCGCCGGCCGGTGCAGCGCGAACTGCGACCAGATCGGCGCCAGGTGCCGGCCGAGCCGCGAGCGACGCAGTACGTGGTACGCCTTCTGCAGCGCGTCGGAGGTCGGCGCGTGCCACCAGACCATGAAGTCGGCATCGGCGCGGAAGCCCTCCACGTCGTACCAGCCGCGGATCACCACGTCCTCGTCGGCGGCCAGCTTGCCCAGCTGATCAGCGAGCTCCGCGACGAGCTCGTCGCGATCCACCTCGCCGAGCGGCGTCTCCACCTTGAACACCGACCACATGGTGTAGCGGATCACATTGTTCAGCTCGCGCGCCTTCGGCTTCGTCTCGGTCACCCAGCCATTGTCACCAATGCGTTCACGTCACTGTGCACCCGGGTTGGCGCTATCGTGCGCGAAGCCAGATACCGCAGGGGGGAACACCATGAGAGATCTGCCCAAAGTCACGTCGGTCCTTGTGTGGCTCGCCGTCCTCGGCCAGCTGCTGTACACCGGGTCGCAGTGGCACGCGTATGTGGTCCTCAAAGACGACCCCCAGAGATTCGACCCGGTCGCCATCAACGTGATCGATGGGATCTACGGCGTCGTAGGCCTGGCCGCGGCGGTGACGTTCATCGTCTGGCTGCGCCGGGTGCGCGCCGCCGCGGAGCGCTTCACCAAGGCGCCGCACCGGCGCAGCCGAGGCTGGGTGATCGGCGGCTGGCTGGTCCCGATCGTCAGCCTCTGGTTTCCCAAGCAGATCGTCGACGACATCATCGCGGCCAGCGACCCCCGGACCTCGCCGCAGGCCGAGACACTGCCGCCGTTGCGTTCCAGCGTCGTCCAGGTCTGGTGGGCCACCTGGATCGCCGGCACCTTGGTGGAATTCGCCGATCCTGGCTTTTTCGCCGACCAGCAGGGCGCCCGCGATCTCCTCACGGCAGCGCTCGCCACGACCGCCAGCGCAGTGCTGATGGTCGTCTGCGCGGTCTATGCCGTCCGGGTGATCCAGCTGATCACCAACTTGCAGGCATCACGGCCTCACACGGCGTGGTGGGAGACCGATACGTCGCCCGCGTCAGCCAGCTAGGGTCAGCGCGTCCAGGTGAGCCTGCGCCTGGGCTGCAGCCTTCCCTGCTGAGGCTATGCACGCAGCGATGCCGACACCCCGGTACGCCGCTCCGCACACCGCCAGACCGGGCTGGTCGGCTACAGCCGTCTCTACTCGGTCAATGCGGTCCAGGTGACCTACCGCG
The DNA here is from genome assembly GCF_000372465.1 of Kribbella catacumbae DSM 19601. Classification (GTDB taxonomy): domain Bacteria; phylum Actinomycetota; class Actinomycetes; order Propionibacteriales; family Kribbellaceae; genus Kribbella; species Kribbella catacumbae. The sequence goes on from NZ_AQUZ01000005.1 coordinate 276,543, forward strand.
TACTGCGGAAGCCCTCCACCCCACCTGGTGATGAGCGACCCGACCACGGGCGCCTGCAAACCCACAGCGGCCCGTAGATCCGCAGCAGCGAGTGCCGTGAGCTCCTCATCGGACCGCTGGAGCACATACTCCTCACCGAGCCGCCCGACAGAGCAGCGCAGTACTGCGAGGTCTCCCCCGGCGTCGGCGGACCACTGCCACTTGGCGTGAGAGTAGGTCGACGCCTTGATGGTGCGGCCCTCTACAGATGGGACGAGGAATCCGGACCCCGTCGCACCCTCGGGCCAGTCCTTCTTGCGTACTGCGAGCGTGACGATCGCCATGCTCGCGTACTCGATGCTCTGTAGCTCAGTGGACGCCTGCGGGACCAGGTCGGCTAGCATCCGGGCCGCTGGGGTGGCAGGGACGGCTACGACGACCGCATCGGCCTGCAGGATCGTCGGGGCGGGCACTGGGCCGGTCTCCAGCTCGTAGCCGTCCGCAGTACGGCGGATTCGGCGTACGGTCGCGCTGCGGTGGATCTGGACGCCGCGGGCGAGCAGATCGGCTTCCAGTGCGGTGATGAGCCGGTTGACGCCGCCTTTGATGCCGGCGAAGACAGGCTCGCCGGCGGCGTTGCGGCGCTGGCCTGTCTCCCGCAACTCGGCCGTTGCCGCCAGCAAGCTCGGTGCGGTCTGCAGCTTGGCGTAGAGCTCCGGTACTGCGGCCGCCAGCGAGATCTCCTCGGCACGACCGGCGTAGACCCCGCCGAGCAGCGGATCGACGAGCTTGTCGGAGACAGCGGCGCCCATGCGTTGAGCGACGAACCGGCCGATCGCCACGTCCTCGGTGAGTGCCGGTGCCGGGAGGTCGGGCTCGTGCGCGACCGCCTCGGCGGCCTCCTTGCCCAGGACATCGACTGCGGCGCTCGCGTCGGTGGGAACGCCCATCACGGTCGGCGGGATGGCGCGGATCCGATCGCCGATCCACAGCCCGGCCGAGGTCGTCGCCGGGTGGACCAGGTCGTCGCCCAGACCGACGGCGCGGATCAGGTCGATGCCCTCGGGACGCCGGGCGAGGACGGACTCGGCACCCAGGTCGACAGGGACGCCCTCTAGCTCGGCACCGGCCAGCTTGCCGCCGAGTCGCGGCGACGACTCAAGGACGGTTATCCGCGGTGGATTGGGCCCACTCGCCAATGCGTGAGCCGCCGCCAAACCGCTGATCCCGCCACCGACGACAACTACAGACCTACGCTCCACGGGTCCATCAGATCAGACCGTCAAAGAGCGGCGGTAGGTGAGGTTGGGGCGGCCCTCGTAAGTCGTCTCGCCGACTACTACGAAGCCTGTGCGGTCCAGTACCGCCCGGGACGCCCCGTTGGCCACGCTGGTCCCGGCGCGCAGCTCCTGCAGGCCGTACTGCCATGCTGCGAGCGCACAGACCTCGAGCACCGCCGCCGTCGCCAACCCGCGGCCAGTTGCGCTCTCCGCGATTCGGTAGCCAAGCTCCGCCGAGCCGTCCGCGACGTCGACCAGGTTCACCCGGCCGATCACCCGGCCGTCGTCGTCCACCAGCACGTGGAAGTGGAGCTCACCGGCCTCCTGGTCCGTCACCAGGGCCTGGTGCCTGGCGGCGAACTCCGCGAAGTACTCGTCGCCGCGATCCGCGATCCGGGCAGCGAAGTACTCACGGTTCTCCACCTCGAAGGCGAGCACCGCGTCCGCGTGGTCGGCGCGCAGACGCTCGAGGCGCACACCTGCCGGCAGACCGCCCGCGCTTTCAGGCACGAGTGGACTTGGCGTGGACGGCCTGGACGACCTGGTGGAGGACGTCGGGATCCGTGGTCGGGGGGACGCCATGGCCGAGGTTGAAGATATGGCCGGGGGCCGCCTTCCCCTCGGCGAGGATGCGGTCGATCTCGGGCTCGATCGCGTCCCAGCCGGCGATGAGCAGCGCCGGGTCGAGGTTGCCTTGGACGGGCTTCGGCGTACCGCTCGCGGCCGTGATTCGGCGTACGGCCTCATCCAGCGGCACTCGCCAGTCGACCCCGACGACGTCTGCGCCGGCCTCGCTCATCAGGCCGAGCAGCTCACCCGTGTTCACACCGAAGTGCAGCCGCGGTACGCCGTACTGCGCCAGCGCGTCGAAGACCTTCGCCGAGTGCGGCTGGACGAACTCGGCATAGTCGCGCGCCGACAACCCGCCCGCCCACGAGTCGAACAGCTGGATCGCCGACGCGCCCGCCTCGATCTGCACAGACAGGTACGCGATCGCGACATCGGCAAGTCGGTCGGCCAGCGCGTGCCAGAGCTTCGGGTCGCCGTGCATCAGCGCCTTCGTCTTCGCGTGATCCTTGCTCGGCCCGCCCTCGACCAGATACGACGCGACGGTGAACGGCGCCCCCGCGAACCCGATCAACGGGATCGCGCCGAGCTGTGACGTCAGCTCCTGCACCGACTCCGTGACGTAGGAGACGTCCGCCGGCGTCACCGGCCGCACCGACTCGAGATCATCGAACGACCGGACCGGCGAGGCGACGACCGGGCCGATACCGGGCTGGATCTCCAGGTCGACGCCCACTGCCTTCAGCGGCAGCACGATGTCGGAGAAGAAGATCGCCGCGTCCACGCCGTAACGGCGTACGGGTTGCAGCGTTATCTCCACGACGAGGTCGGGTCGCTGACAGGACTCGAGCATCGTCGTGCCTTCGCGGATCGCCCGGTACTCCGGCAGCGAGCGACCCGCCTGACGCATGAACCAGACAGGCGTGTGCGGGACCGGAACACCTCGGGCCGCGCGCAGGAAGGCGGACTCCGGTAGGGCATCGGTAGCGGTGGGTGATTGAGCATGTCGCGTCACGGGCACAGGACCGATGATCCCATGCCCGGAACCGGTCACCGGCGCGTCGTCACCGGCGTCGGTGAGTAATCAGTCGTAGGCTGCGTTGCATGGGTGCCCGCAAGCAGGTCGACGCGCCACCCGCGGAGTTCGCCGAGGCCCTGACGCAGTTGCGTGAGGCCCGGTTCAGGCCCGAGGTGTTCGTCGAGGAGATGCCCGCACCGCAGCGGATCGCACCGCATGCGGCGGCGGTCAGCGCCGATGTGACGGTCGATGGTGACGATGTCGCCACCGGCCGGCTGGTCGTCCTCTACGACCCCGCGGGGAACGACGCCTGGCAGTCGACCTTCCGCTGTGTCGCGTATGTGCGCGCTGCCGTCGAACCGGAGATGGTGACGGACGCGCTGCTCGGTGGCGTGGGCTGGACCTGGCTGATGGAGGCACTTGCCGACCGGGGCGCGGAGTTCCTGGCGCCGAGCGGTACCGTCACTCGGGTGGTATCCGAGAGTTTCGGCGGGATGGCCGACGACGACGCGACGGCGGAGATCGAGATCCGTGCGTCTTGGAGCCCTGTGCCGGGCCCGGACGGGATGGTCGACGTGACGCATCATGCCGAGGCCTGGGGCGAGGTGCTCTGTACAGCGGCGGGACTCCCGCCGGTGCCGCCGGGGGTGGTCGCGATGCCGACCCGGCGCGGTCAGCGGGGCCGATGAGCCCGGCCGAGACCCAGCAGCAGCCGCCCGTCCCGGATGACTCCACCGAGAACCTGCCACTGCTCGAACTGCGCGACGGCCTGTCGGACGTCGTCGACACCGACCCCGCGCTCACCGAGGTGGTCGAAGCCTTCCGGGCCGGCACCGGCCCGGTCGCCGTCGACGCCGAGCGCGCCTCCGGCTACCGCTATTCGCACCGGGCGTACCTCGTCCAGCTGCGCCGGGTAGGTTCCGGCTCGGCGCTGGTCGACCCGATCCCGTTCGGCGACCTGTCGGCACTCGGCGACGCGATCATCGACGCCGAATGGATCATCCACGCCGCGAACCAGGACCTCGCCTGCCTCGCCGAGGTCGGGATGGTCCCGCGATCCATCTTCGACACCGAGCTGGCCGGCCGGCTGCTCGGCTACCCCAAGGTCGGGCTGGCCTCGCTGGTCAGCGAGGTACTCGGCTACAAGATGCGCAAGGAGCACTCGGCGGCCGACTGGTCGACGCGTCCGCTGCCCGGCCCGTGGCTGATCTACGCCGCGCTCGACGTCGAGATGCTGATCGAGCTGCGTGACGCGATCGAGGCCGAGCTACGCCGCGAAGGCAAATGGGAGTGGGCTCAGCAGGAGTTCACCGCGATCCTCAACGCCCCGCCCCGCGAGCCCAAGCCGGACCCGTGGCGGCGTACGTCGGGAATGCACCGGGTGCGCAACCGCCGCAGCCTGGCCGTCGTTCGCGCCCTGTGGGAAGCCCGCGACCAGATCGCCGAATCCGCCGACATCTCCCCCGGCCGCATCCTCCCGGACGCGGCCATCGTCGAGGCCGCCGCGGCGATGCCCGTCGACCGTGACACGTTGCAGCGCCTCACCGCCTTCAAGGGCCGCGGCGCACACCGCCACATGCGCACCTGGTGGGAAGCGATCGACCACGCCCGCCGCCTCCCCGAGAGCGAACTCCCGAAACAAGGCCCCCGGTACGACGGCCCGCCACCGGCCCGCGCCTGGGCGGACCGCGATCCCGACGCAGCAGCACGGCTGTCAGCCGCCCGCTCAGCCGTCGGCGAGATCGCCGAAGCCCATCGCCTCCCCACGGAGAACCTCCTCTCCCCCGACACCATCCGCCGCCTGGCCTGGACCCCACCGGGCGACGCAGACCGGGCAGCCGTCTCAAGGTTCCTGCGCGAACACAATGCCCGCGAGTGGCAGATCGGTTTGACCGCCGAAGTCCTAACCGACGCCCTAACCACCGAAGCCCCACCCAGCGAACCGCTGGATCCGGGCGACGCGACACACCACTAGGCCTTGTCGGGCTGCAACGCGTCGAGGATCAGCATCAGACCGAACTCGAAATCGTCGTCCGAGTCGTAGCCCGGGGCAAGGACCTGCTCGGTGACGACCGCCGCGAGATTCGGGTAGGTGCCGGCCGGCAGGTCGCGCAGGATGTCGCTTGCGACCTCGTCGAGTTCGGCGGAGTTCGTGAACGGCAGGCTCAGCTCCTGGAGGACGAACCCGTACAGGTAGCTGTCGATCACGGAGAAGGCGCGCGCGGCCATCGCGACGGAGAAGCCCCCCGCCCGCAGCGCGCCCAGGACCGCGTCGTGGTGGCGCAGGGTCGCCGGTCCGGGCTCCTTGCGGGAATCCAGCAGGCCGACCGCCCAGGGATGGCGCCGAAGTACCGTGCGGGCCGAAGCGGAACGGTCGCGTAGCGCCTGCTTCCAGTCCGTGGTCGACGCCGGAAGGTCGATCTCGGCGAACACCGCTTCGACCATCCCGCCGAGGATGTCCTCCCGCCCGGCCACGTGGTTGTAGAGGGACATCGCTTCAACGCCCAGCCGGGCGGCGACCGCCCGCATAGTTACGCCGACTTGGCCCTTCTCATCGGCCAGCGCCATCGCGGCGGTGACGACCCGCTCCCGGCTGAGCGGTGCCCGCTTCGGTTTCGCGCTGCGCTCGCGCATGGTGCTCCTCTGCTGCCGCTTGACCTACTTACATTGTAAGTCTACCGTGACTTACGTCGTAAGTCAGACAGTGACTCACAGAGGGCGGGGAACGGATATGAAGGTCTGCGTCATCGGCGCTTCGGGCAAGCTCGGGCGGTACCTGGTTCGGCACGCGCTGGACCGCGGCTACGAAGTCGTCGGCGTTTGTCGCGAACGCAGCGTCCCGAAGCTCGCCGAGTTCGCGGACCGCATCACGGTGGTTCCCGGCCCCACGAACGACCCAGAGTTGATCCGGAAGGCGGTCGCCGGATGCGACGGCGTACTGACTGTGCTCGCTCCCTGGGGCGTGCAGCAGTACTCATCGGGTACGGCGCAGGCGGTGCTCGACTTCGCCGAGCCCGACGCGCGCCTGGTCTTCTCCTGTGGATGGCACATCAGCCGGGACGGCGAGGACAGGTACTCCTGGAGATTCAAGGCGACCGTCCGGATCGTCACCGTGCTGGCCCGCCTCTTGCGCGCTGTCGAGATCGACGACCAGGTGGAGGCCGGCCGGCGAATCTTCGCCAGCGACCGGCGGTGGACCGTCGTCCGCGGCAGCGACCTCGAGGAAGGCGAGAGTCAGGGCCTGCCGGTGTGGAGCCGCCACGTCGGCGACCCAGTGCTCGCGAGCAACCTGACCCGACGCGTGGACTTCGCCCTGTTCATGGTGGAGGCGCTCACCGACGACACCCTCGTCCATGAGGCACCAGCAATCGTCGGCCGCCTCTCCCCCAGCGCCCTGGCCCACGCCGGCACCCGCAACTAGGCGGGGGCTGCCCGCAGTACTACGGCAGGGTCGACTCGATGGCGGTGGTGATTTCGGGGGACTCGGGGAGGACGTTGGGGCGGAAGCGGGTGGCGATGGTGCCTTCGGGGGTGATGAGGAACTTTTCGAAGTTCCACTGGACGTCGCCGGCGACACCCTCGGCGTCTGGTGCGGCGGTGAGGGCCTGGTAGAGCGGGTGGCGTCCCTCGCCGTTCACCTCGAGCTTGTCCAGCATCGGGAACGTCACGCCGTACGTCATCGAGCAGAACGTCTCGATCTCCTCGGCCGTGCCGGGCTCCTGGCCGCCGAACTGGTTACAGGGAACGCCGAGCACGGTGAAGCCGCGGGAGGCGTACTGCTTCTGCAGGTTCTCCAGGCCCTCGTACTGCGGGGTGAGGCCGCACTTGGATGCGACGTTCACCACCAGCACGGTCTTGCCCTTGTAGGCGGCCAGGGAGGTCTCCGCGCCGGACAGGGTGTGCAGCGGGATGTCGTGCAGGCTCATCTAGATCCTTAGTCGGTGGTAGGTCGGGCGCCGACTCGCCGAACTCAGCGTCGTCCAGGCGCCAGCAGATCTCGGGCGCGACGAGGTAGTACCCGAGTCCCGGATCTCCAAGGTCACCCAGGGAGCCTAACCGACCACCCCACAGGTACTACTGGGCCTCCACCGACTCCCGCCGGGCCACGGGCGCCGGAACCGGCATCCACGCCCTGCACTCGGCGATAGCCGCGCCCAGCAAGTCGTACAGCCGATCGTCCGGGTTGGGCACACAGGCCTGCGAGATGCCTTCCACCGCGCATGACACAGCCCGTGGAGCCGTCCGGCGCGCGAAGTCCGGCGTACCGCGGTGTGGCCGGGCAGTGAAGGCCCTGGCCCACTTGGTAGCTGCCGGTACTGCGTCCAGCGCCTCCTGGGCCTCAGTACGCAGGCTGTTGAAGGGCCTGCCGTCCAGCGCGGCCAGATTGCGCTCCGCCACCAGCAGGGCCACTGCCAGGATGTACTGCCGCTCCTGGGACACCACCGGCAACGCATGCTGGATGCACACCGCTGTCACCAGCGGTACGACGTGTGGGTCGTCCGGGGTCAGCCCGATTACCGACGGGATCAGTGGAGCCAGCCGAGTCCGCCCGGCGTCCGTCGTGCAGTCGTTGACGTCGCGGGCTACTCCAGCCAGCAGTGGATGGGTGCAGGCCGGATGATCCGACCAGGGCTCGCCTGCGAGATAAGACGCGAACTCCATGAAGCAGGCGCCCTTGCGAGGGTTGCGGTGTTTGCCCCGCGACAGGACCGGGACAGCGAGATCGAAGTTGTTCATTGCGGCTCCTGAGACGCTCCTGATCCCAGGATGCGCCCGATCGCGCCCGGATGCCACGCCTAACCTCCACTCGCTTGTGAGCAGCGGCACAGGCGTGGCGAGTTGGGGCTTCTGTTACCCACGGGTAGCATCGTGGTGCTCCCACTCCTGGAACCCAGAGGAGGGCCCTCGTGCCCCGTGAGATCCGCGATGTCGTGTTCGTCGACGGCGTTCGCACCCCGTTCGGCAAGGCCAAGGGCCAGTACGCCGAGACGCGCGCTGACGACCTGGTGATCAAGTGCATCCGTGAACTGCTACGGCGCAACCCGTCGCTGCCCCCGGAGAAGGTGGAGGAGGTCGCGATCGCGGCCACCACCCAGATCGGCGACCAGGGCCTGACCATCGGCCGGACCGCCGCCCTGCTGGCCGGCCTGCCGAACACCACCCCCGGCTATGCCATCGACCGGATGTGCGCCGGTGCCATGACCGCGGTGACGACCGTCGCCTCGGGCATCGCCTTCGGCGCGTACGACGTCGTTGTGGCCGGCGGCGTCGAGCACATGGGCCGGCACCCGATGGGCGAGGGCGTCGACCCGAACCCGCGGATCATCTCCGAGAAGCTGGTCGACACCAGCGCGCTGGTGATGGGCTCCACGGCGGAGAACCTGCACGACCGGTTCCCCTCGATCACCAAGCAGCGCACCGACGCCTTCGCTGTCGCCTCCCAGGAGCGCGCTGCCAAGGCGTACGCGAACGACCTGATCCAGCCGGACCTGGTCCCGATCGCGATCCGCTCGGCCGAGCAGGGCTGGGGTCTCGCGACCACTGACGAGCCGATGCGCCCGGGCACCACGATGGAAGACCTGGCCAAGCTGAAGACCCCGTTCCGCCCGCACGGCCGGATCACCGCGGGCAACTCGGCCGGCATCAACGACGGCGCCACCGCGTGCCTGCTGACCTCGGCCGAGGCAGCTGAGGAGCTCGGCCTCAAGCCGAAGATGAAGCTCGTCTCGTACGGCTTCGTCGGCGTCGAGCCCGAGGTGATGGGCATCGGTCCGGTGCCGGCCACCGAGAAGGCGCTGAAGCTGGCCGGCCTGACCATCGACGACATCCAGGCCTTCGAGGTGAACGAGGCGTTCGCCGTCCAGGCGATCGCTTTCCTCGAGCACTACGGCATCGCCGACGACGACCCGCGAGTCAACCCGTACGGCGGCGCGATCGCGTACGGCCACCCGCTGGCATCCTCCGGCATCCGGCTGATGAACCAGCTGGCCAAGCAGTTCGAGCTGCGGCCCGAGGTCCAGTACGGCCTGACCACCATGTGCGTCGGCCTCGGCATGGGCGGGACCGTCATCTGGGAGAACCCGAACTTCGAGGGGAACAAGGCATGAGCCTGCAGAAACTCATCGATCAGGCCGTGGCCATCGAGACTGACGAGGTCGTCACGCTGGCGCCGAGCCGCGATGTCGTGCTGCCGAACAAGGCCGGCACGATGGCGTTGATCACCCTCGACAACGGGCACGATCACACCAAGCCGAACACCTTCGGTCCCAAGGGTCTGGCCGAGCTCAACAAGGCGATCGACGCCGCGCTGGCGCGCGAGGACGTCGTCGCGATCGGCGTCACCGGCAAGCCGTTCATCCTGGCCGCCGGCGCCGACCTGACCGGCGTACCGAAGCTGACCGACCGCGAGCAGGCCGTGAACCTGGGCAAGATCGGGCACGGCGTACTGCGCAAGCTCGTCGACGGTGGCAAGCCGTCGTTCGCGTTCGTCAACGGGGTCGCGCTGGGTGGCGGGCTCGAGGTCGCGCTGCACGCGCAGTACCGGACGATCTCGGTCGCGGCCGGGATGATCTCGACGCCCGAGGTCTTCCTCGGCCTGCTGCCCGGCTGGGGCGGCAACTTCCTGCTGCCGAACCTGATCGGCGCCGACAAGGCCGTCAAGGTCGTGGTCGAGAACGCGCTGAACCAGAACAAGATGCTCAGCGGTCCCGAGGCGGTCAAGTTCGGCATCGGCGACGTGCTGCTGGACTCGGCCGACTTCCTCGAGCAGTCGCTGATCTGGGCGAGCAAGGTGCTGACCGGCGAGCTCACCGTCGACCGGCCGGAGATCGACCGCGGCGAGGCGTGGGACGCAGCCGTTGCCCGAGGCAAGGGTTTTGCCGACCTCAAGGTCTCCGGCGCGGCGCCGGCGCCGTACCGGGCCCTGGATCTCATCACCGCGGCCAAGGACAACGACCGCGATCGCGGGTTCGCGGCCGAGGACGAGGCACTCGCTGACCTGATCATGAGCGAGGAGCTGCGCAGCGGCCTCTACGCCTTCGACCTGGTCAACAAGCGGGCCAAGCGGCCGGCCGGAGCACCGGACAAGTCGCTGGCTCGCCCGGTGTCGAAGGTGGGCGTCGTCGGCGCCGGCCTGATGGCGGGTCAGCTGGCGCTGCTGTTCGTCCGCCGGCTGGAGGTGCCCGTGGTACTCACGGACCTCGACCAGGAGCGCGTCGACCGCGGCGTCGGCTACGTGCACGGCGAGATCGACAAGCTGCTCGGCAAGGGCCGGATCCGTCCGGACAAGGCGAACCAGCTGAAGGCACTCGTCACCGGCTCGGTGGATCGCACCGTCTTCGCGGATGCCGACTTCGTGATCGAGGCGGTCTTCGAAGAGCTGCAGCTGAAGAAGACGATCTTCGCCGACCTGGAGAAGATCGTCCGGCCGGACGCGATCCTGGCGACCAACACCAGCTCGCTGTCCATCACCGAGATGGCCGCCGACCTGGCGCACCCGGAGCGGGTCGTCGGGTTCCACTTCTTCAACCCGGTCGCGGTCCTGCCGCTGCTGGAGATCATCCGCGCCGGCCAGACAGACGATGCCGCGCTCGCGACGGCGTTCGCGGTTGGCAAGACGCTGAAGAAGTCCTGTGTCCTGGTCAAGGACGCGCCGGCCTTCGTGGTGAACCGGCTGCTGACCCGGTTCCTGGGTGAGGTCAGTGCGGCGGTCGACGAGGGAACGCCGATTCCCGAGGCAGACAAGGCATTGTCGGCACTCGGGTTGCCGATGCCGCCGTTCGTGCTGCTGCAGCTCGTCGGCCTGCCAGTCGCGCTGCACGTCGCGGAGACGATGAACCGGGCCTACCCCGATCGCTTCACGGTGTCGGAGAACCTCGCCAAGGTAGTTGCTGCTGGCAAGAGTTCGTTCTACGTCTGGAGCGCCGAGGGCAAGCCGTCGGTCGACCCGGAGGTCGAGGCGCTCGTCAGCGTCGGCGACAAGCCGTCCACGGCCGAAGAGCTGCGCAGCCGGGTGCTGACCGCGCTGGCCGAGGAGATCCGGATCATGCTCGACGAGGGCGTGGTCGCGGAGGCGCAGGACATCGACCTGTGTCTGCTGCTCGGTGCGGGCTGGCCGTTCCATCTCGGTGGCATCACGTCGTACCTGGACCGCAGCGGGATCGCCGAGAAGGTCAACAGCAAGCGATTCCTCCCCAAGGGCCTGGCCAGCCTCGCCTAGACCGCTGGGGGTCGGTCCGGCGCCGGAAGCCCGGTCCGGCCCCCAGCAATTGTCTGGCTCTCCTGACTGGAGCATGTCCCGAGTTGTGTGGAACTTGGGTGACGATCCACGGTGAACTCTAGGCGACGGCACCGACAGTTTCTGTGTGGTCGGTGGTGTCGGGGTGGGTGTGTCGGTGGAGGGCGGCGACGAGCTGTGGCATGTGTTTGTAGCCCTTGATGCGGCGGAAGGATCGTTCGGCGTTGAGCATGCCGGCCGCGGTCCAGCGCAGCACCATGTGCCCGTCGCGCCAGCGGGACACGTTGCGGTTGGTGGTTCGGGCGATCGAGATCATCGACTCCACGGGGTTGGAG
>NZ_AQUZ01000006.1 GCF_000372465.1 Kribbella catacumbae DSM 19601
CCGTTACCCGTCCACTGGTTGGCCGGCATCGGGTTCGCCCCTCCTCGCGGGGTTCGCCAGCAGGGGTGGGGTTCGCCCCTCCTTGGGGGGTTCGCCAGCAGGGGTGGGGTTCGCCCTCCTTGGGGGGTTCGCACCCTGCTCTGCCAGGGGGTGAACCCCGGGAGGAGGGGGTGAGCACACCGTTTACACGTCTACCGGCTGGCCGGAGGTAGCTGAGCGGCGGGCGGCGTCGACGATTCGGAGGGTGCGGAGGCCGACTGTGCCGTCGGGTTGGGGGACGACTGCGGGCGCAGTACCGGGGACTGCTGGGCCTGAGGCGCGGACGGCGGTGAGGAACTCGGCGAGCATCAAAGCGTCGAGGTCGCCGCCGACCGGGAGGAAGACCTCGCCCGACGCGTCGGTGCCGCCGACGTGCGACTGGAACGGCGCGATCTCCACCGAGCCGTTCGTACCGGTCACCTGCAGCGTCACGCCACCCCAGGTCGGACCGTTGTCCGGCATGCTCCAGGAGCAGTCGATCGTTGCCAGCAGCCCGTTTTCGTAGGTGATCGTGACCAGACCGCCGGTCTCGACCGACACCCCTTTGTCCTGATGCAGCACACGATTGGCGACCGCGTGCACCCGCGCGGCCTCGACTCCACCCGTCAGCCCGTCGATCAGATCCGCGCAATGCACAGTGTGGTCGACGAGCGCTCCCCCACCGGCCAACGCGGCATCGGTGAACCACTGCCGCTGCGCATACGGGATCTTCCCGTTGTTGGTCCCCGCCACCGCGAAGACATCCCCGAGCCGCCCAGCCTCGACCGACGCCCGCAGCCGCCCGTACGACGGCGCGAAGCGCACCGGGTACGCCGTCATCAGGATCACGCCGGCCGCCTCGCAAGCAGCGAGCATGGCCTCGCCATCGGCCACCTCGGTCGCCAACGGCTTCTCGCACAACACATGTGCACCGACAGAAGCAGCCCGCTCGACGAGTCCACGATGCAATGCGTTCTCCGACGTCACCACAACGGCATCGGGGCCCCAGGCAAACAGTTCGTCGTACGAGTCGACGTACGGCACGCCAAGCTGAGCCGCGAACTCCGCACCACGAGGTCCTGCATCAGGCGCAGCGGCTCCATCGGGATCGGACGACAGCACCTCGACATCGGGCAGAGACGCAAGCAGGCGCGCGTACGACGAAGCATGAGTGTGCGCAAACGACGCGAGAGCTACCTTCAAAGTCATTCCGCCACCCCAGTCGGGTTGAACTGACTGGGGTGGTGGGGCGGGGAAAGTATAAATTGAGTCATGTCGACAACACGACCAGTCGCCATCGACTCACGTGCGGCCTCGGCGAGATACACAGCGGCCGCTCCATCAGCAGCAACCACCCGCGGCTCAGGACCACCCTTCAAAGCAGCGGCCAACTCGCGAAGCTGCGTCAGATAAGGGCTTTCGTACAACGTCGACGACGGGATCAACAGGTCTCCCCCGGTCGCCCCAGCCTGCAACTCCTCGTCGTACCCGGTGTCCTTGTCGGACGCATATTCGAGCACCCCCTCAGAGCCGGCGATCGAGAACCCGGTCTTGAACGGCGTCCCGGTCGCACCCCAGGTCGCCCGGAGATTGCTGATCGCGCCACCCTCATGCGTCAGCGTGACGTGCGCCGCCACGTTGACCGGGCTGATCCCATCCACGGTCGGCGGGCTCTGTACGGCGTACACGCTGGTCACCTCGCCGCACATCCATCGCGCCTGGTCGAGGTCGTGGACCATCAGGTCCATGATGACGCCGCCGGAGCGCGCGACATCGCGGTACCAGCCCGCACCCGCCGGCGATGACGCCTGCCGGAAGAACCGCGCCACCGCGACCTTGCCGATCTTCCCGGCGACCACAGCGGAGTGCGCCGCGACGTACTCCGGGAAGTACCGAACCACATGCGCCGGATAGATCCGTACGCCGGCAGCGGCCGCCGCCGCGGAGAGCTCGTGCGAGTCGCCGGCCGTCAACGTGAGCGGCTTCTCGCAGATCACGTCCCGGCCGGCCTTGATCGCGGCCAGCGCGATCTCCTTGTGCGTCGCGGACGGCGTGACGATGTCGACGAAGTCCACCTCCGCGAGCAGGCCGTCGAGCGTCGGGGCGATCCCCAGCTCGTACCGCGTCGCGAGTTCCTCGGCTCCGGCGGCCGAGTGCACGAGCACCCGCGCGCCGAGCGCCTTCCAGGCCGCCACATGGACGTGAGCGATGTTGCCCGCGCCGATCAGCCCGACCGTCAGGTCAGAGTCAGACATGGATGTCCTTTACTTGAGTCCGGAGAACGCGATGCCTTCGACGACGCGACGCTGCAGTACGACGAAGAGGATCAGGATCGGTGCCATCGCCATCAGCGCCGCGGCCATCATCACTCCTGGCGAGATGCTGCCCTGATATCCACTCAGGGTGGCGAGGCCGACCGCAAGGGGCATCTCATTCGGCGACGAGGTCACCACGAGCGGCCAGAGCAGGTCGGCCCACGACGCGAGCACGGTGATGATCGCCAGCGAGATCAGCCCGGGCTTGGCCACCGGCAGGACGACCTTCCAGAAGGTCTGCCACGGGTTACAGCCGTCCAGCCGCGCGGCTTCCTCCAGCTCGGCCGGGATCGTCTTGAAGAACTGCATCATCAGGAAGGTCCCGAACGCGCTGAAGACGCCCGGCGCGATGATGCCCTGGATCGTGTTCAGCCAGCCGAGCTGCTGGATGATCTGGTACTGCGGAATCAGGTACACCTGACTCGGCACCATCAGGATGGACAGGATCAGCGCGAGCATCAGGCCCTTGAACCGGAACGACATCCGGGCGAACGCGTAGCCGGCCATCGAGCAGAGCACGAGTTGCCCGACCGTCCGGCCGAGCGTGACCGCGACCGATACCCAGAACTGGTCGAGGAACGGCAGCCGCTCGAACACCTCGGTGAAGTTGGTCCACTCGAGTCCCTTCGGCAGCAGATCCGGCGGCACTGCCTGGATCTCGGCGTTGCTGGAGAACGCCAGCTTGAGCTGCCACAGGAACGGGAACATCATCGCCAGGCTGCCGATGACGAGGATCACGTGGGCCAGCCGGTTGCTGCCCAGCCGTTGCTGGTCGGCCCGCTTAGTCATAGGTCACCCACCTGCGCTGGAAGCGGAACTGGAACAGGGTCAGTAGCCCGACCACGGCCAGGATCAGTACTGCGACCGCGGCGGCGTACCCGCGCTCGTTGCCGACGAACGCCGCGTCGTAGAAGAGGAACACGAGCGACTGCGTCTTGGGCATCACCGGGTTGGTCGGCCCGAGCAGCGCGAACAGCTGGTCGAACAGCTGGAACCCGGCGATCGTCGTGATCACCGACAGGAAGAAGATCGACGGAGTCAGCAGCGGCACGGTGATCGAGCGGAACTGCTGGGCCGAGCCGGCGCCATCCAGCGAGGCCGCCTCGTACAGCTCGGACGGGATGCCCTTCAGCCCGGCCGACAACACGATCATGTTGAACCCGATCGACATCCACAGCCCGAGCAGCGCGACGGCGACCAGCGCGAACCACTCCTCGGTGATCCACGAGGGTCCGTCGATGCCGATCACGCCGAGCGCCTGGTTCAGTACGCCGTACTCGCCGTTGTAGATGATCCGCCAGACCAGCGAGATGGCCGTCGGCATCGCGACGTACGGGAGGAAGAAGAGCGTGCGGTAGACCATCGCGCCCTTCAGCCCCGGCCGGTTCAGCAGGCTCGCGAACAGCACCGCGATCGGGATCCCGAGCAGCACGATCGCCGTGTAGACCACGGTGTTGACGATCGCCCGGTAGACCTCGGAATCACCGATCAGCTGACTGTAGTTCGCCGCCCCGACCCAGGTGGCACCGCCGAACGGCCCAGTCTCGGTGAAGCTGTCGTACATCGTCTTCAGCAGTGGCCACAGGTAGAAGGCCAGCACGCCCAGGAAGGTCGGCAGGACGAAAACCCACGGCCACTTGCCGTCGACGGAGCGGGACTTGCTCACTTCTTCTCTTTGCCCAGCGCCTCGTCCATCTTGGTCGCGATCTGCGGAGCCACTTCGGACATCGGCTTGGGGCCACCGAGCGCGGGCACCAGCTCGTCGATCTCGAGCTTGTTCCAGACGCCGGTGTCCTTCGAGACCGGGTACGGCTCGGCGTACTGCTCGGCGGCCTCGATGTAGGTCTTCAGGTTGTACTGCGGGGCGCTGTTGACGAAGTCCGTCTGGGTCCCCGTGAACGCCGGGTTCGCCGCACCCGCCTTGGCCTGGATGAGGGCGGCGTCCTTGCCTCCGAGGAAGGCCAGGAACGCCGCGGCCGCCTCCGGGTTCTTCGACTTGGCGCTCATCACGTTGGCGATGCCGTGGATCACCGTCTTGCGCCCGCCGTTCGGCGCCTTCGGGAGCGGCACCACGGTGAGGTCGTTCTTGTGCGGCGACTTGAGCGCGGCCGAGACGACCCAGTTGCCGTTCCACATCATCGCGGCCTTCCCGTCGAAGAACCGCTCCTGGCTCCGGGTCTCGGCGTTCTGCGCGGCGTTCGGGGTGAAGCCGCCCTTGACCAGGTCGGACCAGAACTGCAGCGCCTCGACCGACTTCGGATCGCCGTACCCGGACTTGCCGTCCTTGATCACGTAGCCGCCGTTGCTCAGCATCGCCGGGTAGAGGTTGGCCTGGTTACCGAGAGAGTCGCCGGTGGCCCAGATCCCTTTCGGGCCGAGCGCGGCCTTGAGCTTCACCGCCGCGGCCTTGTAGTCGGCCCAGGTCCACTCGGCGGTCGGCGGCTCCACCTTGGCGTCGGCGAACAACTTCTTGTTGTACCAAAGGGCGATCGTGTCGAAGTCCTTCGGTACGCCGTACTGCTTGCCGTCCAGCGTGTAGAGCTCGTTGAGCGCCTTGGGGTAGTTCGCCGGGTCGACCTGCTTGGCCTCGGTCAGGCCCTCGAGGGTGCCGAGCTGCTTGTTGGCGGCGAACAGCTGGAAGTTCGGGCCGTTCATCCAGAACACGTCGGGCAGGTTGTCCGACGAGCCCTGCGTCTTCAGCTTGGTGAAGTACTGGTCGAAGGTCGCCAGCGAGATCGACACCTTCACATCCGGGTACTTCTGGTTGAACGCCTTGACGATCTCCTGCATCGCCGGCTGCTGGTTGACGTCCCAGATCGCGTAGGTGAGGTCACCCTTCACCTTGGCCGGGTCGTCGGGGACTCCTGCGTCACCCGCACTGCCGGAGTTGCCTCCACAGCCGGTCAGAGCGAGTGCGGCCAGGACTACCCCGGCCACGACGGACGAAATTCGCATGGTGTCTCCTCTGGCAATCTATTACCGGCCCGAAGCACATCAAGTAATTTAGTAACGGTGTCTACGTTTATCACTGCGCGTCCCTGCTCGCAACTACCTGTCCGCGAACATAACCAACATCGTTAACGCTCATCTAGCGACTCCCTGAAGCGTGTTTGACCTGTCATGGGCACAATGTGCCGGTGACCGAAGCCACCGCCGCCCCGAACGCGCTCGGCCCATCACCCGATCCGGAGTCCCGGTTGGGCGCGGTGGTCCAGCCCGATGGCACGACGTTCACCGTCTGGGCGCCCGCCGCCGAGCGGGTCGAGCTCGCGCTGCTCGGGCCTGACGGGAGCCAGCGCAACCTGGATCTCGCGCACACCGGTGAGTACTGGACCGGGTTCGTCAGTGGGGTCGGGCACGGGCAGCGGTACGGGTACCGGGTGCACGGGCCGTTCGACCCGGCTCACGGGCTGCGGTTCAACCCGTCGAAGCTGCTGCTCGACCCGTACGCGCGGGCGGTCGACGGCGAGCTCGACTACGGCAGCCCGCTGATCTACGACTCCTCCGAGGGCGACTCGGCCGGGCACGTACCGGTCGGAGTGGTCGTCGCGTCGTCGGAGCCGCCGCCACCGATAAGCCGACCGGTCCCCTGGACCGAGACCGTGATCTACGAGCTCCACACCAGGGGCTTCACCAAACTGCACCCCGACGTACCGGAGCACCAGCGCGGCACGTACGCCGGCCTGGCGCATCCGTCCGTGATCAACTATCTGACCGATCTCGGCGTCACCTCGGTCGAACTGTTGCCCATCCACCACTTCCTGACCGAGCCCGCGATCGCCGCACGCGGCGTAGCCAACTACTGGGGCTACAACTCGCTCAACTACTTCGCGCCGCATGGCCCGTTCTCGTCCTCGGGTTCTACCGGTGAGCAGGTCGCGGAGTTCAAGGCCATGGTCGCCGCCTTCCATGCCGCGGGCATCGAGGTGATCCTCGACGTCGTCTACAACCACACCGCCGAGGGCGGCTTCGACGGGCCGACGCTGAGCTTCCGCGGGCTCGACAACCGCGCGTACTACCGGCTCACGCAGGGCGGCGCGATGTACGACGTCACCGGCACGGGCAACTCGGTCGACACGTCACACCCGCAGGTTCGCCGGCTGGTGATGGACTCGCTGCGGTACTGGGTCGAGGAGATGGGCGTCGACGGGTTCCGGTTCGACCTGGCGGTGACGCTGATCCGCAACGAGCGGCACGAGGTCGACACGGTCGGCCACCCGTTCCTCGCCGAGGTCGCCGCGGATCCGGTGCTCGGCCGGGTCAAGCTGATCTCCGAGCCGTGGGACGTCGGCAACTTCGGCTATCAGGTCGGCAACTTCGGCACGCCGTGGTCGGAGTGGAACGGCAAGTACCGCGACTCGGTGCGAGACATCTGGCGCACCTCGTCGTACGGCGTACAGGATCTCGCCTACCGGCTGTCCGGATCGAGCGACCTGTACGGCGACGACGGGCGTTATCCGTATGCGTCGATCAACTTCATCACCGCGCATGACGGGTTCACCCTGCGCGACCTGGTCAGCTACAACCACAAGCACAACGAGCTGAACCGCGAGGACAACCGCGACGGGACCGACGACAACCGCTCGTGGAACTGCGGCGTCGAGGGCGAGACCGCTGACGCCGCCGTCATCGCGCTGCGCAAACGCCAGATGGCGAACCTGATGGCGACGCTGGTGCTGTCCACCGGCGTACCGATGATCACCGCCGGCGACGAGTGCGGCCGGACCCAGCACGGCAACAACAACCCGTACTGCCAGGACAACGAGACCTCGTGGTTCGACTGGTCGCTGCCTGCGGCTTGGTCGGATCATCTGGCCTTGACGAAGAAGCTGCTGGCCCTGCGCGCTGCTCATCCGACCTTGCGCCAGTGGCACTACTTCTCCGGTCAGCCGGTCGTGCCGGGTGGCCGCAAGGACCTGTCGTGGATCGCCCCGCACGGCGGCGAGATGACCGAGGCCGACTGGCACGACGGCCACCTCCGCACGCTCGGCATGTTCCTGGCCGGCGACGCGTTGCGCGGTACCGATGCCGAGGGCAACGTTCAGGTCGACAACTCCTTCCTCCTCGCCCTCAACGCAACCGCCGAGCCGCGCGACGTCGTCGTACCGGACGCGTCGTGGGCACCGGCGTACGAGGTCGTACTGGACACGAGCGGCAGCGGCGCGACCGAGGTGGGAGCCAACGCCGTGGTCCCCTTGGCTCCTCGCTGCCTGGTACTCCTCCGCGCGCTCTGAAAGGTCATGGGTTGCTGACGGAACTGGTCTGTTAACCAAGGTGCTGTACCTTCGATCGTCACCAACCGTTCATGTCCGGGTCACCTCTGGTACTCCGGCGTTGAGGTGATGTCCGGAGGGGGCCTGGATGGCTTTACTAGGAACGGCCGAACGGCACTACGAACGCAGTGCGCACGACCACACGACGCCGATCGGGGTCCTGCACCAGATGGTGGTGCGCTGGGGTGATGCCGAGCGGACGACGTCCCGGCGGGCCTTTCGGCGATGGTGTGACGGCGTCGCTTTCGTTGATGTCCAGGCTCGGACTTTCGCCGAATTCTGGACCCGGCAGAACGAGACCGCTCGCATTGGTGACGGCCCGCTCTGGGTCGTGCTCGGTGACTCGACGGCTCAGGGGCTCGGCGCCACGTCACCGATGCATGGCTATGTCGGGCAGGCCTTGGACACGTTGAACAGCCGGTCCGATCGTCCGTGGCGGGTGCTGAATCTCTCCCGTGCCGGTGCTCAGGCTGCCCACGTGCTGCACGATCAGCTCGCGCTGCTTGACCAACTGGACGTTGAGCCTGAACTGGTGACCTGCGGGATCGGCAGCAACGACATCCTCGGTACGGCTCCTCGGACATTTCACAGCAACATGCGCCAGCTGATTCGTCGCCTGCCGTCGTCGTCCGTTGTGATGGACCTACTGCTGCCGGATCGCTTCTGGGCAGTCGGGGGTCTCTGCAGTCCGTACGTCGCTGGGATCAACCGCACGATCCATGCGACCGCGGCTGAGCGTGGGCTTCCGGTGGCCGAGCTCTCCCGCCACGTCCGGCCGCCGTGGCGGGGCAAGCTGGCTCCGGATCTCTTTCACCCGAACGATTTCGGGTATCAGCAGCAGACCAACGCCCTGTTGGCCGCGCTGCCGGCGCGCAGTACTAGCGGTCTTCGGACCCAGCGCATTTAGCTCGTTGAGATCGTGAAGGTCATCGCGGTGTAGTCGAAGGTGATGGCGTAGGGCTTGAAGAACTCGTGGCTGAAGTTGCCGATGGTCTCGAAGCCGAAGAGCCGTCGCCAGGGCCAGGGGCCGACGAGGCCGGGGAGGTTGCGGCCGACGACGCGGCCGAGGCTGACGCGGGCAGGCTTGATCGGGTAGAAGCCGCCGGGGATCGGGTGGTCGTAGTCGATCTCGATGCCGGCTCGTTTCGCGTTCTCCTCGGTCGCCAGGATGCCGAGGCCGATGCCGCCGGTGTCGAGCGACGCGACCCTCGGGCCGTAGTCGTTCAGGCTGCCGAGGGTGAAGGGAATGTGGTCTGCGGCCAGCCACAGTGGAAGGCCCTGGCCGCGATGGTGCGGCCGCTGGGTTTTGCGGCGGAGGATCAGCGCTTGGTTGCGGTAGTCCATCGTGGCGAGGAAGTGGTAGAGCAGCGTCGTGCCGATAACGCCGGCCGGCTTGGTGCCGTCGGGCAACAGCGGCATCCGCAGGTCGTACCAGACGACCGGGACGTTCCTCATCACGATGTCGCCGACCCGGAACGACTCCATGACTCCGTGGTAGGTGGTTAAAGTCTGCCCGGCGGGGTGACTGATGCTGGTCGCCAGCGCTCGAAGACCCGCGCGTTCGGCGGTCTCGGTCGTCAGCGCGAGCGTCGCGCCGGTGTCGATCAGGAAGTTGCCTTTGGCCCCGTTCGCCGTAGCCGGAACGGCCGGCAGTGGATCGACACAGACAAACGGAACGCGAGTCTCCCGCGCACCACTGAGCTGATAAGAAGGCCCACTCATACTCCCGTACTGCGTCGCAAACGCAGCGTCGAACTGATCGCCAGTACTCCGCAGCAACGGCACCGCGCGGGCAACCTGATCCTGCCGGACGAAGCAGTCCGCCAGTTCCCGCTTCGACCTCACGTCGCCCGGCGCGAGCTCGATCGCGCGGGAGAGCAACCGCTCGGCGGCCGCGAACCTGTTGGAAAACAAGGCGATCCGCCCACGCTGTCCCAGTGCGTGAGCGTCCCGAGGGTTGCGACGAAGGATCGCAGCAAACCCCCGGTCAGCGTCACTGAACCGCCCCGCAACAAACAACTCATCAGGACTGAGCGCTGCCCCCGCAGCCCCGGCCGCACCAGCACCGGCACCCGTCGCACCCGCGCCAGCACTCGCACTCACACTCGCACTCGCACCCGCACCCGCACTCGCACTCGCGGTGCCGGCACCGGCCGCGGCTGCGCGCCCGGTTGTCGGCAGGGCGCCGAGGCCGAGGGCCGCGCCAGCGGCGACCTGGCCAGTTGTCCGCAGGAACATTCGTCGGTCGAAGTTGTTCATGTCGGCCACTCAATCGAGTGGGCTGTTTCCCCTCCGTTTCCTCTGGGCTCCTTGGCTTCCTCAGAGCTTGGCGGCCAGGCGATCGAGTCGAGCAGGTCGTTCATCGCGGGTCGTCGCGTTGGGCCGGACCGCCGCCACTCACAAACCTCAACCGATCGCACCCCGCCAGGCGTGCACAGGCATGCTCCCGGGCGGAAACGGGAGGTTTGTGAGTGGCGGAGGTCCGGGCCTGCCGCCCAACATCACGAACTCCGGCTGTCGTACTAGGCCGACTACGACAAGTCTGGCGAGTGCGGACCTGCCGCACCTGAAGGCGAGTAACAGATGCAGCGCTGCCAAGGGCAGCACGATCTGTGGAGCGAAGGACACCTCGCGGCCGAGGACCGCTAGCGAGAGTGACCGCTCGTCGATGGCGGGCCAGGTCACGCCCGTCGCCCAGTAGATGTGCACCGCCGCGAGCAGGATGTGTGTGCCTGCGGCGAGTTTCTAGTCCCCATCCCCACCCCTCCTCAGATGTGGTGAACATCCGGGAAGAGGAGCCGTTCGGCCGAAACGTTCCCTACGTGACGCAGGGCTCAGGCTTCGGGCGTCTGCGGGCCGTCGGCCAGCAGCAGGTACATCGAGCGGCGGGCGTCGGTCAGGATCTTGGCGGCCGCGGCGCGCTGCTCCTCCGAGCCACTGCGGGCAACCTGTCGAGTGGCTGAATGCAGCTCTTCGACCAGGCCGCGCAGATCGCTGGCAGGCTCGGCGCTCGCAAAGCCGGCGAAGGGATCGGTCGCGGTCTCGCGCCGCCCCTCGACGTACTCGCGACCGGAATCGGTCAGGGTGACGAGCTTGCGGCCGGACTCCGCCGTGACGGTCACCAGGCCCTCGTCCTCCAGTTGGTTGATGGTCGGATAGATCGCGCCGGGGCTGGGGGTCCAGCGCCCGCCGCTGCGGTCGGCGATGGCCTGCATCAACTGGTAGCCGTGCATCGGCTCCTCGGTGAGCAGCATCAGTACGGCCGTTCGGACATCGCCGCGCGGGGCTCGACCGCGGCCTGAGCCACGTCCGGGGCCTCGACCACCGCGACCGCGGTGCATCGGCATGCCTTCTCCCATCCGCGGTCCGCCGCGATGGGGGTGTCGGTGGCCGCGTCGGCGGCCTTCTCGTTCGTTGGGGGTGTTCATGGAATCCTCCTCGATATTGTTCATGACACTAAAGATATATCGTTAGCGTCATGAAAGCAAGCCCTCGTGCAAAACCTTCACCTTGCCCCTGGGGCAGGGTGTTCACTGAGGCCCATGACGGGCGGACGGGACACCGACAGCGAGCTCACGATCAGCGAGTTCGGCCGCCGGGCCGGTCTCTCCCACAAGGCGCTGCGCCTGTACGACGTATCGGGCCTGCTCGCCCCCGCGCGGGTCGACCCGATCAACGGCTACCGCCTGTACTCCGTGAGCCAGCTCGAACGCGCCCGCCGGATCAGCGTCATGCGTCAGCTCGACATACCGCTGAGCACCATCGGCGAAGTACTGGCCGGCACCGACGACGAGGGCCTGATCCGGCTGGACCGCTGGTGGGCGGCCGAGCAGGCGACCAACGACGCGCGGAAGGCGACGCTGGAGTACCTGCGGGACCGGCTGCTCCGGCCGACCAGCCCCGGGCTGCCCCCACGGCCGGTACTGACTCGCGAAGTACCGGAGACGAAGGTGGCGTCCATCCGGGCCGACACGGACCAGCAGTCGCTGATCGGCGTCATCGTCTCGTCGACGATGGAGATCCGAGCGCACCTCGGCCAGGCCGGTGCTGACCTGCCCGGCGGCTCGTGGGTGATCTACCACGGAGCGGTGACGCCGGAGAGCGAGGCGACCGTCGAGGTGTGTGTGCCGCTCACCATACTGGTGGATCCGGCCGGGCAGATCGCGATCCGGGTCGAGCCCGCGCACGCCGAGGCCTATTGCACGATCACCAAGGACGAGTGCGCCTACCCGCGAATCATGCTCGCCTACGACCTGGTCGACGACTGGGTCCGGCGCGCCGGACGGCCGACGACCGGTCCCGTCCGCGAGATCTACCACCCCGGCTTCCAGCACCTCGCCGGCTCCGAGCCGGCCGTCGACATCGCCCAACCGATCGAAGGAACAGCTTCATGAACTACGCCGACCAGACCATCTACAGCGACCCGGGCGCGTACGCGGCTCTGTTCGACGCACTGCCGTCGGACATCCCCGGCCTGACCGCCGTGATCCGCAACCTGGTGATCCACTACCGCGGTGGCGGCATCGAGTTCACCGGTGACCGCTACGAGGAGATCAACCATCGCTGGGTCGAGGCGATGCTGACCACCGACCAGCAACGCAACGGTACGCCGCTGGCGGCCCCGCGCCAACCGTTCGACCGGATCGTCGGCTGCTGCCGCGACTACACCCTGCTGACCGTCTCGGCGCTACGCCACAAGGGCATCCCGGCCCGCAGCCGGATCGGTTTCTCGAACTACTTCGCCGAGGGGTTCAACCACGATCACGTCGTGGCGGAGTACTGGAACGGCGAGCGCTGGGTGATGGTCGACGCGCAGCTCGAGCCCGGTCCGCCCTGGAAGTTCGATCCGCAGGACATGGAGCCCGGGTGGTTCAGGTCAGCGGCCGAAGTGTGGCTCGGGTACCGGGCCGGCGAGCTGGACGGCGACGCCTTCGGCGTGGACCCGGCGCTGCCTATCCGCGGCGGGTGGTTCATCCGCAACTACGTGTTCTTCCAGCTGGCCCACCTGCAAGGCGACGAGCTGCTGCTCTGGGACGGCTGGGGCGCGATGTCGGGCGACCTCGACGGCGATCTCGACCTGACCGACCAGATCGCCACCCTGCTCGTTGCCTCCGACAACGGAGACGCCGCGGCGACCGAAGTACTGGCCGCGCGGTACGCCGAGGACCCGAACCTGCACCCGGGTGACCGGATCGAGCAGCTCTCCCCCGCCGGTCATCCCCCGGTGACCATCGATCTCAAGACTCGCGCGGCAGCCGTCTAGATCGCATCGGAAGCAGAGTCACCGCGACGGCGGCGAGCGTGATCAGGATCGCGATCCACGTCGTCGCGGGTGGCCGGCGCGCGCCGAGGGTGTCGAGGAGTACTGCGCCCAGCAACTGACCGGCGACGCTGGCCAGGCCGAAGGCGAGTACTCCGACGCGGCGGACCGCCGAGACGGCGATGGCGATCACGCCGACACCAACGAAGCCGCCGCAGTACAGCCAAGGTTCTGCCGGGAGCGAGCCGGGCGGTCCGCCGCGCAAGGCGAACTCGATCGTTCGGTGAGCACTTTCGCGCCGGTCAGATGCCTGGCGGCGTCCAGCAGCCGGCGGTGCAGCCCGTCCAGTTGTTCATCGAGCGCGGCGAGCGTCCAACGCGGTGGCGATCTGCACCTGCCCGGCCGGGGACAGCTGGGTCGCCGCGACCGTCCGCAACATCTCACGGCCCTGCGCGGTGCGCAGGTCGCCCGACTGCGAGGCACCCTGGTGGAACAGGACCGCGTGGATGCGCTGCACCCAGGCGGTGTGCTCGACCCGCAATGCCCGGTAGGTCTCCAGCAGCGCCCGGCACTCCAGGACGTGGCCCGGCGGGATCCAGCACTCCGGCAGCCGCCCGTCGGCCAACGTCTGCCGCAGGTGCCGCGAGTCGGTCTTGTCGGTCTTGTCGGTCTTGGGGTGCCGCTTGCGGCCCCGCAACGCGGCCGTGTCGGCGGGCTCGGCCAGATGCGCCACCAGCCCTGCGCGGGCGAGTTCCTCGGCCACATACCGCCATCCCGTACACCCCTCCAGCGCGAACTCGACATCACCCCGCCCGCCGAACCGCTCCGCCAGCCACCCGGCCAGCTGCCCCCGATCGGCTGGCGCGATCTGGCCACACCGCACCTGCCCGGTCTCGACATCGAGATAGTCGAACGTGATCTGCTTCCGGTGGATGTCGAACCCTCCTACGATGGACATCGGGACCTCCTCAAGCTCCCAACGGGCGCACCAGCGCCCGCAACGCAAACGGATAGATACAACCGATGATGATGCGTCTGAGCTGAGGAGGTCTCCTCAACAGCGCACCAAAACCCCAGCCGCTACCGCGGCAGCCGATGCATGTCATCTTTGTGCACCGCCCGGTCAGCTACTCCCGAGTAGAACGCTCAGGCGGTGCACAGAGTGGGTGGCCTCACCTTGCCAAGGGATTTGTATTCAGCGGCGTACGCGGTAGCGGAGGTGGGTGGCTTCCGGGGTGTCGACGACGCGAACGATCTCTAGCTCGATGCGCGACGGTAGTACGTCGAAGAGGCGGCGGCCGTTGCCGAAGAGCACGGGGATCTGGTGGATCTGGAGTTCGTCCAGTACTCCGGCCTCGAGGGCGCTTTGTGCTGTGTAGGCGCCGTGGACCAGCACGTGGCGATCTCCGGCTGCTTCCTTCGCCTGGGCCATCGCGCTGGCGATCCCGCCGTTGACGTAGGTGACCTTGGGGTACTTCGCAGCCGACGGGCCGGGCGGTCGATGGCTGGGAACGAAGATCTGTACGCCGCGCCGCTCCCCACTCCAGTGGTCGACCTGCTCCACGGTGTTGCGGCCCGCGACGATGGCGCCGTATCCCTCCATCTCGTCGTACACCTCTCCAGCCGGGCCATTCGGGCGGCCGAACTCGCCATCTGGCGTAAGAAACCAGTCGTGCAACCGCATGAACTCGTCACCGCCCGGGTTCTCCGGGGTGTCGTTCGGACCTGCGATGAACCCATCGAGGGACATCGACATGTAGAGAACAGAGCTGGCCATCGGTCGTCTCCTTGGCTTGTCCGGCGCGGGCGGATCCGCGGTTTACCTCCAAACGAAGAGCGGCTCCCGATTTCGACAACGGGCCGGCGCCGAGGTTCTGGCCGGAGTACGCCGGGTGAGTGGTTGTGGTCGTCTTTGATCGAATGCTTTCGCAGTCTTGTTGCTGCCGCCCGCGGCGGATGACCTTGGTCTCTGCGCCTCTCGTCCGGAACGGAGGAGAGGACCTGGGCAACTCGGCAGTGGGAGGCAGCATGCTTCACAACATCCGGTGGCGACGGGCGGCATCCGTGGCGCTGGTGGTCGCGTCCATCTGGGCCAGCGCGCCCTACGTCGCCGCGTCGGTGAGTGATTCCGATCAGGCGGGAAAGGCCCCCGGGCTGTCCTTCGGGGACGACACCACCGCTTGGAGTGACATCGTCGTCGACGGCGACGACGTGGAGCGAGACGACGACGGTACGGCGTACAACGTCTTCGGTGGCTTCGGTTCGGTCTCCTGCAACAACACGTCGCGGCTGCTGCTCGACTACCGCGAGGAGAACCCGGCGGCGTACTGGCGGATCCTCAATCTGCTGTTCAACCGGCGGACCGGTGCGGGTCTCAACCACATCAAGGTGGAGCTCGGCTCGGACACCGACACCTCGTCAGGCGCCGAACCCGCGACGAAGCGCAGCGCGGACGAGCCGGCGAACGTACTTCGTGGCGCGGGCTTCCGGCTGATCGCGGATGCGAAGAAGATCAACCCGCAGCTCAAGGTGGAGGCGCTGCGCTGGGGCGAGCCGTCGTGGACGGGCAACCGGCCGGCCGACCGGTACCGGTGGTACAAGGAGACGATCGACGCCGCGTACGACACGTACGGCGTCAAGTTCGACTACCTCAGCCCGTCGCAGAACGAGCTGAACATGAATCACCTCGGCTCCGAACTCGGCTGGGTGGTCGACTTCGGGAAACGACTCGAAGCGGATGCGCGGGCCGGCGACGCCCGCTACGACTACTCCAAGATCAAGGTCGTCGCGATGGACTCCTACCGCAACGGCGAGACGGTCGCCGCGGCCATCTTGAAGAGTCCCGAGGCGCTCGGTCAGATCGATGCCATCGGCATCCATTACACGATCGGGGGTGGACCGAATCTCACCCGGCTCAACAAGGAGTACGGCAAGGAGGTCCTGTACTCCGAGGGTGTCGCGCCGATGATCGACCCGGAGTACCGCATCAACGCCCAGCCCGAGCGGGGCGGGATCGGCGGAACCGTCGGTGCGGTCGACATCGCGGACCGGTTCATCAACGGCTACCGGTGGTCCGGCTCCGGTGACAACCCGGCGCACATGACCTCCTTCCTCTTTCAGCCGGCCGTTAGCGCCCTGTACGAGGGATCGTCGTACTCGCCTAAGCACCTGATCCGGGCCTCCGACCCGTGGTCCGGCTATTACGAGGGTGGCGTCGGGATCAACCTCGTGCGGCACTTCATGCAGTTCATCGACGAGGGGTGGGAGTACATCGAGGGCGCCAGTTATGGGGACGGGACGTTCGCCGACGGTGGTACCGCGGTCGACTCGAGCACCCGGACGTACCTGACCCTGCGGGAGCCGGCCAAGCGGGCCAACGGTCCTGGCACCGACTTCACCCAGGTCCACGCCAACAACACCGGCAAGGCCAGGTACTTCGAGGTCAAGGTGACCGATCTCGGTACCAAAGCTGCGACGCCGCTGCACCTGTGGCAGACCAAAGGACCGGACAACGCCGCCACGCAACCGGTCGATGTGAACCACTTCCAGAACCTCGGGTACGTCACGCCGGTGCGCACGGAGACCGGCGACAACGGCAGCCGGTACTCCGTGTACCGCATCAAGGTCGAGCCGTACTCGATCCTGACCATGTCGTCACTGGCCCGCGGAATCCACCGCTCGGCCAAGGAGTACGTCGCCGGCGAGTACGCGCCGAAGGCCGGGAACTCACCGCTTGGGCTCCCGTACTCCGACGACTTCGAGTACGCCGGCTACCTGACCGAGAACGTCAACGGCGTCGACCTGAGCTACCTGGAGCGGCGTGGCGGAACCCCGCGCTACACGGCCGACCAGAACGGCGCCTTCGAGGTGGTCGAATCCGGCGGCGGCAACGTCCTCCAGCAACGGATTCACGCGGACAACCGCGGCTATACCTGGAACGCCTGGGGCGACGGTTCCCAGAACCGTCTCTCGACAGCCACACCGGCGACGATTCTCGGCGACCACACATGGGCGAACTATCGCGCGTCGATCGACGTACGCTTCGACGGGCGCGTCCGCAACCCTGCCCTTCCCAACTTCGCCGGGCTCGGGGTACGGCAAGTGGTCACCCAGGGATCGGATCTCGCGGCCTACGCGCTGCGCCTATCCCCAGCGGGCGGCTGGCAACTGCGTAAGCTCGACACGGTCGTTGCTTCGGGCACCATTGCGGACTTCGACTCGGACGCCTGGCACCGCATCTCGCTGGAGGCAAAGGAAAATCAGCTCGTCCCGGCGGTCGATGGTTCCGAACTGACGACCTGGACCGACGCGGCACCGAACCCGGTGATGGCAGGTCGCATCGCGTTGACGTCCGGCTACTACCAGAACAGCTGGGACAACCTTTCCGTCGTACCGGTCGAGGGGCACGCCTGGCGTTCGGACAAGCTGGACGACACAGCATCCGGCCTCATGTACTCCGGTGCGGCGCAGTTCCAGCAGGTGGGCTTCGCGAACTACAACAGAACGCTGCATGTGCTCAGCCCGGGTGCGTCGTTGACGGTGCCGTTCCGCGGCACGGGGCTCAATATCTTCGGGGCAACTGCACGCGCCACGGTGGATGTGTCTGTCGACGGTGGCCCCGCCCAGCGGATCGCGGTCGGGCCGACCGGCATCCGCCAGACGTCGTACTGGCTCCGCGGACTGACAGCGAACAATTCGCACACGCTGAAAGTCACCGTCGTGACAGGAACATTCACCACCGACGGCGTCGACGTCCTGGCCGGGCCGGGGTAACACCAGGCAGCCTGATCGGCCCCGGGAGAGGCCGGACCGCCAGCACTACTGAACCGGGTGCCGACACCCCGAAATACCCGATGGCAATCGATTGCCGCCGAGTTCAGTAGTGGTGGCGGTCCGCCTTCGCATGAGCCCGCGGCCACCGGCACCCCGACCACCCTGCTAAACGCCCGCTGCGATGCGTCCGAGCGAAAGCTGAAGACGCCGCCCTCAAGCTATCTGCGGAGCCGCTGCCCCGAGTCGACATGCGTCGCTGCCGCAGGGTCCCGCCGGAACCTTCGCCTCGCTGAACTGGGCGACAGGCAAGCACCCTCCTCCCGTGCACGGGTAAAACTCCGGCGCATCGACCAGAGACCCATCGGCGACCATGCACCCATCACCACCGCAGGGGTCGGGTGGCACAGCGATCCAACCTGCCTGAGCCACAGCGAGGCATAGATCTGAACCGCACCCGCGGGACTCCGGTTTCGCCGCCTCACCCGCGGACCGGCAGCCATCGCTGCCACAACCGCCAGGCGGGGCGGCCATAAACCGGAGCCCAACTACAGTCAGACACTCCCCCGAACCGCAGTTGTGCGCATCCATAGCCCTGGCTACCGGCTGACTCACGATCCGACATAGGTCACCGCCACACGGCTCAAGTGGCGCAGCCGAAGCGTGCGCAAGGTTCACCCCCACAGCCATGGCTACTCCCATCACGGTAACCATCAGGGAACGGCATACGGCGTGGAGCAGTGTCGAAGTCTTCATCGGATTCTCCTTGCTAGACGGCCTCGGTGCGCGCGAACCGCGCCTGCTCTCAGCTCATCGACCGGGCACTCGCCAAGCGTGAGGCAAGGCAATCTCACCGCCATTGCAAACATGTCTCACGGCAACGAGCACCGGCCAGTACGGCCCACTTTCACGCTATGGAGTCAGCCACAGGGCCGTCACCCACCGATGCTGTCCGCGAAGTCGCTGCCGAGCCCGGCGGCGATCGCCTACACCTTGGGCATGGCGAGCGACGTTCCTGTGTGGTGGCGACATCAGCTATCACACGCGTCGGTTCTTCCCACAGGGGATTCCATTGCCAAGCACGGCTGATGCGGGGGGTCAACCCCGCACTCGACGACCGCCGCCAACGACGTACCGGCTGAGCCCGCGCCCGGGTGGGCGGGAGCTAGGCGCCCAGGAACGAGGCAGGAGCGAGCGAGGCGCCGGGGTGGGGAGAATCAGAACGCGGGCTACTCGGCCCCAACGGCTCGCGCGGCCGTCAGTTGCCGACAAGACTCGATCTCATCGCTCAGATCGACTGCGTCAGGCGACGATAGCTGCGGCCGAGGGGTGCGGTCCCGCTGACAGCCACAAAGAGCTTTGCAAGAACCCGACCTAGCATCTACCTTTGAGGTATGGCCGAGATGCAGGAAGTGACGTTCACCGATCTGTTGCAGCGCCCGACCGAGACCGTCGAGAAGCTGAAGTCGAGCCGGCGACGGGCCCTGCGTGTGCACCGCCGCGGCACTGAGGACGATCTCGTCCTGACGACCGCTTCCCGGTCGGCCCAGGACGACCAACTGGTGGAGGTCGCGACCCGCCTCCTGCGGGCGATCATGAGCGATCCCGTCGTGCGATCAAGTCATCTCTTGGATCTTCTACCTCAGGTGTTCCCGTGGCTCCGGTTCCTCCCGGCCGGCGACCGGATCGAATTCGTTCGGGAACTGATCGCGGTGTGGGACGCCAGTCACGACGTCGACTCTCCGGCTCCTGTCCTTCAGCTGATCACCGAGTGGCGGAACACCGCACAGGTGTACGCCGACCCTGAACTGCTGAAGGTTCTGCGGTCGGAGGTCATCGAGGACGCCGGACCGGTCTCCGCCCCCGACGCGACCTCGTGAGCCCCGGCAAGAAGAACGATCGGGTCGCGCCGCCGGCAGAACCCGGTTGTTGGCTCCTGAAGTTCGGAACCACCGAGGCCGCCAAGGGCTGGGAAGACTTGGCCCGGCAGGCTGGCGCCAACCTCTGGACGGCGTACGAGACGATCCGGACCGATCCGACACCGTTTCCGACTACCACCCGGCACCATCGACTGAAGGGCAGCCTCGGCACGATCTGCGGGCTCGAGCAGTGGCAGTACGAGGTGACCGCCGGCGGGCGAATCTGGTACGTGGTCGATCCCGACAGCAAGACGGTGTGGATCAGGTGGGCAGGAACAGGACATCCGAAGGCCACGGATTAGCTCGTCCGACACGGCCGCGGTCGGGCGTCTGTCGCGCCACTCCCGAGCGGCCTGACCCTTCTGCCCAATAGGGGCTCACAGCAACAATTGCTACCGCGTGAACACCTCGGCGACAACCGCACGACCGGGCACCGGGCACCGGGCACCGGGCACCACATCAACTCACTCAAGCGGGCGATGCAGGAGCGAGCATGGCGCCAGCGCGGGACACCCAGCGACGGCGCACCACTCAACTCGCCTTCACCAAGCGGGCGACGGAGGAGCCCGCGATCCGGGGTGGGCGGGAGCTAGGCGCCGAGAGAGCGACGCAGGAGCGTGCGAGGCGCCGGCGTGGGGAGAACGACAGAACGCGGGCCCCGCCTAGTGAGGTAGGCGGGGCCCGCGTTCAGTGACTCAGAATTCGGAGCCTGCTGGGAGGTCCGGGGTTTCCGGGTCCTCAGGATCCGACGGCCCAGCCGCCAGGCCGAGTTCCGCGTTGCTCGCGAGCATCGGGTGCTTCGGCAGGACGCGGACCGTGTAGCCGAAAGGCCCGGTTCGATCCAGCTTCAGTTCGCCCTCAAAGCGGTGGCGGTTGCCTTCGTACGTCTCGGCCAGCGACAGCGACACCCGCACCGGGTCGGTGATCTCGTCCTCCGAGTTCACCCGCCCGTGCAGCGCCTCGACGTCGATGTCCGATGGCGTCAGATCGCCCAGCGTCACGAACGCCCGGATGCCGACCGTAGTACCAAGCTGCGGCACATCCCCCAGCCCCTGCAACTCCACGTGGTCGACGCGGATCTGCGACCAAGCGGCCCGCACCTGCTTCTTCCAGGTGGCGAGCTGGCGGGCACCCTCGTACGTCGAGTTGAGCTTCCGCGACGAGTGCGCCGCCGGGACATAGAGCTGCTCGACATAGTCCCGAACCATCCGGGTGGCGAGCACCTTCGGGCCGAGTTCCTTGATCGTGTGCCGGAGCATCTCGATCCAGCGGCCGGGGACCTCGCCGTCGTAGAAGCGCGGCGCGACCTGCTTCTCGATCAGGTCATACAAAGCGTGCGCCTCGAGGTCATCACGACGATCCGTGTCCTCGATACCTTCAGCAGACGGGATCGCCCAGCCGAACTCGTCGTCGTACCACTCGTCCCACCAGCCGTCGCGGATGGACAAGTTCAGAGCACCGTTCAGTGCCGCCTTCATGCCCGAGGTACCGCACGCCTCGTAGGGCCGCAGCGGGTTGTTCAGCCAGACGTCGCAGCCCGGGTACATCGGCTGCGCGAGCGCGATGTCGTAGTCGGGCACGAAGACGATCCGGTGCCGGACCTCTGGGTCGTCGGCGAAGCGGACCATTTCCTGGATCAGCTTCTTGCCGCCCTCGTCGGCCGGGTGCGCCTTGCCCGCGATCACGATCTGGATCGGCCGGGTCGGGTGCAGCAGCATCGCCTTCAGCCGGGCGGGGTCGCGCAGCATCAGCGTCAGCCGCTTGTACGACGGTACGCGGCGGGCGAAGCCCATCGTCAGGACGTCGGGGTCGAGGATCGAGTCGACCCAGCCGAGCTCGGCCTCGCTGGCGCCGCGGTTCACCCAGGAGGCGCGGACGCGGGCGCGGGTGTCGTCGATGAAGCGCTGCCGCAGCATCCGCTTCGTCTCCCACAGCTGAGCGTCGGTGGTCTTGTCCAGACCCTCGAACATCTCCTCGGAATCACCCTGGTCGGCGGCCGCGTAGGTCAGGCCGGAGATCTCCCGGGCCACCCAGGTCGGCGCGTGTACGCCGTTGGTGATCGAGGTGATCGGTACGTCGGCCGGGTCGAAGCTCGGCCACAGGCCGGCGAACATGCCCCGGCTGACGACACCGTGCAGCTTGGAGACGCCGTTGGCGCGCTGGGCCAGTCGCAGACCCATGATCGCCATGTTGAAGACGCCCGGGTCGCCGCCTTCGAAGTCCTCGGCGCCGAGCGCGAGGATCCGGTCGATCGGTACGCCGTCGCCGAACGCGTCCGGCGAGAAGTGCTGCTGGATCAGCTCGACCGGGAAGCGGTCGATACCGGCCGGGACCGGCGTGTGGGTGGTGAAGACGGTGCCGCCGCGGGCCACCTCGAGCGCGGTGTCGAAGTCGAGGCCCTGGTCGGCGGCGAGCTCGCGGATCCGCTCGATGCCGAGGAAACCGGCGTGGCCTTCGTTGGTGTGGAACACCTCAGGGGCCGCATGCCCGGTGATCCGGCAGTACTCGCGCACCGCGCGGACACCGCCGACACCCAGCAGGAGCTCCTGCAGCAGCCGGTGCTCGGTCGTACCGCCGTACAGGCGGTCGGTGACCTCGCGCTCGGCGGCCTCGTTGTCCTCCATGTCGGAGTCGAGCATCAGCAGCGGCACCCGGCCGACCTGGGCGACCCAGATCTGCGCGCACAGCTTGCGGCCGCCGGGCAGCGTCACGTTGATGGTGGCCGGAGCGTCGCCGTCGCGGAGCAGGCTGATCGGCAGCCCGTCCGGGTCGACGAGCGGGTACCGCTCTTGCTGCCAGCCCTCGCGGTTCAGCGACTGACCGAAGTAGCCGTGCCGGTAGAGCAGGCCGACACCGATCAGCGGGACACCGAGGTCGCTCGCGGCCTTCAGGTGGTCACCCGCCAGGATGCCGAGCCCACCGGAGTACTGCGGCAGCACGTGGGTGATGCCGTACTCCGGGGAGAAGTAGGCCACCGAGTTGACCGGCGTACCGGCTTCGGCCTGGAACCAGCGGTCGTCGGTCACGTAGCCGGTCAGGTCGGCTACGGCCAGTTCGAGCCGGCGCAGGAAGGCTTGGTCGTTGGCCAGCTCGTCGAGCCGGGCCGCCGGGACCTCACCGAGGAGCCGGACCGGGTCACCACCGGTACTGCGCCACAACTGCGGGTCGACAGCCTCGAAAACGTCTTGCGTCTCGGGGTGCCAGGCCCAGCGCAAGTTGTTCACCAGGGTGCCGAGACCGGTCAGCGGCTCGGGCAGGACAGGGCGGACGGAGAATCGTCGTATCGCTCGCACCGGGACACCGTACCGGCCTCAGCAGCTCGGAGCACGCCCGGGATGCATCGATTTTGCAACGCGAGCAAGATCTTGCAGAACGAACCCCATCACCACCACCCCCCAAACCCTTCGATCATTCGTCGCCTTTTTACCCGCTGGGGCACCGGTAGCCGACCGCACTTCGAGACGGCGGGTAAAAAGGCGACGAATGATCGAAGGGTGCATGGCGCGCGCCGGGCTTGGG
The DNA here is from genome assembly GCF_000372465.1 of Kribbella catacumbae DSM 19601. GTDB lineage: Bacteria > Actinomycetota > Actinomycetes > Propionibacteriales > Kribbellaceae > Kribbella > Kribbella catacumbae. Next base: position 23,075 of record NZ_AQUZ01000006.1, read on the forward strand.
AACCGATACCGTCAGTGCTGTACTTCTCTGTCCCCGCGAGTCGGAAAGCGAAGGTTCGTTAACTCCATGACTGGGCGCATCCCGATCACCGACGTCAGCCCGACCGTCGACGCCGGAGCGTATCCGGCCAAGTCGTCAGTCGGAGAGACCTTCACCATCGCGGCCACCGTGTTCCGCGAGGGACACGACGCGGTGAACGCGAACGTCGTACTGACGTCGCCGACGGGACAGACCAGACGGATGCTGATGACGCCGGTCGGGCAGGGCACGGACCGCTGGACGGTCGACGTCACCCTGCAGGAGCAGGGCGCGTGGACCTTCGCGGTCGAGGGCTGGAGCGACCCGTACGGGACGTGGCGGCACAACGCCGAGATCAAGATCCCGGCCGGGATCGACACCGACCTGATGTTCGCCGAGGGCGCGGCCTTCTTCGATCGCGCCGCGGCCGGCGTGCCGCCCGCAGTACGGGTTGATCGGTCGACGTTGAGCGATGCCGCGCAGGCGCTGGCGAACGGCGCGTTGCCGGCCGAGGCGCGACTGGCCGCGGGGATCTCGCCGCAGGTGCGCTCGGCGCTCGGTCGTTACCCGGTCCGCGAGCTGATCACCTCGTCGGAGACGTATCCGGTGTGGGTCGATCGCCAACTCGCCTTGTACGGCAGCTGGTACGAGTTCTTCCCGCGCTCCGAGGGCGCGACGTACGACGAAGAGAAGCAGGAGTGGATCTCCGGCACCTTCCGTACTGCGGCCGAGCGCCTCGACGCCGTCGCCGCGATGGGCTTCGACGTGCTCTACGTGCCGCCGGTCCACCCGATCGGCCAGTCGTACCGCAAGGGCCCGAACAACACCCTCGACCCGAAGCCGGGCGACCCGGGATCACCGTGGGCGATCGGCAGTGCCGACGGCGGCCACGACGCGATCCATCCCGAGCTCGGCACCTTCGAGGACTTCGACGCGTTCGTCGCCCGGGCGCGCGAGCTCGGCCTCGAAGTCGCCATCGACTTCGCCCTGCAGGCCTCGCCGGACCACCCCTGGGTGACCGAGCACCCGAAATGGTTCAACGTCCGCGCCGACGGCTCGATCGCGTACGCCGAGAACCCGCCGAAGAAGTACCAGGACATCTACCCGATCAACTTCGACAACGATCCCGAAGGCATCTACGCCGAGATCCTGCGGGTGTTGAAGCTGTGGATCGCGCACGGTGTCACCGTGTTCCGGGTCGACAACCCGCACACCAAGCCGGTCAACTTCTGGGAGTGGCTGCTCGGCGAGATCCGGAAGACCGACCCGGACGTGATCTTCCTGTCCGAGGCGTTCACCCGCCGGCCGATGATGCGCGAGCTGGCGAAGGTCGGTTTCCACCAGTCGTACACGTACTTCACCTGGCGCAACGAGAAGTGGGAGCTGGAGGAGTACCTGCAGGAACTGACGAAGGAGACGGGCCACTTCCTGCGGCCGAACTTCTTCGTGAACACGCCCGACATCCTGACGGCGTACCTGCAGTACGGCGGTCCGGGCGCGTTCAAGATCCGTGCGGCGATCGCGGCCACGTCGTCACCGGCGTGGGGCGTCTACGCGGGCTTCGAGTTGTATGAGCACGTCGCGCTGCGGCCGGGCTCCGAGGAGTACCTGGACACCGAGAAGTTCCAGCTGCGCCCGCGCGACTGGGAGGCTGCCGCGGCGGAGAACCGCACGCTGGCGCCGTACCTGACGCTGCTCAACAACATCCGTCGCAGGCACCCCGCGCTGCAGCAGTTGCGCAACCTGAGCCTGCACTCGGTCGACGACGAAGCGATCATGTGCTTCTCCAAGCGCGTCACCGGACCCGACGGCCACAGTGACACGGTCATCGTCGTGGTGAACACCGACCCGCACTCGGTCCGCGAGTCCGTCGTCCACCTCGACATGGCCGCGCTTGGCATGCGCCCCGAGGACACCTTCACCGTGTACGACGAGGTCACGGGTGCGACTTGGCGCTGGGGCCAGCAGAACTACGTGAAGCTCGACCCGAACGGCGATCCCGCCCACATCCTCGCGGTACGGCGCGGCCAGGCCTGATCAGGTGAGATCATCGCCCTCACACGAGTGAGGTGGGGGGCGATGATGAAGATTCGTGAACGGGTCTCACCGGAGACACGTCTGAAGACGGGCTGGCTGTTTCCGGCGATCGCGAGTTTCGTGCTGTCGGAGTTCACCACCGGCGGCGTGGAGAAGGTGATCAGCCGCACGGACCAGGTCGGCATGGGCGTGTTTACGCTGATCGGAATCCTGACCGGGGTGCTGTGGCAGTGGTACAGCCCTCGCGATCTCGCCGAGCGGCTCTCCGTTCCGGCCGGTTTGCTTGTGCTGGTTGTCGTGCTGTCTATGCTGCCGTTCGGCGAGATGGTCAGCCGCGGGCCTGACTACTTCTATCTGTTCCCGCTCGGCCTCGTCGCGGGCCTGGTGCTCACCACTCGCTGGCAGCAATTACGCGCCGAGGACTAGAGCGGGACGGTCTCCGGGTACTTCAGGCCGGTACCGGTGTTGAGGGCAACTACTTGCTCGTCGGCCTTGATCCAGCCGGAGGTTCTTAGTTGCCGGATCGCGGCAAAGTTGGCCGCGCCCTCAGGACAGATGAAGGCGCCTTCAAGTTCGGCGACTCGACGTTCAGCGGCGAGGATGTCTTCGTCGTCGACGGCAACGGCGCAGCCGTCGGTCTCCGCAATCGCTTGCAGGACAAGGAAATCACCGAGCGCCTTCGGCACAGTGATGCCAAAGGCAACAGTCTTCGCATCCGGCCAAGGCTCGCTCTCGAGCAACCCCTTCTCGAACGCCTGCACGATCGGCGCGCACCCAGTCGCCTGTACTGCGACCAGCCGCGGCATCGGCTCGTCGACCCAGCCCAGCGACGCCAGCTCCGCGAGCGCCTTCCAGATCCCGATCAGCCCGACTCCCCCACCGGTCGGATAGAGGATCACGTCCGGCAACTTCCAGCCGAGTTGCTCCGCGATCTCCAGCCCCATCGTCTTCTTGCCCTCGATCCGATAGGGCTCCTTCAACGTCGACACATCCTGGTACCCGCCGCGCGTCGCCAACTGCTCGCGCACCCACGCGCCCGCGTCACCGATCAGCCCGTCGATCAGCTTCAGTTCCGCACCGACCACCGTCACCTCGCGCCGGCAGATCTCCGGCGCCGCGATCGGCATCGCGATCAGCGCATCCATCCCAGCGCGCGCCGCGTACGTCGCCCACGCCGACCCGGCGTTCCCATTCGTCGGCATCGCGATCTTCCGTACGCCGACCTCCCGCGCCCGCGACACCCCGACGGCAGCGCCTCGCGCCTTGAACGTCCCGGTCGGGATCAGCCCTTCGTCCTTCATCAACAGCCGTTCGACCCCCAACTCACGCCCATAAGCAGGCAAGGCGAGCAGCGGCGTCATCCCCTCCCCCAGGCTGATCACGTTCTCCGCCGACCGCACCGGCAGCAACTCGTGGTACCGCCACAGATCCGCCGGCCGCGACGCGAGCTCCTCTTTGCGCAACCCGGCTCGCACCTCCTCGAGGTCGTACCGGGCCAGCAGCGGCGACCCGCAGGAGCACAACCCGATCACCTGATCGGCGTCATGGGTAAGGCCGCACTTGGGACAGTCGAGGTGACTCAAGCTGGAGAAGCGCACGCTTCCAGACGCTACCCGCTACAGAACTGCCAGCAGTTTGCGGAGAGTGTCGCGGGCCTGGTCGAGGTCGGCGATGGTGACGCCTGCGCGGGTCATGCGCTGGGAGCGATCGGCGTCCGAGTCGGCGATGATCGCGTGCAGCGTCTGACGACCGGCGTCGGTGAGCGAGTGCATCGGGGATCGCAGGTGGTCCGGGTTTTCCGACCTCTCGACCATGCCTTCGGCAACCAACTCGTCGGCCACCCGCTGGACGCTCTGCCGGACCAGTCCAAGCCGCCGTGCGATCGCCGGCACCGTGTACGGCTGGTCCGACAGCACACTCATCAGGTGCCAGCGAGCCACCGTCTGCCCGTGCTCAGCCGCCGTCTGCTCGCTGCTACGCCGGGACAGCCCGGCCAGCTCGTAGACGTCCGCGATCAGCAACCGGTAACTCTCAGCCCTTGTCACCTTGACAGCCTACTGTCAACCAGCGCGCAGCCCCGTGACCGACGGACGCTGGTGGTCGGTGAGCCGGAAGCCGGTACCGCGGACGGCGTCGATGGTGACCGTGGTGCCCAGCTCGTCGAGCTTGCGGCGGACCCGCTTCACCAGCGAGTGGACGTCCGCAGTACCGCGCAGGTGGCGGTTCCGCCAGACCGCCTGATGCAGAGCCTCATAGGTCCACACCCGCAGCGGTTCGGTCATCAGCCAGGTGAGCAGGTCGTGCTCGAGGTCGGTCAGCGGAACCTCCCGGCCACACCACTTGGCCACCGACCGCGCCGAGTCGATCGTCAGCACGTCGGCCTCCGGGCTGTCCCCTTCGGTACGCCGGCGGGCCACCGTCCGGGCCGGCGGATCGGCCTCCGACTCGGGTTCGGGCGGCTCGGGCTGCTCCGGCGGTACCGGCGGCGGTTGCTGCGCGGGAGCGATCAGCTTGCGCAGCTCATCCAGGCTGGAGACGAGCAGCAGTGGCGCGACATCGTCGACGAGCTCAGCGAGCCGGACCCGTTCCTCCAGCGACGCCGCCACCGCGATCAGCAGTGGAAACGGCTCCTGGGCGGAACCGGTCAGATCGAGGGCGCCGTCGTTCGGGGCGGGGACACGGGCGGTGACCATCTGATCACGATGTCAACGCTTGCCTTTAATCGTCAACGCATTGACAAGCATTGGCGAAACTTGCCTCGATGCAGCCAACCGGCAGTGACATGTTGCTCACCAAGTGTGCTTGTTCAGACCTTTGCATGACACATAGTGTCCTCGTCAGGCTCTCGGCGTAACACGTCGCGACCTGGGGGGCACGGAGCGTTCGCAGAACCGGTTCACCACACACCTGCCTGCGGCGCCATGCACCTCTGCACCATGACTCGGGGGAGTCGACTCGGGGTCGTACAAGTGAGGGGCTGCAGAGATGTCACATCCACGTAAGAGGGGACTTGCCAGATCGCTGGTGAGTGCCCTGGCGGCGGTGGCCGTCATCAGCACTGGGCTGGCCGCCTCCGGCCTGGCCCAAGCGGCACCACCCAGCAAGCCTGGCGCGACGCCCGCGCCGGCCTCAAAGATCAAGCCTGACCTGCTGTCGAAACTGGAAGGCGCGGACGCCAAGGAGGCGACCGACTTCTGGGTCCGGTTCAGCGCCAAGGCCGACCTGAGCAAGGCCTCCGCCATCACGGACTGGACCGAGCGCGGCACCGCCGTCGCCGCCGCGCTGCGCAAGACCGCCGCGGAGAGCCAGGCAGGAGTCAAGGCCGAGCTCGATACTCAGCACGCGCAGTACAAGACCTTCTGGGGCACCAACGCGATCGTCGTCAAGGGCGGATCGCTGGAGCTGGCGCAGAGCCTGGCCGGCCACGCAGAGGTCGAGGGGATCTACAACCCGGTCAAGTACGAGGTGCCGGAGACCAGCCAGGGCACCAACCAGAACGAGATCAACGCGGTCGAGTGGGGCATCGCCAACGTCAAGGCCGACCAGGTCTGGTCGCAGTACGGCGACAAGGGTGCGGGCATCGTCATCGCCAACATCGACACCGGCGTGCAGTACGACCACCCGTCACTGGTGAACCAGTACCGCGGCAAGCTGCCCAACGGCACCTTCGACCACAACTACAACTGGTTCAACGCCGCCGGCACCTGTGCGGCCGCGCCCTGTGACACCAACGGCCACGGCACCCACACGATGGGCACCATGGCCGGCGACGACGGCGCCGCCAACCAGATCGGCGTCGCACCGGCCGTCAAGTGGATCGCCGCCAACGGCTGCTGCCCGAGCGACGAGGCACTGATCTCGTCCGGCGAGTGGATGCTCGAGCCGACCAACCTCGCCGGGACGAACCCGGACGCGAGCAAGCGGCCGAACATCGTCAACAACTCGTGGGGCAGCAGGCTGCCGTCCAACGATCCGTTCATGGAGGACGTCACCCTCGCCTGGGCCGCGTCCGGCATCTTCGGTGTCTTCTCGAACGGCAACAGCGGCTCCGCTTGTAACACCAGCGGCTCCCCCGGCAGCTCGACCAGCAACTACTCCGTCGGCGCCTACGACATCAACAACAACATCGCCTCGTTCTCCGGCCGTGGTGCCGGGCAGAACGGCACGATCAAGCCGAACATCTCGGGCCCGGGCGTCAACGTCCGCTCCAGCGTTCCCGGAAACGGCTATGCGAGCTTCAACGGCACCTCGATGTCAGCTCCGCACCTCGCGGGCGTCGTCGCGCTGCTGTGGGCTGGTGCGCCGAGCCTGAAGGGCGACGTCGCGGCGACCCGCGCGCTGCTCGACGACACTGCGACCGACGCAGCCAGCACCCAGTGTGGCGGCACGACCGACGACAACAACGTGTTCGGTGAGGGCCGGCTCGACGCCCTCGCGCTGATGAACGCGGCGCCTGTCGGCGACACCGGCACGCTGAACGGCAAGGTGACCGCCACGGGTGGCGCCGCCATCGCCGGTGCCGCAGTGACGGTCAAGCAGACCGGTACGCCGGACAAGCAGCTGACCACCTCGACGGACGGCAGCTTCTCGGCCGTACTGCCCGCCGGTGACTACTCGCTCACCGTGGCCGCCTTCGGCTACAAGAGCCAGACCGGTACGGCGACCGTCACGGTGAACACCACGACGACGAAGAACTTCGCCCTGGAGGCCGCTCCGACGGTGAGCGTCGGCGGCACCATCACGGACGGCTCCGGCCACGGCTGGCCGCTGTACGCGAAGGTCAGCGTCGAGGGTCCCGGTGGCGTGTTCGACTACACCACCCCGACCAACGGCCGCTACTCCTTCAAGGTGCCCTCCAGCGCGGAGTACACGCTGAAGGTAGTGACCCAGCTGCCCGGTTACCAGACCGTCAGCCAGCCGATCACGGTCGGCGCGGGCAACCTGACCAAGAACGTGGCGGTGCCGGTCCGGACCGACGCGTGCAACACGGCGCCGGGGTACAAGTACGGCTCCGACGGCGTCTACGAGACGTTCGACGCCAAGACCGCGCCGAGCGGCTGGACCGTCGTCGACAACAAGGGCAACGGCCAGGTCTGGAAGTTCGAGGACGTCGGCAACCGCGGCAACCTGACCGGCTCGACCGGCGGCTTCGCGATCATCGACAGCGACAAGTACGGCTCCGGCGGGTCGCAGGACACCTCGCTGGTCAGTCCGGTCGTGGACCTGAGCGCGGTCACCGCTCCGAAGATCAAGTTCAACCAGGACTTCAACTACCTCGGAGGAGAGAAGGCCGAGGTCGACCTGTCCATCGACGGCGGTACCACCTGGACCAACGTTCTCACCCAGGCCGCGGACGTCCGTGGCGTCAAGGAGATCGCGATCCCGCAGGCGGCTGGACAGTCCGCAGTACAGGTCCGCTTCCACTACTACCTCGCTTCGTACGAGTGGTGGTGGGAGGTCGACAACGTCCTGATCGGCAGCCAGGTCAACTGCGTGCCGACCGGCGGCGGTCTCGTCGTCGGCAACGTCAAGGACGCCAACACCAACGGCTTCGTGAACGGCGCCGTCGTCAGCCGTGACGACAAGCCGGCCGAGACCGCGACCACCGTCGCCACCCCCGAAGACGCCGGCCTGGCCGACGGCTTCTACTGGCTCTACTCCGCTGACGACGGCTCGCACGGCTACACCGCCAAGGCAGGCAACTACACCAGCTCGCAGCAGTCGGTCACCGTCGAGGCGGACTGGGTCACCCAGGCCGACTACAGCCTCGCGGCCGGCCGGATCTCGGTCGCGCCGAGCGCGCTCGAGGCGAACCTGAGGCTGCCCGGCGGCAAGGTCACCAAGTCGTTCACCGTCACCAACACCGGTGGCGCGGACGTCGACCTGAAGTTCGGGGAGCGCGACGGCGGCTTCACGCTGAACAACGCCAACGGGACCAAGACCACGCAGTCCCAGGTCCTGAACAGCACCGGGGCCCCGCTGCAGCGTCTGCAGGTGGAGACTTCGTTCGGCAGCAAGCAGTCCGGCAAGATGGCCGGCCCGCCCGCCGTACGGAACCCGCTTGCGGCTCCGTGGACGGACATCGCCAACTACCCGGCGACCGTGATGGACAACCGGGTGGTCAACCTCGACGGCAAGGTCTACTCGATCGCGGGTGGCAACGGCAGCGCATCCACTGCCAACAGCTACGTGTACGACCCGGCCACCTTGGCCTGGACCGCGATCGCCCCGCTGCCGGGTGCTCGCAACGCCGTCACCGTCGGTGCGGTCAACGGCAAGATCATCGCCAGCTCTGGCTGGGGACCGTCCGGTCCTGACGCCGGTACCTGGTCGTACGACCCGGCCACCAACGCCTGGTCCGCAGTAGCCGCCAACCCGGCTCCGCGTGCGGCCGCCGGGCAGGCTGTCCTCGACGGCAAGCTGTACGCCATCGGTGGCTGCACCACGGCCGCCTGTACTCCGATGTCGAACTCCGTCGTCGCCTACGACGCGGCGGCGAACAGCTGGTCCACGCTTGCCAACTACCCGAAGTCGGTCGCGTTCGCATCCTGCGGCGCCATCGACGGCAAGCTCTACTGCTCCGGCGGCAACGACGGCGCCGTGGCTCAGAAGGCCGGCTACGTCTACGACCCGGGAGCGAACTCCTGGACCCCGATCGCCGACTCCCCGGCCGACCACTGGGCAGCGGCCTTCGCCGTCGCCGGTGGCAAGCTGCTCGTCGTCGGCGGTGTCCAGACCGGTGCCGTCACCAACGCCGGTTTCGCTTTCGACCCGGCGGCCGGCACCTGGGCCGCACTGCCGAACGCCAACCAGCCCCGCTACCGCGGTGGTGCGGCTTGTGGCTTCTACAAGGTCGGTGGCTCGTCCGGCGGCTTCACCGCGACCGTGAACAGTGAGGCCCTCCCCGGCCTCGAGAACTGCTCCGAGTCGTCGGCCGACGTCAGCTGGATGACGCTCGACAAGACCGAGGCCACCCTGGCCCCGGGCGAGCAGGTCATCGTCAAGGTGGGCCTGAGCGCCGCTGTCGACCAGCCGGGCACCTACACCGGTACGGTCACCATCGGCGAGAACACCCCGTACAGCGTGGCACCGGTCGACGTGAAGATGAACGTCACGCCGCCGACCACGTGGAGCAAGCTCGCGGGCACGGTCACCGGGGTCGCCATCTCCGGCACCACTGCTCCTCTCCCGGGCGCCACTGTCCAGGTCGACTCGTGGGCCCAGGAGTACACCTTCATCACCGACAAGGACGGCGGCTACGCCTACTGGCTGGACCGCCGCAACAACCCGCTGACCATGATCGCAGCCAAGGACGGCTACAAGCCGCAAACCAGGACGACCAGGCTGGTCAGTGGAGAAGTTGTCGTCGAGGACTTCGCTCTGAAGGCGACGCGGTAGTCCGCTAACTGAATAGCTGGTACGCCGGCCCCGGACAGGAGTTCCTGTCCGGGGCCGGTCCTACTTCCCACGCCGGCTCCCGCACGACACGAGTGCCCCTCGGCACAGCGCACAATTTGGCGTGGGGCTCCTTCGTCGCCTCGCTCGGCACGGACTCCCTTCGGCACAACGCACCAAGCGGCGTGGGCACCTTCGTCACCCGCTTGGCACGGGTGCCCTCAGCACGGCGTACCAGATGGCTTTGGCCGGACCTCGTGGGCACAAAGCGTGGGGCCAACTCCCCTTCGCGGGGTTCGCTCCCTGGCAGACCAAGGGGCGGACCACCCGCAGAGGGGTTAAGCCCCCTCAGCGCGTGCGGGTCACCATGCCGGAAAGCTCGCAGACCAACCCGCCAACCGGCACGGCTTCCCCAAACGCGGTGACCACTCCACCGAAGGCGACCAACCGCCGAAGGCTCAGGCAGTCTCGAGTTGCAGATCCTCGGGCTGGTCGTCGTACTCGCGGTCGAGGATCAGGGAGGCGGTGTCTTCGTCGACCTCCAGGCGGTGGGCGATCTTGCGCACTAGCTCGCGCAGATCGAACGTCGGGAGTACTACCCCAGCAACCTCCGACACCACGGGATCAGCCATATACGTCTAACGCGCGAACTGCGAGAAGGTCACTCGAATGGATGGCGTGGTACACCGAGCGTCATGGATCGGCGGAGACCCATCCCATCAAACCCTCCCGTCCGACCGCGGCCGCCCGCTGAGGCGAGCGTCGGCGTGGGGGCACGGGCGACCCATTGATGGGATGGGCCTCCGCCCCTTCAGGCTGCTTGACGTCCGCCCGCTTTAGGCAGCGGGGCAGCAGGTGGGACTTCAGGCGGCGGGTAGCAGATGGAAGCCGACGCCCCGCACGGCGTGGATCGTCACGGCGGCTCCGAGGCTTGCCAGCTTCTGGCGGAGGCGTTTGACGACCGAGTGGATGTGGGAGCCGTGGCCTAGGTGTTCGTTGCCCCAGACGGCGTGGTGCAGGCGCTGGTAGGTCCAGACCTTGCCTGGTTCCTCTACCAGGCAGTGCAGGAAGTCGTGCTCCAGCCGGGTCAGCCGCATTTCGCGGTCCTTCCAGCGGACGATGCGGCGTTCCTCGTCGAGCTTCAGGGCGGCGTCGGACACAGGCGCGACAACCAGCGGAGCAGACGTAGGCAGAGCTGCCTCGATCTGGGCAGCAACTACGGTCGGTACGACGTCAGGTGTCAGTACTACGGGCGCCGACTCGGCCGGCGTGGTCAGCGCGAGGAAGGCGCGAGCCTGTTCCGCGCTGGACACGAGCAGCAGCGCGTCGGCACCCCCGAGCAGCCGAGCGAGTTGGACCCGCTCGGCCGTGGTCGTGGCCACCCCGATGATCAACGACGAATCCGGCAGCCTCTCCATGGAGCCCCTCCGTTCAAAACGCGTGCCGGGGTCAGACGCAGGGACCCAGTACTTCGAACCGCGAGGGCTAAGTCAAGGGATTCCCGGCGCCTGCGGATGGCACATATGCGACCTGTCCGAACCCGGCCACGCGCGGACCGAAACGCTCTACGCAGCGCCACGGAATAGGCCTTCCCCCGTCGCACACAGTCGCGACCACGCGGACCGGAGTACCGGGCATCCCGACGCCATTCGGACCGGAGTACCGGGGCAACGCGGACCGGAGTACCGGGCATGGTGAAGCGTCCAGGACCTCCGCAGGACGGTGCGGGAGGTCCCGGACGCCGGGAATCGGCTGCCGGATTCAGCCGATGGTCTTGACCGCCGTGATCAGCGCACCCGAACTGGTGTCACCCGACAGCTCCCAGAAGAAGGCGCCGCCGAGACCCTGGCCGTTGGCGTACGCCATCTTGCTGCGGATCGTCGCGGGAGTGTCATAACCCCACCACTGCCCGTTGCAGAACGCGTACGCCGTACCGCCGGCCGTGCCGTTGGACGGGCAACGGGTCGAGATGAGCTTGTAGTCCTCGATGCCCGCCTCGTACTTGCCCGGCGCGGCGCCCGTCGCCCGGCCGCCCGGAGCGGCTTGGGTGACGCCGGTCCAGCCGCGGCCGTAGAAGCCGATGCCGAGCAGGATCTTCGCGGACGGGATGCCCTTGGACTTCAGTTTCTGGATCGCGGCGTCGCTGTGGAAGCCGGCCGTCGGGATCCCGGAGTACGACGTCAGCGGCGAGTGCGGCGCCGTCGGGCCCTGGGCGTTGAAGGCGCCGAAGTAGTCGTACGTCATCGGCATGATCCAGTCGAGCTTCTGCGCCGCCAGGGCGTAGTTGGTCGCGTCGATCTTGCCGCCGTTGGTGCCGTCGGCGGTGATCGCCGCGGTGACCAGCGCCGACGAACCGAACCGGGTGCGCAGCGCCGAGATGACGTTGTTGAAGGCGTTCGGGCCGGACGCGTCGCAGCTCAGGCCGCAGGCGTTCGGGTACTCCCAGTCGATGTCGATGCCGTCGAAGACGTCGGCCCAGCGCGGGTCCTCGACCAGGCTGTAGCAGGAGTTCGCGAACGCGGCCGGGTTCTTGGCCGCCTCGGTGAAGCCGCCGGACCAGGTCCAGCCGCCGAACGACCAGACCACCTTGATGTTCGGGTACTGCTTCTTCAGCTTGCGCAGCTGGTTGAAGTTGCCGCGCAGCGCACCGGTGTCCCAGGTGTCGGCGACGCCGTCGACCGAGCTCGCCGCGTCGTAGAACTTGTCGTTCGCGGCATACGCGTCACCCATCGTGCAGCGGCCGCCGGTGGTGTTGCCGAAGGCGTAGACGATGTTGGTCAGCTTCGCGGCCGACCCGCTCGTCTTGATGTTCTTCACGTGGTAGTTGCGGTCGTAGACACCCCACTCGGTGAAGTAGCCGACAACTCTCTTGCCAGCGGCAACTACCTGGCTGCCGTCCTGCATCGGTACCTGCATCGGAGCCTGCATCGGTGCCGCGGCCGGCTGCTCGGGTGGTTCGGCGGCGACCGCGGCCGGTACGACGCCGGCGGTGAGCATCGCCATCGCGGCGAGCAGAGTGGGCAGGGGGCGGAGCTTCATCTGTTCCTCCAAGGGGGGCGGAGAGGGACTGAGCGCACCATACCGAGTACTGGGAGTTAAGAAAAGAAGTAAGCCGAATAAATGTGGTCATGCGATCACGTAAAGCTTTCCGGGGGTGGTATACGGCGCGGGCGCGGTACGGAGTAGTGTCCTCGCGCACGGTCACCTATGGCCGCTCTTGACGGAGGAACAGTGCCCGGATCCTCGGACGACTCCCGGTCCGATCCCACCGCGGCAGCCGCGACGAGTCCGGGACTCGTACGGCGGCGGCCTGGTTTCGTCTGGCTGCTAGCGGCCGTGCTCGTTCCCGTCCTGCTCACCGCGGTGGTGATCGGGCTCAGGGCCGGGCCGACCGAGGACGACCTCCGTCAGCGTTCGCTGGCCGCGCTCGACGCGCGCGGCATCACCGGCGTACAGGTCGATTTCTCCGGGCGGGACGCGACAGTCGTCGTACCGGCCGGGGCTGATGCGGGCGAGGCGCAGAAGGTGGTCGCGGCCGTCGACGGCGTTCGCGCCGCACACACCAAGGGCGGCAACACCCAACTCGCGGCGAACCCGACCGGAGCACCATCCACCGGGCCCGCCGAGGAGTCCACCGGTACGCCGACTGACGCGCCCTCCGCCGAGGTCGAGCTCGCGCCGTTCGAGCTCAGCCGGACCGATGACTCGTTCACCATCAAGGCCGTCGTGCGGGATCAGGCGGCGAAGGACAAGCTCGTCGCCGAGGTGCAGGCGTTGCTCGACGAGGACACCGACTTCGTCGACCAGGTCACCGTCGACGAAAGGACCGCACTGCCGAACCCGGACGCGTTGCCGGCCCTGCTGCACGCGCTGTCGACCGCGACCGGTGATGCTTCGGTCAAGTACGACGGCACCAAGATCACGCTGAGTGGCAAGGTCGCCGACCAGGCGACCAAGGCGACGGCGGCCCGCGCGGCAGCGGCCGCAGTACCGGGTGCTGTGGTTGCCAACGAGCTTCAGGTGCCGGCCATCGAGAAGCCGCCGGTCAGTGAGGCGTGCCAGACGTTCGAGGCGCGGCTCACCCGGCTGACGGCGGAGAACAAGCTCGTCTTCCTGTCCGGCACAGCCACCCTGAACGACGCCTCGAAGACGTCGGTGGTCCGGGCCGCGGCGTTGCTCAACAGTTGCGACACGTTCGACGTCGAGGTGGGCGGTCACACCGACAACCTCGGCAGCACGTCCACCAGCCTGCCGCTGTCACAGCAGCGCGCCGATGCCGTCAAGATTGCCCTGATCAAGCTCGGCGTACCCGCCGGGCGGATCACCAGCCGCGGCTACGGTGAGACCCGTCCGGTGGCGCCCAACACCACGTCCGCCGGCCGGATCGCCAATCGGCGGGTCGAGATCCGAGTTCTCTAGAGCTCCTTAGGGGAATTTCTTGACGTCCTCCCGCCGTAACCGACGGGATTCTAACCACTACGCGGAGGTAGTGAATTGAGGTTCACGCTTCACGGACAGCCGTCCAGGCCTATCTCCGCGCGCACTAACCGCCCGTCCGGCGGCGATATTGATAGCAGCATTCAGATCGGCATGGTCGGTGTGGCCGCAGGATTGGCACCGGAACGCTTGGCTATCGCGGTTCCCTGGTGCACAGTGCCCACAACGCGAACACGTCTGACTCGTGTACGCCGGGTTGACCCTCTCGACCCGGCCGGTGGCTTTTTGCTCGAGCCGCTGGACCAGCAGACCCCAGCCGGCTGCGAGGATGCCCCGGTTCAGGCCGGCCTTGGCGCGTCGCCGGTTCGGCAGGTAGCTACCCTGCTGAGCCGGGTCCGGCCGCGGCTTCGGCCGCCGCGTCATCTGTCCGACCCGGAGATCTTCGACGCGGATCACGTCGAAGCGGCGCGCAATATCTGTCGACGTCTTCTCGACCCAGTCCTTGCGGCGAGCCGTAGCGCGGGCGTGCAGTTTCGCTACCGCGGCTTTGACGCGCTTCCTGCGGTTCGAGCCGCTCTGCGCTCTGGCGAGTCGCCGCTGAAGGTGCCCAAGTCGCCGCTGCTCGGACTCGGACAATCCCGGGCACTTGAGCAGTTCCCCGGTGGACAGCGCAGCCGACACAGCCACACCACGGTCAATGCCGACGACCTCACCGCTGCCGGGCGCCGGGATCGGATCCGGTACGGCAGCAAACGCGACATGCCAGCGATCCAGGCTGTCACGGGTGACCCGGTACGACCTCGCGTCCGGCAGCGCGCGGCTGACCCGGAACCGCACCCAGCCGACCTTGGGGACCAACACCCGCGCCCACTTGCGGCTCACCTGCTCAACCCGTCCGGCCTGCGGGCCGACGATACGAAACCCTTCATGCTGACCAGCTTTGCGCCACGTAGGACGTCCGTGGCTACCGGCAAAGTAGTTCCGGCGTGCTTGATCGAAGTCCCGCAGCGCCTGCTGCTGGACGGTCTGGGAACCACCACGCAACCAGCCGAACTCGGCTCGCGCCTCGGTCAGTTGCCGCGCCTGCTTAACGAAACCCGGCGTGGGGCCCTTGTCCCGCGTCCACATCGACCACTGCTCGACGGCCAGGTTCCACACGTACCGCGCATGTCCGCATTGCCCCAGCAGCCCAATTTCCTGCGCCGGTGTGGGATACAAGCGATAGCGGGACATACCTGCTACCCAATCAGCCACCGCCGACAGTTTGGCGACGACCTTGAAGGGAGGGAGTCGCGGTTTCTCCCCGCCCTGAAGGACGGGTTTTCCCCGCGACCTATCTGATGAGTTGGCTGATCGCGCAGGTCTGGTTCCTGCTGCTCGCCGCGTTCATCCTCGGCAGCGCCGCTGCCTGGCTGCTGCACCGGGTGCTGCCCGCCGGCTCGAAGGGTGCGCGCTGATGGCCTGGGTACTCCGCAACAACTGGCCGTGGACGCTGCTGGCGTTCCTCGTCGGCGCGATCATCACCTGGCTGCTCCTCAACCGCCGACCACAGCCGCCCGCCGAGGTGCCGGCCGAGCAGGAGGAGACTGTCGAGGAGAAAACCCTCGTCGGCGCCGGCGTAACGGCAGCCGGTACTCCGTCCGCCGCCCCAGCGCCAACCGCAAAGCCCGAGCCAGCTCCAAAGCCCGTCCCGGCCTCAAAGCCAAAGCCCGAGCGAAAGCCCGACCCTGAACCCGAGCCCGACCCCGCGCCCGCGCCCGCGCCCGCGCCCGCGCCCGCCGCGATGCAACCATCGTTCTCGCAGCGGATGGATGCCGGCGAGCCGACCCTCTTCGACGACGTGGAGCCCACCACGAACGAAGTACAGGTGACGGCCGAAGAGGTTCCGGCCGGCCGCTACGGCGAAGGCTCGGCGGACGCGGTGGCTCATCAAGGCCCACCGGACGGTTTCACCATCAAGGGGAACGCGCAGTCGATGCTGTTCCACACCCCTGATTCGCCGTACTACGGGCGCACCAAGCCCGAGGTCTGGTTCCGCACCGAAGCCGACGCCGAACGCGCCGGCTTCACCAAGTACATCCGCCGCCCCCGCAAGTCCGCGGACCCGCGGGCCTGACACCGGGCGGGCTTTACGATCGCCGGACGAAACCCACGAAAACTGGAGGCGACGTTGCAGCACCAAATTCACGTCCCATTCGTCATCAGCCAGGACGAGGACGGTGTCTGGATCACCGAGGCCGCCCTCACCCCGCAGGCGTTCGCGAACGGCTCGGGTCCGACCCGGGAAGCGGCCATCGAGGACCTGAAGGAAGCCATCGAGGTGCTGGCCGAGTCGGTCGGCGTACCTGAGCAACTCGTCGTCACCGTCGAGGTCGATTGATGCCCAAGAAGAATCGCGACGCCGCGAAAGAACTCAAGGCCGCCGGGTTCGAGAAGCAGCCTTCCAAGCGAGGCAAGGGAAGTCACGAGGTCTGGAAGGACAAGTCCGGCAAGACGGTCACCGTCCCGACCCATGGCGAGATCCCGACGGGGACCTGGTCCGCGATCCAGCGCCAGGCCGGCCTGAAGAGCACGCCGGCAAAGAAGACGGACGACGCCGAACAGGCGCAGCGACTGGCGAGCGACGGCGTCGCGAAGCCCGGCGGGCAGGCTCGCGGGACGAGCTCGGACCAGCAGTCCACCCGGCGACACGGCGGGCGCGGGCGCGGCCGAGGTCGCGGGGACTGACGGCGGGGTTGCTGCGTGAGTTGGGGAAAATAACGACCGAAAGCCTGGAAGGCAACGGCTTCCAGGTCACGGTTCGGAGCAGGAATAGGGCGATCAGGCCCCCATTTGCTTGTACTGGCAAAGGGCCGTCACACTGAGCGGAACGTCGATCGGGCCGCCATCCCACGGCGTCGTTACACATCACACCGGACACCCCCCGCGGCCTGGCCGTCCCCTTTTGAGAACCCGCCCACCGGGTAAGGGAACCCAGTGCAGGCCGAAAAAGTGTCCACCCGCGCGTCGCCGGATCGACCCGGCGGCGCACCCCTGCTGTAGCGCTAGGTTTGGACCGAGGGGATGACACCTGATGGAGGTGAGCGTGACCGACATGCTGCCGGAGCAGCACCACGGACTGACGAAGAGTGACCCGCTGTGGTTCAAGCGGGCTGTCTTCTACGAAGTCCTCGTGCGGTCCTTCAAGGACTCGAACGCCGACGGCATCGGCGACTTGCAAGGCCTGACCGAGAAACTCGACTACCTCGAGTGGCTCGGCGTGGATTGTCTCTGGTTACCGCCGTTCTACCCCTCACCTCTGCGTGACGGCGGTTACGACATCTCCGACTACACGAACGTGATGCCCGAGGTCGGCACGATCTCCGACTTCGCCGCGTTCATGGACGCGGCCCACACGCGCGGTATGCGCGTCATCGTCGACTTCGTGATGAACCACACCTCGGACCAGCACCCCTGGTTCCAGGAGTCCCGGAACAACCCCGACGGCCCGTACGGCGACTTCTACGTCTGGTCCGACAACGACGAGGCGTACTCCGACGCGCGGATCATCTTCGTCGACACCGAGGTGTCCAACTGGACCTGGGACCCGGTCCGCGGCCAGTACTTCTGGCACCGGTTCTACTCCAACCAGCCCGACCTGAACTTCGAGAACCCCGCCGTCGGCGACGCGATGATCGAGGCGCTGAAGTTCTGGCTCGACCTCGGCGTCGACGGCTTCCGGCTGGACGCGGTGCCGTACCTGTTCGAAGAAGAGGGCACCAACTGCGAGAACCTGCCCAGGACGCACGACTTCCTGCGCCGGGTCCGCAAGGAGGTGGACGCGAACTACACCGACCGTGTCCTGCTCTGCGAGGCGAACCAGTGGCCGGGCGACGTCGTCGAGTACTTCGGTGACCGCGAGTCCGGCGGCGACGAGTGCCAGATGGCGTTCCACTTCCCGGTGATGCCGCGGATCTTCATGGGGGTGCGGCGCGAGTCGCGGTTCCCGATCTCGGAGATCCTGGCCCAGACCCCGCAGATCCCCGACACCTGTCAGTGGGGCATCTTCTTGCGCAACCACGACGAGCTGACGCTCGAGATGGTGACGGACGAAGAGCGCGACTACATGTGGGGCGAGTACGCCCAGGATCCGCGGATGAAGGCCAACATCGGTATCCGCCGCCGGCTCGCGCCGTTGCTCGACAACGACGTGAACCGGATGGAGCTGTTCACCGCGATGCTGTTGTCGCTGCCCGGCTCGCCGATCCTGTACTACGGCGACGAGATCGGCATGGGCGACAACATCTGGCTCGGTGACCGCGACGGAGTCCGTACTCCGATGCAGTGGTCGCCCGACCGGAACGCGTCGTTCTCCACGGCGACCCCGGGCAAGCTCGGCCTGCCGGTCATCATGGATCCGGTCTACGGATTCCAGGCGGTGAACGTCGAGGCGGAGATGGAGAACGCGTCGTCGCTGCTGCACTGGACCCGGCGGATGATCCAGACCCGCAAGCAGCACCCATGTTTCGGAATGGGTACTTTCACTGACCTAGGCGGTTCCAACCCGAGCGTGCTGTCGTACATCCGCGAGTTCGGTGACGACGTGGTGCTGTGCGTCAACAACCTGTCGCGTTTTCCGCAGCCGATCGAGCTGGACCTGCGCCAGTGGCAGGGCGTGGAACCGATCGAGCTGCTCGGTGGGGTTCACTTCCCGACCATCGGTGAGCTGCCGTATCTGCTCACTCTGGGTGCGCACGGTTTCTACTGGTTCCGGCTGCCGGTCAACAAGACTGCTGATCGTGAGGAGAGCTCTTCGTGAATTCCCATCTGGACCAGGTCCAGTCCTTCTGCGCCAACCAGCGATGGTTCAGCGAGAAGGGACACGACGTCCACGTCGATGCGATGGCCACCTCTGTGTGGCTGTCGGACGAGGGCGCCTGGCCCGCGGTCCGGATCGGATTCGTCTACTGCGCCGGCCCGCCCGGCGCGGAGAACGCAATCCGGGTCTACCAGCTTCCGCTCAGCTACCACCAGGCACCGGCCGACAACCTCGGCCATGCCCTGATCGGTGACTGGGCGGAGCAGGACCTCGACGACACGAGGGTCTGGGTGTACGACGCGCTGCACGACAAGGCAGCGACGCCGTACTGGCTGGACGCGCTCACGCACGGCCGGACGCTGGAGGGACTCGAGTTCCATCCGGTGCACGCGCCGGAGCGCACGCTGGTCGTACCGGAGGACGCGCAGTCGCTCGTCCTCACGGTCGAACAGAGCAACACGTCGCTGGTCTTCGGCGACACCGCTTTGCTGAAGGTCTTCCGCCGGCTCGAGCCCGGGAGCAATCCCGGGGTCGAGATCGAGTCGGCGCTCACCGAGTCCGGCTCGGACCTGGTGCCCGAGGTGCTGGGTTCGGCGCGGGGTTCCTGGCCGCACGCCGGCGGCGGCACGGACTCCGGCGAGCTGGCGATGATGACGGCGTTCCAGAAGAACGCGACCGACGGCTGGTCGTACGCGACCACCTCGGTCCGGGACCTGTACGCCGAAGCCGACCTGCACGCCGAAGAGGTCGGTGGCGACTTCGCCGGTGAGTCCCATCGGCTCGGTGCGGCCACCGCGCAGGTGCACGCCGAGCTGGCCAAGGCGCTCGGCACGGACGTCTGGGAGCCGTCCCTGATGGTCGAGCACGCCGCCGCGATGACGCGCCGGCTCGACAGGGCGGTCGCCGCGGTGCCCGACCTGGGCGAGTTCGCGCCGGGGCTGGCGCGGGCGTTCGAGGCGCTCTCGGAGTACGGCGTACCGGTGACCGTGCAGCGGATCCACGGGGACTTCCACCTCGGCCAGGTACTGCGCACGATCGACGGCTGGAAGCTGATCGACTTCGAGGGTGAGCCGGCCAAGTCGCTGGTCGAGCGGCGCGCGCTGGACACCCCGATCAAGGACATCGCCGGGATGCTGCGGTCGTTCGACTACGCGGCCCGATCGCTGCTGGCCGACCATCAGGGCGACCAGCAGATCGCCTACCGCGCGGCCGAGTGGGCCGACCGGAACCGGCACGCTTTCTGCGACGGCTATGCGGAGATCGCGGGCGCGGATCCGCGCGACCAGAAGGTGCTGCTGAGTGCGTTCCTGGCCGACAAGGTCATCTACGAGACGCTCTACGAAGCTCGTAACCGGCCGACCTGGCTGCCCATCCCGCTGGCCGCGGCAGCACAACTAAGCGCCACCTAGCTGTTGCAGCCTATTAGGGGCAAGTTTCTGCCAACTAATCTCATCTAGCGAAGAATTACGCTGCGTGCAGAAGCGGTCGCTGTAATACTTGCTGACATGCCCGCCGAGCAGCAGCTTGAGATCCGCGTGCTCGGACCGCTCGCAGTCCGGCTCGGTGGCGTACCGCGCTCGGTGGACCGGCCACTGGAACGCGCTCTGCTGGTGCGGCTCGCGCTGGCCGACGGGATGCCTGTGCCGGATCACCGGCTGGCGGCGGACCTGTGGGGTGCCGTCGAGCTGGCCCGCCCGACCGAGCGGCTGCGCGTGCTCGCTTCCCGGCTGCGTGCCGCGATCGACTCCCCCGCGTCCCTGACACGCGCCAGCGGCGGCTATGCACTGTCCGCGCAGCTGACCGACCTCATCGCTGCTCGTGCCGCGGCGGAGCGGATGCACGCCGCAGTACGGCTTGGTGATCACCAGGCCGTCCGCGCGGCTGCCGACGAAGCGCTCAGCCAGTGGCGCGGCCAGTCGCTGGCCGACCTCAGGACCATCCCGTACGCCGCTGTCGAGGGCGAGCAACTCGACTCCTGGCGAGTCGACCTCCAGGTGGAGCGGCTGGATGCCGACCTCGCGCTCGGTGCCGCCGCGGAAGCTGGTCGCGAGCTGGAGGCGTTGGCGGCCGAGCATCCCCTGCACGAGCGGCTGTGGTGTCTGCTCGCGCTCGCGTTGTATCGAACCGGTCGGCAGGCGGACGCGTTGAACCGGCTCGCCAAGCTGCGTTCCAGGCTGTCACAGGAGCTCGGTGTGGATCCGGCGCCGGACACCGCAGCGATGGAGCTGCGGCTGCTGCGCCAGGATCCGACACTGCTCCTCGCGCCGCCGGAGCCTGCGGTGGTGCCCGCTGTTCAGCCGTCGCTGCCCGTCCAGCTCCCCTCTCCCCTGACGAGCTTCGTCGGCCGACAGGGCGAGCTGAACTCCCTTGTACGCCGAATCGCCAGGCCCGGGTTGATCACGCTGACCGGCGGTCCGGGGAGCGGCAAGTCCCGGCTCGCCTCCGAGGCGGCACGGCTGGTCGCTGCTGCGGGTCGCGTTGTCCGCTTCGTGGAACTCGCTCCGCTGCACCGTGAGAGCGCAGTACTGGAAGCCATCACCGGAGACGAAGCAGGGGGCAACGATCCACTGGCTGCCGCGGCGGCGGAGCTGGACGGGACAGTGCTGGTGCTCGACAACGCCGAGCACGTCGTCGAACAAGTCGCGGACATCGTCGCCGAACTGCTGAAGCGGACGCGTGGCCTGACCGTGCTGGTGACGTCGCAGCGGCCGTTACAGCTCGCGATCGAGGAACAGCTCCCGATGGATCCGCTGGACGCGATCGCGGCGGCGCAGCTCTTCACCGAGCGTTGTGCCGCTGACGCCCAGGGCGCCGACCCCGAGCAGGTGGCGGCGATCTGTTCAGCCGTCGACCGGTTGCCGCTGGGCATCGAGCTTGCCGCCGGTCTGACCCGCACGCTGACCGTGCCGCAGCTGGCCGCGCGGCTCGAGCAGCGGATGCGGTTGCTGGTGTCCGCGTCGCGCGAAGCGCAGGCGAGGCACGCGAGCCTGGTGGCCGCGCTGGACTGGAGTCACCAGTTGCTCGGCGACTCGGAGCGCGCAGTACTGCGTCGCGTGGCGATCTTCGCCGGTGGGTTCACCCTGGAGGCGGCGGAGCAGGTCGCGCTCGATCCGCGGGATGTCGCGCCGGCGTTGACCGAACTGGCCGACCGGAGCCTGCTGACGGTGGAAGCCGTGAACGGGCGGCGGTTCCGGCTGCTGGAGACGGTGCGCGACTACGCGTTGGCGAAGCTCGAAGCGGCCGGCGAAACCGACGCGGCGCGGGCCGCCGAACTCGACTGGGCGATCAACCGGGTCCAGACGATCGGGCAGGACAACGACGACTTCGCGACCGCCGATTCGATCGCCGAGGTATTCGGCGAATGGCCCAACCTGCTGGACGCGCTCGACCAGGCAGCCGGCACCGCACGCGCGGTCAGCGGCCTGCGACTGGCGCTCGCTTTGCACACCCCGTGGCTGATCAGAGGCTGGTACGCCGAAGCCGCGCGGCACTTCGCCGCGTTGTCCGACGCGGAGGGCGCGACGCAACCCGAGCGGGTCACAGCGCTGAGCAACCACGCCTTCGTACTGACGATGCTCGGACGTTTCGAGCAGGCGGCCGACCTGCTGACCGTGGCCGAGCAACTCGCCAAACAGCAGGGCGATGACACCCTGACGCTGACGGTTCTCTATTACCGCAGCATCGTGGAGATCGAACGCGGACAACTGCAGAGTGCGCTGGTCCCCCTGCTGGCGGGCAAAGAGCTGGCCGCAGTCACGCCCGGCCAGGACCGCAGGCTGTCGGCCTTCACGGACGCGCTGGGGACGTTGTACCTCTACACCGGGCGCGCCGAGGAGGCTGTCGAGCAGTACACCAGCTGCATCGCCGCCGACCGGACCTTCGGCGACGAACACGGTCTGTCCCGCGGCCTCAGCAACCTGGCCGGCGCACTCGTCGCATGTGGCCGGCTGCCCGAAGCACTGGAGGCAGCGACCGAGTCGGACCACTACGCCCGGCGGCTCGACGATCGCCAGATCCTGCCGCTGAACGACGTCATCCGCGGCTCGGTCGCGCTGGCGAAAGGTTTGATCGGCGACGCCGAGAAGCACCTTCGGTCAGCCGCCGAGTACGCCGTCGCGGACAACACCGGCGTCACGATGGCCCACATCGACCTGGCCGACGTACTGATCCTCGAAGGCGAACTGGAAGAAGCCTCCGACCTACTCGACGCAGTCTTCGCCGAAGCCCCCACCAACAGCACCCCCTGGCTAGCCGCCCGAGCAGTCGCCACAGCCCTAGCCCTGGCCCAAGGCGACTTCCCCCAAGCCCGCACCCTCCTAACCGAAACCACCACCGCCTACACAACCTCAGCCTTCGCCTGGCCCCGCTACACCACCCGCCTCAACGCACTACGGCAACAACTCGAACGCATCGACACGTAGAGCCTGTTGGCAGTGCTGGCTGTCCCACCCAGGGGTTATAGCCTCCAGCCGCTCGGCCCGCACCCGGAAGATCTCCTCGATCCGCTCGGACACGTCAGACTGTCCGCTCCTGCTGACACCGGCAGCTAGAAACGTGCGCCTGCGTCCGAGATGGATGCCGAGATGCGATTCGATGGCTTCCCGGGTGAGCTCCGAGATCGTGATTCCGCGCCGCTCCGCCTCATCCCGGAGGTCGGCGACGAGCTCGTCGGGCAACATCACCATCCTTCGCTTCATAGGTGTAAGCATGCCTGGCGAAGGCTCGATTGTGTACGTGGTCGGCAGAGGGGTACGGGGTGCAGTAGTTCGGGCTTCGATCGGGCAGGATGGGGTGTATGGATTCGAGCAAGAGCGACCAGGTGACGACGCCGGGCTCCGCGGCTGACCAGGCGGTGCCTGGAAGCCTGTTGGACAAGGCGGTTCCGGTGGAGCGTGGGGTGCTCGAACGGCTGGTCAGTGGGACGTATCACGACCCGCATCAGGTGCTCGGGCCGCATCTTGGCGACGGCGTGGTGACGTTGCGCGTGCTGCGCCCCTTCGCGCAATCGGTGGCCGCGGTGTACGACAACGCGAGTGTCGAGCTGCAGCACGAGTTCGAGGGGATCTGGGTCGGCGTACTCGATGTCGACAAGGTGCCCGACTACCGGCTCGAGGTGACCTACACCGACGGCCCGGCGCTCGAGGTCGACGACCCGTACCGGTACCTGCCGTCCCTCGGCGAAATGGACCTGCACCTGATCGGCGAAGGCCGGCACGAGCAGCTGTGGACCGTGCTCGGCGCCCACGTCCGCCGGTACGACGGACCGAATGGCCTCGTCACCGGTACTTCGTTCGCCGTCTGGGCGCCCAACGCGCAAGGCATCCGGCTGACCGCCGACTTCAACTTCTGGGACGGCCGCGCGCATCCAATGCGCACGATGGGATCGTCCGGCGTCTGGGAACTGTTCGTGCCGGGCATCGGCCCGGGCACGCGGTACAAGTTCGACATCTGCGGCCGCGACGGTGTCTGGCGGCAGAAGGCCGACCCGATGGCGAACCTGGCCGAGACGCCCCCGGCCAACGCGTCGGTCGTGCACGAATCGGCGTACGAGTGGAACGACGCGGACTGGCTCAGTCACCGCGCCGCTTCGCAGGCGTACGCCGAGCCGATGAGCGTTTACGAGGTGCATCTCGGCTCATGGCGCAAGGGCAAGTCATACCGCGAACTAGCCGACGAGCTGGTCGGTTACGTCACCGAGCTGGGCTTCACGCACGTCGAGCTGATGCCGGTGATGGAGCACCCGTTCGGCGGCTCCTGGGGCTACCAGGTCACCTCGTACTTCGCGCCGACGTCGCGCTTCGGCGATCCGGACGACTTCCGGTACCTCGTCGACTCGTTGCACCAGGCAAACATCGGCGTACTCGTCGACTGGGTGCCGGCGCACTTCCCGAAGGACGCCTGGGCGCTGGCCCGGTTCGACGGAACTCCGCTGTACGAGCACCCGGACCCGCGCCGCGGCGAGCAGCCCGACTGGGGCACGCTGGTCTTCGACTTCGGCCGGCCACAGGTGCGCAACTTCCTGGTCGCGAACGCGGTCTACTGGGCCGAGGAGTTCCACATCGACGGACTGCGCGTCGACGCGGTCGCCTCGATGCTCTACCTGGACTACTCCCGCGAAGAGGGCCAGTGGGTCCCGAACCAGTACGGCGGCCGCGAGAATCTCGAAGCGGTGTCGTTCCTGCAGGAGATGAACGCGACGCTCTACAAGCGCGTACCCGGCGTGATCACCGTCGCCGAGGAGTCGACGTCGTGGCCCGGTGTCACCCGCGCGACGCATCTGGGCGGCCTCGGCTTCGGCTTCAAGTGGAACATGGGCTGGATGAACGACTCGCTCAGCTACCTGGAGCACGAGCCGATCCACCGGCAGTACCACCACCACGAGCTGACTTTCTCGATGATGTACGCGTACTCCGAGAACTTCGTGCTGCCCCTGTCGCACGACGAGGTCGTGCACGGGAAGGGCTCGCTGCTGCGCAAGATGCCGGGCGACCGCTGGCAGCAGCTGGCGAACCTGCGAGCCTACCTGGCAATGATGTGGGCGCACCCGGGCAAGCAGCTGCTCTTCATGGGCTGCGAGTTCGGCCAGGAGTCGGAGTGGTCCGAGAAGGGCGAGCTCGACTGGTGGCTGCTGGACCACGCCGATCACCGCGGTCTGCAACAGCTGGTCAAGGACCTGAACTGGAACTACAAGGACACCAAGGCGCTCTGGGGCAACGACCATCTGCCCGAGCGGTTCTCCTGGATCGACGCGAACGACGCCGGCAACAACGTCTTCTCCTTCGTCCGGTACGGCGACGAGGGCCAGCCGACGCTTGCCTGTGTCGCCAACTTCTCGGCGATCCCGCATCACGGCTACCGGCTCGGCCTGCCGTTCGCGGGGCGCTGGCAGGAGGCGGTCAACACTGACGCCGAGGTCTACGGCGGCTCAGGCGTGGGCAACTTCGGCGGTTTCGAGGCCGACGGCCCGGGCTGGCACGGCATGGCCAGCAGCGCGGAGATCTCGGTGCCGCCGCTCGGCACGGTCTGGTTCCGGTACGAGGGCTGATTTTCAGCCTCGCACCACGAGGCTGCACCATGAGGAAGGCGGGTGAGCTCGCGTCCGCCCCGACGCGCTCTCACCCGCCTTCCCCCTGATAGACGCGCGAGACACCGAAAAAGTTAGCCTCCGGCCGAAGAATTTTTGGGCCACCGCCCTGGACACGGGCTCCAGGTTGCCTGGCCGCCGTTTGCGGGTAGCGTTCGCGGGGTGACTGGCGTGCCTCCGCAACCGACCCTGACCGATGGTGAAGTGATGCTCCGGCCGTGGCGGGACGATGACATCGACGTCGCGCACGGGCTGGCTGACGACGAGATGGTCCGGTGGTTCGACTTCCCGGGCATTCCGCCGCGCTCCGGGCTGGTCGAGGCGGTCGAGCGCTGGCGCGCGCAGTACGCGGACGATCGCGCGGTGGTGAACTTCATCATCGAGCTAGCCGGCGAGGCGGGTCCGGTCGGCACCGTGGAGGTCCGTCGAACCTCGACAGGCGCCGGGAGCATCTCCTGGACGACCTACAAGCCATATCGTGGCCGGCGCGTCGCGCAGCGCGCAGTACGGATGCTGGTGGTCTACGCCTTCGGCGAGCTGGGCCTGGACCGGTTGCAGGTCGAGGTCGATCCCGAGAACCGTGCTTCCGCCCGCGTCGCGATCCGCTCAGGCTTCCGGCGCGAGGGGTTGCTGCGGGGAGGCGCCGTTCTGCAAGGTGAGCGCCGCGATGTCGCCGTCTACGGGTTGCGCCGGGACGATCCGCGGGCCGACACCTTGCCCGGCTGGACCGCGCTGATGGATTCGGTGCTGCCGAAGAAGCGGGTGATCGCCCACGTCGTGATCCGCGACACCGGCGGTCGCGTCCTGCTCTGCAAGGTCAGCTACAAACAGGACCTCGAACTCCCCGGCGGCGTCGTCGAGCCCGACGAGGACCCGGCGACGGGCGCCCTCCGCGAGATGCAGGAGGAACTCGGCTTCGAGCTCCCGCTGGTCGGCGTGCTCGCGATCGACTGGCTCCCGCGCTGGCAGGGTTGGGGCGACGCCATCGAGATCCTGTACGACGGCGGCGTCCACGACCCTTCGCTGCTGGAGTCCCTCACCCCGGACGGTCGCGAGATCCTCGGCGTCTCCTGGTACTCCGCGGCCGAACTCGCCGAGCTGGTCTCCCCGCTCAACGCCCGCCGGCTGCCGCTCGTACTGGGCGCACCCACCATCCTTCACAACCTGCGCGACGGCCACCCGATCACAGCGCCGCCCGCAGCTCCTTACGCCTGAGGTTCTCGACGCACCAGGTGTAGTGCCCGTCGGCCGCGGTCGGGCTGTAGATGGTCGCCGTGGCGATGGCGTAGGCGGCGCGGTACAGGTACATGCGGTCGCGGGAGTGACCGATCACCTCGAAGCGGTCGACGAGCTGGTCGTCGATGGCGCGGGCCGCTGGGCTGTACATGTCGTAGAAGGCCGCCGCGGTCGAGGCGTCGAAGGTGTTGTCGCCCGCTGTGGTGACGAAGCCCCAGTCCAGCAGGGCGACCTGGTCGTCGTCGACCAGGAGGTTCGGGGTGCAGATGTCGCCGTGGACGATCTGGGGTCGCTCCAGCCTCACCGCGGACAGGTTGGCGAGTACTTGCTGCAGGAGGTTGTCGAAGCCGTCGACGTCGGCGGCCAGGTACTCGCAGGATTTGAGGGCGCGTTGCCGGACGAGTTCCGCGAGTGCGTCGCCCCACTCGCCTTGCGCTGAGGTTTCGCCGAGGAGCGGGAGGGCTTTACTGGCCGGGCCGGCCGTCGTCTTGCTCAGCGCGGTGACCACGTCGACGAAGAGGTCGAGCCCTTGCTCTTGAGTCACGGCGCCGGTCTCGAGCGCTTCGCTCAGCGGCGTACCGGTCAGCTTCCGCTCGATGCTGACGGCCTGGCCGTCCACGGTGTCCACGACGGTGATGTCCGGAGTACGGAACGGCAGGTCTTGCTGGTTGAGCTCCGCGAGGAACGCCTGCACCGGCAGTACTTCGGCGGCAGTGCGGTTGAACCAGACTTTGCCGACCAAACCGTTGCCGAGGTCGTAGACGGCGCCTTCCATCCCCTGGCCGATCAGCGCCACCGGGCCGGCGGCGTGCTGCTCGAAGTACTCGATCGGTGGCTCCAAGGGACTACCGGACCAGCCGGAGGGTGAGCGGGTACCGGTAGCTCTGGCCGTTGGAGGCTGCCACCGAGGCAAGGATGATGACGATCACGGCGGCGACGGCGCCGATCAGCAGAAGCGGGAACGCGATCAGCACCCCCAGCCCAAACGTCACCACCACAAGAACGATGCCGACCAGCGTGTAGATGAGCAGCGACAACTGGAAGTTCAGCGACTCCAGTGCATGCCGCCGAACGAAGTCGGAGCGCTCACGAAAGACCAGCCAGATCACCAGCGGACAGAGAAACCCCATCGCGAACCACGCGGCCACGAAAGTCCCGGCGTGAGCCGCAATAGCCCACGTCCGCTCATCCGAAGGCGCCAACGGCGAACTCATTTCCCCAGTCAAGCACGAACCCACCCCCATAGCCTCTCTTGGCCACCTTGGGCACCGGCCAGTCGCTCCGTCGGCGAGAGCCTGCCTTCCGGGTGCCCAAAGTCGCGCTACCTCGAGCCGAGCGGCGTTCGGTGCGGTTGGGCGTTAGCGGAGGGTGGCTCGGCGGCGTTCCAGGAAGCGGCGTTCGGTGCCGTTGGTGGTTAGGGCGATGGCGGTGTCGTAGGCCTGGACGGCTTCGGTGGGGCGGTTCAGGCGGGCTAGGACGTCGGCTCGGGCGGCTGGGAGGTAGGCGTAGGTCTTCAGGGCCGGCTCGTTGCCTAGGGCATCTAGTTCGGCGAGGACGGCGGTCAGGTCGGCGCCCGGGACCAGACTGTGTGCGGCCGCGCGGTTCAGGGCGACGATCGGCGACGGCCAGCCGAGCAGCATCGCGTCGTACATCCGGACGACCTGGTGCCAATCAGTCTTCTCCCAGGACGGCGCGGTCACGTGCACCCCAGCGATCGCTGCCTGCAGCGCGAACCGTCCTCTCCCCCGCTGCAGTGCGGCCGTCGCCCGGGAGACGCCTTCGGCGAGCAGCTTCACGTCCCAGCGTCGCCGATCCTGATCCGCGAGCAGGATGAGTTCGCCGTCCTCGCCGACCCGGGCGTGCCCCCGCGCCTGCGTCATCTGCAACAGCCCGAGCAACGCCTCTGGCTCCGGTTCGTCCGGCATCAACCGCACCAGCAAATGCGCAAGCTCCAGGGCGCGCCCGGTGAGGTCGGTCCGGGTGAGTTCCGGTCCGGAAGCCACATGGCCGGCCGTGTAGACGAGTTGCACGACCGTCAGTACGACGTCCAGCCGCTCGGAGAGCTCGTCGTCCGCGGGGATTCGGTACGGGATGCTGGCAGCCGCGATCTTCTTCTTCGCGCGGGTGATCCGGGCAGCCGCCGTCGCCTCGCTGATCAGCAGCCCGGCCGCAACCTCCCTCGTCGTCAAACCGCAGATCAGCCGCAAGGTCAGCGCGATCTGCGAATCCCGCGCAAGAGCAGGGTGGCAGCAGGTGAACACGAGCCGCAGCGGGTCAGTCGGCTGCTCCCTATCGCCCGGAGCGACCGGCTCCTCGATCAACAACGGCAACTTCCGCCGAAGCGTCGTCTCCCGCCGCAGCCGATCCAGCGCCAACCGCCGCGCGACCGTCGTCAACCATCCGCCCGGATTGTCCGGTACGCCGTCCGGCCACGTGCGCAACGCCCGTACGAACGCGTCCTGCGTACAGTCCTCCGCCAGATCCAGATCCCGCGTCAACCGCACCGTCGAGGCGAGCACCGTCGACCAGCACTCCCGATGCGCCTGATCCACCAACCGCGCCACCTCGCGCGCAGTACGCACTCCCTCTTCCATCCGCACCTCCCAACGCATTCGCCAGCTTCAACCACATGCTCCCGCACGGCGTGAAGGGTTTTAGCCGCTCCATGACAACTATCCTTCACACGGTGCGAGAGACGGTTTGCGCGCCAATCAACTGACCGTCCGCAGGCGTGGCGAATGTACGCCGACCAGCTGGCGTTCAACCTGCGCGCCGCAAACCCCCGGCTGACCTTCCTCGCCGTACGCCGGCGGTTCGGCTGGTCGTCCGGGCTCCCGAAGATCGACGTGCCGGCCGGTCGCTCCGTCAGCGGTCACCCGGCGACACCAGCCCGGTCTCGTAGGCGAGGACAACGGCCTGCGCGCGATCACGAAGGGTCAGCTTCGCGAAGATCCGGGCGACGTGGGTCTTGACCGTCGCCTCACTCAGTGTCAGCTCGGCCGCGAGTTCAGCGTTGGACAGCCCATGCCCCATCAAGATGAGGACCTCCAGCTCCCGGGGCGTCAGCGCGGCGAGATCGCGATGTACCGCGGGCTGCGACGGTGCGGGCACCGCGAACCGCTCCACCAGGCGACGCGTGATCGAGGGTGCGAGCAGGGCGTCGCCGGTGGTGACCAGCCGGACCGCCGCCGCAAGGTGCTCCGGGGTGACGTCCTTCAGCAGGAACCCGCTGGCGCCGGCGGACAGCGCGGCGTACACGTAGCGGTCCAGGTCGAAGGTCGTGAGCATCAGGACCCGGCAACTCGTCGGCTCGGCCAGGATGCGGCGAGTCGCCTCGAGGCCGTCCATCGTCGGCATCCGGATGTCCATGAGTACGACGTCCGGCCGCAACCGGCGGACCGCTTCGACGGCCTCGACCCCATCAGCGGCCTCCCCGACGACCTCGATGCCCCGCGCGGTCAGGATCATCCGGAATCCGGTCCGCACGAGGGCCTGGTCGTCGGCGATCACCACCCGGGTCACGGGCGCTCCAGCGGGATCTTCGCGCGCACCCGGAAGCCCCCACCCAGCCGGCGCCTGGCGTCCAGATCACCGCCGTACACCGCCACTCGCTGCCGCAACCCCAGCAGCCCACGCCCCTCGCCACCAGCGCCCGCGGAGCGCCCACCGGTCAGCACGCTCGGACCGGTGTTGAGGATCTCCACCCGCAGCGCGTGGTCGGCGTACCGGACTGTCACTTCAGCCTTCACCCCGTCGCCATGCTTGAGCGCATTGGTCAGCGCCTCCTGAATGATCCGGTACGCCGTGACGTCGACACCGGCCGGAAGTGGTCGCGGCTCCCCGGAGATCCGCACGTCCACAGGCAACCCGGCGAACGCGATCCGGTCGATCAGCGGGCTGAGCCGGCTCAGACTCGGCTGCGGGGCCAGCTGCTCGTCCTCCTCGCCTGTGGCCTGCGGCGCGAGCAGACCGAGCAGATGCCGCAGTTCGGCCATGGTGTCGCGCCCGGCCGCCTCGACCGCGAGCAAGGCCGCCTCAGCCTGGTCCGGCTCGGTTTCGAGCACGTGCCGTGCCGCACCGGCCTGGATCACCATGACGCTGACGTTATGGCTGACGATGTCGTGCAGGTCGTGGGCGATCCGGGCGCGCTCGGCGTCGACCGCGTTGCTGGCGGCGGTCTCCCGCTCGCGCTCGAGCAACCAGCCGCGTTCCTCCAGCGCCCGGGTGTGCGCCTGCCGCTGCCGGCCCAGGGCCACTGCTAGCCCTACCGCGGCAAGGCAGGCCGCCAGGGCGACGAGCAGCCAGATCGTGTCCACGACAACCACTGTCCCAGGGGCGGTCCGGATTCCGCATCATCCGCTCGGGGCACGCCGTACATCTCCAGGATGACCGCGGGCGGACAGTACTCCGGCAGGCTGACGCCCGGCGCGCACGACCGGCCTTAGCGTGAACGACATGATGGATGGCGAAGGCAACGGACAGGCAGTCGTACGGGTCACCGACGTACGCAAGGAGTATGGCGAATCCGTCGCACTCGACGGAGTGTCGCTGGAGATCCACGCCGGTGAGGCAGTCGCGGTGATGGGACCGTCCGGCAGTGGCAAGTCCACCCTACTCAGCATGGTGGCCGGACTGGACCGGCCGACGTCTGGTTCCGTGGTCGTGCACGGCGACGACCTGGGCGCACTGGACGAGAAGGGCCTCGCGTTGTACCGGCGCCGGCGGATCGGCATGATCTTCCAGTTCTTCAACCTGCTCGACGACCTGTCCGCCCTCGACAACGTCGCCCTGGCCGCGCAGCTGACCGGTACGTCGGCCTCGCACGCCCGGAACCGTGCACTCGAGCTCTTCGACGAACTCGGCATCGCCGGCCGCCGGAACGTCTACCCGGCCCAGCTGAGTGGCGGCGAGCGGCAGCGGGTCGCGGTCGCCCGTGCGCTGATGAACCGCCCGGCCCTCCTGCTGGCCGACGAACCGACCGGCGCGCTGGATACCCGCGCCGGCGAGCAGGTCATGGACCTGCTGCTGGACCTGAACCAGATCGGCCAGACGCTGCTCCTGGTGACCCACGACCAACAGCTCGCGACCCGCTGCGCCAGCCGGGTGATCGACTTCGTCGACGGCCAGATCGCCGGTGAGCGCAGTCTGGAGCGTACGTCGTGAGCGCCGTGTGGCCGGTGTCGCGAGCAGCGGTACGACGACGCCGGGTCCAGACTTTGGTGATCGGCGTGGTCGTCATGTTGTCAACCACGATGATCGTCGTCGCACTGGGGTTGCTGGCGGCTTCGAGCGGACCCTTCGACCAGGCGTACGCAAAACAGAGCGGTGCGCACCTGGCGGCGTCGTACGACCGGAGCAAGGTCAGCGACGCCCAGCTCACCAAAGCGGCCCAGAGTGCCTCGGCTGTGGCCGGGCCGTTCGGTCAGGCGACGCTCGACGTCACCTCGATGCGGATGATGGGAGGCCCGCTGTCCATGCTCACTGTGGGCCGTGCGGACCCGGGTGGGCCGGTCGATCGCCTCAATGTGTGGAAGGGGCGCTGGGCGGACAAGCCAGGCGAGATCGTGCTCAACCGGAACCCCACCGACACCGAGGGGCGTGGTGCGCCGGGGCTGGATACGACGATCACCGTGGCGGGTCAGCAGCTCACCATCGTCGGGTTCGCGTACAGCGTGAGCCAGTCGGCCGATGCTTGGTTGACGCCGGCCCAGATGACTGCCTTGAAGCCGACCTCGACGCAGATGCTCTACCGCTTCGACCAGGCCGCGACCAACGAGCAGGTGTCCGCCGGACAGTCCGAAGTGACCGCCGGTCTGCCCTCCGGTGCGCTGGTGGGCACGCAGTCCTACCTTGCGCTGCGAGCACTTGCCAGTGGCGAGCCGAACACGTTTGTACCGTTCCTGATGGTGTTCGGCTGGCTCGGGCTCGCGGTGGCCGTGCTGATCGTCGGCAACGTGGTCAGTGGTGCTGTGGTGGCCGGCTTCAAGCACATCGGCGTACTCAAGGCGCTGGGGTTCACTCCGTCGCAGGTGATGACGGTCTACGTCGCGATGGTGTCGCTCCCAGCGATCGTGGGGTGCGCGATCGGTACGGTCCTGGGCAATGTGCTCGCAACGTCCTTGCTGACAAGGGCTTTCGAGAACTACGGCGCGGGCGGGGTCGGCGTACCGATCTGGGTGGACGTGGCCGCGCTGCTCGGCGTACCGGCGTTGGTGGCGCTGTCCGCTCTGCTGCCTGCGATGCGAGCACGGAGTCTGTCGGCGGCCCAGGCGATCAGTGCGGGCAGTGCGCCTCGGGCCGGGCGCGGGTTGAAGGTGCAGCGGTGGCTGAGTGGCACTCGGTTGCCGCGGTCATTGAGTCTTGGATTCGGGCTGCCGTTTGCCAGACCCGCGCGGACGGCGCTGACCCTGGCAGCCGTCGTACTGGGTGTCACGAGCGTGACGCTGGCGGTGGGGCTCGGGAAGTCGTTGACGACCTATCAGACTGCCGCGAGCCGGGTCGATGCGATTGACCTGACCATGTTCGGGCGTCCTGCGGACGACGGGCCGGAACCTGCCGACCCGGGTGCGCCACCCGCCCCCAAACTGACCGATGCGGAGGATGAGGCGCTGCTGCGCTCCACTCCGGGAGCAGTGTCGGTGGCGGCGAGCACTGACCTCCAACTGCGGTTGTCGGGGACGCAGACAGTGCTTCGGGGGTCGTTCTATCGGGGGGACTACGAGCAGTTGGGCTATCGGATCCTCGAGGGGAAGTGGTTCGACGGTCCGGGGCAGGTGGTGGTCTCCGAGCGGTTCCTGCGCCAGCGTGGACTGGCGGTCGGTGACACGATCACCTTGCAGGCGCAGGGCAAGACCATCCAGACGCGGATCGTTGGCAAGGCGCTCTACAACTCAGGCGAGGAGGTGCTGTCGAACTGGCAGACGCTGGCGCTGATCGCACCCGAGCGGCGGGCGAGCCTGTACGAGATCAACGTCAAGCCCGGCACGGATCTGGACGCCTTCGTCAAGGCGGTGCAGGCCAAGGACCCAGGTCTGCAGGAGACAGAGGGTCAGGATGCGGGAACGTTCGTCGCGATCGTCCTGGCGACCGTCATCCTGCTCACGCTGATGCTGGGGACCGTGGCGGCGCTCGGTGTGTTCAACACGGTCATCCTGAACACGCGAGAACGCCGGCGTGATCTCGGCATGCTGAAGTCCATCGGCATGACTCCGAGTCAGGTCACCGTCATGGTGGTGAGCTCGATGACCGCCCTCGGCGCGATCGGCGGCTTGCTGGGCATCCCGTTGGGAATCCTGGCGCACCGGCTCGTTGTCCCCGCCATGGCCAACGGCGCCCAGGTGGAGATCCCCGCCTTCATGCTCAACGTCTTTCCCCTCTACCTCCTGGCCATCCTGGTCTTCGCCGGCATCGTCATCTCCGCCGCCGGCGCCTACATCCCAGCCCGCTCCGCCGCCCACACCACGATCGCCGAAGTCCTCCACAACGAATAACTGCAGCGCAGCAGCGCCTGGCTGCAGGCGCCGGGCGCAGCGCCGGGGCGGCAGGCGGCGGGCGGGCAGCGTCGGGCGGCAGCCGCCGGAGTCGCCCGAGCCGGAGCCGGCAGCGCCGGGCCGAGTGGTCCGGCGCTTGCTCGGCTGTCAAACGCTGGGCCGGGTGGTCCGGCGCTTGCTCGGCGGTCAGGCGGGTTGGCCTGGCGGGGCTGCGTCGGCGGAGGTGTTCATCACCGGGCGGACCTCGACGTTGCCTGATGGGCAGATCTTGGCCAGGGCGAGTGCCTGGTCGAGGTCTTTGCACTCGATCAAGTAGAAGCCGCCGAGTGCCTCCTTCGTCTCGATGAACGGGCCGTCGGTGACGATCGGATCGCCGCCGGTCTGCTTCACCGTGCTCGCCGTACTCGACCGCTCCAGCGCCTCACCGCCGAGAATGCTCGCGCCCGCCGCCACCACCGCCTCGGAGAACGCGGTGTGCAACTTCATCGCCTCCTGCCACGCCTCGGGCGTGACGTTGTCGTAGAACTCTTCGGTGTCGAACAGTAGGAACGCGTACTGCGCCATCGCTGGCTCCCTCGTTGTGGGTTTCTCTTGGACATCTTGCTGACGAACGACCCCCGTTGGAATCGACAACACACCCAGGATGAACTTTTCGCCTACCGTTGACTATGTACTCAACAGGAACCCAGGAGGAACTCGTGGAGCACCTGGACGTACTGATCGTCGGCGCCGGCCTCTCCGGAATCGGTGCCGCCTACCGCCTCCAGACCCAGGCCCCCAGCCACTCCTACGCCGTCCTCGAAGGCCGCGACCACCTCGGCGGCACCTGGGACCTCTTCCGCTACCCCGGCATCCGCTCCGACAGCGACATGTTCACGCTCGGCTTCCCCTTCCACCCCTGGAAAGCGGCCAAAGCGATCGCGGACGGCCCGTCCATCCTCGAGTACCTGCACGAGACCGCAGCGACGTACGGCATCGACAAACACATCCGCTTCGGCCAGCGCGTACTACGCGCGTCCTGGTCGTCAGAGGACGCCCTATGGACAGTCGAGACGAGCGGCGACTCCTACACCTGCTCGTTCCTCTACGTATGCAGCGGCTACTACAACTACGACAGCGGGTACGTCGTGGACTTCCCCGGCATCAAGGACTTCCAGGGACAGGTCGTGCACCCACAGCACTGGCCAGAGAACCTCGACTATGCAGACAAGCGAGTAGTGGTGATCGGAAGCGGCGCAACCGCCGTCACGCTAGTCCCGGCTATGGCACCGACCGCTGCACACGTGACCATGCTGCAGCGCTCCCCCAGCTACGTCGCCTCCCGCCCGGCATCAGACACCTTCTCGGACCGTCTCCGCGCTGTACTACCGGAGAGCCTGGCCCACCACCTCATCCGCGGTAAGAACGTCGCCTTCAGCAGTGCCGTGTATGCCGCCTTTCGCCGCTGGCCTGCCCATGCGGCCTGGCTACTCAACCGCACGGTCGCGAAACAGCTACCCGAGTCAGTGCCGGCGGACCCGCATTTCACCCCGCAGTACAAACCCTGGGACCAGCGTCTCTGCCTAGTGCCCGACGCTGACCTCTTCGAGGCCCTGCACGACGGTACGGCGTCGGTGGTGACGGAGGAGATCGACACCTTCACCCCTGACGGCATCCGGCTGCGCTCGGGCGAGGAGCTAAAGGCCGACCTCGTGGTGACCGCCACCGGCCTGCAGATGGTCGCGCTGGGCAAGATCGAGTTGACCGTCGACGGCCGTCCAGTCCATCCGCACGACACCTTCGTCTACAAGGGCATGATGCTGAGCGGAGTCCCCAACCTCGCCTGGTGCATCGGCTACACGAACAACTCCTGGACGCTCCGCTCCGACCTGACCTCGCAGTACGTCTGCAGGCTCCTCAACCACCTGGATGCCACCCGCACAACCATCTGCGTCCCAGAGATCGACCCAGCCGAGTACGACGCTCCCGCGCGTCCCGTGGTCGATCTCTCCTCCGGCTACATCCGCCGCGCGGCCGCCATCCTCCCCCGCCAAGGCTCGTACGGCCCCTGGCGCCTGCGTCAGAACTACCCCCGCGACCTCGTCACCCTTCGCTACGCCCGCCTCGCCGACGGCGCCATGCAGTTCAAGCCTGCTGGAAACTTGTCGACGGCAGGGCGCTAGGACCCCCAGGATGGGCCGATGGAGACGCCCGAGGCTCGCTACGAACAGCTGACCGATCGCCTGCTGAGCCTGTACCGCGAGGGCAGGCAGCGCGAAGCACTGGGACTGCTGGATCCACCCCACCCGGACCTCGCACCCTGGTCGGCGGAACTCGCCCACTTCGAGGCGTGCATGTACGGCTCGCTGGGAGATGCGGACTCAGCACTGGCCGTACTCCGGCGGGCGAGTGAGGCCGGAGCCTGGTGGTACGACTCGCTCCTGCTGGAGGACGACGACCTCGCGGCTCTCCGGGACCGCCCCGAGTTGAACCAGTTGGTCGAGCTCTCGCGCGGCCGCAAGGTCAACGGACAGGCATCTTGGACGATCGACCTCCCCGACGCCGGGCGACCAGTGTCCGGTGTCGTGGTCGCTCTCCACGGCACCGGGCAGCGCGCGTCGCGGGCCGCCCGGGTCTGGGCGCCGGTGGTGAAGCTCGGCTTTGCGCTGGTCTGCGTCGATTCGTCGCAACTGGACTCACCGCAGTTCCGGAACTGGCGCGAGCGCGATCTCGTGATCCGGGATATGGCCGACGCCCTGGCCGACCTGCCGGACGAACTCCGCGGCCTACCCGTGATCGCGGCCGGCTTCTCCAGCGGCGGGCGCGCCGCACTCGACTGGGCCCTCACCGCCGAGCCGGTAGCGGTCAGCGGCGTCATGCTCCTGACGCCCTCGCTAGGCGACCTCCCGCAGACACCGGCCAGGCGGTTGTCGCCGGCAACGATCCTGGTCGGCACCGAGGATCACGTGCTGGCCGCCGTCGAGCGGGCCGCCGACCAGCTGACCAGCTCAGGGTTCGAGATAGTCCGCATCCCCGGCCTCGGTCACACCGCTCCCCCAGACCTCGGCGACCGGCTGAGCAACCTTCTCGACGTCCCGACCGACAGGACATAGTCGGTCTCGTACGCCGCTGGCAGGCTCAGGAAACCTACGCAGCCCGGCCAGATGGGCACTATGTCCTGTCGGTCGGGACAGGCTCGGGGGCCGGCGGACCCACATAGCGAGCTGCGGGGCGGATGATCTTGGAGTCGGTGGATTGCTCCAGGATGTTGGCGGTCCAGCCGATCACGCGGCTGACGGCGAAGGTCGGAGTGAACATGGCGCGCGGCAGGTCGCACCGGGACATCACAACGCCGGCGTAGAACTCGACGTTGGCGTAGAGATTGCGACCGGGTTTGAGCTCGGCCAGTACTTCGACGATGCGCTGCTCGACCGTGGTGGCGAAGTCGACCAGGTCGCCGCCGATGCCGCGGGCGATGTCGCGAAGCATGATCGAGCGTGGATCCTCGGTGCGGTAGACGGCGTGGCCGAAGCCCATGATCCGGTCGCCCGCCGACACCTTCGCGCGCACCCAGGCGTCGATGCGGTCCGGCGTACCGATCTCGTCGAGGCTGGCCAACGCCCGGTCCGGCGCCCCGCCGTGCAGCGGTCCCGAGAAGGCACCGATGGCACCAGCGACGGCCGACACCACGTCGGCACCGGTGGAGGCAATCACCCGGGCGGTGAAGGTCGACGCGTTGAAGCCGTGGTCGATGGTCGAGATCAGGTAGTGCTCGATCGCGCGCGCCTTGGCTTCCGTCGGCTCCTCGCCCGTCACCAAGTAGAGCCAGTTGGCGGCGGCGGAGAGGTCCGCCCGAGGTTCTAGTGGCTCGAGGCCTTCGCGCAGGCGATACAGGGCCGCGAGGATCGTCGGGGTGACGGCGCACACGAGCATCGCGTCCGCTTTACGCCGTACGGGATCTGCGTCCCACAGTGGCGGGAGCTCACGGGCGGCGGTCAGTAGCGACAGCGCAGTACGGAGTCCCGCGAGTGGGTTGAAGGATGAGCCCGCAGCGGCGATGGCCGGCAGCGCAGCCTGTACTTCGGGCGGCAGCACCCGTAGCGGTGCCAGCCCGGCGCTGAAGGCATCGCGCTCGGCGGCGGTCGGCAGCCGGCCCTCGTACATCAGGAACCAGACATCCTCGACCGTCTTCGATCGGGCCAGGTCGATCGCCGAGTACTGCCGGTAGTGGTAGAACCCCTCGTCACCACGGACGTCGCCGAGCCGGGTCTCGGTCACGACGACGTTCCGCAGCCCAGGGGGTACTTCGATCGGTCCTTCAACTGTGATTGACATGGAATTCAGATTTGATCCGGAATCAAGTATTGTCAATGTTGATCCAGTCAATAGATACGGCTCCAGGAGCGCGAGATGTCGCAAGAGGGTGACGAGAATTACCTGACCACAGCCGAGGTCGCCCGCCGGCTGAACGTGAAGCCGGAGACGATCTACGCGTACGTGAGCCGCGGCCAGCTCACCAGCATCCGCGCCCGGGGCCGTCGCGGCAGCCTGTTCACCGCCGCCGACGTCGAACAGCTCGCCAGCCGCACTGTCGAGCACCCAGGGGTGGTCGAGCGCATCGAGACCGAGCTGTCCCTGCAGCAGGACGACGAGCTCTACTACCGCGGCCACCGCGTCCGCGACCTCGCCGCCACCCAGACCTTCGAGTCCGTCGCCGAACTGCTGTGGACCGGCGAGCTGGCACCCACCCAGACCTTCCCAGCTCCTGCCGACCTGGTTCACCTGGCCCGTGCGACGATCACCGTCGCGCCAGAGACGGCACGGCTGTCGGATCATCTACGCATCGCCGTCGCGGTGCTCGGCGCTGCTGATCCACTGCGCTTCGACCTGGCACCGGGGTCCGTGCTGGAGACTGCGCGACGGCTGCTGGGCGTGCTGGTCGAGGCTTTGCCCGGAGAAACTGCCAAGGGTGGGTTCGCAGCGCGGCTCTGGCCCAAGCTGTCCGCGGCACCGCCACGACCAGAGGTCTTGAACGCCGCACTCGTCTTGCTGGCCGACCACGGTCTCGCCGTCTCGACCGTCGCCGCACGCGTCGCCGCCAGCGCCCGGGCCAACCTGTACTCCGTGGTGTCGGCGGGCCTCGGCGCCCTCGATGGCCACTACCACGGCGGGGCGCCCACTCTGGCGTACCAGTTCCTCGATCAAGCACTCCAGAACCCGGTCGAGGCTCTGTCGGACCAGCTGCGCTCAGGTAAGCCCGTACCCGGCTTCGGTCATCGCATCTACCGGCAACGCGATCCGCGCGCCGAGGTGCTGTTCGGCTTGCTGGCGGACGAGCCGGTGATGACGCGAGTGAATGAGATCACCGCGAGAGTGAGCAACTTCCCGAACAGCGATCTGGCACTGGCCGTGATGATGCACGCCTACGGTTTCCACCCCGATGCGGGCGAGGCGCTCTTCGCGATCGCCCGCATCGTCGGCTGGACCGCCCACGCACTGGAGGAGTACGCCGAGCCAGGACTCCGATTCCGTGCCCTCGGCAACTACACCGGCCCGGCGGTCACCTGACCTTCAACCTGAGCAGGGCTGCGGCACCCGGCGCGAGACTCACCGGTACGCCGGTGCCGCGCAACCCGGCGTACGACTTCGAGATCGGCTGGAACACGTCGACTCCGTAGACCTTGGCCGGGTCCACGACCACGGTCGCCCGAGTGGACGCGCTGTGCGAGCGGTTCGAGACGAGCAGCCAGCGGTCCTTCACCGTCGAGTCGCGGCTCCGGAAGGTGCCGACGACAACAGCCTGGCCGGTGATTCCGGTGACCAGGTCGGTCGGCGTGAATCCCACCGTCCCGTTGGGCAACGGCGTCTCGTTGGCGTGGACGACGGACTCCGAGACGAGCGGTTTCAGCTCGCGACCGACCTGATGAAGCCAAGTGGTGTTGATCTTCTTCGCAGCGCTGTAGCGACTCGTCCGCTTGCCGTCGACGGTGATCAATGCCGGCCCGAAGCCCTCACCGCGGGCGGCCTCGGGGGTCCAGTAGGTGAAGTACTGAATGCCCTTGGCGCCGTACGCGAGGCTGATGTTGACCTGCCAGAGCAGCTCGGCCGCGGTCGGCTCGCGATGCCCGTTGTAGGCGAGCGTCTGGATGAAAACCCACGCCGGTACGTCGCCGCGCAGGGCGGCGTCGCGGACGATCGCCCAGTTGTGGAAGTAGTTCGCGTCCTCCCGGCCTTCGGAGAGCAATGGGTAGCGGTCGAACGAGACGAGGGATGGCTTCACGATGTCCACGAAGTCGCGGTAGTACGCCGGGTCGTCTGAGGGGAAGAGGTTGATGTAGGGCAACAACTGCGGCGCGAGCTCGCGGGATACGGCCAATGCCTTTGCCAACGTGCCGAACCAGCCTGGGCCGGGCTCGTCGTAGAAGTTGAAGCCGGCCAGGGATGAGTAGGGTCCGTAGGCGTCGCGGGCGCGGGTGTAGAACTCGCGCGCCTCGGCCGGGGTGATGCTGAGGAAGTCGGCCGGGTTGTCGGAGATGGAGAACCAGCGGGCCATGTTGCGGATCTGGATGTCGTCGGAGATCAGCATCTGCAGACCGGCGTCCCGTGCAAGCGCCAGTTGGTGTTGGAAGATGTTGCCGTCGCCCGCGTAGTTGCCGGAGATGACGAAGTCGAAGCCGGCCTCGGCGATCTCGGCGAACCGCTCCGCAGTACTCGCGTACGGATGCGGTGGCCAGAACAACCCCACCGGAAACTCCGCTCCCCCGGTCAACGGCAAGGTGTCGGGCGAGGGAATCGCAACGTTGGAAGTCGCCGAGCTGGCAGCTGCAGTTGAGGGCGTAGTGGTCATGCCTGCAGCGATGGCCGCCGCAGTGGCACCGAGCAGCAGCCGCCGTCGACTTGGCTCGGAGGCTGAACGGGCCAGGTGTTGGTGGATTGAGGGTGTGGTGGATTCGTCCGGGTCTGGCATGCGGGTCTCCTCTATGGCGGTTGAGGAACGAGGGTCAGCCGGGCCGTCGGGTTCGGTGGGTGGAGACTGCCTCGGCTGTGGCGTCGAAGGCTTGTTCTGAGAGGGTGTAGTCGCGTTGGGCTACGCCGATGTACAGGGCGTCCAGGACGAGCATCTGGGCGTGCCGGCCGGAGAGTCCGCCGGTGCGGAAGGTGACATCGCGGGCGGCCGTGAGCAGGACGATGTCGGCGGCACGGGCGAGCGGCGAGCGCGGGTAGTTGGTGATGGCAACAGTTCGCGCGCCTTGCCGCCCGGCCCGCTGCAGGGGTTCGAGTACTTCGATGGTCTCGCCGCTGTGCGAGATGCCGACGGCAACATCTCCCACGCCGAGCAGTGCCGCGCTCGTGAGTGCGTTGTGGACGTCACTCCAACTGCTGGCGCCACGCCCGATCCGGTGCAAGCGCAGTCGCAGGTCCTCCGCGACACAGGCGGACCCGCTCACGGCGTACAGGTCGATTCGGCGGGCGTTGGAGATCGTACGCACCGCCTCGCCGAGTGCGGTGACATCGATCTCGGCGACGGTGTCTTCGAGCGCTCGCGCGTCGGCCCTGAGCAAGGTGCGCAGGACTTCGCCGAGACTGTCGTCCGGCCCGACCTCGGCGCCTGTCCCCCGCTCCCAGCTCGTACTGCTTCGCCCGCTCTCGGCCGCCAGCGCCAACCGCAGTTCGGCGTACCCGCTGAGGCCGAGGGCCAGGCAGAACCGCGTCACGCTCGGCAGCGACGTCCCGCATCGGGCGGCCAACTCGCCGATCGTCGACGACGCCACCGCCGCGGGATCACGCAGTACCTCGTGCGCGACCCGGACCTGCGCCGGGCTCAAACCCGGCAGCAGGCCGTGGATCCGCGCTTCAAGACTCGGCGGTGGCGACTCCAGAACACTCACGTGAATGATTCTCAGAACCTCAACCGCATGGTGTCAATAGTTAACACCGAAACCGTGTGAGGTCAGTCGATCAGGTCCGGGTCGTCCATGAACTTGCGGACGTCCTGCGCGCAGCGGCAGGCGACCGCGATCTTCGCGGCCCACTCCAGGGCTTCCTCGCGGGTGGGGACGTCGACGATCGCCACGCCGCCGATGACCTCTTTGCTCTCCGGGTAGGGACCGTCGGTGACCAGCCCGTCGGTGGCCACCACCGCGTGCTCCACGTCGTCGTTGTCGTATTGCAGTCCACCCGCGAAGAGGAACACGCCCGCGTCCTTGGCCTCCTGGATCACCGCGTGGGCGGCCTTGCCCACCTCGGCGATCTCCTCCTGGGGGATGTGGTCCATCGCGCCCTTTTCGAACGAGATCAGGTACCGCGTCATCTCACTACTCCTTATCCGGGCAGCCTCCCACTGGCCACCTCTCACCCCTGCTACGAACGGCTCACCAAGGATCCGACAGGCTACCGGCAGCATTTCTCACGAAACCGGCACCTGGCCTACTGGCCAGGTGCCGGGGTGAGTACGGGGCGGGACTCGGTCGTACTAGAAGAGCGCGGCCATCAGGCGACGGCGGGCCTTGACGACGCGCTCGTCGTCCGCGCCCACCACCTCGAACAGCTCGAGCAGGTGGAGGCGGAC
Source organism: Kribbella catacumbae DSM 19601 (assembly GCF_000372465.1). GTDB lineage: Bacteria > Actinomycetota > Actinomycetes > Propionibacteriales > Kribbellaceae > Kribbella > Kribbella catacumbae. The sequence goes on from NZ_AQUZ01000006.1 coordinate 66,118, forward strand.
GGCGTCGCGCTCGTCGCCCGCGGTCACCTGGATCGTCTTGATCAGCCGCGCGAACGCGTCGTCGACGTGACCGCCCATCAGATCGACGTCGGCCACGAGCATCTGCGCCTCGATGTCGGCCGCATCCTCCGCCGCGCGGGTCCGCACCTCGGCCGGTACGTCGCGGGTCCGCTTCACCAGCTGCACCCGGGCCAGCCCGGACTTCGCCTCCGCGTCGCTCGGGGTCTCCTTCAAGAGCGCCTCGTACGCCGCGATCGCACCGTCCAGGTCGCCAGCGCCGACTGCGTTCTCCGCGGCCTCGTACCGCGGATCCGGCTCGGGCTCGGCCTGCTCAGGCTCGCCCGCGACTGCCGGGCCGACCGGGTCAGTACGGCCGGTGATGCCGTTGGCGACCGCAACGGTGAGCAGCTGCTCGACGTACTGGCGGGCCTCGGCGTCGGAGACGGCACCCTGGAACAGCGGGACGACCTGACCGCGCAGTACTGCGATCACCAGCGGGATCGTCTGTACGCCGACCGCCTGGGCCAGCTGCGGGTTCGCGTCGATGTCGATCCGGGTCAGCAGGAACTTGCCGGCGTACTCGGTCGAGAGCTGGATCAGGATCGGGCTGAGCGCTGTCGACGCCTCCGAGCGCGGCGACCAGAACTCGACCACCACCGGGACCTGGAGCGACCGCTCGATCACGTCCGCCTGGAAGGTCTGCTCGGTCACGTTCAGCACATACGCACCGCCGGCCGAGGCGCCCGCGGGTGCACCACCAGGCGCTCCACCGGGCGCGCTGCCGGGCGCGCTGCCGGGGCGCGGTGCGGGTGGCTTGCGCAGGGACGACAGGTCGATGGCTCCCGGGCGGGAGAAGTTCGGCTGGCTCACCGTTGTCCTCGCATTCCGTGCTCACTGCGTACGTTCATGGGTCCATCCTCTCCGACGGCCCCGAACGGTGTGGCGCGCGGGTCGCCAGCAGCAGTCTGGCCAGCCCGCTCCGGGTGCCCGCGACGGCGATCCGGGTGCCCGGACTGACCGTCTGGTCGAAGGCCGGCGACCAGTCCCAGGGGATGCCGTCTTCCAGCCGGGCGAGCACCCGCAGGCCGCCCGCCTCGTCCAGTTCACCGAGCCGCTTGCCGACCGCGACCGAGTCCTGCTCGACGGCGACCTCGGTGAGCAGCAGAACGCGCCGGCCGGCCGGGACGGTCGTCTGGCTGCGACGGTTCGCGACCGCCGCGGCGATGGCCGGTGCCACCAGCATCGATACCGACCGGCTGTGGCCGAGGCCGAGCTGCCGCTCGACCCGCTGAGCCAGGTCGTGGTCGAACATCCGCATCGTGATCCGGGCGTCCGGGTTCAGTTCGTGGACGACCATCGCGGACTCGAGATTGGTGATGTCCCCGTTGGTGATCGCGAGCACCGACTGGCAGCGCTGCACGCCTGCCGACCGCAGCGTCTCCTCATTGCTGCTATCGCCGATGATCACGGGGACCCGTAGTCGATGCGCGGTCTGTACACCGGGAGCGTCCTCGTCCTGTTCGACCCCGACCACGGCGACGCCACGCTCGACCAGGATCTCCAGCACGCGGGCCCCGACCGTACCGAGGCCGCAGACGACGACGTGGTTGCGCGGCCGGCCCCGAACGCCGCCGATCACCCGCGACAGCCGGGCGCCGATCAGCGAGTCGACGATCACGGCGGTGAGCAGCGCCATCAGCACGATGCCGGTCAACTGGACGATGACCGCCGCCACTTTGGCATAGGGCTCGGCGTTGGAGAAGGTGTCGTCCTCGATCCCCGCCGAGGTGACCGCCCCCGCCGCCAGGTAGAGCGCGCGGAGCCAGTCGATATTGGCGATCCAGTGCGTCAGCGCCGTACCGATCAGCACCAGGCCGGCCATCACCGCGGCGATCGTCCGGACTCGCCGGTCGAAAATGTCGCGAGTCGCCATCAGCCAGCCGGCCCGGCGGACGTCCTTGGTCCGCCAGACCGGGCGGATGCCGGTACCGAGCACGATGTCGCCGGTGGGATCGGGGCTCTCGGTCGGCAGGAGCTCCGGTGTCGCCGACGAAGTGGTGTCGGCCAGCACAGTCAGGTGCGGATCGCGGATCAGGTCGGCCGGTCCCGCGACCATCCGCCGGCCGCCAAGGTCGACCCAGGTGAGCTCGTCGTCCTCCAGGGCGTCGGCGACGAAGGCGGGTGCCGCGAGCGACGGTCCAGAGATGACGACGCAGTCGCCGAGCAGCTCGTGCAACTGGCCGCCCAGCCGCGGGTTGACCATCTGGATGACGATGCGCAGGTTCGGGTCCATGTCCCGCGCGGTCAGTGCGGTGTGCACGTTGCGGACGTCGTCGGCATCCAGCAGAACCAGGGCTCGCGCGCTGGATGCCTGGTCGTCGGCGGCATCGATTCCAGCGCGGCGCAGTACGGACTCGCTGACCACCCGGACGCCCATCACCTGGGCGCCGAGCTCGCCGATCCGCTCGAAGTGCCGGGAGGCCGGGTTGACGATCGCCGTCACGTACTCGCCGGAACTCACCAGCTCGGTGACCACCCGGAGCATGGTCCGGTCGGAGCCGCAGACAACTATCCCGCGGTCGTCGGGCGGCTGGGCGGACCGTTGCTGGGCCCGCCCGCGCCGCCGGCCGGCCGGCGGCTGGTCCGCCTCCGGGATCTCTGTCGTCGGTTCAGAATCGGGCGGGCTCTCGGTATTCGCCCCATTCGATCCGAAGAACGTTACAGATCTCCCCCATCGTGGCCTCCGCACGCGCCGCCTCCAGCATGGGCTCGATCAGGTTGCCGGCCCCTCTGGATGCCTCGACCAGCGCCGACAGCCTACGACCCACCAGGTCCTCGTCGCGTTCTGCCTTGCGCGCCGCCAGCACCCGGCACTGCTCGATCTCCACCTCGTGGCTGACCCGGAGGATCTCCAGCTCGCCGGCGACGGTGTCGGTCTGGGTGTTCACGCCGACGATCTTCTTCTCGCCCTTCTCCAGCTTCTGCTGGTACTCGAAGGCCGCGTCGGCGATCTCGGCCATGAACCAGCCGTCCTCGATCCCGCGCAGGATCCCGCCGGTCATCGTGCCGTCCGGGCTCATCTCCTTGATCCGGGCAAAGATCTCCTCGGCCTCGGCCTCGAGCTTGTCGGTCAGCGCCTCGACGTACCAGGAACCGCCGAGCGGGTCGGCGACGTTGGTGACACCGATCTCCTCCATCAGCACCGACTGGGTCCGCAGTGCGATCTCGGCCGACTGGTCGGTCGGCAGCGCGAGCGTCTCGTCGAGGGCGTTGGTGTGCAGCGAGTTGGTGCCGCCGAGGATCGCGGCGAGCGCCTCGACCGCGGTACGGACGACGTTGAGCGTCGGCTGCTGGGCGGTCAGCGAGACGCCGGCCGTCTGGGTGTGGAACCGCAGCCACTGGGCCTTGTCGGACTTCGAGCCGTAGACATCACGCAGCCAGCGGGCCCAGATCCGGCGGCTGGCACGGAACTTGGCGATCTCCTCGAAGAAGTCCAGGTGGCTGTCGAAGAAGAACGACAGGCCGGGTGCGAAGGTGTCGATGTCGAGACCACGGCTGAGCCCCAGCTCGACGTACCCGAAGCCGTCCGCGAGTGTGTAGGCCAGCTCCTGCGCGGCCGTCGAACCCGCCTCGCGGATGTGATAGCCGGAGACCGACAGCGGCTTGTACGCCGGGATGTTGGCGGCGCAGTACTCCATCAGGTCGCCGATCAGGCGTAGATGCGGCTCCGGCGGGAAGAGCCACTCCTTCTGCGCGATGTACTCCTTGAAGATGTCCGTCTGCAGCGTGCCGTTGAGCTTGGTGATGTCGGCACCCTGCCGCTCGGCGGCGACCAGGTACATCACGAAGGCCGGCACGGCGGGCCCGGAGATCGTCATCGAGGTGGTGACGTCCTGCAGCGGGATGTCCTTGAACAGCCGGTCCATGTCGGTCGCGCTGTCGATCGCGACGCCGCAGTGACCGACCTCGCCGAGCGACTTCGGGTCGTCGGAGTCGCGGCCCATCAACGTCGGCATGTCGAACGCGACGGACAGGCCGCCACCGCCGGAGTTGAGGATCATCTTGTACCGCGCGTTGGTGTCCTCCGCGTTGCCGAAGCCGGCGAACTGGCGGATCGTCCAGGTCCGGCCGCGGTACCCCGTCGCGTACAGACCACGGGTGAACGGGAACTCGCCCGGCCAGCCGATCCGCTCCATCCGGGGGTCGTCATAGCCCTCCGGCGGCCCGTAGACGGGCTCCACCTCGGTGCCCGACAGGGTGGTGAAATCGGCCTCGCGGCGCCGCGAGGCGTCGTACCGCTGCTGCCACCGGCTCTGCCCGGCAGCGATCCGCTCGGCATCCATCACGTCCTCCTGGGGTTGGTCACCTCCCCAAACTACTAGGACGTCCTACTAAAAACCACTTCTTGCGGTTTGCCCGCTGGCTGGCGGTGGCTCTGGGTGTCAGTTGAAGTCGCCGGCGGCCTGGCGGAGGGGGAGCAGGACCGACCAGAGCATCTTGAGCTGGTCGTCGGTCAGACCCCGCAGGGCGAAGTCGGCTGCGACCAGGTCATCGGTGGCACGCTCCACCAGGTCGCGGCCCTCGGCGGTGATCTCGCACAGGATCGCGCGGCCGTCGTCGGGGTGCGGCGTACGGGTGACCAGGCCGGCCGTCTCCAGCCTTCTGACGATCGAGGTCACCGATGTCGGGTGCACCTGCAGGCGTTCGCCCATCTTGCCCAGCGGCAGCGATCCGCGCCGGGAGAAGGTGAGCAGCACGAGCGCCTCGAACCGGGCGAACGTCAGACCGTGCTTCTTGAGGATCTCGTCGAGTTCGCCGATGACGATCTGCTGGGCCCGCATCAACGACGTGACCGCGCGCATCTGCTCGACGGCACCCCAGCGGCGTCCCCACTGCCGCGAGGCCTCGTCGATCGGGTCGAACGGCAACGGTCTCTTCCTCGCCATGCCGGAAGGTTAACCGCTCCGCTGCCCTTCGCCTGGCTGATCTCCTTCACCGGCAACAACCTTTTGCAGCCGGTGGGTGGTGAGGTGAAACTGTCGGTGGGTGCTGCCATGCTCTCTCGCATGACTTTGCCGCCCGAGTTCTATCTCGCTTGTCTCCAGGCCGACTCCACCCGGCTCGCCGAGGTCGGCCGCCTCGGCCTGACCGAGGCGGTCCCGAGCTGCCCCGGCTGGACGGTCGAGTCCGTACTGCGCCACGTGGCGCAGGTCTACCTCCACAAGGTCGAGATCCTCCGCCTGGCAGCAAAACCCGACCCCTGGCCGCCGTACCTCGACGACCGCGACGCCCTCGATCTGTACGACGAAACGCGGGCCGCGATCGTCGTCGCGCTGGAGCAGTCCGGGACCGAGCTGCCGACCTGGACCTTCTCCCCCACCGACAAGACCTCGGCCTTTTGGTACCGCCGAATGGCCCTGGAGACTGCCGTCCACCGCATCGACGCCGAGCTCGCCCACGGCGCCGCCACCCCGGTCAACAGCGACCTGGCCCTGGACGGCATTGACGAAGTCCTGACCCTGATGCTCGGCGGCCCGTGGTGGGAGGAAGGCGACACCGAGCACCCGGTGGACGCCACCATCCGCATCACCTCGGACGGCCGCTCCTGGACCATCCGACTCGACGCCACCAGCGCGACGGTCACCCCGACCGCCGAGGGCGATGTCGACGCCGAGGTCTTCGGCGACCCCGACGACCTCTTTCTCTGGTTGTGGGGCCGCCACGACCTGAGCATGGAACAGTCCGCCGGCGACGACAACGCAGTACGGGAGTTCCGCGCCCGGGTCGCGGAGTGCACCACTTGACCGCCCGCCTCGCGCCTTCAGGCCGCGGGGTGGACTACTGGTCCTGGACCAGGCCGAGGACGTTGCCGTCGAGGTCGGTGAAGGAGGCCACCAGGCGACCTTCACCGACATCGCGAGGGGAGTCCTTCACGGTGCCACCAGCGGCGGTCACCTCGGCCAACTTCGCCTCGATGTCCGCTACATGCCAGTACGCCGTCGGCGACTCCGGGCCCTGCGGCCCCTTCGGCACCAGCCCGATGTGCTGCCCGGCCGTGTCGAACCCGACGTAGTACGCCGACTCGACCGTCGGCTTCACGCCGAGCAGAGCGGCGTACACCTCGGTCGCCTTCGCCAGATCCGACACCGGGTGCAGCACGGTCTGAATTCCCTGGGTCTCAGTCATTTTCTACTCCTGCGGTAAGGGCCCGAGGGCCTGCTGTCTTCGTGTCCCTCACGCTAGTTCCGCACGGCACACCCCTGCTTCTCGATTCCTGACCGGTTACTGGGTACTGCGCCCGCCTCACACCTCCTCCGTCGGCGCTCCACCCACCCACCCCGGTGCGCCGCTCCTGCGTCGCGGCTTAAGGGAAGGCACGGTGCTGGCCGTGCCTTGCCGGGTGCATCGTGCTGGCCCGGGCGTAGCCGGGCTAGCCGAGCCGGCCGGGCGGTCCGGGCAGTGCGGACGGTACGGGCAGTCCTGGCGGTACGGGCAGTACGGGCGAGCCAGGCGGTACGGGCGAGCCGGACGTACCGCGATGCAGGAGCTCGTCGTTGTCGGGAGCATTCGGTCCAATCGGCAGCGCAAGCCAGGACCCATCGCGGCGGCCGGCCGGTTGCTTCAAGCAGCGCCCATCGGGACTCGTGGGGTGCATCTGTCCAGCCGGTCTAACCACAGTGCGCCGGCCCGCATTACCTGCCGGCAGATCCGAGCACCAACAGCGGACCTACCGCCGCAGCTCGGCGACGCTGCCGAGCAGGCCGACGTGTTCAAGAGAGTCGAGGACATCTTCGACTGTGCCTGGCGGATTCTGCCGGGCGTCAGCCATGCGCTGGACCTGGGCATAAACCGTCTGCTGATTGAGATCGATCAGGTCGAGCATGAAGTCGTCGGCGTTCCGCGCCTCGATGTTCCACGCGGAGAGCGTCGCCGGAGGGAAATCCTTGGTGTTCTCAGTGACGATCAGTTGGGCATTGGCTTTGATCGCCGCAGCGAGAACATGCCGGTCGTCGAGATCGGGGAGATCCAGGACGTCGATCAATGGTTCGTAGCCGGCAACGAGAACATCTGCGATCGCTCTGTTCATCAGCTGCCGAGTGCGGTCCAGCTTGGCCGGGTCGAGGTCCGGCCTTTTCTGCTTGAGGTTGCCGAAGGTCTCGTCGAGGATCTTGTCGGTCCACTTCGCCTGGACGAGACCAGCCTGCGCTACTCGGATGAGCAGATCCCGCAGGCTGTTGGGGTAGAGGACGTTGGCGTCGTAGACGACGATGAACGGCACGTCAGTACAGACCCATCTCCCGGTTGAGCTCTGTCAGCTCGTCCGCCACATTACGGCGGTCGTGGTCGTCCTCGCGCTTGTAGTCCATCAGTGAGTCGGCGCGCACCCGACGGTGCTTCCCCACCTTGCGGTACTCGATCTTTCCGTCGTCCAGGAGACCAATGAGATAGGGCCTGGAGACATTCAGCAGGTCGGCCGCTTGCTGGGTCGTCAGCTCGGCATGGGCGGGCACAACCGATACCGCTCGACCTGCAGCCATGTGGGCAAGGATCCGCGCCAGGAGTTCTACCGCGCTCCTCGGAACAGACAAGGTGTCGTCGGGATCTCCACCGACCACCAGGCGGATGTCGCGCTCCTCGGCATGGTCAGCCAGGTAACGCTTGACCCGCCGCATGGCGACATCGGCGGTGTGGATCGCAGCCGGATCCGGCTGCGCGGACGCAAGTTCGGCGGAACCCATAGCTACTCCTCCTCAGATCGCCGGCGAAGATCAGCGATCAACAAATGAAGTATCCGCAATAAACGAAGCAAACGCAAGACCTGGCGCGGCCAACAGATAGGCCACGGCAAGAAGGTCGTCGATGCACAATGCTCTCGTGCAGCGAAACTAAAGCAGAGTGATAGTATTGCTGCATCTGTCGGGAGGTGTGCTGTGAGTCATCAAGTTGTCCTTGCCGAGCTTGCTGCTGAGCAATGGGGTCTTCTGACCGCAGCGCAGGCAGCTGAGCATGGAGTGTCCAACCAGTCGCTTGCTCACCTCCATCACGCTGGAGCGCTGGAGCGGCTTGCTCATGGGGTCTATCGCCTGACTGGTGCTCCCGGCGATGAGCTCGATGAGCTCCGCGGCGCCTGGCTCGGCCTGGCGCCGAGGCTGACCGCGAGCGATCGGCTCCGGCATCCCGATGACGTCGTCTCGTACCGCTCTGCTGCTCGCGTCCACGGGCTCGGGGATCTCGAGGCGGACCGGCATGAGTTCACGGTCGATCGGCGTCGCACCTCGCGCCGGACCGATATCCGGTTCCATCGCGGACACCTTGCCGAGCGTGACTGGCGGCCGGTCAACGGCCTGCCGACAACCACGATCCCCAAGACGATCGCTGACCTGGCATCGGTGAACACCGACGGCGGCCACCTCGCCGGGGTCGTTCGGGACGCAATCACCGCCCAGGGCATCGATGCCGACGTGATCACTGAGGTACTTCGGCCGCACGCCCACCGGTACGGCGTGAAGCTCGGTGACGGGACAGGGCTGGTCGCCAGGTTCCTCGAAGAGGCCGGCATTCCGAAGGCAACTCGCCAAGCCGTTGACCTTCTGACAACTCGCCAGGCCGTTGACCTTCTGACAAAGAATGCTGCCGGCCTGATGAATGTCAGCGCCGAGGCCCGTGCTGAGCTGATCGAGCAGCTCGTGCAAAAGATGGCGCCGAACGTGGCCGAGGTGACGGAGCTGATCGCCGCGCAGTGGGCACCGTTCACCAAGGAGCTCATCCAGTCCATCATTCGCCAGGTGCCGCCGACGGATGGTGCGCTCCGGGAGGCCATTACCAAGGCTCTTCTCACCGCACCTCCGTCCGCGACGACCGCTGCTGGCTGATCAGTTCAACCACTCCATTCAGCAGCCGCTCTGCCGTGCACCCGAAACCGCGATGCAGGAGCGGCGCCTGGGGGTGGTGGGATGGAGCGCCGACGGAGGAGGCGCGAGGCGGGTCGTAGTACGAGCTAGTCGTGGTCTGGGTCGTCGGTCCAGTTGGCTCGTTCTGAGTTGAAGATTGATTTGCTGGACGTGCCCGCCGTGCGGGTTGTCGTCTGGTGACTGGGGGCCGTCGTGGTGGTCGTGGTGACCTCGGCGGCGGTGTTCATGCCGATCGGGCCGGTGCCGTCGTCATCGGAATCGTCGTCGTCTCCCTGGACGACGTCGACGCTGGCGGAGGCTCGCAGGCCGGTGCGCTGGATGACTCGCTGGATCGTCAGGTCGCGGTCGTCGGGACGGCTGACGTATTTGATCTCGCGGAAGCCCTGGTCCTGCGCGGCGGACTCGAAGACGAAGTGGCCGTAGCCGAACATCCGGCCGATGAGCGGTTTCTGCAGGGTGATGTCGAGGATTCGCGCGATCGGGGTGGTCGCGACGGTCTGCGAGAAGACGCCGCGGATCCTCATCACGCGCATGTTCGTGACGACGAAGCGGTCGCGATGCTGGGTGAGGAACTGCCAGAACGCGTGGCCGAGCAGCACCAGCACGATCACCAGCAGCACGCCGGCGCCAGTCAGCGGCAGCCACAGCATCGTCACCAGCAGTGCCGTCGCCAGCAGGACCTCGAGCATCGGCACGGCGAACACCACCCAGTGGTGCCGCACCTCGTCGATGACGACCTCACCCTCGTCCGAGATCAGATGCCGCCTGACCTTGGGATCGAAGATCCTGAAGAGGCCTATTCCGGCCATCCACTCACTCCCCTGTCCACCCCGCTGTCGGCCATGCGGCCCTCATCTAGGTCACTACAGCCAAGTGTCCCGCACGAATGCTCGATACGGGACACTTGACTGAAGGCTCAGTTGAACAGCGCGGACAGGAACGTGATCACGCTCCCGAACGCATCGCCTACGGCCGAGAACGCACCTCCTACGGCATTTGCGGCGTTCTCCGGCTGTGTGAACAGATAGAACGCCGCAAAGGCGATGACCAGCCAGATCAGCAGCTTCTTCGGCATGTCACCACTCCTCGTTCGCAACCAATTCGGTCGACTGTGTTGTATCACGGATAGTCACTGATTGTCACTGACTGAACACAGCCCACCGCACAATGCCCACCAGCTTCAAGATCCATTCTGTAACGGATCAGGGGCCATGGCAGCCACCGGCGCGCCGCCATGAGACGAACGTAGCCCGACAGGGCACATTCACTACTTCCCTGCCCGCTTTCGGATGTGACAGAGAGTCGCCAAGTGTGTCAGTGACGAAGCTCAGAGTGCGTCGATCAGTTCGTCGGCGGCGGAGTAGGGATCGGTACTTCCGTCGGCGACCTTCGCGGCCAGTACGTCGAGTCGCGCGTCGCCGTGAAGGTGCGCGAACCGGGATCGCAGGGCGGTCATCGCGATCGCCTCGATCTCGTCGCGGGCCCGGGTGCGGCGGCGTTCGGTCAGTACGCCGTTGCCACTCATCCAGGTCAGCCGGTCCTCGATCGCGGTGACCACCTCGTCGACGCCTTCGTTGCGGGAGGCAACCGTTTTCAGGATCGGCGGGGTCCAGGCGTCCGGGCCGCGCTCGGCCAGCGCGAGCATCGCGCGCAGGTCGCGAGTGACGTTCTGGACGCCGTCGCGGTCGGCCTTGTTCACCACGTAGATGTCGCCGACCTCGAGGATGCCCGCCTTCGCGGCCTGGATGCCGTCGCCCATCCCGGGCGCGAGCAGGATGATCGTCGTGTCGGCCATCCCGGCGATCTCGACCTCGGACTGCCCGACCCCGACGGTTTCGACCAGGACGACGTCGAAGCCGGCCGCGTCGAGCACCCGCAGCGCCTGCGGGGTGGTCCAGGCCAGGCCGCCCAGATGGCCGCGAGAGGCCATCGAGCGGATGAACACGCCGGTATCGGTCGCATGGTCCTGCATCCGGACCCGGTCGCCGAGCAGCGCGCCACCGGAGAACGGCGACGACGGATCGACGGCCAGTACTCCGACCCGCTTCCCCGTCGCCCGGTACGCCGAAACGAGCGCCGAGGTGGAGGTCGACTTGCCGACCCCCGGCGAGCCGGTGATGCCGATGATGTGCGCCCGGCCGGCATGCGGCGCGAGCGCTGCCATCACCTCGCGCAGCAGCGGCGACTCGTCCTCGACGAGCGAGATGAGCCGTGCGACTGCCCGCGAGTCGCCGTCGCGGGCTCTCTCGACCAGCTCGGCGACCGGGGCAGTCCGTCGTGGCATCGGCTCTCTGTCAGCTCGGGGTACGAATGGAAGGCAAAGGGCAGAGCGTAACCCTCGGCGTCAGCTCTTCTGCGGAACCCGGACGATGAGGGCATCACCCTGGCCGCCACCGCCGCACAGGGCCGCGGCACCGGTACCGCCGCCGCGGCGCTGAAGCTCCAGCGCCAGGTGCAGCACCAGCCGGGCGCCCGACATGCCGATCGGGTGGCCGACCGCGATCGCGCCGCCGTTCACGTTGACCTTGTCCAGGTCGACGTTCAGCTCACGGGCGCTGGCGATTCCGACGGCCGCGAAGGCCTCGTTGATCTCGATCAGGTCGAGCGCGGCGGGCTCGATGCCTTCCTTCGAGCAGGCCTTGACGATCGCGTTGGCCGGCTGGCTCTGCAGCGACGAGTCCGGCCCGGCGACCGAACCGTGCGCGCCGATCTCGGCCAGCCAGGTCAGCCCGAGCTCCTCGGCCTTCGCCTTGCTCATCACGACGACGGCACAGCCACCGTCGGAGATCTGCGAGGCCGAGCCGGCGGTGATCGTGCCGTCCTTGCCGAACGCCGGCCGCAACCGGCTGAGCGACTCCAGCGAGGTGTCGGCGCGAATGCCCTCGTCCGCGTCGATCACCAGCGGGTCACCCTTGCGCTGCGGGACCTCGACCGGCACCACCTCGTCGGCGAAGACGCCGTTCTTCCAGCCCTCCGCAGCCAGCTGGTGCGACCGGACGCTGAACTCGTCCTGCTCCTCGCGGGTCACCTGCAGGCCGTCGTTGTTCACCTGATCGGTGAGCGGGCCCATGCCCTGGTCGGTGAAGGCGTCCCACAGCCCGTCGAACGACATCGAGTCGACCAGCGCGGTGTCGCCGTACTTGAATCCCTCGCGCGACTTCTTCAGCAGGTGCGGCGCGTTCGTCATCGACTCCATCCCGCCGGCCACCACCACGTCGTACTCGCCGGCGCGGATCAGCTGGTCGGCCATCGCGATCGCGTTCAGGCCGGACAGGCAGACCTTGTTGATGGTGATCGCGGGCACCGACATCGGGATGCCGCCCTTGACCGCGGCCTGGCGGGCGGCGATCTGGCCCGCGCCGGCCTGCAGTACCTGGCCCATGATCACGTACTCGACCTGCTCGGGTGCGACGCCGGCCTTGGCCAGCGCGGCCTTGATCGCGAAGCCGCCGAGCTCGGCGCCGGTGAAGCCCTTCAGGCCACCCAGCAACCGCCCGATGGGCGTCCGCGCACCGGCGACTATGACAGTTGTGTTCTGCGGGTTGCGAGTGGTGTCAGACATGCATCTCACGATACCTGCGAGCGCACTGGTACGGAGCTGTCGATCCGGTCACACTCGATTGGAATCGGCGCACAGGCAGGCCAATCTGAAGCCATGGACGTCACCGGAACCCAGACCCTGTTCGAAGCCATCGACCATGTCGGCATCGCCGTGGCGGACTTCGACGAGGCGGTCCGGTTCTACGCCGAGACGTTCGGCATGACGGTCGCGCACGAGGAGATCAACGAGGAGCAGGGCGTCCGCGAGGCGATGCTCTCGGTCGGCGGCAGCGGCTCCTCGATCCAGCTGCTCGCACCATTGTCGGAAGACTCCCCGATCGCCCGCTTCCTGACCCAGCGCGGCCCGGGCATCCAGCAACTCGCGTACCGGGTCCGCGACCTCGACGCCGTCTCGGCCACCTTGCGCGAACGCGGCGCCGTCCTCCTGTACGACGAACCGCGCCGCGGCACTGCGGGTTCGCGGGTCAACTTCCTGCACCCGCGCGGCACCGGCGGAGTCCTGATCGAACTGGTCGAGCCCGCCTCCTGAATCAGCGGCACCGCGCCCAGCGGCGTACGGATGAGCGCCGCCGGTCACCGCTGGTAACCGTCGGTGACGAGCCGCATTTCAGCAGGCCGGAATGCCGGTTCGGGACTACGCTGTTGAGGTGCTGATCGACAGCGCCCCTGAAGCAGTGAACGGTGGTCCAGCCGGTTTTCAGCACGACGCCTTCGTCTACATCGATGATGACGACTTCGTGCGCCGGGCAACTCCGTTCCTCCGCGACGGCCTGAGCGCCGGCGAGGTGGTGCTCGCAGCCCTCCCGCCGGAGCGGATCTCCTTACTGCGCAAGGAACTCGGCGACCTCGCCGGGCAGATCACCTTCATCGACATGACCGTCGCCGGCCGCAACCCGGCGCGGATCATCCCGCTCTGGGCCGACCTGATGCGCCGCCATCCCGGGCGCTCGATTCGCGGTCTCGGTGAGCCCGCATACCCGGGCAGGACCGCTGCCGAGTTCACGGAGGCCAAGCTCCACGAGGCGTTGCTCAACGTGGCCTTCGAGCACTCCGGCCCGTTCCGGCTGCGCTGCCCGTACTCCGCTGCGGCCCTCTCCCCCGAGCTCGAGCCGGCCGAGACCCATCCGGTCGTGATCGGGTCGCGGAACGGCTGCTCCCTCGACTGGGGCAAGGTCGCGCTGGAGCTCTTCGGCGCGTCGCTGCCCGCAGTACCGGGGTGGGCGCAGCGGCGCGAGTTCGGGCTGGCCGAGCTGACCGCAGTACGGCGATGGGCGGCCGAGTGGGCGCGGTCGCAAGGGCTGTCGCGGGATCAGGTGGACGATCTGGCGCTGGCATTGCATGAGATCTGCACCAACAGCGTGCGGTTCGGTGGCGGGCAGGGGACGTTGTCGCTGTGGGCGCAGCACCGGACACTGATCCTCGACGTCGCGGATCGCGGCCGGATCGACGACCTGCTGGTCGGGCGGGTGCTGCCACCGATCGAAGGGCTCGGTGGGCGGGGCACCTGGATGGCGAACCAGCTCTGCGACCTGGTCCAGCTCAGGTCCAGCGGGACCGGCACCCAGGTCCGGCTGCACAGCAGGCTTGACCGGGGCGGAGGGGCGGGGTAGGCAAGGCTGCCATCGAAAGCACTTGCCCGAGTAAGACCACTAAACGCAGTGGACTGGAAAAGTGACGGTCGTCTCAACGGCTGCGACCTCCATCACAGAACCCTTCAAAGCGGGGCATACTCGTCGGTAGATTCCGCTTTCACACGCTCCACCCACCCGGAGGTACGACGTGAAGCAGATCCTCGACGCGATCCTGGCCGGCGACACGCCCGCGGAGGAATTCAGCCGGCTCGAAGTACCGGCGCACTATCGCGGTATCACCGTGCACGCGGACGAGACCGGGATGTTCGAGGGCCTGGCGGCCAACGAGAAGGACCCGCGCAAGAGCCTGCACCTGGACGACGTACCGACGCCGGAGCTCGGGCCGGGCGAGGCGCTGGTCGCGGTGATGGCGAGCGCGATCAACTACAACACCGTGTGGACCTCGATCTTCGAGCCGGTCTCCACCTTCAGCTTCCTCAAGCGGTACGGGAAACTGTCACCGCTGACCGCCCGCCACGACCTGCCGTACCACGTGGTCGGCTCGGACCTGGCCGGCGTCGTACTGCGGACCGGGCCCGGCGTGAACGCGTGGAAGCCGGGCGACGAGGTCGTCGCGCACTGCCTGTCGGTCGAGCTCGAATCGCCGGACGGGCACAACGACACGATGATGGACTCGGAGCAGCGGATCTGGGGATTCGAGACCAACTTCGGCGGGCTGGCCGAGCTCGCGCTGGTGAAGTCGAACCAGTTGATGCCGAAGCCGGCCCACCTGACCTGGGAGGAGGCCGCTTCGCCCGGGCTGGTGAACAGTACGGCGTACCGGCAACTGGTGTCGGCGAACGGCGCGAACATGAAGCAGGGCGACGTCGTGCTGATCTGGGGCGCGTCGGGTGGGCTCGGCTCTTATGCGACGCAGTTCGCGCTGAACGGCGGGGCGATCCCGGTCTGCGTGGTGTCCTCGCCGGAGAAGGCGGAGATCTGCCGGGCGATGGGCGCGGAGCTGATCATCGACCGGTCGGCCGAGGGGTACAAGTTCTGGTCGGACGAGCACACCCAGGATGCTCGCGAGTGGAAGCGGTTCGGCGCGAAGATCCGGGAGCTGACGGGTGGGGACGATCCGGACATCGTCTTCGAGCATCCTGGGCGGGAGACGTTCGGGGCGTCCACGTACGTCGCGCGGCGGGGCGGGACGATCGTGACGTGTGCGTCGACGTCGGGCTATATGCACGAGTACGACAACCGCTATCTGTGGATGAACCTCAAGCGGATCATCGGCTCGCACTTCGCCAACTACCGCGAGGCGTGGGAGGCGAACCGGCTGATCGCCAAGGGCATGGTGCATCCCACGCTGAGCCGGGTCTACCCGCTCGAGGAGACCGGCCAGGCGGCCTACGACGTGCACCGCAATCTCCACCAGGGCAAGGTCGGCGTCCTCACCCTCGCCCCCGGCGAAGGCCTCGGCGTCAAGAATCCCGAGCTGCGCGAACAGCACCTCACCCAGATCAACCGCTTCCGCGACCGGTAGCCCCGGACCGCCACCACTCACAAAGCCCCGGGATCGCGGCAGATTCCGGTGGGCGTGAGCGTGGGGCCGGGCCCGCGCCGCGACTTCATGAGTGGTGGACGTCCGGCCGCCCGGGGGTCGCGGTTGGTGTTCGGGTGGTGACCCGGTTGGCGTGGTGGGTGGGGGCTCTGACAGGCTTTAGGGTGAGGGATTCAACCGAGCCGCCAGAAGGGACTCTTTGGGATGGCTGACGAGTCGAGCCTGCCGTTTTTCGATCGTACGGCGACCGCTGCCGGGGGGTTCCCCGTCGGGCGTCGCGGGTACGACAAACAGGCCGTGGACGACTACGTCCGCGCGCTGGAGATGCAGCTCGCCGACGCCCGCGGCCGGCTGGAGGAGGCGCAGGCCAACTCCGCTCCCCTGCAACGGCAACTCGAGGAGGCCAAGCGCCAGCTCGATGCCAGCGCCAACCCGTCGTACGCCGGGCTCGGTGACCGGGCCGCGCAGATCCTGCGGCTCGCCCAGGACCAGGCCTCCGAGGCCCTCGAAGAGGCCCGTCGTGAGGCCGACGAGCTCCGCACCACCGCCGCCAAGGAAGCTACCGCCGCGCGGGCGACCGGTGAGCGCGAGGCCCAGGACATCCGCACCGTCGCGCTGAACGAGTCCGACAGCATGCGCCGTACTGCGGAAGGCGACGCGGCCGAGATCCGCCGGACCGCCGACACCGAGGCCGCCGAAGTACTCGCCGCTGCCCGTCGCAAGGCGGAGACGCTGCAGCTGACGGCCGAGTCCGAGTCCAGCACGATGAAGAACGGCGCGCTGCACGAGGCGGAGAAGATCCGCACCGCGATCCAGCGTGAGTCCGCCGCCCTGCGGGCGCGACTGGCCGACGAGCGCGAGCAGCAGGCCAAGGAACTGGCCGACAAGCACTCCAAGATCGCCGCCGACACCGAGAACCTGACCACCCAGATGCGCGAGGCCGCCGAGGCCTCGGAGCGCCGGGTCGCCGAGGCCACCGAGCAGGCGCGCAAGATCCGCGCGGAAGCGGACGACTCCGCCGAGCGCACGCTGGCCCGCGCCCGCCGCGAGGCCGAGCAGCAGCTCACCACCGCGCGCACCCGGTCCGAGGCCGAGCTGGCCAGCGCCGCCGACGAGGCGGAGCGGTCGCGCACGATCATCGCCCGCGAGACCGAGCGGCTCGCCAAGCGCCGCGACGGCATCCTGGCACAGATCGCCGGCCTGAACGACATCGCCAGCAACATCGCGCGCCAGGCCGCCGAGCTCGACTCCGAAACGGCCACTCCGTACAGCAACCCGTTCGCCGCGCCGGCAGCTCCCCCGGCCGCCCCGCCGAGCAGCCAGTTCGCAAAGGGTGCCGACGCACCGAGCAGTTCCTCGGGCAGCCCGTTCGGGGCTCCCGCGTCGGGTCTCGATGCGCCGAGCAGTTCCTCGGGTAGCCCGTTCGCCGCACCGTCGTACGGCGACGACGCCCCAGCGACGTACACGACCGGCTCCGACAGGCCCGCCGCGACCTACGCGGCTGCCGAGGTGGAGCCGGAAGAGGCTGATCTCGGGCGTGGTGGGAACCCGTTCGCGGGTGGCAGCCCGTTTGTCGGTGCTGACGCCGGCGATGCGCGGGTGGACGAGACCCGCATCGACACCAACCTGCGGGTGGACGCGAGCAGCGTCGACGACCTCCGGGACGCCGAGCCGCCGCGGGACGAGACCCGGATCGACGAGTTCCGGCTGCCCGGCCTGAGCACCGACTCGAAGGCCGACAAGCCGGCCGACGACTCCAAGGCGGCCGACGCCGAGGCTGACGATGCCAAGGCGAACGTCAAGGTGCCCAAGGCGAACGACGTCAAGGCGAAGGCGGATGACGACCTCCCGGCCACGAAGGATGAGAAGTGACGCCTTCCGGCGACCAGAACTCGACCGGCAAGGCCACTGAGATCACAGAACTCGAGGAAGCCACCCGCGAGGCGAAGGCCGCCGCGGTCGAGGCCGAGGCGGCTGCTGACGACGCGGAACAGTCCGCCGAGAACGCCGAGAACTCGGCGGAGGAGTCGGAGGACGCGGCGGATCACGCCGAGATCGCCGCCAAGCATTCCGCCCAAGCCGCCGAGCAGGCCCAGGCGGCGAGGGAGGACGAGCAGAGTCTGGTGGGCGAGCTGCTGATCGACGAGCGGCATCCCTCGGAGGGGATGGGCCAGCCCGGTCGCCCGCTGCACCGATCGAACCCGTTCGTGTTCGGCTTCTTCGCGGCCCTCGGCGTACTCGTCGCCTGGGGTCTGTGGAACGCGCTCGGCCAGGCCAAGTCGGTCCTCATCCTGCTGATCGTGTCGATGTTCATCGCGGTCGGCCTGAACCCGCTGGTCGAGTGGTTCATGCGCCGCGGCCTGAAGCGTGGGCTCGCGGTCGGCGTCGTCTTCCTGCTGATGATCCTCGCGGTCACCGGCGTCGGCCTCGCGATCGTCCCGGTCGTCACCGACCAGATCGACGGGCTGATCACCAACGCGCCGCAATGGCTCGACCTGCTGACCAAGTCCAAGACGTTGAACGAACTCAACGTGCGCTACGACTTCATCAAGAAGGCGCAGGACTACATCCAGGACCCGGCGCTGGCGCAGAAGGCGTTCGGCGGCATCCTCGGCGTCGGCAAGGTGGTCGCGAACGCGCTGTTCTCGGCGTTCACGATCCTGATCCTCACCCTGTACTTCCTGGCCTCGCTGCCGACGGTCAAGCGCGCGGCGTACAGCCTGGTTCCGGCCACCCGGCGGAACCGGGTGTCGATCCTCGGCGACGAGGTGCTCAGCCGGGTCGGCGGCTACGTCAGCGGCCAGTTCCTGGTGGCGGCGTGTGCCGGGCTCTGCATGTTCATCTTCCTGCAGATCGTCGGCCTCGGCGAGTACGCCGTTGCGCTGGCGATCGTGGTCATGTTCACCGCGTTCATCCCGATGGTCGGTGGGCTGATCGGCGTCGTGCTGGTCGCACTGATCGGCTTCACCGACGGGCTCTGGACCGGTGTCGCCTGCCTCGTGTACGGCATCATCTACCAGCAGATCGAGAACTACGTCGTCGCGCCGCGGATCATGCGCCGCGCGGTCGACATCCCCGGCGCCGTCACGGTGATCGCGGCCCTGCTCGGTGGCGCGCTGCTCGGCGTCGTCGGCGCTCTGCTCGCCATCCCGACCGCCGCGGCCATCCTGCTGATCATCCGCGAGGTCTGGGTCCGCAAGGCCGACGCTTCCTAGTCGTTGCCGGTACCTCGGACACCGCAGGGCGTCCGAGGTACCAACTTCTAGCTGGCGAAGCAGAGCGCCTGTGCGCCGGCGCTGAAGCACTGGATCCGCTTCGTCGCCGAGGCGGAGTTGCCCGCGCGATCCGTCACCGTCAGCTCGGCGGTGTAGGTCGCCTGCCCGGCCGGGTAGTTGTGCGAGACCTTCGTCCCGGTACCGGTCTGGGCATCGCCGAACTTCCACGCATAGCCGGCGATGTCGTTGTCCGGGTCGCGTGAGCTCGCGGCGTCGAAGTCGCACTTCTGGTAGAAGCAACTCACCGAGAAGGCCGCCACCGGCGGACTGCCCGCGCTCTGCCCGACCTGCACCGACTTCACCTCGTCATCGGTCTTGCCGTCGTTGTCGGTGACCGTCAGCTTGACGCTGTAGCTGCCCGCCTTCGCGTACTTGTGCGCCGCCGGCTTCACCCCTTCGCCAGTGCTGCCGTCGCCGAAGTCCCACCGGTACGCCGTGATCGAACCGCCCTCGTCGCTGGAAGCCGACCCGTCGAAGGCGCACGCCAGCGTCGAATCCGTGCAGCTCGCGGTGAACGCGGCAACCGGCACACCCACCGGCGGCGGACCCGAGCCACCGATCTTGCTGACGTCGAGCAACTTGTTCGGAGACCCCGTGCCCGGGTTCTTCACCACGCCGCTCATCGCCAGCGAGACGAGCCCGTCGCGGACCTGCTGCGGTGTCGCGGTCGGGTTCGCCGCGAGGTACAGGGCCGCCGCGCCGGTCACGTGCGGTGCTGCCATCGACGTACCGGACATGCCCTTCGAGCCGGTGTTGCTCGAGTTGCTGGCCGACGTGATGCTGCCGCCGGGCGCGAAGATATCGACGCAGGAGCCGAGGTTGGAGAAGCTCGACCGGTTGTCGTTCTCGTCGGTGGACGCGACCGTGATCGCCTCGGCGACCTTGGCCGGGCTCACCGAACAGGCATCGCCGCCGTTGTTGCCGGCAGCAACTGCCCAGGTGATGCCGGCCGCGATCGAGGCCTTCACCGCGCGGTTGACTCCCTCGGGGTCGGCGTTGGCGCCGCCCGAGGTCCAGCTCGCGTTCGCGACCGCGGGCTTCACGGCGTTCTTGGTGACCCACTCGATACCCTGGATCCCGTCCGCGTCGGGCGCGTTGCCGTCACAGCCGAGCACCTTCACGCCGATCACGGTGACGTCCTTGGCCACGCCGTACGTCTCGCTGCTCGACGTACCGGCCGTGTGGGTGCCGTGGCCCTGGTCGAACTGGCCCTTGCACTCGTTGACGTTCGGGTCTTCGTCGACGAAGTCGTAGCCGGACTTGGCCCGGCCCTCGAAGGCGACGTGGTCGGTGTTCAGCTCGGAGTCGGTGTTGTAGACGGTGACACCGGTACCGGTGTTCGGGTACTTGTAGGCCCGGTCCTTCACGCCGTCGATCCGGTCCAGTCCCCAGGACGGCGGATTCGGCTGCTCGCCTGCGAGTGCCCGGCCGGCCGCCGTACTTCGAGTCGCGCCGTACACGTTGGCCATCGGAACCGTTGCCCGATGCACCCAAAGGGACTGCTGGACGAACTCCACCTTCGGGTCGGCCGCGAGCCGTTTGGCCTGCGCCTCCGACATCGCGGCCGAGAAGCCGCGCAGCGTTGCGGAGTACACGTAGCCGATCTTGCCGCCGTACCGATCAGTCAGGCCGCGGGCCTCACCCGCGACCATCGACTCCGCCGACGCGGTCAGCGACGTACCGCCGTACAGGCCGACGATGTAGCGCCCGGGGATGGTGTCCGGGGCACCTTCGTTGAGGATCCGGCCGATCGGCGCCGCCGCGGCCGGGCTCTGACCGGCCAGCAGCAGCGCGACCGCGGCCAAGACCCCCAGTATCGTTCTTTTTCGCATCGCTACCTCCGAAGTGTGGGCGGACCATCACTGTCGGTGGCTCTGCGGACCGAAACAATCCGGACCCCATTAAGTAAGTACTACGTAGCGGCGGCAGCACCCGGATGGGAGACCATCCGGGTGCTTTCGGCTTCAGAGAGTTTCGGCTTCAGAGATTGGGGACGCGGCGATCGGTTGCGTCTAGGCGGGCGGCGGTCCTGAGGGAGTCCAGGACGTAGGTCGGCACGCGCAGTCCTTGCCGTTGGGCCCAGAGCAGTTCGAGCTCCAGCCGGCCGATCTGCTCGGCGTACCGGGTGATCCCCTTCTCGCCTTCCGTCGTGATGCCGAGATGGTGCATCACCGCACCGAACTCGGCCCACTGCTTCTTGGTATACGCGCCGACGGGTTCGAACGTGTGCCGCCGCAAGGTACGGACCAGCCACTTCTGCCACTGGGTCAGCTCGGACCACAAACCCTGAGCAGCGATCTTGTAGTAGGCGAAGTGCCCCGGCTCCTGACGCTTGATCGGCGCGACGATGGTCGAGGCAATAGCTCGCTCGCCGAGATCCAGCAGGCCCAGGTGAAGCTTGTTGTACGCGAGAATGGCCGACTGCTCCGTCGCGACGCCGGTGAGGTAGTACATCATCCGGGTCACGTCCTGTACGGCGCTCAACCGCCCGAGCGCACCGAGCACCCGGAAGCTGAGCGACACATGGGTAAGGTCCGGCGTCGACGGCGGCAGGCCGGCCAGCGACTGCAGCCGATCCAGCAGCAACCCGTGATGGATCTCCTGCGGCAGCCACACATCGGCGTAGAAGTGCCGATCGATGGGCGGCGGATCCGGCAGCAACAAGTTGAGCTCCAGCACGTTCCGCTCGACTTCCAGCTCGACCCTCGACATATAGGTGAGCACCGGGCCGAACCGCTCGGCGAGCAACTCCGGTCGCGCCATCGAGTAGTCGGCACTGTCCACCGGGATCGGCGGATGCTCATCAGCCAGCCGCTCGACATGCTCAGCCAGCCGCGCCTCGACCGTGAACGGCCTCCGGCGCCCACGCCTGAACCGGCGCCAGGGCGAAGTACCGGAGGCAGTCATGACCAAGCCACCCGGAACGCCCAGCCCAGCCCCCGGCTCCAGTTGCCGCAATCTCTCATGATGACGATTTCCCCCGCCCCAGGCCCTCGGTTCAACTTCGGTCGGCCCCGACATTGAGTAAGTCTCACCTTACTTCCCCCGGGGTAGCATCACCCACTACCTTTTCGCGCACGATGCCGTGATCCCTCGCACGTCGGCAGCCGGCTTCGGGACTCTTCGGTCCGTTGCTGGATACGACTACCAGTATGAAGATGCCGGGGCCGGTTCACGTCCGGGAGTCCACTGAACCATCCCTGGTTTGCCGACTGCGCAGACCTCCGAAGTACGGGCCTGAGGCCTCAGTGCCGGATCAGGCCGCCGACTGGGATGGACGCGACGTGGCCGGTTGCCGGAGCGGTCTGTGCCAGCGTGAGGCCGACGTCGATCAGCCCGGCTCGACCTTGCCACCGGGGAGAGTCCACCAGCTTCCCTCGCCCTTCGGCGAGACATACCGGGCGAGAAGCACCCGCCCACCTTCGATACACACCGCATACGCCGCCATCCGGAAACTCATCCCGGCACTTTAGTTCGAAGAGCTGGTGGGCGGAGGCGGTGTCGACAGTCGGCGCCTGGTCGATCGGGCGTGGGTCAGCTGCGACGTCGGTTCTGACGCTCGCGATCGGGTGGGCTGTCCCGATCGACAGGACATAGTCGTCTACGTATATCCCTCCGCCCGCCTGAGCTACCCGCCAAACCCCACGATTCGGCGACTATGTCCTGTCGGTCGGGACAGCCAGCCGGTCTGAGATGGTGGGCCAACTGGGTTCTGAGTGCGCGTGGGTGTAGTACTAGGGGCCGGCGAGCTTGGTGACCTCGGGTGTGCGGGGGTTCGCGAAAGCGCAGGCTCGGGGATAGCCGGAGAGGCAGCCTCGCATTGTCATCAGGGCTGTGTAGTAGTCGATGTACCGGAAGCCGTAAGTCTCGCCCCGCGCGAAAGCCTGGTGGCGGATGGCGCTCACCCAGCGGTAGAACGCTTCGTCCGGGATCGGCACGTAGATGGACGGCTCGAAGCCCTCCATGTCCTCCCAGTTCTCCGCATGCAAGAACGTCTTCACCGAATGCCGCGGCAGGTCCTGCTCCATCGGCAGCGCCGCCAGGAAGCGCGCCCTCTCGGCGAGTTTCGCGGTGTACTCGTGGTCGCGGTGGATGCTGTGCTTCCAGTGTGTGATGAGTGTGTCCGGCTGCTTCTCCCGGATGATCGAGGCCAGTTCGAAGGCGACCTCGTCGGTGTCCGGCAGGAAGCCGTCGCTGTGGTCGAGGGCGATGAAGTCGGCGCCGATCGCCGTCGCGAACGCCTCGCCTTCGGCCAGCTTCTGCACCTTGTACTCCGCCGGCGAGAGCCGGGGGTGGCCGCGCTCGCCATAGGTGAGGGCGACGATGGTCGCGTTCGCGCCCTCGAGCACGAGCTTGGCCAGGGTCGGTCCCGCGGTCAGGTCCATGTCGCCGATGTGTCCGCCGAAGGCGACCACCGATCTGTTCATTGCAGGGATCTCCTTGCCGGGGTTGGGGCTATTTCAGGCCGCTGAGCACGACGCCGCGGACGTAGTACTTCTGGAAGACCAGGAAGACGGCCAGCACGGGCAGCGTGCTGATCACCAGGCCGGCCATCACGATCGGCATCGTCCGGTCCGGGTCGAGGAAGCTCTGCAGCAACTGGATGCCGACCGGCAGCGTCTGCAGATCGGGGTCGGACGACGAGATGAGCAAGGTCCAGATGTACTCGTTCCACATGCCGATGAAGGTGATCAGCCCGAGGGTGATCGCCACCGGTTTGGTCTGCGGCAGCACGATCAGCCGCCAGATCTGCCACTGGTTCGCCCCGTCGATCCTGGCCGCCTCGAGCATCTCGTCGGGCAGCGAGACCATGAACTGGCGCATCAGGAAGATGCCGAAGCCGCTGACGGTGAACGGCAGGATCAGCGCCAGCAGGCTGGTAGTCAGCCCGCCGTCGCCGCCGCGGCCGAGCAGGTCGTTGCCGCCGGCCAGCGGCCAGTTGAGCATAATCAGGAAGGTCGGGATCAGCAGCAGGAACGGCGGCAGCATCATCGTGGCGAGGATGAACCGGAAGATCACGGCGCGACCGCGGAAGCGCAGCTTGGCCAGTGCGTAGCCGGCCATGCTGGAGGTGACCAGCACGCTCACGGTGACGCTGATCGTGACGATCACGCTGTTGCGGAACAGCCGGACGAGTTCGAGCTGCTCGAAGGCGGCCCGGTAGTTGTCGAGGCTGAACGATTCGGGCAGCAGCTTGTACGGGAGAACGCCGTATTCCCCCGCGCCCTTGAAGGAACTCATCACCATGTCGAGGAAGGGCATCACCATCGCGACGCCACCCAGAATGACCA
Organism: Kribbella catacumbae DSM 19601; assembly: GCF_000372465.1. Lineage (GTDB taxonomy): Bacteria > Actinomycetota > Actinomycetes > Propionibacteriales > Kribbellaceae > Kribbella > Kribbella catacumbae. The sequence continues at coordinate 90,292 of NZ_AQUZ01000006.1, forward strand.
CCAGGTAGGCGAACCAGGGGAACCGGCGTCTCATGAGGTCTCCTCCCCGCGCCGGCGGGCGACGTACAGCTGGAGCAGGGTGATCACCAGGATGACGACGAACAACACCATCGCCATCGCGCTCGCAGTTCCCCATGCGCCGAACTTGAACGCCTGCTGGTACATCTCGAACGCCGCGACGTTGGTCGCGTTGACCGGCCCGCCGTCGGTTGTCATCACGATGATCAGCGCGAACGACTGCAGTCCGCCGATGAACTGGGTGATCAACACGAACAGCAGCGACGGCCTGAGCAGCGGCAAGGTGATCTGCCAGAACATCCGCCAGGTGTTCGCGCCGTCGACCTCGGCGGCCTCGTAGTACATCTCGGGGATGGACTTGAGGCCGGCAGTGAGGATCAGGACGGCGCCACCGATCGAGGCCCAGGCATGGACGACTGTCACCGCTGGGAGGGCGTAGTTGGCGTCGGACAGGAAGCCGATGCTGTTCGCGCCGAGTTTGTTCAGGATGCCGTTGATCAGGCCGGCCGGCTGGTACATCATCTTCCAGACGTTGCCGATGGCCACCACCGTCGCGACCACCGGCAGGAAGTACAGGACCCGCCAGAAGCCCTGGAAGCTCAGCCTGTCGATGCAGTAGGCAACCAGTACGGAGCCGATGGTTGCCAAGGCCACCGAGCCGAAGGCGAACAACAGCGTGTTGACCAGGATCGGCTTGACGAAGGTCCCGTCGAAGCGGAGCACGTCGGAGAAGTTTTTCAGCCCGGCCCACTCGATCGTCCCGAGGTCGAAGCCACCCCAGTCGGAGAACGCCAGTACGACGGCGAACAGGAACGGGAGGATCAGGAAGATGCAGAAGAAGAGCAGCGACGGCGCGAGGAACAGGTACGCCGCCCGCCCTTCGCGGTGGAAGCCCTGACGGGCGGAGGCGGTCGCCCGAGGCGCCTCCGCCCGTAGGGTGCTCTCGGCGGTCGTCACTGTGGTTTGACGGCCTTGGCCGCTTGGGCGAGCGCCTCGTCGGGGCTCTTGCCATCGGACAGAACCGTCATGATCGAGTTATGCAGGGCCGTCTTGGCTTCGTACGCACCTGGCATGTTCGGCTCCGGCATCGCGTACTCCGCGGCGTCGTAGATCGGTACCAGGTTCGGGTCCTTCAGAGACTTCTTGAGCGTCGCGGCGTCAGCGGTGCGCGGCGGGATCAGGCCCATGTCCGCGAGGTACTGACCCATCCCCGTGACACCGCTGTCGGTCTGGTGATCGTTGAGCCAGGCAAGAAACTTCCATGCTTCCTCGGAATGCTTGCTGCGCTGGTTGACGCCCATGAAGAACCCGTACGCGAGCGACCCCTTGCTGCCGGCGGTCGGGCCGGGGATCGGCGCGACGCCGACGTCGGAGTACTTGCCGGCCATCTGCGTCTTCAGGCTGCCGACCCACCAGCCCGCCTGGATCGCCATCGCGACACCGCCACTGCGGAACTGCTTCACCGGTGAGATCGACGGATCGGTCGCCTTCGCCGCCGCCAGGTCGGCCTCCAGCCGCAGCGCCGACTTGCCCTGCGCGTTGTCGAACTGCGCCTTGCCGTCCGGCCCGAGGAAGGTACCGCCGGCCGAGTCGAGGAGCGACAGGAACGGATGGGCCGACTTGTTGTCGCCGTCCTGGATCAGGCTCAGGCCTTCGACCTGAACGTTGCCCTTGGCATCGCGCTTGGCGACCTTCTTCGCGGTCTCCTGCAGTTCGGCCCAGGTCGCGGGCGGCTTGGTGACGCCGGCCGCGGCCAGGATCTTCTTGTTGTAGAAGAGTCCATACGTGTTCAGCTCGGTCGGGTAGCCAAGCAGGGTGCCACCAGTCGTGACAGCTCCCAGCGCGGCCGGGCTGTATTTCGAGTTGATGCCCTTGGCAACGTCATCCGGCACCTTGGCGAGGACGTTCGCCTTCTGCAACTGACCGCCCCACAGACCGTAGGCGCTGACGATGTCGGCACCGCGACCGCCGGTCTGCCGAACCGTCAAGGTGGTGAGCAGGTCGTCGAACTTGACCACCTCGGACTTCACCTGGATGTCCGGGTTCTCCTTGTTCCATTGCTCGAGCATCTTGTCCAGCCCGTCCTTGGCCGGGTGGGAGCCGTAGTGGCTGAGCAGGGTGAGCTGGACCTTGCCGTCTCCACTCGCCCCCTCACCACCTGAGCACGCAGTACCGGACGCCAGCAGTCCCAGTACGACGGCCAGCCGGATGCCTTGAGTCATTCGCATATCAATCCTTCCCGTCGGCCGGGACCAGCGGGGCCCGGAGAATCGCGAACTTGCGGGTGATCGTGAAGCCGGTCTTCAGGTAGAGCTGTCCCGCGGCGGACTGCTCGCCGGTCCAAAGGAACCAGGCGCTGTGGGCGCCAAGGCCGGTCATCCGTTGCAGGGTCAGGTGGAGCAGGACCTTGCCGAGACCTGTGCCACGGCTGGCCGGCAGTACGCCGAACGGCCCGAAGCGCTCCGGCACGCCTTCATACGTGCCGTGCATCGCCCAGCCGAGCACGGTCCGGTCGGGCGCGAAGGCGACGACGATGCGGTCCAGCGGCAGCCCGGCCAGCACCGCCTCGCGAATCGCTCGGGCCCAGTCGGGGTTGAAGCCGGCCGCGACCGTGATGAGTTCCGTGAGCTCGTCGCCGGTCGGAGTACCGAAGCGGAAGCCGTCCGTCTCCAGCCGAGCGATGCGTTCGCGGACGTCGCCGGGAATCTGGTAGCCGACCAGGCTGCGATCCATCGCGACCGCCTCGTACTGCGTCTGGAAGCCGAGCTCCTCCGTCAGCGCGCGGGCCGCCGGGTTGCGCTGGGCGTCCAGGCCGGGCAGGAAGTAGTTCGGGGTGTAGGACGAGAAGAAGACCTCGGTACGCCGTTCGCTCGCGAGCCAGTCCATTGCCGCCGACAACAGTTCACGACCGATGCCGCGACCCTGGTGATCGGGATGCACGAAGAAGAAGGGGATCCAGCCGGTATCCGGTTCGAGGTCACCACCGGTCGCGGCGATCAGGCGACGTACCGCGTAGGCGGCGCCGACGACCTGACCGTTGTCCTCGGCAACCTGCAGTCCGGCCGGATCGAAGTTGCGGTCGAGCAGGATCAGATCGCGGAAGCGGTCGTAACCGATCGGGTCGGCGGGCGCGGCGGCGGTCCAGGCTTGAGCCAAGCGCGGCCCGTCCCCGACGGCGAAGGTGCGGATCATCCATTGACTCCTTCGTAGAGCAGCACGGCTGGGTCGAGCCACTCCCCTGGGTCCGTCAGCAGCTGCAGCGGGTCGTCGCCGGCGATGAGGGCCTTGCGCAACGAATCCGAGCCCCAGAGGCGATCCAGCTCCGGGCGGAACGCGAGCTCGCCGGAGTACAGATCGCGCAGGGTCCGGAGGATCACCAGGGCGGTACGAACCGGCTCGAAGGCTTGGCGATCGAGCACATGCAGCTGTACGCCGGGCAGCACCTGGCCGGCGTACTTGCTGAAGACCGGCTGGAACCAAGTACTGCGGAAGGCCACACCGGGGAGATCGCAGACGCGCAGTGCGGGGACGAGTCGCCGATCGAAGAAGGGAGCACCGATGGTCTCGAACGGTCTTGTGGTGCCCCGGCCCTCGCTGACGTTGGTGCCTTCGAACAGGCCCATCCCGGGGTAGACGAGCGCCGTGTCCAGGGTCGGCATGTTGGGCGACGGCGGCACCCATGGCCAGTCGAGAGCACGTGTCCAGCCAGTCATCGGGATGACCTCGGCCTGGGGTGAGAAATGCCGCGCCAGTTCGCCAACGGTCAGGCCGTGGCGGATTGGGATCGGGGCCCGGCCGACAAAGCTCTCGAAGCCGGGCTGCAGCATCGGGCCTTCGACCTGACCCCCGAGGGGGTTCGGCCGGTCCAGGACGATGAACCGCCGGCCGGTTCCTAAAGACGCCTGAAGGCAGTCGTACATGGTCCAGATGTAGGTGTAGAACCGCGTACCGATGTCCTGGATGTCGAGATCAGTGCCTCGACCCCCGACTCCTCGATGAGCGCCTCGAGGCCGGCGCCTTGGCGGCGATAGGTGTCGAAGACCGGCAGCCCGGTCTCGGGGTCGGTGGTCGCGGGCTCGCTTTCGCCGGCTTGCGCGGTGCCGTTGAGGCCGTGCTCGGGCCCGAACAACGCGGTCAACCGGAGACCGGCGGCGAGGAAGGCCGAGGTCGTCGGTCGCAGGTCGCCGAGTACGCCGGTGAAGTTGGTGACCAGTCCGAACTGGCCAGCGCCGGCCAGACCGGGGTCTTCGGCCAGTCGCTCCGCGCCCGTGCGCACCATCGTCCGCCTCCGCCCAGTGCCGGATCATGGATCATGTAGGAACTGGGTAGAAAACTTACCGATGTGTTTGCGTGAAGGTCAACAGGTTACCGGCAAACGTTTGTCTGAGCAGGTTCGCGCAGCTTTCAGGCGAGGAACGGCGTGACCGCGGCGAGGAAGTCGTCCAGACGCTCGGCGTGGACCCAATGGCCGGCTTCGGGGATCTCGGCGTACTGGACCTGCGGGAAGTAGCGCGAGATCGCGTCGCGGTGTTCCAGCCGGACGTAGTCGGACTTGCCGCCGAACACGAACAGCGTCGGGCCGGCGTACGAGCCGTTCTCGTCGGCAGGCCAGCCGGAGATGGCTGGCAGGGCGGCCTCGATGACTGGGAGGTTCGGGCGCCAGCGGGCGCCCTGGTCGTCGAGGATCAGGTTCTGCAAGAGGAATGCCCGGGTGCCGGGCGACTCGACCGCGCCGGCTAGTTGCGCGTCGACCTCGGCCCGACGCTGGATGTTGGAGAGGTCCGCGGTGCGCATCGCCTGGGCGTAGGCGACGAAGGCCGGCGGGTAGCTGACCGGCGCTGCGTCGACCACTACGAGACGGTCGACCACCTCGGGATGACGCAGCGCGGTCAGCATCGCGGTCTTGCCGCCCATCGAGTGCCCGACCAGCCCGACCGGGCCCACGCCGAGGTCGGAGATCGTCTCGACAACGTCCTGCGCCATCTCGGGATAGCTCATCGTGTCGGTGTGCGGCGAGCTGCCGTGGTTGCGCAGGTCGAACGCGTACACCCGATGCGCCGACGCCAGCCGCCGCGCCGCCGTCATCCAGTTCCGCCCCGACCCGAACAACCCGTGCATGACGACGACCGGCGAACCGCTCTCGCCGTACGACGTGACTGGAAGCTTCATCAAGACCTTTCGCAGGGCTCAGCGGCGGCGTTGCCAGCAGGTGGTGTGCCAGTGGCGGCGCTCGTCCAGCGACTGCCCACCGCCGATCGCGGCGAGCAGGCTCGGCGTCTCCGGCCAGACGACCACGTGCGGCATCGCCGGCAGGATCGTCTGGTCGCACCCCGGACACCGGTACGACTTGCCCGCCGCGGACCCACTGACCTGCCGAACCATCCAGGAGCCATCGGATCGCGATTCCCGCACCTGATGCCCACCCAGCAACGGCCGGTCACTGACCGGCCGCGTGTGCTTGGAAGGCTTCTTCTTACGGGACACCATGGCAGGCCAAGCGTATCGGCCTGCCAAACTCTCAGATCCGCCGGGCGAGGGCGTAAGCCGCTGTGCCGATGAGTTCCATCGAGACTTGGAGGCGTTCGAGGCTGACGTTCTTGGCGATGGTGTCTTCGGGTGAGTGGTACGGCGGTTCGAGTAGTGCCGGGGACGCCTCGCCGCGCCAGGAGAAGTTGGCGGCGGCGATGCCGACTTCCTGGAACGACTGGTGGTCGCTGGCGCCACGGAGTACTGGCCCGACCATCTGGGGGTCGTAGCCAAGACGCTGACCAGAAGCCCGTACTGCGTTCGTCGCCGCGTTCGCGAGACCGTCGAAGGACAGCAGCCAATAGACGATCGCCGGGTCCCAGCTCGTCGCCACCATGTCGTTCTGGAAGACGGCCCGGTAGCGATCGCGCTGGTCCTGCGCCAACTGCCTGACGTGATAGCGCGACCCGACGAGCCCCTGCTCCTCCGCGCCCCAGAACGCGAACCGCAGCGTCGCCTCGGTCGGATACTTGCTCAGCACCCGGGCGATCTCGAGCGTCAGCACCGTGCCCGACCCGTCGTCGTTGGCACCCGGTGCGCCAGTCACCGTGTCGTAGTGGCCGCTCACCATCACGATCGGCGGGTTGGCGCCCTTGCCTGGACGTTCGCCGATCACGTTGTTGGAGACCAGGCCGCGATGCGCCGCAGTACTGATTGTCAGAGGCAACGACGTGACGACAGCCAGCGCCTCACGCAGCAACCGCTTCTGCACCTGCGCGACTCCGATCACCGGGATCGGCGCCGCAGTCAAACCACTAGGCGCGTACGCCGATGCGCGGCGCGGGAAGACCAGATCAGCCGGCAGCAGTACGACGGCGACCGCGCCGCGAGCAGCCGCCTCGGCCACAAACCCAGGACGCGCGGCCAGGTTGTCGTCCGCGAGCACCACGGCACCTGCGACATCAGCCGGCCAGACAGGCGCCGTCGCCGGGCCGACATCGCGAGCCGGGCCGGTCACGCTGACGTCGAGCTTGCCGCCAGGCGCAGCACCGGCCTGCCAGCAGATGTCGTCGGGCAGCAGGTTGCGCGGGTCACCGATCTGGGCCAGGAACTTGTCGGTCACCGGGAACGGCTCGTACCGCGTCTGGTAGCCGTAACTCCGGAGTTGCCCGGCGAGGTAGTCGGCTGCGCGCTTCTCGCTCGCAGTACCGCCGATTCGCGGGCCGATGTCCTCGGTCAGTACCTGGAGGTGGCGCAGGGCACGCTCCGACGACAACCGCGACACGATGTGCCGGTCATCCCGGTCCAGCGTCGGCGGCCGTACTGCGCCCGGCCGCTGGTCGTCAACGGCCCAAGCGGGGGCGGCGGGTAGGGCCGTGGCGGCAGTGACACCGGCGACGGCGCCGAGCAGGCCTCGACGACTCATGCGGGACGTTTCGGACATGGCTGGGTCTCCTCACACGCAAGCGGCCCCGAGACGATCGACCGTAGCCGATACCGTCCGGGGCCGCTGCTCTACGCGGAGTGGCTAAGCCACTTTGCTCTGGTCGCGGAGGTCACTGCCTACTTCGTGCATGTGGCCGAGGCCCATCCGGTACGACTCGATCACGCCGGTGTTCAGGTACGGCATCCCGATGCGTTCGCAGTACGACTGGACGATCGGCTGGGCGAAGCGCAGGTTGGCGCGCGGCATGCTCGGGAACAGGTGGTGCTCGATCTGGTAGTTCAGGCCGCCCATCATCCAGTCGGTGACCAGGCCGCCCTTCACGTTGCGCGAGGTCAGCACCTGCTTTTCCAGGTGACCCCAGTTCGTGTCGGCGTCCGGCATCTCCATGCCCTTGTGGTTCGGGGCGAAGACGCTGCCCAGGTGCAGGCCGAACAGTGCGTGGTGCAACGCCGCGAACGCGATCGCCTTGCCGGGCGACATGATCAGGAACAGCGCGCCGAAGTACAGGATCAGGTGCGCGGCCATCAGGCCGAGCTCGATCCGGGCCTCACGCCTGGCGCGGCGGCCGACCAGGAACAGCACGCTGGACACCTTCAGGTTCAGGCCTTCGAGGGTGAGCAGCGGGAAGAAGATCTTCGCCTGGTGGCGGGTCAGCCAGCCGTACAGGCCGGTCCGGCCCTCGGCCTGCTCCAGCGTCCAGACCAGCACGCCCTCGCCGACGTCCGGGTCCTTGTCGGTGTGGTTCGGGTTCGCGTGGTGGCGGTTGTGCTTGTCGTTCCACCAGCCGTAGCTCATCCCGCAGACGAAATTGCCGTGCAGCATGCCCAGGACGTCGTGTAGTTTGCGGGAGCTGCCCACCTGCTGATGACCGGCGTCATGACCGAAGAACGCCGCGCGGGTGGTGAAGATCGCGAGCGGGATCGTCAGCAGCAGCTGTAACCAGGAGTTACCGAGCAGGACGACGCCGGCCCAGGTCGCCGCCAGCAGCGCCACGTTCAAGGTGATCGCGATCACATAGGACGCAGTACGGCGCTCCAGCAGTCCTGCTTCCTTGACTTCGCGAAGCAGCGGCGCGAAGTCGCTGCCCTTCGTGGCCGGACGTTCGCGGTCAGGGGCAAGGGCAATGGGCTGCGCCATCGGTGTCCTCATCTCAGAGCGGTGGGAGGCCTAGGCGTTCAGCCGCGGGCCAGCGTAATGCATTCAGCCTGTGCCCTGAAGCCCTCGAAAACATGAGTGCTACTACCCGGGCACCCCGGGGTGCAGGAGCGTGCACGACAGTAGGGCTAGCACCACTGAGCCCGGCCTGACTCTCCGTCATGATGGGTACTGCCGGACCGATCTGGTCCACACCAAATGTCACGGGAGACACAGCAATGACGATCACGCAGCAGGCACCGAAGGCGCCGATGCGATTCCCCCGGCTGGCACAGCCCTTCATCGCGCTCGGGATGGCGATCCTCGCCGAGATCGGGATCGCCTTCTTCGTCCTGAACGTGGTGGCGGTGCCGCTGATCGCGGTCTGGGTCGGGATCCCGATGCTGCTGGTGTTCGTCCCGTGCACCCGCTGGTTCGCGAACTGCCACCGCGTCCTGTACGCCGGCTTCACCGGCAGCGTGATCCCCAAGCCGTACAAGAAGCCCCCGATGCCCGGCATCCTGATGTGGCTGCGGACGACGCTGTCGGACCCCGCGACCTGGCGGGACGTCGCCTGGCTGCTGGTGAACGCGGTGCTCGGCTTCACCCTGTCGCTGCTGTCGGCGGTGCTGTTCCTCGCCTCGCTCTTCTACCTGATCTACCCGTTCCTGGTTTGGGTCACTCCGGACGGCGTCTTCGACCAGCCGTTCGGCGTCTTCCGGGTGAACGTGGCCACCAGTTTCGTGATGATCCCGTTCGGCCTGCTCGCGTTCATGATCTGGCTCGGCGCGGGTGAGCGGCTGCTGAAGGCGAACGCGTTCATGGCCAGGTCGCTGCTCGGCCCGACCGAGAGCGCGCAACTGGCGATCCGGGTCCGCGAGCTGGCCGAGTCCCGCGCGGAGACCGTCGACACCCAGGCGGCCGAGCTGCGCCGGATCGAGCGCGACCTGCACGACGGCGCCCAGGCCCGGCTGGCGGCGCTGAGCATGAACCTCGGGATGGCCGAGGAGATGGTCAACCGCGACCCGGCCCAGGCAGCGGCACTGCTCACCGAGGCGCGCGAGTCCGCGAGTACGGCGTTGTCGGAGCTGCGCGACCTGGTCCGTGGCATCCACCCGCCGGTGCTGGCCGACCGAGGGCTGGAAGGGGCGGTCAAGGCGCTCGCGATGAGCCTGCCCTTCAAGGTCGACGTGACGATCGAGATGCCCGGCCGGCCGGCCGCGCCGGTGGAGTCGGCGGCGTACTTCGCGGTGGCCGAGGCGCTGGCCAACGCGCTCAAGCACGCGGCGGCGACGACGGCGTGGGTCCAGATCACCCACGAGCACGAGCGGCTGCACATCCTGGTCGGCGACGACGGGGTCGGTGGCGCGACGGTGCGACCCGGCGGCGGTCTGTACGGTATCGAAAGGCGGCTGGCCGCCTTCGACGGTACGTTGACCGTGGCCAGCCCGACCGGCGGGCCGACCACTGTGATCATGGAGTTGCCTTGCGAGTCGTCATCGCTGAAGATCACGCCCTCCTCCGGGAAGGCCTGATCCGGCTACTGGAAGCCCACGACTTCGAAGTACTCGAAGCCGTCGACAACGGCCCCCGGCTGGTACCGGCGCTCGTCGAGCACCGGCCGGACGTGGCCGTTGTCGACGTCCGGCTGCCACCGACGTTCACCGATGAGGGTCTGAAGGCGGCCATCGAGGCCCGCCAGCAGGTGCCCGGGTTGCCGGTGCTGGTGCTTTCGCAGTACGTCGAACAGCTGTATGCCCGGGAGCTCCTGACCGGGGGCGGTGGCGCGGTCGGGTATTTGCTCAAGGACCGGGTGTCGAACGTGGCCGAGTTCCTCGACTCGGTACGCCGGGTCGCGGCCGGCGGTACGGCGATGGACCCCGACGTGATCGGCCAGTTGCTGGCGCGCAACACGCGTGACGAGCCGATCGGCCGGCTGACCCCGCGTGAGTCCGAAGTACTGGGGCTGATGGCCGAGGGGCGCTCCAACGCCGCCATCGCCAGCGCCCTCTTCGTCACCGAGAAGGCCGTGTCGAAGCACACCAACAACATCTTCGCCAAGCTCGACCTGCCGCCGTCGGAAGACGACAACCGCCGCGTGATGGCGGTTCTCACTTATTTGTCTTCCCGGTGATGTAGAGGACGTCGGGCCGGCTTCGTCCCTGGGTGTCAGCAGCACATGAATCGACGGGAGTTTTCGAGATGACGAAGTTTCTGATTGTCGTGGACTACAGCCCCGGTGTGGTCGACACGCCGATGACCGAGTGGGCGGCCGAGGACGTCAAGGCGCACATGGCCTACTACACGGCACTGAACGAGGAACTGCGGGCCAGTGGAGAACTGGTCGAGCACCTGGCGTTGAGCTGGCCGGACGAGGCCAAGACCGTCACGTCGGACGGCAAGGCAGCAGTCGTCACCGACGGCCCGTTCGTCGAGTCCAAGGAGATGCTGGCCGGCTTCCAGCTGGTCGACGTGGACTCCCTGGAGCGCGCCATCGAAATCGCCGCCCTGGTCTCCCAGGTCCCCGGCCCCGGCGGCGTCCCCCTCCAACAACCAATCGGCGTCCGCCGAGTAATGACCGACGCAGACTTCGAGGAGCTCAACCCGCTCGGGTAGCCCGTCCCGACCGACAGGACATAGTCCCCGGACTGCGCTTTCCAGCCGCCTCCGTGAGCGTGGCGGGCAGGCTCGGCGACGAGTATGTCCTGTCGGTCGGGACAGCCTGTGGATAAACTTCAGCGCGGGAGCGGCACAACGGGGCAGGATCTGGCGGTGGAATCCTTGCCTGAAGTGCTGGCCCGCTTGGGCGGTCGAGCCAGCTTCGCCGAACTGACCCAGGTCACGTCGAAACGAGAACTGGCGACCGCTGTGAGAGCTGGGGACGTCCAGCGACTGGCGAAGGGGGTCTACGGCCTGCCTGGTCCGTCGACCGATCACCACGTTGCCGTGGCCTACGACGGGGTTGTGTCGCACCTGAGTGCGGCACTCGCGTGGGATCTGCCATTGGTCGCGCCGCCGAAGAAGCCACACATCACCGTGCCGAAGAAGCGTCGTCCCCGCTCGGGACCGCCCGCGGTCCTGCACTGGGCGGCGATCTCGGCGGAGGACCAGTCGCGCCGGCTGACCTCATTGGTCCGAACGGTGACCGACTGCGTCCGGATCCTGTCCTTCGGCGAGGCACTCGCTGTCGCCGACTCGAGTCTGCACCACGGGCTGACACGCCAGGAACTGATCACGGCCGCCGCGGCGATGCGCGGAATCGGCTCTACCAAGGCACGTGAGGTTGCCGCCCTCGCCACTCGCGGAGGCGAGAGTTTTCTCGAGTCGATGCTGCGGGCGCTGCTGATAGCGAACAACATCGAGGGTTTCGAGCCGCAGGTCGTGGTTCAGCGAGGCTGGTTCAGCGCGCGCGTGGATCTAGGGCATCGACAGGCGATGGTAGCCCTGGAGGCGGAGGGGTACGAGTTCCACGGATCGAGTAGGGACTTCGCTGCCGATTGCCACCGCTACGACGAACTGGTCGCGGAGGGCTGGCTGGTGCTGAGGTTCACCTACCACCAGGTGCTGAATGAGCCGGCCTGGGTGATCGCCACGATCAGGGAGGCGCTTGCGCAGAGGCGGTAACCGTCCCGACCGACAGGACATAGTCCCCGGACTGCGCTTTCCAGCCGCCTCCGTGAGCGTGGCGGGCAGGCTCGGCGACGACTATGTCCTGTCGGTCGGGACAAAATCAGAGGCGGATGCGGCGGAGGAAGTCCTGGGTGCGGGGTTGCTGGGGGTTGGCCAGGACTTGGGAGGGTGGGCCGACTTCCAGGGGGCGGCCGTTGTGAAGGAAGCAGACTTGGTCGGCTACTGAGCGGGCGAAGGTCATTTCGTGGGTGCAGATGAGCATGGTCATGCCTTCGGACTTGAGGTCGCCGAGGAGGTCCAGGACTTCGCCGACTAGTTCGGGGTCTAGGGCTGAGGTGATCTCGTCGAGGAGCATGAGTTTCGGGGAGTTGACCAGGGCGCGGGCGATGGCTGCTCGTTGTTGCTGGCCGCCGGAGAGTTCGTCGGGCTTGGCGGTTGCCTTCGCTGCCAGGCCGACTCGGTCCAGCATCTCCAGTGCCCGGGTGCGTGCGACGGCCGGGCGTACCCCGTGGACGCGGATCGGTGCGAGGGTGACGTTGTCCAGTACCGAGAGGTGCGGGAACAGGTTGTAGGCCTGGAAGACGATGCCGATGCCGGAGCGGACCCGGTCGGTGTCGATGCGTGGGTCGGTGATGTCGGTGCCGTCCAGCTCGATCACGCCGTCGTCGACCGTCTCCAGCAGGTTCACGCAGCGCAGCAGAGTGGACTTGCCGGAGCCGGACGCGCCGATCAGGACGACGCACTCCCCCGCCTCGACCTCCAGGCTGAAGTCGTCGAGCACGAGATTGCTCCCGAACGATTTCCGCACGTCGCGGATGGACAGCAGGCTCACACCACACCTCCCCCGGCGCCGTACCAGCCCTGCCGCCGGGCGACCCAGTCGGTCAACCGGGTCAGCGGGATGGTCAGCGCGACGAACAGCAACCCGGCCACGACGTACGGGGTGAAGTTGAAGTCCTCCGCCGTCTCCAGTTGCGCCGCGCGGATCGCGTCGATGACACCCAGTACTGCGATCAACCCCGAATCCTTCTGCAGCGAGACGAAGTCGTTCAGCAGCGGCGGCAGGACCCGGCGTACAGCCTGAGGCAGTACGACGAAGCGCAGCGTCTGCTGGTGGGACAGCCCGAGGGACCGTGCCGCGGCTCGCTGGGACGGGTGGATCGACTCGATCCCGGCGCGGAAGACCTCAGCCACGTACGACGAATAGGTGAGCACCAACGCGGCGCCTCCCCAGATCACTGCCTGGTTGGGCAAACCGCGCAACTGCAGAGCCGGTACGCCGAAGCCGAGCAGGAAGATCACCAGAAGCAGAGGCAGCCCGCGGAAGATGTCGGTGTAGGCGGCGGCGAACATCCGGAGTGGGAAGAAGATCGGCCCGCGGAGCGTGCGCATGATCGCCAGGGTCAGGCCGAAGAGCACGATCAGTACCGCGCAGACGAGCATCACCCGGACGTTCAGCCAGAGGCCCTGGGCAACGACCGGCAACGCCTCCCAGCCGCGATCGAAGTCGAAGAACGTCGCCCGCACCCGCGGCCAGCCCGGCGTCGAGCCGACACCGAAGACCACCAAAGCGACCAGCACCACAGTGCTGATACCAGCGATCAGCCCGGACCGAATCGTCCGCTGCCGGCGATACTTCAATCTTTCCTGTTGAAGTGCCGAGGGTTGCCAGTCGCTCACGAGAGTTCCGGTGCGCCTTCCGCGGTGAGCCACTGCTTCTGGAGGTTGGCCAGAGTGCCGTCGGCGCGCAGCGCGTCGACCGCCTGCGACACGCACGACGTGAGCTTCGAGCCCTTCTCCAGCACGAAGCCGAACTGTTCAGGCTTGTCCGTCGCCGGCAACTGACCGACGATCTTGCCCTGGTCGAGCTGCGCCGCGGTCATGTAGAAGCCGGTCGGCAGGTCGACGACGATCCCGTCGATCTGCTTGTTCTTCAGCGCCTGCACGGCCAGGTCGTTGGAGTCGAACACGGCCGGCTGCTGCTTCGGCTTGATCACGTCGCGCAGCGAGGTGTAGCTCGTCGTCCCGACCTGCGCGCCGAGCTTCGCATCGACCAGCCCGGCGACCGACGTCACGTTCGCGATCTTGCTGCCGGCCGTGGTGATCACGGTCTGCCGGACGTCGTAGTACCCGGTGGAGAAGTCGACGGCCTTGCGGCGGTCCTCGGAGATCGACACCTGGTTGATGTCCAGGTCGAACTTCTTCGGCCCGGGCGCGAAGGCGTTGTTGAACTGCACGGTCAGCCACTTCACCTCGGCCTTGGCGAACCCCAGCTTCTCGGCGACGGCGTAGGTCACGGCCGACTCGTACCCCTTGCCGTTGGCCGGGTCATCACCCGAGAACCACGGCTCGTACGCCGGTTTGTCGGTGCCGACCGTGAACGTCCCGGCGGTCTTCAACGCCAGCTTGTCCTTGCCGCACGCGTCCGCCGAGGACGGCGACGACGCAGTACCGGCGGAGTCTTCTTCGGGAGCGCAAGCAGCAAGCCCGACAACAGCAAGGGCGGCCACCACAACCAGGGCTGAACGAGCAGTCATGGCAGCAGCGTAGAGCCCAACTGCTGCCTGTACTGCGTGGGGCTGTGGCCGGTGTGGACGCGGAAGCGGGTGGAGAAGTACAGCGGGTTGGTGAAACCGACGTCCGCGGCGATCGAGGCGACGGGGCGGCTGGTGAGTTCGAGCAAGCGGCTGGCGGCGTCGAGGCGGCGGCGTTCGACGAATTGCTGCGGGGTGACGCCCAGTTGGGCGCGGAAGAGATGAGCGAAGCGGGAGATCGACAAGTTGCTCGCGCGAGCCAGCACCGTGATCGACAGGTCGCCGCGCAGGTTGCGGTCGACGTACTCGATGGCGCGGAGCAGTCGGTCGTCGATCTGGGCGGCCTTGGGGTTCTGGGTGTCGCACCAGAGCAGCGCGGCTTCGAGCGCGTTGAAGCTGAGCAGCTCTCCCTGCGGCAGGACGCTGTCCTGATGCCAGACCGCCTCGGAGAGCGCCTGAGTGATGCGGTCGGCCGCGCTCGGGCTGGGCTGCAACTGAAGGATGCCTGGGGCAACGGCTGGCCAGTCGAGGAGGGGTAGCCAGTCTGGTCTCGGGTGGAAGTGGGCGAAGAGGAAATGCCAGCGGTCGCCGGCCGTCCCGTAGTCCTGCAAGGTGCCGGGCCGGATCAACGAGGTCACGGCTGGGCCGGCGTGGATCCCGCCACCGAGGCTGCCGAGACCGTCCAGGGTATGGATCAGCAGCCAGTCCGTCGTACCGCGACGGCGGTAGGTGGTGTAGCTCGGGCCTTCGTCGAACTCGCCGGCCAGCAGTCGCCGTACGGTCGGCGTGAAGGAATCCGATCTAGCAGGATCTCGAAGGTTCACAGCTCGATAGGTTATCCACAGATCACCCTAGCCGACAGATCCTGGAGACATGACCAGCACAGTTGCAGAGGTATACGACCGGGACGGGATCGTGCAGGTCCCCGGGTTGCTCAGTCCGGCCGAGGTCGACCAGATCAAGGCTGCCTACATGACTCAGGTCGCGGTCGACCACTCCCTGGCGATCGACGACAACGTCCCCGCGGAGGACCCGCTCGCGCGGTACCCGCGGTTCGTCCACCCGCATCGGCGGACCGAGGTGGAGGCCGGCCGGCTGGCCTTGGAGTTGATGCTCGACAGCCGGATCCTCGATGTCGTCGAGACCCTGATCGGCCCCGCGCTGGGGGCTCAGTCGATGTTCTACTTCAAGCCGCCCGGTGCACGTGGGCAGGCGATGCACCAGGACAACACGTTCCTGCGGGCGCACCCGGAGACCTGTCTCGCGGCCTGGATCGCGATCGATGACGTGGACACGGAGAACGGCGGGCTCGCGGTGGTTCCCGGCTCGCACGAGATCGAGCTCGTCTGCCCCGAGCAGGCTGATCTGAGCGAGTCGTTCACCAATGCCGAAGTACCGATTCCCGACGGGCTCAGCAAGGTGCAGACCCGGATGAAGGCCGGCGACGTGCTCTTCTTCCACGGCAGCGTCGTCCACGGCTCCCGGCCGAACACCAGCGCGGAACGCTTCCGCCGCTCGCTGATCTTCCACTACATCCCCGAAGAGAGCACCGAGATCGCCGCCTTCTACAACCCGCTGGTCCGCCCGGACCGCAGGACGACCGTCATCAGCGAGGCCATCGGCGGCGGCCCCTGCGGCGACTACGCCACCGCCGAACCGTAAACCGCGCCGGTACCACCTGGCGGGCCGGCCGGGCGCCGCCCACCACCGGGCCGTCTCGCGACCTTGTGCACCACCTGAGCAAATTCCAAGGCGCCCAGGTCACTCACGTCATGCACAAAGCCGGCCATCCTCGCCGACCGGGGAGGAAAATACTCCCGAACTGGGCCAAGATCCGCCCCAAGCCCGGCGAATATCCTCCCCACCCGCCATCACCAAAGCCGAATCCAGCGGAGTGCTATCCGAGGTGGTACCTGCGCCAGCCCCGTCACCACGGCCGCCCCTCACCTTGTGATCATTCGCCCCTTTTCACCCTCCAAGCGACCGATCCGGCCTGGGGTTCTGGGGCGCGGGGGTGAAAAGGCGGCGAATGATCACAGGGATGCACGGAGCCGGGCAGGGAGGTACCTGTCCCGCCGGGGCCGGGTTAGTTGCTGTAGTCGCGGAAGCCGCGGCCGGTCTTGCGGCCGAGGTAGCCGGCGGTGACTAGGTGCTCGAGCAGCGGGGCCGGTGCGAAGCCGGGCTCGCGGAACTCCAGGTACAGGGTCCGCTGGATCGCCAGGGAGACGTCCAGGCCGACCACGTCGAGGAGCTCGAACGGGCCCATCGGGAGGCGGCAGCCCAGCTTCATCGCGGCGTCGATGTCGTCGACGCCGGCGTAGTGCGCTTCGAGCATCCGGACCGCGTCGTTCAGGTACGGGAAGAGCAGCGCGTTGACGATGAACCCGGCCCGGTCGCCGCAGCGCACCGGGTGCTTGCCGGCGGCAACTGCCACGGCGGCGACCGTGTCGGCGACCTCCGGCGACGTGCTCACCGTGCTGACCACCTCGACCAGCTTCATCACCGGCGCGGGGTTGAAGAAGTGCAGGCCGACGACGTCCGTGGGCCGCTTGGTCGCCATCGCCAGGTCGATCACCGGCAGGCTGGACGTCGTCGTCGCCAGGATCGCGCCCGGCTTGCAGATCTCGTCGAACGTCTCGAACAGCGCCTGCTTGACGCTGAGCTCCTCGACGACCGCCTCGATCACCAGGTCCGCGGTGGCCAGGTCGTCGAGCTTCGCCGTTCCGGTGATCCGCTGAAGCGCTCCGTCGCGCTCTTCCGACGAGAGCTTGCCGCGCTGGACGCCCTTCTCCAGCGAGCGTTCGAGCGCCGCGCGGACCCGGTCGACCTTCTCGGTGCCGCGAGCGACGTACAGGACGTCGTACCCGGCCTTGGCGCAGACCTCGATGATGCCGACGGCCATCGTGCCGGAACCGACCACGCCGACCTGCTTGACCGACCGCACGGCCGGCCCGCCGTCCACGGCCGAGGGGGTCAGGCCGTCGGCGACGACGACCGGCGAGTCGGGCGATTCGTAGGTGTAGAAGCCACGGCCCGTCTTGCGGCCGAGCAGCCCGGCGGTGACCATCTGCTTGAGGATCGGCGCCGGCGCGTGCAGCCGGTTGCGGCCCTGCTTGTACATCGTGTCGAGGATCTCGTACGTCGTATCGAGGCCGATCAGGTCGAGCAGCGCCAGCGGGCCCATCGGGTAGCCGCAGCCCAGCCGCATCGCCGCGTCGACGTCCTCGCGGGTGGCGTAGCGCGATTCGACCATCGAGACGGCGTGGTTCAGGTAGCCGAACAGCAGCGCGTTGGCGATGAAGCCCGCGCGGTCGGCCGCGACCACCGGGACCTTGTCGAGCCGGCGCGCGAGGGCGAGCACGTCCTCGACCACGTCCGGCTCGGTGACGACGGTCTTGATCACCTCGACGAACTCCTGCACGGGTGCGGGGTTGAAGAAGTGCATGCCGACCACCCGGCGCGGACGCTGGGTGGCGACGGAGATCTCGGTGACGGACAGGCTCGACGTGTTCGTGGCCAAGATGGCGTCCTCGCGGACCACCTTGTCGAGCGCGGAGAAGATCTCGCGCTTCAGCTCCAGCCGCTCGATCACGGCCTCGATCACCAGGTCGCAGTCGGCCAGCGCCTCGATCTCGGTCGCGAACGTGACCCGGTCGAACAGCGCCTGCTGGTCCTCGACGGACAGTTTGCCGCGCTTCACCGCCCGGTCGGTCGAGTGCTGGATGTGCCCGCGGCCGCGCTCGACCGCCTCCTCGTCGCGCTCCACGCCGACGACGCTCAGCCCGTGCCGGGCGAACACCTCCGCGATACCGGCACCCATCGTGCCGAGACCGACAACTCCCACCGTCTTCAGTTCGCGAGCCATGGCTCGAAGTGTGCCAGTCAGCACACTGGTCCGCACATGAGCTGTGTCACTAGTGCCCCGTGTCGGCCGATCCGTTAGCGATAGCGGTGTCCAGGTGCGTGCCTCGTGGTGGCGGAGGAGCGGCCTCGATGTTTTTCCATCGTGGCCGTTTCTCCGCTGCCGCGAGGTGCGTGCCTGGGCGCCGGTAGCGCAACGGATCGGCCGACACGGGGCACTCGCGAGTGGAACCTCACACCTCGTCGACCACCAGCGGGGTCTGCAACCAGGCCTCCAGCAGTCGCTCTGGCTCTGCAGCCGCCGCCAGCGCTACAGCGATCGACTGCGGCCGCACATCCCGTACTGCGAGCTGCCGCCGCTCAACGTGAACGGCCCGATAGCTCCCCCGCTCCGAGGCGGCCGGGCTCGACATCTCCTCCCCAGTGCCTGTGCCGAACTCGCCTCCGACCGGGTCGGCCCAGAAGTAGTGCTGAGCACTGGGTCCGAAATTCACCACCCCGACCAGCCCTCGGATCTTCACCAGCACACCGAGCTCCTCATGCGCTTCCCGCACGGCGGCCTCGACCACCGACTCCCCCTCGTCGACCTGGCCGCCCGGCAGTACGTAGTACGTGATGCCGTCCCGCACCCGCTCGATCGCAGCGACCCCGAGGTCGGTGAGCAGGACGATGCCTGCGCGGATCACGTGCGGTGGGCCAGCACGTAGTACCAGCCGCCGCGCGTCGCCTGGCCGCGTTGCCAGGCGAGGACGGTCCAGCCGCAGTGGGCGAGGAGGTCGCGGAGGGGTTGCTCCTGCCACAGGGTGAAGTGGCGTGGGAGGTCGAGGTAGCGCGTCGACCACTCGTCGCCGTCGCCTTCACTGGTGGTGAAGGCGATGAGCTCGGCCGCATCGTGGGCCTTGCGGAGTACGGCGGCTAGTTGGTCGGGGGTGAAGTGCAGGAAGACGGCATCCGCGAAGACCAGGTCGTACGGTCCCCCGAGGTCGTCGGTCAGCGCGTTGAGCTGGTCGGCTTCGTAGCCGTTGGCGCGGATCATCTCGACGAAGGACTGCGCGGCGTCAGTACGCCGTACGCGATGACCCCGCCGTTCGAGCTCGACCGCGTCGCGCCCGGTGCCGCTGCCCAGCTCGAGCACCGACCCGCCGGAGCGGAGATGGTCGTCGATCAGGTCGAACAACTCGATCAGGAAGGCGTTCGGGCCGCGCGGGATCGAGTCACGGAACTGCTCGGCGGCTTCCTCGTAGGTGGCCAGCGTGACCTCGTTGGGACTCGGCTGCACGGTCCAGCCGTCACCCTCATGCTCGATGACTGCCGGCAACGCGATCCCGAGCTCCGGCGCGACCAGCACCACCGTCTCGCCCCGATGCTGATCGGCGATCTCCTGGACAGCCGCTTCCGCCAACTCCGGTACTACGGTCAGCCCGGCGCTCAGCTCCTCCGCCAGCCGCGCAGCCGCCTCCTCGACGGCCGGGCTCGCGTAGACCATGGCGACCCGCTCACCCGTCAGGCGGTCGCGCGAACCGGGTGGCAGCAGGATCAGGCGGGCTGGGCACATCAGGTTCACGGCCGGACGAACTCCAGCGCCTGCTCGGCGTACCGGGGCCAGGTGTCGGCGTGCTCCAGCGGAACCAGGACCCACTCCTTCATCGGCCGCCCCATCCCCGGATCGAACGCCTCGGCACCGCTCAGCTTCAAGGCCTCTTCCCGAGGCTCCGGCGGCAGCTTGAACGTCATCGCATCCCCGAACAACCCCGCCAGCATCTTCTTCTCGATCTTCAGGCAAGGCATGCCGAACATGCTCCCCTCGACCACCCCGGCGTCGGCCAGCCCCTTGGCGACCGCGTCATACTCCAGCCGCGTCTTCAAACTGATCTTGGGCTTCATACCGACCAGCCTCTCACCGCCACACCGCCAGGCGCCATGCACGATGGATCCCGGGTGCACTACGGTGCTGTGTCGTGCGCCTGGTGATTGCTCGTTGTTCAGTGGACTACTCCGGACGGCTGACTGCTCATCTTCCGATGGCGCCTCGGTTGTTGATGGTGAAGGCGGACGGGTCCGTGCTGATCCATGCCGATGGCGGGTCGTACAAGCCGCTCAACTGGATGTCTCCGCCGTGCAAGCTGACGGAGGAGGAGGGCATCTGGAGCGTCACCAACAAGGCAGGCGAAGAACTGCGGATCACCTTCGAGGAGGTGCTCAGCGATTCGTCGTACGAGTTGGGGCTGGATCCCGGGCTGATCAAGGACGGCGTCGAGGCGCATCTGCAGGAGTTGCTCGCCGAGCACGTGCACACCTTCGGTGACGGGTTCACGCTGGTACGGCGGGAGTACCCGACCGCGATCGGGCCGGTCGACCTGCTCTGCCGTGATGCCGAGGGCAAGCACGTCGCGGTCGAGATCAAGCGTCGCGGTGAGATCGACGGCGTCGAACAGCTCACCCGGTACGTCGAACTGCTGAACCGCGACCCGCTGCTCTCGCCGGTTCGCGGCATCTTCGCGGCGCAGCTGATCAAGCCCCAGGCCCAGTTCCTCGCCACCGATCGTGGCCTGGAGTGCGTCACAGTCGACTATGACGCACTCCGAGGCATGGAATCCGACGTACTGCGCCTGTTCTGATCAGCAGGGCACCACCGCGTCGACTATGAAGCCCTGTGCGACCACCGATGAATCGGTCAGCAGCCGGACCGAGCCGGTGCTGGTGCCGATGCATGGCGAGGTCGCGCCGCGGCGCTGCAGACCCGTGTACCGGATCAGCTCGTTGCCGTTCCCATCCGACACGATCACGTAGTCGAAGTCCTTCTCCGTGTCGAGCAGGCTGAAGTGGAACGCGAAGCCACCTGTGCCGTTGTCATAGATCCACGTGCAGTCGCCGTTGTTGCCGTAGGGATGTGGCGACTCGAAGGGGATCTGAGCATCCGGGTCGCCGACACACGGCGGAGGCGGCGGCACGCCCGGAGTACAGCCGGAGTGGATGCCTACTGCGTCCCAGGCCGCCGCCGTGCCTGCATTGACGACCACTGTGGCGTTTCGCGCGTCACACATGTTCGCAAACTCCGGCAGGCTGGTGAAAGCGGTGTAGAAGGCCTGTGCCGCCTGTGCCAGCCCCAGTGCCGGAACAGTCACGCCACAGTCGAGCGTGTGCTGGTGTCCACTCGATCCGACCGCGTCGCAGCCGGCGTTCTTGCCGCCGTTGACGGCGAGGTAGTAGGCGTGGTTCGGGATACCGCTGTTGGAGTGCACGCCGCCGTTGTCCGCGGTGGTGACGATGAACTCGCTGTAGTGGTCGGGATCCAGATCCTCCTGCGGGTCACCCATGTTCCGGAATCCCGGTGCGACGTCGGGCGACAGGATGATGTCCTCACCGATCAGCCAGTCCGGAGTCGCTGCCGGGTCGAGCCCGCCGGCCGCGGCGTAGAACTCGATCGTGTTGCCCATCATGTCGCTGAACGCCTCGTTCAGCGCACCGGACTCGTTCTCGTAGATCAGGTTCGAGGTGAACTGCGTGACGCCGTGGGTGAGCTCGTGCCCGACCACGTCCAGGCCGCCGGACAGCGAGATACAGGTCTTGCTGTCGCCGTCGCCGTAGGCCATCTGCTCCCCGTTCCAGAACGCGTTGCAGAAACGGTTCAGCACGTGCACGGTCGAGATCATCTGCATGCCGTTGTCGTCGAGGCTGTCGCGCCCGAAGCTGTCGGCGTAGAAGTCGTCGGTCACGTTCGCGTAGTAGTGCGCGTCCACACCCGGCGCCTGGCTGGGAGACTTCAGGTTCGGCAGATTGGTATTCCAGTGGTCGTCGGTATCGGTCATGATCGTGCCGGGCAGCACGGCCTTGTTCTTCGCGTCGTACGTCTCCTGCCGCAGATCCCTGGAGCGCAGGAAGAACGTGCTGCCGATCCGCGTGGTGTCCAGCGTCTTGGTGTCGCCCTTGACGCCGGTTCCATCGCCGTGCGCGACCGCGTCGTACTGCTTCTTCACGGCTCCGCTGCCGGCGTCGACCCAGTGCACCCAGCGGTGATCGAGTCGCTGGTTGAGGACCTCGTGGAACATCCGGCCGTCCCGCGGATCGATGCGGAGGCTCGAAGACCACTTTCCGGTACTGCCGATCCGCTTGGCGGCCACTCCGCGCGCTCCGGCGGGGGTCACGGCCGTGCTGTTCTTGGCCTTCAGACCCGGGAAGTACGCGCCGACCACTGCCGTGGTACGCCCGGACTTGTCGGCCAGCACAGTCAGCTGACCACCGAATACCTTGGCCCCAGCGACCAACTGCTGATAACGGGTCTGCGTGGCTCCTCCTGCGAGCTTGGCCGACCAGACCTTCACCACATCCTTCGGTACGGCGAAGGCGCGGGCATCGGCTCCGGTCAGGGTGAAGGAACCACCCCGAGCGAACGAGCCGGTCGAAATCGAGGCTGCCTGGGATGACGGCTGCGCATTTGCGGTGAACCCGCTGGCGGTAACCAGCGCGGCGGCCGCGAGTACGGCGATGACTGCTGGGCGATTCATGGCAGGGACCTCTCCGGGGTTGACGGCACGGCCACAAGCAACGGGCCGGCCGACCTCCAGGTCCCCGAGAGTCGCCCCGTACAAAATAGTCGTACGCCCGGCGAACCCGCGCTGCAAGGGGTGAGCCGGTTTCGACAGCGGGGAGCGATCGGAGTAGTGTCCAGCCGCGCCACTGGTCTACCTCGGCATGCCAAGAAACCGTGAAGCGTGCCCGATTTCGGGCAGATTCTTGGCTTTGGCCCTGGTTTCACTGCACAGTTGTTGCGTGATGAGTGAGGCGGCAGATCCCAGCGAGGACCTCGTTGAGCAGATCAGCCGCACCACCGGCCTGACACCGGAAGACGCCCGCCGGGTGGTCGCCGACGTCCTGGCCTATTTCACCGAGACGACCGAGCAGTACGTCCGGCGCCGGCACCGCGAACTGCAGACCTACGGCGCCCGCAACGACGAGATCTTCGCCCGGCTCGGCACCGAGCTCCGGCACTGGCCGGTGCGCTCACCCGAGCTGTCGGCCCGCCAGCTGCGGCGCATCGTCTACGGCTGACCACACCAAACCTCGCGAAAGGAACACCCTCCCCATGTGCGGAATCGTCGGATATGTCGGCACCAAACCGGCCGCGCCGATCCTGGTGGACGGCCTGGCCAGGCTGGAATACCGCGGCTACGACTCGGCCGGCGTCGCCGTCCTCGGGTCGAGTGAACTGAAGGTGCACAAGGACGCCGGCCGGGTCCGTGAGCTGGAGGCCTCGCTGCCCAAGCGCTTCGGCGGCAAGCTCGGCATCGGCCACACCCGCTGGGCCACGCACGGCGGCCCGAGCAAGGACAACGCGCACCCGCACGCCAGCGGCAACGAGCGGATCGCGGTCGTCCACAACGGCATCTTCGACAACGCCGGCGTACTGCGCCGCCAGTTGGAGGACGCCGGCGTCAAGCTGCGCTCCGAGACCGACACCGAGGTCCTCGCGCACCTGATCGAGCAATCCGACGGCGCCACCCTCGAGGAGAAGGTGATGGCCGCCCTGCGCCGGATCGAGGGCACCTACGGCATCGCCGTGGTCGACCTGGACTTCCCCGACCGGATCGTGGTCGCCCGCAACGGCAGCCCGCTGATCCTCGGCATCGGCGACGGCGAGATGCATGTCGCCTCCGACGCGGCCGCGCTGATCCGCTACACCCGCCAGGTCGTCTACTTGGCCGACGGCGAGCTGGCCACTGTCAAGGCGGACGGCTACCGCACCTTCACCCAGGACGCCTCGCCGACCACCAACACTCCCAAGACGGTCGAGTGGAGCGCCGACGAGTACGAGCGCGGCCTGCACGAGCACTTCATGATGAAGGAGATCCACGAGCAGCCGGAAGCCGTCCAGCGGGCCCTGCGCGGCCGCCTGGACGAGCGCTTCCACACCGTCCACCTGGGCGGCCTGAACATGGATGCCCGCGAGGCCCGCGAGATCAAGCGGGTCAAGATCCTCGGCTGCGGTTCGGCGTACTACGCCGGCCAGATGGGCGCCCAGTTCATCGAAGAGGTGGCCCGGATCCCCGCCGACGCCGAGCCCGCGTCGGAGTTCCGCTACCGCAACCCGGTGGTCGAGCGCGACACCCTGTACGTCGCGGTCAGCCAGTCCGGCGAGACGCTCGACACGCTGGTCGCAGTACAGGAACTGAAGCGCAAGGGCGGCCGGGTGATCGGCCTGGTGAACGCGGTCGGCTCCAGCATCGCCCGTGAGGTCGACGGCGGCGTCTACCTGCACGCCGGCCCGGAGGTCTCGGTCGCGTCCACCAAGGCGCTCACCAACATGGCCGTCGCGTTCGCGATGCTCGGCATCCACCTCGGCCGGATCCGCGACGTCTCCCCCGCCGACGGCCGCCGGCTGATCGAGGGCCTGAAGAAGATCCCGGCCCAGATCCAGACGATCGTGGACCAGGAGGAGGAGCTGGGCAAGATCGCCGGCCGGCTCTCCCAGCACGAGAGCGTCTTCTACGTCGGCCGCACCCGCGGCTACCCGGTGGCCCGCGAAGGCGCGCAGAAGCTCAAGGAGATCTCCTATCGGCACGCCGAGGCGTACCAGACCTCCGAGCTGAAGCACGGCCCGCTGGCGCTCATCTCGCCGGACGTCCCGAGCGTGGCGATCGTTCCGCAGGACGAACTGCTGGACCGCAACATCGGCGCGCTGCACGAGATCGCCGCCCGCTCGGGCCCGCTGTACGTCATCACCCACCCCGGCGTCGACGTCCCGGCCGGCGCCGCCGCGGTGATCCAGGTCCCGAAGAACGAACCGGAGCTCGACCCGATCCTGCTCACCATCCCGCTGCAGATCATCGCGTACTACGCCGCCGTCGCCCTCGGCCACGACGTCGACAAGCCCCGCAACCTGGCGAAGTCCGTCACCGTCGAGTAGCTGTTCACCTGGCGTTTTGGGGGATGGGTTTCGATGGGCGAAGACATCGAGACCCGGAGGATTCCTGATGCGCTGGCAGACACCATTCGCCGCGGCCGCAGTACTGGCCGCGCTGACCACTTCGCTGACCGCAGCCGCCGCTGCGCCGGGTCCGACCGGCGCGGACGGCGGCTCTGGTGGTTCTGGGGGCAGTTGTTCGCCGGATGCGCGGCTCCTGGGCTTCTCGGACAGCCTGGACAAGGCGTCGTACGACGGGCAACCGGTGGCGGGGTTGTCGGCCCTCAACGTCACCCGGCCGGGGCACGCGCTCGCGCTGGTCGACAACGTGCAGACCACGCCGGCCCGGGTCTTCGGACTCAAGCTGGGCTCGAAGCAGGGCAAACCCCAGGTAGCAGTGGACAGCATGACGATCCTGCGGCGACCGGACGGTACGCCGTACAACGGGGCGGACTTCGACGGCGAAGGCCTGGTCGCGGAGCGCGGTGGCCGGACGATCCTCGCCACCTCCGAGCGGGAGCCGTCGATCCGGCGCTTCCGGCTCTCCGACGGCAAGCAGGTCGCCTCGCTGCCAGTGCCATCGCGGTTCCAGGTCGCACCGGCCGGTGAGGCAAGCACCAACGCCACCTTCGAGTCGCTCGCGGTCAGCCCCGACGGCCACACCCTGTACGCCGGGATGGAAGGCCCGCTCGCCCCCGACGGCACGGACGCCCAAGGCAGCAGCCGCAACCGCATCATCCGGTACGCCGGTCACCCCGGCGGCGAGTACGCCGTCGCCGCGCAGTACGCCTACAAGCCGGACCCAGGACTCTCCTTGGTCGAGCTCGCCGTCGTCGGCCGCAACGAGCTCGTCTCGCTGGAGCGGACCTTCACGCCGGGCGTTGGCAACACGATCCGGGTGTTCACCGTGTCGTTGCGCCAGGCGGCGGACGTGAGCCAGCGGGCGTCACTCGCGGATGCTCCGGACGGGGTGTTCCTGCGGAAGAAGCTGCTCTTCGACCTGGTCGACTGCCCGCCGTCGGGCGCGATCGCCAAGCAGCCGCAGCCCAACCCGCTGCTCGACAACGTCGAAGGTCTCGCCCTCGGCGGCTGGCTCCCGGGCGGCCGTCGGCAGCTCTACCTGCTCTCCGACGACAACAACGGCGCCGCACAGATCACCCGGCTCTACAGCCTTGCGGTGGAGCTGCGTTAGGGGCGGACCGCTGCCACTCACAAACCACCCGGCACGGCCACCTCAGTTGCCGCGGTGAGCGTGACTGGGCGAACTGGTGCCTGGGTTCGCCGGCTTTGTGAGTGGGGGCGGTCCGCGCCTCCCGGCCACCCGGAAGGCGGAACCAGTCGTCAGACAAGTTGTTAACTTGTACGATGACTTCATGAGTGATCGTATCCGCCATCTCCGGCTGTCCTCCGTGGTGCTTCCGCTCGATCAGCCCATCAGCGACGCCAAGGTGCTGACCGGGCGGCAGAAGCCGATGACCGAGGTCGTGCTGCTGTTCGCCGAGGTCGCCACCCAGGACGGCCAGCACGGGATCGGGTTCAGCTACTCCAAGCGGGCCGGCGGGCCGGCGCAGTACGCGCATGCCAAGGAGATCGGGCACAACCTGATCGGCGAGGACCCGTCGGATATCGCCAAGCTGTACGACAAGTTGCTCTGGGCCGGTGCCTCGGTTGGTCGGTCCGGGGTCGCCACCCAGGCGATCGCGGCGATCGATATCGCGTTGTGGGATTTGAAGGCGAAGCGGGCGAGCCTGCCATTGGCCAAGCTCCTCGGTGCGCATCGGGACTCGGTGCGGACCTACAACACCTCGGGCGGCTTCCTGCACGCGCCGATCGAGGAGGTCAAGGAGCGCGCGTCGAAGTCGCTGGCCGACGGCATCGGCGGGATCAAGCTCAAGGTCGGCCAGCCCGACAGCCGGATCGATCTTGAGCGGGTCAGCGCCGTCCGCGAGCATCTCGGCACCGGCGTACCGCTGATGGTCGACGCCAACCAGCAGTGGGATCGCGGTACGGCACTGCGCGTCGGGCGGGCTCTGGAGCAGTTCGACCTGGTCTGGATCGAGGAACCGCTCGATGCCTACGACGCCGAAGGACATGCGCAACTGGCCGCGACGCTCGACACGCCGATCGCCACCGGGGAGATGCTGTCCAGCGTCACCGAGCATGTCCGCCTGATCGAGGCCCGCGCGGCGGACATCATCCAGCCGGACGCGCCGCGGATCGGGGGCATCACGCCGTTCCTGAAGCTGGCGACGCTGGCCGACCACCACGGCTTGCAGCTTGCTCCGCACTTCGCGATGGAGATCCACTTGCACCTCGCCGCGGCGTACCCGCGGGAGCCGTGGGTGGAGCACTTCGAGTGGCTCGATCCCTTGTTCAACGAGCGTCTCGAGACGAAGGACGGACGGATGCTGGTGCCGGACCGGCCGGGGCTGGGGTTTTCCACCAGCGACCAGTGCAAGGCGTGGACCGTCGACTCCTGCGAGTTCGGCACTCGATGAACGAGCAGTTGGATCGCGAGGGTGGGCGCGGGCTGGCGCATGAGCTGGTCGAGCGGCTGAAGGAACGGATTCTGGCGGGCGAGCTCGAGCCGGGGAGCAAGTTGCCCGCCGAGAGTTCGCTGACCGCGGAGTTCGGGGTCAGCCGGACGGTGGTGCGCGAGTCGATCTCCCGGCTGCAGGCAGCCGGGTTGGTAGAGACCTTCCAGGGCCGCGGGTCGTTCGTGCTCGCCCTGCCCGCGCACGAGTTCTCCCTCGACGCCTCCCGGATCCGCTCGCATCGCGACGTCCTCGACCTGCTCGATTTCCGGATCGGGCTCGAGGTCGAGGCCGCCGGGCTGGCGGCAGGACGGCGTACCGAGCATCAGCTGAAGGCGATCGCCCGGGCGCTGACCGACTTCCGCCGGGCGGGGCAGGACCCCGGCAAGCTGGTGGCGGCGGACTTTGCGTTCCATCTCAAAGTAGCCGTTGCCTCGGGCAACCGTTTCTACTCCGAGCTGCTCGACTCGCTCGGACCGATGATGATCATGCTGCCGCGCACCCGCCTGGACCCGTCGTACTCACCCGCCGACGCCTCCCACTTCACCCGAGTCATCGCGGAGCACGAGAACATCTACGACGCGATCGCCCGTTCCGACCCCGAGGGCGCCCGAGCCGCAGCCCGCGTACACCTGTCAAACACCCGCCACCGCCTACAGAAGTAGCACTCGCCACCGACCTCCAGCAGTTGCTTCCATCGGAAGCGGGAGCGGTGCGGAGAGGGTCAAAGGGGGCGAATGATCAGGTGGGTGGCGTTCCAGGATTGCTGGTCCAGCTAGAGGGCTAGGGGCGGCGAAGCTGAAGTTTGTGATCTTGGGTAGCCGGCCCGGACCGCCATCACATGCCAACTTGCCGTTTCTGCCCGGCAGCACGCCTGCGCACGCTCAGCCGGATGCGACCAGTCGAGGTTGGTGTGTGGTGGCGGTCCGGGCCGCCACCGTTTGCAGAGGTAGCAGTCACCACCGGGCAGTGTTCGGGGTGAAGTCCGGGTGCACGGTGCGCATGTACGTCGTGTCGTCTCGGGCGCGGATGCCGCAGGATAGGTACTGGTCGTTCAGCCGGCCGAGGGCGTCCTCGTCGAGTTCGACTCCCAGCCCGGGGCTGTCCGGCAGTCGGATGCTGCCGCCCGAGAAGTCCAGTGCGCCTGGCTTGATGAGGTCCTCGGTTTTCCAGGGGTAGTGGGTGTCGCACGCGTAGGTGAGGTTCGGAGTCGCCGCCGCCAACTGGGTCATCGCGGCGAGGCTGATCCCCAGGTGCGAATTGCTATGCATCGACAAACCTAGACCGAACGTGTCGCAGATCCCGGCAAGCAGCCGTGACCGCTGCAGACCACCCCAGTAGTGGTGATCCGACAGGACGACCTGTACGGCGTCGGCCAGCACGGCCGGCTTGAGATGGTCGAAGGCGATGACGCACATGTTCGTGGCCAGCGGAATGTCGGTCTGCTCCGCCACCTGCGCCATCCCCTCGATGCCAGGCGTCGGGTCCTCGAGGTACTCGATGATCCCCTCGAGTTCCTCGGCCACCCGCACCGACGTCGCAGGTGTCCAAGCGCCGTTGGGATCGATCCGCAACTTGTGACCTGGGAAGACCGCAGCCAGCGCTTTTACCGCCTCGATCTCCTCATCCGGCGGGAACGCCCCGCCCTTCAGCTTGATCGCCGTGAAGCCGTACTCGTCGACCATCCGCGTCGCCTGCGCGACGATCGCGTCCGGGTCGAGCGCGGCGCCCCACGAGTCTGGCTCGAGGCCCGGATGAGCCGCCCACTTGTAGAACAGATAGGCGCTGAACGGTACTTCGGTCCGCACCGCGCCGCCGAGCAGATCGGCGACCGGCCGGCCCAGTTCCTTGCCCTGGATGTCGAGCAGCGCGACCTCGAACGGGGACAGCACGACATCGGCCGGGTTCTGGATGGCCAGCATGCCGCCCACCTTCGCGCTCCCGTCCAGCCGCAGTACCTCGCTCACCCGCTGCCGCAGACCGTTCAGGTCATAGACGTCCAAGCCGGGCAGCACGTCGGCAACGGCCGCCAGTCGCGCCAGGTGCGCGTCGTCGGCGTACGTCTCGCCCAGACCGACGCTCCCACTATCGGTCTGGAGCTGGACGATGGCGCGCAACGCGTACGGCTGATGCACGCCCACCACGTTGAGCAGCGGCGGGTCCGCGAAGGCGACGGGGGTGATCACGACCCGGGAGACACGCGAGGTGCTCACACCAACTCCTTGTCTGGCCGGCTCTGCTGCCGGGACTTTCTGATTTGCCTGGCGACCGGAAGAACCAGTACCAGGATGAGGACGGCGAGGACCGTGCCGGAGATCGGCCGGGTGAAGAAGCCGGTCACGTCGCCGCCGAAGATCAGCAGGGACTGGCGGACCGCGATCTCCATCACGCTGCCGAGGACGAAGGCCAGCACCAACGGTCCGGGCTCGAAGCCGAACTTCTTCATCAGGTAGCCGAGCACCCCGAAGACGATCACCAGGAAGACGTCGAAGATCCGGTTGGCCACCGTGTAGACCCCCAGCAGCGTGATCAGCACGGTGATCGGCGCCAGCACGGCCGGGCGGATGCGGAGGATCTTCACGAACACGCCGACCAACGGGATGCTCATGATCAGCAAGAGGATGTTGCCGACGTACATGGAGTTGACGACGCCCCAGAACAGGTCCGGGTGCTCCGAGACCAGTTGCGGTCCGGGCGGGATGCCCTGGATCAGCAGGGCTCCGAACATGAGCGCCATCGTCGCGTTGGCCGGGATGCCCAGCGTGAGCAGCGGGATGAACGATGACGTGGCGGCCGCGTTGTTGGCGCTCTCCGGTGCCGCCACGCCTTCGATCGCGCCGCGTCCGAACCGCTCCGGCTCCTTGGCCCGGCGCTTCTCCACGGCGTACGCGACCAGGGACGACAGTGTCGCGCCGCCACCCGGCAGTACTCCGAGCACGAAGCCGATCACCGAGCCGCGACCGATGGCGCCACGGGACTGGCGCAGATCCTGCCGGGACGGCCACACGGTGGAGACCTTGGCCGGCTCCTGCCGCTTGTGCTGGCGTTCCTCCAGGTTGTAGAGGATCTCGCCGAGACCGAACAGTCCCATCGCGATCGGCACGAAGTCGATGCCGTCGGCAAGGTCCAGGTTGGCGAAGGTGAAGCGGTCGGCACCGGTGAAGGTGTCCCGGCCGACCGTGGCCAGCAGCAGGCCGAGGCATGCCGCGATCACCGATTTGAGCCGGCCGCCGTTGCCGACGGTCGCCACCAGCAGTACGCCGAACAGGGCCAGCGCGGCGTACTCCGGCGGGCCGAAGTCCAGCGCGACGCTCGCCACCACTGGCGCCAGCAGGGTGAGCCCGATGATCGAGACCGTGCCACCGATGAAGGACCCGATGGCCGCGATGCCGAGCGCAGTACCGGCTCTGCCCTGCTTGGCCAAGGCGAAGCCGTCGAAGACGGTGACCACGGACGACGCCTCGCCGGGCAGTCGCAGCAGCACCGAGGTGATGGTTCCGCCGTACTGCGCTCCGTAGAAGATGCCGGCCAGCATGATGATCGCCGACACCGGCTCGACGCCGTACGTGACCGGCAGCAGGATCGCGATCGTGGCGGCCGGGCCGAGCCCGGGCAGCACTCCGATCAGCATGCCGATCACGACGCCGGCCAGGCAGTACAGCAAATTGGCCGGTTGCACGACGACGCCGAAGCCGTCGAGCACCGGGTTCAGGAAGTCCATCTCGGCCCTTCAGCTGAGGTGCGGCCCATCAGATGAGCCGGGGAAGAGGGATCTTGAGCACCAGCACGAACAGCAGATAGAACGCGACCACCGTGCCGAGGCTGATCACGATCGACGACCGCCAGGACTCCTTGCCCAGGCACCGCAGCCAGACGAAGGTCAGCAGCAGCGAGGGGATCTCGAATCCGATTACCGGCAAGGCGAGCCCCAGCAGGACCAGGGTGACCACGGCGGTCGCGATCGTCAGGCTGGACCGGGAGAACTTCTCGGTATCGGTCCCCTGCCGCCCGGTCAGCGCCAGCAGCACCGACAAAGTGGTGATGACGACGCTGACCACGAACGGCCACAGCCCCGGGCCGGGTGCGGTGAGCTGGCCGAGGCCGAGCCGCGCGGAGAGGATCAGCCCAGCCAGCCCGATCAGTCCGGTAACGCCGGCCGCACCGACCTGCGCCCAGGGCCCGGCCGGCGGCGGCCGGTCCTCGGCCAGCTCCGCCAGCAGCGCCGCGCTGTCGATCGGCGGCTCGGCGGCAGGCGGCTCGGCAGTGCTCACTTCTTGGCGCCGAGTTCGATGCCGTACTGGTCGATCTGCGCCTTGTACTTCGTACTGGCCTCGTCGAGGATCTTCCCGATCTCGCCGGGCGCGACCTCGATGGGAGTGAGGAAGTTCGCCGCGTTGAACTTCTTGTACTCCTCGGTGGCGAAGGTTGTCTTCGCGGCCTCGGCCAGCTTGGTCTTCACGTCCTCGGGAGTGCCCTTCGGCGCCGTCAGGAAGCGGTACTGCGCGACGACCACGTCAAAGCCCTGCTCCTTGGCAGTCGGCACGTCCGGCAGGAACTTGATCCGCTCGGCCGAGAAGACGGCCAGCGGGACGAGCTTGCCCGCCTTGACGTTCTCGATGCCCTCGCCGATCTGGAACGTGGCCACGTCGACCTGACTGCCGAGCAACGCGGTCATCGCCGGGGCCCCACCGTCGAAGGGCACGGAGGTGGACGGGATCCCGGCCACCTTGAAGGTCAGCGCGGAGGCGAGCTGCGCCCCGGTACCGACGCCGGTCGTGCCGTACTTGATGTTCTTGCCGGCCTTCTTCAGGTCGGCGATATTCTTGTACCCCGACGCGGCCGGTGCCGCCAGCATGTAGTCGTCCTGGGAGATCCCGGTGATCAGGTCGAAGTCGTCGACCTTCACGGCCTCGGCCGCGGAGACGGCCAGCGGGGTGATCGTGAAGAGCGACGCGTTCTGAACGGCGATCTTGTAGCCGTCGGCCTTGGCGGACTGCAGCTCCTTGGCGTTGAGCGCGCCGTTGGCGCCCGGCTTGTTCACCACCGGCACCGAGACCCCCAGCTCCTTGCCGACTCCCTCGGCGATGGCGCGGGTGATCAGGTCGGTGCTGCCACCAGGCGAAGCGCCGACACTCATCTGGATGTTCCCGGTCGGGTACTTGCCCTCTCCGCCGGTCGACGTCGTCTTGACCCCGCCACAGGCGGAGAGCATCGCGGCGACTGTCACACCGCCGGCCGCCACCAGGAAGGCCCGGCGGCTCATCTGTGTGAACTTCATGGAATTTCTCCTCTGAGCGGGCCGATTTCGTGAGCGTAGGGTGGCCATTAATACGTGTCCAAGGCCGTTTGGGCATCGAGTGATACCTTTTGCGAATCATGTTTTCCCTCGATCAGATCAGCGCCTTCGTCGCGGTCGCCGAGGAACTGCACTTCGGCCGCGCCGCCGAACGGCTGAACATGACCCAGCCGCCGTTGAGCCGGCAGGTGCAGAAACTGGAACGCGCCGTCGGGGCCAGGCTGCTGGAACGCGACAACCGCCGGGTGGCGCTGACCGACGCCGGCCAGGCCTTCCTCGCCGAGGCGCGCCGGCTGCTGGCCCTGGTCGAGACCGCGAGCGACCTGGCCCGCCGCGTCGAAGGTGGTGCGGCCGGCACGCTCCGGCTGGGGTTCACCGCGGTCTCCGCGATCAGGACGCTCGGCCCATTGCTCCGCCGGATGTCCGAGGAACTACCGGGTGTCGACGTGATCCTGCACGAGCGAGTCACCCCGGCTCAGGTCGACGGCCTGCTCCGCGGCGAGCTGGATCTGGGCCTGGGTCGCCCGCCGTTCGATTCCCTGGCGCTCGATTCCCGGGTCGTGTTCCGCGAGCCGCTTTGCGCCGTAGTACCGGCTGATCACCGGTTGGCCACCGCCGACAGAGCGCTGACGCCGGCCGACTTCTCCAATGAGCAGGTCATCAGCTACTCCCCCACGCAGGCCCGCTACTTCCACGAACTGACGGTGCGCTTCCTCACCAACGTCCATCCCCGGATCGAGCAACGGGTCCAGCAGATCCTCACCGTCGTCCTGCTGGTGGCGGCCGGTCGCGGTGTCGCCCTGGTACCGGCCTCGGCCCGAAGTCTCGGCGTCCAGGGCGTCGTGTACTGCGATCTCGTCGACTCCACCGAGGCCGGGCCCGTCGAGTTGCATGCGATCTGGAACCGGGAGTCGACCAGTCCCCTGCTGCACCGCGTCCTGCGGCTGTTCGACGACCCTGTGATGCCCTCAGAGCATCAATAGATACTAAATGGATCTTGGACAGGCATCAGAAGGCCTCCTTACGCTGACGGCGTGACGCACTATTCCCCCCGTGAGCTCGCCGCTCAGCTCAAGACCGGACTGCTCTCCTTTCCGGTCACGCCGTTCGACAGTGGCCTCGCGTTCGACGAGGCCCGCTACCGCGAACACCTGTCCTGGCTGAGCCAGTACGAGGTCGCCGGGCTCTTCGCGGCCGGCGGTACCGGCGAGGGCTTCTCGCTGACACCGGCCGAGATCGACACCGTGGTCAGTACTGCGGTCTCCGAGATCGGCGGCACGGTTCCGGTACTGGCGCCGGCCACTGGCGGAACCGCACTGGCCATCGCCCAGGCTCAGGCTGCCGAGGCCGCCGGAGCCGACGGCCTGCTGCTGCTTCCGCCGTACCTCACCGAGGCCGGGCAGGCCGGACTCGTTGAGCACGTCTCGGCCGTCTGCCGCAGCACCTCGCTCGGGGTGACCGTCTACAGCCGTGCCAACGCGATCCTGGACGACACCTCCGTCGCGGTGCTTGCCGACCGCAACGAGAATCTGGTGTGTCTCAAGGACGGCGTGGGCAACATCGAGATGATGACCCGCATCTATGCCCGCGTCGGCGACCGCCTGACCTACATCGGCGGGCTGCCGACCGCTGAGACCTTCGCGCTGCCGCTGCTGCAACTGGGCGTCAGCACGTACTCGTCGGCGATCTTCAACTTCGTACCCGAGTTCGCGCTCGGCTTCTACGCCGACGTCCGGGCCCAGGACCGCGATGGCGTCTACCGCAAGCTCCGGGAGTTCGTGCTGCCCTATCTTGATATCAGGGACCGGACGAAGGGCTACGCGGTGTCGATCGTGAAGGCTGGGCTGACCGCGATCGGCCGGTCGGCGGGACCGGTCAGGCCCCCGCTGCAGGACCTGACCGACGACGAACTGGCCCAGCTGACCGACCTGATCGGCAAACTCGGGTGACCCCGACCATCAGCTCGGTCGAGGTCGTCCCGGTCGCCGGGTACGACAGCATGCTGCTCAACCTGAGCGGCGCGCACGGACCGTTCTTCACCAGGAATGTCGTCATCCTCACCGACAGCGAGGGCAACGTCGGTCTGGGCGAGGTTCCCGGTGGCGGCAAGATCGCTTCGACAGTGGCTGAAGCCGCGGAACTCCTGGTGGGCAAGGAGATTGCCCGCTACCGACAGCTGCTCCGGGAGGTCAGTACGACCTTCGCCGGCCGCGATTCCGGTGGCCGGGGCGCTCAGACGTTCGACCTTCGCACGACCGTGCACGCCGTCACCGGGCTGGAGTCGGCCTTGCTCGACTTGATGGGCAAGCACCTCGGAGTACCGGTTGCTGAGCTGCTCGGCGACGGGCAGCAGCGCGAGACCGTACCGGTGCTCGGCTATCTCTTCTACGTCGGCGATCCCGGCAGTACGGACCTGCCTTACCGAACTGATGACGGCGGCAACGATCGGTGGTCACGTTTGCGTCGTCAGGAGGCGCTGACGCCGGATGCCGTGGTGGCGCTGGCCGAGGCGGCGCAGGATCGCTATGGCTTCACCGATTTCAAGCTCAAGGGTGGCGTTCTCGCCGGTCCGGAAGAGTTCGCCGCGATCACCGCGCTGGCCCGGCGATTCCCGACAGCCCGGATCACGATCGACCCGAACGGCGCCTGGCCGGTGCGGGAGGCGATCGAGTTGTGCTCCGGTCTGGGCGACGTACTCGCGTACGCCGAGGATCCGTGCGGGCCGGAGCCGGGACTGTCCGGCCGCGAGACGATGGCCGAGTTCAAGCGCGCCACCGGGTTGCGTACCGCGACCAATATGATCGCCACGGACTGGCGCGAACTGAGCCATGCGCTGCGCGCGAACGCGGTGGACATCCCGCTGGCGGACCCGCACTTCTGGACGATGAGCGGTTCGGTGCGGGTGGCCCAGCTCTGCCACGACTTCGGGCTGACCTGGGGATCGCACTCCAACAACCACTTCGACATCTCGCTGGCCATGTTCACCCAGGTCGGCGCGGCGGCGCCAGGCGAGATCACCGCGCTGGACACCCACTGGATCTGGCAGGACGGTCAGGCGCTGACCAAGGATCCACTGCGGATCACCAATGGCAGGATCGCCGTACCGACGGCACCCGGACTTGGCGTCGAGCTGGACCGGGATGCCCTCCAGACCGCGCATGAGCTCTACCTCGCCCACGGCCTCGGCGCTCGCGACGACGCGATCGCGATGCAGTACCTGATCAAGGACTGGACGTTCGACCCGAAGCGTCCCTGCCTGGTGCGCTGAGCGCCGCCGGTGGCGGAGTGACGCCAGGCAGGTGACAATGCGTGAATGCGAGTAATCGTGGTGGGGGCGGGAGTGATCGGGCTCAGCTGTGCCGTCAGGCTGGCCGAGTCCGGGTACGAGGTGGGCGTGTTCGCCAGGGATCTGCCACTGGAGACCACGTCGGCCGTCGCCGCCGCGATCTGGTATCCGTTCCTGTCGGCGGGCGATCAGGTCGCCGGCTGGGCGCGTTCGTCGTACGAGGAGTTCGGCAAGCTGGCCGCGTCCGAACCGTCGGTGCAGTTGCGGCACGGCAAGGAGTACCTGCTCGAGCCGGCGAAGGACCCGGTCTGGGCGGACGCGCTCCCCGATCTGCGTCGCGTCGGGTCGCCGCCGCCCGGCTTCCGTGACGGCTGGTCGTTCACGACGCCGGTCGTGGAGATGCCGCTCTACCTGCAGTACTTGGTGAAACGGCTCGAGGCGGCCGGTGGGACGCTCACTCGGGCCGCGCTGTCGAGCTTGCCGAACACGGCCGAGATCGTCGTGAACTGCGCGGGCCTCGGCGCCCGACTGACCGCCCACGACCCGACCATCACGCCGGTTCGCGGGCAGGTGCTCACCGTCCAACAGTTCGGCCTCGCCGAGTGGCTGATCGCCGACCGCGGCCCGCAGGATCTGTGTTACGTCGTACCGCGCTCGAAGGATGTGGTTGTCGGCGGCACCAGTCAGCCGGACAACTGGGATCTCACTGTTCACGAGAAGACCGCTGGGCAGATCCTCGACCGCGCCACCGAGCTGATTCCCCAGCTCCGCAAGGCGAAAGTCCTCCGGCATCGCGTCGGCCTGCGGCCGGCCCGGCCCGAGGTCCGCTGCGAAAGCGTGCGCTCCGGCGATCGCCGCGTGATCCATTGCTACGGCCACGGCGGCTCCGGCGTCACGCTGTCCTGGGGTTGCGCGGACGAAGTGCTCGAACTGGTTCGGGAAGGCTGAGCTGTGCACATCCTCGACGGTGGAATGTCGAACGCCCTGGAAGATCGCGGGCACGATCTTTCCGATGCGCTCTGGTCGGCGCGATTGCTGAAGGACGCGCCGGGCGAGATCGCAGCCGTGCATCGGGCGTACTACGAAGCCGGCGCCACCTTCGCGACCACGGCCAGCTACCAGGCGAGTGTCTCCGGCTTCGGCAAGGCGGGAGTGCCACGTGACGAGGCAGAACGGTTGATCAGTTCTAGCGTCGCCATTGCCAAGCGAGTCCGCGATGAGTTGGCCGTCGACGGGCAGGAGCGGTTTGTGGCAGCATCGGTTGGTCCCTACGGCGCGGTCCTCGCCGACGGGTCGGAGTACCGGGGCCGGTACGGCGTGAGCAAGGCGTTCCTGCGCGATTTCCATCTGCCTCGGCTGGAGTTGTTGGTTGCTGCAGGCCCCGACCTGCTGGCCGTCGAAACGATTCCCGATCTCGATGAGGCAGCGGTGCTGGTCGAGCTGATCGACGAGATCGCCTTTCCTGCCTGGCTTTCGTACTCCGCGGCCGATACTCGCACTCGCGCCGGCCAGCCGCTCGAGGAAGCATTCGCCATCCGGAGTACAAACCTCGTTGCCCTTGGCATCAACTGTTGCGCACCGGAAGATGTCCAAAGGGCCGTCGAACTCGCCGCCGCGGTGAGCGGAAAGCCGGTAGTTGCCTACCCCAACAGTGGCGAAGGATGGGACGCAGGAGGTCGCCGCTGGACCGGCGGCGCAGCTGACTCCACCTCGTTGGCGCCCGGATGGGTGGCGGCCGGAGCGGAGTACATCGGCGGCTGCTGCCGAGTAGGGCCTGAGGACATCCGCGCCTTGACCCGCGCACTAGACCGCGAGGATCTGGCAGAGCAGGTCTAGGGCTCCGTTGTAGGAGTGGTCGGGTGGGGTGCCGTAGCCGACGATCAGGGCCTGGCGGGCGGCCGGGTCCGGGGTGAAGCGGTAGGTGTCGAGCGCGGCGATTAGCAGGCCCTGGCGTTTGGCGCGGGCGACCATTTCGGCTGCGTCGCCTGGTACGTCGAGCAGCACGTGCAAGCCGGCCGAGATGCCGGCCACGGTGACGCCGGGAGCCCGGACGGCCAGTAGCTCAACCAGGTGGTCGCGGCGACGGCGGTAGTGCTGGCGAGTACGGCGTACGTGGCGGTCGTAGTGCCCGGAGGCGATGAACTCCGCGAGGATGAGCTGGTCGAGTGTCGCGGTCAGCAAGTCCGTTGTGCGTTTGGCTTCGAGGACCGGCTCCATCAGGTGCTCCGGCAGCACCATCCACGCTAGTCGCAGGCCGGGGGCGAGGCTTTTGCTCGCAGTACCGGTGTAGACGACTCGCTCTGGGTCCAGGGCTTGTAAGGCTCCTACTGGTTGGCGGTCGTAGCGGAACTCGCCGTCGTAGTCGTCCTCGATGAGGATCGCGCCGGATTCGCGGGCCCACTCGACTGCCGCGGTACGGCGGTCTGGTGCGAGCGGGACGCCTAGTGGCATTTGGTGTGCTGGCGTGAGGAGGGCTGCTTGGCCTGCGAGCAGGTCGGACCGTACTCCGTGTTTGTCGACTGGCACGGGGTGCGGTTGGAGGCCACGGGAGCGGATCACGTCCCAGTGGAGGCTGTAGCCGAACTCCTCGACTGACATGGTGGTTGCGCCTTGTTCGCGCAGTACGTCGGTCAGCAGGTTGAGCGCCTGGACGTAGCCGGAGCAGATGAGAATGCGGTCGGGATCGGCTCGTACGCCGCGGGCTCGGGCTAGGTAGTCGGCCAGGTTCTGCCTCAGTTCCGGACGGCCGCGCGGGTCGCCGTACCCGAAGGCGTCATTCGGTGCCGCAGGCAACGCTTTGCGAGCAGCTGCCAACCATTCCCCCCGAGGAAAGGTGGACACATCCGGCGAGCCAGGGGTCAGGTCATACCGGAATTTCTTTGCCTCCGGCAAAGAAATTCCGGTGGAAGGACGGGAGGGCACGATGCCGGAGGTGGCGGAGGTGAAGGCGCGGGCGCGGGTGGCTGGGGTGGAGGGGGCGCCGCTGGCGGTGGGGCGGGTGGTGGGGGCAGTGGTGGNGGGGGCGGTGGTGTGGGTTGGGAGGACTCGGTCGGCGACGACGGTGCCGGAGCCTTGGCGGGCGGTTAGCCAGCCTTCGGCCACTAGTTGGCCGTAGGCGTCGGCGACGGTGTTGCGGGCGATGCCGAGGTCTTTGGCGAGTGAGCGGGACGAAGGCAGTCGGGTGCCGGGCGTCAGCCGACCGGTCCGGATCGACTCGTGCAACGCCTGCACCAGGTCGGCTCGCCCACGGCGGTGCGCCAAGTCGAGGTGCAGGTCGGCCCCGGCGAGCCCGACCTCCGCCGCCGGATCGGCTCCGTCGGCTTGCCGACCAGAATTGGCCCCTCGTTCTTCCATGGAAGTGGACCATACACCTGGGCCGATCTGCGTTTAGCGTTGTCGGCATGAGCACAACGACACTTCGCAGAGTCAAGATCGCCACTCATGCACCGGAGTTCTACGAGGCGCTGTGCGCGCTGGACGAGGTTTCCGCGCTCGGGCTTGATCCGAAGCTCTCGCAGCTGGTCCGGATCCGCGCCTCGCAGCTGAACGGCTGCGCCTACTGCCTCGACATGCACGCCCTGGACGCCCGGCACGAGGGCGACACCGAGCAGCGGGTCAACCTGGTCGCCACCTGGCGGGAGGCGCGCAAGTTCTACACCGAGCAGGAGCTGGCCGCGTTCGAGCTGACCGAGGCGATGACGCTGATCAGCGTCGACCACGTCCCGGACGAGGTCTACGAGATCGCCGCGGCCGCCTTCGACCAGAAGGAGCTGGCCCAGCTGATGGGCCTGATCATCATGATCAACGCGTGGAACCGGGTCGGCGTCGCCTGCCGCCTCGAGCCCGGCCACTACAACCCGGCCTGACCGCGATGGCCACCACAGACGCAAAGACGGCCGAGACCTTCCGGGCCCTGCACCACGGCCCGACCCCGCTGGTACTGCCGAACGCCTGGGACCCCGTCAGCGCCCGGGTCATCGCCGAAGCCGGCTACCCCGCGATCGCCACCAGCAGTGGTGCGGTCGCCCGGGTGCTCGGGTACGACGACGGCCAGCTGACCCCGCCGGCCGAGATGTTCGAAGCCATCGCCCGGATCGCGCGCGCGGTCGACGTACCGGTGACGGCTGACATGGAGGCCGGCTACGGGCTGGACCCGAAGGAGTTCGCCGACAGGTTGCTGGAGACCGGCGCGGTCGGCTGCAACCTGGAGGACTCGGTCCTCGACGAACTGGTGGATGTCCAGCAGCAGGCGGACCACCTGTGCGCAGTACGGGCTGCGGCCGGGGCCGACCTGGTCCTCAACGCCCGCATCGACGACTTCATCGCGGGCGGGACCGTCGACGACGCGATCGCCCGGGGCCGGGCCTACCGCCGTGCCGGAGCCGACTGCGTCTACCCGATCATGGCGCCGCTCGACGTCCTGAAGAGGCTGGCCGACGACATCGGCGGCCCGATCAACGCCCACGCCAAGCCGAACGGCCCGACTCCGTCAGAACTGATCGCCCAGGGCGCCACCCGCATCTCCTACGGCACCAGCCTGCACAACTTCACCACCGACGCTCTCCGCAATCTGCTCCCACAACTGCGCTAGAACACCTTCGCCGCACCTCCGCCCACCCGACGGCGAGACTCCCTGGGGCCCAAGGGCTGGGAGGGTCCGGACGTCCGCGCATACCTCTCTCCCGTAAGCAAACGCTTCCCTCGGCGTGTCGGGGTATCGGCGCGAGGTCGTGCGTGCGCGGCCGTCCACGCCCTCGTCACGGCGGACACACGGTCACGCAGTCGAGGAGTGACAGATGACCCGCGTGAAGGATTGTTGCCACGGAGCGGCAAAAATCCTTCACGCCGCGGCCCGGAAGGGTGGCACTCTGCGAACCGCCAGCGGCTCAGCTGCCGGGCTGCCGGGCTGCCGGGCTGCCGGGCGAGGATCCTCGGCTTCGTGTTGGCCAAGCGACTTGAGGGGAATTTGGGATGTGGGGTCGGGGGTGGGTGGGATGGGTGAGGATGGCTGGCATGAGCACCTATCGCGCCCGCTTCGACGCCGCCGTCTCCTTCACGAACGGAGGCGGTCTCGAGGTCCAGGGCTTCCTGGTCGACGTTCCTTCGGCGGAGGTGACGTCCGCGCAGGTCGGCGAACTC
Organism: Kribbella catacumbae DSM 19601; assembly: GCF_000372465.1. Taxonomy (GTDB): domain Bacteria; phylum Actinomycetota; class Actinomycetes; order Propionibacteriales; family Kribbellaceae; genus Kribbella; species Kribbella catacumbae. The sequence goes on from NZ_AQUZ01000006.1 coordinate 131,538, forward strand.
TTCCTCGATTCGCTCGGATTGTTGATGGCCGGCGACGTAGAGCTCGCCAACCTGGAGATCATCGAGGCGGCCCACAAGGGCACTCGCGGCGGCCCGGCAGCCAACCGCCAGCCGAGCGGCGGGCGGGCGGAGTACGTGGAGCTCAGTCACGTGATCCGCGACGGCATGGTGACGCTCCCGAACCTGCCCGGCCCGGAGCTGGACAAGCAGTTGACCCGGGAGGCGTCGCGGGAGATCTACGCGCCGGGCACCGAGTTCGAGATCGGGCTGATCACGATGGTGACGAACACAGGCACCTACATGGACAGCCCGTACCACCGCTACCCCGACGGCCACGATCTGACCGGCTTCGGCCTCGACCGCACCGCCGACCTGCCCGCGGTCGTCGTCCGGCTGGAAGACAGCGGACGCCTGGGGATCGACGCCGCCGCCCTCGCGACGTACGACGTACAGGGCAAGGCGGTGCTGCTGCACACCGGCGACGACGCCCGCTTCGGTACGCCGCAGTACGTCGAGGAGCCGCATTTCCTGACCCGCGACGGTGCTGAGTGGCTGATCGCGAACGGCGCCGTACTCGTCGGCATCGACGCGGCCAACATCGACGACATGACCGACGGCACCAGGCCCGCCCACACGCTGCTGCTCGGCGCGGGCATCGCGATCGTCGAACACCTCACCGGGTTGGCCCAGGTCCCACCCACCGGCGCCACGTTCACCGCCACCGCGCCGCGGATCGCTGGCCTGGGCACCTTCCCCGTCCGCGCCTACGCCAAGCTCCCCTGACCGCCTAGGCGCTGCCTGGGCCGAAGCGCTGGGCTTGCCCGCTGTGAATATCGTCTACCCACTCCCAGCCGGGCTTGGCCGATGCGCCGAGCCGCGGGTCATCGGGAGCCTGGCCGTCACGCAAGGCATGCACGTACGCCCGATCCAGGTCGATCCGTCTGCGGAGTTGATCAGCTCCGCAGACGGACCCATGACCGGGGACGAGGACCTTGACGTCGACCGCCACGTCCTCGAGCAGCCGCAGCCCCACGAGGTACTCCGCGATCGGGTCATTGGTGTCGGTCAAGTTGTCGAGCATCGGAATGAAGACATCAGAAAGCATGTCGCCGGCGACGAGAACCCCGTGTTCCTCGATCAACAGCGCCGCATGGCCCGGGGCATGCGCCGGATGCTCGATGATCCGGACCTGAGGGCCATCCCACGGAAGGTGCGTGGTTCCGGCAGGCAGTGCGGTGAGGCCGAACAGGTCGAGCGGTACCTCCTCGGCGACTTCCGGCGGTAACCCCTCGGCGGCGCGGGCCTTCCAGTCCGCGTTCGACCGCAGGTCTCGCATGAACGCCGCACAGCGGGCCGTACCGTACCGGGGCGCGTCGCCGAGTACCGCGTCCCAGAGCACGTGATCCCAGTCAGGATGCGTCGCGAAGCCTGCCACCACAGGCTGGCCCAAGTCGCGAAGGCCGTCCGCGATGGCGGCCATTTCGTCGCCCGTCAGCCCGGGGTCGACGAGCAGTACGCCGGCCCGGCCCTGCACGACAATCGCGTTGTTCTGGAGTAACTCGCTCTGGTGGACCAGCACGCCCTCCGCGACCTGTCTCAGCATGGGCTTCCTCCGCTTGTGGTCTGGACCGCTTTCCGAGAACGTACTACCTCGCGGTGGCAAGCATGGTGCTCACGGTGAACTCGCACCAGGTCGACCACTCGCCGGGCGAGGTGCCGTCGGTGCCCCGGACTCGCCAGGCATAGCTGCTGCCTTCGGTGAACGCCTCGTCGGGGATGGTGGTGCCCATCCAGGATCCAGAGGCGCCAGGGCCTTCGGTCGTGGTGGTGCTGGTGGTACTGCCGACCACCTTCCACTCGAAGGTGCCGTACACCTGCGTGCCCAGGGTGTCGCTGATCTGCGCCCGCAACTGGGGATTCAGGCTGGAGATGAACGGCCGGTCCGCGCCGGTGGCGCAGACGGTTTCAGGTGCGGTCGCCAGGGCGTCGACGGCGATCCTGGTCTGATAGGTGACCGTGACCGACGGCGGATTGGCGGCCTCGCGGGAGCCGAACCGTTTCCAGCCGTAGTTGTCGGTCTCGCTCGCCGCGCTGATCCCGATGTTGGTACTGGTCAGCTTGTTCGCCGACGTGTACTGGAACGCCGCGGTCACCGGGATCGTCACCCAGCCATCACTGCAGGCGCTTCCCCATCCCTTGGTCTGGGTCGAGGTTCCGACCTGCTCGTACTGCGCCGGCCGGTTCGTCCAGCGGGCCGTGTTCGTCACGGTGGCCACCCGGTGTGCCACCCACCCCCTGGCTGTGCAGGAGTAGGAGTGATGCCCCCATAGGCTCAGCGTGGCGGCCTGGATCTGCTTGTCCCAAAGCCATTCCTGGTTGTCGAACCGCAGATACGACTTGGCCTTGTTGGCGCCGCCGTCGTTCGTGCCGATCTTCAGTTCGGTCGCGGCGGACTGGTCGGTGCTGTAGCTGGACTGGACGAAAGCGTCGAAGTTCGCACCCGAGCTCTGCGACGGGTCGATGGTGACCGGGTAGACGGTCTTCGGGTCGGTCAGGAACGCCGCGTTGGGCGTCAGCAGCAGCGCACCTTTGCCGAGGCCGAGCCCCACCGGCGCCCTCCTGAGGTGTTCACCGGACGCCTGATCGACGGTCGAGTCCCACATCATCGGTGCCGGTACGTCGTGGCTCTCGGTGCCCGACGAGACCTTAAGGCCGCCCCTGCCGTCGAGCTTCGTGGTCAGACCGTCCGCCTTCCAAGGCATCCTGATCTGCTTCAGCTGTCCTGCGGCCTGCCGGTTCTTCACCAGCAGCAGTTGCTGGTAGCCGGTTCTAGTCGCCTCGACGACCAGGTCGACACCGGGCTTCACCTCGCGATAGGTGGCAGTGGACCCGTCGATCTCCGGAGTCGGTAGCGGACCGGACCAGCCGAGAGTGGAACGCCGGCCGGGCCTACCGAACGCGACCAGGTCATGATCCCCCTGGCCGACCGGCCCGGACAGCTTCAGTCCGTAGGGATGGGCCTTGGAGGCAACGGAACCGTCGGCCTGCCGGACCAACGACACGTCGACGGCGATCCACGCGCCGTTCGCGTTCCGCATCCGGACCGGACCAGCAGCGATGGTCGCCTCGATCTGACCAGACGGCAGCGCCCGGTACTCCGTTGTGTCGGTGGTCTTGCTCGTGATCAGCACCGGCTTGCCTGTCGTCCTGGCGGTGACGACAGCCGCCGCTTCGCCGGAACGCTCCAGCGGTGTGTCCGGCCTGACGGCAGGTTGGTCCACCGGTGTGGCACCGGCCGGTCCGTGCAGCAGACCGGCCACCAGCGCGAGACCGACGGCTGCGCCGATCCAGCGCGCCGAGCGGGTCAGGTGATCACTACGCAGCATGCGCGAGCTGGATTCAGGGGACATGCGCATGACCTTTCTGGTCGAGCAGGGAAACCTGGACGGAGGGTAGAAACCCGGGCGGCCCTGGTGAGGGCCGCCCGGGTGTGGATCAGCGGATCAGGTGCAGGGGTGCCTCGTCAGCCCTATCTGCGGCTTGACGGCGACATCGGCCCTGGACCGGGGATGTGGAACAACCACCGCTTCACCTTCTGCCAGACGTAGGTCTTGACGACACCGAAGGCACAGCCCTGCGCGCCCCAGCGGCCGATCTTGTACGGGAGCCTCTTGTACTTGGCCCAGAAGGACTTCCGCAGCATCGACAGACCGGCGCCCTTGGCACAGGCCCGCACGTACTTGTTCTTGACGACCTTGCGCCAGACCCACCGCACGTACTTGTTCCGCTTGATCTTCTTCTTGAGTGCCTTCAACTTCTTCGCGGCTGCTTTGAGCACACACTTCTTGCTCCAGCACGGCCACTTGCCGTCCAGGTCGACCTTGTCCACCGGGTCGGCGCACGCGTACTCGTACGCGTTGCAACCGCCGCCGTAGATCGGGTCGACCTGCAGGAAGCGCCCGGTGGCCGGGTTGTAGAGCCGGACACCCATCAAGACGATCCCGGACGGTGCGTCCGCGGCTCGCTGCTGTCCGCCGAGCCAGCCGTAGCGCTGCTTCCCGACGGCCTCGGAGTCGCCGAGCCGGCCGTACTCGTCGGCCTGGCTGGTGCTGGACAGCCCTTCGTCACCACTGTGGATGGTGGCCACGATGTCGCCGGACAGATCGGCGATCTGCCACTCCGGTGCGCCACTGTCGCTGTCGACGATCGCGGTCATACCGGACAGGCCCGGGACGGCCCGGGTGAACCGGGTCGCACCTTCCTGGGTCCAGGCCGGCGAATCCCCGTCCTCGTCGTAGTGGTTGACGTTCGTCACCACCTCACCGGTCGAGTTGTCGGTCCAGGATCGGATCCGCTCACCGGTGACGTCGATGGTGTAGTCCGTCGTACGACCGCCCTGAGTAACCGTGTCCACCAGGTCGTCCGCGTGGTATGTGGCCGTCACGATCCCGGCCCCGGGTGCTCCCGTGTCGATGGCCGGCACTGTCGTGGTCCGGCCGAGAGCGTCGTAGGCGTAGCCGGCGGTGGTCACCCGGTTCGCCGTGTCGTAGGTCCAGGTCCGCGAGGTCGCCGGGGTGGTCGTCTGGCAACTGCCGTCAGCAGCCGGACCGTACTCGGCGCTACTCGTCCTGTCCGTGGCAGTGCTGAACCCGTACGCCCGGGTCACACACTTCTCACCGATGGTCTCCTCGACCGACGTGACCCGCCCGGCCGCGTCGGTGCGGAAGAGCTGGCTGGACAGAGTGGAGACCCGCTTGGCCGTCTGGCCTTGCGCTGTCCCGGTCAGCGACTCACTGAACAACGTGCAGTCGCCGGAGGAACACCCTGGCTTGCTGTAGGTGACACCGGCCTGTTCGCCGGCTTCGTCGTACCGGGTGTCGACCTTGACCCCGTTGGGCCAGGTCTCGCTGACCAGCTGCCCGTCGGCGTTGTGACTACCGGTGTAGGTGCCGGTGTTGCTGTCGTTCACCGAGGTGAGCAAACCGCGATAGTCGTAACCGTAGATCCGGCTCGCCTTGCCATCCGAGGTGGTCGCCGGGCGGCCGAGCAGGTCGTACGTCGTGGTGGACAAGTTGCCGTCGGCATCTTTGTAGGAGGTGACCCGGCCGAGAGTGTCGTAGGTGCGGACGATCTCGGCGGTGACGGTGCCGCCGGACACCGACTCGGTGCGGAGGATGTTGCCGTTGAGCGGGTCGTAGACGGTGCGCTGGATCGGAACCGCCGTACCGAGGCCTGCTGCCGCCACCGTGGCGAGCTCCAGGATCCGGCCGGCCGGGTCGAACTTCGTGGTGCTGGTTCGCAGCGTCCCGGCACTGGTCTTCTCGATCAGCAACCGCTGCTGGTTGAACATGTCGTACGTCTGCACCTTGACCGGCAGCTCAGGCCCGGTGGCGGCCTGACCACCTGGCTGGAGACGGCAGGTCAGGTTCGCCCACTCCGGCCGCAGATCGCATTCGCCGTACCCCGATCCGGCGGTGGCCCGGTAGTAGACCGTCTTCTGCGTGGCCGGGGTGTTGGTGGTCGTACCGCCCGCGACCTGGGTCGAGGAGGTTTCGAGACCGGTGACTGGATCCAGGGCGGTACGGACGGTCTGGCCCAGACCCCCTGGGTCGGTGGTCGTCACCGTCGGCATCCGCAGACTCCAGTTGTAGCCGATGGTCGTGACGCGGCGATCCGCCTCGATCGCGGTACCGCCAGCGCCCCAGAGCCGAACCTGCGACTCCGTGGTGGTGACCAGGTTGAACGGAGCGCCAGCGGTGGGCGCGCCCTGGTCGTAGGTGTTCCGGGTGAGCTGCCTGCCCCTGGCCGTGGCGCCGGTGCTGAGGCGAACCTCCGTCTCGGGCTGCAGAGTGCTCTCGAGCCGTTCTCCGTCCAGCGAGAAGTTGTTCACAGTGGAGTAGGCCTGCGCCAGGGTCTGCTCCGCGGCGTCATTGTCCGACGGCGACTGGTTCAGGGCCCGATTGCGGTTCTCCGCGGTCAGTGAGCGAACGGAGTTGCCGAAACCGTCGTACCAGGTGGTGGTGATGTTGCCGCCCGGTGTCGCCTTGTTGATCTCCTGGCCGTTGGAATCCAGGTAGGTGACGGTTGCCCGCTCCCAACTCGACGGTAGCGCACCGGTGGACGGATTGCCGCCAGGCACCTGGTCAGGTGGGAAGACGGCCGCGGCGTCAGTGGGAGCTTCTGGCTGTCCCCACCGCTTGGTCTGCCCAGGAGACAGGTCATTCGGTGCACCTGCTCCGGACAGAGGAACCTTGTAGACAACAGTCTCGACGGCGGTGCCTGCCGTCAGAGCAGAGCGAGTCACCTTGTGAAGGCGGCCGATGGCGGGGTCGTTCGGCAACGTCGTGTAGCTCAGCTGCCAAGGCTCCTGTCCGGCCGGCTTCACGGTCGAGAGAACACCGTCAGCCTGGTAGCTGTAGGTGTCGCCGACGTGGTTGGTGCCGGAGTCCAGCCGCGGGTCCCAGGCCGAACGCAGCCGGCCCGCGTTGTCGTAGCTGTACCGCGCGACCGGTACCGTCCGCATCGCAGGCGTGACGAGGTCTGGATCCCAAGCGGTGAAGGAGATCTCCTTCACCCGCCCGAGATAGTCACCCCAGGCCGCCTCGGTGCTGCCGGTGGCCGTGGTCGCGGTGGCATAGGTGAAGTTCAGCGCCCGGCAGCCACGGGCCATCGTCGCGCAGCTGACACCATCCGGAACCGGTGCCAGCATGCGGATCGGCCGTACTACCTCCGCACCGCCGATCGTCACCTTCTCCCAGTTGTAGGTGGTGATCTGATTACTGCCCGGCAGCGTTGTCGCCGTCGGGTAGTACTTGCCGGCAGTTGTCCCCGTGACCCGGCCGAACGTGACGATCGAGCCTTGCTCGTCCGCGAGTTTGTACGTGTCGGTCGCACTCGCGTAGGTCAGCTTCAGGGTCTCCTGCCCCACCTCGGGGTCGAAGTTCACACCGTCGCGAGCCGTGAAGCCGACGGTGTCGCCCTCGGGGGTTCCGACCTGGATCAGCGTGCCGAAGACGTCGAGGGACGTGTACGGCGTCTGGGCCTCGTCCACGATCGCCCCGGAGATCCAGCCCGGTCCGAACATGCCCGAAGCATCGGTCTTGGCCGACTGGCGGCTGTTGTAGGTCCGGTTGACGGTCAGATCGCTGCCATAGGAGTCGACCGTCACATCGGTTTCGGACATGGTGAGGTTGCCGGTCAACAGGTTGACGTCACCGGGGCCGACCTCGTCGGTGGCCGCTGTCGCGAGGTTGCGGTCGAAGGTGAGCTTCACCCCACCCGACGATGCGGCCGTGCCACCGATGAAGTTGCCCCGGATCTGGACCGGTCCGTCCCGCGGGATCGACTGGGTGTCGACCGCGGCCAGAGTGGCCTCCAGGTTCCAGTTCAGCTTCGGGAACTGTCCGCTGCCACTGGTCGCCAGCGGCCAGGTCACGGCACCGCCACCGGCGGCCACCTGAACGTGAGCGGCCGGGATCGTCACCCAGGCGTCGGTATCTCCGCGACGCCACTGGTAGGTGACACCGGTGGCCGTAGTACGGCCCGCGCCGACGATCGCTGTCTTGGCCGCGCTGACGTCACCGTTCTTCGGTGAGATCACCGCGCCACCACCGACAGCGAACCCGTACGCCGTCAGCGGCGACCGGTTGCCGGCCTTGTCCCTGGTTCGGACCCACAACGTGTGCGGTCCGTCCGCGGTCGGGGTGATGCTGACGCTGGTGGTCGCCCCCGGGGTGGCGGCGTTGATCACCTCGTCCGGCGGGTTGGTGTCGACGCCGTACTCGTAGGCCACTACGTCGCCGACACCTGCGGCGCCGAAGGTGAAGGTCCCCGCCGTACCGGCTGCACCTGACCACTGGCCGACCGGGTACGTCGTGGACGAAACAGTCGGTGCACTTGCGGGTGCGATGGTGTCGACGGTGAATTCGCACCAGGACGACCATGCGCCAGGCGTCGTACCGTCGGTGCCCTGCACTCGCCAGGCGTAACTGCCGCCCTCGACGAAGGCACCAGTGGGGATCGTGGTGCCCAGCCAGGCGCCGGATGCGCCGGGGCCTTCGGTGGCCGTGGTGGTGGCTCCGCCGATCGGCTGCCACTCGAAGTTGCCGTACACCTTGGCGCCGAGACCATCGCTGATCTGTGCCCGCAACTGCGGCGTACGGGTGGAGATGTACGGACGTGCGGCGCCGGTGCCGCAAACCGTCGCAGGGGCGGTCGCCTGGGCGTTCACCGCGGTCTTGGTCTGGTAGGTGACCGTCACCGACGGCGGGTTGGCCGCGGCCTCACGGGAGGCGAACCGCTTCCAGCTGGTGCTGCTGGTCTCGCTGGCCGCCTTGATCCCGATGTTCGTCTTGGTGGCATGGTTGGTCGCCGTGTGCTGGAACGCGGCCGTCACTGGGATCGTCACCCAGCCGGCACCGCAGGAGGACGAGAAGCCCTTCGTCTGGGTCGACGTACCGACCTTCTCCAGCTCGGCCGGTTGCGCGGTCCACCGCGCCGCGTTCGTGACGTCGGCGGTGCGCCAGGCCTCCCAGCCCGCCGCCGTGCAGGAGTACGAGTGGGTCTCCCACAGATTCAGCGTGGCGGCCTGGATCTGCTTGTCCCAGAGCCATTCCTGGTTGTCGAATCGCAGGAACGACCTGGCCTTGTTGCCGCCGCCGTCGTAGGTGCCGAGCTTCAGCTCGGTCGCAGCGGACTGGTCGCTGGTGTAGGTGTTCTGCACGAACGCGTCGAAGTTCGCACCCGAACTCTGCGACGGGTCTATCGTCACCGGATAGACCGTCTTCGGATCACTCAGGAAGCCGGCGTCCGGCGTCAGGACCAGCGCGTTCTTGGCCAGGCCGAGCCCGACCGCGGCCCGGCGGGTGTGCTCACCGGAAGCCTTGTCGACGGTCGAGTCCCACATCACCGGAGCCGGCACGTCGCGACTCACCGTGCCCGACGAGACCTTCAGGCCGCCCTTGCCATCCAGCTTGGTGGTCATGCCGTCGGTCTTCCACGGCATCCGGAGCTGCTTGAGCTGGGCGGCAGCCGCCTTGTTCTTCACCACCAGGTGCTGCTGGTAGCCCGTCCGGGTCGCCTCGACGACGAGGTCCACGCCGGGCTTCACCTCGCGGTACGTGGCGATGTTGCCGTCGAGTTCGGGGGCCGGCAACGGTCCGGACCAGCCGAGGCTGGAACGGCGCCCTTCGCACCAACGGCGACCAGTTCGTGGTCTGCCTTGCCGGTGGTGGCACCAGCAAGCGTCAGCCCGTACGGGTGGGCCCGGGGAGCGACCGAGCCGTCGGCCTGCTGGACCAGCGTCAGGTCGACGTCGATCCACTCCCCTTCCTCGTCATGCATCCGGACCGGACCGGCGGCGACGGTCGCCTCGATCCGGCCCGAGGGCAGCGCGCGGTACTCGGTGGTCTCGGTGGTCTTGCCGGTGATGAGTACCGGCTTGCCAGTCGTCCTGGCGGTGACGACGGCCGCTGCCTCGTCAGGACGTTCGAGCGGCAGGTCGGCGGCCGCGGTCGTCTCTTCAGTCGGTGCGGCTACGGTTTCGGCGGGAACTTGCAGCACGGCTGCCACCAGCGCCAGACCGACAGTGACGCCGATCCAGCGCGCCGAGCGGCGGCCGGGATATGGACCGAGTAGGCGCGATCTTGGATAGGGCATGGGTGACCTCTCTGCGAAGCCGGTTTCCACGCACGGCACAGCACATCGCGCGGCGAACGCCGCGGATGTCTCTGCAGCTGGGGGACAGCAGTGGGCGGGAACCTGAGGGTGGACGGGGCGGAACTCCTCGTCCACCAGCCTGCTGCCTGCGCCCGCTCACCGACAGGTCAGAAGTGGACAATTTCCCGAACTGGCCAAGCGCCCACCCCACCCCACCCCACCCCGCCGACACCCGAAGCCCGGCGGGACGCGGCAAGCCCACTAGAGGTGGGCATGCACACCAAACGGCGGCCTCGGACAGGGTCTACCTTGTCCAAGGTCGCCGCTTGGGGTACGAGCCCACCAGTGGTGGGCTTGCCACCTCCCTCCAGCAGCGGGGGCGGGCGGGGAGGGGGTTCAGCTGAGGAGGCCGAGGCGTTGGGCGGCGGCGCCGGCGGCGAAGCGGGTGGGGGCGTCGACGAACTCCATCACCGTGGAGATGTGCCGGCGGACGGTGCGCACACTGAGGCCGAGATGGCGGGCGATCGCTTCGTCCTTGAGCCCATGGACCAGCAGGGACAGGACTTCCCGCTCGGTCGCGCCGAGCTGATGGGAGTCGGGCCGAGTCCGTACGGCGCCTGGCAGCACGACTGGAGTGGCGGCCGACCACAGCTGGTCGTAGTACTGGGTCAGCGCGGCGATGAGCACCGCCGAGCGGACGAGCAGGGCGCCGCTCGTCCCGGTCGGGACCAGACCGACGAGCGCGAAGTGGTCGTCCACGATGAGCAGGCGCATCGGCAGGCTGTGCGCAGTACGGACTTCGATCCCTGCCTCGACGGCGGCTCGAACCGCTTCGGTGCCTCGGGGGCCGGCGAGGAACTCCGGCGTACAGAGCTCGCGGAACCGCATCGAGTCACAGGTACTCGCGAGCGGCGACGGAAGGATCGGCGCGGTCTGATCAGGATCGGGGACGGAGATCGAGCGGTAGGCGCACTGGACGGTGTGGATCGAGGTCATCCAGCGTTCGGCGATCTCGTCGCGATCGGTCAGCAGCTGGGCGAGCAGCGACGGCACCTCGCTCGCCTGCCTGTCATGCAACTGCCGCTGATGATGCAGTTCGGCCGCGGCGACATACCCCTGGACGAGCCGGTCCTGCTGGCGGGCGAGCTCACGCTGGACCTGGGTCAGCAACCCGCTCGTCGCGATCAGCGGATCGACTGGCCGGAGCGTCTCGATGCCCTGGAACCGGTGCAGGTAGGCGAGCTGCCGGGTGATCAGCTCCTGGCCGACCACGTCGTACTCCGACCACGGGCGCTGGCCGAGGCCGATCAGCTCCAGGTAGCCGTCGGCGATCGGCGCGGGCAGCAGTTCCCGGAAGAGTTTCTCGTGCTCGGAAAGATCCGGCTGCTGGCGACCCAGACTCACATTGGCAACCACGGCGTCCCCCACCACAGTCAGCCACCGCTCGGTGGCACTCAGTCGTGATGACAGGAAGCTACCACTGGAAATCGATTTCAGTGAGGAAGTTTCAGAAAACTGCTCATGTCGGTCAGATGATGCCCAAACGAAGCGAGTAGACCAGCGCCCAGTCCTGGTCGTTGGCCAGCGGGTCCGCAACGTGGGCGGGGCGATTGTTGACGGCGCTGGGATAGACGAACGCGCAGGTGGCCGAGCCGTCGGGGTGGAAGTTCACGAGGTTGGCGCGAAGGATCGCCTGGCCGGCTGCGGTGAGCCAATCGGCTTCGGTCGAGGAGACCAGGTCACGCGGCCAGGTCAGGTAGACGGAGGCGCTGAGCACAGACCAGTAGTGCGGGAAGACGTCACCCCACAGGCGCAGCAAGCCGAACCAGTACCCGTCCCAGTGACGGATCGGGACATGCCGCATCCGTACGTCGGGCTGGTCTGCGGCGAAGGCGGTCAGCCAGGGCAAGCGCTTTGTGAGCTCGGTTGGGTCGAAGGGCTTCTCCTGGTGAGCGGCGATCAAAAGCTCCAGAAGTGGAGCGACCATCGACTGCTCGTAGTTGACCTCGTGGGGTGGGAGGTCGTCGCCGTAGTCGAGAAAGGCGCGCGCGTGCCTGGCCAGGTGATCGCGCATCCGGGCAGACACCTCGTCGACGGTGGACAGCTCCCGCAGAATCGGTCCCAGGTCGAAGGCGAGGAAGTGGTCGCCGCCCAGTTCGTAGTACCGGTCGATGATGCGGATGGCTGTCTTGACGTCACCCTGGCCGAGGAAGAAGCGGGCGAACCAAGGGAAGTTGTAGAGCCGGACGTGGCTCTCGTGCAGGCTGTCGTCGGCGACCGTACCGTCGTCGGCGACCAGGTGCTCCGTGACGAACCGCTGGTAGCCGGCCAGCGCCTCGTCCAGTTCGGCCCGGTCACCCCAGCCACGATCTCTGGTTGCCTGGAGCAACAATGCCGTGCCGATCCGCTCGCGGGCGTCCGACCAGTCGCGCCAGGCGCCGGAGAGCACCCGCAGACCGGTCTCGGTGTCGTAGGGCACGAAGGAGAAGCGACGGCTGTCACTCAACTCGACCGGCCTTTGGTGATCGAGCACGAACCGCACGCGCCGCTCGACGATGGTGCGCAACGGCTCGTGGAACAGCACATTGACGCGTGAGGTCCGCTTGCCATCGGTCGCTTCGACGTACTGCGTACCGGGGGTGTCCGAGGTGACGGACGCGGGCCCGGTCGCGTGATCGGCCAACTGGAGCGCGATCGTCTCGCCGATCTCGGCAGCGAGGGTCGTCGCGTCGATGAGTGGCTCGCGGGTGGCGTGGAAGGCGGCGAGGGTGTCGTGCCAGGCGAGTTGCCAGGTCCAGCGGTGGGACTCGCCGGGTTGGAGGACGATGCGGGGCTGACCGCCCATCGCGTGCGGCGCGCGGGCGTGGTCGGTGGCGTGGAGGTAGAGATGGCCGCGGATGTTGCTGCCGGTGCCGCCGTCGCGGGACTCGACGGAGTACGCCCATAGCTCGCCCTCCGTGAGTTGCAGGCCGAGCCCGGGTCCGCTGCCGTCCATCGGCACCGCCCAGACCCAGGAGTCCGCGCCACCCGTCCAGAGGTGAGCGTGGACTGCGCCGTTGAGGCTCTCCCGGCTAGAGCTGTAGAGGTCGCGGTACGGCGTACTGACCGCGAGTGATCCGATCGCGACTGGCTCGTCTGCTGTGTTCCGTACTTCGTACGTCTCGGTCCAGTGCTCGCCGAACCGGCGGCCGACTCTCAACTCCAGGTCGCCCAGGCGGTGGAGCAGGTCGATCCCGGTCTGCCGCCACCTCGTGAAGTCCGGCGCGTCGAACCGGTGGCTGCCACGATCGGTGATCACGAAGCCTTTGCCCCAGTAGTGCGTGGGGTCATGCACGACGCCGTCTTCGAGCAGCATGGAGTGCTTCCGGAGGGGATGCAGCACCGCCGCCACCGCCCCGTCCTCGGTCAGCTCAACCTGCCCGGCCCCGAACGCAAATGTTTCCCGCATCTTTTCAACCTAGCGATGTCGAGAAGGTGTGGGCGGCTTCGTCCCCCGGGTGTAGACCAACCGAGAGGAAGTTTCACCATGGACAGCCAGCAGATCACCGAGATCCTCGCCAAGCCGTACTCGCAGCAGTTGCTGAACGGCCCGACGCCGGCCCGGCTGGCCTATGACGGCCTGGACGGGGACCCGCGAGTGATCCCGATCGGCTTCTGGATCGAGGGCGACAAGCTCGTGATGGCCACCGTGCCGAAGTCGGCCAAGGTCGCCGCGCTGCGCAGGAACCCGAAAGTCGCCCTCACCATCGACACCAGCGCCTTCCCGCCGAAGGCCCTCCTGCTCCGCGGCACCACCGAGGTCGAGCTGGTCCAAGGCATCCCCGAGGGCTACCTGACCGCCGGCCGCAAGGTGATGACTGAGGACCAGTACCCCGGCTGGCTCGAGGGCGTGAAGGCTCTGTACTCCGAGATGGTCGTCCTCACCGTCACCCTCACCTGGGCCAAACTCCTCGACTTCGAAACCACCCTCCCGAAGTCGGTCGAAGACCTGATCGCCGCCCAGCATGAGAGGTGACCCCGGACCGCCACCACTCACAAACCTGCCGTTTCCACCCGAGAGCACGCCTGTGCACGCTTGGCCGGAGGCCACCACCCGAGTTTCGTGAGTGGTGGCGGTCCGCAGCTTTCAGAGGTTGTTGGCGCGGCCCCCGCCCCTCCACCACTGCTTTTAACTAGAGGCCATTCGCGCGGCGGATGACGTCGACGACGTTCGACATCATCCCCGCCCCACCACCACTGCTTTTAACTAGAGGCCATTCGCGCGGCGGATGACGTCGACGACGTTCGACATCATGCCGGTGAGGTCGTAGTCCTTGGGGGTGTAGACGGCGGCGACGCCGGCTGCCTGGAGGGCGCGGGCGTCGGCGTCGGGGACGATGCCGCCGACGACGACCGGGACGTCTTCGAGCCCGGCCGCGCGCAGGCCGGCGACGACCTGCGGGACGAGTTCCATGTGCGAGCCGGACAGGATCGACAGTCCGACACAGTGCACGTCCTCGGCAACAGCCGCGGCGACGATCTGCTCGGGGGTCAACCGGATCCCTTGGTAGATCACCTCGAAACCGACATCGCGAGCCCGTACCGCGACCTGCTCGGCGCCGTTCGAGTGCCCGTCCAGACCGGGCTTGCCGACCAGGAACCGCAGCCGGCCACCCAGTTCCTCCGACGTCGACGCGACCTTCGCCCGGACGGCCGCGATCGCCTCACCACCGCCGGACACCCCGACCGACCCGGTCACCCCGGTCGGTGCGCGGTACTCGCCGAACATCTCCCGCAGTACGCCGGCCCACTCCCCCGTCGTCGCCCCAGCCCGGACGCATTTCAGGGTCGCCTGCATCAGGTTCTCGGTGCCCTTCGCCGCGTCGCGCAAAGTGGTCAGCGCATCCTCGACCGCCTTGCTGTCCCGCTGAGCACGCCATTCTTCCAGCGACTTCAGGGCGGCGGCTTCGGCCTGCGGATCCGACGTCTGGATCGCGGTGTCGAGATCGGCCGTGAGTGGTGACGGATCGGTGTTGTCGAACTTGTTGACGCCGACGACGACCTGCTCACCCGACTCGATCCGCTGCCGGCGCTCGGCGTGCGACGCGACCAGCGCCTGCTTTAGATAACCACTCTCCACCGCGACGACGGCACCACCCATCGCCTGAACGCGGTCGATCTCATCCTGCGCCCCGGCGACCAACTCGTCCACCTTCGCCTCGATCACGTGCGAGCCGTCGAAGATGTCCTCGTACTCGAGCAGGTCCGACTCGTACGCGAGCACCTGCTGCATGCGCAGCGACCACTGCTGATCCCACGGCCGCGGCAGTCCGAGCGCCTCGTTCCAGGCCGGCAGCTGGACGGCCCGGGCACGCGCGTTCTTGGACAGCGTGACGCCGAGCATCTCCAGCACGATCCGCTGCACGTTGTTCTCGGGTTGCGCCTCGGTCAGGCCGAGCGAGTTCACCTGTACGCCGTACCGAAGGCGGCGCGCCTTGGCATCCGTCACGCCGTACCGGTTGACGCAGATCTCGTCCCAGAGCCGCACGAACGCGCGCATCTTGCAGGTCTCCTCGATGAACCGCACACCGGCGTTCACGAAAAACGAGATCCGCTGCACGACATCCCCGAACCGCTCAGCCGGGACCTGACCGCCGTCGCGGACGCGATCCAGTACTGCGATCGCGGTCGACAGCGCGAAGGCCAACTCCTGCACGGGCGTCGCGCCGGCCTCCTGCAGGTGGTAGCTGCAGATGTTGATCGGGTTCCACTTGGGGACGTTCGAGACCGTGTAGGCGATCAGGTCGGTGGTCAGCCGCAGCGACGCGTCCGGCGGGAAGGCATACGTCCCGCGCGACAGGTACTCCTTGACGATGTCGTTCTGGGTCGTGCCGGTCAGCTCGTCCGGCAACGCGCCCTGCTCCTGCGCGGCGACCTGGTAGAGCGCGAGCAACCACATCGCGGTCGCGTTGATCGTCATCGACGTGTTCATCTGCGCGAGCGGGATCTGGTCGAACAGCGCGCGCACGTCACCCAGATGAGCCACCGGTACGCCGACCTTGCCGACCTCGCCCTTGGCCAGCGGGTGATCGGCGTCGTACCCGGTCTGGGTGGGCAGGTCGAAGGCGACCGACAGTCCCGTCTGCCCCTTGGCCAGGTTGCGCCGGAAGAGCGCATTCGACTCCGCCGCCGACGAGTGGCCGGCGTACGTCCGCATCACCCAGGGGCGGTCCTTCTCGGAGGTCATATACCCGAGAGTAGGACTGTGTGCCCTTGTGAGTCGCGCTCTCGTGACTGGTGTCACCAGCGGCTTAGATCACAACGAACACGCCGGCCAGTACTACGGGCGCAATGACGTCGGAGGTCAAGTGCGCAGGCCGGCCAGCTGGCATAGTCCGGCGCAATCGCAACACGAAGTTGCGTTGACGAAGGACGGCAGATGACCAACTCGCTCTTCTACACCGGCCCGTCGATCGCCGTCCTGCACGAGGAGTACGCGAAGAAGAGCCGCATCGACGACCGGGCCGCGATCCAGGGCCGCCGCGAAATCACCATCGCGGCACCGATCGAGCGGGTCTGGCAGAAGCTGAGCGACGTACCGAACTGGGCCACCAACCTCGAGCCTGGCGTCAAGGACATCCAGCTCGAGAACGGCGTCGCTGTCGACAGCCGCTTCACGCGGGTCAAGGGCGGCGCGAAGATGAAGGCGCGCTTCGCTGTGGTCAACGGCCCGCAGGAGATCGCGTGGACCGGCGCGGCCTTGGGCGCGAAGGTCGTCCACCGCTTCACGCTGGAATCCGTCAGCGAGAACACCACCCGGGTTGTCGTCGAGGAGTCGATGGCAGGGCCGCTCTTCGGCTTGCTGTTCAACAACAAGAAACTCGATGCGGTGCTGGTGGAGTCGCTGGAGACGTTGAAGTTGGCTTCTGAGAGCTGAGGTTTCCCCCGCTCGCGGCCCCCTCCGTCGGCCGCTCCTGCCCGCCCACCCGGGGTTGCCGCTCCTGCGTCGCGGGGTAGTGCGTGGCTGGTGGGCACCCGTCCAACCTCCCGAGGCGCGGAGGCAGGCGTCGAGCACCAAGAACCGGCGAGCGCCGATGAACTGCCCGCCGGGCGGGACCACTTTGTGCACCGGGAAGTTGGTTACTCGCTAGTAGAATGCCCGGGTGGTGCACAGAGTGGCCCAGCCGCTCGGCCAACTGGCCAGGCTGAGGCGCGACGCAGGAGCGACGAGCCCCAGGCGCAAGGCGCGACGCAGGAGCGACGAGCCCCAGGCGCAAGGCGCGACGCAGGAGCGACGAACCCCGGCAAGGTGATCAGCCACGCATCCACCCGACCAGCCGAGGCGCGACGCAGGAGCGACGAGGCGTGGCCACGGGCGGAGGGTGGTTGTGGATGGCGCGCGCCAGGGGCCGCCCCGCGACGTAGGAGCGGCAACCCCGGGGCGGGTGGGAGCGCCGACGGAGGAGGCGGCGCGAGGCGGGCGTAGTACCTAGGCGGATATCGGAAGCGGAGTTCGCTCGACGTGGAGGATTCGGTGGAGGCGGGTGACCGCCAGGATCCGGATCACCGACGGCACCGGGTGGCGGAGTACCAACTGCCGGCCGAGGAGTTGGGTGCGCCGGTGGGTTGCGACGAGCAGGCCGAGGCCGGTGGCGTCCAGGGCGTCGAGGGCCTCCAGGTCGACGATTACGTCGCCGTCGGAGGTGTCGATCAGTTGGTTGATCTCCTGGCGGACGTCGCCGACCGAGCGGACGTCCAGGAGTCCGGCCAGCCGGATCACGTTTTCATCAGGTCGTACTGCGTTGTGGGTCGGTGCGAGCATGTCCGTGCCCTCCGCTCTTCCGGCGGCCCCCGAGAATCGGCCGCGCTTGCAGCGTGTGTTGGTAAAGACTCCCTGGCGACACGGAAGGTTGCCAAGGGTTCGGGACCTTCCATTTCGCGAGACAATGGTGTCCGTGTTCGCGGAACACTACTTTCTCTTCCCGGTCGTGACCATCGCCCTCGCCGGGTTCATGGTGCTGCTCACCCGCTGGGCGTTCTCCAAGGCCAAAGGCGGGTCCTTGGTGCGCCGTACTGACTACTCTCCCGCCGAACCGGACAATTTCGGACTGCTCGTCGATGTCGGCACCCTGCGGACGTACAACGAGGCCCGGGTCAAGGTCTCGATGCTGAAGGATCTCGGCATCAAGGCGACCGCCGCGCGGACCAAACAAGGCTGGAGCGTCTACGTCTGGCCGACCGACGAACAGGCGGCCCGCGGCTTCCTCGACGCCTCCTGATCAAACCCAAATCGAACCAGGGTGAGCCGGCCGGCAGCAGTGCAAGTTCTGACCCCACCCCACGGTCGGCGCGGGAGCCGGACCGGTTCACGCTGATCTTCGACCGGTACTTCCCGCAGGTGCACTCGTACGTCGCCCGCCGGCTGGGCAGCGATCTGGCCGACGACCTGGCCTCGGAGACGTTCCTGGTCGCGTTCCGGCAGCGGGCCAAGTTCGACGGCCGCAACGGCGTCGTGCGCGCCTGGCTGTATGGGATCGCGACCAACCTGATCCGGCGGCATCGCCGGGACGAGGTACGGGCCTGGCGCGCGCGACGGCCAAGTTGCCGCCGCCGACCCCGGCCAGCGGCCAGCGGCCAGCGGCCAGCGGCCAGCGGCCACGAGGAACGAGTCGCCGCCCAGGTGACCGCGCAGAGCGCGAGCCGCGAACCCGCCGCCGAGCTGGCGAAGGTGGCTCCCGAAGCGGTCGATGCCTCAGGCAACGAGGTGTACCAGGCAATCCATCGGGCCTACGAACTGAGATAGCAAAAGATGTGCCGACCGACAGGTAGTGCACCCCCGTGACGCCGTACGCCGAACCCGCGGTGAGGCGCGAGTGCACTACCTGTGCGGCAGTATGTCCTGTCCATCGGCACGCCGCAGGCCATCGTTGGTGATCTGAAGACCCGGGAAGCGGCGGCGCATGGCGGCTTCGTAGCGGTCGGCGTGGGCCGCTTCGCCGATGAAGTCGGCGATCTGGTGCGGACCGAACCAGAGCCGGACCCGGCGGCGGGACGACGAAAGTGTCACGCCGGCGAAGCTACAAGGAGCATTGATCGGTTGTGTTACCGCGGATTACGGCAGGAAGTCCTTGGCCTGGCGCGCGGAAAAGGTGAGCGAAGAGCGGCCCGGGCGGGGACAATTCAGGGCATGCTGCTGGTACCGGGGGACCCGCTGAACCCGCGCCGGGTGGATCCGCACTTCGCCGCGCAGGCCGCTGCCGCGCGCGAGAGCGGGATCGCCGTCGCGCGGATCGACCACGACGCACTCGATCGGCCGGACGAGGCCGTCGCCGGAGTACCGGCGGGTGATGACGCGGTCTACCGCGGCTGGATGATGACCGCGAGCGAGTACGACGGATTCGCCAAGGCGCTCGACGCCCGGCGGGTCACGTTGCGGACCAGCGGCGATGAGTACAGGGCCGCCCATGAGCTTCCGGGTTGGTACGAGGCGTTGAGGCCATTGACGCCGGAGTCCGCCTGGACCGACGGGCCGGATCTGGCCGGGCTGGACGCCGTCTGCGAGCGGCTCGGCGGCGGGCCCGCAGTACTGCGTGATCATGTGAAATCGATGAAGCACTACTGGGACGAGGCGGCGTACATCCCCGATGTCACTGACCGGGTGGCGGTTCAGCGGGTCGCGGCGCGGTTCCTGGAGTTGCGCGGTGACGCGTTCACGGGCGGGTTCGTGCTGCGCCGGTTCGAGGAGTTCACCGGCGCGGAGGCACGGACCTGGTGGATCGGCGGCAGTTGCGCCCTGATCACTCCCCACCCCGACACCCCGGACGAGCTGCCCGACGGCCTCGACCTGGTCGAGGTGGAACCGCTCGTCACCGATCTGGCCCTCCCCTTCGTGACAGTCGACCTGGTACGCCGTACCGACGGCGCCTGGCGAATAGTCGAACTCGGCGACGGCCAGGTCAGCGACTGGCCCGGCACTCGAGCTCCCGCGGACCTGATGGCAGCCCTGTTCTGAACCATGCGGGACAATGGAAGCGATGACGCTCACCGAGAAGCTGCCGGGAACCACCGACGCCGATGCCCTGTACGACGCCTTCGCCACCTGGGTGGGTACGCAGGGCATCACGCTGTATCCGGCGCAGGAGGAAGCGCTGATCGAGGTGATGACCGGATCGAACGTGATCCTGTCCACCCCGACCGGCTCCGGCAAGAGCCTGGTCGCGACCGGCTCGCACTTCGCGGCGCTGGCGAACGGCAAGCGCACCTTCTACACCGCCCCGATCAAGGCGCTCGTGTCGGAGAAGTTCTTCGCGCTGTGTGACGTCTTCGGCGCGGACAAGGTCGGCATGCTGACCGGCGACGCCTCGGTCAACGCCGGAGCGCCGATCATCTGCTGCACCGCCGAGGTGCTCGCCAACGTCGCCCTCCGCGAAGGCGCGGCCGCCGACGTCGGCCAGGTCGTGATGGACGAGTTCCACTTCTACTCCGAACCCGACCGCGGCTGGGCCTGGCAGGTGCCGCTGCTGGAACTGCCCGACGCGCAGTTCATCCTGATGTCGGCGACCCTCGGTGATGTCGAGCGCTTCAAGATCGACCTGAACCGGCGGACCGGCCGCCCGACCGCCATCGTCTCGTCGGGCGAGCGCCCGGTGCCGCTGGTCTACAAGTACGTCACCTCGCCGCTGCACGAGACGCTGCAAGAGCTGCTCGTGACGCATCAGGCCCCCGTGTACGTCGTGCATTTCACCCAGGCCTCGGCGCTGGAGCGGGCTCAGGCGCTGACCAGCATCAACGTCTGCACGAAGGAAGAGAAGGAAAAGATCAAGGAGCTGATCGGGCACTTCCGGTTCAGCCCCGGCTTCGGCCGGACCTTGCAGCGGCTCGTCCTGCACGGCATCGGGGTCCACCACGCCGGCATGCTGCCGAAGTACCGGCGGTTGGTCGAGCAGCTCGCCCAGGCGGGGCTGCTGAAGGTGATCTGCGGGACGGACACGCTCGGCGTCGGCATCAACGTGCCGATCCGCACCGTGGTCCTGACCGCGTTGAGCAAGTACGACGGACGCCGGCAGCGGATCCTCAAGGCGCGGGAGTTCCACCAGATCGCGGGCCGCGCGGGCCGCGCCGGGTACGACACCTCCGGCACGGTCGTCGTCGAGGCACCCGACCACGTGATCGAGAACGTGAAGGCGATGTCGAAGGCGGGCGACGACCCGAAGAAGCAGCGCCGGGTGCAGAAGAAGAAGCCGCCGGAGGGTTTCGTCACCTGGGGCGAGGACACCTTCGACCGGCTGGTCGCGGCCGAGCCGGAGCCGCTGCAGTCGCGGATGCGGGTCAGCCACGCGATGCTGCTGAACGTGATCGCCCGCGACGGCGACGCGTTCGCGAGCATGCGGCACCTGCTGCAGGACAACCACGAGGACTCCAAGGCGCAACTGCGGCTGATTCGGCGGGCGATCCAGATCTATCGCACGCTGCTGACCGCCGGGGTGGTCGAGCGGCTGGACGAGCCCGACGAGTTCGGCCGGTCGCTGCGGCTGACCGTCGACCTGCAGAAGGACTTCTCGCTGAACCAGCCGCTGTCCACCTTCGCGCTGGCCGCCCTAGACCTGCTCGACCCCGAAGACCCGCTGTACGCCCTCGACGTGGTGTCTGTGGTCGAGGCGACGCTCGAAGATCCACGGGCGATCCTGATGGCGCAGTTGCACCACGCCAAGGGCGAGGCTGTCAGCGGGATGAAGGCCGACGGGATCGAGTACGAGGAGCGGATGGAGCTGCTCGAGGAGATCAGCTGGCCGAAGCCGCTCGAGGAGTTGCTCGAGGCAACGCTGGACATCTACCGGCAGACCCATCCGTGGATCGCCGAGGCCGGGCTGTCGCCGAAGTCCGTCGCCCGGGACATGTTCGAGCGGGCGATGACGTTCGGCGAGTTCATCCAGTACTACGGTCTGGCGCGCTCCGAGGGCATCGTCCTGCGCTACCTCAGCGACGCGTACAAGGCGCTGCGGCAGACCGTCCCGCCGGACAAGGCGAACGAGGACCTGACCGACCTGATCGAGTGGCTCGGCGAGGTCGTCCGGCAGACCGACTCCAGCCTGCTCGACGAGTGGGAGGAGCTGACCAACCCGACCACCGCGGAGGTCGTCGCACCCGTCCCGCAGGGCCCGCGCCGGATCACCTTGAACACCAGGGCTTTCCGGGTGCTCGTCCGCAACGCGATGTTCCGCCGCGTCGAGCTCGTCTCACTGCATCGCTGGGCCGAGCTGGGCCAGCTGGACACCGAGTCGGGCTGGGACGCCGGCCGCTGGGCAGAAGCCGGTACTGCGTACTACGCCGAGCACAGCAGCCTCGGCACCGGCCCTGCCGCCCGTGGCCCGGCGCTCTTCATGGTCGAGGAGCACCCGGGCTACTGGGAGGTCCAGCAGATCATCGACGACCCAGAAGGCAACCACGACTGGCGAATCACTGCCACCATCGACCTGGACGCCTCCGACGACGCCGGCGACCTGGTCCTCGAGATGGTGTCGTTCAAGCCTTTGTAGGCCACTCCACGTCGACCTCTACCTCTTGCTCGTAGTCCACGCCGGCTACGTCGAAGCCGTAGAGGCGGCGGACTTCCTCGTAGAACCAGACGGTGTCGGCGACCTCTGCGATGTTGTCCTGGGTCACGGCGTCCCACTGCTTCTTCACAGCGCTCTGGACGTCGTCGGTGAGCTCCCAGCGGTCCAGGCGGATGCGGCCGTCGTCGTCGAGGTCCAGCGGCTTCTCACCGGTCAGCTGGTCCCACAGGGCGATCGACTGCTGCATGGGTGTCTGCAGCCCGTCACCGAGCACCTTGTGCAGCAGGCTCACGTAGAGGCCGATGCCGGGGATCGCGGACGACGCCTGCGTGACGGCGGCGCCGTTGACCGACGTACGGGCCTGTACTCCGTCTCGCTCGCTCAGCTCGCGGGCAGTGGCTTCCAGGTGCGCCTTGGCCGCACCGATCGAGCCCTGGCGGTAGATCGGGCCAGTGAGCTCGGAGCCGATGTAGGTCAGCGCCACTGTGCTGAACCCGTCCTTGAGCAGCTTGCGCTCCTCCAGGGCATCCACCCAGCGGGACCAGTCCTCGCCACCCATGACGGCGACGGTCTCGGCCACCTCCTCGTCGGTGGCGACCTCGATGCCCACCTCCTGCAGGACCGGCTCGCCGGCGTCGTACGCGAGGCTCTTGGTCTGTGCCGGCTGCCCGATCGCCTTGATGGCCGACTGGTACGTCGTGTCGGTGCGCGGGTCGACCCGGCGAGGCGCGGCGACGCTGTAGATCAGGTAGTCGACTCCCCCGAACTTCTCCTGCAGCAGGTCGAGCACGTCGGCCTTGGTGGTGTCGGCGAACGCGTCGGCGTTGATGAAGTGGAAGTCGCTGCCGCGCTCCTCGGCGTACGCGGCAGTGGCGGCGGTGCGGTACCAGCCCGCGGTCGCCGTACGGCGTGCTGGCGCCTTCTCGAAGGAAATGCCGATGCCGTCGATCCCGTACCGCGCCAGCCCGGCGATCGTCGCCGCCAGGCCGTAGCCCGAGCTGGACCCGATTACGAGCGCGACCGGGCGCTGCTCGAGCCGGCGCGCCTCGACCTGCTCCGTCAGCCCTTTGACGAGCTGCACACACCCAGCGGGATGCGAGTCGAGAAAGAGGAATCCACGGCCGACGGGCTTGATCACACGGTCAGTCATGCGACAGACCTTAGCTGCCCCTCCCCTCCCCGCGCCCCCAACCATCCGCCCCCTCCCCCATCCGTTGTGTTCATTCGCCCCGTCTTGACCTTCTGTGGATAAGTCCAGTGGGCAGGTGGTGAGGCGCGGGTGGGTTCCTGTCGCGAACTGCTCTCCCGACTTGGGGAGGGAAATGTACCCGAAGATGGACATTTGCCTCCCCGGTCCCGGACAAAACCCTCCCCAAACCGGTTAAGCAGCCCTCATTGGACTCACGGCGCCGGCCGAGCCAGAAACCCTTCAGCGCAAGGCGTTTGGGGAGTTTGGCGCACCCTGGGAGGGAGCCCCGAACCAGCTGAACAGGTGGTTGGGCGAGGTGGTTAGTTCCAGTACAGCTCGGCGTCGTCCGGTTCTACCGTCACATCGGCGCCGAGGCGGCGGAGGTTGCCCGCGAAGTCGGTGTAGCCGCGGTGGACGTGGTGGGCTGCCGAGACGAGCGTTTCGCCTTCTGCCGCGAGGCCCGCGATGACGAGGGCAGCGCCCGCGCGGATGTCGCTGGCGACCACCGGAGCACCGGACAGCCGCGGCACACCTCGTACTACGGCGTGGTGGCCGTCGGTTTGGATGTGCGCGCCGAGGCGGGTGAGCTCCTGGGCGAAGGTGAAGCGGCCCTCGAAGAGGTTCTCGGTGACCATCGCGGCGCCGTCACTGACCGCGTTCATCGCGATCACGAACGCCTGCAGATCGGTGGCGAAGCCCGGATAGGGCAGCGTGACGACGTCGACCGGCTTCGGGCGGTCATGCATCTGGACCCGGAATCCCGAATCCATCACGGTGATCTCCGCGCCGGCCTTGTGCAGCTTGTCCAGCGGCAGTTCGAGATGCTCGGCGTGACCATTCGCGATCGTCACGTCACCCTTGGTGATGGCGGCGGCGAACGCCCAACTGCCGGAGACGATCCGGTCCGGCACGGTGACGTGGTCGACCGGGTTCAGCAGCCCGGCCACCCCGGTCACCTCGATCCGCGGCGAGCCGGCGCCGCTGATCTGCGCGCCCATCTCGACCAGCATCGCGGCGATGTCCTGGATCTCCGGCTCGCGGGCGGCGTTCTCGATCACCGTGCTGCCCTTGGCCAGCACGGCGGCCATCATGATCGTCTCGGTCGCGCCGACACTCGGGAAGTCCAGCCAGACCTCGGCGCCGTGCAGGCCCTGCGGTGCCTCGGCGATCACGAAACCGTGCTCGATATGGACTTTCGCGCCCATCGCCTCGAGTCCGGCGACGTGCATGTTGAGCCCGCGGGAGCCGATGTTGTCACCCCCGGGCAACGCCACCTCGGCGCGGCCGCAGCGGCCGAGCAGCGGTCCGAGCACCGAGATCGAGGCGCGCAGCTTGCGGACCAGTTCGTAGTCACACTGGTGGCCGATCTCCGCCGGTACGGCGATCGTCGCGCTGGAGGTCTCCGGATCCACCTTCACCGTGCAGCCCAGGGTGTCCAGCAACTGGGCCATGAAGGTGACGTCCAGAATGCTCGGCACCTGCCGGAGCGTCGTCGTCCCCTCCGCCAGCAGTGCCGCCGCCATCAGCTTCAGCACGCTGTTCTTCGCGCCTGCCACCTCGACAGACCCAACGAGTCGTGCCTCACCTGCGATCCGAAACCGTTCCACCCGCTGACTCTATCGGCTGAGCATTCCACGCTTGCGTAGAGTGCCGACATGGCTGTGAACTTGACGCGGATCTATACCCGGACCGGTGACGCCGGTGAGACCCGCCTGGGCGACATGAGCAAGGCATCGAAGACCGACGCGCGGGTGGTGGCGTACGGCGATGTCGACGAGGCGAACTCGGCGATCGGCGTCGCGATCGCCGCCGGATACCTGAACAGCGCCCTGGTGCTACTGCTGACCAGGATCCAGAACGACCTGTTCGACGTCGGCGCCGACCTGTGCAACCCGATCACGCCCGACCCGGAGTACCCGCCGCTGCGGATCACCCAGGACTACATCGACCGGCTCGAAGGCTGGTGCGACGAGTACAACGACCGCCTCACCAAACTCCGCTCGTTCATCCTCCCCGGCGGCACCCCCGGCGCGGCGTACCTGAACGTCGCCCGCACAGTCACCCGCCGCGCGGAACGCTCCGCCTGGACAGCCGTAGAAGCCCACGGCCCGACGATCAACCTGCTCGCCATCACGTACCTCAACCGCCTGTCCGACCTGCTCTTCATCCTCGGCCGGGTAGCCAACCTCTCCTCCGGCGGCGACGTCCTCTGGGTACCGGGCGGCGAACGCGACAAATAGCGACAACCCCGGCCAATTGGCCGGGTTGTTGACAGTGGGGGGTGTCGGACGTCTCCTGTGAGAAGAGCTGTACGTGGCTGTCGCTGCCGTCCAGTGCATCGGGCGGTCGCACTGAGTCGAACTGCTCGGGGGACTGTCCCAAGGGGAAGTCGTGAAGCGTTTTGTGGTGGCCGGCGTACTCTCCGTCGGCCTGATGGCGCCGCTGCTGTCCGTACCCGCCGGCGCGGCGCCGGGAGACGTAGCGGTAAGTGACCGCACCTATGTGCGGTACGACGGCGGCACCGACCCGGTGCTGGCCGCCTGCTCGACGAACAATCGGCAGCAGAACGAACCGACCGCGAGCGTGGCCCCGCACAATCCGGCGCTGATGAGCTCGGGATCCAACGACTACTGCACGGTCCCGACCACCGGCGGCACCTGGGCAGGCTTCTACTACTCGGGTAGCGGCGGCACATCGTGGACCAACAGCCTGCTGCCGGGTTACCCCGGGGACACCTCACCAGCCGGTACCGCGTCGCCGCTGCAGCGGATCGGCGTCACCAACGCCGGGGACCCGGTGCAGGCCTGGGACAACGACGGACACCTCTACTACGCCGGCATCGGCTTCAACCGCGGCAAACCGGCACTCGGCTCGATCTGGGTCGCCCGTTATGGGTGGCCGGGCGGCGCCAGCCCGTCGTACCAGTTCACGACCCTGGTCGAGCGTGGGACGCCGAGCCCGATCTTCCTCGGGCTGTTCCACGACAAGATCCAGCTCGAGGTGGACCGCGGCGCGGACAGCCCGTACGAGGGCAACGTCTACGTCTGCTGGGCACGCTTCACCGCGAGCGGCCCGAACAACGGCGTGTTCCTGGCCCGGTCGAGCGATGGCGGCCAGACCTTCAGCAGCCAGAAGGTGTCGGAGTCGGTCCACGGCAGCCAGTTCTGCGACATCGCGGTGACCCGGGACGGTGACGTCTACGTCGCGTGGCGGCAGTTCGAGTTCCGCCCGAACCAGGGGCAGTTGCAGGGCAACGCTGTCGCGTGGGTGAAGTCGGTCAACGGCGGCAAGTCGTTCACCAAGCCGGCCGTGGCGACTGGTTTCATCGGCTGGGACCCGGGCGACCAGACGGTCTCGGCTCCTGCCTATGGCCAGGCGAAGTACGACGCGTGCCTCGTGGGCGACGGCACACTGGGTGCCTGCGCGAGTCCGGAGCCGCGGGCGTTCGCGCGCGACTGCGGGGACGGGCCGCTGGCCTGCCAGTCCGGTTACGTGTTCCACCGGGCGAACTCGCAGGTGCGGATCACCGCTGATCCGACCACATCCGGTGATCCGGACGAAGTGTTCCTGGTCTACGACGGGACCGTCCCCGGCACGCAGGCGTCCACCGGTACGACGTACGGCACGATCAGCCCAGGCACCGGCAGCCAGGCCTCGATCTACTTCCTACGCACGAGCACGGGAGGCGGGGCGTGGTCCACGCCGGCGCGGATCGACTCGCAGGCTGACGGCCATCAGTACTTCCCCGACATCGTGGCCGAGGCCGGCCAGCTGCACGCCGTCTGGCAGGACAGCCGGTTCGACGCCGCGGTGGGTCCAGGCGGACGCGACTTCCGCAGTGTCCCCGTCGGAAACCGTGCGGTGCCGGCGAATCCGCCGGGCGGGGTGTCCGCCGGTCCCGGACTCGCGGCCTTCTACGCCACGTCAGCGGACGACGGTGCAAGCTGGACGACCAGTGAGGTGACCACGGCTCGCACGATGCCGCAGTACGAGCAGTTCGGTAACCGCGATGTGCCGTTCTTCGGTGACTACAACTACATCGCCGCCTCGGGAACGACCGTGTTCATGACCTGGACGGATCACCGAGACGTTGTCGCGGGCACCGATCCGCGCTATCCGATTGATGGCGTGGACGGCTTCGACGTGCTGCAGTGCCGGGCCGCCAACCCCGACGGCACCTTCGGGCCGGACACCTGCCCGAACAACGGCGGCCTCGACCAGAACATCTACGGCGCCGTCCGCTGATCCCGTCATCGTGTCCGGAGAACCGTGAGTTCTCCGGACGCGATCACCGGCGGGTCAGGTGATTCGCCAGTTCAGCGGCATGGTGAGTACGCCGGTGGGTGGGAGGCCGAGGGCGGTGTAGAGCGTGCTGGTCAGGCCGTCAGCCGTCCAAGCCTTTGCTGTGGCCGCCAAGTCTTCGGTGGACTCCGGCGGGCGCAAGCGATCCAGGAGCGAGCGGTGTGGGGCCACGGTCAGGGCGATGTGGTCGCGGTCCAGGCCGGCGCGGTTGCAGGCTACCTGGAGGGCGTGTTCGAAGCCGCCCAGTTCGTCGACCAGTTTGCGTTCGTGCGCATCGGCTCCGGTCCAGACGCGACCGCGGGCCAGGGCTTCCAGGTCTGCTTCGGGCATTCCGCGGTCCTGGGCGGCCTTGGCGACGAAGTCTGCGTAGATGCGGTCCAGAGTCTCCTCCAGGCGCTCCCACTGCTCCGGCGAGAACTCCTCCTGAGCGGAGTACATCCGGGCGTTCTGCCCCTGCGACACAGCCTCTTGCGAGATGCCGATGCGGCCCAATGCATCCCGTACTACGCCCTTGCCGGACAGGACGCCGATGGAGCCGGTGATCGTGCCTGGCTGGGCCACGATCACGTCGGCCGGCATCGCCACGAAGTACCCGCCGGAGGCCGCGACACTGCCCATGGACGCGATCACTGGTCGCCCGGTGGCTCGCAGGCGCAGTACCTCGTGGCGGATGGCGTCAGAGGCGACATAGGAGCCGCCGGGGCTGTCGATACGCAGTACGACGGCTTTGACCTTGTCGTCATCGGCTACGGCTCGCAGAGCAGCTCCGATGGTGTCCGAACCCGAGCTGGAACCACCTAGCGGGCCACTACCGGAGTTGCGGCCGACAGTGATGCCTCCACTGACCCGAACGACCGCCACTACAGGCTTCTGCGGCCAAGGGAGGTTCTCCCGAACCTCCTGGAGCGTGCGAGGGCTACGGCGTACGTAGCGCTCGGCCAGCAAGGCTGTGGTCTCCCCCAGCCGCTTCTGCAATTCTTCGTAGACGTCGGACCGGTAGCCGAGCCGATCGACCAGCCCAGCCTCAAGCCCGGCCTCAGCCGGCATCGGCGCGCTGTCCACGAGTTCACGCACTTTGGCGAGCTCCAGCTGACGCCGTACGGCGATGCCTTCGACGATCTGCTCGTACGCCGATTCGGCCAGCCGCGACGCCATCTCGCGCGCCGGCCCGGTCATCTCCTTCTCGGTGAACGTGTCCACGGCGGTCTTGTACTCACGCCGCTTCCCGAACTGCGGGATCACGCCGGCCTTGTCCAACGCACCCCGCACGAAGGTCGCCTGCACGGACACGCCGGTGATCCCGAGATCGCCCGACGGCTGGACCCAGATCTCGTCGAAGGCGGTCGCCAGGTAGTAGGGCACGGTCCCGCCGCCGACCTCCCCGAACGACTCGGTCCAGGCGATAGCGCCTTTCCCCGACGCCCGGAAGTCAGCCACGGCCTCGCGCAGGTCCTGCACCTGGGCCAGCGACAGCGCCGGGCCACCCAGATGCGCGACGACGCCGGCCACCTGGTCGTCCTTCGCCGCCTTACGCAACGCCACCACCAACTCCCGCAGGGTCGGCAGATGCCGCGCCCGGAAAGCAGCCAACGGCGACGCAGGCGGAGTCTCCAGGACCCCACGCGTCAGATCCAGCTCCAGCAGAATGCCCGTCATACCCCGACCCTAGACAGGCCGGTCAAAGAACCCTAGAGATATGTCTGGGTGCTGGGAGGGGCGGATTCCATCCAGGCGAGGACGCCGGTGAGGGCTTCTTCGGTCATCGCGAAGTGGACGGTGCGGTCCCGGAGCTCGGCGTCGACGATGACGTGGCCGGCGTAGGTGACCAGGGGCTCGTTGCCCATCGGGCGGCGGGTGGTGACGCTTTCGAGCTGGCGGCGGTTCACGGTCAGCTTCGGCCACCAGGCCAGGCTGAAGACGCGAAACCACTGCAGGTCGTCACCGACGTAGCGGGCCAGGCCCAGCGCCCAGCCGCGGCCGTGGTCCTTCTCAGCGAGTTGCAGGCTGCAATCGAACGTGCCGCCGTCCCTGGACAACCAGCGACGACGGCACGCGAAAGCGATGATCAGCAGTACGGCAGCAAGGCAACAGACCCCGACCAATTCGAGGACTGTGCTCATAAGTTGCCAACCTCATTCCTGGTGCCCTCGCTGTGGTGACACCATCCCCGAACCGTACTGACTCGTGCTCTGTTCAATTATGGCAGGTGGGTTCAGGACGCCTTCTCGGCGGCCCTCACCCGGGCTTCGGCGAGCCGGACATGCTCCTGCTCGTCCTCGCTGTTGGTGCCGGCGGCCTGGGCCTGTTCGAGCGCCCGCTTCGCCTCCTCCAGGTCGATGTCGTGACCCATCTCGGCGTTCTCGGCCAGGATCGACACCCGGTCGTTCGCCACCGAGATGAAGCCGTCCGGCGCGGCCGCGACGAAGTACTCGTCGTCGACGGTCCGCACCTGGACGGTGCCACCCTGCAGCAGACCCAGCAGCGGTGCGTGCCCCGGCAGGATGCCGACGTCACCGTCGGTGGTCCGGGCGATGACGATCTTCGCCTGCCCCTCCCAGACGACCCGCTCGGCCGCGACCAGCGCGACGTCGAGGTGCTTGCCGGTGTCTTCTGCCATCAGAGTTCCTTCTGGAGCTCAGCCCAACGCCGCTCGACGTCATCGAGCGAACCGACGTTGAAGAACGCCTGCTCGGCGATGTGGTCGCACTCGCCTTCGGTGATCTTCTTGAACGACTCGATGGTGTCCTTCAGCGGCACCGTCGAACCCGGCGTGTTGGTGAACTTCTCCGCCATGTAGGTGTTCTGCGATAGGAACTGCTCGATCCGGCGCGCCCGGGCGACGGTGATCTTGTCCTCTTCGGACAGCTCGTCGACACCCAGGATGGCGATGATGTCCTGCAGTTCCTTGTTCTTCTGCAGGATCTGCTTCACCCGGATGGCCACGTCGTAGTGCTCCTGGCCGATGTACTGCGGGTCGAGGATCCGCGACGTGGACGTCAGCGGGTCGATGGCCGGGTACAGACCACGCGAGGCGATGTCACGCGACAGCTCGGTGGTCGCGTCCAGGTGCGCGAAGGTGGTGGCCGGCGCCGGGTCGGTGTAGTCGTCGGCCGGCACGTAGATCGCCTGCATCGAGGTGATCGAGTGACCCCGGGTCGAGGTGATCCGCTCCTGCAGTACGCCCATCTCGTCGGCCAGGTTCGGCTGGTAACCCACCGCGGACGGCATCCGGCCGAGCAGCGTGGAGACCTCGGAACCGGCCTGGGTGAACCGGAAGATGTTGTCGATGAAGAGCAGAACGTCCTGCTCCTTCACGTCGCGGAAGTACTCCGCCATCGTCAGCGCGGACAGCGCGACGCGAAGACGCGTGCCCGGCGGCTCGTCCATCTGACCGAAGACCAGGGCGGTGTCCTTGAAGACGCCGGCGTCCTCCATCTCGTGGATCAGGTCGTTACCCTCACGGGTGCGCTCACCGACCCCGGCGAACACCGAGGTGCCACCGAAGTTGTGCGCGATCCGGTAGATCATCTCCTGGATCATCACGGTCTTGCCGACGCCCGCACCGCCGAACAGGCCGATCTTGCCGCCCTGGACGTACGGGGTGAGCAGGTCCAGGGACTTGATGCCGGTCTCCAGCATCTCGGTCTTGGACTCGAGCTGGTCGAAGGCCGGCGCCTTGCGGTGGATCGGCCAGCGCTCGGTGATCTCGAACTCGGACTCGTCCTGGTTCAGGCACTTGCCCGTCACGGACCAGACCCGGCCCTTGGTGACGTCGCCGACCGGCACGGAGATCGCCGCACCGGTGTCGCGCACCTCGGTACCGCGAACCAGGCCGTCGGTGGGCTTCATCGAGATCGCCCGGACGATGTTGTCGCCCACGTGCAGCGCGACCTCGAGGGTGATCGTGTTGGTGACATCGGCCAAGGTGATCTCCACCTCGAGCGCGTTGTACATCTCCGGCATCGCGTCCGCGGGGAACTCGATGTCGACGACCGGGCCGATCACCCGGGCGACGCGGCCAACGGCACCTGCCGCGCCGCTGTTGTCTTTCTCGGTAACCGTGGCAGTCATCTCTCTCACTCGCTCCCGGCGTTGGCATCGGCCAGCGCGTTGGCGCCACCGACGATCTCGCTGATTTCCTGGGTAATGGCCGACTGCCGCACCTGGTTGTACTCGCGGGTCAGTCGTTCGATCAGATCCTGCGCGTTGTCCGTCGCGGACTTCATCGCGCGCTGCCGGCTGGCCAGCTCGGAAGCCGCCGCTTGCAGCATGCAGTAGTGGATACGGCTCGCGACGTACTTCGGCAGCAACCCGTCAAGCACGTCCTCGGCGGACGGCTCGAACTCGTACAGCGGCAGTACGTCGTCCGCGGCCGGGGCCTCCTCGCCCTCGACGACCTCCAACGGCAGCAGCCGGATGACGTCCGGGCGCTGCGTCAGCATCGACACGAACCGGGTGAAGACGATGTGGATCTCGTCCACGCCGCCTTCCTCGGTCGGGGTCAGGAAGGCCTCGATCAACGCGTCGGCGACCTCCCGTGCACGGGCGTACGACGGCGCGTCGGAGTCGCCGCTCCACGACTGCGCGATGTCGCGCTGCCGGAAGGTGTAGTAGGCGATCCCCTTGCGGCCGCTGAGGTACGGCATGATCTCCTTCTCGTCCTCGCGCAGCAGCTGGTTCAGCCGCTCACCCTCGCGGATGACGGAGGAGGAGTAGGCGCCGGCCTGGCCACGGTCCGAGGTGATCAACAGCACCGCGGCACGCTTCGGGTTCGGCTTCTCGGTGGTCAGCGGGTGGTCGACGTTCGAGAACGTCGCCACCGCCGACACGGCTCGGGTGAGCTCACGCGCGTACGGACCAGCCGCCTTGGCGCGCTGTTGCGCCTTGACGATCCGGGACGCCGCGATGAGTTCCATCGCGCGGGTGAGCTTCTTGATCGTGGAGACGGAGCTCCGCCGATCCTTCAGCTCACGTTGGGTTGCGGGCATGGACGATCAGCCCCGCTTCTGCCGGATGATCTGCTCCTGCTCGACGTTCTCGGAGTCCAGTGCCTCGGACTCCTCCTTGCCGACCAGCAGCTGGCCGTCGGAGGTCTGGAAGGTCGGCTTGAACGCGTCCAGCGCGTCCGTCACGGCGGCAGCCGACTCGTCCTCGAACTTGCCCGACTCGCGGACCGCGTCGAGCACGTTGCTCTCGCGGCGCAGGTAGTCGAGGAACTCGCGCTCGAACCGGAGTACGTCGCTGACCGGGACATCGTCGAACTTGCCCGTCGTACCGGCCCAGATGGAGACCGTCTGCTCCTCGACCGGGTACGGCGAGTACTGCGGCTGACGCAGCAGCTCGACCAGTCGCTGACCGCGGTCCAGCTGGCGGCGCGAGGTGGCGTCGAGGTCGGAGGCGAACATCGCGAACGCCTCCATCGCACGGAACTGGGCCAGATCCAGCTTCAGCGAGCCGGAGACCTTCTTCATGCCCTTGACCTGGGCGGCGCCGCCGACCCGGGACACCGAGATACCGACGTCGATGGCGGGGCGGATGTTGGCGTTGAACAGGTCCGACTGGAGGAAGATCTGGCCGTCGGTGATGGAGATGACGTTGGTCGGGATGAAGGCCGAGACGTCGTTCGCCTTGGTCTCGATCACCGGCAGACCCGTCATCGACCCGCCGCCGAGCTCGTCGCTCAGCTTCGCGCAGCGCTCGAGCAGACGGCTGTGCAGGTAGAAGACGTCACCCGGGTAGGCCTCGCGGCCCGGCGGGCGGCGCAGCAGCAGCGACATCGACCGGTAGGCCTCGGCCTGCTTGGTCAGGTCGTCGAAGACGATCAGGACGTGCTTGCCCTGGTACATCCAGTGCTGGCCGATGGCCGAGCCGGTGTACGGCGCGACGTACTTGAAGCCGGCCGCGTCGGACGCCGGGGAGGCGACGATGGTGGTGTACTCCATCGCGCCGGCCTCTTCGAGCGCGCCGCGCACCGAGGCGATCGTCGAGCCCTTCTGGCCGATCGCCACGTAGATGCAGCGAACCTGCTTGTCCGGGTCGCCGGAGTCCCAATTGGCCTTCTGGTTGATGATCGTGTCGACCGCGATCGCCGTCTTGCCGGTCTTGCGGTCACCGATGATCAGCTGACGCTGGCCGCGGCCGACCGGGATCATGCCGTCGATCGCCTTGATACCGGTCTGCAGCGGTTCGCGGACCTCCTGGCGGTCCATCACGCCGGCGGCCTGCAGCTCCAGGGCGCGGGAGCCCTCGAGGTCCTTGAGCTCGCCCAGGCCGTCGATCGGCTTACCCATCGCGTCGACGACGCGACCCAGGTAGCCCTCACCGACGGGCACGGACAAGACCGTGCCGGTCCGGCGGACCTGCTGGCCTTCCTCGATGCCGCTGAACTCACCGAGGACGACGACGCCGATGTCACGGACGTCGAGGTTCAAGGCGATGCCCTGGGTGCCGTCCTCGAACTCGAGCAGCTCGTTGGTCATCGCCGAGGGCAGGCCCTCGACGTGCGCGATTCCGTCACCAGCGTCGACCACGGTGCCGACCTCTTCGCGGGTCGACTTGTCCGGTTCGTAGCTGGAGACGAAGCGATCCAGGGCGTCCCGGATCTCCTCCGGCCTGATCGTGAGCTCCGCCATTATCTTCCGTCCCTGCTTCCTTGACCTAGCTGGCCTGTGAAATTGGCTCTAGAGGTTTGCTGACCACTAGCGCCGCACTATGTCGTTAGGGTCAGCCCGCGATGCGCCGTTGCGCCTCGTCGAGCCGGGCCGCGATGGTTCCGTCGATCACTTCGTCACCGATGTCCACCCGGACGCCGCCGACGACCTTGGGGTCGACGATCACGTTCAGCTGGATCTGCCGACCGTACTGCCGGCCGAGCGCCTCGGCGAG
Organism: Kribbella catacumbae DSM 19601; assembly: GCF_000372465.1. Taxonomy (GTDB): domain Bacteria; phylum Actinomycetota; class Actinomycetes; order Propionibacteriales; family Kribbellaceae; genus Kribbella; species Kribbella catacumbae. The sequence goes on from NZ_AQUZ01000006.1 coordinate 166,104, forward strand.
CCTGGAACGCTCGTCCTCGGACAGGTCGACAGCCACTCGCACGGTCGCGATGCTGGCATTGCGCCGGGCCGCGGCAGCGACCTGGTAGGACCGCATCGAGCCCGCGAAGTTGCGGCCCCGGCCGTCCACCGCGCGCTCGGCCAGCCGCACGGTGACGGGATCGGCCTTGCCCTGCAGCAGCCCGTGGATCAGCTCCTGGCGAGGTGCGAGCGGGATGTTGCGGTCGCTCAGCTTGTCGCTCAGCTCCCGCTCGGCCGCGACCACCCGGTCGAGCCGGAACAGCTCGTCCTCCAGCTCGTCCAGCTTGCGCTGGCCGTCGGCGTACGCGATGTCGGCCTCGACGCTGAGCTGGTCGAGTGCGTTGCCGAGGTCACGGCTGCTGACCCAGCGACCGGCCACGGCGGCGGACAGGAGCTCCACCGCCTGGGCGGAGATCTTGCCGCTGAACAACTGCTCGACCAGACCGGTCCGGGTCGCCTGCGGGCGGGCCGGGTCGGTCAGGGTGCGCCGGAGCGCGCCGTTGTTGTCGAGCAGCTTGGCCACCGAGAACAGCTCGGCGCCCAGGCCTTCGATGACGGTGACCCCCGCCAGGACCTCCTGGGCCCGGGCGAGTGACTCCCTCGATGCGCCGCGCATCAGCCGTCCGTTCCAACTGCCTGGCGAGCCGACTCCGAGGATTCCAGGTCCGCCAGGAAGCGCTCGACGGTGCGACGCTGACGCGCCTCGTCCTCGAGCGATTCGCCGACGATGCGACCGGCCAGCGTGGTCGCCATGGTGCCGACCTCGCTGCGCAGCGAAGCGACGGCCTGAGCCCGCTCCGCGTCGATCTGGGTCCGGGCATGGGTCACGATGCGCTCGGCCTCGGTGTTGGCCTGCTCACGCATCTCCGCGATGATCAGCGCACCCTGCTCACGCGCGTCCTCGCGGATCTTCGCAGCTTCCTGCCGGGCTTCGGCCAGCTGCGCGTTGTACTTGTCGAGCGCCGCCTTCGCCTCGGCCTGGGCCCGCTTGGCCTCGTTCATCCCGCCTTCGATCGCCGCGGTCCGATCGGCGTAAGCCTTTTCGAACTTGGGCGAGACGAACTTGGAGAAGGCGAAGGCCAGCAGGATCAGGAAGACGAAGCCGAAGATGATCTCAGCCGTGTGCGGCATCAGCGGGCTGGGGGTCTCCTCAGCGGCAGCCTCTGTCAACGGCAGAAGTTTCGTCAGCATGTCTGGGTCCTGTCAGTCAGGGAGAAGGTCAGTTGCCCTGGAACACGAAGGCGAGGGCGATACCGATGATCGCCAGCACCTCGGTGACACCGAAACCGATCCAGGCGATGGACTGCAGCTTGCTCTGGGCCTCGGGCTGACGCGCGGTGCCGTTGATCACGGCGGCGAAGATCAGTCCGACGCCGACGCCCGGGCCGATCGCAGCCAGGCCGTAGCCGAGGACGGCGATGTCACCGGTCATCTGAAGAGCGTTCATTGCTGTGTTTCCTTTCGGTACGGATGGAACATCCGGGATTCCGTTGGTACGGGTCTGTTGGGTGGTGCGGATCAGTGATCGTCAGCGATCGCGCTGCCGATGTACTGCGCCGTCAGGACGACGAAGATGTAGGCCTGGATGCACTGCACGAACAGCTCCAGACCCGCGATCGCGAGCGCCATCAGCAAGGTGATGATGCCGACGCCGCCGATCGCGATGCTGCCGGAGTGCAGGATCATGTACTCGCCGCCGAGCACGAACACCAACAGCAGGATGTGACCCGCGAACATGTTGGCGAACAGCCGCAGGCTCAGCGAGACCGGGCGGACCAGGATGTTCGAGATGAACTCGATCGGGATCATCAGCGGCATCAGCCACAGCGGGACACCGGCCGGCATCGTCTGGTGCTTGAAGTAGCCCCAGGCGCCGTGCTTCTTGATCCCGACCGCGTTGTAGATGACCCAGCTCATGATCGCCGCGACATAGGCCCAGCCGATGTGACTGAAGGTCGGGAACTGGATCAGCGGGATCGTCGCGGCGACGTTGTTGAACAGGATGAAGAAGAACAGGCCGCACAGGTACGGCACGTACTTCATGTACTCGCGGCTGCCGATCGCGTCGCGGGCGATCGAGTTGCGGACGAAGTTGTACCCGAGCTCGCCGGCGAACTGCAGCTTGCTCGGCACGATCGCGGCCTTGCGCGACGCTCCGTAGAAGAACCAGACGATGACGATCACCGACAGCATGGCCACCAGGACCGGCTTGGTGAACCACTCCACACCGCTGAAGATCGGTGGGGTCTCGAAACTTTGTGGACCGGGTGGGATGAACTCGGTCGAAACGCCGGCGATCACCGGGTCTCCTCTCGCGTCGTGCTCAAGTCGTTCGCCATCTGGCTAAGGGCAGGGCGGCTCAGGGCAAGGCGGTCAACTACGTCAGACCCGGCAGGGCTCAGGAGCGCCCGTACCGGAAGTGCAACATCAAGATGCTCAGGCCGGCACCGAGGACGATGCCCACCGGAAGCAGAAACTGGGTGCCCAGCCAGCGGTCCAATCCGAACCCGATACCCCCGTAGACGAGGATTCCGCCGATCAGATAAGACAGGACCCGCCAGCCATCGCCGGAAGTGTCGTTCGTACCGCCTCCGGCGGAAGGGTTCGGCGTCGGCTTCGGTTCCTCTTGCTGGCTCATTGGCACCCGAAAGGTACCAGTCGGCAAGACGCCCGGTCACATCGGCCTGAGCGGGGCTGTCAGTGCCCTTCGCCACACCCTCGAACGAGGCTGGGAAACGGCTATCCACGGCGTTACGCAGAGTGCTCATGCGTTCACTTCGTGGTCGAGATCGTAGATCGGCACCCGCAGCCGGGACCAGGCCCAGATCTCGCCGGCCATCCAGCCCATCACGACGACCATCGCGCTGATTCCGAGCGCGGTCAGGTTGACGTTCTCGGCCAGGCTCTCGGAGCTCAGCGCGAGGGCGAGCAGGCCACCGAAGATCGCGATCCGGCCGGTATAGGAGGCCATCGCCATCCCCAGCTGGGCGGTCGGACTGGCATGCCGGGACAGGTGCAGCGCGAAGAGTCCGGCACCCGAGAAGACGACCACGATCAGCAGACCCAGCAGCGCGCCCAGCAGACCCTTGAGGCCTGCGGCGACGCCTGCGACCGCGGCCGCGTTCAGGCCGACGACGACGCCGGCGACGACTGCACCACGCAACATCGCCAGAGCCGGGTGCCGAGTGGCCTGGCCGGCCGTGTCTTGGCTTACTACTTCGGGAGCCATCTGGTGGTTCCGTCCTGCTGGCGACCGGGATTCTTGCCCTCGGTCGTCGGGTGGGCGGGGTCAGGGGTGAAGCTGTTGATTGCTGGTGCTTGTGAAAACTAGCACAAAGTCTTCCGCGTTAGCAAAATCGTCAGCAAAACGAGCGTCCCTGCCGCTGTACACGAACACCTTATCCGTAGGCCACGACGCTCACTGGTCTGGTCCCGGTCAGGTCCATCTCAGACCTTCGAGAGTGTGCCCCTGGAGCGTCGGGGCAGGCCGGTGGTGAGGAGGATGGCGGTGACGGCTACGGCGAGGACGAGGAGGGCTGTCCACCACTTGAGTTGCAGGCCGAGGACCACTACGCCGAACGCGATCAGGAACGTCCACAGGTACATCAGCAAGACAGCGCGGCGGTGTGAGTGGCCGCGTTGCATCAGGCGGTGGTGGAGGTGGAGTTTGTCGGCGGCGAAGGGTGAGCGGCCGGCCTTGGTACGGCGTACGTAGGCCATCGTCAGGTCGAGCGCCGGAATCGCGAGCACTGCTATCGGCAGGATCAGCGGGAGCAGGGCTGGCAGGAGGCTGGAGCCGCCGACCTCGTACGGGACTGCGTTCGGGTCCATCTGGCCGGTGAGGCTGATCGTCGATGCGGCCAGCATCAAGCCGATCAGCAGGGCGCCGGAGTCGCCCATGAAGACCCTTGCTGGGAAGAAGTTGTGGGGCAGGAAGCCCAGGCAGGCGCCGGCCAGTGCGACCGTGATCAAGGTCGACGTGGTGGCGCGGTCGAGGTTCTGCTCGACGTTCAGCAGGTACGAGTAGGTGAAGAAGGCGCCGGCCCCGATCGCGGTGACGCCGGCGGCCAGGCCGTCCAGGCCGTCGACGAAGTTCACGGCGTTGGTGGAGACGAGCAGGATGCCGGCGGTCAGGACGGCGAGCTGGGCCATCGGTGGCGAGAAGATGCCGCCGGGGAGTGGGAGCCAGTAGAGCTGGATGCCCTGGACAACCATCACGCCGACGGCGAGGACCTGGCCGGCCAGCTTGGTGATCGCGTCCAGTTCGTACAGGTCGTCGACCACGCCGACCGCGCAGATCACCACGCCGCCGATCAGGATCGCCCGGGCGTCGTGCGCGACCTGCAGGCTGTCGCCGAGGAACGGCAGGCTGGAGGCGACCGCGAATCCGGCGATCAGCCCGCCGAGGATCGAGATGCCGCCGAAGTACGGGATCGGGACCTTGTGCACGTCCCGGGTTCGCACCTTCGCGACAGCGCCGTACCGTAATGCGATCTGCCGGGCCACGCCGGTCAGCATGAAGGTCGTGGCCATCGCCACGAACAGGACCAGCAGATACTCGCGCACTAGTCCGCAGGCCTCACATCAGCTGCCTTGTCCCGCACGACATCCTGCTCCCCTGCTTTGTCGCCGGCTTCCTGCTGGTGAGACGCAGAGGGCTGCGATTCGGTTGGCTCCGGCTCGGCAGCCGGCTCGTCCGCTGGCTTCGGCTCGGCCGCCTCCTCGGGCGGACCACCATCGACAGGCGAGACATTGGATGGCTTGGCATCGGCGGTCGGCTCACCGTCCGGGCCGTCGTCCGCTGTCGGCTCGTCCGCAGGCTTCACCTCGGCGGTTTCGTCGGGGGGTGAGGTTAGGTCTGTGGTGGTTTCGGGGACTACTTCCTGCAGTCGTTGCAGGGAGAGGGCGCCGAGGCGGACTACGTGGGGGACTTCGCCGGTGAGGTCGACGATGGTGGAAGGCTCGCCGGCGGTGGTGATGCCGCCGTCGAGGTAGACGGCGACTGTGTCGAGCAGCTGGGCTTCGGCGTCGTACACGTCCAGGGCCGCCGGCTGCCCGCTCAGGTTGGCTGAGCTGACCGCGAGGGGTCCTGTGCGGGACAGGAGTTCGCGCGTGTTCTCGTGGTCCGGCACGCGGAGGGCAACCGTGCCCTGGGTGTCGCCGAGGTCCCACATCAGCGAGCCCTGCGCGTGGCAGATCACCGTCAGCGGCCCCGGCCAGAAGGCCTCGCACAGCTTGCGGCCGGCGTCCGGTATGTCGGTCGCCAGCGCGTCCAGCGACTCGACCACCGAGATCAGTACCGGTGGCGGCATGTCGCGGCCGCGCCCCTTGGCGTCCAGGAGTCGCTGCACGGCGTCGGCCTTGAAGGCGTCCGCGGCGATCCCGTACACGGTATCCGTCGGCAGTACGACCAGGTCGCCGGCCTCGATGGCGTCCACGGCCGCGCGGTAGGCCGGTGCCAGCTCATCACCGGTGAAGTCAAAGCGCTCGCTCACGGAGTGCATCGTGCCACTCCCCCGGCTCCACTCTCCAGCCGGGTTCGCCAGGCGCGCTCCTGACAAATGATTGTCAGCTTCCCGGCAAGTCACCTCCGGCCGTGCATAGGATCCCGGCCATGACCGTGACGCGCGATTTCCTCGCGGGCCTGCCGAAGGCCGAGCTGCATGTCCACCACGTCGGATCCGCCTCGCCGCGGATCGTCGCCGAGCTCGCCGCCCGGCACCCGAACTCCCCGGTGCCGGCCGACGCCGCCGCGCTGGCGGAGTACTTCGTCTTCACCGACTTCGCGAAGTTCATCGAGATCTACCTGTCCGTGGTGGACCTGATCACCACGCCCGAAGACGTCCGGCTGCTCACCTACGAGATCGCCCGCGAGATGGCCGGCCACAACATCCGGTACTCCGAGCTCACCGTCACGCCGTACTCGTCGGTCCGTCGCGGGATGGCCGCCGAGGCGTTCTGCGAGGCGATCGAGGATGCCCGGACGGCGGCCGAGAAGGAACTCGGCGTCACCCTGCGCTGGATCTTCGACATCCCCGGCGAGGCAGGCCTGGTCTCGGCCGCGGAGACGCTGCGGATCGCCACCGAGATCCGTCCGGAAGGCCTGATCGGATTCGGCCTCGGCGGCCCGGAGATCGGCGTACCGCGGCCGCAGTTCGCCCCGTACTTCGATGCCGCCCGCGCGGCCGGTCTGCACAGCCTGCCGCACGCGGGTGAGACCACCGGCCCGGAGACGATCTGGGACGCGCTGCGCGTACTCAAGGCCGAGCGGATCGGTCACGGCACCTCCGCCCTGCAGGACCCGGCCCTGGTCGACTACCTGGGCGAGCACCGGATCCCGCTCGAGGTCAGCCCGACCTCGAACCTCGCCACCCAGGTGGTCGCGTCGTACGACGAGCACCCGCTGCGCGGCATGGTCGACGCCGGCCTGGTCGTCACCATCAACACCGACGATCCGCCCATGTTCGGCACCGACATCGTCAACGAGTACGCCGTCGCGGCGGACCTGCTGGACCTCGACAACGAAGGCGCGGCCGACCTGGCCCGCACCGCCATCAAGGTCTCCTACGCCGACGACAGCACCAAGGCCGCCCTGCTCACCGAGATCGACGAGTACGTCGCCAACGCATAACCAACTGATGCAGATGGGGATCGTGCTGTTCTGGGTGCATGACGACAGCGAGGGGCTGCGCCGCACGCACCTGCTGATCACAAGCACGGTACCGCTGGTCGACCGCTTGCTCCGGCTGACCCGGATCCCCGGCGTCCGGGGCGCGGTGATGGACCTGGTCAGCGTGATCCAGACTGCTTGAGCACTACTTGCCGGTGAGGCTGGCGAAGTGTTGGTGGGGCTGCCTATGTGTCAGCTTGCGGCGGCTAGCCAGCCAGCCCGGCGGGTCTCTGGTGCGTCGGCATGCGGCCAGCCAGGAGAACGGGTCGCCTGGTGCGTCAGCATGCGGCCAGCCAGGAGAACGGGTCGCCTGGTGCGTCAGCATGCGGCCCACGTCGACGTCATCGACGAGTAGTTCCCCCACGGAAGCGGAGGGCTCGCTCGCCCACGGGCGGAGAGGTTCGCCCCCTGGCCGAGGGGTTCGCCCCCTGGCCGAGGGGTTCGCCAGCGGCCGCGGGGTTCGCCAGCGGCGGAGGGGGTCGCTCGTCGTGATGGGGTTCGCCCCCTGGCAGAGCAGGGGGCTAACCCCCGGAGGAGGGGTGAAGCACACCGAGAGGGCGGGCCGAAGCCGGGGCGGGAGCGGGGGCGGTGCGCCAGCCAGCCAGTCGGCTGGCGTCACCCGTGCGTCATTTCGCCTTCAATGGCAGCGGACGAGCGACGGAGGAGCGAGGTAGCTGAGGGGTGGGGAGCGGCGACGCAGGAGCCGCGTGGGCGTCCGTCGTACGATCTATCTGCACGAATGTATAGATAGCTGCTAGCTTGGATAGATGAAGGTGCTGATAGCGGGTGCCGCGGGGCGCATTGGCCAGGTCCTCTGCGAGGGCCTGGCCGGCCGAGGGCACACGGTGATCGGGCTGGACAAGGTCGCGGTCGACTCCCGGCACACCCGTTGGCACCAAGTCGACTGCAGGGACGCGGCGGCTGTCCGGTCGATCTTCGAGATCGAGCAGCCCGAGGCCGTCATTCACCTCGCCGGCCATCCGGGAGAGACCTCTCTTCCCGCGGCACTGGAGTCGCACGCCATCACCACCCTGGCACTGCTCGAGGCCTCGGTGGCCCAGCGCGTACGACGCTTCGTCTATGCGTCTTCCAACCACGCCGTTGGCTATCACCCTCGAACTGAAGTCCTGCCGGTCGATGCGCCCCATCGTCCAGACACGTTCTATGGGGTCAGCAAGGTCACCGCGGAAGCACTCCTCAGTCTGTACGCCGACCGCTACGGCCTCAGTACGATCGCTTGCCGAATAGGTTCCTTCAGGTCAGAACCGGATTCCCGGCGGGCTCTTTCGACCTGGCTTTCCCACGCTGACTGCGTCCGGATGTTCGATGCCTGCCTGACGGCCAGCACGACCGGGTTTGTCGTGATCTACGGCATTTCGGCCAACAGCCGCGCCTGGTGGGACCTCGATCCGGGTCGCGCACTGGGATACCTGCCGCAGGACGATGCGGAGGTCTTCGCTGACCGCCTGCCGGCCCGGCCCGACGACGACGCTGAGGCGATGCACGTCGGAGGGCTGTACGCGACGGAGCGGACGGGACGACCGGCGTTCGACGACGCGCCGAACCGGGGCGACCGGCCGTGATCCCCACGGTCATAGTTTTCGGCCTGCTCCTGGGCCGTTGGTGGTGGGCCGCCCTACCGCTGGCGACGGTCGGCTGGCCGATCCTCGTGATGAGCGTCGGCGACATCAGCATCGGGCAGATCCCGGTGGCCGCGCTCCTGGGTTTTGCGAACGCCGCAGTCGGGGTCGTTGTCGCGCAAAGCGTCCTGTGGACCTATCGCCGACTTCGCCGCGCCGAGTCGCTACGGCGGATCTGGACCAGGTCATAGCTCCATGCCGAACAGAACGGCGGCACCGATTGCGAGCGCCAGGATTACCGCGGGCGTCGCAGCGTGCGACAGGTCCCGGTGAGTTGCGTGGGCGACGAGCGCCAACACGAAGTACAGCGCCAGACAACTTGCCGCGGCTACACCCAAGGGTGTCCAGATGAATCCAGCGACAACTCCAGCAGCACCTAGCAGCAGCACACTTGCCAGGACGGGAAGGCGGCGACGGGCGACGCCCACGCGGGCGTAGGACGCAACCACCTCCGGCTTCCCCGAGAACTTCAGGCTGGCAGAGAACCCGAGCAACGCGACCAAGAGGCCGGCCACAACGTACAGCGCGACGGTCATGGGACACCTTCCCGTAGTGACTGTGTTCGAATTTATACGAACGTCTAGATTGCCGCTACCCTCGCTCCATGTGTGCGCAACCGAGTAATCGAGCCGCTCTGCTCGAAGGGGCCCTCAGCTGTCTCGCTCAGCTGCCGGTCGACCAGATATCGGCACGCGCCGTGGCGCGGCAGTCCGGCGCGAACCTGGCGTCGATCGGCTACCACTTCGGCTCGAAGGACGAACTGATGTCGGCCGCGGTGGTCGAGGGCCTCGATCGGTGGCTCGAGAGCATTGGCGACGGTCTCTCGGCGGTGGACGGCGAGGCACCCTCGGCCGAGCGTTTCCGGCAAGCAGCGCAGGCAGTCGAGGCAACGCGTGCCGAGAACGAGGACCTCGCGCGCGCGTTCGTCGTCGCGCTGGGCCGGGGGCTCCACGATCCGGTGGTCGCGGACCGGCTCGCCGAGGGATTCGCCGCCACGCGTCCACGAGTCGCCCAGCTCCTCGGCCTCGGGTCGGACGCGGCCGGAATCGACGCCGGCGGATTGGTCCACGCGATGTTCACGGGGTTGCTCGTCCAGTCGCTGCTGTCGGAGGAACTGGTCTTCGACCCGACTCGCATCCTGGCTGCGCTCGGCCGGGTCTCCGAGGCGATCACCTAGTGGTGACCCACCACTAGTCCGCCACGCCTGGACGTGGCTTTGTCGGTTTGGCGTGGTTGTCTGGTGCGGTGCGCAGGACTGGTGTGGTGCTCACGACCCTGATGCTGCTGTTGGCGGCCGGTTGCGGCGATGGCGACGGCAAGGCGGACGGCGACGGAAAGGCGGACGCGGGCTCGGCGCCGAGTCTCAAACCCGTGCCGAAACCAGCCAGCACGATGCCCGCTCCCGCGGCGGACGGCGGGCTGCCCCGCGGTGGGCGGCAGCTGTTCCCGAAGTACCAGCTCGTCGGGTACGTCGGTCTGCCCGGCTCGCCGGCGCTCGGGCCGCTCGACAAGGACCTGGACGCGAAGGCGGAGAAGCTGGACAAGCTCGCCAGGTCCTATGCCGTCGGCCGTACTCCGCTGCCGGTGCTCGAACTCATCGTCGTGGTCGCGAACGATCATCCCGGCAAGGACCGCAAGTACCGCAGCCGGCTGTCCGACCAGAAGATCGAGAGCTACCTGAAGGTCGCCCGCAAGCACCGGATGCTCCTGCTGCTCGACATCCAGCCGGGCCGGGCGAAGATCCTCGACGAGGTGAAACGGCAGGAGCGGTGGCTGAAGGAACCCGACGTCGGCCTCGCCTTCGACCCCGAGTGGGCGGTCGGGCCGAGCCAGGTGCCGGGGAAGGTCTTCGGGCACACCAGTGGTGCCGAGCTGGACGGCATCGCGCAGTACCTGTCCGGGCTGGTCAGCCGGCACAACCTGCCGGAGAAGGTGTTCGTCTTCCATCAGTTGTCGGCGCGGATCGTCAGCAACGAGACGGCGCTGAAGCGGCACCCGGGGGTGGTCACGATCAAGTCGGTCGACGGCATCGGCAGCCGCTCGGCCAAGGAATCCACGTGGCGCAAGCTCACCCAGACGATGGCGCCCGGGGTGCACGCGGGGTTCAAACTCTTCTACCAAGAAGACACCCGGCACGGCCCGCTGATGACGCCCGCGCAGGTGATGGTGCTCAAACCCCGGCCGGAGTTCGTGGTCTACGAGTAGTTCAGACCCGTCGGCCAGTTGCGAAACGGTGCCGCCCGGACAGGTCGTGCTGGTCGCGAACCTCGGTGAACAAACCGGTCGCGGCGAACACCGCCGGCGCCGATTCCCCTTGTACGTCGGCATGCTCGCAACCGAACCAGCCACCGGGCTTCAGCAACCGCCCAGCTGTCGCGGCGACCACCTTGATCTCGTCCAGCCCGTCGTCGCCCGACCACAGCGCCAGGGCCGGGTCGTGATCGCGTACCTCGGCCGTGACGGATTCCCAAGCAGTCAAAGGGATGTACGGCGGGTTGGAGATCACCGCGTCGACCTGGCCATCCAGCTCGGGCAGGCAGCCGTCGATGTCGCCCTCATGCAAGGTGGCTCCGGTCCCCGCCAGGTTGCGCCGGGCCCAGACGCACGCCTCGGCCGACAACTCGACCGCGTGCACAGTGCTGTCGGGCCGCTCCGTGGCGACAGCTCCCGCGATTGCTCCCGAACCGCTGCAAAGATCCACCACCAAGGGGTTCTCGACGTCGGCGATCCGGTCGAGGATCCAGCCGACGAGCACCTCGGTCTCCGGCCTCGGCACGAACACGCCTGGCCCTACGGCAAGGTCGCGGTAGCGGAAGGCCGCAGTACCGGTCAGGTGTTGTAGTGGCTCTCGCTGCGCCCGGCGCGCCAGCAGGACTGCGTACTGCGCTAGCTGGTCGGCTGTGGGCTGCACCATGCCGAGCTGCATCCGGCGTACGCCGGTGACGTGGGCAAGTAGCTCGGCGGCGTCGTAGTCGGGTGAGGCGACGCCTGCCTCGGCCAGCTGCGCAGTGGCCTCGGCGAGCAGAGTACGGACGCTCACTGGGACTCGACGGCCTCTAGACGCGCAGTGAGGTCGGCGTCGGTCAACGCCTGGATCACCGGGGCGAGCTCGCCGTTGAGCACCTGGTCCAGGTTGTGCGCCTTGTAGCCGACCCGGTGGTCGGAGAAGCGGTTCTCCGGGAAGTTGTAGGTGCGGACGCGCTCGGAGCGGTCGACGGTGCGGATCTGCGACCGGCGGGCGTCGGACGCCTCCTGGTTGGCGGCCTCCTGAGCAGCGGCGAGCAGCCGGGACCGCAGTACGCGCATCGCCTGCTCGCGGTTCTGCAGCTGGGACTTCTCGTTCTGCATCGACACGACGATGCCGGTCGGCAGGTGGGTGATCCGGACCGCCGAGTCGGTCGTGTTGACGCTCTGACCACCCGGACCGGACGACCGGAACACGTCGATCCGCAGGTCGTTCTGGTCGATCTCGACGTCCACGTCCTCCGCCTCGGGCAGCACCAGCACGCCGGCCGCCGAAGTGTGGATCCGGCCCTGTGACTCGGTCACCGGCACCCGCTGCACCCGGTGCACGCCGCCCTCGAACTTCAGCTTCGCGTACGGCGCTTCGCCGGGCTCGGGCGTGCCCTTGGCCTTCACCGCGACGGTGATCGACTTGTAGCCACCGAGATCGGACTCGGCCGAGTCGAGCACCTCGGTCTTCCAGTTCTGCGACTCGGCGTACTTCAGGTACATCTTCAGCAGGTCGCCCGCGAACAGCGCCGACTCGTCGCCGCCCTCGCCGGCCTTGATCTCGAGGATCGCGTCCTTGTCGTCACTCGGGTCACGCGGGACGAGCAGCACCTGCAGCTTCTCGGCCAGCTCGTCGCGCCGGTGCTCGAGCTTGGTGGCCTCCTCGGCGAAGGACGGATCCTCGTGCGCCAGCTCACGCGCCGCCTCGATGTCGTCGGCGGTCTGCAGCCACTCGTCGTACGCGCGAACCACCGGCGCCAGCGCGGCGTACCGCTTGCCGACCTGACGCGCGACGGCCTGGTCGGAGTGCAGCTCTGGATCCGACATCCGCCGCTCCAGCTCGGCGTACTCCGCCTTCAGCGTCTGTACCGCTTCGAACATGCCTGCACTCCTCTCGGGTACGAACAAGCATCAACCCGCGCAAAGGGGGTGCGGGTGGCGAAGCCCCCGCTCGCGGCGAAGCCGCACAACACACGAAAGCGAGGCGGCCTGCGTTGTCCGCAGGCACACCTCGCCCAGAGCTTTCGTCGCTACTTCTTCGCGTACCGCTTCTCGAAGCGGGCGACGCGGCCACCGGTGTCGAGAATCTTCTGCTTGCCGGTGTAGAACGGGTGGCACTGCGAGCACACGTCGGAGTGGATGACGCCGTTCTCCGCGGTGCTGTACGTGTCGAACGACGCGCCGCAGGCACAAGTCACCTTGGTCGCCACGTAGTTCGGGTGGATGTCGCTCTTCATGGATCTCCTCGATGTCATTGCGCGCCCCGGGTCGCCCGCCAGGTGCGAACGTGAACCGGAACCAACAGACAAGTCTGCCATCAGACCCCCCAACCTGACGAATCGCCCCAGTATTCCGGGGCGATCCAGTCAGCTTGCGAGGTAGTGCAATCAGCTGCCGTCGTCGGTACTGCGGCCGCTGCCCGCCGACGGGGTGGTCTTGTTGACCTGGAGCAGGAACTCGATGTTCGACTTGCTCTCCTTGAGCTTGCCGATCAGGAGCTCCAGGGCGGCCTGGCCGTCCAGGGCGGACAGCACCCGGCGCAGCTTCCAGACCACAGCCGTCTCGTCCTTGCTCATCAGCAGCTCCTCGCGGCGGGTGCCGGAGGCGACTACGTCGATGGCGGGGAAGATCCGGCGGTCGGCGAACTCGCGGCGCAGCCGCAGCTCCATGTTGCCGGTGCCCTTGAACTCCTCGAAGATGACCTCGTCCATCTTGGAGCCGGTCTCGATCAGCGCCGTCGCCAGGATGGTCAGCGAGCCGCCGTCCTCGATGTTGCGGGCCGCGCCGAAGAACCGTTTCGGCGGGTAGAGCGCCGACGAGTCGACACCACCGGACAGGATCCGGCCGCTGGCCGGTGCCGCGATGTTGTACGCCCGGCCCAGGCGGGTGATCGAGTCGAGCAGCACGACCACGTCGTGACCCAGCTCGACCAGGCGCTTGGCCCGCTCGATCGCCAGCTCCGCGACCGTGGTGTGGTCGTCGGCCGGCCGGTCGAAGGTCGAGGCGATGACCTCACCCTTGACCGTGCGCTGCATGTCGGTGACCTCTTCGGGCCGCTCGTCCACCAGCACGACCATCAGGTGTACTTCGGGGTTGTTCGTGGTGATCGCGTTCGCCAGTGCCTGCAGCACCATCGTCTTACCGGCCTTCGGCGGCGAGACGATCAGGCCGCGCTGGCCCTTGCCGATCGGGCTGACGATGTCGACGATCCGGGTGGTGAGGATGTTCGGCTCGGTCTCGAGGCGAAGCCGCTCGGTCGCGTACAGCGGGGTCAGCTTGTTGAAGTCCTGACGCTGCTTGGCGACCTCCGGGTCCGACCCGTTGACGGTGTCGATCCGGACCAGCGGGTTGAACTTCTCCTTGCGCTCGCCGTCCGACGGCTGCTTCACCGCGCCGGTGATCGCGTCACCCTTGCGCAGGCCGTAGCGCTTCACCATCGACAGCGCGACGTACACGTCGTTCGGGCCCGGCAGGTAGCCGCTGGTCCGGACGAAGGCGTAGTTGTCGAGCACGTCGAGGATCCCCGCGGCCGGCACAAGGACGTCGTCCTCGTTGATCGTCGGCTCCGGCTCGAAGCGGTCGTTGCGGCCGCGGTTGCGCTGGTTGTCGCGGCCACCGGTGTCGCGGCTCGGGCGCTCGCTGCCGGTCCGGTCGCGGTCGCGGCCCCGACGGCGGCGGCGACGGCCTTCGCCCTCTTCGCCGCGGTCGTTCTGGCTCTGCCGGTCACGGTTGGCGTCCCGCCCACCGTCGCGCCCACCGTCGCGACCACCGTCACGGCCGCCTTCGCGGTTGGCGTCACGGTCGGTGCGCTGACCGTCGCGGGCCTGGCCATCGCGGGCCTGACCGTCACGGGCCTGACCGTCGCGGGCCGGCTGGGAGTCGCGGTTGCTGGAGCTGCCGCCGTCCCGGCCTTCGCCACGACTCTGGCCGTCGCGGGCCTGCTGGCCGTCGCGCTGGCTCTCGCCACGGCTCTGCTGAGAGTCGCGGCCGTCGCGGGTCTGCTGCGAGTCGCGGGTCTGGGAGTCGCGGCCACGGTTGCGGTCGCGGTTGCCCTCGCCCCGGTCACCACGGCTCTCGCCGCGGTCGGAGGTCTGCTCGGCCGATGAGTTGTCAGCCTTCTCCGGCGCCTGGACGGCCTCGGCCACCGGGCTGCTGCTCTGCGCCGCGACCGGGGCCGGCTCGACCACCTTGGTGGCGGCGCCGTTCTGCTCGGCCGTCTCCGCGCCGGTCTGACCGGCGGCGGCCCGCGTCCGGCGGCTACCGGCTCGCTGAGGGGCGTCCTGAGCCGGGGCCTCGGCCACCGGGCGCTTCGAGCGCTGCACGGCCACCACTGGCTCCGGGGCTGCCTCGTCGAGGGTCGGCTGGCTCGACCGCGAGCGGGAACCGCTCGCCGAACCGCTGCCCGACTGGGCCGCCTTGATCGCCTCGATCAGCTGGCCCTTGCGCAGCGCGCCGGTGCCCTTGATGCCGAGCGTCCCGGCGAGCTGCTTGAGCTCGGGGAGCAGCATGCCTTCGAGGCCGCCTCCGGCCTTGCGGCGCCGCGTTCCGGCGGTAGCCGTCGCGTCAGTGCCCGGGGCCGAAGTACCGGCTCCGCTGGAGGCTTCAACAGTTTCTGTCACGTGAGGTCCTTCCCACACGGATGGACGATGTCCTGAAAGGTTCATCGCCCGGAATCATCTCCCGCGACCGACGAAACGGCGACGCGGGGTAATAAAGAGGCGGCTCTCGCTGAATCTGGGGTCCCCCGGAAATCTCCGGCGCAGGCGGCGCAAGTCCTTCACTGGGAGATCGCCACGTACACCTGGGTGCCGGGAGCAAAGCCCGATGCGGCGAGAGTTCGCCGATCACCTGGAGGGGATCGGGTGAGTCGAGACTAGCACCACTCAGGGTCAGTCTGCTGCCTCGAGGTGTTCAACGCGTGTCCGGGATCGTTCATTCCCGCCCTCGGCGATCAGTTGTTCCGCATCGGCGGACCAGACCTGCACACCGAGTGGATCTATACCGAGCTCGTAGCGCCGCCAGCCGTCCGGTGCCTGCGGGTATCCACTCGGCTCCTCGTCGTCCGAGGTCACCGGCCGCTGCGACAGGTCTTCCTCGTCCACCGAGTCGGCCGCCAAGCCTTCTGGGGGACCGCCCAGCACCAGCACCGTCGGGCCCGCGCCACTGATGACGGCCGGCAGTCCGCTCCCCCGGAGCTTGCGAACCAGGGCAAGGCTCTCGGGCATTGCGGCCTCGCGATACTCCTGATGCAGCCTGTCTTCGGTCGCCGTCATCAGCAGCTCCGGCCTCGCCGTCAGCGCCGCGACGAGCAACGCGGCCCGACCAGCGTTCGCCGCCGCATCCGCATGCGGTACTGCGCTCGGCAGCAACCCGCGAGCCTCTTTGGTCAGCACTCGCGTCGACGGGACATAGGCGACCACCGACAAGTCGGCCACCGGCTCCAACCGGATCGCCCGGCCGGTCTCGCCATCGGTCCACGCGATCGTGAAGCCACCCAGCACGCTCGCGGCGACGTTGTCGGGATGCCCCTCGATCTCGTTCGCCAGCGCCAGCACCTGATCGCGGTCGATCGGCGTACCAGTCAGCCCGTACGCCGCTGCGATGCCGCCGACGATCGCGGCCGACGACGAACCCAGGCCACGACCGTGCGGGATCCCGTTCTCGCACTGCAGTGCGAAACCGGGCACTGACGCACCGAGCGACTCCAGCCCGGCGCGGATCGAGCGCACCACGAGATGCGACTCGTCCAGCGGCACCTCGCCTTCACCCGGGCCGGTCACCTCGACGGTCACCCCGGAACCACCGGGCGTCACCATCAATTCGTCGTACTGGGTCAGGGCCAGGCCGAAGGCGTCGAAGCCCGGGCCGAGGTTCGCGCTGGTGGCCGGGATCCGGACGCGGACCGGTCCGCCGGTCGCCAACTCACACCAGCCCGGCGACGCGTGCCACCGCGTCGGTGTCGGCCGGCGTCACGGGAGCCTCCTCGATGGTCGCGTACGACAGTGCGGTGTCGATGTCCTTCAGGCCATGGCCTGTGACAGTGATCACCACGGTCGATCCGGCATCGAGGCGGCCCGCGGCCTTGGCGGCCAGCAGTCCGGCCACCCCGGCGGCCGAGGCGGGCTCGACGAAGACGCCTTCGCGTGCGGCCAGGTCGCGTTGCGCGGACAGGATCTGGTCATCGCTGACGGCCTCGATCCGGCCGCCCGACTCGTCCCGCGCGGCTTCGGCTAGCGTCCAGGACGCAGGGTTGCCGACCCGGATCGCGGTCGCGGCCGTGTCCGGCTTCTCAACGATCCGGCCGGTCACGATCGGCGCGGCGCCCTCGGCCTGGAAACCCCACATCTGCGGCGCCTTCGAGGAGATCCCGTCCTTCTTGTACTCCAGATAGCCCTTCCAGTACGCCGCGATGTTGCCCGCGTTGCCGACTGGGAGCACGTGCAGGTCCGGCGCGTCGCCGAGCGCGTCGCACACCTCGAACGCCGCGGTCTTCTGGCCTTCCAGCCGGACCGGGTTGACCGAGTTCACCAGCGCAACCGGGTAGTGCTTGCCCAGTTCGCGCACGATCCGCAGGCAGTCGTCGAAGCCGCCGTCGATCGAGATCAGCTTCGCGCCGTGCACGATCGCCTGCGCGAGCTTGCCCTTCGCGATCCGGCCGGCCGGGATCAGGACCAGCGGCAGCAGCCCAGCGCGCACCGCGTACGCCGCGGCGGAAGCCGACGTGTTGCCGGTCGAGGCGCAGACGACGGCCTTGTCACCGGCCTGCGCGGCCAGCGAGATCGCCACCGTCATGCCGCGGTCCTTGAACGAGCCGGTCGGGTTGTTGCCCTCGACCTTGAGCCAGACCTCGCAGTTGGTCTGCTCGCTCAGCCACTGCGCGGCCACCAGCGGCGTACCGCCTTCGCCGAGGGTGACCACCGGAGTGTCCGCCGAAACCGGGAGCCGGTCGCGGTATTCCTCGATCACGCCTCGCCACTGGTGTGGCCGCTGCAGAGCCATGGCTCAATCTCCTTCTACCCGCATCACACTGCTGACTTCTCGCACGATGTCCATCTCGCGCAGGGCTTCCACGGTCGCGGCCAGAGCGGCGTCGGTGGCGGTGTGGGTGACCACGACAAGCTGCGCGTCACCGCCCCGGCCTTCCTGACGGACGGTCTGGATCGACACGCCGTGCTCGGCGAAGGCATGGGCCACCGCCGCCAGTACCCCGGCCTTGTCGGCCACGTCCAGCGACACGTGATAGCGAGTGCGGGTGGCACCCATCGGCCGCGCGGCCCGCTGAGTGTACGACGACTCGCCGACCCCCGGCACGCCCTTGAGCCGGTTGCGCGCGGCGGATACCAGATCCCCGAGGACAGCACTGGCCGTCGGGGCACCGCCGGCCCCACGACCATAGAACATCAGCTGGCCGGCCGCTTTGGATTCCACGAAGATGGCGTTGTACGCGTCCCGGACCGAGGCCAGCGGATGGCTCAGCGGGATCATCGCCGGGTAGACGCGGGCGCCGACGGAGTCGCTCGCCTCGTCCAGCTCGCAGATCGCCAGGAACTTCACCACGCAGCCCATCTCGCGGGCCGAGGCGATGTCCGTCGCGGACACCTCGGTGATGCCCTCGCGGTGCACGTCGGCGATGGAAACCCTGGTGTGGAAGGCCAAACTCGCCAGCAGCGCGGCCTTCGCGGCCGCGTCGAACCCCTCGATGTCGGCGGTCGGGTCGGCCTCGGCGTACCCGAGGGCCTGGGCCTCTTCGAGTGCCTCGTCGAAGCCCGCGCCGGTGGAGTCCATCTTGTCGAGGATGTAGTTCGTGGTGCCGTTGACGATGCCCATCACCCGGGTGATGTCGTCACCGGCCAGCGACTCGCGCAGCGGCCGCAGGATCGGGATCGCGCCGGCGACGGCGGCCTCGAAGTACAGGTCGCGCTCGTACTTCTCGGCGGCGGCGAACAGCGTCGGGCCGTCCTCGGCGAGCAGTGCCTTGTTCGCCGTGATGACCGAGGCGCCGTGCTCGAGCGCGCTCAGGATCAGGCCGCGGGCGGGTTCGATCCCGCCGATCACCTCGATCACCAGGTCCAGGTCGTCGCGAGCGACCAGCGCCTGCGCGTCGGTGGTGACGAGCGCGGGGTCGACGGCGATGTCGCGGGCCCGGCCGGCCCGGCGGACGGCGATCCCCGCGATCTCCAGCGGGGCGCCGACCCGGGCGGCGAGGTCGTCGGCCCGCTCGGTGAGGATCCGGACCACCTCGGTCCCGACGACGCCGCAGCCCAGCAGCGCCACCTTCAAGGGTTTGGCTGACGTGTTCACTCGGCCCCCATGTCCAGTGCGAGCATGTCGTCCTCGGTCTCGCGACGAACCACGACCCGCGACTGCCCGTCCTTGACCGCGATCACCGGTGGCCGCGGTACGTGGTTGTAGTTGCTCGCCATCGACCGGCAGTAGGCGCCGGTGCCCGGTACTGCGACCAGGTCGCCCGGCGTGACGTCCGCCGGGACGAACTCGTCCTTGACCACGATGTCGCCCGACTCGCAGTGCTTGCCGACCACCCGGGCCAGCGTCGGCTCGGCATCGGAGTACCGGTTGGCCAGCGTGCAGGAGTAGTCCGCGTCGTACAGGGCGGTGCGGATGTTGTCGCTCATCCCGCCGTCGACGGAGACGTACGTCCGCTGCGCGCCGGCGTCGAGCGCGACCTCCTTGACCGTGCCGACCGTGTAGACCGTGCAGACGGCCGGCCCGACGATCGCGCGGCCCGGCTCGATCGACACCTTCGGCACGTCGACGCCGAACGCGCGACACTCGTGCTCGACGATTTTGCCCATCTCGGTGGCCAGCTGCGCCGGGTCGGACGGATCGTCCTGGGTGGTGTAGGCGATCCCGAAACCGCCGCCCAGGTCGAGCTCCGGCATGTCTACGCCGAGCTCGTCGGAAACCCTTGCGTGCAAGGCGATCACGCGCTTGGCGGCCACCTCGAACCCGGACGAGTCGAAGATCTGCGAGCCGATGTGCGAGTGCAGCCCGAGCAGCTCCAGCTCGGCCGCTTCGTTGACCCGGGCAACGGCCTCGTACGCCGCTCCCGAGGTGATCGAGAAGCCGAACTTCTGGTCCTCGTGGGCGGTCGCGATGTACTCGTGGGTGTGCGCCTCGACGCCCGCGGTGACCCGGACCATCACCGGCGCGACCATGTCCCGCTCGCCCGCCAGCGCGATCAATCGGGAGATCTCGTGCTGGGAGTCGACGATGATCCGGCCGACACCGGCGTCGAGAGCACGGGCGAGCTCCTGCTCGGACTTGTTGTTGCCGTGGAACCCGAGCCGCTTGGGGTCAGCGCCCGCTCTGAGGGCGACGGCGAGCTCGCCGCCCGAGCAGATGTCGAGGTTGAGCCCCTCCTCCATCACCCAGCGGACGACCGTCGTACAGAGGAAGGCCTTGCCCGCGTAGAACACGTCGAAGTCCTTGAACCCGTGCTTGAACGCGCGTGCCCGGGCCCGGAAGTCGTCCTCGTCCAGCACGTACGCCGGGCTGCCGTGCTCGGCGACGAGCTCGCGCAGGTCGACGCCGCCGACCTCGAGGGCGCCTTCGGCGTTCTTCTTGGCCGTGTTCGACCACAGCGAGGTGACCAGGTCGTTGGGATCACGCGGCGCGCGCAGCCACGGCGGAACCTTGTGGCCGATGTCGGCGTGCAGCGTGCCCGCCTCGTGCGCCCTCACATCCGCTCCGGAGCGCTGACGCCAAGCAGGTCCAGCCCGTTGGCGAGCACGGTCCTGGTCGCACCGACCAGGGTCAGGCGAGCCTTGTGCACCGGCTCCACCTCCTCGTCGCCGCGCGGGAGCACGCGGCAGTTGTCGTAGAACTTGTGGAACGCCGAAGCGGTGTCCTCGAGGTAGCGGGCCACCCGGTGCGGCTCGCGCAGCTCGGCCGCGGTCGCGACGACCCGCGGGAACTCGGCCAGCGCCCGGAGCAGGTCGCCCTCCTTCTCGTGGCTGAGCAGCCCCGGATCGAACTCGTCCAGCTTGATCCCGAGCTCGTCGGCGTTGCGCAGGATCGAGGCCAGCCGAGCATGCGCGTACTGCACGTAGTACACCGGGTTCTCGCTGACCTGGCGGGTCATCTCCTCGATGTCCAGCGTCAGCGGCGAGTCCACCGGGTAGCGGCACAGCGTGTACCGCAGGGGGTCGACGCCGCTCTCCTCGACCAGCTCGGCGAGCGTGACGATGGTGCCGGCCCGCTTGGACAGCTTCATCTCCTCGCCGTTCTTGAGGATCTTGACGAGCTGGCCGATCAGGATCTCGATGTTGTGCTCGGGGTCGTCACCGGCGCAGGCCGCGATCGCCTTGAGGCGGTTCACGTAGCCGTGGTGGTCGGCGCCGAGCAGATAGATGCAGACCTCGAAGCCGCGCTCGCGCTTGTTCACGTAGTACGCCGCGTCGGAGGCGAAGTACGTCGGCTCGCCGTTGGTCCGGATCAGCACCCGGTCCTTGTCGTCGGTGAAGTCGGTGGTGCGCATCCAGAGCGCGCCGTCGTCGTCGAACAGGTGGCCCTGCTCGCGGAGCTTCTCGATCGCGTGGCCGACACCGTCCTGCTCGTGCAGGCTGCGCTCCGACATCCAGACGTCGAACTTGGTCCGGAACTGCTCGAGCTGGCTCTGCTGCTCCTTGAGCTGCCGCTCGTAGCCGGCCTCGCGGAACGCGACCGGCTGCTGGTCCTCGGGCAACTCCTTGATCCCCGGCACCTCGGCGACGATCTGCGCGGCGAGATCGTTGATGTACTCCCCGTGGTACCCGTCCTCCGGCACCGGTACGCCGTGCGCGGCGGCTTGCAGCGAGGAGCCGAACTTGTCCATCTGGGCGCCGCGGTCGTTCACGTAGAACTCGCGGGTCACCTTGGCGCCGGCCGCGATCAGCACCCGGGCCAGCGCGTCACCGACGGCGGCCCAGCGGGTGTGCCCCAGGTGCAGCGGGCCGGTCGGGTTGGCGGAGATGAACTCCAGGTTGATCGGCTGACCCTTGAGCGAGTCGCTGCTCCCGTACGCCGGACCCGCATCCAGGATCTGCGCGGCGATCTTGCCCTGGGCATCGGCCGCGACCCGGATGTTGATGAATCCGGGACCGGCGATCTCGACGGCCGTGATGGCGTCGTCGTCCTGCAGCTTGGCCGCCAGCAACTCGGCGAGCTTGCGCGGATTCCCCAGGCTCGAGCGCTTGCCGAGCTGCATCGCGATGTTGGTCGCGTAGTCGCCGTGCTCGGGGTTCTTGGGCCGCTCCACCTTGAGCTCGCCAGGCAAGCCACCCTCGACCGTGATCGCCCCGTCACCGACGAGCGCGGTCAGGGCCAGTAAAATCTTCTCAGCGAGCTGTTCCGGAGTCACCGGGCCAGCCTAATGGCCCGCGCCCCAAACCCTTGACTCAGTATCCACAGCCCGGTACGCCCTCACTCCCAGGGGTTGACGAGCTCCACCCCGGTCTCGACGAAATCCTTGGTGTTCCGGGTCGCCAACGTGGCCTCCTCGACCAGGCAGATGGCCGCGATCTGAGCGTCGAGAGGCTGAATCGGCAAGCCGGCTCGCGTCCGGCGGTCCAGCACGACCGGGTAGGCCATCGCGGCTTCGGCGGTGAAGGACAAGACCTCGTCCGTTACCGCTGCGAACATCCCGTCAGCGGTCTTCCGCACCTGTTCTCTGCGTCGACCGTTCGGCATCCGCTGGATGCCGCTGTGGATCTCAGCAACGGTGATGGCCGTGGTGTGGAGATCCTCGCGTAGCTGCGCCTGGAACCACGACCAGACCAACTCGTCCGGTGCGGCCTTCATCAGCTCGGACAGGAGGTTGGTGTCGAGAACGATCATCAGTCGAAGTCGACGACCCGGTGAGTGCCGGTCCGCTCCGGCAACTCGAGGTCAACGCCACCGAGCTCGGCGAACGCCTCGTGCCAGGCCATGAAGAAGTTCTTCGGCTCGTCCTCGTCGCCCACAGCGGCGACGATCATCGCGCGCGCTTCCGCCTCCATTGAGCGGCCGTTGCGTGCAGCCCGGACTCGTAGGCGCTGCTTTACCTCGTCATCCAGGTTACGTACAGTGATCACTGCCATACTGAATCACCTCCATCGTCGTCAGTGCCTTCAATGCTAGCACTGTCGGCACTGACGTCAAGCTGAGCTCAGGCGGAGGGTGGCCGCCAGGTTCCTGCGACTCGTCAGTGCTTGGCTGCTACCTCGATCACGCTTTCGCGGGGGAGTTTGGTGTCCCAGGGCGCCGGCTGGCCGTTGACGCGGACGGTCAGCGAGGTACAGGCGTCAGCCAGGCAGCGGGCGTCGTACCGGATTCCCCAAAGGGTGAAGAACTGGTTCAGCGTGGGGCGCTCGGCCTTGGTCTTCGCCTCGACGGAGATCAGGCCGTCCGTGTCGTGCGTGTGGATCGCCGCCTGCTCGGCGCGGATCCGGTCGACGCCGATGTCGGCCGGGACCTGCACCGGCTTGCCGTCGACGGTGACGGTGAGCGTCACCGTGAACGGCGCCGGGCCCTTGAAGTCGAGCGGCAACCGCTCGAAGCCCGCCTTGTCGACGTACGAGACCGCGTCGCGCGGCGCGTTCCACGGTGGCGGGCCGGTCCTGAGCTCCGCGGGACCGGGTGGCGCCGGGCCGACCTGACAGCCGCTCACCACGGGTACCAAGCTCAGCGCGACGGCGACCGCCAGCAGACCCGCTCTCATGGAGAGCAGGGTTTCATGCCACCCGCGTCAGCGCTCCGACGGCATCAGGACCCAGAGAATCAGGTAGACCAGGATCTGCGGGCCGGGCAGCAGACAGCTGATCACGAAGATGAGCCGCACGGTGTTCGCCGACAGACCGAACCGGCGACCCAGGCCGGCACAGACACCGCCGATCCATCGACCGCTGGACGGACGGACCAAAGAGCTAGCCATGAGTTCGTTTTCCTTTCGGTGCTTGGACTTACGACCACTATGACGGCTGCCGGCGGTGCCGAGATCCCGCCGCGCGCAAGACCCAGGGGCTGTTCAGGGTCTCCCCCGGTGCGAGCCCTTGCCGAATTTCCTGCTACTGTTCTGCTCGTTCCTGAGCCCCCGTAGCTCAGGGGATAGAGCACCGCCCTCCGGAGGCGGGTGCGCAGGTTCGAATCCTGCCGGGGGCGCGGTCGATCTGGGCGATCTATGCACGCGGAGAGCGCGTGCAGGGATCGCCCTTCGTGCTTTGTGGGGGCGCGGCCCCCACACCCCGCCCGGAGGGGCTTCGCCCCCCGGACCCCCCATCGCTGTGGTCACCTCCGGCGAATCGGCGCCGGTTGGTGCCGTGGTGGAAAGCGCTTAGAAAGGTGGTGGAAAGCCTCGGCTGTGACTCTTCTCGGGATGAGTACTTCTCCAGGGAATGTGAGGGTCACGATGTCTCGATTTGCCGGTGGGTTTGCACGAGGACGGGTTGCTGCGGTTGCAGGGGTTGTTGGGGTGGTGGCCGGCGGGCTTACTGCTGGGATGGGGGCTCAGACGGCTAGTGCTGCTACTTGTCTTGGTACGCCCACGTCTTTCACCAAGACGACGGGCATGGGGTACTACCAGCCGCCGGTGGGGCGTAGTAGTTGGACGACAACCAGTCGGTGCGCGGACATCAATCTGAAGCTCAACTTGACGCCGGGCACCACCGCGGAGGTCCGCGTGTGCTTCACCAAGAGCGATGGCACAGGGTCCTGTCAGACCTCGTGGAAGCAGGTCGGGACGAGCTGGAAGGTCGTGGCCTCCGGCGTCAGGGACGGCACCAAGTTCAGGTTCCAGTTCCGGAACACCAACCACCGCAGCGGCTTCGCCGCCTTCTGACGCCAGGTCAGCCCGGCAAGCCCTTGGTCTGCGGGTTGGATGGGCACTCGTTGCTGAAGGCAACCTAGCCGCCGGATCCTGCGTTCTCCTTCATGATCAGCAGAAGGACTTTCGGCAAGGTAGTCGCGGCAGGAGCAGCAGTGGTACTTCGACGTCCGCGCCGCTCGCACACACGGAAGGGCATCTGGACCCTCAACCAAGGTTTTCGGCAGCGGCTCGCAGCAGCTCGATCGCCATCTCCTCAGTCGCCCAGCCGGCTGGAATGATCGCGGCGACGGCGCGGTCGGTGAACAAGGCTTCGGCGACGTAACCGTTGCCGAACGATCCCTTGGCAACGTACGCCTCGTTGCCGATGCCTGACAGGTCACGCATGCCGGAGTCGCCGTGCGGCGACCACTCTGCCGGCGGGTAAATGCGGATGCGGATCGCCTCGGGAGCCTTCCAGTTGCAGGCTCCGACCTCGCCTTTGCCGTGCGAGACCTCGCGTCCGGTGATCTTGGAGACTTCGGCGACCGGCATCGCGTCGCAGACCGTGGTTGCTGTCAAGGCGGTCACGTCGACCCGGTCCTCCGGAGCCTCGCCGGCGGGCGTTTTGCCCGAGCTGGCCGTGGAGGTAGTCGGCGGCGACGTGGTCACCGATCCTGTGTCGCCGCCGCACGCCGCCACCAGGCTGAGCGCGCAAGCCACCACGGCCGAGCCTGCTACTTTCCGCTGGAGATCAGCACACTTTGCGCTGGATCCCCAACGCATCACGACGCCTCCGCAACGATCGCCGCAGCATCGACCAGCTCGAGGAAGCGCGGCTGGTGATGTTCAGTGAGCAGGGCACGCGACCGCGGCGTTCGCCATACCTTGTCGGTGAGGAAGGTGAGGAAGATCTCGGCCTTCTCCCGATCGGGGAAGTCCAACTCCACGAAAACCTGGTGGTCGTCCGCGGTGTTCCGGGTGATGCGGTAGAAACGCACCCCCATCCGCTTCCTGACCGCGGCGTAGCTGTCGAACGCGGCCTTCCAGTCGTCGTAGTCCGTCACGGTGTTCTCGATGCGCAATGTGGTCATGCCCCCAAGGATCCGGCCGGAACCCCGGCGCGGACCATCCCAGAATCGTGGGATCAGTACCTATGCTGTGTGGTGTGGCTGCCGATCCCCGTCGCTCCATCAACGCGATCGAGCGGCTGTGTGCGGGGGGCCTCGACGAGCGTGAACTGCGCATTCGCCTGCTCGACACGCTCGCGGGGCTGGTCTCGTACGGCGCGTACGCGTTCCTCCTCACTGATCCGGTGACCTGCGTCGGCGCGTCTCCGATCGCCGCCGTGCCGGGGCTGCCCAACGAGCGACTGCCCGAGCTGATCCGGGCCAAGTACCTCACCGAGGTCAACCGCTGGACCGCGCTGACCGGAGTCGCCACCCTTCGTCGAACCGTGGGCGACCGCCTCGAGGCGAGCCAGGTGTGGCGAGAGGTCCAGCAGGACCTCGGGGTCACCGATGTGGCGTCCCTGGTGCTTCGGGACAGGCACGGATGCTGGGGGTTCCTCGACCTGTGGCGCAACGGCGCCCATGGGTTCGGCGATGAGGAGGTCGCTCTCCTCGACAAAGCCGCGCCTGTGATCACGAGCGGCCTGCGTGGGGCCTTGGCCAGGACGTTCACCACCACACACCCCGATGAACGCCTGGGGCCTGTTGTCCTCCTCCTCGGCGAGGACCTAGGCGTCCGCTCCCAGACACCCTCGACCGATGCCTGGCTCCGCCTGCTCAACCCAACCGACGGCGCCCTGACCCCCGTCCCGGCTCAGGCCTACAACGTCGCCGCCCAACTGGTCGCCCGGGAGGCAGGCGTTGACAGCCACGAGCCGACGGCACGTGTCCACCTGGCTGCGGGGCGCTGGGTGACCATGCGGGCGGCTCGGCTCGGCCCCGACATCGCAGTTGCGATCGAAGACTGCACGCCTGCGGACCGGGCCGAGGTGTACGGCCTGGCACACGGGCTCACGACCCGGGAGCTTGAGGTCTTTGCGCTGCTGTGCGGAGGTGCCGACACGCGGAAGGTGGCCGAACGCTTGGTCATCTCCGAGCACACTGCCCACGACCACATTCGCGCAGTACTCGCGCGCACGGGCGCACGAAGCCGGCAAGTCCTGCTGTCACGGGCGCTCGGAAGCACCAGCGCAGACGCGGGAACCGTGCGCTGACCTGCCTCCAACCGCGTCGGCCAACGGCGTGCGCGGCCAGACGGTCGCCACGCCATGCTCGAGTGGGCCGGGCGCACCCCGCCAAGCCGTAGGACCTGCCTAGACTGAAAACCGCTGGTGGCGCCGTCCGTAGGAGGACTCAGAAATGCCCGACTCCCGTACTCAGACGATCGCCTATCCGGCGCCCGGTTCGCGGCCGTCGCGGAGGGATCCTGAGCCGCTTGCTCCGCACGTGATCGTGCTGTTCGGAGCGACCGGCGACCTGGCCAAGCGCAAGCTGTTGCCAGGGCTGGCGTACCTGCAGCAGTCGCGGTTCGCGCCCGACGTACGGATTATCGGTACTGCGACCGAGGAGCTCACGACGGACGAGTTCCGGGCTCGCGCGCGGGAAGCGGTGGACACGTACGGGACGCACAAGATCACCGACGAGGAGTGGGCGCAGTTCTCCGACCGGCTTGAGTATGTGCCGACCACGGCCGGGCCGGACGCGCTCGCGGCCGCGGTGAAGACGGCGGAGAACGCGCTCGGACCCGACGCCTGCCGGCTGCACTACCTGTCGGTGCCGCCGAAGGCCGCGCACTCGGTGATCCAGATGCTGCGCGACGCCGACCTCGTCGACCGCGCGCGGGTGGTGATGGAGAAGCCGTTCGGCGACGACCTGCAGAGCGCGATCCAGCTGAACGACTTCGTGCACGAGACGTTCGACGAGTCGCAGATCTTCCGGATCGACCACTTCCTCGGCAAGGAGGCGGCGCAGAACATTCTCGCCTTCCGGTTCGCCAACGGGCTGTTCGAGCCGATCTGGAACCGCAACTTCATCGACCACATCCAGATCGACATCCCCGAGTCACTCGGCCTGGACCAGCGCGCCACCTTCTACGAGCCGACCGGCGCGTTCAAGGACATGGTCGTCACGCACGTCCTGCAGGTGCTCGCGTTCGTCGCGATGGAACCGCCGACGGCACTGGAACCACGGGCCATCTCGGAGGAGAAGAACAAGGTCTTCCGGTCGATGCTGCCGATCCAGCCGGCCGACGTGGTCCGCGGCCAGTACGGCGGCTACCGCGGCGAGGAGGGCGTCGCGCCGGACTCCGACACCGAGACGTTCATCGCGATGAAGGTCGGGATCGACAACTGGCGCTGGGCCGGTGTGCCGTTCTACCTGCGCACCGGCAAGAAGATGGCCGAGGGGATGCGGATCATCTCGATCGCCTTCAAGGAGGCGCCGAAGACGATGTTCCCGGCCGGCTCCGGCGTCGGGGCGCAGGGTCCGGACCACCTGACCTTCGACCTGGCCGACTCGTCGCGGGTGTCGCTGTCGTTCTACGGCAAGCGCCCGGGCCCGGGGATGCGGCTGGAGAAGTTGTCGATGCAGTTCTCGACCCAGGAGACGGCGACGGCGGGCGACGTACTGGAAGCGTACGAGCGGCTGATCCTGGACGCGATGCGCGGCGACCACACGCTGTTCACGACGGCCGAGGGCATTGAGTCACTCTGGGAGAACTCGACCCTGCTGCTGGAAGACCCACCGCCGGTCAAGCCCTACGCACCGGGCACCTGGGGCCCCAACGCCATCCACCAACTCATCGCCCCGCACGCCTGGCGCCTCCCCTTCGAACGCGAATGGCGCCACGGCAAACCAGCCTCGACGGACTAGCGGCGCGGGCGGCGCATGCCCTCCATTGCTTCGGACATGGGCCGGACCGCCGCCACTCACAAACCTTAGCTGATCGCACCCGGCCAGGCGTGCGCAGGCGTGCTCCCGGCGGGAAACGGGAGGTTTGTGAGTGGTGGAGGTCCGGGCCTGCCGCCGGTGCCCCCACTGACTACGACCTGGCCGGGCGGGCAGCCCGTTGCACCAGCGGGTCCGGTCGCACCGACAGGTCCAGTCGCGCCGGGGATGCCTTGCGGGCCCTGCTTGTTCCAGGAGCTACCCACTCAGAGCGTCGTACACCTTCAGTGCGTCGCGGAGGGCGGCGACGTCGTGGGTGCGGATGAAGTCGACGCCCTGAGTCGCGGCGTACAGCTCTGCCGCCAGGGTGGCCGGCCCGATGGCGGCGAGATCGCTGCCGGTGAGGGATCGCAGGAACGACTTCCTCGAGGGCGAGACCAGGACAGGCAGGCCGAACCGTGCCTTCAACTGCCCGAGCGCGGCCATCATCGTCACCGACGGTTCCGGGTTGCTCCCGAGGAAATAGCCCAGACCGGGGTCGATGATCAGTCGATCACGGCTGACGCCCGCGGCTTCGAGTGCGGCCAAGCGGTCGGCGAAGAACTGCTCGACCTCCGGCCAGATGGTCCGCGGATCGGTCACCGTCCTGGTGGCCGGTCCTCGGCGTTGGACCGAGTGCATGACCACTAGGTCGCAAGAG
Source organism: Kribbella catacumbae DSM 19601 (assembly GCF_000372465.1). Lineage (GTDB taxonomy): Bacteria > Actinomycetota > Actinomycetes > Propionibacteriales > Kribbellaceae > Kribbella > Kribbella catacumbae. Next base: position 195,039 of record NZ_AQUZ01000006.1, read on the forward strand.
AGGCCGGCGAGTTCTTCGTACCTGTCGTGGTGAGGGAAGCCCTGGATGTCGTTCAAGTAGGCGGCTCCCCGCGCGGCGGCGTACCGCTGGGTCTCCGCACGGAAGGAGTCCACCGCCACGGGGATGCCGTCGTCGACCAGCTGATCGATGACGTCGGCGAGCCTGCGGATCTCCTCCGCCGCGCTCACCTGCTCCGCATCCGGATGACTCGAGGCCGGCCCGAGCTCGACGATGTCAGCACCCGCGGCGCGCAGGCTCCACGCGTGAGCGATCGCGGCTTCGGGATTCAGGAACCGGCCGCCGTCCGAGAACGAGTCGGTGGTGATGTTGACGATGCCGACGAGTCGGGGCGCCGGGCCGCAGTACTGGACCATGCCGTGTCTCCCAGATCGATTCCAGAAGCCCAGGCGCACGGCACGACGTCATCATGACGAGGCCGCTTCCCGATGGTTGATCCATCCCGAGACGCCAGTCACGACCCGCTCGCAGCCTAACAAGCGCGGAGTTTGGTCAGGGAGCGTTTTCCAGGGTGGTGATGAGGTGGTCGGTGCTCAGGGTGAAGCGGTAGATCAGGTCTACCTGGCCACCGGGGAAGTTGCCTTCCAGGTGGTTGGTGAGGACGTAGTGGGTGTTGTCGAGCTTTTCCACGTGGGTCAGGTCGACTGTGTAGGTGTACTCGGTGGGGATCGTCATGGCGTTCCTTCCAGTGCGAGAGTGAAGGTGGAGCGGCCGAAGGGGTGGCCGTTGATTTGGAGTTCGAGGGCGTGTTCGCCTGGGTAGTAGCTGCGGGTTGAGATCGGTTTGAACGAGTGCTGTTTGCCGATCGTCGTCGACTCGCCTGGCGCGAGGGTGCGGGTGGTGAGCTTGAAGACCTTCGGCGTGAGCATTCCGTTCGCCTTGACGTGGTGGACGATGTAGTCGATCGCCAGCCGCAACTCCCCGGCACCCCGGTTGTGCGCACTGAACTCGAAAGCCAGCGAGTCCCCGACAGCAACCGCCTGTACTGCGAGCAGCGGCCCGTCGACCACTAGCCCAGTGGGCGGCTCGAAACCCAACAATGCAAGGGCTCCCGGGTCCGCCGCCTTGATCAGGGTGCGCAACGCATGTCGCACCAGCCGCTCGGTCGTCGGCGCCGGCGACGCCAGCCACTCGCCCGCGATCGCGACTGCCAGGGCCGGATCCAGCCGGCTGAGATCGTTCAGGTGGTTGGCGACAGAGCGGCGTACGTACTCCGATTCGTCGCGCCGCAACTCTTCCAGGATCGGCCGAGTCACCTCGGGCTGCTCGATCAGACCCGGCACGCGTTTCGCCCACGGCAGCCGCGCCCGCGTGCCTTCGCTCGCAAGTCGGCGGACGTGCTCATCAGGACGCCCGGTCCACCCGGCCACGACCGCCAGAGTGCGATCCAGATCGGCCGCAAGGAAGGTCCGGAGAGCGAACTCCCCCGTCAGCCTGGGCGTGAGCTCGGCAAGCAACTCGAGCCCAGCCTCGAACTCCCCCTCCGCAACGGCCCGTACTGCGACCGCCTCGGTCACCGGCCAGGTCATCCAGCCGGTGAAGGCCGGATCGTCGAGCGCCGCCCGGAAGATCTTGTCCAGCGGCGCGAATCGCGGCGGCAGATCGGTCAGCAGCGCGTCGCGGACCAGCCGGCCCCGCTCGCTGAACGTCGCGCCGGCCAACTGCTTCGCGGCCGCTTTGGTCGCCACCAGGTCCAGCTCGGGCGCCACCGCACCGAGGCAGGCGCCGAGGGCAACCACAGACGCAGTACTGAGCATTTCTTCCGCAGTGGGCACGACGACCTCTCGACGTAGTTACTTTGAAATTAGCAGTGACTGGGTGGGCAGCCAAACCCGGGGGGCCTGCCAACTACCCTCGGCGGCATGATGGAGATGAAGGTGATCGGGGTGGGGGCCGGCGATCCGGATCACGTGACGATTCAGGCCGTGAAGGCGCTGAACCAGGTCGACGTGTTCTTCGTGCTCGACAAGGGTGAGGTCAAGCAGGAGCTGGTCGACCTGCGCGAGGAGATTCTCCGGCGGCATGCCGGCGAGCGCGAGCATCGGATCGTGTACGGCCAGGATCCCGCGCGAGACCGGAGCAGTGACGCCTATGTCGAATCGGTCGACGACTGGCGGCGGCGCCGGGCGGACGTCTGCGCGGAGCTGATCGCGGCCGAACTGAGCGACAGCCAGGTCGGCGGCTTCCTGGTCTGGGGCGATCCGTCGCTCTACGACAGCACGCTGGCGATCCTCGACGACATCCTCGCCCGCGGTGAGGTGAGCTTCGAGATCGAGGTCATCCCGGGCATCAGCAGCGTGTCCGCGCTCGCGGCCCGGCACCGGGTCGGACTCAACCAGGTGGGCCGGCCGGTCCAGATCACCACCGGGCGGCGGCTGGCGAAGAACTGGCCGGACGAGGTCGACGACGTCGTGGTGATGCTCGACGCGCAGACCGCCTTCACCCAGCACACCGACCAGGATGCCGACATCTACTGGGGCGCCTACCTCGGTACGCCGGACGAACTGCTCGTCGCCGGACCCCTGTCGCAGGTGGCCGAGAAAATCGTCGAGGTGCGCGCCGAAGCCCGCGAGCGCAAGGGCTGGATCATGGATACCTATCTCTTGCGCAGAAATCGCACCTAAACAGAATTCTGGGCAATTCTCCAGAATAGGCAAGACATTACCAAAGGTTCTTTAGAAAGTCTAGAGCGCACGCTCTTCTCCTCGGCGATCCGGCCGCTCTACGCTGACCGGGCCATTTGTCCACCGCCCCCATGATCGTGGCGCCCTCCCCCTGCGTCGCGGTCAGGACAGAGGAGTCGCACCATGAAGATGCCCCGTTTTGTGCGCGTTCTGCCGGTCGTCGTAGCCGTCGCAGCCGCGTTGTCGATGTTGCTCACCGTCCCCGCGGATGCCCGCGAACAGGCGCCTGACGCGACCCAGGCCTGTAGCTACCCGAACTGGGTGGCCGGCAATTGGTACGCCTCCGGCCGTATCGTGAAATACACCGACGGCCAGTACTACGTCGCCGAGCACGACAATCCCGGGTACGACCCGATCATCAGCACCTGGTACTGGAATCCGCATACCTGCGACGGCGGAAACCCGCAGCCGGGCGCATTCCCGGTCAGCGAATCGCTGTTCAACCAGATGTTCCCGAACCGGAATCCCTTCTACACCTACTCCGGCCTGACCAGCGCGCTCAGTGCCTACCCGGGCTTCGCGAACACCGGCGACGACACCACCAAAAAGCGCGAGGCCGCCGCCTTCCTGGCGAACGTGAACCACGAGACCGGCAGGCTGGTCTACATCAAGGAGATCAACGAGGCGAACTACCCGCACTACTGCGACTGGGGCCGCCCCTACGGCTGCCCGGCCGGCCAGGCGGCGTACTACGGCCGCGGTCCGATCCAGTTGAGCTGGAACTTCAACTACAAGGCCGCGGGTGACGCCCTCGGCATCGATCTGCTCGGCAACCCGTGGCAGGTCGAGCAGAACTCGGCGATCGCCTGGAAGACCGGGCTCTGGTACTGGAACACCCAGACCGGGCCGGGCACGATGACGCCGCACAACGCGATGGTGAATGGTGCCGGCTTCGGCGAGACCATCCGCAGCATTAACGGCTCGATCGAGTGCAACGGCGGCAACCCGGGCCAGGTACAGAGCCGAGTGGACGCCTACCAGCGGTTCACCCAACTGCTGGGCGTCTCCCCCGGCGACAACCTCTACTGCTGAGCATTAGGCCAAAGGTGTAGGCGGAGTGGCCGTGCGGCCGAAGCGGGGCTTGTAGGTCCTGGCAGAGGCTGCACGGCATGAGAACAACTATCCGTAAGAAGGTGCGGCTGGCATTGGCGCTAGCGCTGCTGCCGGCCGCACTCCTTGTCGACAAGGCGGCAGCGGCCGAACAGGACGTAGTACGCACCGATGCCGGACTAGTACGCGGGCACCCGACTGCAACGACCCGAGTCTTCAACGGCATCCCGTACGCCGCTCCGCCGGTGCGCGCCCTGCGCTGGAAGCCGCCGCAGCCCGTGAAGCCATGGACCGGCTTCCGAGAGGCAGTGGAGCTCTCGAGCGCCTGTCCGCAACAGGACAACCTGGAAGCGCTAGGCGGCTCTACTAATGAGGACTGTCTGTACTTGAACGTCACTACCCCCACGCAGAAGGCAACCAAGCCGCGTGCGGTCGTGGTGTGGATCCCGGGCGGCGGCTTCTTCTCCGGCGTCGGCACAGCTACGGAGCATCGAAGCTGGCCACCCGCGGGGACGTAGTGGTGGTGACGGTCAACTACAGGCTGGGGATCTTCGGCTTCTTCGGCTACCCGGGCCTGCCCGGCTCTGGCACCTACGGCATCCAGGACCAGCAAGCCGCCCCTCCGTTGGGTTCGCGAAGGCGGTCATGCAGAGTGGCTCCTGCGCCTTCAACTGGGCCGACAACAGTCAGTACCCCGGACAGGCGGCTGACTCGCCGTGGGTCCCGGCGAGCACTGTGCAGCAGAGCGGCAAGGAGTGGGTGGCTGACACCACGGCCAAGCTGAACTGCAAGCCGGGTCAGGCTGCGCTGGACTGCCTACGCGCGGCAGACCCCGCAGTACTGGTTGAGGACACGTTGCGGTTCACGCAGCCTGCGTACGGCGGTACTGCGGTCTTGCCGTTGAGCCCGGCGAAGGCGATGAAGGCGGGACTGTTCCACCGGGTTCCGGTGTTGTCCGGCAACAACCACGATGAGGCTGCAGCCTGGTTGAGCGCGTTCAACGGGGGCGTGCTCACCGATGCGGACTACCCGCGACTGGTGGCCGACATGGTCGGCGCTAGCGACGCCACGAAGGTGTTGCAGGAGTACCCGCTGGCGCAGTACGGGTCGACGGCGGCGGCTTGGACTGCTGTGACGACTGACCGGATTTGGTCATGCACGCAGGTCGCCACTGATCGGCAGGCGGTTCGGAAGGTCCCGGTGTATGCGTATGAGTTCGCTGACAGGCATTCACCGCTTTCCCAACCGGGGCAGGGCGCCGCGCACGCTGTGGAGCTGCCATACCTCTTCAGCCTCGGCGGCTGGGATGCGCCGCTGACCGAGACCCAGACGCGGTTGTCCGAGCAGATGCTGGACTACTGGACCGCCTTCGCCTAGCGCCTCTGCGCAGCAGGGTTGCGCCGACGACGATCGCCGCGAGGACAAAGGCCGACGCGGCAACGAAGGCGACGCTGTACCCGTCCCGCAATGCGCCGACCGGAGACGCACCTTCAGTGGCCTGTACTGCGGTACGCGAGGCGGCCAGGGTCGCCAGTACCGCAGTACCGACCGCTGCGCCTGCCTGCTGGGCAGTGTTGTTCAACCCAGAAGCCAGGCCTGCGTCACCCGGCTCGGCGCCGGACATGGCGAGCATGATCGCCGCAGGGATCGCCGCACCGGTTCCGCCACCGACCAGGAGAAGTGGGGCGACCACATTAACGAGGTACGAGCCGTCGACCGGCGCCTGGCTCATCAGCAGCAGTGCGGCGAGGAGGGCGCCGAGCCCGGCCAGCAGGAGGGCACGGCCGCCGAAGCGAGCGATCAGTCGGGGCCCGATGAACAGGGACATCACTGCGCCCAGGATCGGCGCCGGCAGGAAGGCGAGGCCGGTCCGGAGGGAGTCGAAGCCCAGCACTCGCTGCAGGTAGAGGGCGGTCATGAACTGGAAGCCGAAGCCGGCCGCGAACAGCAGTACGACGACGAGGTTGGCCACTGTCACCTGTCGGTTGCGGAAGATGTGCAGAGAGAGCAGCGGCTGCGTGACGCGGGCCTGGCGTAGTACGAAGCCTGCGAGCAGGAGGACCGAGACCACGGCCAGCACAATCGTCCGCAGCAGCTCGGCGGTCGGCTCGGCGGTCTGGACGATCGTGTAGACGGACAGTGAGAGGCCTGCGGTCACTAGTACCGCTCCGAGGACGTCCGCTCCCTTGCCGAGGCCGAGGCCGGGCTGCGCCTTCAGCAGCCGCAGTGCGAGCAGCACGGACACCACACCGATCGGGACGTTGATCAGGAAGGACCAGTGCCAGCCGACGGTCTGGGTGATCACACCGCCGAGGATGAGGCCGATGGAGGCGCCACCGGCGGAGGTGAAGCCGTAGACCCCCATCGCCCGCACCTGCTCGGCCGGCGCCGGGTAGAGGCCGACGATCATGCCGAGGATCACCGCCGAGGCGAGCGCGCCGCCGACGCCTTGCAGGAACCGGCCCGCGATCAGTACTTCGGAACTCGTGGCGACACCGCAGAGCAGCGAGGCCGCGGTGAAGACGGTCAGCCCGGCGACGAAGACGCGCTTGCTGCCGATCAGGTCACCGATCCGCCCGGCGAGCAGGAGTAGCCCGGCGAAGGCGATCAGGTAGGAGTTCATCACCCAGGCCAGCCCGGCCTGCGAGAACCCGAGGTCGCTCTGGATGGTCGGCAGCGCCACCGTCACCACGGTGCCGTCGAGGATGATCATCAGCTGCATCACACACAGCACCGCGAGAGCCTTCGCCCGGGACGGCTGGACGGAAGGGCCGGTGGAGGGGGCGGCGGAGCCGGAGGTGGTCGGCTCGATCGTCGAGGTCATCGGTCGTTCTCCTTGTCACTTGAGCAGGACAAGAACGACCTTAACAGATAGTTCCGTAGTAGACGATCTTTTAGTGGATCAAGAGCGCTGCCTTGCGCGCCGGACCGGTTGCGCCTCCACCGGCGTCGCGAGCTGGCCGCCGACAAGCTCGGCCAGGGAGTCGGCGAAATGCTTGCGCTGGGAGGCCGCGAGGGCGGCGAGCGCGTCGGCGTGCACCTGGTCGACGATTCGCTGGCCCTCGGCGGCGGCCTCGGCGCCGGCGGGGGTGACGGCGACGATCCGGGCCCGCCGGTCGGTCTGCGACGGCTTGCGCTCGGCGAGACCGGCCTTCTCCAGGGCATCCACGGTCCCGACCATCGTCGTCTTGTCGAGGTACGCGAGCTCGGCGAGCTGGATCTGGGTCCGCTCCTCCTCCAGCGCGTAGAGCAGCACGCACTGCATCCGCGGCGACAGGCCAACCTCGGCCAGCGCGGCGGTCAGCTGGGTCTCCAGTACATGACCGGCATGCTTCAGCAGCCCGGTCAGGTCCGGAACCTTGCGCAACGGTGTATCAGCCATGCGATCAGAGTACCTCGGGATAATCCACTTCCGGATGATCCCAGCCGTCAACTACTCGCGGGTGGAGTGGGAGTGGCGGGGGCGGCGGGGCGGGAGTGGCGGGAAAGCGGCGTTGTGGTTGGGGCTATCAGGGTGGCGGATTTTCGCCAGTTTGCGGAGTGCTGGGCGGCTGGACTTGGTGCATGCCTGTTCTGGAGACGACGACTATTACCCGTTCGCAGCGGCTGGGGTGGCTGGGGGTGATCGCGGTGATGCTTGGGATCTTCTCGATCGTGACCACCGAGATTCTGCCGATCGGGCTGCTTACGCCGATGGCGGGCGACTTCGGCGTCTCGCCTGGGCGGGCCGGGTGGTTGATGACGGTACCCGGGCTGGTCGCGGCTGTTGCTGCGCCCGTCATCACGGTCGCGACGGCCCGGCTGGATCGGCGGATCATGTTGTGCGCGCTGATGGTCCTGCTCGCCACGGCCGACTTCCTGGCGGCGGCAGCATCGGAGTACTGGGTGGAGTTGATCGCCCGGCTGATGGTGGGGATGACCATTGGCGGCTTCTGGTCGATCGGGGCCGGGCTGGCTGCACGGCTGGTACCGGAGCGGTGGGTAGTCCGCGCGACGGCTGTCATCTTCTCTGCCGTGCCACTGGGCTCCGTACTCGGCGTACCAGCGGGCACCTTCATCGGAGAGCACTTCGGATGGCGGGTGCCGTTCGTAGTACTCGGGGTGCTGACTGTCGCCTTGCTGGCCGCCCTGTTGGTTGTACTGCCTCCCCTACCGCCGCTGCAGGTGACACGGCTCGCCGTACTCCGCGACCTCCTCCGCCTGAGGCAGACACGTATCGCCCTCGTCGCAACCTGCTTGATCGTCACCGCCCACTTCGGCACCTACACCTACGTAACACCCTTCCTGCGAGACGTCACCGGCACACACCACATCAGCGAGCTACTACTCGTCTACGGCGCCTCAGGCCTAGTAGGCAACTTCCTAGCCGGTACTACGGTCGCCAGGCACCTGCGAGCCACCTTCATCACCAGTGCAAGCCTCATCGCCGCCGCCACTCTCCTACTCCCGGTGCTCGGCCGATCCACAGCAGGCGCAACTTCGCTACTAGTCGTCTGGGGCATCGCGTACGGCGCAGTACCGGCGTGCTCGATGACCTGGTTCGCCCTGGCAGCTCCGGAAGCTCGGGAGGCGGCCACTGTGCTTTTCACGTCGTCTTTCCAGGCGACTCTGTCCGCTGGAGCCCTCCTCGGCGGGCTGGTCGTCGACGCCATCACCGTGTCCACCACGATGGTCTGCGGCGGCCTGGTAGCCCTCTTGACGGTCTTGATCGTCAGTGGTTGTGTGCTAAACAGGCGGTAACCAAAGGGGCCTTCGTGGACCAGTTAACTCTCGGCGTCATCGGCCGTTCCCGCAAAGAGAACGAGCATCGGCTGCCGATCCATCCGCACCACTTCGACCGGATCGACGAGGATCTGCGCCGACGTGTCTTCCTCGAGTCCGGGTACGGCGAACGCTTCGGCATCTCCGACCTGCAGCTGTCCCAGTCCGTAGCCGGCGTCCTCGACCGGGAACAGCTGATCGCCAAGACCGACGTCGTCCTCCTGCCGAAGCCACAACCGGAAGACCTCGCTGAGCTCCGCTCCGGCCAGGTGCTCTGGGGCTGGCCGCACTGCGTCCAGGACGACAAGGTGACCCAGCTCGCGATCGACCGCGACCTGACCGTGATCGCCTTCGAGGCGATGAACCACTGGACCGCCGACGGCAGGTTCAACCTGCACGTCTTCCACAAGAACAACGAGCTGGCCGGCTACTGCTCCGTGCTGCACGCGCTGGAGCTGATCGGCTCGACCGGCGACTACGGCCGCCGCCTGAACGCCGTCGTGATCGGCTTCGGCGCGACGGCGCGAGGTGCCGTGACGGCACTGGCCGCGCACGGGATCCACGACGTCGACGTACTGACCGGGCGTGGCGTGACGGCGGTCAGCTCGCCGATCCACTCGGCGCGGATGATCCAGTTCGACCACGACGACGCCGACGACACGTCCGACCCGCGGCGCAGTCACGCGCTGATCGACGACGAGCGAGTGCCGCTGGCGGGCTTCCTGGCCCAGCACGACATCGTCGTGAACTGTGTTCTGCAGGACCCGGACGCGCCGTTGACGTTCCTGATACAGGAGGACCTGGCGGAGTTCGCGCCTGGCAGCCTGATCGTCGACGTCTCCTGCGACCTCGGCATGGGCTTCAGCTGGGCCCGGCCGACCGGATTCGGCGAGCCCACCTTCATCGTCGGGGACAACATCACGTACTACGGCGTCGACCACACCCCGTCGTACCTGTGGAACTCGGCCAGCTGGGAGATCAGCGAAGCCCTGCTCCCCTACCTGCGGACAGTGCTCGACGGCCCCGAAGCCTGGCACGCCGACACCACGATCCAGCGCGCCATCGAGATCGAATCCGGCCGAATCCGCAACCCCGGCATCCTCTCCTTCCAGCACCGCTCCCCCGACTACCCCCACCCGCACCTCTAACCACCCCGCCCTCCTCGCGCACGTCGCGCACCTCGCGCACTGCAGCCGTCACCCGCGCCACCAATTGGCCGCAGTACCGGCTGGCCGGCGCACGCTAGGGACTGTGGTTGTCCGTCGGTGTGGTAGGTCATTGCCTCTCACACAGTGGGCTCAACCTCGCCTCGAGCCGTTCGCCCCCTGCTATACCAGCGGGCGAACCGCTCGTCGAGGAGCTGACCCCACCGAAGGGCCTGGTTGCCCCGGCCTCGCGACGCGACCACCACGCCAGCTCCGCACGCCCAGCCCCCGCCCCTCCACTCAGTCCAGCCCCCGCCCGCCCCTCCACTCAGTCCAGGCGACGCCGCGACCAGCCACTCTCCAACCGATGGCGCGTTCGGCGAGCCGGACCTCCCGCAACCTTGTGCACGACCTGAGCGCCCCGCCACCAACTCGCCACCCGCGTCAAGGACAAGGTCGCCGATCAGTAGCCTGTCGCGGACCTTGAGCACCGCGTAGGCACACGGCGACGCGAATCCTGCCTGGCCGGTGCCCAACATGCTCCCCCAACAAGTCGTGCCGCCACCTTGGGCACTGGTCAGCGACTCCAGAGTGTGAATCGCGGCTCGGCGGTGCCCAAGGTGGCGGATTGATGGGTGGCGGTGAGCGGCTGGGTGGTTGGTGGGCAGCGGGCAGGTGCCGGGGCGCCGAGTAGTGGGCAGCGCGCCGGGCTGCGGGCAGGCGCCGGACGGCGGGGGTCGGTAGTGCAGGCGGTCGGCGGTGGGCTGGTGCTGGGCGGCGGGGTGCGGGTAGTGGGCGAGGGCTGGGGTGGTTGGGGATTGGGCAGTGGTGGGGCGTTGGGGTTGTGGGTTGTGGTGCGGAACACAGGGGGAGGGCGGGAAGTAGCATCACGGCCGTGGAGCTTCGTGGGCGGGTGCGACCGGACCGGTGTCCGGGGGTGCTTGCTGTGCATGAGGCGGCTGATGGTGGCCTCGCGCGGGTGCGGCTGCCTGGTGGGGTGCTGAGCGCGGAGCAGCTGAGGTTGCTGGCTGCGGCGGCTGTGGAGCTCGGGGACGGTCACCTGGAGTTGACCTCGCGGGCGAACGTGCAGATCCGGGCGCTGCAGCCGGGCGCGCCGGTGGAGCTGTCCGATCGGCTGTACGCGGCTGGGCTGCTCCCGTCCATCTCACACGAGCGCGTGCGCAACGTCCTCGCCTCGCCACTCTCCGGACTCGACCAGCACAGCCGGTACGACGTACTGCCGGTGGCTGGCGAGGTGGATCGGCTGCTGTGTGCTCGTCCGGGGCTGGCCGGGTTGCCTGGGCGGTTCCTGTTCGCGCTGGACGACGGGCGCGGGGATCTGGCGTCAGCGAAGGCTGATGTGGGCTTGCGGATGGTCGATGGTGAGCGGGGCGAGCTGCTGCTCGCTGGAGTCGCCACCGGCGTACTGGTGGCGGTGGAGCAGGCGGCTGAAGTCATGGTCGCTGCAGCGGAGGCGTTCCTGGCGGAGCGCGCCGAGCAGCAGTCCGAGGCCTGGCGGCTGGCGGAACTGACAGCCGGCCCCAAGCGAGTGCTGGCACGCCTGAGACTTGGAGAGCAGCCCACTGGGCGTCTAGGCGAGCAGACGGGGCGCGGGTTGGCAGCTGGGCGTCTTACAGATCTTGTTGGGGCTGAGGTGTTGGTTGTCACCGTGCCGCTGGGAGTGCTGGACGCCGAGCAGGCTGCGGTTCTGGCGGAGGTTGCTGAGCAAGCGGACACCCAGCAGCGTCCGGTACTGCGTGTTACGCCTTGGCGGTCGGTAGTGGTCGCGGGGGTAGTAGAAGGCGCTGTGCGGCGGCTGGAGGCGGTTGGGCTGGTGTTGGAGCCCTCGTCGCCGTGGAACGGGGTTACGTCGTGTGCTGGGCGGCCGGGGTGCGCGAAGGCCTTGGCGGATGTGCGAGGCGACGCGCGGCGCGTAGTACCGGGCTGGTCGGCCGCGTCAGGGCGGCGCGTGCACTGGGCAGGGTGTGAGCGGCGGTGTGGGCGGCCGGGGGGAGAGTTTGTGGATGTGCTTGCTCTGGCGGGTGGCGGCTACTCGGTTGACGGGGTCGTGATGGAGGTCGACGAGGTGAGGGCGCAGTGAGTGAGAAGTACGAGTACGTGACCGATGGCGCGGAGATCTACCGGCGCTCGTTTGCGACGATTCGTGCGGAGGCTGCGCTCGACGGGCTGCCGGCCGACGTCGCGCAGGTCGCCGTCCGGATGATTCACGCCTGCGGGATGACCGATCTGGTCCAGGATCTCGCGTGGTCGGACGGAGTGGTGAAGGCCGCCCGGACTGCGCTGCAGGGCGGAGCGCCGATCCTGTGTGACGCGGCGATGGTCGCGGCCGGGGTCACCCGCAAACGGCTGCCCGCGGACAACGAGGTCGTCTGCACGCTGAGCGACCCATCCGTGCCCGAGCTCGCCAAGCAGCTGACAACAACCAGAAGCGCAGCGGCGATCGACCTCTGGACGGACCGCCTCGCAGGCTCGGTGGTTGCCATAGGCAACGCTCCCACCGCGCTCTTCCGGCTGCTCGAGCTGATCCGCGACGGCGTGCCCCGGCCGGCCGCGATCCTCGGCATCCCGGTCGGGTTCATCGGTGCCGCCGAGTCCAAGGAAGCTTTGGCCGCCAACGACCTGGGGCTGGAATACCTGGTCGTGCGGGGCCGCCGGGGTGGCAGTGCGATCACTGCCGCCGCCATCAACGCGATCGCGAGCGAGGAAGAATGACCGGACGGCTCTGGGGTGTCGGGCTCGGCCCGGGCGACCCCGAACTCGTGACTGTGAAGGCGGCGCGGCTGATCGGCGAGGCCGACGTCATCGCGTACCACAGCGCCCGGCACGGCCGGAGCATCGCGCGCTCGGTAGCAGCGCCGTACCTGCGCGAAGGGCAGCTGGAAGAGCTGCTGATGTACCCGCTGACCACGGAGACCACTGATCACCCCGGTGGCTACCAGGGCGCGATGGACGACTTCTACACAGACTGCGCCGCACGACTGGCCGCCCACCTCGACGCCGGCCGAAACGTCGTAGTACTGGCCGAAGGCGACCCGTTGTTCTACGGCTCCTACATGCACATGCACAAGCGGCTCACTGACCGCTACAGCTGCGAGGTAGTGCCCGGTGTGACCTCTGTGAGCGCAGCGGCCGCAGTACTCGGCCGCCCGCTGTGTGAGCGCGACGAGATCCTCACTGTGCTCCCCGGCACCTTGCCGACCGACGTACTGGCCGAGCGGCTCCGGACCACCGACGCCGCCGCGGTCATGAAGCTGGGACGGACGTTCGAGAACGTCAGAGAGGCTTTCGAGCTGTCCGGACGGGCAGACGAGGCCTGGTACGTCGAACGCGCGACCACCGACGCCCAGCGCACCGCACCGCTCAAGGACGTCGACCCCGACTCGGTGCCGTACTTCTCGCTCGCCCTGCTCCCCAGCCCGATCAACAACGCCAAGCCGCTCGCCGAAAGCACGGCGATAGCCGTCGAGGGCTCGGTGACAGTAGTAGGCCTGGGACCGGCCGGCCCCGAGTGGATGACGCCGCAGGTGCGGTCGGCGATCGCCGAGGCCGACGACCTGATCGGCTACGGCCCGTACGTCGACCGGCTGCCCGACCGCGCCCGGCAGCGCAAGCACGGCTCGGACAACAAGGTGGAGTCCGAGCGCGCCGCGTTCGCCCTCGACCTGGCCCGCAAGGGGTCGCGGGTGGTTGTCGTCTCCTCTGGCGATCCCGGCGTCTTCGCGATGGCGAGCGCGGTCACTGAGGTCGCGTCCGAACCGGAGTACGCCGACATCGTCGTCAAGGTGCTGCCCGGGATGACCGCGGCGCAGGCGGTGGCGAGCCGCGTGGGTGCGCCGCTCGGCCACGACTACTGCGTGTTGTCGCTGTCGGACCGCCTCAAGCCGTGGGAGGTGATCGCCGCCCGCCTGACCGCGGCAGCGTCGGCTGATCTCGCCATCGCGATCTACAACCCGGCCTCGAAGTCCCGCACCTGGCAGGTCGGCGCCACTCGCGACCTCCTGCTCGAACACCGCTCCCCGACCACTCCTGTCGTGATCGGCCGCGACGTCGGCGGTCGCGCGGAGTCGATCACGGTCACCACGCTCGCGGAGCTGGATCCGGACCAGGTCGACATGCGCTGTCTGCTGCTGATCGGCTCCTCGCAGACCCAGACGATGGCCCGCGCAGGCGGGGAGTTGGTCTTCACTCCTCGCCGCTATCCGGACGCGCCATTGAGGTCGGCTGCAAGAGATAGTTAAGTCCTCTCAATACCCGGCATGAGCCGCCCACCTTCCGGGTAGGGACCCCGCCGCAGGGCGGACTGTGAGGAGAAACGGCAGTGGATAACGGCGACACCATCACCTTGACCAAGCCCGGGAACGATTCGGCGACCCAGCGTTACGAGGAGGCACGGGCGGCCGCTCACCGAGCGATGACCAACGTCACGTTGATCCCCGACAAACCGCTGCCACCCGAGCCGACCGACCCCGAGCGCCTGTCCTACCGCGGCTTCAAGTTCGGCGCGGCGTTCTTCGGCTGGCTGATCATGGGCTCCATGGTCGTGCTACTCAGCGCAATCGTCACCGGCGCGACAGCCGGTACCACCTACGTTCTGGACTACACCAGAGCCGACGCCGAGGGCCAGGCCGGTACTACGGCCATCGCCGCGGCAGCCGTCTTCGTGCTGATGCTCAGTCTCGCCTTCTACACCGGCGGGTACGTCGCCGGCCGGCTCGCGCGCTTCGACGGCGTCCGGCAGGGTTTCGGCGTCTGGATGATCACGTTCTTACTGATCGTGTTCGCGGCGACCGTCGGCGCCTTCCTGAACAGCCAGTACGACCTGACCGGCCGGGTCGACCGCCCCGACGTACCGCTCAGCAACGACGTCCTGCTGACCGGCGGGCTCATCACCGCGGCCGCGCTGCTGATGTTCCCGCTACTCGCTGCATTGCTCGGCGGCAAAACGGGCCAGCGCTACCACGACAAGATCGACAGTCTGCTCGATTAAGGCGCATAACGACGGGTACGAGGGAGGGAGCACGGGGCTGTCTATGTAAGGAGACGGCGACATGGTTCAGCAATACCGGGACGACTCTGACACCCAGCGGTTCACCCCGTCCAGGCAGGTCAGCGAGGACCCGGTGGTGGAGGAGCGGACCCCCGCGACCCATCGGGCCGACATCAAGACGTCCACGGCGGCCGAGGTCAACCCGGCCTACCGGGGCTTCAAGTCCGGAGCCGCGTTCTACGGCTGGTTGATCGCGATCGGCCTGACAGTGCTGCTGACCGGAGTGATCAGCGCGATCGCCGCCGCGGTCGACTACGCGATCACCATCGACCGCTCGGCGGCCGAGGCCAACGCCGGCACCATCGGCATCGTCTCCGGCGCCGTCCTGGTGGTGATGATGGCGATCGCCTACTACAACGGCGGGTACGTCGCCGGCCGGCTCGCGCGCTTCGACGGCGCGCGGCAGGGCATCGGCGTCTGGGCCATCGGCCTGATCGTGACCCTGATCGTCGCCGGGATCGGCGCGCTCGCCGGGTCGCAGTACGACGTGTTCGACCGGGTCGACCTGCCGGCGATCCCGATCTCCGACGAGACCCTGACCGCGGGCAGTCTGATCCTCGCGGCCGCCGTCTTGGTGGTCAGCCTGCTGGCCGCGATGATCGGCGGCAAGGCCGGGCAGCGCTACCACAAGCGCATCGACAACAGCTGGGAGTGATCCGGGGAAGATCCGTGCCTGCCTGAGGTGTTGCACTGGGTGTGAAGAGCACCCAGGTGGCAGTGATCGGGGCTGGGCAGGCCGGACTGTCGGCGGCGTATCACCTGGTCAGGATGGGATTCAGCCGGTACGACGGGGTCGTGGTGCTCGACCGCAACCCGGCACCGGGTGGCGCCTGGCAGCATCGCTGGGACTCGCTCACCATGCACGACGTGCACGGCGTCTCCAACCTGCCGGGCGTCGCAGTACCGGACAGTGCCGGTGATGAGCGGGCCAACGTATTTGTCCCGCAATATTTCGCACACTACGAAACAACATATGAGCTTCCAGTACTCCGGCCGGTGGTCGTGGAGAGAGTGCGGCACGACGGCGAACTCTTCGAGCTGACCACCGATCACGACAGCTACCAGGCCGAGGCGATCGTCAACGCGACCGGCACCTGGAACCGTCCCTTCATCCCTTGGTATCCCGGCATCGAGACGTTCAAGGGCAAGCAACTGCACACGGCCGACTACAACGGCCCGCGGGACTTCACCGGCCAGCACGTGCTCGTGGTCGGCGGCGGCGCCTCCGCCGTCCAACTCCTCGCCGAGATCTCCGAGTACGCCGAAACGACGTGGGTGACCCGACGGCCACCGGAGTGGCGTACGCCGGGTGAGGAGTTCGGGCCGGAGATCGGCCGCCAGATCATCGCCAAGGTGGAGGAACGCGTCCGGGCCGGGCTACCACCCAAGAGCGTAGTAGCAGTCACGGGCCTGCAGTTGCGCGAACAGGAGCAGGCGGCGTACCGGAAGGGCGTCTACACCCGGCTGCCGATGTTCGAGCGGATCACGCCTGCTGGCGTCGAGTGGGCGAACGGGCGCAAGCAGCAGGTCGACGCCATCTTGTGGGCGACGGGCTTCCGGGCCGACCTTGGTCATCTCGCACCGCTCCATCTGCGCGAACCCTCCGGCGGCATCCGGATGGACGGCACGCACACGGTCCTCGAGCCCCGGGTCCATTTGGTCGGCTACGGCCCTTCAGCGAGCACTATCGGCGGCAACCGGGCCGGGTTCTCGGCCGCTCGCCAGCTCCGCGACCTGCTCCAGCCGGTCGCGGCCTGACTCCGCCCGTCGGACGACGACGGGGATGAAGGCTCCGGCGAGCAGGAAGATGGTGGCAGTGAGCAACCATCCCGGCCAGCCCCAGCTGACTGCGACCACGGTCAGCACGAACGGCGCGATCAGATCGCCGACCTGATGTCCCATTGCGTAGGCTCCCTGGTACTGGCCTTGCGCGCCAGCCGGCGCCAGCTCGAAGCTGATCCCCCATCCGCCGGCCGACTGCAACATCTCCCCCAGGACGTGAACCACCGCGGCCACCAGGAGCAGGGCGATCGTCACCGCACCCGACGTCACATCGGTCACCGCCAGGACCGCGCAGGCCAGCGCGAGCAGGAGTCCGGCTCGACGGCCCGCCCGGGCGGCGCCAGCCAGGTGTTCGGTGCCTCGGGCAACTCTGAGCTGCAGCAGGATGACGGCCACCGAGTTCGTCACCAGCAGCACCGAGATCAACCAGGTCGGCGCGTCGGTCGCGGTCGCCACCCACAGCGGGATCGCCACCTGGGCCATCGAGTTGTGCATGCTGAGCAGGCCGTCGAGCGCGACGAAGACCAGGAACGGCCGGTCCTTCAGCGCGGTGAACCCCGACGGACCCGTTGCCGACGGCACCGGAGCCAGCCTCGGCATGCCCCATCGCACCACCGCGGCCGTGACCAGGTACGTCGCCGCGTTGGCGAGCAGGGCGATCACGTAGACCTCGGCCCTGTCGACGGCGAGCACGATCCCGGCCAGGCCCATCCCGACGCCCATCCCGATGTTCGTCGTCACCCGCAGGATCGCCCGGGTGCGGACCCGCTGATCGGGCGGAGCCAGGCCGGCGATCAGAGCGCCTTTCGCGCCGCGCTGGCCCGAGTCCGCGATCGCGGTCAGGGCCGCGATACCGACGTACAGGGGAAAGGAACGGACCTGGGTCAGTGCGCTCATCGTGATCGCCTGCAGCAGGAGGAACACGATGTACGCGCGCTTGGGCCCGAGGCGGTCGGCGGCGACGCCCAGCGGCGTACTCGCGATCAGGCCGACCAGACCGGCGACCGTCAGGCCGATACCGACTTGCCCAACGGATAGACCTGCCACCCGAGTCAGATAAAGCGCGCCGACGGCGGCGTACACCCCGTTGCCGAAGGTGTTGACCAGGGTCGCGGCGACCAGGCGGCGGACCGGCGGCGGAAGGCTCATGATCACCAGCCAACAGCCAGGCCGGCCCGGCGGCCGTTGGATTGACGGAAATCGTCAGCGCATCACGAGGTCGAGCAGATCTGTGCCGATGCTGCGCATCGCGGTTTCGTCCAGCCGGTAGGCGACGAACCTGCCCTGGCGCTCGGCCGTCACCAGCCCGGCTCTGGTCAGTGCGCGCAGATGCCGGGTGACCTGCGTCGGGTTGAGGTTCCAGATCGTCGCGATCTCCCCCGCGGTCCTCGACTCGCTCGCGACGGCGCGGCAGACCTGCAACCGATCGGGCACAGCCAGCGCCTCCAGCCGATGGCGAATCGCCTGCGCAGTCGGTACTGCGGCCTGCCCGCGACCGCCGGCCGGATAGATGATGGTCAGCGGCTCGCCGGGCACCTCGCCGAGGAACAGGTGGGGAGCGATGAAGTTGCTGGGCACCAGCAGGAGCGAGTGCTGAGCCACGTCGATGCGCTTGTTCTGGACCTTCTGCACGACCATGCCGTCCGGATCGCGTACTTCGATCGACGCGTCCAGCGACCGCAGCATCGCGCTCAGCCCGTCGCGCACGCCCAGATCCCGATCCTGCCTGCCTCGCGCCGCCAGCTGATCCCGCGACTCGGCCCAAACCTCACCGAACCACCCGTGCCAGCACAAGTCGAGCAGGTCGAGAAACTCTGCGACGGGCTCGGCCGGATCCGTCAGCAGCCTCTCCACCAGAGCCGCGATCGACGGCCCCCGGCTCCGGGCCCAGCGCCGTACTGCGTCGGCGTCGGTCGTCCGGGTGCTCAGCGGACGGCCACGCAGCGGGCGAACCAACTCCGCGGCAAGGTCCTCGGGCGGGCGTGATCGCAGCGCCGCGAGCTCGTCGGAGAAGGCCGGCACGCCGGTCGCCGTACTGGTCGCGAAGAAGCGGGCCCGCACCGCACGGACCGTCCAGGCCCAGGCCGCGAGGTCCTTCCGGAGTACTGCGGGGACCTGCTCGGCCCACTCGGTGCGACCGTGATGCCGAGGTTCGGCGAGGACGTGGAGAGCGCATCCGAGCTCGATCAGCGGCGAGGCGACATGCCGGACCCGCTCAGGATCGAGCCGGCTCACCCCGGCCAGGATCGTCGGCAACGCGATCAGCCGCGGAGCCGGAAGAGCAGTTCGGTCTCCCAGTTGTCCATGTCTTCGTCGACGTCCGACTTGTAGACCTCGAGGCGGCAACCCCACTTGTCGCCATCGCTGTCCCAAACGAGTCCTTGCTCGGCGCCCCAGGCGAGCAGATCGCGGGTGGCGTCGACCAGCTTGTCCGGGTGACCGATGTGGGTCACGCTGGCGTAGCGACCGGCCGGGAGTACTCCGGCGACGATCTCGCCCTCACCGTGCTGCCGCTCCTCGACCGGGACACCGATCTCCAGGACCAGCCCGTGCTCCATGTCGACGACGTCGTACTTGAAGAACACCTCACCGACCGGGTCGATGGTGCGCGCGGCGAGCCAGCCGAACAGGTCCGGCGTCCGCCGGGCGAATTCGGCGATCTCGTTCATCGCGATCTTGCCGCGCAGCGCGACGTACGGCTGGGCCTCGCGGTCGACGATCGTGGGGTCCATCGATCCTCCAATGCTGTCCGGTGGAGGCCATCTTGCCGGACGATGGTCCCGAGCCGGGATAGCCTGCTCGCGTGAAGCGCTCTGTAGTCGTCTCGTTGCTCACCGCTAGTACGCTCGCGCTAGGGCTTGCCGGTACGGCGACTGCGGCCGACCCGGGTGACGCCGCGTTGGCGCGGGACTCGCTGCGCTCGGACCTGACCGGCGTCCCGTTCTACATGACGATGATCGATCGCTACGCGAACGGCGACCAGCGCAACGACCGTGGCGGGCTGGACTCCGGGACGCGGCTGCAGAACGGGTTCGACCCGACGGACAAGCAGTTCTTCCACGGCGGCGACCTGGCCGGGCTCTCGTCGAAGGTGGACTACCTGGCCGGCCTCGGGGTGAAGGCGCTCTGGGTGAACCCGCCGTTCCGCAACCGCTGGGTGGTCGACCTCGGGCCGGCGGGCGCGTTCGCGGCGTACCACGGGTATGCGATCATCGACTTCACCAGCTTCGACCCGCACTTCGGTACCGCGCAGGAGATGCGCGCGCTGGTCGACAAGGCGCATGCGCGGGGCATCAAGGTGTTCTTCGACATCACCGCGCAGTACACGGCGGACGTGATCACCTTCGCCGGCGAGCACCCGTACAAATCGTTGCAGGAAGCCCCTTACAAGGATGCCAATGGCAAGGTCTTCGACATCGAGGCGATGGCCGGGCGGCCGGACTTCCCGAAGCTCTCTGTCGACAAATCCTTTCCGTACAAGCCGATCCTGGCTCCTGAGGCGGCGCAACTGAAGAAGCCGGCCTGGCTGAACGATCCGACGCTCTACCACAACCGCGGCGACGCGACCGTCTACGAGGGCGAGCAGTTGCTGTACGGCGACTTCTTCGGCTTGGACGACCTGATGACCGAGCACCCGCGCGTGGTCGCCGGGATGGAGCAGATCTACTCGTCCTGGATCGACCAGCTGAACATCGACGGCTACCGGATCGACACCGCCAAGCACGTGAACGACGAGTTCTGGCAGGCGTTCGCGCCCGGCGTACGGGCTCATGCCGTTGCTCGTGGCAAGAAGGACTTCTTCATCTTCGGCGAGGTCTACAGCGGTGATCCGGAGCTGACCTCGCACTACAGCACCGCGGCGAAGATGCAGTCGGTGCTGGACTTCCCGTTCCAGGGCGCGGCCCGGGACTTCGTGTCCGGCAAGGGCTCGTCGCTGCTCGGCCAGGTGCTCGAGTCCGACGACCTCTACACGGACGCGGACTCGAATGCGTACTCGCTGACTACCTTCGTCGGCAATCACGACATGGGCCGGCTGTCGATGATGCTGAAGCAGGATCACCCCGACATCAGCGAGCAGGAGTTACTGGCCAGGGTGAAGCTGGGCAACGAGTTGCTCTTCCTGTGGCGCGGCAACCCGGTGATCTACAACGGCGACGAGCAGGGCTTCATCGGCACGGGTGGCGACGCCGAGACGCGGCAGGACATGTTCCCGACGCAGGTGGCCGCCCACAAGACGCAGGACCAGGTCGGCACCGACAAGACGCCCGCCGACGACAACTTCGACCCCACACATCCGCTCTATCGCCAGCTGCGGTCATTGGCCGGCTTCACTGCCGCTGACCCGGTCTGGAAGCGCGGCAACCAGGTACTGCGGCTCGCCTCCGGCGACGTGATCGCCTTCAGCCGGATCGACCCTACGACGGGTCGCGAGTTCCTGGTGGTCGCCAATGCGTCCAACTCGGCGCAGACCGTCGACGTACCGATTGGCGCGTCAGGTACGCAGTACGAGCGGATCCGTCCGGCCTTGCAGACGGCTGGTGTCACGCAGGTGACGAGCACCGACGACACGCTCAAGCTCACCTTGCCGCCATTGAGTGCAGGCGTCTATCGCAGCCGGAGCGCGCTGCCGGCCGACCCGGCCGCCCCGAAGCCGACACTCGCGCTGGGCGACAACACGACCCAGGACGGCCGCACGGAGCTCGTCTCGACCGTCTCTGGCGTCTCCTATGCGCAGGCGACGTTCGCGCTGCGCGTGCCGGGCCAGCAGAAGTGGACCGTCCTCGGCACCGACGACGCCCCGCCGTACCGCGTCTTCTCGAAGCTGCCGGCCGGCAAGCTCGAGCTCCGCGTCGTCGCCAAGGACCGCCAGAACCGTCTCGGAGCTGCATCCCTACTCCGCTAGGCATTGCAGGGCGCCTCTTGGAGGCGTGTACTGCTAGGGGGTGGTCTTCATGAGGCGTTTGCGGTTGATTGTCGCGTTGCTGTGTGGCGGGCTGGCGCTGGGGATGGTGGTACCGGCAGCAGCTGAGCCGGCGACATCGGTGGGGTATCCGGCGAGTGCGACGGCGACGAGGTTCACAGGGTTGGCGTTCGACACCTGTACTGCGCCGACGGTCGCGCAGATGGCGGCGTGGAAAGCGTCACCGTACAAGGCGGTCGGGATCTACTTCGGCGGCGTGAACCGTGGTTGCACGCAGCCGCAGCTGACGGGCAGCTGGGTGAGCAGTGTGACGCGGATGGGGTGGCGGCTCATCCCTATCTACATGGGCTATCAGGCGCCCTGCACAACACGTGCCAACGCGGTGAAGATGACTACACCGTCCGCTGCAACACAGGGGACGAGCCAGGCGGCAGATGCGGTCGCCAAGGCCGCAGCGATCGGGCTACTGCCGGGCAGTGCGATCTACGGCGACATGGAGCACTACAACGCAACCGATGCGACCTGCCGGGCGACAGTACTGCGGTACTTGTCGTCCTGGACGAAGGAGCTGCACCGACGCGGCTACATCTCAGCGGTGTACGCCCACCGGGATTCCGGCGCTCGCCACTTGGCAGAGGTCTACAACTCGACGGCGTACGCGCGCCCGGACGCGGTGTGGATCGCCTTCTGGGACCGGAACTCCGCGCTGACCGGCTGGCCGGCGATCTCCGATCGCTACTGGGCCGTGGGCCAGCGGGCCAAGCAGTACCGGGGTGATCACAACGAAACCTACGGCGGCGAAACGCTGAACATCGACAACGACCGCTTCGACGCACCGGTCGCTTCGGTTTGGTACACCTACACGGTCAGGACGACCATCTACAGCTACAGCGGCCCCTCCACCGCCTACCCGAGACGGGCGACGATCGCCCGGAACGCCGGCATCCGCATCGTTTGCCAGACGTACGGCCCGAAGATCGGCACCACCACAGTGTGGAACAAGCTGATCGACGGCACCTACGTCACGGACTACTACGTCCGCACACCCAACAAGACCGGCTACAGCGCACCGATCCCGGGTTGCAGCTACCCGTACCAAACGACGATCGACAACCTGTCCAGGCGCCGCGGTCCCGGTACGTCGTACAGCGCCTACCCAGGTCTTCTGCCGATCGGCTCGCTGGCATGGGTGACTTGCCAGCGAGCCGGGTCGACAGTCGGTACTACGGCCGTCTGGGACCGGCTGACCGATGGGAGCTGGGTGACCGACTACTACGTCGCCAACCCGAGCAACACCACCTACAGCGCTCCCATCCGCCGCTGCTGACCTACTACTGCTTGTTGGCTACTTGGCCCAGGGCGGCTGCACCGTGGTCCCGTCGGCCATGGTGCCGGTGAAGCCCGCAGTGATGGCGACGTGGATCTCAGCGTCGCTGTCACCGAGGTTACGAACCTGGATCGGCTCTCCCGCCGGTACTACGGCCGCATCGCCGGCGCCGAGCTTCTCGCCGCCCGGTGTGATCTGCACGGTGCCGGACAGGACCATGAAGATCTCGTCGCGGTCCAGCGTGTGCGGCGCATCGTCGCGAGGGCCTGCGGCCAGCCGCAGCCGCCAGGTGCACAGCCCTTCGGAGCCCAGGCTGGGCGCGGCCAGCACGGTGAACTGCGCACCCGGAAGATCGAACTGCGGCGCTTCGGCCGCGCGGATGATCGGCATCTGTCCCCCTGTCAGGAATTAGACAAGCTGACTTGTTCAACTTGGCTTGTCTATCATGGGTGACATGACGACGAATGGCAAGCCCGATTTCGGCATCCTGCTGCTGCTCGCGGAGCAGGAGTTCGTCCGCGAACTGCGCGCGACGACCGCGGCCCAGGGCTTCGACGACCAGGGCCGCTCCGACGGCTTCGTGCTGCGAACCCTCGGCCGGGCACCAGCGACGATCAGCACCCTCGCGATCCGGCTGGACATCACCAAACAGGGCGCGGCCCAGATCGTCGACGACATGGAACGCCGCGGCTACGTCGAACGCCACCCCGACCCCACCGACGGCCGGGCCCGCCTGATCCACCTCTCCGAACGCGGCCAGGCAGCCCTGGCCGCGGCGAGACGCTTCCACCAGTCCTACGAACGCAAACTCCGCAAGTCCCACGGCGACGACGCAATCGACGCAGTACGTGCTGTCTTCACCGCGATGGCAGGCAAAGACAGCACCACCGACCCCCACTTCCGCGCCCTGATGTTCTAGCTGAAGCACTGCGGTCTCCACCCCGCCTATGGGGCTCCACCCCCTGTACCGGGGTTCGCCCCCTGGTCTGCGAATGGGCGAAGCCCTCGAGCAGGGGTGAACCCCACCGGCGGAGGTGAACCCCACCGGAGGGACGGTGAACCCCACCGGAGGGACGGTGAACCCCACCGGAGGGACGGTGAACCCTCCGGAGCGGGCTCAGCGGGGGAGGGCACCACGTACGCCGGTCAGCTGGGCAGAGCCACCCGCCGTTCCGGCCCACTCCACATCGCTTCTCGTCCGGGCCCTTCGATGGCTCGGTACCTTGGCCGGGTTTCGAGGGGACTTGGGGTGGATTCTGCCCCCGATCCGGGCGAACTTCCTCCCCAGCCTCGGCCAAAATCCACCCCACCCGGCCGACACCCCATCGACGCGCCGTACCTGGTGAGCCCGAGGTGCTACGAGTGGGCCAACCGAAGTACTGCGGTCTCCACCCCGCATGCGAGGGCTTCACCCCCTGTACCGGGGTTCGCCCCCTGGTCTGCGAGTGGGCGAACCACTCGAGCGGGGGTGAACCCCACCGGCGGAGGTGAACCCCACCGGCAGGGGTGAAGCGCTTCGGCGGAGGTGAACCCCACCGGGGGGAGGTGAAGCGCTTCGGTGAGGCAGGGTGGGGGTTAGGCGAAGTACTGGGGGAACAGGTCGTGCGTCGGCCAGGTTTTTACGCCGTTGGCGGCTGTCCACAGGGCGGCGTCGATGTCGCCGTACGACTTGCCGCTGGCGTCGTCGCGGCGGTTGAAGACGGCGGCCCAGCTCATCCCGGAGGAGGTCCGGACGAGTAGGGAGTAGGTGCCCGGCATGCTGCCCGTGTGCCAGGTGTTCCGGCCGGTGCCGCTGGTGGTCGGGCGGATCTGCCAACCGAGGCCGTAGTACGAACCGTCGGCACTGAGGCCGGTCGAGGGCTTGGCCCAGATCCGGCCCAGCGACGTGCTGTTGAGCACGGTCGACGGCGCGTCGAACATCTTCGCCCAGCGGACCAGGTCAGGCGCGCTCGCGATCCAGCCGCCATTGGCGTCCTGGGTCCGCATGCTGAAGGACCCGTACGGCGCGGCGACGGTCTTGCCCGTGCCGTCCAGCACGGTCGGACCGGAGTACTGCGAGTCGTACGACGTCTCGCCGGTGTGCTTGGCGATGGTCCAGCCCAGCGCCATTCGCTTGATCTTCAGCGGCGTGAGCAACTTCTGCTGCACGTAGTTGGCGTAGCTCAGGCCACTGACCTTCTCGATCACCCGGCCGGCCAGCAGATAGCCGAAGTTGGAGTACGCGTACTTGGAGCCCGGAGCGAAGTCGAGCTTCTGCCCAGCCATGTACTTGATCACGTCGGCGTGCTTCAGCTCCATCGGCACGCCGAGGGTCCTGGAGATGGTGGCGTCCTTGAAGTTCGGGTCGCCGGAGACATTGCGATCGAAGCCCCCGAGGTGCTGCAGCAGCCGCCACATCGTGATCGACGACCAGCGCGAGTCCCTGGTCAGACCGGTCGCGGGGGTGATGTTCAGGATCGAGGTCACCGGGGTCGACAGGCTCAGCTTGCCGTCCTGCACCAGCTTGGTGATCGCGGCACCGGTGATCGTCTTCGACACGCTCGCGACCCGGAACAGCGAGGTGGGCTGGACCGCCAGCGTGCTCTCCGTGCTGTACCCGCGAGCCAGTACGAGCCGGCCCTTGTAGGTGACCGCGACCTGCCCGGCCGTGATCCCGCGAGCCTGCATGAACATCTTCAGTTGGTTGTCGAAACCAGCAAGCGCCGGTACTGCGGTCCCGGTGGCTTTCCAGGTCGCAGCGGCGTCGGAGGAGCGCGCTATCGCAGTACCGACGACTGCGGCGGTTCCGGTCGCCACGGCGAGCTTGCCTAGATGACGGCGTGACAATTCCACGGGTTAGGTCCTTCGGTTAGGCGGATTTGCGGTGCTTTTTACGGATGGGCTTACGGCTCGTCGACCACCGACGCATAGGAGATCACGCCGCGGCGGATCTGGTCGGTGACCTGGCGAGCGGTCGAACGCAGCGGCGTGGGGCCGGCAGCGTCAGCGACCTGCTCGGTGAGATCGATCAGCTGCTTCACCCAGCGGACGAAATCGCCGGCGGCCAGATCGGATTCGTAGAGGACCTCGGCGAGCGAAGCACCCGACGCCCAGCGGAAGGCGGCCCAGCAGAAGCCGAGATCCATCGGGCGGAGGAAGTCGACGCGCATGTCCCGCTCGAGCACCGACAGGTCGCGCCAGATCACGCCCATCCGCTCCAGCGCGGTCCGTACTTCGCCGCGCGGCAGCCGGGGCGAGGTCGGCTCGTCCTTGGACCGCGACTCGTAGACGAGCGCCGCCAGACAGGCCGCCAACTCCGGTACGTCGAGGTCGTCGAACACCCCTTGTCGCAGGCACTCCGCCGCGACCAGGTCGAGCTCGGTGTAGATCCGCGACAGCCGGTCGCCGGCCTCGGTGGTCTTGTCACCATCCAGGTAGTGCAGTGCGTCGAGCACCTGGCAGACCCGGTCGAACTGGCGGGCGATCGTGTTCGTCCGCTGCTCGATCTTGCGCTGGACGTCGCGGTTCTCCCGGTCCAGCCGGAAGTACCGCTCGGCCCAGCGGGCATGGTCCTCGCGATCCGAGCAGCCGTGGCACGGGTGCGCCCGCAACTCGGCCCGCATCTGCTGCAACTCCGGGTCGTCAGCGTGCGTGACGACATCGCCGCTGCGGCTGCGCGACGACGGCGGACCCTCCTCGCCGATCATGTCGGTGCGACCGCGCAGTACATGGGCCAGCTCGCGGCGCTGCTGGGGGTTGCGGGGGTTGAACTTCTTCGGCACTCGCAGCGTGCTGATCGCCTCGACCGGGGTCGGGAAGTCGATCATCGACAACTTGCGCACCTGCCGGTCGAGCGTCAGCACGGTCGGCCGCGGCCCTTCCCGCTCGGACCGTACGCCGGCGTCCAGCACCAGCGCCCAGCCCGCGCTGCGGCCGGCCGGGATCCGGATGATGTCGCCGATCCGCAGCTTCTCCAGCGACTCCTGCGCCTCGACCCGGCGGTCCAGCTTGCGCCGCTTCGAGCCCGACGACTCGCGATCACCGATCCGGCGGCGCAGCGCGGCGTACTCGAGGAAGTCGCCGAGATGGCAGTCGATGGATTCCTTGTACCCCTCGAGCGCCTCGGTGTTGCGCTGCACCTGACGCGCGAGGCCGACCACGGCCTGGTCGGACTGGAACTGCGCGAACGACAGCTCCAGCATGTCGCGCGCCCTCGACCGGCCGACCTGGCGGACCAGGTTGACGGCCATGTTGTACGACGGGGAGAACGACGAGCGGAGCGGATACGTACGGGTGCTCGCCAGGCCGGCGACCGCGCGCGGGTCGAAGCCTGGCTGCCACAACACGACCGCGTGGCCCTCGACGTCGATGCCCCGGCGCCCGGCGCGACCGGTCAGCTGGGTGTACTCCCCCGGCGTGATGTCGACGTGCGCTTCGCCGTTCCACTTGCTCAGCTTCTCCAGCACCACCGTGCGGGCCGGCATGTTGATGCCGAGGGCAAGCGTCTCGGTGGCGAAGACGACCTTGATCAGGCCGCGCGCGAACAGTTCCTCGACAACCTCTTTGAAGGCCGCGAGCATGCCCGCGTGGTGGGCGGCGATGCCACGGCTGAGCGCCTCGGCGAAGTCGTGGTACCCGAGTACGCCGAGGTCCTCGTCCGGCAGATCCGAAGTGCGCTCGGCGAGGACACGCTTGATCTCGTCCCGCTCACCCGGCTTGGTCAGCCGCAGGCCGGAACGCAGGCACTGCAGCATCGCGTCCTCGCAGCCCTTGCGCGAGAAGATGAAGTAGATCGCCGGCAGCAGCGCCCCGGCATCCAGCTCCTCGACCACGTCCGACCGGTACGGCGTGAAGTGCGACCGGGTCGGCCGGCTCTTGGGCAGATCCCGCCGGCGTCGCGGCTTGCGCGAGTCGTCCTTGAAGATCCGGCTGTCGTCGCGCGCGATCTTGACCAGCTGCGGGTTGACCATGTCCTTGAGGTCAGGCGCTCCATTGGCCTTCGCAGGGTTGCCGGACTTCGGCTTGCCCGTGCTCTGCGGCCCGTACTGCGCTACGCCGCCGGCGCGCGCGGTCGGCGCCTCGCCCGCGAACAGGTCATGCAGCCGCTTGCCGACCATGACGTGCTGGAACAGCGGCACGGGCCGCTTCTCCTCCAGCACGACCACGGTGTTGCCCCGGACCGTCTCCAGCCAGTCGCCGAACTCCTCCGCGTTGCTCACCGTCGCCGACAACGACACCACGGCGACCGAGTCCGGCAGGTGGATGATGACTTCTTCCCAGACCGCGCCCCGGGCCCGGTCGGCGAGGTAGTGCACCTCGTCCATCACGACGTACGAGAGCCCGAGCAGCGTGTGCGAGGCGGCGTACAGCATGTTGCGCAGTACCTCGGTCGTCATCACGACGATCGGCGCCTCGGAGTTGATCGAGTTGTCCCCGGTCAGCAGCCCGACGTTCTCGTGACCGTAGCGGTGCACGAGATCGCTGTACTTCTGGTTGCTCAGCGCCTTGATCGGGGTGGTGTAGAAACACTTCTGCCCCCGCTGGAGCGCGAGATGCACGGCGAACTCACCGACCAGCGTCTTCCCGGACCCGGTCGGAGCCGCCACCAGCACCTGATGCCCGTCCTCGAGCGCCGCACAGGCCCGCAACTGAAACTCGTCCAGCCGGAAGTCGTAGAGCCCCCGGAACTCCTTCACCGCGGGATGCTCCTGGTCCGAGCGGAAAGTGGCGTACTTCTCGGACGGAGTGCTCATGCCCCCCAGGCTATGCGAAGCCACCCCCAACCCCACGCCCACCCGCCCGACCCCTGCTCAACCCGGTCCACCCCGTGGGACTCTTTGTCCCGTGTCCGTCACCGAATTCGTCAACGACCTGTGGCGTCAGCAGTCGATGTGGTCGCTGACCGCCGACCGCATGAAGCGGCAGATCGCCCGAGCCCGCGCCCTCTCACTCGCCGTAACGGTCGCCGCCGCTACCCTGGGCGCGCTGGCCGGACTCCTGGCCGACCCGGCGCCGACCGCGAGCAGAGTCCTCGTCGCCCTGGCGGCGTTCGGGGTGGCTGCGATTCCGCTCCTGCGCCCGGGCTGGAGCGGCCGCAAGCTCCGCGACTGGACCCGCGCGAGGTCAGTGGCCGAGGCGCTCAAGAGTGAGATCCACCTCTGGCTGGCCCGCGCCGGTCAGTACCAGGACGACGATCAGGCCGTGCGGCTGCGCGAGAAGGTGAGCAAGGTCCGCTCCGACGGCGCCGACCTCCTGCGCTACCAGACCGGCATCACCCCGGCCGAGCGCGAACTCCCGCCGATCCACGACCTGACGTCGTACTTCGAGGTGCGGGTCACCCGGCAGATCAAGGGCTACTACCGGCTGAAGGCCACCCGTCTGCAGTCCGTACTGCGATCCTTCCGCACCGCCGAGATCGCGCTTGCGATGGTCGGTGCGTTGCTGGGAGCGACCGCGGCGGTGGTCGGTGGATCGCGACTGATCCCCTGGATCGCCGTCATCACGACAATCACGGCGGCGATCGCGGTCCATGTCGCCGCGACCCGGTACGAGTTCCAGCTGATCGAGTTCCTTCGTACCGCCGACCGCCTCGACCAGTTGCAGAGCGAGTCGGTGAGCGCCTCCGCCGAACGGTTGAGCCTTCTCGCCATCGCCGCCGAGGACGTCATCTCGATCGAGAACGAAGGCTGGATGGCCAAACTCGCCGAGGACCCGCCCATGCCTCAGTAGCTCTAACCGCCGCAGGTCTCCTGGTAGGGAACTGCTCCTACGTACTGCGCCCACTCGCCGACATCGAGGCCTGTACCGACCCGCGCACAAGCCAGTTCGGTCGGATGCTCCCGCAACTCGATCAGGCCACTCAGATCGGTCAGCGTGACCTGTCCTCCTACGGTGCCGTCGCCTGCACCGGCGACAGCGAGTTTCCGCCCGTCGGGTGTGAACGCGATCGCACGAACCAGCGATCTTCCGGGCAGCGGTTCGCCGAGCGGGCGTGGCCTGACGGGATCCGCGAGATCCCAGAGGACAACGGTGCCTTTGTCCCCACCGGTCGCCAGCAGCCGCCCGTCCGGGCTGAACGCGAGTGAACCCACACCACCGATCTCCGGCGTCAGCGGAAGGCCGAGCCGGGTGGGATGAGACGGATCGCTGAGGTCGGTGAGCACGATGGTCTGATCTTCGCTGCCCGTCGCCAGAATCCGTCCGTCGGGCGAGATGGCGACCGACGTCACATGCTTGGTGTGAAGGGTCCGCAGGCTGCCAAGCTCGCGCGGCTCGCGTGGATTGCCGACGTCCCAGATCTGGGCACCACGGGTACCACCGTGCGGAACGATCGGTCTGGCGAGCAGGTGTCCGTCCCCCGAGAAGGCAACCTTGCCACCGAAGTCAATCGGATCGAGCGGCGGACCGAACCGCTGCACCTTGCCAGGATCACTGGTGTCCCACAGCGTCAGATAGCTGCCGAACCCGTAGAAAACATCGATGGCCAGGACTTTGCCATCCGGCGAGAACCCGAGGTCGTTGATCACTCCTTCGCCGCCCTTGCCCGGGAAGAAGGGCTGCTTGATCACCGACCGTCTGGAGGGTTCGGCGGTGTCCATCACCGTCACCTGCCCATCTCCACCTGCGGCCGCGACGGTGCCCCGTGGATCGAAGACGACATCGGACTCTTTCTTGCCGCCGCTGACGACGTCCTGGGGCACCGCCGGTCGCGGACGCGCCGTTTCGCTGATGTCGATCCGGGTCATCGTGTCCTTACGGCCGACGGACAACCAGCGCGCATCCTCTGAGAAGGCCAGGCCGGATACCGGCCCGTCACCCACCAGCGGCCTTCCCAGCGACCTCGGCAGGCCCGGGTCGGTGATGTCCCACAGGACCATCGGACCGTCCGTGCGGCTGGTCAGCACCCTGCGGCCGTCAGGGAAGACCACCGCTGCCCTGCCCTGGCTGCTGCCGCCTCTGATCGGTTCGCCGAGCAGTCGCGGATGCATGCGGTCGGCCAGATCCCACAGCCGCACGCTGTAGTCGCCGGAGATGGTGGCGACCACGGGACGGTCGGGAAGGAAGACGAGGGAGGTGACACCACGCTCCGCCGTGATGAAGTTGGGCGAACCGGACGGTCCGGCCGGCTCCGAATCGCCGCTGCTGTCCGGTGGCCGGTCATAGGGCCGGGGGTCCGCAAGGTTCGCGATGTCCACCAGCCGGACCGCATAGCTGTTGCTCTCTTCCCCGGAGCCACCGATCGCGAGCGTCTTGCCGTCCGGCGAGACGAAAAGGTGCTGGGCTGTCGACCTAACTGTGGACAACGGCTCGCCCAACTGGCGCGGTGCGGCCGGGTTGGTCAGATCTCGCAGGAACACATCGCTGTTGAAGCTGTCGATGCCGTCCGTCGCCAGTAGCCGTCTGGCCGGATTGAACGCGGCGGACGAGTTGAAGGCGATAGGCCGGCCGATCCGGGGATGAGCGGGTTTGCTGAGATCCCAGAGGCTGACCGACTTGTCGTAGTCCTCGTCGCTGGCGGCTGTGAGCAATACGCGGCTGTCGGCGAAGAACTGAAGGTCGTAAAGACTCTGACCGACCGTGAAGACCGGACCGAGCCGGCTCGCGGCGGCGACGTTCCACAGCGAGATGATCGCGGGGAAGCTACCGCCGACGGCGAGTGTGCGCCCGTCCGGTGAGAAGACCAGCCGGGCCAGTTGTTTGGCTCCAGTGTCCAGCCGCTGACCGCGAAGCTTCGGATGCGCCGGGTCGGCGATGTCCCACAGCAACACCATCTTGGCGTCGCCGACCTTCGTGAACGCCAGACCTACCGCCAGCAGTTTGCCGTCCGGTGAAAGCGCGATCGGACCAACCATTTCAACTTCATGTTTGAGGGGCACCCCGATCGCGCGGGGGCGGGCGGTGCCAGAGGCGTCCCAGAGGATCACGGTGCCGTCGTTACCGGTGGTGGCCATCAGCCGGCTGTCGGGCGTGAAGGCCGGCGTACCGATTTCGGACGTGTGGCCGGTCAGGGTTCCGGCGTAACGGGTGGAGATCAGGGTGTTGACCAGGCTCGAGCGGGTGCGCGCGCTGGGGTCGATGCGGTCGGCGGCGATCGCGAGTTTCAGCGCCAGTTGCGGATCGTTGGATCCGGCGGTCTCGGCCTGGGCGACGAGTTGCCGGGCGATCGCGATCCGCTGCTGGCTCTCTGCCTCAGCTTGCTGGTTCTGCGCGACCCGGCTCTGGACGGCCGCGATGCCGGCCGCTGTGAGGGCGAGGACCAGGAGTACCGACAGGATCGTCGTGGCCAGGCGTCGGCGTTGGCGGTCGCGGGTGATCGAGGAGTACAGGAAGTCTCTTGCGGTGCTGCTCAGCTCGACGCGATCGGTGACCACCTTCCGCTCGCCGCCAGGTAGCCATCGCTGCCAGGTTCGTCCGGTTTCCGCTGGCTCCCGCTGGATTCGCGCACCGGTGTCCAGTACGGCGGAATCCAGTTGCGCGCGCTCCCACAGCCGGTCCGCGGGACGGTGCTGCTCGGACCAGTCGGCAGCGGCGTGTTCGACGGCGCGGCGGGCCCGCAGCGCAGTACGGGCTTCTTTGATGGCGGCATCGAGTGGCGGCCAGGCTGACAAGAAGGCCTCGTGAGCGACACTGAGCTCGACGACTTTGTGCTCGGGTTCGTCCCTCGCGTTGGTGGTCAACAGCCGGCGTTCGACGAAGGCATCGAGTTCGGTGACGACGTCCTGCGGAAGCTCGGCCCGATTCACCGCCCACCGAGTCGGCTGACCGTCTTCGTCCACGGTGACGAGTCGCAGCAGGCTCGCGATGACGTCCACTTCACTGCGACCGGTTGCCTTCATGGCGTTCTGCAAGGCGATGTCGGCCTGTCGTACGAGCGCGCCTTGGACTCCGCCGAGCTGGCGGTAGCGAACAGCGGAGAGCGCGCCGCCCCGCCGTACCCCCTCGGCGAGCTGCTCGAGAGTGAACGCCAACAGGGGAAGGCCGTCGCCCGTACTGGTGTCTTCGACGAGCTTGTCCACCAGTTCGTCCGGGATGCCGATCCCCGCGACCTTTGCCGGCCCTTCCACCACGCTGCGCAGCGCTTCGCGCCGCAACGGCCCGATGAGGTGGGACGAAGCCGACAGGATCGCCAGGTCGGGGTCGACCTGAATGCGGTCGAGGAACTCCGGCCGAAGGGTGGCGACTACCTGCAACGGACCGGCCATCGCATCCGCGAGCAGTTCGGCGAATCTGGTCTTCTCCGCGGGCGGAGTCTGGGTCAGGAGTTCCTCGAACTGATCCACGACGATCAGCAGCCGCCGACGCCGGCCGGGCGAGGCGATCAGGAGGTCATCGACCACGGCGGTCAGGCCGCGCTCCATCAGCTGCTCCCGTACTTGCGATGGAGTCCAGTTCAATGGCAGCGACCGCGCCGCCTCGGCCAGCTGCCGGGCCAGCTCACCGGTGGGGTCGGCTCGTGGACGCATCGGCGCGAGTGTCAGCCAGTCGGGCTCGTCCGCCAGTACGGGCAGCATTCCCGCCCGTACCAGGGAGGACTTGCCACAACCGGATGGCCCGACGACCAGCAGGACCGTACTGGTGGCTTGCTCGGCCGGCGACCTCAGCCGACCGACGAGCTCGCTGACGTCGTCGGCCCGGCCGAAGAACACCTTGCGCAGGTCGACGTCGAACGACACCAGCCCAGGGAACGGAGAACGGTCGTCCGGCCAGCCTGCTCCACCCGCCGCGTCGATGCGTCGCAGTACCTCCGACAGCACGTCCCGAGCGACCTGACCGCCGGCCAGATCCGTGTACTGCAAGGACTTGAGCAGCGGATGCCGAACACCCTCCTCGGCGATGACCGGCAGTACACGGCTCCCGCGGTCGCGAGCGATGCTGATCTCAAAGGTGCACCAGATGGACTCCAGATAAGGCGTCGTGATCAGACTGACCACGGCATCGGCCCACCGCAACCGCTCCCCTAGCCGAGCTTCCCACTCCTCACCGATCTCGATCCCGTCCCGCAGATCCCGATCGAGAAAAACGTCGTGCCCCTCCGCGCTCAACCAGTCATGCACCTCGGCAGCCAGCGCGGAATCCGCACCCGCATGACTGATGAACACCCTGGCCATCGCAGTTCCCCCAACCCCCAGCCCACCCCAACCCGTGCTCGAATCGTGCCGTTCCTCTCACACAGAGTCAACGGCCTACCCGGCAGGTGTACGACTCAGAGACCCCACACGCCATCAGCAACCCCGTGCACTGGCTCCGCTCCGACCAGCCCACCGGCCAAGGGCACCGCCGGTTTGGGCACCCGCGCGGCCAGCGCCAGTTGACGACGGCCTGCCCCGTCCGGAACGCGTCGTGACACGGCCACTCGCCCAGCACGTCCTGTTCCATCGGTAGACCCGCCCACGGGCGCCTGCTGCAACCACCGGGAGCCGCGACGCAGGAGCGGCCGGGAATGGGCGGGCGGGAGCACGCGACGCAGGAGCGGGTGTGGGGGACGTAGTACAAGAAGAACCTCCGCACCCCGGGGACACTCGGGGTGCGGAGGGTGGGGGCGGGTCAGCCGATGTGGAAGCTGTCGCCGTAGACCTTCCAGTTCAGCGGGGTGTTGAGGTTGAGGTTGCCGTTGCGGAGGAAGACGCGTTGGGCGGTGTCCACGCGGCTGGTGTCGCTGTGGGCTTCTTCCTGCTTCATCGCCCAGACCCGGGCGTCGAGGAAGGCATTCAGCCAGGGGGTCTCGTTGCCGCCCTGGGCCGGGGGCTTGGCCTTGGTCAGGGCGCGCTTGCGGATGTTGCGGAAGCTGGTGGAGTCGCCGCCGTCGCCGTGCATGACGATCGCGTCGTAGTACATGAACTGACCGAGCGTGCCGACGCCGTCGGACTTGCCCTGGGCTACGGACGGGTTGAAGTAGACCCGGTCGCGCTCGTTGTTCTGGGCGGTCTTGAAAGCGCTGTCAGCCGCAGCGGTCTTCCAGTCCTTCGTGTAGTTCGGGTCGAGCCCGGCATGCGAGTCGGTGCCGTCCACCCGACGCAGAGCCGGCAGGTACTTCGCCAGCACGTTGCCCGGCTTGCGGTTCGTGTACAGCTCCACCAGATCAAGCATGTCGCCGGTACCGGAACAGAACCCGATGATCCCGGCCGTGTAGCCGCGACCGTCGTCGATGTCCTCGATGTACTTGTACTGCGCCTTCCAGTCCAGCGAGGAGTTCTCCGCGCTGGACACGATCTTCATCGCGATTTCCTTCTTGGCCGGGTCGTCGAGCCCGGTCGCGGCCGGCGCCAGGACAGTGCCGCGGTACTGCGTACCGTCCTCGCGCGGCTGGAACGGCGAGGCATAGGCGGTCGCCGGGGCGGCGGCGACGGCGAGGCCGACCAAGATGCCGGTCAGTCGCCGGCTGGTGCTCCTGGGGGACCTATGGGGGCGGTTGAGCACGATCTCTCCTCCGAGGGGCGTCGAGGGTTCATCTGTTAGGAAGCTTTACTATCAGATAGACTCGATGACCAACAGAGATCGCTGCATTTCATTCAGTGACGACGACTCAGCAGAAGACGGTCAAGGCCCCTGGCGCGATGCCGATGTCGATCGGCAGCGGCCCGAGGATCTCACCGTCGCCGTACGCCGTGACGCCGGGCGACTCGAGCCGAACCGAGCGGCCGCGCAGTGTTTGCACCGCCGGATGACCGAGATGCGTCCCCTTGGACAGCTTCGGGAACATCTGCAGCAGCGTCAGCCGCGACACCGGCTTGATGATCGTCACGTCGAGCAGCCCGTCGTCGATCACGGCGCCGGCGCAGATCTGCAGACCCCCGCCGTACGTCGGCCCGGTGCCGACGGCGACCAGCATCCCGTCGGTCTCGATCACCTCGCCGTCGACGGTAAGGACATACGAGATCGGCTTGAACGTGCGCAGCTCGGCGAGCGTCGCGATGGTGTAGCGCGCGTTGCCCTTCGGCCAGGTCATCGCGTTGGCGCGCTTGTTCACCAACGAGTCGAAGCCGCCGGCCACGACAGTGGTGATGAACTCGTCCTTGGCCGTCGCCAGGTCGACCGACCTGGTCTCACCCTTGACGATCAGCGCGGCCGCAGCCTTCGGATCCTTCAGCGGTACGCCGACGCCGCGGGCGAAGTCGTTGCCGGTACCGGCCGGGATCACCCCGAACGGCATACCGGACTTGGCCAGCACCTGGGCGCCGAGGTGGATCGTGCCGTCACCGCCGACGAGCGCGACGGCGTCCGCGCCGGAAGCGATCACCTCGGCGGAGATCCGGCCGACGTCCTCGGCGCAGGTGGTCGTGTACTCGTCGACGGTCAGCCCGCCGGACTCCAGCTCGGCGCGGACCACGGGCGCGACCCGGGCGCCGAGCCCTCTGCCGCTGGTGGGGTTGACCACCAGCGCGATCTTGCGGCCCATCAGTCGGCCAGCAATTCTCGGGCCTTGCGGGCCTTCCGCCGGTCGTTCAGCCGGGCGATGATCTCGGCGGCGAAGAACAGCGCGCACATCGGGATCGCCAGGAACATCAGCGAGAACGGGTCACCGGACGGTGTCGCCACCGCGCCGAAGACGAAGATCGCCAAGATGATGTACGGCCGGAACTTCGACAGTGCCGCGGCCGGGACGATCCCCAGGATGTTCAGCAGCACGACCACCAACGGCAGCAGGAACGCGATCCCGAACACCAGCATCGTGCGCAGGACGAAGTCCAGGTACTCCGGCAGGGTGATCAGGTTCTGGGCGAAGCTCGGGGTGAAGCCGATCAGGATCTCGATGCCCTTGGGGAGGGTCCAGTAGGCGACCGCCAGGCCGGCGCAGAACAGCGGGGTCGCGATCCCCGCGAACAGCATCGCCCAGCGCTTCTCGGTGCGGTGCAAGCCGGGCGCGATGAACGCCCACAGCTGGTACAGCCAGACCGGGGAGGCCAGGATCAGGCCGAACACCAGCGAGATCTTGATCTGGAAGGTGAACGGCGAGGTCACCGAGTTGAAGGTGAGCTCGGGCTTCTTGCCGCCGTTCTTGCTGGCGAGCAGATCGGCGACACCCGCGTCGAACGGCCGCTTGAGGAAGTTCAGCGCGTAGTCGTAGAAGATGTAGCCGACGATCGACAGCAGCACGATCGCGAGCACCGCGATGACCAGGCGGTTGCGCAGTTCCGCGATGTGCTCGCGGAGGGTCATCCGACCCTCTTCATCCTTCGGACGGCTTTCCTTCTTCCGTCCGAACCTCACCATCGTCACAGGTGGTGCGTGCGGCTCAGTTAGCCGTGTGCGTCGGCGGCTGGCCGTCGCCCGGCGCCTGGCCGTTCACCTGGTTCGGCTGCTGGACCGACTGCTGGCTGGGCGCCTGGACCTGCGGGTTGACCTGCTGGGTCGGTGCCTGGGTGCCCTCGGTCAGCTCGCCGTCCTTCTTGCGGCCCGGGCCGACCTCTTCTTCCCAGATCTTCTTCGACTTGCCCAGCTGCTTCACCAAAGCCGGCAGCTTGGCCGACCCGAAGAGCAGCACGACGATCGCGAGGATGACGAGCCACTCCGCGCCCTGAGGCATACCGAGTTGCGTGACCATGACGAACTCCCTTTACCGACTTCTACTCGTGGCTCAACCGTGAGCGCCGATACTACGCCCGGACCCGCGCATCCTCGCCGGTCCGTCCGGACCCGGCCTCCGACTGCGCATCCTCGAGCTTGGACTGGGCGGCGACCAACTCACGAGTCAGTGCCTTGGCCTGGCCCCACACCCTCCGGGCGAGCAGGGCGAGGACCAGAAGCCACACCGCCACCACACCGAGGAAGAGCAGGAACCAATACATATCCCTGAGCCTATCCGGTCCCTGGTCTCGACCCCGAAGCGCAGCCCGTCGTTGTGGACAACGGTGTCGGAACGTGATGGTAGAAACAGGGGACTACCAGACCTCAGGGGGCGCGGATGGAACGGATATCGGTCGGGGAACGGCGGGCCAGACTTGGGCGACGGCATCGGCTGGTGCGCGGGGCGGAGGCGGCGGATCCGGTCGAGGCGGCGCGCTCGATGGTCGTGCTGCACGCGACCGATCCAGCGACCGTTCACCTGTCCATCGCGGCGCGGGTGCCTGGCAGTGAGGTCGCGGGGACGGAGCGTGCCCTGTACGACGAGCGCACGCTGATCCGGATGCTCGGCATGCGTCGAACGGTGTTCGTCGTACCGACGTCCTTCGCGCCGGTGATCCAGGCGGCGTGTACCGACGACATCGCGCTCAAGCAGCGGAAACTCCTGGTCAAGCACCTGGCCGAAGCGGGCATCGCGGGTGATGTCGAGGAGTGCGGCCATTGGTTGCGGGCGGTCGAGGAGTCGACCGCGACCGCGCTGGCCCTGCGCGGGTCGGCGACGGCTCAGGAGTTGTCGGCCGACGAGCCACGGCTGCGCAGCCGGCTGGCGATGGCTCCTGGCAAGTCGTACGCCGCCCAGCCGTACGTGACGAGTCGCGTCCTATTCCAGCTCTCGGCGGAGGGCCGGATCGTCCGGGGCAGACCGCTCGGGACCTGGTTGAGCGCCCAGCATCAGTGGTCGCCGGTGGAGAACTGGCTGCCCGACGGCTTCGGCCACAAACCGCCGGCCGAGGAGGCGAGAGCGACTCTTGCGCGGGCCTGGCTGGAGTCGTTCGGGCCGGGGACGTCGGCGGACCTGCAGTGGTGGAGCGGCTGGACGCTCGGTCAGACGCGGAAGGCTCTGGCCGCTGTCGAAGCCGTCCAGGTCGACCTGGACGGAGTGGTCGGTTACGTGCTGCCTGGCGACGAGGCGCCGGAGGTCGAGCCTGAGCCGTGGGTGGCGTTCCTGCCCGCGCTGGACCCGACGCCGATGGGCTGGAAGGACCGCGACTGGTATCTGGGCGAGCACAAGGGCCGGTTGTTCGACACCACCGGCAACATCGGCCCGTCGATCTGGGCCGACGGGCGGGTCGTCGGCGGCTGGGGGCAGCCGGAGTCGGGCGATGTCCGCTATCAGTTGCTCGACGATGTGGGCACCGAAACCGCCGCCGCGATCGAGACCGAGGCCGACCGCTGGACCAAGTGGCTGGCCGGAGTCCGCATCACCCCCCGCGGCCGCCGCGCCTCCCCCATGGAACAACAACTCTCCAAAGCCTGACCCACCTATTGTGTTCATTCGCCCCGTTTTCACCCCTCGCCGACGAGCCGAAGTCAGGAAAGGGGTGCAAAGGGGGCGAATGAACGCAGCGGGGGCGGCGTACGGCCGGCCGGGTGCAGCGCTGCGGCGTACTGGCTTAGGTGAGTTGGTCGTCGTAGGCGGCGAGGGCGTCGCGGGCTGTGGCGGCTATTTGTTCGCCTAGGTTTTGGGGGTCCAGGACGGTGGCGGTGCCACCTAGGCGGAGGATCAGGCGTTGTAGCCAGGCGGTGTCGGCGACGCGGAGTTTGACGACCAAGGAGTTGCCGGGGCCTTCCTCGACCGACTCCATCGGGTAGTACTCGGCGACCCAACGCGCCGGCGGCTCCAGCTTCACGGTGGCCAGCAGGTCGAACTCCGACGGCTGGAACATGCCATTGGACAGGTCTCGCGGCGTCGCCTCGGGTGGCGGCTCGCTGGGCAGGTCAAGAAGCTTCGCGGCGGCGATCCGATCCAGGCGGAAGAGCCGGACGTCCTCCGCCAGCCGGCACCACGCCTCCAGATAGCTGCGCCCCTCAGAGACCACCAACCGCATCGGATCGACGTCCCGCTCGGTCGTCTCGTCGCGAGACGGTACGTCGTACGTCAGGTGCAGCCGTCGTTTCCCGGCCAGCGCCCGGTTGACCGTGTCGGCGATCTCCGGCGCGGCCGGCTCGACGTGTACGTGCGCGGCGGCGCCTTCGACAGCAGCGGCACCCTCCCCCGCGGCCTTCTCCAGCTTCGCGATCGCCCGGTCGACGGCGTCGCGGTCGTTGCCGGCCGTCACCTCCCCGAGCGTCCGCAGGGCGGTCAGCAGCGCGAGCGCCTCGTCGGCCGCGAGCCGCAGCGGTCGGGCGAGGTAGTCCGCGTTGTTGAGGTGGATCACCCCTTCGCCTTCGGCCGCGTCGATGTCGATCTCGATCAGATCGCCCATCTGCGCACCCGGCAGACCGCAGAACCAGAGCACCTTCAGGTCCGCGATGATCTGCTTCGGCCGCACACCGAACTCGGCGGCGACATCGTCGACCCGCGCGCCATCGTTCTCACGCAGGTAGGGCACCAACGCAAGCAACCGCTGCACCTGATCACGCGCATTGCTCATGGAT
Organism: Kribbella catacumbae DSM 19601; assembly: GCF_000372465.1. Classification (GTDB taxonomy): domain Bacteria; phylum Actinomycetota; class Actinomycetes; order Propionibacteriales; family Kribbellaceae; genus Kribbella; species Kribbella catacumbae. The sequence goes on from NZ_AQUZ01000006.1 coordinate 234,994, forward strand.
GACCTCGCTCCGCTCGGCCATGCATGAGCAAAGACTCGCTGTGTTTGTTGGTTCGGTCGCTCCGCTCTCTCACGGTCTCACCCCGGCGATCGTCCGCAAACGCCGCAGTACGCCGTCCAGTACGTCGCCCGGGCCTTCAACCACCGCATCCGGCCCGTACGACGCGATCTCCTCGGCGAGCACCTCGGAATCGGCGTACGGGACGTGCAGCAGATCCCAGCCCTCCTCGTACGGCTCGATCGCGTTCGCCCGGCGGCGCAGGCTCACGCACGAACCCGACCGGGCCCGGACCTTCGCCTCGGACGTCGGCCGCGGTGGCGCGAGCTCGCTGACCAGGGAGCGGATGTCGGTGCCCTCGGGCACGGTGAACGCGTTCGACTGACCGATCGTGCGCACGTTGCCGCCGATCCGGGACAGCCGGAACATCCGGGTCGCCTCACGGTCGCGGTCACGGCCCACGACGTACCAGCGGCCGTGCCAGGAGACGATCCCCCACGGCTCGAGAGTGCGCATGGTCGCCTCGGCGAACCCGGTCCGCCGGTGCTCGAACCGGACCACGGTGCGACTGACGACGGCAGACCAGAGCGGGTCGAAGGCCGGCTCGGAGGCACCGACGTGCGGCTCGATCGCGCTCAGCGCGGACTGGTCGGTCTGGATCCCGGCGGCCTTCAGCTTGAGCACGGCCGATGTGGTCGCCTCGGCCAGGCTGGCGTGCTGCCACACCCGCGCGGCCACGCCCAGTACTGCGGCCTCGTCCGGCTCCAGGTGCACCTCGGGCAACTCGAACACGTCGCGCCGGATCCGGTAGCCGACGTCGTCGGAGAAGAACTTGTCGATGGTGCCCATCTCGATCGGGATGCCGAGGTCGCGCAACTCGTCCTTGTCGCGCTCGAACATCTTCTCGAAGGCGTCGTCGGTCTGCCCGGCGTACCCCTCGACCACCTCGCGGATCCGCTCCTTGGTCACGTACGTGCGCGCGACCAGCAGGCAGATCACCAAATTGAGCAGTCGCTCACTCTTCCGCGCCGACACCCGACCACCTTACGGGGTGATCGGTGCCAGTGCCGTCCTCCGCGCCGAACAGGTGTTCTAATTGCTCAGCTTCCATGAAAAAGATCTCCGCCGATCACCAGGATCTGCAGGTGTTCGACTGCGGCTCCTGAAGCTTGGTTACAGTCGCCGTGTGATGCGGTGGCGTGAAGGAATAGTGAGTGAGCTCGGGCGGAGCTGGGCTGGCGCTCAGGAGCTGGTGGTAGCTGTCGGGGATCGCGCTGTGCGGTCCCTGGCCTACCCCGACCTTGTGGGCTCGCCTGTGGTGGGTGACCGGGTGCTGCTCAATGTGGGCGCGCTAGACCGGGGTCTGGGCACAGGCGGCTACGCACTGGTCGTCGCCATCCCCGACAGGCTTCCGGAGGACCCGCCGGAGAGCGGGCACTTGGTCAAGGCCCGCTACACACCCCTGCAGTCCATGGTGCTCGGTGCCGACGAGCAGGACTCGCCAGACCACGCAGTACTGCGTGACGCCGACGACCTATTCGGTACGCCGGTCGTCGTGGCTGACCTGCATTCCGCGCTGCCCGCAGTACTGGCTGGGGTGTACGAGGCTCGGCCAGGTACTCGGGTCATCTACGTGATGACGGACGGCGGAGCGCTACCGCTGGCGTTCTCGCGTACTGTCTCGGCGCTGCGCGACGCCGGCTGGCTTGGCGGGACAGTGACCGTCGGACAGGCGTACGGCGGCGACCGTGAGGCCGTGACGGTCCACACCGGGTTGCTAACGGCAGTGCACGTACTGGCGGCCGAACTCGTAGTACTGACGCAGGGGCCGGGCAACCTCGGTACTGGTACCCGCTGGGGCTTCTCCGGCGTCCAGTCGGGTGAAGCCGTCAACGCGGTCGGCACGCTTGGCGGACAGGCTGTGGCGTCGCTCCGGATCTCAGAGGCCGACCCGCGACCACGACACCGGGGCATCTCGCACCACAGCCTCACGGCGTACGGGCGAGTCGCGCTGCAGCCGGCAGACGTCGTAGTACCGGATCTGGCCGGCGACTTCGGTGACGCCGTCCGGGACGCCGCTGAGCCGCTCAAGGGCCGGCACCGCGTCGTACGGGTGTCCACTGACGGCCTGTACGACGCACTGGGGGCCGCGCCGGTCAAGCTGTCGACCATGGGGCGGGATCTCGACGCGGATCGCGCGTACTTCGAGGCTGCCGCCGCGGCCGGCCGTCATGCGGCCGGGCTGGTGGATGTGCCCTTCGGAAAGAGCAATCGGTGAGGATCACGGCGGCGAGCTTCCCCACCCCGCATTTCATCCAGGTGTCGAGCAATCCGGCGGTCCGGGACCAGCAGGCCGGGTTCGCGCAGCTCCACGCCGGCGGCACCAACCAGGCACTGGACCGGCTGAACGGGCTGCTGGAAGCGGCGACCTCGCAGGCCGAACGGGTGAATGCCTTCGAGCAGACCTACCGCGAACTGGCGCAGTGGCGGTACGACCTGTCTGAGCGATCCAGCGGCCAACGACCGGGCGCGACCCCAGAGAGCTACCGGGCCTCCATCGGCCGTGGATTCGTCACCGACCCCTTCGGCAAGGGCACCCATCGGGATGGCGACCTGAGGATGAACAGCCAAGGGACGCTGTTCGGCGGAACCGAGACACCGGCCAGCCGCCTCGCCGCCCGGCTTTCCGACATCGCCGCAGCACGGTTCGACGCCGAGGCGCCGGATGCGGAGGTACTGCAGAACAAGGTTCGGCTGCCCGACGGCACCACCGTCAACGGCAACCAGATCCAGCGCGGCCGCGCGGCGGCGGCCGCCCGCAACCTTCCCGAGAATGTCAAGGACTTCTACTGCACGCAGACGGGCACCGAGGCCGACCGCAAGGCCCTGCAGCAAGCCGCCTTCACCAGCCTCGCCGAGCTCGAGGCTCAGCGCGCCAGCGGCCGAACCGACCTGCTGGAGGACCCAGCAGCCCGCCAGGCCTTCGTCGAGGCGGAGTACTTCATCTACCAGGGCCCGGAGTTCCAGCGCGGCGGCGACGCGAGCATCCGGGCTCTCCTGGTCGCGGCCCACACCCGTGTCTTCGATGCACCGGTGAAGCTTCCGCAGGACATCGACGTGATGGCCTACGTCGCGTCCCAGCAGGACTTCTACGCCCACGTCGAACGCCACCAGACCGTGCTCACGACCGATGCGCCGGCCGTACAGCCCGAGATCGCTCAGGTGGCAGCGCGCGCTGCCGTCCCGGCGACCCGCCGTACGACCGGACAGGAGCGCGGCTGATCGCTGGGCTGGTGGACGTACCACCACCCGGTTCGGGGTCTCAGTACTCCTGATTCGGCGAGGCCGGGCGGCGACAGTGGAAGCATGGCAACCACGGAGCGCACCCTCACCATCCACGATGTCGTCGGCAGCGAGCCGCCGGTGGCGATCCGGGCAGCGATCGCCGCGTGGTTGCTCGCGGTCGGCGCCGGAGTGGCCGAGTCGGTCCTCGGCGTGATCGACGCGATCAGCGACGGGTCGATGCCGCCGGCGGCGATCGTCGCGCAGGTCGGCTTCCGCGCCATCGTGTACGGCGGGCTGTTCGTCGTGATCGACAAGTACTTCCGGCTCGGCCGCAACTGGTCGCGGCACCTGCTCGCCGGGCTGCTCGGCGTCGTCGGGATGGCGACGCTCGTGATCGGGCCGATCCAGTGGCTGCTCGACGGCGCGGACTTCGGCGCGATCGAGCTGAGCCCGGGCTTCTTCGCCTTCGCGGTGATCCGCAGTGTGCACGTGATGGCGGTCGTCACCGGTGTGGTGCTGATGTACCAGCCGGACGCCAACCGCTGGTTCCGCGCCCGGCGGTCGCACTGACCGGCCGGACAAAAAGCAAGGCCGTTGCCCTGGGCAACGGCCTTGCTTTCGGTGCTGAGCTTACTGGCCCTGCGGCTTTCCGGCCGGGAAGGCGTTGAGGACGTCGATGACCGCGAACGCGTTGGTCACCTTGCCCTTCTCGTCCTTGGCCGGCGGCAGCTCGACCAGGACACGGCTACCGACCGGGATTCCGGCGAAGCCGTCCAGCGCGCCGGCCTGGCCGGTCGGGCCCGGGCCGACCTGAAGCTTGTCGGTCGGGGAGCCGGGCTGGGCCGGAGCCTGCTGCGAGGCCGGCTGCGGGTCCCAGGTGCTGGCCTGCTTCTTGCCGGCGTAGTCATAGACGACGTAGCGGCCGACCAGCTGGCTGCCCTTCTCGATCGGCTTACCCTTGCCGGTAGCGATGACGACGGGCTTGCCCGGCTTGGCCGGCGGCTTCGTGCCGGCCGGCACGGTCACCTTCGGCTCGGCGCTCAGCTCCCCGGTCACCTTGAACTTGGTCGCGGGTGCCGCGACCGGGTCGGCCTCCAGCTTGGTGGTGTTGGAGCCGGCGCCGAACAGGTCGACGACGAAGATCAGCGTGTCTTCCTTGGTGATGCCCGCCTGCTGGTTCCCGCCGGCCGGTCCGTAGCCCTTGTCCGCCGGGATCGACATGACGACGCGGCTGCCGACCTTCTTGCCGACCAGCGCCTCGTCCCAGCCGGCGATGACGCCGCCGATGCCGATCGGGAACGAGGACGGCGCGCCGCGGTCGTAGGAGTTGTCGAACACCTTGCCGTCGCGCCAGATCTGGCCGAGGTAGTTGGCGGTGAGATAGTCGCCCTTCTTCACCTCGGGACCGTCGCCCTCCTTCAGGACCTCGGTCACCAGAGCCTTGTCCGGCTCGCCTTCGCGGTGGGTGACGGTCGGCTTCTTGCCGAACTCCTCGGTCACCTTGATCCCGGTCTTGCCGAAGTCGCCCCCGGCTTTGGAATCATCGGAGCCGCAGGCGGCCAGGGACGACCCCAGCGCCAGCACCGCGACCAGACTCAACAGCTTGCGCACGAACGAGCACCTCGAAATCTCACGGCTCGGCCCTGCCTTCGGCGGGCCCGCCTGGATATACGGCCAGATGAACGCGCCCACCCTAGCCTGCGCGGCCAAAGGCGACGCGGTCCACCTCAGTCACCGTTCGGTCACGTCACGCAGCGTCGCAGCCGCCCGCCCAGTGGGCTCGCGGCAAACCACGCGTTCGCAGTACGGCGAACGCGTGGCCGGCTCACATACTCGCGATCAGCTTTTCCACTCGCTCGTCGTGGGACTTGAACGGGTCCTTGCACAGCACGGTGCGCTGGGCCTGGTCGTTCAGCTTCAGGTGCACCCAGTCGACGGTGAAGTCGCGCCGCCGCTCCTGCGCCCGCTTGATGAACTCGCCCCGCAGCCGCGCCCGCGTCGTCTGCGGCGGCACCGACTTTGCCTCGAACACCCGTAGGTCGTCGACCACCCGAGTGACGGCGCCCTTGCGCTCGAGCAGGTAGTACAGCCCGCGCGGGCGGTGGATGTCGTGGTAGGCCAGGTCGAGCTGAGCGACCCGCGGGCTGGCCAGGCCGAGGTTGTTCTGCTGGCGGTAGCGCTCGATCAGCCGGTACTTGATCACCCAGTCGATCTCGCGCTCGATCCCGGACAGGTCGCCGGACTCGATCGCCTTCAGGCACCGCTCCCACAGGTTGAGCGCGCGCTCCACGGCCGGAGTACCGAGCTCGCGGCGGTCGACGAAGTCGCGAGCCTTGGTCAGGTACTCACCCTGAATGTCCAGGGCGCTCGCTTCGCGGCCGTTGGCCAGCCGGACCTCGCGGCGCCCGGTCATGTCGTGGCTGATCTCGCGGATCGCCCGGATCGGGTTGTCCAGGGTGAGGTCGCGCATCACGATGCCGGCCTCGATCATCCGCAGTACCAGGTCGGTGCTGGCGACCTTCAGCAGCATCGTGGTCTCGGACATGTTCGAGTCGCCGACGATCACGTGCAGCCGGCGGAACCGCTCGGCGTCCGCGTGCGGCTCGTCGCGGGTGTTGATGATCGGCCGGGACCGGGTGGTCGCGCTGGAGACGCCTTCCCAGATGTGCTCGGCGCGCTGCGACACGGAGTACACAGCGCCGCGGGGCGTCTGCAGCACCTTGCCGGCGCCGCAGATCAGCTGCCGGGTGACCAGGAACGGGATCAGTACGTCGGCCAGCTTGGCGAAGTCGCCGTGCCGGCTGACCAGGTAGTTCTCGTGGCAGCCGTAGCTGTTGCCGGCCGAGTCGGTGTTGTTCTTGAACAGGTAGACGTCGCCGAAGATGCCCTCGTCGTGCAGCCGCTTCTGCGCGTCGACGAGCAGCCCTTCGAGGATCCGCTCGCCCGCTTTGTCGTGTGCGATCAGGTCGGTGACCGAATCGCACTCACCGGTCGCGTACTCCGGGTGGGAGCCCACGTCGAGGTAGAGCCGCGCCCCGTTGCGGAGGAAGACGTTGCTGCTCCGCCCCCAGGACACGACGCGCCGAAACAAGTACCGGGCCACCTCATCGGGGGTCAGTCGGCGCTGACCGCGAAAAGTGCAGGTGACTCCGTACTCGTTCTCCAGACCGAAGATTCGCCGGTTCACAGACCCCACCCTACGACCCCGCTCCGACAATCGGGCCGAGTCTCAGGCGCGCCGTCATCGCTTCGTTGCGTGGCAACAATCAGCGACCGCGGTGCATCGAGCAAGGTGTTAGTCCTGAGCGAACGACGAGAGGGATGAGATGACGGGAAAGCGGAATGCGGTCCGGTCCACGACCGGACTGCTGTCTGGCGCGTTGCTGGCGGCCTCACTGGTCGCGGCACCGGCCCATGCCACCGGCACCGCGACACCGGCGGCTGTCTGCAGCCTGCGCCTCGGCGCTGTGACGGCCGGCGGCGACCACAGCATCCAGCGGATCACCGCCACCACGCCTCCCACGGTCGACAGCGCCGTGGTCGGCCCGAAGGACCTCTACCCCGACGGCACCGCCCGCCTGCCCAGCTCGGTCGGCTACGAGGCCGTCGTACCGGCAGGTGAGCAGCGACAGGGCCTGGTCGCCATCGGGCCGCGGATGTACTACTCGGGGTACACGACTGACGGCAGCGGCACCGAGCCCGTGCCCGGTACGGTGACGCAGACCCTGGTCGGTGGCGGCTGGAGCCAGTACCACCGGTTCTTCGAGCGCAGTACGTACTCGCTCTCGGGCTTCAGCCGGACGAACACCTATACGGTGGCCAGCGAGGTGATCGCTCGCTGGACGGTCACCAAGGGCGGCTGGCGCTACTACACGACCTACCAGGGCTTCGCCGCCGTCAAGACCATGGCACTGATCAGCCAGACCCGCAGCTACGACACCTTCCTGGCCAACACCTACGGCGGTGCGCTGTACACAGTCCGGATCCCCACTGGGTCCGGGGCACCGGTAGTGAAGAAGGTGCGCACCTCCACCTGGCAGGGCTTCGAGACGCTCATCGCGGAGAAGTGCGGCTCGCAGAGCACGCTGCTGCTCGGCATCGACAAGGACACCAAGACCGGCTACCTGTACGCCGTCAGCCACGCCACCGGCGCAACCACGGTCATCAAGGGCCTCGGCAAGGTCCCAGCCAGCCTCGCCGAGTCCTCCTACTTTCGCGTCTTCCTCGACACCCCGGAGGCCGGCCATCTGTTCGGCGAGTGAACCCGGACCGCCATCACATGCCAAGTCCCCGTCAGCGGCCGGTTCGGGGCGGCCGCACGCTCAGCTGTCGAGCTGTGGGGGATGTTGGTGTGTGATGGCGGTCCGGCAAGTCCCGTGAAATCAGAGGTCGACGAGGTCGAGGAGTTGGCCTAGTTCCTTGCTGTCGAGCTCGCGGAGTTCACCGGTGTGCAGGTTGCCGCGGCGGACCGGGCCGATCGCAGTACGGGTGAGGCGTTTGACCGGGTGGCCGATGGCGTCGAACATGCGGCGGACGATCCGGTTGCGGCCCTCGTGCAGGGTGATCTGGACGAGGGTGCGGCCCTTGATGCTGGAGATCTCGCGGACCGTGTCGGCTTGCGCCTGGCCGTCCTCGAGGTTGACGCCGTCGAGCAGGCGGCGCAGTACCGCTGGCTTCACGTTGCCGTCGACCTCGGCGACGTAGGTCTTGGAAACCTCGTACGAGGGGTGCGCGAGGCGGTGCGCGAACTCACCGTGGTTGGTGAGTAGCAACAGCCCTTCGGTGTCGGTGTCGAGCCGCCCGATGTGGAACAACCGCTCGGGACGATCGTGCACGTAGTCGGCGATACAGGGCCGGCCTTGTGGGTCGGCCATCGTCGTCACTACGCCACGAGGCTTGTTGAGCACGATGTAGACGTGCGCGGTCACCGGCGGAATCCGCTCGCCATCGACCCGGATCACCGAGACAGCCGGATCGACCCGGGTACCGAACTCGGTCACCACCTGCCCGTCGACCTCGACCCGCCCCTGCCCAATCAACTCCTCAGCCGCCCGCCGACTGGCCACGCCGGCCTGAGCCAACGCCTTCTGCAGCCGGATCCCGCTCTCGTCCTCAACCACCAGATCCACCTTCAACCCGCACATCCCGATCCCCGCCGTCCGCTTCTGCGGATTCGTCCAAGCCAGCATCCACGACCGGTACGCCGTACTCGCCGAAGTGCCCCACACTGTCACCTTCGCCGTCGTCGCCATCGACGGCATCGCTCTCGCCGCCCTCGGCTTCCGCGGTGTCAGTCGCCCCGACCTCGTCCGCGGCCTCTGCGTCACCCTCACCAGCTGCGTCGTCAGCGCCCAGCAGGTCAGCGTCGCCACCCGCATCCGCTGCGGCTGCCACGTCTGCGGTGTCGCCTTCGGTGTCTTCAGGGTCTGTGTCGGCCTCGGTGGGGGGTGTGGGTGGGGCTAGGTCGTTTACCTGGGGTTCGGTGTCTTCGGTGGAGGGGGTGGGCTCGGCGGCTGCTGCCTGGGCGGCCAGTTCTTCCTCCATGTCGTCCATTTCGGGGAGGTAAGGGGCCAGCTCGGGGAGGTCGTCGAGGGACTGCATGCCCATGCGCTCGAGGAAGAACGACGTGGTGCGGTACAGGGTTGACTGCGACTCAGTGTCGGCGCCAGCTTCCTCTACCAGACCTCGGCTGATCAGTGTCCGCATGACGCCGTCGACGTTCACACCACGGATGGCGGAGACGCGAGCGCGGCTGACCGGCTGCTTGTAGGCGACCACCGCGAGCGTCTCCAGCGCCGCCTGAGTCAGACGCGACTGCTGACCGTCGAGAACGAAGCGTTCGACGTACTGCGCCGCGTCCTCCCGCGTGTAGTAACGCCAACCACCGCCGACCTCACGCAGATCAAACCCACGCCCCTGCTCGGTGTACTCCCCCGCCAGCCCGTTCAGCGCCGCCGTCACATCCGCGATCGCCCGCCCAACCGTCCGCGCCAACGCCAGCGCAGGCAACGGCTCATCAGAAACCATCAGAATCGCCTCAAGCGCCCGCCGCATAGTGACGTCATCAATAAGAACCTCAGGCAACTCCTCCTGCTCCTCCACCTCCCCCACAGCCACGTCACCGGATGCCTCATCACCGGACGCCGCACCCTCACCCGGTACCTCGACGGCGGGCGCACCCTCACCCGGTACCTCGACGGCGGCCGCACCCTCACCCGGTACGTCGTCAGCACCCCTTGCCGACTGCGGGGTTGACCCCTCTTGGCGGGGTTCGCCCCCTGGCAGAACAGCAGGTGAACCCTCATCCAAGGGGCTAACCCCGTCAACAGCGGGTCCAGCCGCCTCAACCGGAGCATCCGCGGCCACCGCGTCCTCGCCGGGCGCGTCCTCCGCGGGCAAGTCCTCAGCCGGTACGTCGTCAGCGGCGGTCGCCGACTGCGGGGTTGACCCCTCTTCGCGGGGTTCGCCCCCTGGCAGAACAGCAGGTGAACCCTCGTCCAAGGGGCTAACCCCATCAACACCGGGTCCAGCCGCCTCAACCGGAGCATCCGCGGCCACCGCGTCCTCGCCGGGCGCGTCCTCCGCGGGCAAGTCCTCCGCGGGCAAGTCAGCCGGTACGTCGTCAGCGGCGGTCGCCGACTGCGGGGTTGACCCCTCATCGCGGGGTTCGCCCCCTGGCAGAACAGCAGGCGAACCCTCATCCAAGGGGCTAACCCCATCAACAGCGGGTCCAGCCGCCTCAGCCGGCGCATCCGCGGTCGGAGCTGCCTCGCCGGCCGCGTCCTCGCCGGGTACGTCCTCTGCGGCGGGCCCGGCGTCTGTAGCGGGCGCGGCGTCCGCCGTGGGTGTGGGTTCGGCTGGGATGTCGACGTCGGTGCCGGTTGGGTGTGGGGTTGACCCCTCGTTGTGGGGTTCGCCCTCTGGTGGGGCAGTGGGGGGACTCTCGGTGGAGGGGGTGGGCCCGTCGGTGGTGGGGTCGGTTGGGGGTTGGTTGTCGGTCACTGGTCCACCGTCTCGTGCTGGTCCGGCCCGGGTTCGGGCTCATCGGGCTCGGGGGCGTCGGGCTCGGGCGCGCCGGGCTCGGAGGCGGAGGCACCGGACCCGGGAGCGGAGGCCGAGGCTTCGGGCTCGGAGGCGTGCGGCTCGGAGGCGTGGGCCTCGGGTGCGGAGGCTTCGGGCTCCGAGGTGGAGGCGGCAGGCTCTGAGGCCGATGCGTCGGGCTCGGTCAGTTCCGCGTCGGGCTCGGTCAGTTCCGTGTCGGGCTCGGAGGCCGGGGCGTCGGGGTCGGGGGTGTCGTTGGGGGCGGTTAGTTCTTCGCCGGGTTCTAGGAAGTCGGCTTCGTCGGGGACGACTGGTGCCTCCCCGTCCTCGGCCGCTGGCGTCGGTACTTCGTCGAACTCGTCGCCTACCGCGATCTCACCCTCGTCGGTGCCGGTCCACCGGATGGTCAGCTCCCCCAGCGGCGTCACCTGGTCGAACGTGACCGCCGCCTCCCGGAACAACTCCAGCAACGCCAGGAACCGGCACACCGTCGTCACCGTGTCCGGCGAGTCCGCCACCAACGCACGGAAAGTCGTACTCCGCTGCCGCCGCAACCGATCGATGATCACCGCGGCCTGCTCGCGCACCGTCACAGCCGGCGCATGCAGATGCGCCAGCGAAACACCCTCCGGTATGACGATCGCCTTCGGCGCCAGCGCCCGGGCAGCCAAGGCCGCCAACCCCGCCGGATCAACCCCGAGCAACACCTCGGGCAGCAGATCCGCGAACCGCGACTCCATCCCCACCGCCCGCGGGAAGCGTTTGGCCTCCTCGGCCATCCGCAACTGCATCAACGCCGCGATCTGCTTGAACGCGCGGTACTGCAGCAACCGCGCGAACAGCAGATCCCGCGCCTCCAGCAGCGCCAGATCCTCGGTGTCCTCGACGTCACCCTGCGGCAGCAACCGGGCCGCCTTGAGGTCCAGCAGCGTCGCCGCGATCAGCAGGAACTCCGACGTCTGGTCCAGGTCCCAGTCCGAACCCAGCGCCTTGATGTGCGCGATGAACTCGTCGGTGACCTGCGACAACGCGATCTCGGTGATGTCCAGCTTGTGCTTGCTGATCAGCTGCAGCAGCAGGTCGAACGGACCCTCGAAGTTGACCAGGTGAACGTTGAAGCCCTTGCTCTCGGCCACCACCGGCGACTCCGGGTCAGGCACCCCCGGCAGGTCGATCGGTGGCTCCGAGGTCTCCGCCGCGGGATTCGCGGAGGAGGCCTCGGGAGCCAGGGCGTCACTCATCGCCGGCTCACTCCGAGGCCCGGAGGCGCTGCACCAGTACGGAGTCCGGTCCGTGGTCGACGAAGTCGGCCAGCAGGACGTCGATCGCCTCCCGGACGATCCGGCCGCGATCGGCCATCAGGCCGTGCTCGGCGCGCAGAGCGAGCCGAGTCTGTTCGAGTCCGAGCAGCTCTTCCTCCGTCACGTACACGGTGATCTTCGTGTCGTGCCGGATCCGTCCACTGGACTTGCGGTCCTCGACCACGGCCGTACGGGCCCGTGCGGCCGAACCGGGGCGGTCGTCGATCGACGATCCGTCAGTGGTGGTGCGCTTCTCGGGTCTGGTCTGCTTCGGTGCCGCACCCCCGAACAGCTCGCTGGCACCTGGCAGGCTCACCCGGCGGGACAACGCGCGAGCACCTCCTTGGCAAGGTCGCGGTACTGGGTAGCCGCAGATGAGGACGGCGCGTACGTCGTGATCGGTTCGCCGACGACCGTGGTCTCGGGGAACTTGACGGTACGCCGGATGACGGTGTGGAAGACCCGCTCGTCGAAGGCCTGGACGACCCGGTCGAGTACCTCCCGGGCGTGCGTGGTGCGCCCGTCGAACATGGTGCCGAGGATGCCGACGATCTCCAGCTTCGGGTTCAGCCGGTCCTGCACCTTGCCGATCGTGTCGGTCAGCATGGCCAGCCCGCGGAGCGCGAAGAACTCGCACTCCAGCGGTACGACGATGCCGTTCGACGCGGTCAGCGCGTTCACGGTGAGCAGGCCCAGCGACGGCGCGCAGTCGATCAGGATCACGTCGTACAGCGGGATGATCGGTTCCAGTACGCGAGACAGCGTGTACTCGCGGGCGACCTCCTGGACCAGCTGCACCTCGGCCGCGGACAGGTCGATGTTGGCCGGCAGCAGGTCGAGGTTCTCCACCCTGGTCGGCCTGATCACCTCGTCCGGGGTGATGTCGCGCTGCATCAGCAGGTTGTAGACGGAGATCTCCAGGTCGTGCGGCTGCACGCCGAGACCGATCGAGGCCGAACCCTGCGGGTCGAAGTCGATCAGTAGCACCTTGCGCCCGGTCTCGGCGATCGCGGCGCCCAGGTTGATGGTCGTCGTGGTCTTGCCGACGCCACCCTTCTGGTTGCACATCGCGATCACCTGCGCGGGACCGCGCCTGGTCGGCGGCAGTACGTCCGGCAGGTCAGGCAGTGGCCGTCCGGTCGGCCCGATCTTGCCCTTCGCCCCGTTCGGCTCATTCACAGGGTGCATGTCCTCCGCGGTGAGCTTGGCCGTCGGCCGGGGCATCTCCGCATAGTTACTGGGTGGGGTGACGGTCCGGGGCGGAACCGGGGTCGCCGCTGGTGTCACGGCTTGAGTAGGTGCTGGTGCTGCTGTCGGTTCAGGTGTGACGGCCGGCGGCTGTGCTGGTGTCACGGAGGGCGTGGCGGGCGCCGGGTCAGGAGTCGGCGACATCGGTTCCGTCGACGACGACAGGTGCTGGGTGCCCGGGAATGTCGACTCGTTCATGACTCGTCAAACCTTTCAACCGATACGGGCGATCCCAGCGACTGTAAGCGTGCATTCAAGCACTCTCAACCAGCCACTCCGCACAGGGGTCGCTCGGCCTTCCGGACACGCCCGATCACCTCGCCAGAGTGACCGACCGTGACGAAATGATCGCACACTGCTCCCGTACTGCGTCCGCCGGGTCCTCCTCGCGGTCAGTGCCCGTCGAGCCAGTCGAGCACAACGCCGGTAAGCACCGAGGGCGCGGCCAGGTGAACGTCATGCCCGACGTTCTCCAGTTCCAGGAACCGGCTCCGCGGGATCGCCTCGGCCAGCTCCTGAACCGCAGCGGCCGGGCAGTACGGATCATCCGAGCCGACAACCAGCAGTACGGGACAAGTGATCGCAGCGGCCCGCGACAAGCTGATGTCGCCACCAGCGGCGACTAGGTCTCGCAGAGCACCACCCCAGCCAGCCGCCATCGCTCGCGCCCGCTCCGGGCCGTACGCCTCGGCCAAATACGCCGCCAATGGCAAGAGCTGCTCACTTGGCTCGTCCAGCAAACGCTCCAGCGGTCCGAACCCCTCTGCCGGCTCCACAATCTGCCCGGCGGCTCCCCACGCCACTACCGACAGCGCACGGCCAGGGGCGAGAGCAGCCATCAGCAGCGCGACCTCGCCGCCGTCGCTGAAGCCGACCAGATGAGCAGCGCCGATCCCAAGCCGATCAAGCAGTCCGAGGAACGCAGCGGCGTCCTCGTTGTAGAAGTCGGCCGTGTACGTCCGCGGCTCCGACCGCCCACAGCCAGGCAAGTCGGCAGCCACAACCCGAAACCCCTCGCCCAGCGCCTGACGAAGACGGTCGAGGTCCGTGATGCTGCCACCCCACCCGTGCAGCAGCAGAACGGCCTCACCTTGCCCGCGATCCTCGAAGTACATCCAGTTCCGTTCAGTCAGGAGGAAGACAGCGCTCGGGGGTGGGAGGTCGCGTAGACCTCGCGGAGCTTGTCGACTGTCACCAGTGTGTAGACCTGGGTGGTGGTGACTGAGGCGTGGCCGAGGAGCTCCTGCACTACGCGGACGTCGGCGCCACCGTCCAGTAGGTGCGTGGCGAACGAGTGGCGCAAGGTGTGTGGCGAGATGTCCTTGGCGATACCCGCCCGCTCCGCTGCGCGACGTAGTACGGTCCAGGCGCTCTGTCGGGAGAGGCGGCCGCCGCGGGCGTTGAGGAACAGTGCAGGAGTCCCTCGGCCGCGCTGTACGAGGTCCGGCCGGCCACGGACCTGGTACGCCGACAGCGCGTCGCGGGCGTAGGAGCCGACCGGTACAACGCGTTCCTTGCTGCCCTTGCCGCGTAGGAGAACCGTGCCGGTCTCCAAGTCGACCTCATCCACGTCCAGCCCGACAGCCTCCGAGATGCGCGCACCCGTCCCGTAGAGGAACTCCAGCAGCGCAGCATCCCGAGTCGCCAGTACTGCGGGCTCCGCCTCCGCCCCTGCTGCGGCAGCGAGGATCCGTGTCACCTCATCCACCGACAGAGCCTTCGGCAACCGCTGCGGCGGAGCAGGTGGCTTCACTGCAGCCGCTGGGTCGACAGAGGTCAGCCCTTCGCGCAGGAGGAACTTGTGGAACCCACGGACCGCCACCACAGTCCGCCCAGCACTAGAGGCGGTCAGCGGCTGGTGGTCGGCGTCCCCCTCACGCAAGCGCATCAGGAAGTCGCCGACAACCGCCTCCGAGATCCTGGCGAGGTTGTCGATGCCAGCGCTCGCCAGGTAGGCGTCGTACCGGCGCAGGTCGCGACGGTACGACGCCAAGGTGTTGGCGGCCAGCCCGCGCTCGACCGTCAGGTGGTCGAGGTAGGAGCTGACCGCCCGCGTGATGTCGCGGCTCAGACCAGCACCTCGTCGAGCTTCAGCTGGGCCAGGTCGTGCGCGTCCGCAACCGGCCCGTAGGTGACGTGCCCGTCGTGGGTGTTGAGGCCGAGCGCGAGAGGGTGGTCCTGCTTCATCGCCTCCCGCCAGCCCAGGTTCGCCAGCTCGACGGCGTACGGCAGGGTCACGTTGGTGAGCGCGTACGTCGAGGTGTTCGGTACGGCGCCCGGCATGTTCGCGACGCAGTAGAACAGTGAGTTGTGCACCCGGTAGACCGGGTCGGCGTGGGTGGTCGGCCGCGAGTCCTCGAAGCAGCCGCCCTGGTCGATCGCGATGTCGACGAGCACGCTGCCCGGCCTCATCCGCGACACCAGTTCGTTGCTGATCAGCTTCGGCGCCTTCGCCCCGGTGACCAGCACCGCGCCGATCACCAGATCGGCCTCGAGCACCGCACGCTCGATCTCGAAGGCGTTCGACGCGACCGTACGCAGGTGTCCCTGGTAGGTCCGGTCGGCATCCCGCAGCCGGGCGATGTTGCTGTCGAACAACTGCACCTCGGCCTGCATGCCGAGCGCGATCGCCGCCGCGTTCATCCCGGCGACGCCGGCGCCGATCACGACCACCCGGGCCGAGTGCACACCGGAGACGCCGCCCATCAGCACGCCGCGGCCGCCGCCGTTGGCCATCAGGTGGTAGGAGCCGGCCTGCGGCGCCAGCCGGCCCGCGACCTCACTCATCGGGGCCAGCAGCGGCAGCGAACCGTCCGGCAGCTGAACCGTCTCGTAGGCGATGGCGGTGATACCGGAGTCGAGCAGCGCCGCCGTACAGTCGCGGCTCGCGGCCAGGTGCAGGTAGGTGAACAGCACCTGGTCTCTGCGCATCCGGTGGTACTCCTCCTCCACCGGCTCCTTGACCTTCAGCACCAGCTCGGCCTCGGCCCAAACCTCGTCGGCGGTGGGGAGAATGCGGGCGCCCGCCGCGACGAACTCTTCATCGGGGAGCAGCGAACCGGCACCGGCCCCTTGCTCGATCAGAACCTCGTGACCATTACGCACCAATTCGTGCACACCGGCCGGGGTGATCGCTACCCGGTACTCGTGGTTCTTGACTTCCTTCGGAACTCCGACCTTCACAACTTGCCCTTCTTCCGTATCCAGGTGACGACTCGGGGTATCGCTTTCCGGGTCGCCGGCGGCTCACGTCGTTGTGGTCCGCGGCCCGGGCGTTTCGAGGGGTTGGGAACGCCAGGTCGCTGCCGAGTGTAAGCCCGCCGGGTTCATACCAGCCGACGGGTTGGTCTTGTCCTCCCCCGACGCGCGGGGCGGCTGCCCTGCGGTCCGGTTACACTGTCTGTCAGACGCCGTGGCGCCCCGTGAGGTTGGCTCCGCGCAGGCAGGCCCGGCGCGCTCGGCGCATTCTTGACGCAATCTTTTCACCACTCTTCACGCAATCTTTTCTTTCGCCCGTTCGGGCACCGAATCCCGCCCACCTGCAGGTCCTCACAAACCCGTGGAACTTTTCGTCGTAGAAAGGTTGACCGATGAACGAGATTGCTTTGCCGGGTGGCAATGTCGGTGGTGCGGTCCGGGTCGGCGACACCGTCCGGCGGGCGACCGGGCCCTGGACGCCGGCGGTGCACGCAGTCCTAGCCCACCTCGCCGACGCGGGCCTGCCCGGCGTACCGCGAGTGCACGGTTTCGACGAGCAGGGTCGTGAGGTTCTCGACTACCTTTCCGGTGCTGCGTACGGCCCTCAGGTACCCGATGAGGTGCTCATTGACGCGATGCGCTGGTTGCGCAGTTTTCACCAGGTCGTCGCCGAGTACCGTCCCGCCGGTCACCTGGTCTGGCGGGCCAGCCAGGGGGTGCTCGCACCGGACGAGATCATCTGCATGCACGACTTCGGCTACTACAACTGGATCGGCACCGACGACGGCTTCAGCGGCGTGATCGACTGGGACATGGCCGGCCCGGGGACGCCCCTGGACGACATCGCGTTCGCCGCTTGGAACACCGCGCCACTCGCGCTGCCCGGCGACCCGCAGTACCAGGCCCGGCGGGTGAGGTTGATGGCCGACGCGTACGGCGGCGGGGTGACGCCACTGCAGATCCTCGAAGGCGCTCCGCTGCTGGCACTCCGGTCGGCCCGTGTGATCAAGGCCGGTCAGGACGCGGGCGATCCCGGCATGCTCAACCTCCTCAAGGTCGGCGAACCGCAGAACAGCCTGACCCGCTCCGCCGATCTGCGACGCCGCATCCCGGAGATCGCGATCCATTTCTAGTGCTACCGCCGGAGTTCATGATGTTGGGCGGCAGGCCCGGACCTCCGCCACTCACAAACCTCCCTCTTTCACCGGGGCGCACGCCTGTGCACGCCTGGCCGGGTGCGATCAGGTGAGGTTTGTGAGTGGCGGCGGTCCGCCCAACGCGATGACCGCACGCTGAACATCACGGACGCCGGCTGTCGTACCAGGCCGCGTGAATTTGCGCACTCCAGCCGCCGATCGACTGCTTGCCCGCGCAGAGAACATTGAGTGCTGGCCCGGCGTCGGGGATGCTTGCACCTGTCATCGTTGCCAGGTGCGGCGGTTCAGGCTGGAATGATGGTGACTCCGCCCGCTGTTGCCGTAGTTGGAGTATTCGACGAGAGGAGCACGACGTGGCGGTCGAACTGGGACGGTTCGGGGTCTGGCATCAGGCCGACAAATGGGGACCCGAGCTGGCCGCGGGGGTCGAGCAGGCGGGCTACGGCACGCTCTGGCTGGGCAGCTCCCCCGGCGAAGAACTGCGCGACGTCGAGGTGCTGCTCGCCTCGACCAGTACCGCGGTGGTCGGCACCAGCATCGTCAACATGTGGAAGGCCGACGCGCAGGTGGTCGCGGAGTCCTACCACCGGCTCGAGTTCGAGCATTCGGGGCGGTTCATGCTCGGCGTCGGAGTCGGCCACCGGGAGCAGTCAGGCGACTACAAGACGCCGTACGAGACAATCGTCGAGTATCTGGACGCCCTGGACGACGGCAAGGTCCCAGCGGATCGCCGGATGCTGGCGGCGCTCGGCCCGCGAGTACTGAAGCTGTCGGCGAAGCGGACGGCGGGCGCGTTGCCGTACCTGACCACTCCCGAGCACACCCGGCAGGCGCGCGAGACGCTCGGCGCCGGCGTACTGCTCGTGCCGGAGCAGAAGGTGGTGCTCGAGACCGATCCCGAGATCGCACGGGCGGTCGGGCGCGACTACATCGCGGTATACCTGGGGCTCAGCAACTACACGAGCAACCTGAAGCGCATCGGGTTCAGCGACGAGGACCTGGCGAACGGTGGCAGTGACGAGCTGGTCGACGCGCTGGTGCTGCACGGGTCGGCGGTCGAGATCGCCGAGGGGTTGAATGCCCACCTGGAAGCCGGCGCCGACCAGGTCGTCGTACAGCAGCTCGGCAAGGAGGGACCTGACCTCCTGCCCGGCTACGAGGCGCTTGCCACGGTGTTGATCTAGCGCGGTCGATCTAGCGCAGGGTGAAGTCCGCGAAGTCGAAACCGGGCGAGACGATGCAGGAGACCAGCACCGGCTGATCTCCCGCTGGACGCGCAGCCTGCCAAGCACCCGCCGGTACTACGGCCTGCGGGTGCTGGCCTGCTTTCACATCCGGCCCGAGCGTGATGGGTTCGGGCTCGGCCGGGTCGTCGCCGGTGCCGCCGAGGTCGAGCGTCAACGGCCCACCCGAGTGCCACAGCCAGATCTCGGCCGACCGCACCCGATGCCAGCGCGACTCCTCCCCCGGCGCAAGCAGGAAGTAGATCGCCGTCGCGCTGGCCCGCTCCCCGTCGTACCCGTCAGGCTGGAAGAACACCTCCGACCGCCAGGTCTCCCGGTACCAACCACCCTCCGGATGCCGCTCCAACCCCAACACTTCAGCCAGCTCCGGCACTCCGTCGATCGCCATGCCCTGAACCGTAGCCTTCGCGACATGACCGACGCCGACCGCCCGACTACCACCACAGACTCCCGTACGGCGAACGCATGCCGGCCGATCCCCTGCTGGGTGGACCGTTCTTCCCCTTCGAGGGCGAGCTACAAGTGGTCCCGCTGGCCGAGCCAGTGCTCCCCGAGCCGGTGCTCCCCGAGCCTCCGCGCGGAGGTGAGCCCGGCGGCGAGCAGGTCGAGGTCCAGTACGGCCCGCGCACCGACCCGGCGACCCCTGCCCGACCTGGACCGCCCAAGAGAGCGCCTCGCGACCCGGCCATCGGGCAGCTGACCGCATCCGATCCCAGCCTGACCCGATGCCACCTGCTGCGCGAACAATCGGTGGGCTTAGCCCCGTCTGCGGGGCTTCGCCCCCTGGTAGACCAGTGGGCGAAGCCCTCACCGAGTAGCGAACCCCTCAGCGACGCGGGCAACCCCACACAGCCCGCGCCGCCGCGCGTCCCCTGCGAGCCGAGCCGCGCCGGCTGCGGCGATCTCGGACACCCTGCCGTCGCCGCGGACAAGAACTACTCGGCCCACGGTCCCCACGTGGATCGGTGCCCTGTGGATAACGGAAGCCTGCCGAGGACGCCAGCGGATACGCTCAGTTAGGAACGACAGGAGGGCGGCGGGCTCAGCGGCGGATGTGGCTATTGGTCCAGTGGGCTAGGTGGGGGTAGAAGGTTGGCGCGGTTTGGTGGAGGTTGAGGACGTGGCCGGTGTTGGGGACGGCTAGGGCCTGCAGGTCGGCCGTCGGGGCGTAGTACGGGCGTTCGCCGGCTAGTAGGGCGGTTGAGCTGGAGCAGTCGGAGGCGCCTGGGCCGCAGATCAGGCGGTCGTGTTGGCCGACTACGACCAGGACCGGGACCTTGATCTTGCGGTTGAGGAGCACCGAGCCGAACTCGGGATCGCTGGGGAAGACATCGGGCTCGGGGTTCGCCTCATCGCGAGCCACGACGTGACTAGCCGCTGTCGGCCCCCAGTAGAACCAGCTACGCCGTACGCCGGGCCGCAGTACGCCGTAGCCGTCGTCGAGGTTGCGACTGGCCAGCAACGGATGCTGGCCGGCCGTGATGTAGTCGGCGCCGAGCTGCTCGAAAGCCGCCCAGTTGGGCGTGCTCGACTCGCCGGTGAGGATCAGGCCGTCCACGTCGGCCGGGTAGTGCACGGCGATCATCCGGGCGATCGTCGAGCCGAGCGAGTTGCCGACCAGCACGATCCGCTGGTGACCCAGCGCCCGCAGGCCCTGGTGAATCGTGTACGTCTGGCTGTCGGGCGCGAAGGCGCTGCTCGGCGGCGCCGAACTCTTCCCGGTCCCGATGCGATCGAGCGCGAAGGTCGCATAGCCGGCGCGATTCATCGCCTCGACGTATGACGGACCGCGCGGGTCGCCTCGCCAGCTCCAGTAGTTCCGGTCGTAGCCGCCACCGGGGATCAGCACCTGCAGCACGCCGCGATCCCGCCCGAGCGGCCGGCACAACGTGCCCGCGATCTTCGCGTCTCGCGGCTTGCCCGCACTCATCGCCACCGGAATCTCGACCGTCTTGCACCGCGGTCCAGAAGCCACAGCCGTCCCGGGCACCAATCCCAGCACCAGCCCGGCCGCCGTCGCGCCTGCTACCAACCACTTTTTGTCTAGCATCCAGCCCCTCTCGAGAATCAAACTGGGTACAGTGTACCCGGTTTTATCGCCGACCAACCACTCCACCGTTACAGTCGACGAATGATCAACGGAGCGCACGTCATCATCTACAGCCAGGACGCCGAGGCCGACCGCGCTTTCCTGCGCGACGTGCTCGGCTATCCGCACGTCGACGCCGGGCACGGCTGGCTGATCTTCAAGCTCCCGCCGGCCGAGGTCGCCGTCCACCCGGCCCCGGCCCCAACGCCGGTCGGCGACCGCGAGTCGAACCCGCAGCCGCCGGCTGAGCGCGCGCAGCACGAACTGTTCCTGATGTGCGACGACCTCGCGCAGACCGTCGCCGACCTGGAGTCACGCGGCGTCGAGTTCCCCGACCCACCGCAAGAGCAGGGCTGGGGCATCCTCACCACGATCCGCCTGCCCGGCGGCGGCAACCTCGGCCTCTACCAGCCCCACCACGAGCCGGCCTACGACCTCTGAGCGGTGCGGGCTACTTGATGGCCGTGGCACCGGCGGCAACGATGATGCCGTTCGTGTTGTAGACGTATGCGTCTGCGCGATAGTAGTAATCGGCCAACAGTCGCCTGGGTCCCGACGCACAGGTCCTCCGGGCACTGGTGATGTAGCCCGTACCGCCACCGGCCACGTCTCCACATCTCGCCGGCCCAGGCTCCTCAGTGTTCCCCAGTTTGTCCTTGAACATCCGCAGGAAGCCATCCGCCTTCTCCCCGGTGCCAACCGTGTAGTAGAGGGTGACTGCGGTCCAGTAATGGGTGTCGAAGTTCTCCGTCCGATAGCAGAGTTGCACCGAGCCCACCTCGGTGCCGTTGGTCCGATTTCTGATGTAGTTGGCGGACACCACGTGGTCCAGGCCGTAGCCCGAGCAGTTGGGGTCCGCGGCGGCGCCGGCGAGACCTGGCGCGAGGCCGATGGAAGTTGCAGCAAGCAGAAGGACGGAAGCAAGAGCCGGGAGCGGTTTCACGGCGGGTCCCTTCGGGTGGTCATCGGAGCTGATCTGGGTCAGGCGTGGCCAGCGGGATGAATCCTCTCCACTTCCGGTCGGCAGCGGAAGCGATCTTGCACGTTCCTGCAATCAGCGGATGGGTAGCGCTCCGGGGTCGAAGAGTTGCGGAACGTGCGCGATCTCTTGACGGTGCTCGGCGGGGTCGGCTATTTATTGCTGACAACGATGTCACGCCGCCCGTGATCTTCGACGTCGAAGGTGGGAACCCCTTGAAGAAGTCCGCCCTGCGCCGCCGCGCGGCCGTAGTACTGGCTGGGTCTTTGATCGTAGCCGTGTCGCTGACAACCTCAGCACTCGCCGGGCCCAGTCCGGCGCCACCGAGTCTTAGTGGGAAGGCCCAGCCGACTACGGCGACACCCGGTCTGCGCGCCACTGAAGCGATCGGGACGTCGCGGATCACCACTAGTTCGCCGGACCCGACAGAGCACGTCGACCCGCTCATCGGGACGTCCAACCTGGGCAACGTCTTCCCCGGCGCGGTGACACCCTTCGGGATGTTCTCCTTCAGCCCGGAGACGAGCAGAGGCAACGCCTACCGCACAGCAGCGCCTGGCGGCTACCTGTACTCCGCTACGAGGATCCGCGGCTTCAGCCTGACCCACATGTCGGGCACTGGCTGTGCCGGCGGCTCCGGCGACATCCCCATCTTCCCGTACGCCGGTGAGGTCACCACCTCTCCACAGGCAGATGCCAAGGACGCCACCTACGCCAGTACCTTCTCCCACGCCAACGAGATCGCCAGGCCGGGCTACTACAAGGTGGGACTCGACTCTGGCGTGACTACCGAGCTCGCGGCCACTCCGAGGACCGGCTCGGCTCGATTCGCCTTCCCGGCGGACAAGCCGGCCTCCCTGCTCTTCCGCACCTCCAACTCCGAGGTGGGCAGCAGCGACGCCCAGGTGGCCATCGACCCGGTCACGCGGACCATCAGCGGCTCCGTGACCAGCGGCAACTTCTGCGGCTACCTGGCCTCCGTCGGCCAGCGCAGCTACTACACGCTGCACTTCGTAGCCGAGTTCGACCAGCCGTTCGCGCGTACGGGGACGTGGAAGGACACCACCGTCACCCCTGGCAGCACCAGCACCCAGGGCGGTACGACGTACGGCACTGACGGCTGGATGCCGCCCAACAAGGGATCCGGCGGGTACGTCGGCTTCGACGCCAAGAACGTCACCATGCGCATCGGCATCTCCTACGTGAGCAAGGAGAACGCCCAGGCCAACCTGAATGCCGAGAACCCGCGCGGCACGTCACTGGAGAACACGGCGGCCGCTGCCAAGCAGGCCTGGCGCAAGCAGCTCGACAGGATCGAGGTCACCGGCGGGTCGCCGGAGTCGCGCACCACCTTCTACACAGCCCTGTACCACGCGTTGCTGCACCCGAATGTCTTCAGCGACGTCAACGGCGAGTACTGGGGCTTCGACCAGAAGCGACACCGCGTGCGGGGGACGCAGGAGGCGCAGCACGCGACCTTCTCCGGCTGGGACGTGTACCGGTCGCAGGTACAGCTACTGGCGTTACTGGAGCCTCGCAAGGCCGGGGACATCGCGCAGTCGTTGCTCAACCACGCTGACCAGAACGGCGGCATCTGGGACCGCTGGACCCACGCCTCCGGCAGTACTGCGGTCATGACCGGCGATCCGTCCGCACCGGCGCTTGCTGGGATCTACGCGTTCGGCGGCACCAACTTCGATGCCCGCGACGCCTTGAAGTCACTGGTGAAGGCGGCGACGGTACCGACGGCCAAGGACCTCAGCTCCGCGGGCAAGCCTGTCATGTCGATCGGCCAGCGCCCGTCCCTCGACAAGTACCTGGCACTGCACTACATCCCGACCAAGTCGAATGCCTGGGGTGGAGCCGTCGAGACACTCGAGGACACCACTGCGGACTTCGCCATCGCCCAGCTGGCGTTGAAGACCAACGACAAGAAGACGTACGACAAGTTCCTCAAGCGGTCGCAGTACTGGCAGAACGTGTTCAACCCGGAGAACGGCGGCTACATCCAGAACCGTGACGAGAACGGCGCCTGGCCGGGGTTCGAGCCGTCGACGGGTGACGGGTTCGCGGAGGGCAGCAGCGCGCAGTACACGTGGATGATCCCGCACAACCGCGCCGGGCTCTTCGACGCGATGGGCGGGGTCGCCAAGGCGAGCAGCAGGCTGGACGGGTTCTTCAAGGACCAGGACGGCAACTGGGCGCTGACCGGAGCGGGCGCCCTGCACGCCGAGATGGACAACGAGCCGTCCATCAATACGCCCTGGATCTACAACTACACAGGTCAGCCCTACAAGGCGCAGGAAACGTTGCGCCAGGCAACGACTCAGCTGTGGAACACCACCACCGGCGGCATCCCCGGCAACGACGACCTGGGCGCCATGTCGTCCTGGTACGTCTGGACAGCTCTCGGCCTCTACCCCGAGGTGCCGAGCCGGGCGGACCTCCAAGTGGCCGCACCGCTGTTCCCGCGCGCTGTCATCCACCGCGACCGCGGCCGCACGATCCAGATCAATGCGCCCGCCGCGCCGGCGCAGTACATCCAGAGCTTGAAGGTGGACGGCCGTACGTCGACCAAGCCGTGGCTGCCCGAGTCCTTCGTCAAGCACGGCGGCACTCTCGACTACGAGCTCGGCACTGCAGCCAACACTGCCTGGGGAGCCGCCCCTGCCGATGCACCGCCGTCGTGGCGGACAGGTGAGCTGCCGTTCCAGACCTCTACCGACACCAGTCGGGTAGTAGTCGCTCCTGGCACCACTAGCTCCCCTGTCGCCATCAAGGCCCACAGGCTCAGCGGGAACGCGACCACCGTCCAGTACTCCGTGACAACGCCAGCTGGCCTCACCGCGTCACCAACAAGTGGCACATTCACCGTGGACCCAGCCAGTGGAGTAGGCATTGCACCAGTGACCATCACAGCAGCCCCTGGTACTCCGGACGGCCGCTACTCGGTCACTGTGGCGCTACAAGCCGCGGACGGCACAGCCTTGCCCCGGCTGGGTTTCACCGTCGTTGTGGGCGAGCCGAACTCCTTCTCCGTACTCCGCGAAGGTGTAGCGGCATCGGATGACACCGGCGATCACAACGAAGCCGACTACGACGGTGGTGGCGTCAGCTACTCCCGACAGGCTCTGGCTGCAGCGGGACTCACCCCAGGCGGCACTGTCACCAAGGAGGGCCTGACGTTCACGTGGCCCGCAGTACCGGCTGGTGATCCCGACAACGTGCCGACAGACGGCCAACTGCTCAACCTTGGTCTTCCCGCCGGTGCGACGAAGCTGTCCTTCGTCGGCAGTGCCGTCAACGGCAACCAGGAGTCCAAGGCGACGCTGAACTACCCCGACGGCTCCACCCAGCTCGTGGACCTCTCCTTCAGCGACTGGACTCTCGGGGGCGGCGGCGACACCGTCCACTTCGGCAACCTGGTCGTCGCCAGTACGCCGTACCGGAACGAAGCAGGCGGCGGCAGGGACAACGTCGCCACCCACATCTTCGCCACCGCGCCGTTCACCTTCCCGACCGGCAAGACACCGGTTAGCGTGACGCTGCCGAAGAACCGCGACCTGCGGATCTTCACGCTGGCCACCGGCTGATCCCGAACGCCCTGAGGAGAACCATCTATGAAAGCCAGAAGCGTCATCGCCTGCGCGGCGCTGACCGTCACAGGTCTGCTGTCCACCACCGGTACGGCGCTCGCCCAGCCCGCCGCCGACCCGGCCACCAATACGGTGACGACTAGCGGCCCGTGCGGTTACACCGCGACGCCCGACGACCCGTCGCCCAGGCCGGTGTCGCTGCCGCCGGACCCGACGCCTACTCCGGACAAGGGCGTCGTCAGGGTCGTCCTGGCGACCAACCAGGGCCCGATGCTGCTGTCCCTGGACCGCGCGAAGGCGCCCTGCACGGTGCAGAGCTTCCTGCACCTGGCCAAGAGCCGCTTCTACGACTTCACCACCTGCCACCGGCTGACGCTCTACCCCACCCTCAAGGTGCTCCAGTGCGGCGACCCGAGCGGTACTGGTGAGCGCGGCCCCGGCTACTCGTACAAGGACGAGCTCCCCACCGACCTGCCCAACTGGCCGGGCGACACCACCGGTACCCGCAAGGTCTACGCCCGCGGCATCCTGGCGATGGCGAACGCCGGCCCGAACACCAACGGCAGCCAGTTCTTCCTGGTCTTCGCCGACTCCCGCCTCCGCCCGAACTACACCGTCTTCGGCTCTGTGGACCGCCTAGGCCTCAAGGCCCTCGACAAGATCGCCGCAGCCGGCGTCAAGCCCACCCCCGAAGACCCGGCCCCAGTAGACGGCGCCCCCAACCGCAAGACCGACATCCTCATCGCCCGCTCCCTGGGGCACTAGCTAGTCAGTCCGGATGGCCGCGGGATCCCCCGCGGCCACTTCGGCTTTAGGAAGTGATCGTCAGCGCTGGGGACAAGGAGCGGAGGAAGTCCTCGGCGTCGAAGATCTTGCCGGCTGAGGCGACGCCGGTGGCGTGCGTACGGCCGGTCAGGATTCGGGCGACTGCCTCTACTACCAGGGGTGCGGTGATGGCGTAGATGTCCTGACCGTGGGCTGTGATGCGACGCTCTACGTCTCCGGCGCGGACTACGACGTCCACTGCGAAGGTCTGGTCTGAGCGGCCCTGGTTGTCGACTGCCACCGGCTCAGGGGTGTCCTCGCTGGCCAGGTCCTTGGCGGCTTCGACGGTCATGTAGGTGCGGACCTCGGGTACCGGCAGGTGGCTGGGGACGGTGATGACGTCGGCCATGGTGAACTCCGCGATCACTGCCCGTCGGCCCAGCGGCTCCGGGAAGTCCCAGTCCTGCTGCACCGGCTTGTCGTCGTGGTACTGCAGCTCGCCGTCCCTGAACCGCACCCGGCGGCCGGCGCGACGCTCGTGGGACACGCGGCCCGCAGTACGGGTGCCTGGCGTGGGGTGCCAGCTAGTCAGCCCGTACGCGATGTGCGCCTCGTCAGCGCTGGTCCAGTCGCCCATGGCCGCTGTCACGAGCAGGTCGCCCAGCCCGCCGTAGAAAGCCATCGCCGGTACTACGGCAACGCCCGCCGTCCGAGCGGCCTCTGCGTAGTCGGCGAACATGGTGGCATTCGCCTCGAGCTCCGCCGCGACATCGACGTACGGGATCCCCGCACGCATGGCGGCCTCGACGACAGGCCCGGCCGTTACGGCGAAGGGCCCGGCACCGTTGATGACCGCCGCGGCGCCTTCGAGGGCTCGGTCCAGGGACGCCGGATCGTCGACCGTGGCCGGCCGCACCTCCACGCCGTCCCACTCCTTGGCCAGTACTTCGAGCCGAAAGGCGTCACGCCCGGAGAGGATCGGGACGAAGCCGCGCTCGATCAGTTCCGCGACGATGAAGCGTCCCGTATGCCCGGTCGCTCCGTAGACCACCACTGCTTTCGCTGTTTCCATGCACTTAGTTTCGCCGACAACGAATGCTTTCCGTGAGAGTCCGGAACGACGTCATGCGTACACTTTCGGACATGCACACCGTCGCACTGGCGACTGCCGGTCACCTGTTGCACTTCGAGCTGGCAGTGGCGTACGAGATCTTCAGCACGCCGCCGAACGGAGTCGCCGAGGACGACTGGTACGACGTACTGCTCTGCGGACCCGGACCCACGCAGATCGGCCCTTTCACGCTTGAGCCCAAGCACGGGTTGGAGCGCCTGGTCACCGCCGACACCGTGCTCGTACCGGCCTGCGCAGACGTCGACGTACCGCCGCCGGTGGAGCTCGTCGAAGCCATCCGCGCGGCCCACGACGCGGGTGCCCGGATCGCGTCGCTGTGCACCGGTGCCTTCGCGCTTGGCGCCGCAGGCCTGCTCGACGGGCGACGCGCTACAACGCACTGGGCTCACACGGCGGCGCTCAGTACCCGCCACCCCGAGGCGCTCGTCGACCCGGACGTGCTCTACACGGACAACGGCAGTGTGCTCACCGCGGCAGGGAAGGCGGCGGCCGTCGATCTCTGCATCCACCTGATCCACCTCGACCACGGCGCGACCATCGCCAACACAGTCGCCCGCCGCCTCGTCATGCCACCCCACCGGCCCGGCGGCCAGGCGCAGTTCGTCGCCACACCGCTGCATGTGTCCGGCGATCACCTACTGGCCGGCCTGCTCAGCTGGGCCCAAGAACGCCTAGACCAGCCGCTGACAGTCACCGATCTGGCCAGGCAGGCCAGCATGAGCGCCCGCAACCTCGGCCGCCAGTTCCGCGCAGTGACAGGGCAGACCCCACTCCAGTGGCTGCTAGTCCAGCGCGTACGCCGCGCCCAAGAGCTACTCGAGTCCACCGGCGACAGCATCGAGACAGTAGCCACCGCAACCGGCATGGGCACAGCAACAACCCTCCGCCGCCAGTTCAAGCGAGTAGTAGGCGTCCCACCCGACACCTACCGCCGCTCCTTCCGCACCCCAACACCCGCCTGACCCCAATTACTGTCCCGACCGACAGGACATAGTCGGTCGTTCGGCCGGGCGCCACGCTCAGAGAGCCGGCGATCGACCGCAAAACAGGCACTATGTCCTGTCGGTCGGGACACATGGAATCAGCTCGGGTGCACGACGCGCAGCCGCCGTGGCGAAGGCGCGGACCGCTGCGCACGCACGGCCTCGCCCTGACGGCCGACACGCCGAGGGAAGCGGTTGCTGACCGAAGACGGGTATGCGCGGGCGTCCGGAGTGCCCTGGTGCTCGCAGAATTCGGCGCAACGACCGCGCGGGTCGAGGCGCTGTAGGTGGCGACCCCCTCCCGGCATCGTGCCCCAAGGGGGGTCGTCGCCGTCGGCCTCTCTGCCGCCAGCCGAACCCACCGGTGGTGGGCTCCGACCCCCAACGGTGACCTTGAACAAGGTGCACCCTGTTCAAGGACACCAGAAGGTGTTCAAGCCCACCACTGGTGGGCTCGGTCGACGATATAGCCGATGCTGCGCCCAAGTTGGATGTGGCTGCCCTTAGTCCTTGGCCGGCCAAGGGGAGTCGGCCGGGCGGAGGTTGTCGAAGCCTGGGCCGTTGAGGGCTGACCAGGCGGCTAGCGCGCCCATCACCAAGATCGGGTTGTGGAGGTCTCCGGCCAGTACTGCGCCCACGACGTCGACCAGCGGAGCCCAGACGGTCTCCATGTCGGCTTCCTCGTGGAGGCGGTTG
This sequence comes from Kribbella catacumbae DSM 19601, assembly GCF_000372465.1. Lineage (GTDB taxonomy): Bacteria > Actinomycetota > Actinomycetes > Propionibacteriales > Kribbellaceae > Kribbella > Kribbella catacumbae. Next base: position 263,705 of record NZ_AQUZ01000006.1, read on the forward strand.
TAGGTCTCGGTCGCCTCGGACAGGTCCCGCGCCAGGAAGATGCGCACCGCCTCGTTGGTGAGACCCGGCGACGTGAAGGCGTCCACCAGCACCCGCCAGTCGGCAGCTTTGGTGGCAGCCTCTTCCCAAAGCTCACGCTCAGCCCCGAGCCGGTACTCCTCACCCGCGACGTCAAGCAGCCCAGCAGGCGGCTCTAGCAGGCGGTAGCCGACCGGATGCCGGTACTGCCGGACCAGCAGCATCCGGTTGTCCGGGTCCAGCGCCACCACCCCGACAGCGCCGGGGTGCACCACCACGTCCCGCACGAAGGACTCGCCACCATTCGGCGGGACCACGTGGTCACGCCGTACGGAGATCACCCGGCCGGTCGAGTGGACGACCTCCGACGAGGAGATCTCCCAGGCCTCGCGCGAGTCTGCCAGCCCGGCGCCGAAGCGGAGTACCGGGTGGTCGGTCATCGCGCCTTCGCAGTCTCAGCCCCAGCAGTTCCAGCGGCGCCAGCAGCGCCAGCAGCGTTGGAGCCAGCGCCCTTGGACTCAGCCCCCTTCGCCTTGGCAGCACCAGGCTTTGCAGCACCACCACCGGCAGCACCGGCACCAGCAGAAGCAGAGCCACCAGACTTGCCAGCAACTGCAGCAGCACCAGAACCAGCCGGCTTGGCGACGTCCTCAACCGGCAGCCGCGACTCCCGCTGCCGCACCAACGCAGCAGCGATCAACCCAGCGAACAGCGGATGCGGCTTGGTCGGCCGCGAGCGGAGCTCCGGGTGCGCCTGGGTGGCGACGAAGTACGGGTGCAGCGAGCGGTCCAGCTCGATGAACTCGACCAGTTCGTTGTCCGGCGACGTGCCGCTGAACACCAGGCCGGCCGCCTCCAGCTTGTCGCGGTAGGCGTTGTTGACCTCGTACCGGTGCCGGTGGCGCTCCTGCACCGACGGCGCGTCGTACAGGCTGCGGACGATCGAGCCCTCGGCCAGGTTCGCCGGGTAGAGGCCGAGCCGCATCGTGCCGCCCAGATCGCCGGTGCCGTCGACGATGTGCTTCTGCTCCTCCATCGTCGCGACGACCGGCTGCTCCGCGTCCGCGTCGAACTCGCTGGAGTTCGCGTCGACCAGGCCGGCCAGGTCGCGGGCGACCTCGATCACCATGCACTGCAGGCCGAGGCACAGCCCGAGGATCGGGATGCCAGTCTCGCGGGCATACCGGATCGCGCCGATCTTGCCCTCGATCCCGCGGACGCCGAAGCCGCCCGGGATGCAGACCGCGTCCACGTCCCCGAGCAGCCGCGCGGCCGCCTCGGGAGTGGCGCACCCGTCGGAGGCGATCCAGCGCAGGTTGACCTTGGCGTCGTTGTCGAAACCGCCGGCCCGCAGCGCCTCGGCGACCGAGAGGTACGCGTCCGGCAGGTCGATGTACTTGCCGACCAACGCGACCGTGACCTGGTCGGCCGGCTGGTGCACGACCCGCAGCAGCTCGTCCCAGCGGGTCCAGTCGACATCGCGGAACGGCAGGTTCAGCCGCCGTACGACGAACGCGTCCAGCCCTTCGCTGTGCAGCACCTTGGGGATGTCGTAGATGCTCGGCGCGTCCGGCGCGGCCACCACGGCCTCGACGTCGACGTCGCACATCAGCGAGATCTTGCGCTTCACGCCGTCCGGGATTGGCCGGTCCGCGCGGCACACGATCGCGTCGGGCTGGATACCGATCGAGCGCAACGCCGCGACCGAGTGCTGGGTCGGCTTGGTCTTCAGCTCACCGCTGGGACCCATGTAGGGCACCAGCGAGATGTGCAGGAAGAACACGTTGTCGCGGCCGACGTCGTGCCGGACCTGGCGCGCGGCCTCGAGGAACGGCAGCGACTCGATGTCGCCGACCGTGCCGCCGATCTCGTGCAGGACGACGTCCACGTCCGGGCCGGCCATCGCCAGCATCCGGTCCTTGATCTCGTTGGTGATGTGCGGGATCACCTGGACGGTGTCGCCCAGGTACTCGCCGCGGCGTTCCTTCGCGATCACCGACGAGTAGACCTGGCCGGTGGTGACGTTGGCGACCTGGGAGAGATCCCGGTCGAGGAACCGCTCGTAGTGCCCGATGTCCAGGTCGGTCTCGGCGCCGTCGTTGGTGACGAACACCTCGCCGTGCTGGAACGGGTTCATGGTGCCGGGATCCACATTGAGATACGGATCCAGCTTCTGCATGGTGACCCGGATGCCCCGTGCCGTCAGCAGACTGCCGAGGCTTGACGCTGTCAGCCCCTTGCCGAGACTGGATGCCACGCCACCGGTGACGAATACGTGCTTGGTCTGCTGCCCGAACGAAGCTCTGTCCACGGGCTTTTAGCCTACCTCTTGTCAACCAGTGGTCGCGACGAGACCCGCGTAGATGTCGAGCAGATTCTTTGCGACTTCGTCTTCATCCGGCCATCCTGCGGCCAATTCCAAGCCTGCTGTCCGCATAGCGGCCGCCTTCGCGGGATCAGAAAAAACTTCCCGTACTCCGGCCGCCAGCCCCTCCGCATCCCCCGGAGCAGCCAGTACTGCGCTGTCGCCCACCAACTCCGGTACGCCGCCAACCGCCGTCGCCACGACCGGCACTCCGGCCTGGACCGCCTCCTGCAGCACTAGCGCCCGCGCCTCCCAGTGCGAGGTCAGCAGGAACACGTCAGCCGCGCCAAGCAGGTCGGCGACGTCGCTCCGGTGCCCCAGCAGCCGCACCGGGAGGCCCTCGGCGTCGATCCGCGCCTGCAGGTTGTCCCTGAGCGGCCCGTCCCCCACGACGGCAAACACCGCCTCCGGCTGCTTAGCCGCAACCGCAGCCGCCACGGACAGTAGCGTCGGGTAGTCCTTCTGTGGCGCCAACCTGCCCACCGAGAGGACCAGCGGCTCGTCCCCCAGCCCCAACGACTCCCGGACCACGGCGGCCGGCGTACGGGTCTCTGGCAGAGCGGGAGCAGCTACGGGCGCCAACTCGGCCTTCCGGGCGCCCAGGGACTTGGCGAGCTCTACGAGGTCGCTAGACGCCCCTAGGGTCAGGTCGGCTCCACGAGCAACCAGTCGCTGCCCAAGCCGCATGACGAGCCCACGCGGCCCAGTAGTCAGTACTGCGTTGTGCCACGTCACCACGAGCGGCCGGAGCCGTGCCCGGTCGCGCAGAGCCGCAGTACCGGCCCGGTAGCCGTGGGCGTGGATCACGTCGCACCCGCGCAGCCCAACGGTCTGCGCGACCACAGTGGCCTCGCCGAAGTCGAAGTGGTCCGTAGTACCGGGAGGACCGCAGAGGACGACCTCATGGCCGGCCTCGATGTAGCGCGGCACCAGTGAAGCGACGTGCTGCCCGATTCCGCCCCGGGACTCCGCCAGCAGCAAGCCGATCCTCATGACGTCTCCTCAACAACGGTTGGCACGCCACGGCGCAACAGCGCTCGGGCGTCCGGACGGTCCAGGGCGACAGCGACCACGGCGTACACGATCACGACGGCCAGGCCGGACAGTATCGAGAACAGCAGGGCACTCCCCCAGCCACCATCCGCGGCAGACAACGCCACTACCCAGCCGGCTGCCCCCGCCAGCACAGCTCCCACCAAAGCAGCGACGGTCGCACGTGGCAAGCCGGTGACGGCACCGCCGCCGGCGACCTTGCGGAGCACTACGAGGAGGACCACTGCACCTGCCAGCATGCCGACCGACATTGCGGCCGCCAGAGCCCCAACCGCGTCTACCCCGTCCCACCGCAGCGTCAGCAGTACGCCGACCACAGCGACGGCCAGCCAGGCGCCACCCGTCACTAGTGCAACCTGCCGACCGGCATGCCGCGCGTAGAGAACTCGGCCTAGATGCATCAACACGGCAAAGCCGATGATCGCTGGAGCGAAGGCGACGAGCCCTGCGCCCAGCGACGAGGCCTGCGCCTCCTGCACGCGCCCGTCGTTGTAGGCGAAGATCCGGGCGACCGGGACCGCAGTACCGACTAGCAACGCGGCACCGGCTCCCCCGGCGAGCATGACGGCTCGCGTTGAGGTAGCGGCGTACAAGTCGAAGGCAGTTGACTCGCCGGACTCAAATGCAGCCGCCAGCCGAGGAAAGACTGCAGTAGTGATCGGGACAGCCAGTACTGCGTATGGCAGCAGGTAGACCGCATTGGCCCACGTGTAGACCGCGATACTCCCTGCAGCACCTCTGTGGTTCGCCAGGTAAGTCGTCACGACAAAGGCCAACTGCTGGGCAACCAGTACGGCGAGGCCGGCCAGCGCGAGCTTGCGTAGAACCGGACCGACACCTGGATCGAGTCGCAGCGTCGGCCTGATCGGCAGGCGTAGCAGCAGCATCGGGACGAGCACAGTGAGCGCTAATGCCAGCACACCTGCAGTGGTGCCCCAGGCAAGCAAGTCGGCGGCTCCCTGCGATGCCTGGTCAGCGGTGGGAGCCGCAGCGGCGAAGAGGAAGTAGGTCGCTACCACCACGAGGCTGGAGATCAGCGGAGCTACTGCACCTGCAGCGAAGCGCTTGTGGGACTGCAGGACGGCCGTGGCGACCACAGCGATCGCGTAGCCGAAGACCTGGGGCACGAAGATCAACAGCATCCGGGTCGCCGTGCTGCCGGAGCCGGCGCACTCTGGTCCTGCATCCAGTATCGCTGAGGTGTATTGCGAGGCGAAAACCCAAGCCAGCAAGGCGAACGGCGTCAGCAGTACCAACGACCAAGTCAGCAAGGCGCCGATGATCCGACCTTGCGCGGCCCGATCGCCACGAGCAACCGGCCCCGCCAGAACCGGGATCACCGCACCAGCGAGCGCACCGCCGACGACGATCTCGAACACGACGTTCGGCAGTTGATTCGCGGTCGCATACGCGTCGGCAAGACACCCAGCACCAACCGTCTTGGAAAAGACCAGCCACCGCCCAAACCCAACCACCCGCGCAAGCACCGTCACACCTGCAACGAGCAACGCTGCCCGAGCGATACGCCCGCCCGTACTCACGGCGTCACCCGCGATATGCAACGGCCCCTCACCGGGGTCGTCGGCCCCACTGGTCGAGCTTGTCCAGTACCGGGGTGTTCGCGATCACTTTGGTGAAGCTGACCTTCTCGCTCGCCAGGTTGAGCGCGACAACAGCGCCAAGAGCTAGCACCTTCAACGGTCGCGGCAGGGCCGAAGCCAGCGCAGTACCGGTGATCGCGCCGAGACCGTTGGCTCCGCAGTCACCCAGCATCGAGCGCTCACCCAAGTCAGACGGCGCAGCAGCCGCGGCAGCACCGACCACAGCCGCCGCAGGACCTCCAGCGACCACCGCAACCGGCCCGCTAACCGCAGTGATGCCCTTCAGCGCGCGCCCCGGGCGAAGATCCAGCAAATTAGCAAGATTCGCAGTACCAGCAATCAAGGCGCCATCGGCAACGATCTCGACAGCCGCACCCAACCCCTTCGACCGCCGAGGCAGCAAAGTTGCGGCAGCCAGACCAGCAGCTCCAACGCCGAGAATCTTCACGGCCCCACTCGTCACCTCACCACGGCGCAGTGCAGTCAGATGACCCCGAAATCCTTTGGTTTCGGTCGCCCCGGCAAGATCGTCATACGCACCGACAGCACCCGACACCGACCCCGCAAGCAACGCAGCGGCCTTGACCCGACCATCCGAACGACTCGCCGCAACCCCTGCCAGCGCACCGAGCACGGCGACCGGACCTTCCAGCAACGTGACCGTCTCGCCCCGGTGGTTGGTCCGCTCGAGCGGCGCGCGGCTCTCCTTCGGCAGCTTCGCGGCCGCGCGCTCGAGCCCGGCCGTAGCGGCAGCGGCGATCACCGCACCCAACAGACCCATCTCAGTTGTTGCCCTTCACCATGTCAGCCGACGGCGCGACGCCGTTCTTCGCATCGACCCCGCCGTACTGGCCCGCCTTGCCACTTGCCTGCTCGACCAGCGCGAACACGACCGTCGCCCGGCCGCTCGGAATGTCGGCGACGTCGACCGAGGACAGCGCCTTGGTCGCGTCGGCATCGCCGCGCAGCGACTTCAAAAGCCCGCCGTTCTCCGCCGACGCGGGCATCCCAGCGACCACCACACCAGCGCTGGCCTCATCAAGACCCTCGCTGAAGTCCACCGCATCGTTGTACGACGAGTTGTCCGGCACTGGCGTCGGCGGCTTGGCGGCGACTACGACGATCAGGCTGGCCCGGTCCTTGGGCGTCTTCAGCGAGACCAGCTTCGCGCTGGCCAGCCCGTTGATGATCTTGGTCGACTCCGAGTCGACCGGCTTGGCCTCTTCCTTGGCCGCGATGCCCCGGGCCAGGATCATCCCGGCACGCTGGTAGGTGTTGCTCTCGGCCGGGAACTGGATGTCGCTGGTGACGAGGTCGTTGACCAGCGGCTCGACCAGTTGACGCTGTCCCGGGTCGAACAGCTTGCTGTCCAGCGAGACCCGGGTGGTGACCTGGCCGCCGGCCTGCTCGATCGCTTCCTGGATCAGATCCGTCATGTCGCCGGTGGCGTTCGGCATCGTCACCAGCGCGATCCGCTTGTTCGCCAGCTTGCCGTCGGTCAGGCCCGCGGTCACCTTGGCGACGTAGTCGTCGCGGTACTTGTCCAGCGCCTTGGCCTGCAGCAACTGCTGGCGCTGGTCCTCGACCGTTGCCCGGTCTTTGTTGGCCTGCGCCTGGACCAGGTCGCTGCCCGTGCCCTTCAGCGGCCCGGCACCCAGCACCACACCGGCGCCGAGGGCGAAGAAGATCGCCACGATGGAGACGATGTGGTAGCGAAAGTCGATCACGTGAACAGCTCCCGGATCCAATAGACAAAGTCGTTCCAGCGCGCCCGCAGGATCGACCAGAGCACGTCGTCGGCGCCGATGGCCACCATCGCCACCCCGAGCGCGAACAGGCCGGCCACGATCAACGAGGCCACCTGCATGGTCGACACGCGGCTTCGGTAGAGCCGGCCGACGCCCTTGGCGTCCACCAGCTTCGCACCGACCCGCAGTCGGGTGATGAAGGTGCTCGCCATCCCGGAGCGCCCCTTGTCGAGGAACTCCACCAGCGAGTTGTGGGTGCCGACCGCGACGATCAGCGACGCACCCTTGGAATCGGCCAGCAGCATCGCGACGTCCTCGCTGGTGCCGGTGGCCGGGAACTCGATCGAGTCCACCCCGAGCCGCTCCAGCCGCTCCGATCCCGGCGCGCGGCCGTCCCGGTAGGCGTGCACGACGACCTCGGCGCCGCACTTCAGCGTCTCGTCCTTGACCGAGTCCATGTCGCCGACGATCAGGTCGGGCACGTAGCCGTTCTCCACCAGCGCGTCCGCGCCGCCGTCGACGCCGATCAGGACCGGCCGGTACTCCCGGATGTACGGCCGCAGGGCGACCAGGTCTTCGCGGTAGTCGTACCCGCGGACCACGATCAGGACGTGCTTGCCGTCCATCGACGTGTGCACTGCCGGTACGCCGACGCCGTCGAGCAGCAGGTCGCGCTCGCGGCGCAGGTACTCCAAGGTGTTCGCGGTGAACGCCTCGAGCTGGGTCGACAGGCCCGCGCGGGCGTCGTCCATCAGCTCGGCGACGGACTGGCTGTCCTGGCAGACACCCTTCGCGACGACTTCCTCACCGCGGTACAGGATGCCGTCGTGCAGCCGGACCCGCTCGCCCTCGTGCAGGATCGAGAAGACCTCGCGGCCGATCCCGTCGACCAGCGGGATGCCCGCCTCGACGAGGATCTCCGGGCCGAGGTTCGGGTACCGGCCGCTGATCGAGTCGGCCACGTTGACGACCGCGGCGACCCGGCAGTCGACCAGTGCCTCGGCGCTGACCCGGTCCAGATCGACATGGTCGATGACCGCGATCTCGCCCGGCTTCAGACGTTTGGTGAGATTCTTGGTACGGCGATCGAGCCGGACCACCCCGGCGATCCCGGGCAGTTCAGGTGGGCGTGCTCTCCGCAGGCTGGGCAGTTTCATCGCGTTACTCATCCTGCCATGTCAAGAGCCCTCCGCCCGCCTTTTACACCGCCCGGGCAGCCCTCCATGCCTATCTACCCCGGTGACAGTGCGTTAAATCATCCTTTTGAACCAGACTTCTTCTTCGGCTTCTTGTGACGTTCCGCGGCCAGGGCAAGGAGCTCTTCGGCGTGCGCCTGGGCGGCGTCGGAGTTCTCCAGGCCGGCCATCATCCGGCTGAGTTCCTTCAGCCGGGCATCGTCGTCCAGCGCTACCAGGCCACTGGTAGTGACCGAGCCGTCGTCGCTCTTCAACACCACAGCGTGACGATCCGCGAACGCGGCCACCTGCGGCAGGTGCGTCACCACGATCACCTGCGCCTTCTCCGCCAGCCGGGCCAGCCGCTTGCCGACCTCGACCGCGGCCCGCCCGCCGATACCGGCGTCGATCTCGTCGAAGACCAGCGTCGGCACCGGATGCGTGTCCGACAGGATCACCTCGAGCGCGAGCATCACCCGCGACAGCTCACCACCCGAGGCCGCCTTCTGCAGCGGCCGAGCCGGACTGCCCGGGTTCGCCGCGAAGCAGAACTCGATCTCGTCCGCTCCGAAAGGTCCCGCCGCCGTCTCGTGGATCTCCACGGTCAACTTCGCGTGCGGCATCGCCAGCCCACTCAGCTCCTCGGACACCGCCACACCCAGCCGGGCCGCCGCCTCGCGGCGCGCAGTACTGACCTGGTCGCCGAGATCCTTCAGCTGGGCCCGGAGCTCGGTCAGCTCCGCGGTGAGCTGCTCGACGCGCTCATCGCTGCCCTCCAGCTCGGCCAGCCGCGCCGCGGCCCGCTTCGCCCACTCCAGCACCTCGTCGACCGTGCCCTGCTCGGCGCCGTGCTTGCGGACCAGGTTCGTCAGCAGGGAACGCCGATCACTCACCACGGCGAGCCGCGCGGGATCCGTATCCACATCCGCGGCGTACGACGAGAGCTCGCCGGCCAGGTCCGCGGCGAGATAGCCGAGTTCGCTCGCGCGGTCGGCCAGCTCGGCCAGCTTCACGTCGTGCTCGCGCTCCCCGTCCAGCGCCTGCTTCGCGAGGGCGAGCAGACCGAGTACGTCGGCCGGCCGGGTGGAGTCCAGGTCTTCCGAGGCGAGCGCTTCGCCGGCGGTCGTTGCCGCAGTACGGAGGCCGTCTGCGTAGGCGAGTCGCTCCTCCTCGGCCGCGAGCTCGACATCTTCGCCGGGCAGCGGTTCGGCTTTGGCGACCTCCTCCAGACCGAAGCGCAGCAGATCCGCCTCGGCCAAGCGGTCGCGCTCGCGCGTGGTCAGCTCGGTCAGCTCGGCCTCGATCTCACGATGCCGCCGGAACGCCGTCGAGTACTCGCCCAGCGGAACGAGAACCGGCTTCCCAGCAAAGGTGTCGAGCGTCTCGCGTTGCCTGGCCGGCTGCAGCAATCGCCATTGGTCAGCCTGGCCGTGGATCGCGACCAGATCGCCGGACACCTCGGCCAGCACCGAAACCGGCACCGAAGCGCCACCCAGGAAGGCCCGCGAACGCCCCTCGGACGACAGTTCACGCGCGATCAGCAACTCGTCGTCATCCAGCTCGCCGCCACGATCCTCGGCCTGCTGCACGATCGACCTCGGTACCGCGCTCGCGCGCCCCTCGACCCGCGCACGCCGTACCCCGTGCCGGACCAGGCCGCTGTCGGCCCGGCCGCCAAGCAGCATGTTCACCCCGGTCACGACCATCGTCTTGCCGGCCCCGGTCTCGCCGGTGACCGCGGTGAAGCCCGGATCGAGCTCCAGCGTGGCGTCCTCGATCACGCCCAGTCCGGTGATGCGGATCTCCGAGAGCACTATTTCTCCTCTTGTGCGCTTCGCTTGCGCGCTGCTGCGCCCCGCCAGCCGAGGACCGGCAGGTCGAACTTCGCCACCAGCCGGTCGGTGAAGGACACCTCGTGCGCCCTCGCCAGCCGGACCGGAGTCTTGCCACGCCGGACCTGGATCCGGGCACCAGGCGGTACTTCGACCATCCGCCGGCCGTCGCACCACAGCACTCCGCGCCCGTGCCACGCGGCGATCAGCTCGATCGACAACTGCGACGTCGGCGCCACCACGATCGGCCGCGAGAACAACGCATGCGCGCTGAGCGGCACCATCAGGATCGCCTCGACCTCGGGCCAGACGATCGGCCCACCGGCGGAGAACGAGTACGCCGTACTGCCGGTCGGCGTCGCGACCACGACACCGTCACACCCCCAGCGCGACAGCGGCCGGCCGTCGACCTCGACCATCACCTCGAGCATCTTCTCGCGGGCCGCCTTCTCCACGCTGGCCTCGTTCAGCGCCCAGGTGTCGAAGATCAGCTCGTCGTCGTACCAGACGTCGACCGCGAGCGTCATCCGCTCCTCGACCGTGTAGCTGCGCTTGACCACCACATCGACGATCCGGTGCAGGTCGTCGCGCTCGGCCTCGGCGAGGAACCCGACATGGCCGAGGTTCACGCCCAGGACCGGCGTACCGTGCGGGCGGGCCAGCTCGGCACCGCGCAGGATCGAGCCGTCGCCACCGAGCACGATGATCAGCTCGACGTCGAGCGCGGCCTTGTCCGGGTCGTCGGCGATCTCGACCGGGTCGAGTTTCATCGCCTCGGCCTCGTCGGTGAGCAGGCGGATCACCAGGCCGGCGTCGGCCAGCAGCCGGTGGGCCTCACGGGCCACCTCGACGGCCAGCTCGCGGCCGGTATGCGTCACCAGCAGCACGCGCCGCGGTTCGGACACCGGCTGCTCAACCACGGGGACCTGCCTTCCGAGTCATACGGGTCATTGCGGGCCGCTCTCGATAGCGGTCCGGAGCATCGTCTCATCGAGCGGAGGCGCTGTACGGCGTATCCACAGGAAGTATTCGACATTTCCTGATGGACCCGGCAGCGGACTGGCCGCGACTCCGGCCACGCCCCAGCCCAGGTCGGCCGCTTTCCGGGCCACGCCACGGACGGCGTCGGCGCGCAGTACCGGGTCGCGGACGACACCGCCTTTGCCCAGCCGTTCCTTGCCGACCTCGAACTGTGGTTTCACCATCAGCACCAGGTCGCCGTCCGGCTTCACCACGGCGAGCAAGGCGGGCATCACCAGCGTGAGCGAGATGAAGCTGAGGTCGCTGACGACCAGGTCGACCGGGTCGCCGCCGATGGCCTCGAGGGTCAGCGTGCGGACGTTGGTGCGATCCATCACGGTGACGCGCTCGTCGGTCTGCAACGCCCAGACGAGCTGCCCGTAGCCGACGTCGACCGCGATCACGCTTGCCGCGCCGTTCCTGAGCAGTACGTCGGTGAATCCGCCGGTGGACGCCCCCGCGTCCAGGCATCGGCGATCCTTCACCTGGATTTCGGTGAATGCCTCCAGTGCGCCGACCAGCTTGTGCGCGCCCCGCGACGCGTACCCCGGATCGTCGGTCTCCGAGGTGTCGACCAGGATCGCCGCATCGGCACCGACGCCCGTCGCCGGTTTGGTCGCGACCGTGCCGGAAACCTTCACCTTGCCCGCGAGCACCAGCTCACTGGCCTGCTCCCGCGATCGCGCCAGCCCACGCCGTACCAGCTCAGCATCCAGCCGGGACCGCTTCACCCCTTTAGCCATGGTCCCCCGCGGTCACTCAACCCCGGTCGCCATGGTCGGCGTCCGCCTCCACCAAAGCACTCTGCAGCCGCTCATGCAGATCCGCATAAACCTCCGCATGCTCCCCCACAGGCCGCTCCCGCAACCCATCCAGCCGCTCCATCGTCTCCTCCACCAACGGATGCACCCCATCCTCTCCGCCATCCTCAGCCCGTACTACGGCCGCAGACGCGGAGGGGGCAGACGCGGATGCCGCTGGCGCTGAGTGCGCTGGCGCGGGAGCTGCGGGTGTAGGGGCTGGCGATGTAGGGGCCGCGGGCGCAGCGGGCCGCGGAAACGCCTGCCCGGGCGCGGGCGCCGCGGACCTGGCGAACGCCGGGGAAGACGACGGCGCCGCAGGCCTGGCGAACGCCTGCCCAGGGGTCGGCACAGCCGGCCGAGGAAACGCGCTCTCCTGTGCCCGCGCCGGAGGCACATCGTCCGCCTGCGCCGGAGGCGCATCGTCCGCCTGCGCCTGCGCAGCAGGCGCTTCATCGGTAGCCGCAGCAGACGCCGGCGACGGTGCCTCGTCGGCGGGCGGCTCAGGTGTGGGTTCGGTTTCGGTGTCGTCTGACCAGTCGTCCAGGCCGTCGTCTACGAAGGAATGCCGTGTGGCTTCTTCCGCCGGAGGCTCTTCCAGGGAAGCCTCGAAAGCCTGCTCCGTGTCCTCGGGCTCTTCCGGCGTGGGGTCGCCGTACACGGTGAAGCCCGCCAGCAAGGGATCCGTGTGCGGCCGCCCCTGCAGAGTGGGGTTGACCCAGGCACTCGGCTGCTCAGACTCGTACTGCGAATCCGGCCCGGGCTCGCTGTCGTAGTCGGGCTCAGACTTCTCGTCGGGCTGGGGCTCGAAGCCCGGCTCGACGTCGGGGTCGACCGCCGGGGGGAACTGCTCGCCGGGGTGATCGGTCACGTCACGCCTTCTTCGCCGGGGCCTTCTTGGCCGTCTTCTTCGCCGCCGTCTTCTTCACAGCGGTCTTCTTGGCCGCGCTCTTCTTGGCCGCCGTCTTCTTCGCGGCAGTCTTCGTCGCGGCCGTCTTGGTCGCGGCAGTCTTCTTGATCGGCGGAGTCTTCACCGCCGCGGCAGCAGGTGCCGCCGAGGTAGCAGCGACCAGAGCATCATTCGCATCGGCCAGCTCGCGCTCGAGCCCATCGACCCGCCGGCTCAGCGCCGCGACCTCTTCGGACCGCACGAACCCCAGCCGCGCCACCGCGCCCTCGACCTCGTTCGCCACGATCGCCTGCAGCAGCTGGCGGTTGCTCTTGCTGGTGGCAACGATCTCCTCGGCGAGGTCACTCACCTTGGTGGTCACACCGGACGTCAGCGCGTCAGCGCCGGTCTGCTGCAGCAGGGCCTTCGCGGCCTGCTGAGCACGCTGCTTCGTCACCTCGGTCAGGCCGTTCGCCAGCTGTACGTAGCCGCGCAATGCATCCATCACCATGACTGCCTCCGTGTTAACTCTGTCCCGGCACCGGCGTCCCGGTCTGGGCTTCGTTGCCAGCCACGGTATCGCGCTGCCCCCGCAATACCAGCCCACCCATGCCTTCCGCCAGCTGGCTATTTGCTCAAGCCCACCCGGTGCAGCGCCTCGTCGATCCTGATCGACCCCGGCTCCGGAGCACGCTTCGGCAGCGGCCGCCGCCCGCGGGAGGTCTTGGCCGCAGTCTTCGCGACCGGCTTGGCCGGAGCGTCCACCGCTGCCCAGGTCGCCGACAGGATCGCCCGCAACCCGTCGTACGGCTCGCCTTCGCCTGTCACCGCCACAGCGCCGTCAACCACCGTCGCCGCCCAACCCTCGCACCTGTGCTTGCCGCCCTCGACCGTCACGCCCGGGTGCTTCTCCCGCAGGGCGCCCAGCCCAGCGCCGATGTACGTCGGCCGCTCGTTCTTCGGCGCCGCCGCGAGGTCATGGGCGTCGTGCACGCCGGTTGCGACCCACAGGCTCGCGATCCCGACCGCCTGCGCGCCGGCGATGTCGGAGTCCAGCCGATCCCCGATCATCAACGGCCGCTTGGCCTCCAGCCGCTCGATGCTCGTCTCCAGCAGCGGCGGCTCGGGCTTGCCGGCCACGACCGGATCCACCTCGACGGCCGCCCGGATCGCCTGTACCAGCGTGCCGTTCCCGGGCGCCTTGCCACCCGCCGTCGGGATGGTCAGGTCGAGATTCGTCGCGTACCACTTGGCGCCTTCGTTGATCGCATGAGCACCGTCCGCGAGCATCACCCAGTTCACGTCCGGGTGGAAACCCTGTACGACGGCCACCGGGTGCGCGTCGCTGCTCCGGACCGGCCGCAGCTCGTACTCCTCCAGCGCCGCGATCAGCCCTTCACCGCCGACCACGAGCACCGGCGATCCCTTGGGGAACTCCTTGGCGATCAGCTTGGCCGCGGCCTGCGCGGAGGTGACGACGTCCTCGCCGATCACATCCAGCCCGAACGACGCCAGGTGCTCGGCGACCACAGAGGCCGGACGGCTCGCGTTGTTGGTGATGTAGCCGATCCGCATGCCCTCTTTGGCGGCCTTGCGCAGATTGTCCGGCGCGTCCGGTACGGGATCTGGGCCGACGTACACGACCCCGTCCAGGTCGAGCAGCGCCACGTCGTACCGGCTGGCGAGCGGTTCGTCACACGCCGACAGCGGGGCGGGCGATTCCTGTGCCTTGGTCATGCTTCCCCCCGTACGATGCCGCCCATGTCAGAAACGTCCGCAAGCGCGTTGCGGCTCGACCCGCTGCGGGCCTGGCGGTTCGTCGCGGGCAAGGTGAGCGCACTCGGTGCGGTGACCTCGCCGCCGTACGACGTACTGGAACCCGCCATCGTCCGGCGGCTGACTGACTCTGATCTCCACAACATGGTGAGGCTCATCCTTCCACGCGATCCCGACCTGGGTCCCGGCCGGTATGACGAGCCCGCGCGCAGGCTGGCCGACTGGCAGCGTGACGGGGTGGTGATCCAGGACCGCAGCCCTGCTCTCTACGTCTACGAGCAGCAGTTCCAGGGCGCGGTGCTGTGTGGTCTGGTCGGGTCGCTCGCGCTCGATCCGGCCCGGCGGGTGGTGCTGCCGCACGAGAATGTGATGCCGCACTGGGTCGACGACCGGTTCGAGCTGATGGAGGCGACGGACGCCGATCTGGAGCCGATCCTGCTCGCGTACGGCGGTGGCGGTGCGGCCAGCGACGCGGTGGATGACGCCCGATCGGGTGAACCCTGGCTCGTCGCCGACACCGAGAACGGCGCCCATCACCAGATCTGGCGGATCGACGACCCGGAGACCCTCGCCAAGATCGCCGATGAACTGGCCACCCACGAGGCGCTGATCGCCGACGGTCACCACCGCTACGCGGCGTACCTGGAACGCAACCGGCGTGAACCCGACCGCGAAGGCACGGAAGTCGGCCTGGCGATGCTGGTCGACAACGAGCGGCACCCGCTGACCCTCGACCCAATCCACCGCGTCGTCCCCGGGCTCACACTCGACGTGGTGTCATCCCGTACGCCGCCCGGCTGGCAGGTGCTCCCCGGACGGGTGGAAGGCGTGCCGGACCGCATCGCCATCACTGACGGCACCTCCTGGGTGACACTGCAGTCCACAGAGGGTCAGGTGACGCCGACAGTCGCCCTACTGCACGAGGAGCTGCTGCCGGCTTGGGGAGTGCCCGCAGACGAGATCACCTTTCACCACGCACTTACCGACGCAGTAGCCCTCGCAGGCCCTCAGCAGGCCGCAGTAGAGCTCGTAGCACCCCGGATGGACCAGGTACTCCGCTCAGCCCTCCGCGGCGTCATACTCCCCCAGAAAGCAACCTCCTTCGGCCCCAAACCGCGTGTAGGCCTCCTCTTCCGCATGCTCAGCTGACCGCCCGGCGTCACGCCGCTTTCTCGTCGCTCCCCCAGCACCGCACCCGGGCAACGCAAACGGCCCGGGCAGGCAGCGGATTCCTCCACCACCCACCCGGGCCGTTCCAGCTACTTCAGTCCTTCAGCTTCCCATCGACCTGCTCGTCACCCTCAGCAGCGTCGTCGTCCTCAGCGTCGCCGGCCGATTCATCCGCCGACTCGACCTCGTCCTCGACGTCGACCGCATCCTCAGCTCCGCTGTGCTCAGCTTCATCGTCGCCAGCATCGGCCTCGTCGTCGGAGTCGACCTCGTCGGCGTCGGCGTCAACCTCATCGTCGTCAGTGTCGGCCTCATCGTCGGCTTCGGTGTCGACGTCAGCCTCGTCGGTGATCTCGAGGTCGTCGGTTGCCTCTTCGAGGATGATTTCGGCGTCGTTCTCGTCGTGGCCCAGGTCGGTGAACTGGAGGCCCTCGAGTTCGGCGGCGCGCTCAGCGGCTCCGGTGGAACCGTCCGCGTCGGCGCCGGCTGCGCGGTGGAACCAGACCAGTGCTTCCTCGGTCCGTCCCGCCTCAGCCAGCGCATCGGCGTACGCGTACCGCAGACGCGGCAACCACTCCGCGCGAGTCCGCTTGGTCAGCTCCGGTATCTCGAGCGTCTGGATCGCCGCCGCCGTCTGCCCCATGTCCCGCCGGGCCCCGGCCGCCACGATCAGCATCTCGATCTGCGAACCCTCTTCAAGCCCGATGACCTGCTTCTCCCGCGACAGCGCCAGCGCCTTCTCCGGCCGGCCGAGCGCACGCTCGCAGTCGGCCATCGCCGGCAGCACCTCATGGTTCCCGGTCATCCGCCGTACCGCGCGGAACTCGGTCAAGGCCTCGTCATAGTGCTCCGACAGGTACGCCGTGACAGCCACAGCCTCCCGTACTCCGCCCAGTCGCGCCGCGAGCCGCCGCGCAGTCTTGGCGTGCAGGTAGGCGAGCTCCGGGTCGTCTTCCAGGAGCTGCCCGGACGCCACCAGGTGCTGCGCGACCAGGTCGGCGAGGGTACGCGGCAACGACCGAAGCTCGGCCTTCGCCCCACGATCGAGCTCCGCACCGGTGATCCCGGGCGGAATGACCGGGTCATCCTTGCGCGGACCGACCCTCTCCTCGTCCTGACGCCCGGTCCCACGCCCACCACGCTCGCCACGCTCACGCTCGTTCCGCCGGCCACCGCGCTCCTCGCGCCGCGGCCCAGACCGGTCATCCCGACGCGGCCCAGACCGGTCATCCCGCCGGGGAGCCGAACCCTGGTACCCGGTCCGCTCATCGCGCCGAGGCACAGACCCGGTCCGCTCATCACTACGCGGCCCAGTCCGCTCGCCACCCTTGAACCCGGTAGGCCGCCCATCCCGAGGAGGTCCAGACCGCTCCTCCCGCCGAGGCGCAGGCCGATCATCCCGCCGCGGAGCACTCCGGTCGGACCCACCCCGGTCATCGCGACGCGGCGCACTGCGCTCATCCCGGCTGTACCCACCACGCTCATCACGCTGCGGAGCACTACGGTCATCGCGCCCATACCCACCACGGTCGTCGCGACGCGGGGCGCTGCGCTCATCACGCTGCGGAGCACTGCGCTCATCGCGCCCGTACCCGCCACGGTCGTCGCGACGCGGCGCGCTGCGCTCATCGCGGCTGTACCCACCGCGGTCGTCGCGCTGCGGGGTACTGCGGTCGTAGCCACCCCGATCATCGCGACGCGGCGCACTGCGCTCGTCACGGCTGTACCCACCGCGGTCGTCGCGCTGCGGGGTACTGCGGTCCTCTCGGTTGTAACCACCACGGTCGTCCCGGCGCGGGGCACCGCGGTCGCCACCGCGAGGAGCGGAGCGGCCGTCGGAACCTAGGCCGGAGCGGTCGTCGCGGCGTGAACCACGGTCGTCGCCACGGTTCGGCAGCTGGCCGCGGAACGGATCGCGGCCAGGCTCGCCCTTGTCGTCCCATCGCGTGTTCCGCTTCGGAGCCGGCTTGTCGTCCCGACGCGGACCAGACCGGTCATCACGACGAGGAGCCGAACGGTCGTCTCGCGAAAAACTCGACTTTCCCGGACCGCCCGTCCCACCACTGCGCGGACCACCAGTAGAGCCACCCGTACGCGGAGCCCCACCACGCCCGTCGCCAGAAGCACTCCACGAACCGCCCGCGGAGCCACCACGTGAACCACCCGAGGAACTACCCCCGCGAGGACCGCCCGTAGAACCGCCACGGGGACCACCCGACGAGCTACCGCCCCGGGGTCCACCAGTAGAACCGCCACGGGGTCCACCAGTAGAGCCGCCACGGGGAGCACCGGACGAGCCACGAGGGCCGCCGGAGGAGCTGCCGCCGCGGGGACCGGAGTCCGAACCGCCGGAGCGAGGACCTCCAGTGTTACCGGAACGTCCGCCGCCGGCACGACCCGATCCGCCGGACGAACCACGGCCGGAGCGATCGCCCGGACCAGAGCGGGGGTTGCGAGGTGGCGTAGCCACGGTGACTCCTATCGGTCGTACGAGGTGATGACGCGCTCAGACAAAAGTACAGGCACAAACATTAAGGGCCACCCGGTGTGGGTGGCCCTTAACAGTGTGAATGTCCGGCGACGTCCTACTCTCCCACGACCTCCCGGTCGCAGTACCATCGGCGCTGTCGGGCTTAACTTCCAGGTTCGGAATGGAGACTGGGTGTTTCCCCGACGCTATGGTCACCGTAACTCTATAGAAATATCAACCAACCACCGTGCGAGTCACCGAAACCCCTGGGGGGGGTTCGGGCTGGGGTTGACCGTATTTCGGGAACCGTATAGTGGACGCGTACATGTTTTCAGCAGCAGGGTCTCTTGTTGACCACACATGGTGGTGTTGAGACAA
>NZ_AQUZ01000007.1 GCF_000372465.1 Kribbella catacumbae DSM 19601
TGACCGGTCTCCTCCATCCGGCCCAGCAACTCCGCCCCGTAGGCCTCCAACGCGGCGACCTGCTCATGCACGGCGTCGTAAGCCGACAGCAGTTCGCTGCCGCTCATCAACACNGCTGCACGATCGTCCATACCGCTAAGGCTAGACGAGGCCGCCGACAGTTTCCGGGCCTGAATCCCCTTATCCACAAGGGGAAACCTCACATCCAGGAAACGCCGGAAAGCTGTAGGCTTACTGTCTCAGGTCGTCGGGATGCGGTGACGGATCTTGTCGAGGTTCGAGTCGATGGGATCGATGGCGTCGAGGAGGAGATCGGGCGAGCTGAGCGGTGGGTACTCCGCTCGCATTCGCTCGACGTGGGCCCAGTCGACCTCGCGACAGCGGCCCCAGCGGGTCGTAGTACACGGCGATCGCCGCCGCATGATCCGGCCCGCTCAGCACACCACGCGGCTTTATTGCCTCCAGCAACCAGTTCCCGACAAAACACAAGCGTGCCAAGCTCTCGAGCCAATCGAGCGGCCAGCGTCGGGTCAGGTGGGTGCCAGCACCCCGCCGTCGGCCTCTGCAGGTCCGTTGATCGACTGGTGGTATTCGAATGCCTCCGCGGCTTCGGTGAACTCCAGCAGATCTCCGGCGACGGCGGCCAGCAGATCCCGTACCTCCGTTGGCGTGGCGTAGAAGAACTCCCTCCGCAGGTTCACCCGATTGACTCGGCGATCCGCCAGCCTTCTGTGCATCTCGGCCTCGACACCGACCGCGTCGTTCGAGAAGTGGATGGCATGTACGTCGAAGTTGAACGGGACCGAGGCGTCCGACAGCTCACGAACCCGGTCCAGTGGTTCGAGCCGGCGCGTCATGCCCACCTTCACCATGCGCTCGCCAAATGCTCCGAGGTTGGAGATCACGTAGACGTAGCCGGCTCTGATGTTAGCGGCGCGATAGTCGACATCCTCGATGGCCTTCTCGATCTCACCCATCTCCGCGCGCATCCGATCGGCCGCTTCGACATCGCCCTTGGCCTCGAGTGCCGCCAACGCATTGACGTAGTGCGTCCGTTCGCGCTCCAGTTTCTCCCGCTGACGTTGAAGCTCCAGCTGAGTCTGGCGTTCCTCACGCAGTCGAGCTCGCTCCTCCTTTTCGTGCTCCTTCTCCCTGGCGAGCTTCTCGAGGAAGTCGGCGGTGAGCTCCATCTCCTTGAGACGCAACGCGTGGTAGTGGCTCCCGATCTCGATGTCCATCGACTGCCCCAGCTTCACGATGGTCGCCTTGGATTTCTCGAGCCGGTCCTTCGAGGTGGACACCTTGTACGGCCGCATGCCGCGAACCAGGTTGTCTGCTTCGTTGTTGTAGGCCCTCAGCAACAGCTTGGAGAACTCGCGAACCATCTTCGCGCCCTGGGGCCGCGAGCCGTTCATCGTCATCTGCTGCGAGCCGGACACCGCGCCGCCGTCTTTGCGGGCCATCGCCTTGATTTGGTCCTGCAGCCTGGCCAACTCGGCCTTGTAAGCGACCGAGTCATCCAGTGGATGGGTGTATTCGTAGACGCCCACCTCCTGAAGGATCATGGTGTCCTCGGTCAGAACCAGCTTGTCCCGGAGGGTTTGCAGTTGCCCGGTGACAGTCGCCTTTTCGGCGACGAGTGCGTTGATGGCCGTTGTACCCCGTACATGCTCTGCCTCCAGTTCACGCGTCAGCGTGATCCTCTGGCTCTCGAGCTCCGCGGTCAGCTCGATCTTCCGCTCCTCCAGCTCTACCAGAGACAGGGCGCCGAGCTTGTCCAGCTGAGCCCTCAGCTGCTCATTCTTGGCGGCCAGTTGCTGAACCTGGATTGCAAGCTCTTTGGCTTTTCCGCGTGCCCCGAACAGTCCAATGGTCGGCTCGGGCGCCGCCTTGACCGGCTGATGCACAGCCGGGGCCGCGGGAAGCGCTGGCTCGGCTGCGGGAGCCGGTGCAGCCACCCCGACCTGCCGCGGGAGCCAGAAGGTCCAGTTGACCGGTGGGGGTCCCCAGGCTGGATCGGGAAGCCAACCCGGCGGCGGTACCCAGTCGGGCGGTGGCGGCGGCCAGTTGGGCGGCGAGTTGTACCGCCAGTTCACAATCCAGTCCGGTGGCGTTGGAGCACCTTGGACAGGTGGCTGCTGGTCACGGCCATGCTTCATGGCTATCCCTCCCCAGACGTCGTCTACTACGACGTCCCCCGCGGGGACCGTAACACTCTGTGTAACGGAGGACCAGCTCTCACTATGGGTGACTTCGAACGATAAATACCTAGCTAACCTGCCCCGGTTCGGCCAGGAGATTGGTGGCTGCGGTCAAGAGTTCTTGGGTGGTGGGTTGGTCGAAGTAGGTGATTAGGGCTTCGTAGGTGCCGTGGTGGGCGGCGTCGGGGTCTACTACGTAGCCGTAGTAGCCGTCGGTGTAGCCGATTACTCGGGTGATGGGGTGGGGGCTGTCTGCTTGGAGGTAGAGGCCGTGGGCGGCGAAGAGTTCTATGGGGAGGTGGACCCAGGCGACGTCGCCTAGTTTGACGACGCTGATGGGGAGGTCCAGGACGGGTGGGAGGCTTGCGGTTGCCATCAGGGCTTGGCCTCGGGCGCCGTCCAGGCGGGTTTGGGCGATGCGTTGGGCGGGGTCGTCGAGGCTGCCGTCGAGGCCGGCTTCGGCGGTTGCCACCATGGCGTCCGTCTCCAGTTGGCTGGGGAGGTCGCGGACCTTCAGGCTGACTGTCGTACGGCGGATGGTTGGGGCGACGGAGGGTAGGTCGAGGCCTGGTTCGGCGAGGGCTTCGGCGACTCGGGCGGCGAGGAGGCCGCCTAGGCGCTCGACTTCGGGTGCGCCGCGACCCTGGCGGGTGAAGCGCGGGCTGACGTCGCCTGCGGCGCCCTGGAGAAAACCAACAACAGGCTCAGGGTGTGCGACCCCGGCGTCGGAGGTGAAGTCGGCGGCGGGGGCGGCGGTGGACGTGTGGCCGGCACTGGCGCCGGAGGCGGCGGTGGACGTGTGGCCGGCACTGGCGGCGGGGGCAGCCTCAGCGGCGGGGGCGAGGTGGGCTAGCGCGGCACGGGTGGCGCCGGGCCAGTCGGCTGAGTAGAGGAGGTTTTCCGGGCCGTACGTCGTCGGGTGGCAGGCGAAGTCGAGGAGGATGGCTTGGAGGGTTTGGTCGGCGACGGAGTGCAACGTTAGAACGCCGGCCGTATTGTCGTGGGGCCCATTGCGGCGGTGCCGGTTCGTGCCGACGCCGACGACCTCGGTCGAGCGCCAGGAGGCGCGGACCGGTTGGCGCTCCAGCCGGGCACTCGCGACAGCGGCCGCGAGCGCCTCGTACAGCGGAGCCTCTCGGGAGGCGGAGATGACCGGGTGGATCTGGCCGGTCCACCCCGACGGCGCCGAGTGAGTGTGCGACGCACACACCAAGACGCACTCCGGTGGAATGCCGGCCGCAGCACCCGCCGCAGCGGACAGCTCGGCCGCCAGCGACGCGCCGATCGCGATCGCATCTACGCTCAGCCAGAGGACGCCTGGGGAGTCGAAGGTACTGAGCCAGATCATCGTCGCGCGCAACTGATCCGCAGTACCGGTGGCCACTCCCTTGCGGGCGGAGTAGCCGTCGAGGCGGTGACCCGGCGGTGGGGTCACGTCCAAGGACACCGCCGCCAGCAGCAGCTCAGCACCCGCATCGAGCCGCCGCGTGCTGTTCGGTCGTGCGCTCATTTCAACGCTCCAGCGGTCATTCCCGTGCTGATCTGCTTGTGGAACACCAAGTAGACGCCCAGCACGGGCAGGATCGAAATGGTCAGTCCGGCGAACAGCCCGGAGAAGTCACTGTGATAACCCTGCGTCACAGCGATGTTTGCCAAACCCTGGGTGACGAGATAGCGCTTCTCGTCGGTGTTGAGCACGAGCGGGAGCAGGTACTCGTTCCACATCCCGAGGAACTGGAAGATGCCGATGCTGACCAGCCCCGGCCGGGCCAGTGGCAGCATGATCCGGAACAGCACACCCCAGTGCGAGCAGCCGTCGACCAGCGCGGCCTCGGCGAGCTCCTTCGACTGGGTCCGGAAGAACGCGGTCAGGAAGAACACCGAGAACGACATTCCGTGCGTCGCGTAGACCAGGATCAGCCCGGCGTACGTGTTCAGCAGCCCGAGGTTCTGGACGACGAAGAACAAACGGCACCAGCGCCAGGAAGCCCGGAAACACCATGCCGCCGACGAACACGTAGTACAGGACGCGGTTGCCGGGGAACTCGAAGCGGGCCAGCACATACGCGACCGCCGACGACAGGATCAGCGTCAGCACGACCCCGCTGCCGACGACGACCAGGCTGTTGAAGAAGTACGCGCCGATGTGCGACTCGGTCCAGGCCCGCTCGAAGTTCTCCCAGCGCCAGACGGCCGGCAGCGTCCACGGGCTCTTGAAGATCTCCGCGTCGGACTTGAACGAGCTCACCACCGCCCAGAGCAGTGGGAACACCACCATCACGCCCCAGATCAGCACGAAGCCCTGGCTCGTTCCGCCGAAGACACGCGACGCGACGGTACGCCGTACTGTCGCGTCCGCTCGTTCCCCCATCAGTACTCCACTCGCTCGCGCCGGGTCAGCCGGAAGGTCAGCAAGGTGAGGATCTCCTCGCACACCTTGAGCATCTCGTCCCAGTGCTTCGGGTACTTCCAGCCGTGCTTGTCCATCAACGGCTGGCTGTACCAGAGGCCGGAGACGCCGAAGACGTACGGCATCTCGTACTTCACGCCGTCGTACCGGCCGGCCTCGGCGACGCCCGGCAGCAGGGTGTCCTTGACCTTCACGCCCGGCTGGTCGTACGACTCCATCTCGAGCAGCTCACCGATGTCCATCACCTGCCTCTGCGAAGCCAGCGTGGCGCCGTCCAGGCCGACGTTCTCGATCAGGTCGGGCGGGTTGCCCTGGATGAACCGCGGCTGTAGCTGCTGCTGGAGCTTCTGCCCGCTGGTCAGCGTGACCTTGGCCTGCGGGAACTCCTTGCGGTACAGGTCCAGCGGCATGGTGGTCCAGTCCTTGCCGTAGCCGCCGTCGAAGTTGAAGAACTCCAGCGCCTTGCCGCCGTCGACCTTGCTGTAGTCGACCTTGTTGGCGGTCTGGACGGCAGGGCCAGCTTTGTCGGCGACCGGCTTCGCGCACGAGGCGAGCAGGCCGACGGCAGGCGCGGCCAGAGCCAC
Source organism: Kribbella catacumbae DSM 19601 (assembly GCF_000372465.1). Lineage (GTDB taxonomy): Bacteria > Actinomycetota > Actinomycetes > Propionibacteriales > Kribbellaceae > Kribbella > Kribbella catacumbae. The sequence goes on from NZ_AQUZ01000007.1 coordinate 5,196, forward strand.
GCGGAGGAGGGTACGGCGGTCGACCTGGCCGTCAGTTCTCATCTGTCGCGTCCTATCTCGGGAAGAGTTGGCTCATGGATACGCCTGCCGAAGACGGCGGGGAAGATGATCCGGCAACCTGGACTAGACCACTTGCGTGAGGTCACCCCCGAGGAATCGCGCCGACCAGCCGGGCCGTGATGTCCATCGGATTCGTGATCGCGTAGCCGACGACAACGGCATAGGCACCGGCTTCGCACACGGCCCGGACGTCTTCCGGCGTACGGATCCGGCCTTCGGCGATCACCGGGCAGTCCAGCGTCGCGACGAGCTGCCGGACCAGGTCGACGTCTGGTCTGGTGGGAGGGTTGCCATTGGTATAGCCGGACAGTGTGGTCGCGACCAGATCAGCGCCATCGGCACGGGCCGCGAGACCGGCTTCCAGGCTGTCCACATCGGCGATCACCGGTACGCCGAGCTCGTCGTGGATGCGCTCGATCTGCCGGTGCAGCCGGTGCCCGTCGGGGCGCGGCCGGAGCGTGCCGTCGAGGGCGATCAGGTCGGCGCCGGCCTCGACCAGGCCGATCGCCGACTCGAAGGTCGGGGTGATGAACACGCCACCGGGATCGCCGAGCTTGTTGAGACCGATGATCGGCAGGTCGGTGACCGCGCGGATCGCGCCCACGTCGGCGGCTCCGTTGGCGCGGATGGCGCCGGCACCCCCGGCCTCCGCGGCGCGGGCCATCAGGGCCATCGGTTCGGGGGAGTAGAACGGGTTGCCGGGGCCGGCTTGGCAGGACACCACCAGGGTGCCTGGCGCGAGGATCGACATCAGCTGGTCCTGTTTCATCGCGAGCGGTGGATCACGAGCAGTTCGGCGTACGGGCCTGGTGGCGCTGTGGCCAAGCGTTCGGCACCGTCGAGGGAGTTGCCTGCCGCCTCGGTCAGGTGTGCGCGAGCCGGCAGGGCCGCTCGCATTGGCGCGGCGAGTTGCTCGCCGGCGCCCGCGAACAGGCCGCCTACGCAGGCCACAGGGACTGGTTCGTTGCCGGCTAGTCGGCCTACGGCGGTCGCGATCGTCTCCGCGATGTCGGCAGCGGCCCGCAGGACGATGTCTTGGGCAACGAGATCGTCCTCGGCAGCACGACGCAGTACTTCGGGCGCGAAGCGGGCCACGTCATCCACGAGGGTCGGCGACGGATACAGCGCGATCGGATCCAGTTCGGTCTCGGCGAGTGTGGTGGCGGGGCCACGACCGTCACGAGCACGCTGTACTGCGACGAGGCCCGCTCGGCCGATCGCGAAGGCGCTCCCGGCGTCGCCGAACATGTACCCGTGCCCGTCGACCTTGTACCAGGAGCCGTCGCGGTCAACCGCCAGGCAAACCAACCCGGTGCCTGCGGCAACCACCACGCCGTACCCGTCCGGCAGAGCACCCGCATGCGCGGTCACCATGTCCTGGGTCAGGCGCACTTCTGTTGCCTGCAACAACTCTCCGATGCCCTCGGCAAGCTTCCTCGCCGTCGCCGGATCCTGCGGGAACCCGGTGAGCCCGAGCGCGACGACCTCGACCGGCTCGCTCACCCCCGCCTTCTCCGACGCGAGGCGGATGGCCTCCAGGGTGGCCTGCACACTGTTGCTTCCGTGGGCGTAGCCGGGGCCTTCGGCCGTTGTGCCGGAGGGGAGTACTCGGAGACGGAGAGCCGACTGGCCGCCGTCGAAGGCTAGATGGCTCATGCTGTGATCCAGTGGGAGTAGTCCTGCCAGGGAAGGTGCCAGCGATTGACCTTGCGGGTACGACGATCTTGGCCCGCGAGGTCGTTGGCCGTGAGTCTGACGGTACCGAGCGTTTCGTCGTACAGGATGGCGGGTGAGCCCTGGAAGTGCAGGGTGCCGACCTGTTCCCACGGCGTGTGGCCGCCACGGACGTCGATCATCGAGCAGTGGTGGATATGTCGATCCTTGCCGAGGGCATAGACCTCGATCGCGTCCGCGCCGGGGTTGAACGCCACGACCGGATCGTCCGCCAACTCCAGATCGCCCAGCTGCCGCCAGCGACCTTGGCCGAGGCTGTCGTCGAGGTAGGTGTGGTGCAGGTGGCCGTCGGCGCCGTGGACGTAGATCTCCACCGCGCCAACCGGTTCGTTGCGCGCCCAGACCGGGTCGCCCGCGGCGATCAGGTCACCGAGTAGCGCCTCAGCATCGCCTTGCATGCGCAGGATCCGGCCGTCTTCTCGCCGACTGAAGGTTGCCGGTGGCGCCGCCTTCCCCGCCGCGATAGCGTCGAACTCCGAGCGCACCGAGGCGACCAACTCGCTCCGGTCGGCAGTAGGCGAGGGAAAGAACTCCGCACCGGTCAGCCAGAGCATCGCACCGATCAGCGAAGGCGCGACGGACCACCCGGTCTCCACGCAGTACGGACCCCAGCCGAGGTCGGCGTTCGAGCCGACGTACTCCCACGCCTCGAAGTCGAAGGCTCGCTGCCAGGTCCCGTCGAGCTGCTCGTCCGACGGATCATCGGTCTGGATCCGCGACAGATAATCCAGTACTCCGGTCGCCAGTTCGCCGAAGATCTCCTCACCGGTGACCTGGTACGCGAGCGGCAAGGCCCAGGCGGCGAATGGCGTTCCGTAGAGCTGGTCCGTGACCGGGTCTCCGTTCGCCTGGAAGATGGACGCCTCGTCCACGCCGTACGCCTCGTTGCTCGGCGGGCACTTCCCGTCCCATTCGGCGAAGCCGCCATCCGGCCCTTGCCTGCTCTTCAGGTACTGCGCCAGCGCGCGCAACGTGTCGAGATAGAGCGGCTTCCGGGTGTAGAGATAGCCGCCGACCAAGGGCAGCAGGAATCGCCCCGCCTCGCAGGTCCGGCTGGTCTCCAGGCGAACCCGTGGGAAATGCGTCGCCATGTGGTCGAGACCGCGGGTAGCGATGTCGAGATAGGCCTGCTCGTCCGTCACGCCGTACGCGTAGAGATAGGAGCAAAGCGCTGAGCTCTGCCAGTGCGACGTGAGGTCGAGGCCGTCGGCGATCGGCGTACGGGCGATCTCGTCCCAGCCCTTGACCAGGATCGTCGACGGCGTGCGCCATGGGTCGACTTGCAGGCCCAGTTCCTCGTTCGCGGTACGGATCAGGGACTCGACGCCGCGCAGGCCGGACCGGGTGTCGCCGGAGATCAGTGCGAACAATGAGATCCAGCCGTCGTCATCGGCGAACAGGTTATTGGTAGCGGTCAGATCGGTGCGAGCGCCACGCGGTTCCCAGGCACCGAAGAGCGCGTTGTGGTCGGTGAGTTGCTGCTCCTCGACGACCAGGCGCATCAGGTTGGTGGCGATCGTCTTGCCGCGCGGGAAGTCGGCGAGGTCGGCGTACAGGCGGAAGGCGTGGGCGACCTGGGTGAAGCAGTCGCCGCGCGGTACCGGGCGGAACGGGAGCTTGCCGTCCAGACCGACCTCGTTGGAGAAGCCTTCGGCGACGCCCTTCGAGCCGTCGGGTGCGTCGTAGAACATGCCGGCGCGGTCGAACCAGGCGATGCCCTTGTCGACCATCCGGCGATAGCGCTGCTCTCTGGACCTGACCTCGACACTGGCCACTGCGCCGTCCACCGTGAAGGTGTGGGTGCCGTCGGCAAGCAGTTGCGGCTCCGACTCGAAGCGACCGGGCGCTGTCTCGGTGAGGTTGAGTTCGCCGAAGTCAGTTGGTCGCGCGCTGGCGATCCCGGCGCGGTCGAGCGCGGCGAGGACAGGGGCCGACGGGCCGGCTGGTCCGAACACGGCGACGGCGACGGGCGGGCTGGCGGTCACTGGCTGCGGTACCTCTGCCTTCTGCGGGTCGGTCGGGTGCCCGGCGTACCGCTGCCGACCTGCCGGAGCCCCCGTGCTGATGGGCCTACTGTGGCTGCCCGGATGCGGTGGGTAAAGCAAACCGAGTAGACCACTGGGGCGTGTCGTGAGGTCCTCCAGGGCAGTGTTTCGCGCCCGGAAAGTATTCCGTGACAGGCTGGGCGTTCAGAACTCCGGGAGGGGACGGCATGCGATTCGGGCTCAAGGTGAATCCAGCGGGTTGGGACGACGCGGCACGCTGGGCGGGCATCGCCGAGTCGGCCGGGTTCGACGGCCTCTGGACCGGCGACAACCTGCGCAACCCACGAGACCCCGCCATCCCGGTGCACGACGGGCCGACCGTCATCGCCGGCTGGGCGGCGACCACGAGCAGGATCCGGGTCGGGCTGCTGATCGCGAACATGGTGTTCCGGCACCCGACCGTGCTCGCCAAGCAGGCGACCACACTCGACCACGTGTCCCGCGGACGATTCGACCTGGGCATCGGCTCCGGCGTCTGGCCCACCGACCACGGCATGGCCGGTACGCCGGTCTGGACCGCGCGCGAGCGGACCGACCGGCTGGCCGAGTTCGTGGCGGTCGTGGACCGGCTGCTGTCGGGAGATGTGACCGACCACGACGGGCCGTACTACCCGTACACGTTGGCGGCGATGACGCCGGGAACGGTGCAGGAGCGGCTGCCCTTGATCGTGGCGGCGAACGCTCCGCGCGCTCTCGCGGTGGTTGCCGCTCACGCGGACGGTTGGGTGACCTTCCCCGGTGCAGCCGCCGAGGAGGAGTTCTACGCGAAGTCGGTCGAGCGCGGGCAGGCGCTGGACGAGGTGCTCGGCGGGCGGGAGATCCGGCGGATCCTGCTGGCCTACGGGCAGATCGATCCGTGGGCATCCGAGGACGGATTCGCGCGACTGGTCGAGCGCTACCGCAAGATCGGCTTCAACGAGCTGGTGGTCTACGCGCCGAAGGAGCACGAGCTGGCCGTCTTCGAGAAGGTGGCGGCGCGGCTCGACTCGTATCGGTGAACCTGAGTTAGACCACTTGCTCCGGGTGCGGCGCGGGTGGTCTGGCAGGGTGGCGATCACGCATCTGTGGATGACCGTCGACGCGAAGACGTGGCGATCGATCGTGCTGCGCGCCTACTGGGACGACGAGGAGACGCCGTCGATCGAAGTACCGCTCGGAGACTTCTTCTGCAACGGGTGGGGTGAGCACTGCCAGGTCAGCTCGGTGCCGATCGCGGTGAACCCGTCGGGTGGCTTCAACAGCTATTGGCAGATGCCGTTCCGGGCCGGCGCCCGGATCACCGTCGAGAACCTGCTGGAGACGCCGATCGAGGGCTTCTACCAGGTGGACTTCCTGCGCACCGAGATCCCCGACGACATGGCGTACCTGCACGCCCAATGGCGACGGAGCAACCCGGTCCCGTACGGCGAAGTGCACACGCTGCTGGACGGCGGACGGGGTGAGGGGCAGTACGTCGGGACGTATCTCGCGTGGGGCTGCAACAACACCGGGTGGTGGGGTGAGGGCGAGGTGAAGTTCTACCTCGACGGGGACGACGAGTATCCGACGATCTGTGGCACGGGCACGGAGGACTACTTCGGTGGCGCGTGGGGATTCGTTCATCCCGCGAACACCTACGCCACCTTCACCACGCCGTACCTCGGCATGCCACAGGCGATCCAGCCCGACGGCTTCATGCAGAACCAGCAACGCTTCGGGCTTTATCGCTGGCACATCGCCGACACGATCCGCTTCACCAGCGACCTCCGCGTCACCGTCCAAGCTCTGGGCTGGCGCCGGGACGGGCGGTTCTTGTTGCTGCAGGACGATCTCGCGTCCACGTCCTTCTGGTACCAGACCGAGCCGCACGCGCCCTTCCCAGAGCTGCCCGGGAAGGACTTCCTCGAGGTCATCTGAGCCCCGCGGCGCCACGGCAGGGACCACTTTGTGCTCCGCCCCCTGAGCGTCTGCTGGCCAGCGGAATGGCCAGGCCGAGCACAAAGTGGTTAAACCTCGATGTTGGACATCACGTGCTTGATGCGGGTGTAGTCCTCGAGGCCGTACATGGAGAGGTCTTTGCCGTGGCCGGAGTTCTTGAAGCCGCCGTGGGGCATTTCGGCGACGATCGGGATGTGGGTGTTGATCCAGACGCAGCCGAAGTCGAGGCGGCGGGCCATTCGCATCGCGCGGCCGTGGTCGCGGGTGAAGACCGAGGAGGCCAGGCCGTACTCGACGCCGTTGGCCCAGCGCAGGGCCTCGTCCTCGTCGCTGAAGCGCTGGACGGTGATCACCGGGCCGAAGATCTCCTGCTGGATCGCCTCGTCGTCCTGCCGTAGGCCCGACACGACCGTGGGCTCGTAGAAGTAGCCGCGATCGCCGACCGCGTTGCCGCCGGTCTGGAGTGCAGCGTGGTCGGGAAGGCGGTCGACGAAACCGCTGACCCGGCTGAGCTGGTCGGCGTTGTTCAGAGCGCCGTACGCGACGTCGTCCTCGGGCCGCCCGGTCTTCGTCGACCGAGCCTGCTCGGTGAGCGCCGCGACGAAGTCGTCATGGATGCGCGGACCCGCGAGCACCCGGGTCGCGGCGGTGCAGTCCTGGCCGGCGTTGAAGTAGCCCGCTCCCGCGATCGCCTCGGCGGCCGCCTCTAGGTCGGCATCGTCGAAGACAACCACCGGCGCCTTGCCGCCGAGCTCCAGATGCGTGCGCTTGAGCTGACGCGCCGCCGCGGACGCGACCTCCATCCCGGCCCGCACCGAACCAGTGATCGCAACCAGCTGCGGGATCTCATGGTCAACCAGCGCCCGACCCGTGTCCCGGTCCCCACAGACAACGTTGAAGACGCCGGGCGGCAGGAATTCATTGCACAGTTCAGCCAGCAACACCGTCGACGCGGGCGTAGTGTCGCTCGGCTTCAGGACGACCGTGTTGCCGGCGGCCAGCGCCGGCGCGATCTTCCAGATCGCCATCATCAGCGGGTAGTTCCACGGTGTCACCTGACCGACGACACCGATCGGCTCCCGCCGGATCCACGACGTATGACCGGCCAGGTACTCCCCGGCCGACCGGCCTTCGAGCACGCGAGCCGCTCCGGCGAAGAACCTCAGCTGGTCGACACACGGCGGCAGCTCCTCGCTCGCCGTGAGCGCGAGCGGCTTGCCGGTGTTCTCACTCTCCACCCTCGTGAACTCGTCCGACCTCGTCTCCAGCGCGTCCGCGATCTTCAGCAACATCCGCTGCCGATCGGCCGGCGTCGTGTCCCGCCAGGTCTCGAAGGCCCGGGCCGCCGCCTTCATCGCCTGGTCGACGTCCTCCGCCCCGGACTTCGGCGCCTGCGCGTAGACCTCGCCCGTCGCCGAATCGACCACGTCGTACGTCGCACCGCCGAGCGCGCTGGTGGGTTTGCCGTCCACGAGATTCGAGAGCGTCTGCATGCGGGCGAGCCTAATGGCACTCACAACGAATTCGGTAGGCCTTCGGCCAACTGACTGACGAAATCATCCGCCGAAGACGAGTTCTCCTTCGACATAAGTCGCCCGAACGCGTGCGCGTTCGATCTCTTCCATCGGCGCGCGGAACGGGTCGCGGTCGAGCACGGTCAGGTCGGCGAGCATCCCGGGCTCGATCCGGCCGGTCTCATCGGCGTGGTTCACCCAAGCGCTGCCCGACGTGTACGCCGCCAGCGCGGTCGCCAGGTCGAGCGCCTGCTCCGGCAGGAACGGCTCGTACTCGCCGTCGCCGGTTCGCCGATTCACAGCAACCTGTACTGCGGCCAGCGGGTCCGGACTCGACACCGGCCAGTCGGATCCGGCCGCGAGCCGAGCACCTGAGCGTGCGAGATCGCCGAAGGGGTATTGCCAGGCAGTTCGCTCCGGACCGAGGAACGGGATCGTCAGGTCGATCATCTGCGGCTCGTAGACCGCCCAGAGAGCTTGCATGTTCGCTGTCACGCCGAGGGCGGCGAATCGGGCGACATCGTCTGGGTGCACGACCTGGAGGTGAGCGATGTGGTGGCGCAGGTCGGTCTCGCCGTTCGCCATCCGGGCGGCCTCGAAAGCATCTAGTGCTTCGCGGACGGCGCGGTCGCCGATCGCGTGCACGTGGACCTGGAAGCCGGCGTCGTCGAGCGCGGTGACGTGCTCGCGCAGGGCTTGCGGGTCTACGAAGGAGAGGCCTGCGTTCGCAGTACGGCAGCCACAGCCGTCGTAGTAGGGGTCGAGCATGCCTGCTGTGAAGTTCTCGGCTACGCCGTCTTGCATGATCTTGACGCTGCGGGCTTTTAGGCGCGGGAATTGCAGGGCTTTCCTGCGCTCTAAGAGTCCGGGGATTTGCTCGGCGCCGAGGTCGCGGCGCCACCAGAGGGCGCCGTTGACGCGGGCGGTGAGGCGGCCGGTGCGGGCCAGTTCGACGTACGCCGGGGTTGAGTCGGTGAGGTTTGCGTAGTCGCCGAGGATTGCGTCTTGCCAGCCGGTGATGCCTAGGGAGTGGAGATGGGTCTGGGCGTCGAGGAGGGCGGCTACTTGCTCCTCGTGGGTGGTTGGGGGGACTAGGCGGCCGACTAGGTCCATCGCTCCTTCGTGGAGGGTGCCGGTTGGGGTGCCGTCGGGGGCGCGTTCGATGCGGCCGTCGGCGGGGTCCGGCGTACGGGCGTCGATGCCGGCGAGGGTTAGTGCGCGCGAGTTGACCCAGGCGCTGTGGTGGTCGGCGTTGACCAGGAAGGCTGGGCGGTCGCTGATGGCGGTGTCGAGGTCGGCTGCGGTGGGGGTGCCGTTGGGGTAGTCGGGTTGGTGCCAGCCGCCGCCTAGGATCCAGTCGAGGTCGGGGTTGGCGTTGGCGTAGGTCCAGATCGTGTGGAGGGTTGGCTCGCGGCCCGATATCGGGGAGAGGTCGCAGCGGGCGCGTTCGAGGCCGCCTTGGACGGGGTGGACGTGGGCGTCGACGAAGCCGGGTAACAACAAGCCGCCATCCAGGTCGACCACTTGCGTATCCGGGCCGTGGAGTTCGGGCCAGACATTGCTGTCGGCGGCGGCGGGACCTGTGGCGAGGATGCGGCCAGCGTGGGTGGCTGCCGACCAGCCGGGGCGGTAGGTGTGGCCGTCGAAGAGGGAGCCGTTGATGAAGAGAGTGTCCACTCGAGCATTCTCCTCGTGGTACGGAATCCGAATGAAATGTGGCTGCCGACTGCTGACTTCGGCAGGATATACGCCACACGGGAACGAAATCACTTGCCAGGTAGTGAGCTGGCGGGCAGGATGGCGGGCACCGGCCAGCTTGAGATGAGGAAAACGATGATGCCGTCCGACGCCCTTGACGACGCCGACTTCGCTCGTCTGCAGCAGTCCGCCCGTGACCACCTCTGGATGCATTTCACCAGGATGGGGAGCTATCAGACCGCTGAGGTGCCCGTCATCGTCCGTGGCGACGGCGTCTACATCTACGACGCCCGCGGCAAGCGGTACCTGGACGGCCTAGCGGGACTGTTCGTCAGCCAGCTAGGGCACGGCCGGACCGAGCTCGCCGAGGCCGCCGCCAAGCAGGCCTCCGAGCTGGCGTTCTTCCCGCTCTGGTCCTACGCGCACCCGAAGTCGATCGAGCTGGCCGAGCGAGTGGCCGGCTATGCGCCGGGCGACCTCAACCGGGTCTTCTTCACCAGCGGTGGCGGCGAGGCCGTCGAGACCGCCTGGAAGCTCGCGAAGAACTACTTCAAGCTGACCGGCAAGCCGATGAAGCACAAGGTGATCAGCCGCGCGATCGCCTACCACGGCACCACCCACGGCGCGCTCTCGATCACCGGCCTGCCGGACCTCAAGGCACAGTTCGAGCCGCTGGTACCGAGCACCTTCCGCGTGCCGAACACGAACATCTACCGCGCCCCGATCCACGGCGACGACCCGGTCGCCTTCGGCCGCTGGGCGGCGGACCAGATCGCCGTCGCGATCGAGAACGAGGGGCCCGACACCGTCGCCGCCGTCTTCCTGGAGCCGGTCCAGAACGCGGGCGGCTGCTTCCCACCACCGCCCGGGTACTTCGAACGGGTCCGCGAGATCTGCGACCAGTACGACGTACTGCTGGTCAGCGACGAGGTGATCTGCGCCTATGGGCGGCTCGGCCACATGTTCGGCGCGGAGCGGTACGGCTACCAGCCGGACATGATCACCTGCGCGAAGGGTCTCACCTCCGGCTATGCCCCGTTGGGCGCGATGATCGCCACGGACCGGCTGATCGAGCCGTTCCTGCAGGGCAACACGTCGTTCGCTCACGGCTACACCTTCGGGGGGCATCCCGTCTCCGCGGCCGTCGCGCTCACGAATCTCGACATCTTCGAGCGTGAGGGCATCAACGAGCACGTCCGGGACACTGAGGGGGAGTTCCGTGCGACGCTCGAGAAGCTGCTCGACCTGCCTCTGGTCGGCGACGTCCGCGGTGACGGGTACTTCTACGGAATCGAACTGGTCAAGGACAAGGCGACCAAGGAGACCTTCAACAACGAGGAATCCGAGCGACTGCTGCGCGGCTTCCTCTCGAAGGCCCTCTTCGACGCCGGCCTCTACTGCCGCGCCGACGACCGCGGCGACCCAGTGATCCAGCTGTCCCCGCCACTGATCTGCGACCAGTCCCACTTCGACGAGATGGAACAGATCCTTCGCTCGGTCCTCACCGAAGCCGAAGGGCACCTCTAGCGCCGCACCTCCTTCCGTTCGTTCGCCCCCTTTTCACCTTCGATTGCCGCTAGCGGTTGCGAGGTCGCTGATCAGGAGGGTGAAAAGGGGGCGAATGAACGGGTGGGTGGGTTAGAAGTCGAAGCCGAGTCCAAGGCGGTCGAGAGTTCGCAGCCACAGGTTGCGGTGACCGCCGTGGGCATCGGCCTGCGCCATCGACCAGCGGGTCAGGTGGATGCCGGCGGCGCGGATTGGCTCGGGCGGGAACGGGAGTGGGCGCTCGCGGACCATCCGGAGCTCTGTGCGCTCGGAGGTTTCGCCGTACAGGAGGTCGAGCATGACGTCGGCGCCGAAGCGGGTCGCGGCCACTCCTAGGCCGGTGTAGCCGAGGGCGTAGGCGATGCGGCCTTCGGAGGCGGTGCCGAAGAAGGCGCAGAAGCGGGTGCTGGTGTCGATCACGCCGCCCCAGCGGTGGGTGAAGCGCAGGCCTTCCAGTTGCGGGAAGGTCGTGAAGAAGTGCCGGGCCAGCATTTCGTGGACGGTGTCGCGCTGTTCGAGGGCCGGGTTGATGCGGCTGCCGAAGTGGTAGAGCGGGGTGTAGCCGCCCCACAGGATCCGGTTGTCCCGGGTGAGCCGGTAGTAGTGGAAGAGGTTCGACGCGTCGCCGATGCCCTGGCGATGGCGCCAGCCGATCGCAGACAGTTGCTCGGCCGACAGCGGCTCCGTAGCGAGGACAAGGTCATAAACCGGGACGGTGTAGAGACGTAGACGCCGGAGCAACGAGGGAAAGGCATTGGTGGCCAGGGCGATTCTGCCCGCGCGTACGGACCCTGTTGCCGTGCGCAACAAGTCGCCGCGCAGGCTGGTCACCGGCGAGTGCTCATGGATCCGCACACCGTGGTCGAGGCAGACTCGTCTGAGTCCCCAGGCGAGTCTGGCCGGTTCGACCAGCGCGGTGCCGTCGTGATCGGCGAGCGCGCCAAGGTAGGTCTGGGAGTTCACCTCGGCGCGGGTCTGGTCACCATCGAGCAGGGTCAAGTTGTGGCCGAGCGCTTGCCGGGCCTCAGCTTCCTCGGCCAGATCGTCCAGTTGGTGCGGAGCCGTCGCGACCGTCAGCTCACCCGTCCGCTCCCAGCCGCAGTCGATCCCGTACTTCGCGATGGTCGCGCCGATCGCCTCGAGGTTCTCCTCACCGAGCCGCTCCAGCAACGGCAACTCGTCCGGCCACCGAGCCAGGCCGTTGCCGAATCCGTGCGTCAGGCTTGCAGCACAGAACCCACCATTGCGACCACTCGCCGCGTTCCCACAGGTCCCCGCCTCCAGGACGACCACATCGAGCGACGGGTAGCGCTCTTTGGCTCGAAGCGCTGTCCACAGGCCGGTGTAGCCGCCGCCGACGATTGCGAGGTCGGCGCGCTGGTCGCCCACGAGCGGTTCCGCGGTATCGGGCGCGGAAAGGTCGTCCAGCCAGAAGACGCGGGGCTCGGCGTCACGCAGCGCGGCATCGGCGAGCGCCCGCATCTCGCTCACCGAACCCGGGCATTCCGCCGCCGGCGGGCCAGTTCTCCACCTAGTACCAAGACCAACGCGAGCAGGAACATCGCCGTACCGATGACGTTGATCTGTGGCGGGATGTCGCGTTGCGCCGAACCCCAGACGAACATCGGGAAGGTCACCGTCGTCCCGGCGTTCAGGTTGGTGATGATGAAGTCGTCGAACGACAGCGAGAAGCTGAGCAGCGCGGCGGCCAGGATGCCCGGGAAGACGAGCGGGAAGGTGATCCGCCAGAACGTCTGCCACTCGTTGGCGTACAGATCCATCGCCGCCTGTTCGAGCCGCGAATCCATCCCGGTCAGCCGCGCCTTCACCGTGACGACCACGAACGACAGGCAGAACATCACGTGTGCGATCAGGATCGTCCAGAAGCCCAGCCGGCCGCCGAAACCCGACGACACGAACAGTGCCAGCAGCGACGAGCCGAGCACGATCTCCGGCGAGGCCATCGGCAGGAAGATGAACAGGTTCGTCGCGGACCGGCCGCGGAACCGTCGCCGGACCATCGCGAACGCCATCAACGTGCCGAGCGCGGTGGCGATGACCGTGGCGACCAGGCCGATCCGCAAGCTGACGCTGACCGCCTCGCACAGCCCGGACGGCCGGCACGGATGCTGCCAGTTCTCCCAGGTGAAGCCGTCGAACGTGTAGGACAGCTTGCTCTTCGGCTCATTGAAGGACATCAGCATCACGACGAAGATCGGCGCGAACAGGTACAGCAGGACGAGCAACCCGGCAAAGAGGATGAGGTGCCGTCCGATCCAGCGACCGACCCGCGTCATACCAGCTCCTCCGTCCCGGAACGGCGTACGTAGAAGAGGACCAGGACGACGATCGCCGCCATCAACGTGACCGACAGAGCGGCAGCCGTTGGATAGGCGCCGGCCGCGAAGAGTCGCTGGATGTCGTTGCCGATCATCCGTTGTTTCGGCGTACCGAGCAGTTGGGCGTTGATGTAGTCGCCGGCCGCCGGGATGAAGGTCAGCAGCGTGCCCGCGACGACCCCCGGCATCGACAGCGGCAGCGTCACCGTGCGGAAGGTCGTGAACGGCCCGGCGAAGAGATCACCACCGGCCTCGATCAGGCGGTGGTCGATCTTCTCCAGGCTGGCGTAGAGCGGAAGCACCATGAACGGCAGGAAGTTGTAGGTCAGGCCGGTCACGACCGCCGCCGTCGTCGCGAGCAGGCGACCGTCCGAGCCGAGGATGTGCACCGCCTTCAAGGCATCCACCACAAAGCCGTTGTCGCTGAGCAGCATCTTCCAGGACAGGGTCCGGATCAGGAAGCTGGTGAAGAACGGCGCGATCACCAGCGCCAGCATCACGTTCTTCCATCGGCCGGCCTTGAACGCGATCGCGTAGGCGAGCGGATAGCCGAGCAACAAGCAGAAAGCCGTTGTCAGCAAGGCGTACCACAACGATCGCCCGAACGGCCGTGCATAGTCGGCCAGCGCATCCACGTAGTTGTGCCAGCTCCACGTCATCGAGAAGCCGGCTTCGATCGAGCCATCCGGGTCGTACAGGCTGGCCGCCAGCAGCGACACGATCGGTACGACGAAGAACAGCAGCAGCCAGAGGCCACCCGGAAGGAGCAGCAGGTACGCCGTCAGCCGTCGCCCCTGTCGCTCTGGCTTCCCGGCGGCAGGGACGGGAACGAGGGCGCTCATCCCGCGTCGTCCGCGATGTCCTCGACGCCCGCCAGGGCGTCCTGCGCCGCATCGAGCACGAAGGTGTGCGACGGCTGCCAGTGCAGATCGACCGAATCCCCGACCTTCAACGCCGCCCGCGCCCCAGTGTTCTGCTCGAACACCGTCAGCTCCTGCCCCCACGGCAACTTCGCCAGGTACTGCGTACTGACGCCGATGTAGCTGACATCGGTCACGACCGCCGATCGCAGGACGTTGGAGCCGGCCTCCTCCTCGGAGCCGGCGGGAGCGAGGAAGACCTTCTCCGGTCTGATCCCCATCCAGACGTCGCCCTCGGTCACCCGGCAGCGCGGTACCGGCACGGTGATCTTGCCGCCATGGACGTCGACCACGACACTCCCATCGGCCTGGCCGAGGATTGTGGCGCGGACCAGGTTGGACTGGCCGAGGAAGTTGGCGACGAAGGTGGTGGCCGGCAGGTCGTAGAGTTCGGCAGGCGAGCCGAGCTGCTCGATCACGCCCGCGTTCATCACCGCGATCGTGTCGGCCATCGTCATGGCCTCTTCCTGGTCGTGCGTGACGTGCACGAAGGTGATGCCGACCTCGGTCTGGATCCGCTTCAGCTCGATCTGCATCTGCCGTCTGAGCTTGAGATCCAGCGCGCCCAGCGGTTCGTCGAGCAGCAGCACCTGCGGCCGGTTGATCAACGCCCGGGCCAGCGCGACTCGTTGCTGCTGGCCACCAGACAGCTGGGTCGGCTTTCGCTTGCCATAGGCACCTAGTTCGACGAGGTCGAGCATCTCGCCGACCTTCTGCCTGACCTCCTTGATGCCACGGCGGCGCAACCCGAAGGCGACGTTCTCGAAGATGTCGAGGTGCGGGAAGAGCGCGTAGTTCTGGAAGACGGTGTTGACCGGGCGCTTGTACGGCCGCAGCCCGGTGATGTCTTGGTCGCCCAGACTGATCGTCCCGGCGGTCGGCTCCTCCAGCCCAGCGACCATCCGCAGCGTCGTGGTCTTGCCGCACCCGGAGGGGCCGAGAAGCGCGAAGAACTCGCCCTGCGGCACGGTCAGGTCCAGCTGGTGCACGGCCCGATGACCAGCGAACTGCTTGCTGATACCGCTGAGCACTAAGTCGCTGGAGCCGGTGAGGTTCATGGCGGTCAGCCCCCGATCGCGAGGTTGAAGTCGGTTTCGTAGAGCTTCGCCTTGGCCGTGTCCAGCGGCATGAACGCGAAGGTCTTCTCCAGGACGGCCTGGTCGGGGAAGATCAGCGGGCTGTCGACCAGCTCCGGGTCGACCTTCTCCATCGCCTCACGGGCGCCCTCGACCGGGCAGATGTAGTTCACCCAGGCCGCCAGCGTGGCCGCGACCTCCGGGTCGTAGTAATAGTTCATCAGCGCCTCGGCATTCGCCTTGTGGGCGGCCTTGTTCGGCACCAGCATGTTGTCCGACCAGAGCCCGAGGCCCTCTTCCGGAATGACGAACTTGATGTCCGGGTTGTCGGCCTGGAGCGCGAGCACGTCGCCCGACCAGGCTTCGCAGGCGACGATGTTGCCGGCGTTCAGGTCCTGCACGTAGTCGTTGCCGGTGAAGCGGCGGATCTGCCCGGAGGCGACGTACCCACTCAGCCGGTCGAGCGCCTTGCTCCAGGCGGCATCGTCGAACTTCGCCGGGTCGGCGCCGTCCAGCCGCAGCATGAAGGACATCGTGTCGGGCATCTCGGACAGCAGCGTGATCTTGCCCTTGAGATCGGCGCGGCTGAGCAGATCGGCGTAGCTGCCGACTTCCTTCGTGTACTTCGCGTTGTAGGCGATCCCGGTCAGGCCGGTTTGCCAGGGCACGCTGTAGTCGCGGTTCGGGTCCCAGCGGGGCGCCTTCAGTTGTTTGAGCAGGTGCTTGTCGACGTTCGGGATCTTGGCGTGGTCGAGCTTCTGGATCCAGCCGAGGCCGACCGTGCGCGCGGCCATCCAGTCGGTCAGGACGAAGATGTCGCGACCGCAGGGCTGGCAGGCACCGAGCTGGTCGCGCACCTTCGCGTAGAACTCGGCGTTGTCGTTGACGTCGGCGGTGTAGGTGACCTTGATGCCGGACTTCTTCTCGAAGGCGTCCAGCGTCGGCAGCAGGGTCTTGCCGTTGACCTTCTCCTCGGACTCGTCCATGTAGCTCGGCCAGTTCGAGAAGATCAGCGACTTCTCCGTCGCCGACTTGTCGGTACTGACGCAGCTGCCGGCGCTCTGCTTGGCGGCCGGGATCCCGCAGGCGGTCAGCAACCCACCCGCGCCCAATCCAAGCGCGGCCCCGCGGAGGACGGCCCGGCGCCCGATCACAGGCTGGCTCATCAGACCTCCCTAGCAGAGTCATTCCTGAGGGCTTTCGCGGGCGATACTGTCAAACGGTTCCCGCCAAGACAAGGGATTCCGAAGTTGTAGGTGGATTTGGCAACGGATTCCGGTACCGCGGCTTGCCTACACCCGGTACCGCTGACAGGATCTGCTGGTGACCGGACGCACGGGGAACCCCGACCAGAACGCACTGCTGGACGACACCGCCAAGGCGATCATCCGCGAACTCCAGCTCGACGGGCGCAAGTCGTACGCCGCGATCGGCAAGGCGGTCGGGCTGTCCGAGGCCGCCGTCCGGCAGCGGGTCCAGCGGCTCACTGACGCCGGCATCATGCAGGTGGTCGCGGTCACCGATCCGCTGGAGATGGGTTTCGCCCGGCAGGCGATGATCGGGATCAAGGCCGAGGGCGCGCTCGAGCCGATCGCCGACGAGCTCGCGGCGATGGACGAGATCGAGTACGTCGTGATCACCGCCGGCTCGTTCGACCTGCTGGCCGAGGTGCTCTGCGAGAGCGACGAGCAGTTGCTCAAGGTGTTGTCAGAGCGGGTCCGGTCGATCAAGGGTGTGAAGGTGACCGAGACCTTCGTCTACCTGAAGCTGGTCAAGCAGACCTATTCGTGGGGTGTGCGCTGAACCTCTGGGCCGAGACCGCGGAGCCCGCGGGGCCTGCGGGCTCTGCGGAGTCCGCGACGGACCGGCCGCGGCTCGCCGGTGACCGGGACGCCGACGTGGCGATCGTCGGCGCCGGGTACACCGGCCTGTGGACGGCGTACTACCTGGCGAAGGCCGATCCCGGTCTCCGGATCGTGATTCTGGAGGCGGAGACCGTCGGGTTCGGTGCTTCTGGACGCAACGGCGGCTGGTGTTCCGCGTTGTTCCCGGTGTCCTCGCACCGACTCGCCTCGCTGCCCGGATCGAGTCGCGATTCGGCGATCGCAATGCACCTGGCGATGCAGGCCTCGGTGAACGAGGTCGGCCGGGTCAGTGCCGTCGAGGGCATCGACTGCGACTACCACAAGGGCGGCACGATCGTGCTCGCGCGGACTCGGGCGCAACTGGCTCGCGCGCGGTCGGAGGTCGAGGAGGCCGCTGAATGGGGGCCTGGCGATCTGCGCTTCCTGGAGCCGGACGAAGTCGCCTCCCGGGTCCGGGCGACAAAGGTGCTCGGGGCAACATTCACCCCGCACTGCGCGGTCATCCACCCGGGCAAGCTGGTCCGCGGGCTCGCCTCTGTCGTCGAGCGCCTTGGCGTCACGATCTACGAGCACACGCCAGTCCGTGCGATCGAGTCCGGCCGGGCTGTCACGCAGTACGGCGTACTGCGGGCTGAGGTTGTCGTACGGGCGACTGAGGGGTTCACGCCTTCGCTGGCTGGGGAATCGCGAGCGGTGGCGCCGGTCTACTCGTTGATGGTGGCGACCGAGCCGTTGAGTGCGGAGACGTGGGACCGGATCGGGCTGACGGATCGGCCGACGTTCAGCGATCACCGGCATCTGGTGATCTACGGGCAGCGGACGGCTGATGGCCGGCTGGCGTTCGGCGGGCGGGGTGCGCCGTACCATTTCGGCTCGCGGGTCAAGCCGTCCTTCGACACTGAGCCACGGGTCTTCGGCGCGCTGCAGCGAACGCTGCGGGAGCTGTTCGGCGGGCTGGACGACGTGGGCTTCACCCATGGTTGGGGCGGACCACTCGGCGTACCGCGGGATTGGTGCGCGTCGGTCGGGATCGACCACGGAACCGGCCTCGCCTGGGCCGGCGGCTATGTGGGCGACGGCGTCAGTACGACGAACTTGGCGGGGCGCACGTTGACGGATCTCATCCTTCGCCGGGACACGCGGCTGATCCATCTCCCTTGGGTCGACCACCGCTCACCCCACTGGGAACCAGAACCACTCCGCTGGCTCGGCATCAATGCGGGACTCCGCGCGATGACCATCGCCGACACCGAGGAGCGCCTGACCAGGAGGAACAGCCTGATCGCGCGATTGATGGCGCCTTTGCTCGGAGGCTGAAATGGCCGTCGGCCTGGTCTAGCCGCTGGCTTGGGCGGTCAGGGCTGGGAGGGCCGGGAAGTTGGCCAGGTCTGGGAGGGACGGGAGGTCGGCGAGGATTGGGCGTTCGACGCTGGCGCGGCCCGCGAGGAGGACCTGGAGGCGGGGGCCGTGCAGGATCGTGGGGTCGTGGAGCCAGTCCTCGATGACGGGGACGGCGGCGCGGTGGTGGTTGGAGAGATCGCGGAGGCTGAGTTCGTCGACGTTGACCGGGTTGCCGGTCAGTTCGACGATGTCGCTCATCAGGCCACCGACCTGTTCCTCCCAGAGAGGGTTGTCGGTGGCAACTTCGTCGGATCTGATCAGCAGCAGTGCGACGTCGCTCTTGAGATCACCCTCGCCACGGGCGGCAGCGCCGTACAGGCTGGTGTGCAGGGGTGCGATGCGCCAGGAGGCGATGTTCGCGGACAGGGTGTCGGCGAAGGTGGCGCGCAGGTTGGCGAGCAGTTCGACGGCTTGGGCCGCGAGGTGGGACCGGTTGAGCCGGTAGAGCAGCGAGCTGCCGGCCTCGTCGACGTGCACCAACCCGGTCGAGGCCAGCCGATGGAGAACCAGCCGGACGCCGGCCACGCTGCCAGTGCCCGCCTCGGCGTGCACCTGACGGCCGGACAGCATCCGGTCGGCTCGCGCGAGCACCTGAAGCACCGGACCGTCGAGCGAGGGGATGACAGTGCTGATCGGAGTACTGAAATCCACCGGCTACCGTGCCCACAATTCTGCGGATGTGATCACTTTAGTGATCATAGTGACCAACTGATCACTTTGTGTCAGCGGTCGAAGCGGCGAGGTCGGCTCTCACTCCGCACGGCTGAGTTTGTTAGGCAGCCTGCCTAACTTACGGGAAGTATCATCAGGCCCGGAGGCTGACGTCAAGGCTTAACTAAAGGTGGCCAATGAACCGTGTTGTGAGCGGTACGCCCAGTGCGAGCGTCGTGCTGACCCAGTTGCTGTCCCGGTCCGAGCCACAGACCCGGTCGGAGCTGGCGGTGGCGTGCGCGCTGTCCCGTCCGACGGTTTTCGCCGCGGTGGAGCGGCTCGAATCGCTCGGGCTCGCGGAGCCGGTGGCGCAAAGAAGTGGTCTACCCGGACGCACGGCCACTCTGTACGGCGTACCGGCTGGTGCTGGTTGTGTCGCGGGGATCGATATCGGCGGCACGAACCTTCGGGCAGCCGTTTGTGACCTCAGCGGTGCTCCGTTGACCGAGTTGAAGCGGGCCACTCGAGCGAAGGGCGCGGCGAGCGTCGTACGGCAGGCGGTTGAGCTGCTCGCTGAGGCGCGGTCGGCGGCTGATCGTTTGGAGGTGCCGCTGCTGGCGGCGGGGGTGTCGATCCCGGGTGTGGTGAACCCGCACGATCCGATGGTCCGCTACGCGTGGAACGTCGGGCAGGACCAGCCGTACGACTTCTACTCGCAGTTGTCGGCGGCGATCGACGGGCCGGTGCTACTGGAGAACAACGTGAACCTGGCCGCGATCGGTGAGCAGCGGCATGGCGCCGCTACCGAGGCGTCGATGTTCGCGGTGATCGCGATCGGGACTGGCGTCGGCGCGGGCATCATGCACAACGGCGTACTGCTGCGCGGAGCCCATGGCGCGGCGGGCGAGGTCGCCTTCTTGCCGACCGGTCACGCACACCGCAGCGGTACGCCGTCCAGCGCGGACGAGGCCGGCGGCAAGGCGCTGCTCCGCGAGGCACGGGCCCTCGACCCGGCGTTGAAGGATGTCGCGGACCTCTTCGAACGAGCCCGCCTCGGCGACCCGCAAGCGCTGTCCCTGGTCGAGGACGAGTGCCGCCGGATCAGCGAGATCGTCGCCGCCATCTGCGCGGTCGTCGACCCGGAAACAGTCATCCTCAGCGGCGGCATCGGCGACAACGACTTCCTCGCCGCCCGCGTCGCCGACCTCGCGTCCGCTCTTCCCATCCCCCCAACCATCATCCGCTCCACCCTCGGCGACCGAGCCAGCCTCGTCGGCGCCATCACCACCGCCACCACCCACGCCGCCACCCACCTCCTAACCCGACTAGAACCCCCCAACTCAGTCACCGGCTGACTCTCCCGGCGTTGCACACACCAGAACCAGGGGGGTTGGTGTGTATCGAGACACCAGAACCCCGGGGGTCGACACCGCCGCGCGAAGCGTGGGGTCCGCCCCGCCCCGCGGGGTTCGCCCCTTGGCAGACCAAGGGGCGAACCATTCCAGGAGGAGCTAACCCCCGCCCCGCCGGGTTAACCCCAAGGCCGGTCGGTTGGGTGAAGCGTCACTTCGTCAAGGACAGGTAGGCGTCGGCCACGTCCGACGAGGTACGGCGTGGGCCGGATCGGCGGGATGGGTGGCGAGTGGCGTCCAGCACAGTGGCGGGCACGAGGGTGCACTCGAAACTGTCCGCCACCGGCGCCGGTCACCCTCACCGGTTGGGGAGGATCTTCGCTGGACCTGCGGAGGATTTTGGCCCCGGTCTGGCACATTTCCCTCCTCAACCGGCGAGGTGGGATCGACCTTGGGCACGGGCCGGGCGTCGTTCGGTGGGTTGGGTGCCTGGCCGGTGCGCAAGGTGGCTCGGGGTGGTCAAGAGGGGGCGAATGATCGGGTGCTGTCGGCCTGGCGAGGACCGGATGGCGGGCACAGACCTCGTACCACTCCGCCGGACGTCACGCTGAAGGGGTCGTCGACCGACGAGACCCCGTGGGGCACGTGGCCGGGGAGGGGCCGGACGCTCATGCATACCCCTCTCCGGCCGGGAAGCGCTTCCCTCGGCGTGTCGGAGCATCGGGGCCGGGTCGTGCGTGCGCCGGCGTCCGCGGCTTCGCCACGGCGGTCGCATGGGTCGAGTACCCGACCAACTGCCCCTTGCCCGCGGTTCGGCCACGGCGAGGTACCTCCCCGGAAACCGCTGAACTTACTGGCCTTGGGGTTGACCCCTCAGAGGGTTGGCTGGGTGGAGGGTCACTTTCGTCAACGACAGGTGGCGAGGGGGGATTGACTTTGGGTACGGGCTGAGCGCGGTTCGGCGGGTTGGGTGTCTGTGTGTCCAGTTGTCCTGGATCGTGATAGTCAGGTTTAGTGACTGTCATGGGTTTGTACGAAGGGGGTTGTTGGTGGTGGTGAGTCGGGCGGGGCGTGGTCGGGGGGATTCTGATCTTGGGATGTTGGCTGGGCAGTTGTTGTTCGGGGTGCAGCGGGAGTTGTTCGGGAAGTTGGGTGAGCTTGGGTTTGACGATCTGCAGCCGCGGCATGGGGCTGTACTTGCGTACTTGGACGTTGACGGGGTGCGGGCTACTGAGCTGGCTCGGCGGTCGGGGCAGCACAAGCAGGTGATTGGGACGATGGTCGATGAGCTGGAGGCGCTGGGGTATGTCGAGCGGCGGCCGGATCCTGTTGATCGGCGGGCGAAGCTGATCCGTCCGACGGAGCGCGGTAGGGCTGAGTTGGCTGCGGCCGACAAGATTCTTGCGGCGATGCAGGAGCGGCATGCGCGGCGGCTCGGGCGGGAGAAGTACGCGGCATTCAAGGCCGCCTTTCAGGACATCGTCGAGCACCAGCGGAAGCGTTAGAGCGGTCACTTCGGAGGCGGTTAGAGGCCTTTGGCGTCTGCGCGGAGGGTGGGGGTCATCCGGAGTTCGGCGGTGAAGGCGTAGCGGTCGCCGCGGTAGACGGCTGAGGTGTACTCGAAGACGCGCTCGCGGCGGTCGAAGCTGACCCCATGCAAGGCCAGGCACGGCTGGGTGCCGGGGATGTTGAGCCACTCGGCCGTCTTGGCGTCGGGCATCACCGGTTCGAGCTTCGACGTACCGCTGACCAGTTCGATGCCGTACCGGTTGGTCAGCAGCTCGTAGAGCGAGCCGCTCAGGTCCTCGGCTTCGAGACCGGGCACGTAGCTGCCGGGCAGCGTGGTGCGCTCGACCACCATCGGCATGTCATCGGCGAGCCGGAGCCGGGTGAAGGTGAGCACGGGGTCACCGACCGGGATCCGGAGCCGGCGGGCGGCCGCGCGTTCGGCCTTCTGCCGGCGAAACTCCAGCGTCTTGCTCCCCGGCTGCATGCCCCGGCGGCGGATGTCCTCGGAGAAACCCATCATCCCAAGCCACTTCGCCACCTTCGGGCGCGCGGTGTAGGTGCCACTACCGTGCCGCCGAACCAGCAGCTCCTCGATCACCAGTTCGTCGACCGCGCGACGCAGCGTCATCCGCGCCACGTTCCACCGCGCCGACAACTCCCGCTCAGGCGGCAGCGCGGCACCCTCAGGCAGGGTGTCGATCAGGTTGAGCAACAGCGCCCGGATCTCAGCGGCCTTCCCGGGCAGCGAACTGTGCATCCACCCTGCCTAACACCACACCAGGGTCTACGGGAACCCTTTCCAACAGCATGCAACAGACCCCGCTAGACCAGTCGTCCGGAAAACAAAAACAAGCAGGCTTGATTCTTTTTGGCGACGGTGGGAGGCTCGGCTGACCAGGTCGAGGGCAGGAGTCACGCGTGCAGTTGGATGAGGTGCTGGCGGATCTGAGTGCTGAGAGTGTGGAGCTGGATCTGCTGGTTGGCGGGTTGGCGGCGGATGGGTGGGGTAAGCCGACGCCCGCTGAGGGGTGGACGGTTGCACATCAGATCGCTCATCTTGCGTGGACGGATGAGGCTGCTCGGTTGGCTGCGGTGGAGCCTGAGGAGTTTCAGGTTGAGTTGCAGAAGGCTGTGGATAACCCGGCCGGATTTGTGGATGACGGTGCCGCCGAGGGTGCTGCGCTGCCGCCCGGTGAGTTGCTGACCTATTGGCGGCAGACGCGTGGCGAGTTGCAGGAGGCGCTGCGCGCGGTACCGGCTGGACAGAAGTTGGCCTGGTTCGGGCCGCCGATGAGTCCGACCTCGATGGCGACCGCGCGGTTGATGGAGACCTGGGCGCATGGGCAGGACGTCGCTGACGCGCTTGGTGTGACTCGGCAACCGTCCAATCGGCTGAGGCACGTCGCGCACCTCGCAGTACGGACTCGGGACTTCGCTTATCTGTTGAATGATCGCCAGCCGCCGGCAGCGCCGTTCCACGTGGAACTGAGCGGGCCGGATGGCGAGCTGTGGACCTGGGGGCCTGAGGACGCCGAGCAAAAGGTGAGCGGCAAGGCGATGGACTTCTGTCTGCTGGCGACTCAGCGGCGGCATCGCGATGACCTCGACGTACGGGCGGTCGGCGCAGAGGCCGACGAGTGGCTGGGGATCATCCAGGCGTTCGCCGGGTTGCCGGGCAAGGGCCGCGAGCGAGGGCAGTTCGCATGAGCGAGCAGGCGCCGATCCGGATCGGGAATGCTTCGGGGTTTTACGGTGACCGGTTCAGCGCCTTTCAGGAGATGCTGACCGGCGGGCCGCTGGATGTCCTGACCGGCGACTATCTGGCCGAGCTGACGATGCTGATTCTCGGCCGTGACCGGTTGAAGGACCCCTCGCTCGGCTACGCGAAGACGTTCCTCAGGCAGTTGGAGGCCGGGCTCGGTGAGGCGCTCGACCGCGGCGTCAAGGTGGTCAGTAACGCTGGCGGCCTCAACCCCGCGGGACTCGCGCAGGCCATCCAGGAGCTCGCGGACAAGCTCGGACTGCACCCCAAGATCGCGTACGTCGAAGGCGACGACCTCCTCCCGCGCGCCAAGGAACTCGACCTCGGTCAGCCGCTGACGGCGAACGCCTACCTCGGCGCCTGGGGTATCGCCGAAGCCCTCAAGGCCGGCGCCGATGTGGTGGTCACCGGCCGCGTCACCGACGCCTCCGTGATCGTCGGACCGGCCACCGCCCACCACGGCTGGCGGCGCGACCAATACGACGAACTGGCGGGCGCTGTCGTCGCCGGGCATGTGATCGAGTGCGGCTGTCAGGCGACCGGTGGCAACTACGCGTTCTTCCACGAGATCCGCGATTTCGGCCGGCCCGGTTTCCCGATCGCGGAGATCCACGCCGATGGCAGCAGCGTGATCACCAAGCACGACGGTACCGGCGGCGCGGTCACGATCGACACGGTCAAGGCCCAGCTGCTCTACGAGATCGCCGGCCCCCGGTACGCCGGCCCGGACGTGACCGCGCGGATGGACACGGTCGAGCTGGCCGAGGACGGCCCGGACCGGATCCGGATCACCGGCGTGGAAGGCGAGCCACCGCCGCCGACGTACAAGGTGTCGCTGAACAGCGTGGGCGGGTTCCGCAACGAGGTGGATTTCGTGCTCACCGGCCTAGAACTGGAGGCGAAGGCCGAGCTGGTCCAGCGCCAGCTCGAGCAGGGACTCTGGAAGAAGCCGGCCGAGCTGAAGTGGTCGCTGGTCTGGACCGAGCAGCCGAACGCGGAGACCGAGGAGCTGGCGAGCGTCCTGCTCAAGTGCATCGTGAAGGACCCCGATCCGAAGGTGGTCGGCCGCGCTTTCTCCAGCGCGGCGATCGAGTTGGCGCTGGCGAGCTACCCCGGTTTCCACGTGACTGCTCCACCCGAGGACGCCTCGCCGTACGGCGTGTTCACCGCCGGGTACGTCGATGCGCGCAAGGTCGAGCACGTCGTGGTGCTCCCCGACAACACTCGCCTCGCGATCGAGCCCTCCGACGACACCCAGGAGCTGGAGACAGCGGAAGGCGGCGCGCTCCCGATGCCGCTGCCGCAGCTGGTCGCCGCGGGCAGGCCGGCCAGGTCGCTCACGCGAGAGGTGCCGCTGGGCCGGGTCGCTGGGGCAAGGAGTGGCGACAAGGGCGGCGACGCCAATGTCGGGGTGTGGGTGCGGAGCGAGACGGCTTGGCGGTGGTTCGCGCACACGTTGACGGTCGAGCTGTTCCGGGAGCTGCTGCCGGAGACCCAAGGTCTGCCCGTGACCAGGCATGTCTTCCCCAATCTGTGGGCGCTGAACTTCGTCGTAGGCGGGTTGCTCGGCGAGGGAGTCGCGTCGCAGGCGCGATTCGATCCGCAGGCGAAGGCCGTCGGCGAGTGGCTGCGGTCGCGGTACGTCGACGTACCCGAGGTGTTGTTGTGAACGCCTTCGGCGAGAGCGTTCGGCGGTTCATGGCGGCGGAGGTGCTGCCCAATCTCGAGCGGTGGGAGCGCGACGGGGAGCTGCCGCGCGAGTTGCACAAGAAAGCGGGCCAGCTCGGGCTGCTCGGCGTCGGGTTCCCGGAGGCGGCCGGCGGTGGCGGTGGTTCGCTCGAAGACGCGATCGCTGTGGTCGAGGAGATGCACTATTCCGGTGGCTCCGGCGGCCTGGTCGCCTCGCTGCTGACCTGCGGGATCGCGCTGCCACATATCGTTGCTGCAGGCAACCAGGATCACATCGACCGGTGGGTGCGCCCAACCCTGCAAGGCGAGTTGATCGGCGCGCTGGCGATCACCGAACCTGACGGCGGCTCCGACGTCGCCTCGATCCGCACTACGGCGCGCCGCGACGGGGACGGCTTCATCGTCAACGGCGCCAAGACCTACATCACCTCCGGGTGCCGGGCCGACTTCGTCACCACGGCGGTTCGCACCGACGGACCAGGTGCGCATGGGATCTCGTTGCTGGTGATCGAGCGCGGTACGCCGGGCTTCGAGGTGTCGCGCAAGCTGGAGAAGATGGGCTGGCTCTGCTCGGACACGGCCGAGTTGTCCTTCACTGACGTACGGGTGCCGGCCAGCAACCTGGTCGGTGAGGCAGGCACGGGATTCGTCCAGTTGGCGCAGAACTTCGTTGCCGAGCGGCTGACGCTCGCAGTACAGGCCTATGCGGGAGCGCAGCGTGCACTGGACCTCACGGTCGAGTGGTGCAGGGCGAGGGAGACCTTCGGCCGGCCGCTGATCTCGCGGCAGACCGTGCAGCACACGTTGACGGAGATGGCACGGCGGATCGACGTCGCCCGGGTCTACGTGCACTCGGTTGCCGAACGCGCGGCTCGCGGCGAAGACGTGATCGCCGAGATGTGCTTCGCCAAGAACACCGCGGTCGAGGCCGGCGCGTGGGTGTGCGATCAGGCACTGCAGTTGCACGGCGGGCTCGGGTACATGCGCGAGGCCGAGGTGGAGCGCCAGTACCGCGACCAGAAGATCCTCGCCATCGGCGGCGGCACCACCGAGATTCTGACCAGCCTGGCGGCCAAGAGACTGGGGTTCACCGGATGAGCAATCGCGAGGCGATGCTCGACAAGCTTGCCGAGTTGGGCACCGAGCATCAGAAGGCGCTGGCCGGCGGCGGAGCGAAGTACGTCGACCGGCACCACCAACGCGGCAAACTGCTGGCGCGGGAGCGGATCGAGTTGCTGCTCGATCCGGACACAGCGTTCCTCGAGTTGTCGCCGCTGGCCGGCTGGGGCAGCGACTTCACCGTCGGCGCGAGCCTGGTCACCGGGATCGGCGTGGTGGAAGGCGTCGAGTGCCTGATCACCGCGAACGACCCGACCGTCAAAGGCGGCGCAAGCAACCCGTGGACGCTGCGGAAGGCGCTGCGGTCGGATGAGATCGCCCGGGCGAACCGGCTCCCGGTGATCAGCCTGGTCGAGTCGGGCGGTGCGGATCTGCCGACCCAGAAGGAGATCTTCATCCCGGGCGGCGCGATGTTCCGCAACCTGACCCGGCTGTCGGCCGAGGGGATTCCGACGATCGCGCTGGTGTTCGGCAACTCGACCGCCGGTGGCGCGTACATCCCGGGCATGAGCGACTACGTGGTGATGGTCGACGGCGGCGCGAAGGTGTTCCTGGCCGGTCCGCCGCTGGTGAAGATGGCGACCGGCGAGGACGCGGACGACGAGTCGCTCGGTGGCGCCGCGATGCACGCGCGGCAGTCCGGGCTGGCCGACTACTTCGCCGTCGACGAGCGCGACGCGATCAGGCTCGGCCGGCAGATCGTGTCGCGGCTGAACTGGAAGAAGCTCGGCCCGGCACCCGCATCGGAGTACCGGGAGCCCTTGTACGACGAGGACGAGCTGCTCGGGATCGTGCCGGGTGACCTCAAGATCCCGTTCGATCCGCGAGACGTGATCGCTCGCGTGGTGGACGGATCGGTGTTCGACGAGTTCAAGCCGCTGTACGGGTCGTCGCTGGCGACCGGCTGGGCGTCGGTGCACGGCTATCCCGTGGGGATCCTGGCCAATGCGCGCGGCGTGCTGTTCAGCGAGGAGTCGCAGAAGGCGGCGCAGTTCATCCAGCTGGCCAATCGGGCCAACACGCCGTTGATCTTCCTGCACAACACGACCGGCTACATGGTCGGGCAGGAGTACGAGCAGGGCGGGATCATCAAGCACGGCGCGCAGATGATCAACGCGGTCTCCAACTCGCGCGTGCCGCACATCTCGATCCTGATGGGCGCGTCCTACGGCGCCGGGCACTACGGGATGTGCGGGCGGGCGTTCGATCCACGGTTCCTGTTCGCCTGGCCGTCGGCGAAGTCCGCGGTGATGGGACCGCAGCAGCTCGCCGGGGTGCTGTCGATCGTCGCGCGGGCGGCGGCGGCCGCGAAGAACCAGCCGTACGACGAGGACGCCGACGCCGCGATGCGGGCTTATGTGGAAGGCCAGATCGAGGCGGAGTCGCTGCCGATGTTCCTGTCCGGACGCCTGTACGACGACGGCGTGATCGACCCACGCGACACCCGGACCGTACTCGGCTTGTGTCTGTCAGCCATCCACTCAGGCCCCGTAGAGGGCACCCGCTTCGACGGCGCCAACTTCGGCGTCTTCAGGACGTGACGGCGATGATCACATCGGTGCTGGTGGCGAATCGTGGGGAGATTGCGCGGCGGGTGTTTCGGACGGCTCGGTCGCTGGGGGTGCAGTGCGTGGCGGTGCACTCGACGGCGGATTCCTTGGCGCCGTACGTCGGGGAGGCGGACGCGGCGGTGCATTTGCCCGGTACTGCGCCTGGTGACACCTATTTGCGCGGTGAGCTGGTGATCCAGGCGGCTCTAAAGGCTGGCGCGGATGCGGTACATCCTGGCTATGGGTTCTTGTCGGAGAGCGCTGGGTTTGCGGCGGCGGTGATCGAGGCCGGGCTGACCTGGATCGGGCCGCCGGTCGAGGCGATCTCGTCGATGGGGTCGAAGATCGAGGCGAAGAAGCTGATGGCGGCGGCCGGCGTACCGGTGCTGGCGGAGCTGACGCCTGCTGAGGTGAGCGCCTCCGATCTGCCGGTGTTGGTGAAGGCGTCGGCCGGTGGTGGCGGGCGCGGGATGCGGGTTGTCCGGCGGCTGGAGGATCTCGCGGCTGAGATCGATGCGGCGTCGGCTGAGGCGTTGTCGGCGTTCGGTGACGGGACCGTCTTTTGCGAGCGGTATCTCGCGACCGGGCGGCACATCGAGGTGCAGGTGCTGGCGGATCAGCACGGGACGATCTGGGCGGTCGGCGAGCGTGAATGCTCGATTCAGCGGCGGCATCAGAAGGTCGTCGAGGAGGCGCCTTCGCCGTTGGTGGAACGTCTTCCGTGGATGCGGTCGCGGTTGTTCGAGGCGGCGCGGAAGGCTGCGGAAGCGATTGGGTATGTCGGTGCTGGGACGGTTGAGTTCCTCGCGGATGAGGAGGGTGGTTTCTACTTCCTCGAGATGAATACGCGGCTGCAGGTCGAGCATCCGGTGACGGAGTCGACTACTGGGTTGGATCTGGTGGCGTTGCAGTTCGCTGTCGCGGCGGGCGAGGCGTTGCCGGCCGAACCGCCTGCTCCTGTTGGGCATTCGATCGAGGTGCGGCTTTATGCCGAGGATCCCGCAAACGATTGGCAACCTCAAACCGGCACCCTCCACCGCTTCGCGGTGGAGGGTGCCGGAGAGGGAAGGCGGATGGTCGCTCCTGGACGCGCGGCGGGGGTAGGGCTGGCCGGGGCAGCGGTGGGTCCGGCAGGGCTGGCGGGGGTGGCGGAGTTCACCGCAGGTGGGCCTCGGGAGGGGGCGCCGTGGGTGCGGGTGGACTCCGGTGTTGTCAGCGGGTCGGAGGTTTCGCCGTACTACGACGCGATGGTGGCGAAGGTGATTGTGTGGGGTAGCACCCGCGAACAGGCTGCTGCGCGGCTTGCGGCGGAGTTGCAGCGGGCTGAGATCCACGGCGTGCTGACCAATCGGGATTTGCTGGTGTGGATTCTCCGGCATCCCGCGTTTTTGGCTGGGGATACCGACACCTCGTTCTTCGACAAGCGCGGGATTGGTCCGGCTGTCGATGAGGCGGCTGAGCGCGTGGCTGCTGTTGTGGCGGCGTTGGCGGATGCGGCTTCGCGGAAACAGCGTGCGACGGTGCAGCGTGGGTTGCCTGGTGGGTGGCGGAACTTGGCCTCCCAGCCGCAGCGGAAGAGTTTCCGCGTGGGCGATTCGCAGTACGACGTCGAGTATCGGCGGACTCGCGATGGATTGACCGTCGACGGTGCTGTGGTGGTCGAGGCGACGGCTGAGCGAGTGGTGCTGGAGGTCGACGGGGTGCGGCGGCCTTTTGGCGTTGCCGCTTATCCGGGGCTGGTTTGCGTGGGGCCGGTCGCGCTGACGCCTGTCGAGCGGTTCCCGGATCCGTCGCAGCAGCTTGCGGTTGGGGCCTTGGTGGCTCCCATGCCGGGGAGTGTGGTGCGGGTCGGGGTCGCGGTTGGCGACAAGGTGACTCGCGGGCAGGGACTGGTGTGGCTGGAGGCGATGAAGATGGAGCACACCATCTCCGCGCCGGCCGATGGGGTGGTGACCGAACTCGCCGTTGCCGCAGGGCAACAGGTCGAGGTCGGGATGGTACTGGCCGTAGTACAAGTGGAGGAGGACGCATGAGCTTCGTCGAGTCCGAGGAACGTCGCGCTTTGCGGGCGGCGGTGAGCGAGCTGGGCAAGAAGTACGGCTACGCCTACTTCAACGAGCGAGCGCGCTCCGGCGGGCAGACCACGGAGCTCTGGCAAGAGGCCGGCAAGCTCGGCTACCTCGGGGTGAACCTGCCGGAGCAGTACGGCGGCGGTGGCGGCGGGATGGCCGACCTGTCGATCGTGCTGGAGGAGCTCGGCGCGGCCGGTTGCCCGTTGCTGATGATGGTCGTGTCGCCGGCGATCTGCGGCACGGTGATCACCCGGTTCGGCACCGACGGGCAGAAGGAGCAGTGGCTGCCCTCGCTGGCCGATGGGACCACCACGATGGCTTTCGCGATCACCGAGCCAGACGCCGGTTCCAATTCGCATGGGATCACCACCACGGCCCGGCGTACCGGGGATGGCTGGTCGTTGTCCGGCCGGAAGGTCTACATCTCCGGGCTCGACGTCGCCAAGGCCGTCCTGGTCGTCGGCCGGACCGAGGACGCGAGAACCGGCAAGCTGAAGCCCGCGCTCTTCATCGTGCCGACCGATGCGCCGGGCGTGGAGTTCCGGAAGATCGAGATGGACCTGATCAGCCCGGACAAGCAGTTCTCGCTCTTCCTCGACGACGTGCAACTGCCCGCCGAGGCACTCGTCGGCTCCGAAGACGCCGGCCTGATGCAGCTCTTCGCCGGTCTCAACCCGGAGCGGATCATGGCGTCGGCGTTCGCGATCGGGATCGGCCGGCACGCGCTCGGCAAGGCCGTTGCCTACGTCAAGGAACGGCAGGTCTGGAAGACGCCGATCGGCGCTCACCAGGGCATCGCGCACCCGCTCGCGCAGAACAAGATCGAGCTCGAACTCGCCCGGTTGATGATGCAGAAGGCCGCCGCCCTGTACGACGCCGGCGACGACCTCGACGCGGGCGAGGCGGCGAACATGGCCAAGTACGCCGCCGGTGAGGCGACCGTGCGGGCCACCGACCAGGCCGTCCAGTCCCTCGGTGGCAACGGCATGACGGTCGAGTACGGCGTCGCCTCGCTGGTCGCGGCCGCGCGCGCCAGCCGGATCGCTCCGGTCAGCCGGGAGATGATCCTCAACTTCGTCGCGCAACACAGTTTGGGCCTCCCAAAATCCTACTGAGCCGAAGTCGTACTGATTCCGCCGTCGTCGTGTAGAGAGGACCACCGTCATGGTCATCCACAGTGAGTACCCGCCCGTCGAGATCCTCGACGTGCCGATCCACGACGCGGTGCTCGGCCGCGCCCAGGAGTACGGCGACCGGCCGGCGCTGGTCGACGGCGTCACCGGTCAGCAGATCAGCTACGCGCAGCTCGACGGGATGAGCCGGCGGATCGCGGCCGGGTTCGCCGAGCTGGGGATCGTGCACGGCGACACCATCGCGCTCTACAGCCCGAACACGATCATCTATCCGGCGGTGTTCTACGGCGCGACCCGGGCGGGCGCCACGGTGACGACGGTCAACGCGCTGTACACGGCGAACGAGTTGCACAAGCAGTTGGTGGACTCGAAGGCGAAGTTGCTGGTGACAATTTCGCTCTTCCTGCCGATCGCGACCGCCGCGGTGGAAGGGACCGGCGTCCAGGAGATTCTCGTCTGCGACACGGCCGAGGGGTACCGGTCGGTGATGGAGTTGCTGGCGTCGACGGCGCCGGAGCCGGTGGTCGACATCGACCCGGCCAACGACGTCGCGGTCCTCCCGTACTCGAGCGGGACGACCGGCGCGGCCAAGGGCGTGATGCTGACGCACCGCAACATCGCCACGAACATCACCCAGGCCGAGCCGATGATCAGCCTCTCCGACGGCGAGCGGCTGATCGCGATCCTGCCGTTCTTCCACATCTACGGGCTGACCGTGCTGATGAATCTGCCGCTGCGGCTCGGCCTGACCGTGGTGGTGCTGCCGAAGTTCGACCTGCAGCAGTTCCTGACCGTGCTCGACGAGCAGAAGATCACCCGGGCCTTCGTCGCGCCGCCGATCGTGCTGGCACTGGCGAAGCACCCGGCTGTCGACGGGGTGGACCTGTCCGCGCTGAAGTACGTGACGAGTGCCGCGGCACCGCTCGACGGCGACCTGGCCGAGGCGTGCGCCAAACGGCTCGGGCTGCACGCAGTACTGCAGGCGTACGGGATGACTGAGTTGTCGCCGGGCACGCACTCGGTGCCGCAGGACGACATCGATCCACCGGCCGGTGCCGTCGGCAAGCTCTTCCCGTCCACCGAGATGCGGCTCGTCGGTGCCGATGGCAACGACGTACCGGCAGGTGAGGTCGGCGAGGTCTGGATCCGTGGCCCCCAGGTGATGAAGGGGTACCTGGGCCGGCCCGAGGAGACGGCCGCGACCATCGACCCGGACGGCTGGCTGCACACCGGTGACCTCGGTCGCGTGGACGAACGCGGCTATCTGTACATCGTCGACCGGGTCAAGGAGCTGATCAAGTACCACGGGTACCAGGTGCCGCCGGCTGAGCTCGAGGCCGTGCTGCTCACCGACACCCGGATCGCGGATGCGGCCGTGATCGGCGTCCAGTCCGAGGGCAACGAGGTGCCGAAGGCGTTTGTCGTCCCGATGCCGGGGGTGGAGCTGACCGAGGCCGACGTGATCGAGTACGTCGCGGAGCGCGTCGCGCCGTACAAGAAGATCCGGCAGGTGGAGTTCATCGACGCCGTCCCGAAGGCCGCTTCGGGCAAGATCCTGCGGCGCGAGCTGAGGGCACGGGAGGCCGGCCGTGAGTGAATCCTGGCGGCCGCTATGAGCGAGGCGCTGCGGGAGCCGCAGCAGGACCGGAGCCGGGCGACTCGGCAGAAGCTTCTGGAGGCGTCGCTCGAGTCGCTGGCCGAGGTGGGCTACTCGGCCACCACTGTCGCGGTGGTGGCGGCTCGGGCGGGTGTCTCGCGCGGGGCTGCGCAGCACCACTTCCCGACGCGGGCGGATCTGTTTGCGGCGGCAGTGGAGTACATGACCGAGGTACGGCTGGATGAGATCCGGCAGCAGGCCACCGGGCTGCCTAGTGGCGAGGGCCGGACCGAGGCGATCGTCGGGATGCTCGCTGACGTCTACACGGGTCCACTGTTCCGCGCGGCGCTACATCTGTGGGTGGCGGCGAGTACAGAGGAGGCGCTGCGCCAGCAGATCGTTCGGCTTGAGGCGCACGTCGGGCGGCAGGCGCACCGGGCTCTGCTCGAAGTACTGGAGGTCGACGAGCGCACACCTGGTGTCCGGGAGACCGTGCAGGGCGTGCTCGATATGGCCCGTGGTCTGGGGCTGGCTGACCTGCTGACCGACGATGCGGCTCGACGGCGCGGCATCGTGCGGCAGTGGTCGCTAATCCTCGACCAGGTGTTAGCGGCTGGGCGCTAGACGGGAGCTCTTGTCAGCTATTCGCTGGTCCACCTTGGCTGCGAGCGCGTCTGGGTCGCACTCGGCCAGGTGGTCGCGTACCAAGAGGTGAATGAAGGCGTACTCGCTGCGGCCCGTCCTGGCGAGCACGTAGCGCTCGGCCGCGTACCGGAGGAAGGCACCGCGGCGCCAGGGCAGGTAGCCGCTCCAGCGCAGCAGGAAGCCGTGCAGGCCGCGCGAGAGGGCGCCCGCGAAGAAGGGCGCGCGTCGACGCCACGCCTTCGCGGCGACCGTTCCGGCGACGATGCCCAGTACCGCCTCGGGACCGGTGGACCACCACAGGCTCGCTCCTAGAGCCGCTGCGACGCCGGTGCCAGTGATGGCACCGGCACCGATCCACTTGTCCATCCGCCAGCGGGCGCCCGCGTATTCCTCCTTGCTGTGCGGATAGATCAGATGGTCCATCGGCAGGGCCTTCACGAATCGGATGCCTTGGGCAACTATCAGGCCGATCGCGCAGCCGGCCACGAAAACGGCCTGATCGTCGACCCGAGCGAAGATGAGCCAGCTCGCCACGGTCACGCCCACCAGCCGGACGCTGAGCAGGATGCGGCGCCGGTTGTTGCCGGAAAGGATGTACTCCAGTCCGTAGGACACCCAGACCACCGCGCCTTGGAATCCCAGGCCCAGCAAGGGCGGCAAGCTCTCAGCCAGAGCCGTCACGATGAGGACCGAGACGAGACCGGCGACGAGGCCCAGGCAGATCATGACTGCCAACAGTCGCCGCCGGGGTTGGTCCCTGCCTTGCTGGAGGATCCACCACGTGTGTGGTCGCACATGGACTAGCACTAGGGCGATTCCGGCGACTGCGAGGCCGGCCGATACGCCGTACAGGGCGGTGGCGCCTACTGCGGCTCCGGCGGCTAAGCCGGCGAAGAGGCCCGGGAGGCAGACCATGTGGGCCAGGTAGCCGACTGCGGGCAGGACCAGGCCGTACCAGCCGTTGGGCGTCAGACGACGCGGTACTTCGATGCGGTCGCCGGCCCTGGTGCGAGTCCACCAGGCGAGGCACCAGAGTGAGCGGACAGCCGCACGGGACTCGAACTGCGGACTGCTGGGGCGATAGCGGGCCAGCACCTCGGAGACGAAGGTGTCGAACAGTTCTTTCCTGTGGTCGGCCAGTACTCCGGCAGCGATGTCGCGGGCGTCTCTGCCTTGGTAGGCGAGCGCCATGACGTTGAGCATCAGTGGGGAGTTGACCAGATCCCAGAGGTCGTCGTCACGCTCCATGGCGGCCAGTGCACCGGCTAGCTCCTCGCCACCGGAGGCGAAGTAGTCGAGCACCTGCTGCCGGCTGAGCGGGCGGATGCGGACAGCGCCGTACAGCTTGAGCCTGTGCTGGAGCGCCTCGTACTCGCGGATGCGGCAGGTGACGGCTATCTGGCCGACCAGGTACCGCTGGCCCAGCTCGGCCAGTACAGGAGCGAGTTTCTCTTGGTGGGCAAGGGCTACTTCGTCCAGGCCGTCCAGTAGCAAGCCGAGGCGGCCCTTGCTCAGCCAGACTCGGCCGACGGCCGCGGGGATCTGGTACCGGCTGTCCAGCTCTGTCAGAAGCCAGCGGACGAAGCCGGCAAGCAGAGGGCTGTCGTCCGGGTTGTCGTCTTCCTCTCGCGCAGTGGTCGCGTTCCAGCTGGCCAGGTCCACCACGACCGGGATAGGGCTGTTGGGGTCGTGGTGGGCTTGGGCGGCGAGTGCGCGGGCCAGCTCCAGCAGCAGCGTGGTCTTGCCGGCGCCGGGCGCTCCGAGGATCAGCATGGAGTCCTGAAGGTCGTCGAAGGCCGCGGCGATATTGGCGTCCTCGCGGACCTCGGTGACGTTGCTGTTGAGCGGCTGGACGAGCAGGTCGTACGGGCGGATCACTGCCTCGGGGCTGACGTCGAGCGCCAGCGCGAGCCGGGTCTGGGAGGCGAGCGAACCGGCGAACCGGTCCGCGAGATAGCGGTCGACCCGGGCGAGCGCGTTGGGCCGGTTGCGCGGCTGGTCGGCCGAGCGAGCCGACTTCCTGACCGTCCGTCGGCTCCGGTACTCCGCCAGGCCGGTGACGATCGCGACCAGCCACAGCACCCCGATCAGCGGCCACGTCCAGTCGACGTACGGCGCCAGGAACTCCGGCGCGGTGCCACCGGTCCCCACGTTGATCGCGATCGGCAGCAACACCACCGTCAGCGAGATCGTGACCACGAGCACGACCACCCTGAGCAGCCCGTGGATCCTCACCCACGGAGAGTACCCAGCAACCGGGCCCACCGCCCGCCCACTCGGTGTTTCCCTACAGGGGTTTCCAGTGGGTGAACCGAGCCTTCGGGAATACCGAGATGCCGCGCGACTAGGCGCCGCGGGACTCTGCGACTCGGCGGAGCCAGTAGCGGAACCAGGAGGGGCCGTAGGGGATGTAGACGCGGGTTGGGATGTCGCGGGTGCGTAGGTCGTCCAGGACTTCGGGGCGGACGCCTAGGAGGTGCTCGACGCGGACTGTGCCGACTGAGAGCAGTACTGCTTCGCGTAGGCGGCCGTCGTGGGTTGCTAGGGACCAGTTGTCGCCAGTGGCTGCCAGCTGGTGCGCCAGACGGAGGTACGCGATGTCGGTCGGTTCGCCGTACGGGTGGGCGCCGACCGGTTCGACGTACGCGCCCTTGACGAGCCTGACCTGTACTCCGGCCTCGGTGAACGCCTCGATGTCTCCAGGGGAGCGCAGGAGGTTGGCCTGGACGGTGGCGCCGAGGCGATCGGCCAGGCCGCGACTGGCGACCTCCAGGACGCACTGCTGGATCTTGTCGGTCCGGGCGATGTCCTCGGCGCCGATCTGGAGCCGTCTGCCTGGCGGGAGCGCCTCGACGATCCTGGCGACCAGGTCGGCCGCACCGGCGGGGTCGACGTCCAGTGCCAGGTGCGAGAGGTCCAGCGACAACCAGACGTCAGCCGGGGGCTCCGGGAGGAGCTTGGCCAGCTCTAGGTACTCGTCGACCACCCGGGCCGCGTCTGCTGGGTCGGTGGACATCTCACCGAACAGGTCGACGCTGATGCCGTGCCCCTTGGCGACCTGGGCCTCCGCCACCTGCAGTGCCTCGTCGCGGGTCCGGCCGGCGACGTACCGGGAGGCTGCGCGCCAGGCGTTCTCCTCACCGCCGGGCACGCCTTTCACCAATTGTTCAAGTCGTTCGTTCGTCGCCAGCTTGAAGAGCACCGCACGGTCAAGACGCATGCTGATCAGTCTGCCAGCGGCTGGCGACTTAGACACTCAGGCTGCCCGTCAGGGCAGCGGGGCCAGTAGAGCCGTGAGGAGGCCTGCGGCTGTGAGCAGGACCCAGAGGATGGTGAGACCCCGGTTGAGGATGCCCACAGACTTCTCCGACGAAGGCGCCGCCCAGTCCGCAGGTCAACGCGACCGCGAAGCCGATGCCGACGGCCCGGCCGACGTACCGGCGTACCGGTGGTGGTGTGGTCGTGGACATGAGAGGTGACTCTGTCACGGCGCATTAGGTTGAAGGCATGCGGCCAGTGGATTGTGTCGGGGCCTTGATCCAGGACGAGCGGCAGCGGGTGTACGTGCAGCGGCGTACTGCGGAGCGGCGGTTGCTGCCGGGGATCTGGGACATCGTCGGCGGACACCTGGAGGAAGGGGAGACGCCGGAGCAGGCCCTGGCCCGGGAGGTCGAGGAGGAGACCGGGTGGCGGGTCCGGGAGATTGTCGCCACTGTCACCGACTGGGAGTGGGAGTACGAGGGCCGGGTACGGCGGGAGCTCGACTACCTGGTCACTGTCGACGGGGACCTGACCCGGCCGCGCCTGGAAGCCGGCAAGCACGACGTGAGCGCCTGGGTCGGGCCGGACGAGTTGGACCTGCTGATGGTCAACCGGACCGACGGGGATCGGCGGCTGCGCGACATCGTGGCGCACGCCGTACGGACGCGCTTCACCGAGCGACTCCGGCTCGCGCCGATCACCGGACCGGATGAGGTCCTACCCGGACATGCGGCGGACCTCGAGCGCTTGCACGCCGACCCCTGGGTCGCGCACTGGTACGACGAGACGTGGTCACCAGAGGAGTCCGCCAGCCGGGCCGCGGGGTTCCAGGCGCGCTGGGAGGCCAACGGGATCGGCAAGTGGATCGCCTATCGGCGGTCGGACGGATCGTTGGCCGGCCGCGGCGGGATCGAGCGGCTGGACGCCGGCGACGATCGCACCGCGGAGATCGCGGCGCTGCTCGACGACGGCGGCGCCTGGGCAGCGGACGGGCTGGAGCTGGGCTGGACACTGCTGAGCTCTGCACGCGGCCAGGGGCTGGCGACCGAGATCGGGCAGGCCGGACTGGACTACGCCTTCGGGACCCTCGCTGCCCGCTCGGTGATCGCCTTCACCGAACGCCACAACCTGGCGTCCCGAGCGGTGATGGAACGCCTGGGGATGCGGTTCGCCGGTGAGATCCGGACGGAGGGCTTGGTCGAAGGTCTGGAAGGCGTGCACCCGGATGCGCCGTTCGCCGTGTACGTCGCCGCAGCCGGCTGAGCCGGCTGCGCACGGCATGCAGCGACCAGCAGACGGTCGACGTACTGCGGCGGATGGCGGTGAACCTCGGGCGCGCAAATGGCTCCGCTGCGTGACCGCCCAGGCGCGGCGGTCACACAGCGGAGTCGGCCACCTCGGAGTGCGGCTTCTGGTGAGGTGTCAGAAGCCACTTGCCCCGCCCGGCCCGAGGTGTCGGCCAGGAGGTGGTTTGGAACGGCTGGACGGCGGCGATACAGGGACTCAACCGCCGGCCCAGCCGGGCTGGTGGGCGGTGCGGTCCGGAGCTGAGGAGTGCCCCGGACCGCACCTCGGGTTTCGTCCGGGGCTGAGGAGGCCCCGGACCTTCGATCGCTACTCCTGGACGTGAGGAGACCCCAGGAGCAACTCCGGGTCTGAGGAGGACCCGGAAGCTTGGTCAGATATCGGTTTCCTGCTGCGGGCCGAGCACGTCGTTGGTGACCCGGAGACCGGCGAACCGCCTCCGCATTGCCTGCTCGTACCGCGCCGCCAGCGGTGCTTCCGCGACGTACTGCGCGATCACGTGCTCGCCGAACCAGACCCGAACTCTGCGCCGGTGCTGCCTCGACGTCATTTCTGCAACAGTCACTGCTTGCTCACCCCGTAACTCTGAACCCTTGCAACCAGTTGGACTTACTGGTTGTCATGGCAGTAATGGTGCACAAGCCGACCGTGACCGCTCTAGGACCTGGACCGGACCTTTGCCGGACCTCTTCAGGACCTCTGGCGGACATCTGGAGGACTGCACCTTGTCGTGGGGCATGAGTCGAGACAACGTCTTCACTGACGTGAACGGGAGGAACGATGGCGGGTAGGTATACGCCAAGAACGGTCCTGGCGCACCTGATCCAGCGCCGGAACCAGACCTACTCCGAGATCGTCGCCGAGTTCGTCGTGCTGGGTGGAACCATCACCGAGCGGCACCTGCGGCGCCTCGCATCGGGCGAGCGCGCAGGGACCACTCCACAGACCCGGCGCACCCTGCAACGCATGTTCGGCAAGCCGGTCGAGGAGCTCCTCGCCCCGTACGTCCCCGAGCAGGCCGCCCAGGTGGTGCCGGCGCCTGCATCGAGTGGACGGATCACGACAGGTAATGAGATGGAGGTACTCGACATGGCTGCCAGCCGTGCGCGGGCTTTTGCCCTCGCGGCCCAGACCGGTCTCGGAAGCGAGGCCATGGAACAGGTGTACGACGACGTGAGACACGTCGCGAAGGCCTATCCGCAGCGCCCGCTGCCGGAAATTCTCGGCCAGCTGGTCGAGACGCAGGACCTGGTCTTCGCGTTGCTGGAGAGCCGGCAGCGTCCGGAACACCTGCGGCAGCTGTACTTCCTCGGCGGCGTGACCGGCGGTCTGCTGGCCAAGGCGTCACACGACCTCGGCAACCCGCACGCCGCCCTGACCCAGGCCAGGACGGCCTTCCTGTGCGCCGACAACGCCGACCACCACGGGCTGCGGGCCTGGGTCCGTGGGCTGCAGTCGCTGGTCTCGTACTGGGCCGGCAACCCGCACGACTCGGTCCGGTACGCCCAGCTGGGCGCCGGCTACGCCGAGCAGGCCAACAGCACCACCGGTGTCTGGCTGCCGGTGAGTGAGGCCCGCGCCTGGGCCGCACTGGGCAACGCCGACGCCGCCCGCGCGGCGCTGGTGCGCGCCGAGAACGCGTGGGGCTCGGTCCGCGACGACGATCTCGACGAGATGGGCGGCCTGTGCACCTTCGGCCGCAACCGTCAGCTGTACTACGCGGCCGACGCGCTCGCCTGGCTCCCGGGCGAGGTGGAGACCGCCGAGCAGTACTCCCGGCAGGCAGTGGACGCCTACACCGACCAATCGCACCCCGAGTGGGCCTTCGGCGACGCAGCCGGCAGCCACGCCGCCATGGCCATCACCCGGATCGCGAACGGTGAGCTGGACGGCGCAGCCGACGCGATCGCGCCGGTCCTGGGCCTGCCGACCGAGCGCCGGATCAACGGCGTCGTGCACTCGGCCCGCCGGGTGCACCAGGCACTGCGGCAGTCGGGCCGCGCGGACGACGCCCGCGACCTGCAGGAAGAGATCGAGATGTTCACTCGTACGCCGATGCAGACCTTCCCGCGGTAGCAGGCGGGATGGATCCGCTCACCGGCGATGGCACCAGGCTGCGCGATCTGCGGCCGGAGGATCTGGAAGATTTCTTCGCCATCGTCGGTGACGATCGGGTGACCAGCTGGATGGCTTTCGACAGCCACACCCGCGAGTCGGCCGAGACGATGCTGACCGGGATCATCACCCGGTCGGCGCAGCAGGACCGGCCCGATTACATGCTCGCCGTCACCCGCCTTGACGACGACCAGGTGATCGGTTTCGGCCGGCTCGCGCCGAGCGGCACCCAGGCCGGCAAGCTCGGCTATGCGATCGGCGCCGACTACTGGGGCCGCGGCTATGCGACCGACGTGGCCCGGACGCTGGTGAAGTTCGGGTTCGGGCCGCTCGACCTGCATCGGGTCAGCGCCGCGATCGGCCCGGAGAACCTGGCCTCGGTCGCAGTCGTCAAGCGCCTCCGCTTCAGCTACGAAGGCCGCCTCCGCCACCACGTCTTCACCAACGGCGCCTGGCGAGACTCCCTGCTCTACTCACTCCTGGCGACCGAGTTCTCGGCAACCTGAGGGCGGGTTCGAGGGGTGGTTGCTGGGGGCAACGAAGCTCCAGGCATACCCAGGTCGGCGGGCAAGCGGTTACCTGGGCGTGTCGGCGCGACCGGGACGGGCAGTGCGTGCATGGCGGTCCGGCAACCCCGTCCCGTCCCGGGGCCTGGCGGTGCACCCGATTGTGGCCAGACTTCCCAGCGTGCTGGATACGGCCGAACAGTTCACCCGGCGCACACCTGGGCGTCATTCCGGAGCTTGACAGTGGTTTGTCCGGACACGGATGGTTCCGGGCATGAGGTCTGAGCAGCAGCTGCCCGAGTGGGCCGATCCTGAGGTTCCTGAAGAGTCGTTGGATCCGCAGGGGGTGTCGCGGCGGGGGTTGATTCGCGGGGCCGGGCTGCTGGGAGCGGGGTTTGCCGCGGCCGGGATCGGGGCCGGGGAGGCGGTGGCGAGCACCGGTACCGCGTACGGGGATCCTGAGTTGATGTATTTGGTGGGCGATCACCATGTGCACAGCCGGTACAGCCATGACGCGAAGTACGACTTCACCCAGCTCGCGCAGCGTGGGGCGCAGTTCGGGCTGGACTGGATGGCGCTCACCGAGCACAGCAACTTCGGGCACGCAGACAAGGGCGCGCAGGCGGAGAACGCCGAGGTGCTGAAGGCGCGGGCGGAGAACCCGCGGATGCTGATCTTCCAGGGTCTCGAGTGGTACATCCCCGCCGCCGAGCACGGCACCGTTCTGGTCGCGCCGGGGCCGAACAACGTTGCGCTGATCCAGCAGTTCGAGCGCGAGTACGACGGCAAGCTGACCGGCCGGGCCGGCGACACCGCCGACAACGAGCAGCACGCGATCCGGGCGCTGCAGTGGCTGGCCGCTCAGAAGAGGAGCGGGTACATCGACGACGTACTCGTACTGGCGAACCACCCGCTGCGGCTGGGGATCGACTCACCGCACGAGCTCAGAGGCTGGCGCGACACCGGGATCTGCATCGGCATGGAGGGTGCGCCCGGTTCGCAGGGCGACGCCGAACCGGCCTGGGTCGCCTTCCGCGGCGCCACCAACGCGCAGCGCGGCGAGTACGTGAACAACCCTGGCACAGGCAGCTTCGCGGGGTACCCGAAGGACGCGTACCGCACGTACGGCGGCTTCGACTGGGCGACGGCGACAGTGGGTGGCTTGTGGGACGCCATGCTCGCTGAGGGCAAGCTCTTCTCGATCACCTCGAACAGCGACAACCACCGGACCATCTGGGACACCTGGAAGGACGGGGTGTTCCCGGACGGGCAGAACTTCGACTCGCTGGGATGGAAGCCTTCGCCGACCGACTCGGGCGTGCCGCAACCGGGGAGCGACTTCTGGCCCGGTCAGTTCAGCAGAACGCATGTGGGCGTGACGAAGTACGGCTACCTGGATGTGATGGCCGGGCTGCGGGCTGGGCGGGTCTGGGTGGATCACGGGCAGCTAGTGGACGGCATCGACGTACGGGTTGCTCCGGCTGGCTCGTCGCATCGCGGGGTCACGCTGGGCGGGCGGCTGAAGGTACGCCGGAGTGAGCGGCTGGAGCTGCGCGTCACGGTGACCAGTGCGACCCGGCCGAACTTCCACGGCGTACTGCCGAAGCTTGCTCACTTGGACGTCATCCGCGGCGTCGTGACCGGTACTGCGCCCGACAAGGACAGCTGGCGCGCTCCGGACACCAGGGTGGTCGAGCAGGTCGACGTACACCGCAAGAGCGGCACCTACACGTTGCGCATCCCGCTCGGCCGGGCAGAGCGGTCGCACTACCTCCGCTTGCGAGGCAGTGACGGTAGGAGGAACGGTCCCGGCTACCTGGGCCGGCAGATCGACCCGGCCGGGCCGATCCAGCACCCGACCAACGACGGCGACCCGTGGCTCGACACCTGGCTCTACACGAACCCTGTGTTCGTGGATATCAGCCAGTGACGATGGTGGAGGGCTTGGAGTGGTGGGGAGACTGGGGACATGGCCGCCACCACGCAGGAGAGCTTGCTGGACCCGTTGAGGGACGGGCTTGCCCGGATGATCCTGACGAAGGTGGCGGGTCCGGAACCGCAGGCCGCGCGGGCAAAGGTTCACAACACTCCCGGGCCTAGGTGGTTCGCGCCGGATCGACCGATCCGGCGCGTGCACGGAGACGCGTCGATGTTCGCTGGTGGGCTTCGGGCGCTCCTGTTGCAGTCGCTGCATCCGCTGGCGATGGCGGCGGTGTCGGCACACTCGGGCTACCGCGGCGACCCGTGGGGGCGGCTGCAGCGGACCAGCTACTT
This sequence comes from Kribbella catacumbae DSM 19601, assembly GCF_000372465.1. GTDB lineage: Bacteria > Actinomycetota > Actinomycetes > Propionibacteriales > Kribbellaceae > Kribbella > Kribbella catacumbae. The sequence goes on from NZ_AQUZ01000007.1 coordinate 47,850, forward strand.
CCTGGCGATCACGACGTACGGCGCTGCTGCTGATGCGGAGGAAGCCGTCGCACGAGTGCGTGGTGTGCATGAGCGAGTGCGGGGGTCCAGCCCGGACGGGGTCAAGTACCACGCGTCCGACCCGCATCTGCTCAAGTGGGTCCACCTGGCTGAGGTGGACAGCTTCCTGGCTGCGCATCAGCAGTACGGCGCCGCATCGCTCGACGCTGCCGAGCGGGACGGGTACGTCGAGGACATGGCGCAGGTCGCTCGCGCAGTGGGAGTCGTGGAGCCGCCGACCACCCAGGTGGAGTTGCGGCAGATGCTGGCGGAGTACCGGCCTGAGTTGCGCGGTACTACGGAAGCCAGGCAGGCAGCGCGCTTCATCCTGATACACCCGCCGGTGCCGCTGGCCGCACGACCCGCGTACGCCGTACTGACGGCTGCGGCGGTCGGCCTGTTGCCCTGGTGGACCCGCTGGCCGCTGCGGCTGCCACTCATGCCGCTGGCCGAGAGCACGGTCGTGCGAGCCGCTGGGGACGGCCTGACCCGGACGATCCGCTGGGCATTGGCCGCACCGAGCTTGGCTGGGATCGATGTCGACAAATCGCCCTAGCATTGTTCTTGCTGGGAGCCGTGCGCCCGGAGCACGGATTTGGACCTCGCGCCGGTAGTTTGGTCTAGTGCCGTTGCGCCCGAATCGCCCGCTGCCACTCGCTACTCCGGCGGGGGTCGAGGTGCTGACCAGGATCCTGACCCAGGGACCGATCCCGCGGGTCGAGATCGCCCGGCGTACCGGCTTGTCGCAGGCGGCTGTCACCAAGGCCGTCGCGCCGTTGATCGAGGCGGGATTCGTCACCGACCAGCCTGTCGCCGTACCGGCTGATGCCGCTGGTGAGAGTCGCGCCGAGCTGGGGATCGGGCGGCCGGTCAGCCCGCTGACGGTGGTACCGGACAGCATCTCGGTGATCGGGCTCAAGGTGACGCCGACGGATCTGATCGGTGTGACGACGGACTTCCGCGCGGGGATTCGCGCGGTCCGGCATCAGCAGGTGACCGACACCTCCGCCGACGCGGTGCTCAAGCGGCTGGTCGAGCTGGCGAGGGAGCTGATCGCGACCCTCGACGATCCGGCGGATCCGGCGGGGCCGCTGATCGGGATCGGTGTTGCTGTCTCCGGCGACGTCGATGCGCGGCATGGCGTCGTTCGGGACTCGCCGTTCATGGGCTGGCGGGACATCCCGGTCGCCGCGCTGCTGACCGAGCAACTGAAGGTGCCGGTCGTGGTGACGAACGACGTCCGTGCATTGACGGTGGCCGAGCATTGGTTCGGGGTCGGGGTTGATGCCGACTCGTTCGCGGTGGTGACGATCGGGTCCGGGGTTGGCTGCGGGCTCTACATCAACGGCGAGGTTGTGTCGGGCGCGCATGGGGTATCGGGTGAGCTCGGGCATCTCCCGCTCGCCCCTGGGGAGCTTGTCTGCACCTGTGGACGAAGGGGCTGTGTCGAGACGGTTGCTTCGTCGGACGCGATCCTGGCGCGGGTGCGGGAGACCACTGGCCGGCCGGAGCTGGATCTGGCCGGAGCGATCGAACTCGCGCACGGCGGTGACGCGCATGCGCGGGAGGCGTTCGACCGGGCGGGCGAGGTGATCGGGTCGGCGCTGGCCGCGATGGTGAATCTCGTCGGCCCGGAACTGGTGGTGATAGCCGGCGAGGGCGTCGCCGACTACGACCTCTACGACCAGCGGATGCGACAGGCCTTCAGCGATCATGCCTTCGGCGCCGCAGGCGACTGCCGATTGATGCTCCGCTCCCACACCTTCGACGACTGGGCCCGCGGCGCAGCAGCCACAGTGATCCGCTCCTACGTCCGAGGCGAACCGCCACTCACCCGCTGACCCACGGGCTCGTGACGCTGCGCGTCACCTCGCGAACAGAAGAGAAGCGGTACGGCGTGGCGTCCGCCAGAAGCCCAGGGGCGCGCTGGTTCGTAGTACCGGCGCGCTGAACCGCCCCTCCGGCGGCGAGGTCGGAAGGGCGGCTGCAGGGTGGTTCAGCTGCGGGCGGCGGCCAGGATTTTGCGCCAGACTTTGCGGTAGGACTCCAGGCCGTCCTCGGCCAGCGGACCCATCGGGCCGGCGGTGATCGAGACGCGCTCCGGGATGGTGCCCCAGACCGGGATGTTCTCGTCGGCGTACTGCCGCATCGCTTCCTGGTAGCTGCGCGTGTAGGTGCGCGCCGAGCAGATCACCAGGCCGACCGGGACACCCTTGGGCACCAGCTCCAGCACCGCCCTCACCCGCGGCGTCTCGACACCGCCGACGCGGGTCGGCAGGATCACGATCCGGGCCCGCTCGAGCGCCTTGTTCAGCAACCGCTCGTGCGATGGCGGCATGTCCACCACCCCGATGCCCTCCGGCGGAACCTTGTCCAGTGCCTTGGTGAGAAGCCGTTCGGTCGGCGCCTCGGCGATCTCGATCCTGGACAGATGGTCGTCGTCGGATTCGGCGACCCAGTCCGCGGCACTACCTTGCGGATCGGCGTCGACGAGGGTGGCTGTGCGACGGTTGGAAGATGCCAGCGCGGCCAAGTACACCGACGTGGTTGTCTTACCTACCCCGCCCTTCAGTGCAGCTGTCACGATGATCATGGGACGACGCTACCCGGTTTCAACCAATTTCCGGCGTGTCGTCGGCGTTGCTCGTGTCTCTCGTGATAGTTGCCGGTGGCGTCGAACAAGCTCAACGGCACTTCAACCTGTACGCCGGGCGCCGTCCGTGATAATGCTCAGGCCACCGGCTTCCGGATCGTCTCGATCATCGAGTTGAAGCCGTCGAGCCCGTGCCCGTCAGCATCTGCCCGGGCGAACAGAGCGGCCACCGCAGCGGGCAGCGTGGTGTCCAGGCCCGCCTGGGTGAAGGCGTGCGCGATGTGCTCGCTGCCGACGGCCATCATGTGCAGGTTGTTCTCGGCACCGGGATAGTTGCTCGAGTCGATCTCCGCGGCGAGGATCTTGAGGAAGCCCATCGGGCCGTCGTCGGCCAGCTCTTCCAGCATCGTCGCGATGTACGGCCGGAGCTGTTCGGCGCTGATCCCGGCCGTGCCGAGCAGGGCGGTCGAGTAGAAGTAGCTGATCAGCGTCGTGCAGAACACATTGAGCATGGCCTGGTAGTAGACCATCGACAGCCCAGGGTCAGTCCCGACGTAGTCGACCCGGCCCAGCACCTCCAGCGTGGCCTTGTGCGCCTCCAGTACCTCCCGCTGGCCGCTGAAGAAGGAGTAGGCGCCCGGCTCGCCGATGCCCGGTGGCGGGACCATGATTCCGGCGGTGATGAGGGTAGCGCCGCGCTCTGTCGCCCAGCGGGTGCCTTGGCGGAGCCGGTCCGGGCTGTCGGAGCTTAGGTTCACCAGTACTCGCCCGGCGAGGTCTACGCCTTGCAGGGAGTTGTCCATTGCCGCGTAGTCGACCTGACTGATCACTACCAAGGTGCTCGCGGCCACGGCCTCTGCGGCCGTCTTGGTCTCAGTGGCCCCGGCGGCGACGAGCTGCGCGGCCCGGCCCGGCGTACGGTTCCAGACGGTGGTCGGGTGGCCGGCGGCGAGGAAGGTCTCGGCCATCTTAGAGCCCATGGCGCCGAGGCCGATGACGGTGACTGCTTCGTGGTTGTTGGTCATGCCTTGATCCTGCGGAAGAGCGCTACGGATTCCCTACGGGTGTCCATGGCACTGGCTACTGTTGCGGGGTGTACTTCGGGGTGCTGGGGCCGCTGCTCGTCCGGACGGATGCGGGTGAGCCGGTCATCGTGCCTGACACCAAGGTGCGTGCGTTGCTGCTCGACCTGTTGGTCAACCTTGGCAAGCCGGTGTCTGCTGATCGTCTGATCGATGATCTCTGGGGCGATCATCCGCCGCGTAATGCGTCCGGCACGCTGCAAGCCCGCGTCTCACAACTCCGTACTGCGCTCGCTCGGGCTGAGCCGGGCGGTCGGGCGCTGGTCACTCACGGGCCGGGCGGCTACACCCTGGCGGTGCTGCCAGAGGTTGTCGATAGCAACAACTTCGAGCAGTTGGTGGCCGGCGGGTCGCGCCAGGTCGAGGTACTGCGGGAGGCGCTCGGGTTGTGGCGAGGGCCGGCGTACGCCGAGGTGGCGGATCGCGAGTTTGCCCGGGCTGCGCGGGATCGGCTGGAGGAACTACGGCTGACCGCTACGGAGGATCTTCTCGCGGCTCAGCTCGATCGGGTGTCTGGTGGGGCGGTGCTTGCCGAGGTTGCGCAGCTGGTGGTGCAGCAGCCGTTGCGGGAGCGGGTGCGGGCGATTCAGTTGCGGGCGCTGTATCGGGCCGGGCGGCAGGACGAGGCGCTGAAGGCGTTCGCTGAGTATCGGGAGCTGTTGGCTGAGGAACTGGGGGCTGATCCGGGGCCGGAGTTGGCCGCGTTGCATCAGGCGATCCTGCGGCATGATCCGGCGCTGACTGCGGGCGGTGGTAGCAAGCTGCCGGCGCCGCTGAACGAGCTGATCGGGCGGGAAGGCGCGGTGGCGGAGGCACTGTCGCTGCTGGCGAAGGCGCGGTTACTGACGCTGGTCGGCCCGGGCGGGGTAGGCAAAACCCGCTTGGCTCTCGAGCTCGGCCGCGAGGCTGCAGCAGGAGCTGCCACCGGGCCGGCAGCCGCTGTGGAGCAGGTGGTTCTTGTGGAGTTGGCGGCTTTTCGGGACGTGGATGTGCTGGATGCGGTGGCGGCTGGGGTTGGGTTGCGGGATGAAGTGGTGGGGATGCCGGTTCCGGCGATGGGGCGGGAGCTGAGCAAGCGGCTGGTCGAAGCGTTGAGGGCTCGGCCAAGTCTGCTGGTGCTCGACAACTGTGAGCATCTGGTGGATTCCGTGGCCGACCTGGTGGGAACGCTGCTGGCAGAAGTGCCGGGACTGCGAGTACTGACGACCAGCCGAGAGCCACTGGGCTTGGCGGGTGAGCACCTCCTGGAGGTGACCCCGCTGGCACCAGCAGCCGCCGCACGACTGTTCCGCGAACGAGCGACCGCCGCGGGCGCCGAAGACGTCACCCCCGCCGAGGATGCTGCTGTCGGGGTTATCTGTCGGCGGCTGGATGGGATTCCGTTGGCGTTGGAGCTGGCGGCTACTCGGGTGCGGGCGTTGGGAATGCAGGGGCTCGCGACGAAGCTTGATGATCGGTTTCGGTTGCTGGCGGGTGGGCGTGGGGTTCCCGAGCGGCAGCGGACTCTGCGGGCAACCATCGACTGGAGTTGGGAGCTGCTGAGCGAGGACGAGCAGGTCCTGCTCAGGCGGCTCGCAGTACATGCCGACAGCTTCAGCCTGGAGGCGGCGGAGGAGGTCGGCGAACTACCGGCCGAAGTACTCGCGCGCTTGGTCGACAGGTCACTCGTAGTCTCCACCGGCGGCCGCTACCGGCTGCTGGAGTCAGTCGCCGCCTACAGCCTCGAACGACTGGTCGAGTCCGGCGAGGAACCACGGCTCCGACTCCGACATACGGCGTACTACGTGTCGCTGGCTGAGCAGGCGGAGCCGCACCTGCGTGGCGCCGACCAGAGACTCTGGCTGGACCGACTCGACCAAGAGAACGCGAATCTGCGGCTAGCCCTTCAGCACGCATCGCCGGCCAGCGCCCTGCGGCTAGTGAACGCCATGGCCTGGTACTGGTACCTCCGCGGGCGCCTGAGCGAGGCAAGACGCGCCCTGGCCGCCGCGCTCGCAGTACCGGGTCCTGCGAATGCTGCACGAGCTGCGGCGACTGTCTGGAGTGTGGGGTTCGCTGCGACGGCGGCGGAGGGGAGCAACCTCACGGCGGCCAGTACTGCGGCCCTGGCTCTGTACGAGTCGCTCGATGATGCGCAGGGTCAGGCGCGAGCAGAGTGGTTCCTGACGACGACACAGTGGGCGTACGGCGAAGGTCAGCTGCTCATGGGGCGGATCGATCGGTCGATTGCGACCTTCACCCGGCTGGGGGATCGGTGGGGGTTGGCTGCGGCGCTCAGTACTCGGGCGCAGTTGTCGCTGACGCACGCTGATCTGGAGGCGTTGCAGAGAGACGGCCTGCGGAGTGTGGAGCTGTTCGACGAGCTTGGCGACGGGTGGGGGCAGTTGCAGGCAAACTACTCGCTCATCGTGGCTGCTGAGATCTCTGGGGACTACGAGACGGCCACCAGGCGGCTGCAGGATGCATTGCGGCTGGCCGAGGAGCTGGGGATGTGGACAGAGGTGTCGTTCCGTACGTCGGGGCTCGGGCGGATCGCGATGCTCACCGGGGACTACGAGCGGGCTGACGAGCTACATGAGCGGGCGCGACGGCTGGCGATCGAGCAGTCCAACAAGTCGGCGGAGGAGTACGCCGAGGTCGGGCTCGGGATGACGGCGCGACGACGGGGTGAGCTCGACAAGGCGGAGCAGCACCTGGCGAAGTTGCTGGGCTGGCTGCGGCAGGTCGGCGGCACGTCGGGCGTCGCTTTCATCCTCACCCAGCTCGGCTTCATCGCGGACCAGCGAGGTGACCACGTCAAAGCCCTGCAACTGCAAACAGAAGCCCACGCGACAGCAGTCGCCACAGGAGACGAGCGAGCTATCGCACTGGCTCTGGAGGGCCTGGCCGCCGCGAGAGCCTGCGCCGGTCAATCAGACCAAGCATTAGAACTCTTGAAGGAGGCAGAAGAGTTGCGGCTGAAGGTGGGTGTGCCGCTGGCGGCAGGGGAACGGTTCGATGTGGAGCGGATTCGGGAGGCTCTTGATGGGGTTTGAGTGGGTCAAGCAGGTGCCGGGGCTGGATGGGGAGTTGTTGGTCGACGAGGTCAGCCGGAGCGAGGTCTCGCAAGACGCCGGGCAGTACCTGACGGAAACGCCGCAGGTCGTACTGCGGCCGGGGTCCGTCGCTGACGTCCAGACGATGGTCAGGTTCTGCGCACAGCTTGAGATCCCAGTCGCGGCCCGCGGGCTGGCGAACACCACTCACGGCCAAGGGCTGGTCGGTGGGCTGCTGATCGACATGCGCTCACTGAACACCATTCACGAGATCCACGACGACCGCGCGGTGGTCGACGCCGGCGCCGACTGGCTGCAGCTGACCAACGCAGCCCACGAACGCGGCTTGACCCCGCCCGCGCTGACCGGCTTCCTCGGTCTCAGCCTCGGCGGCACCTTGTCCCTCGGCGGGATCCCGCCCGCGATCCAGTCCGGCGGTCAGGTCGACAGCGTGATCGAGCTGGAGGTGGTCACCGGCACCGGCGACCTACGCCGCTGTTCGCCGACCCAGGACGAAGACCTGTTCGAGGCGGTCCTGGCCGGCCTGGGGCAGTACGGGATCATCACCAAGGCCACCGTCCGCCTCGAGCCCGCGCCGGACCTGGTCCGAGGTCATGAGCTCGCCTACCCCGACCTCACCGGCTTCTTCGAAGACTTCCGGACGCTGCTCGGCCGCGCGGAGATCAGCGAGATCTACGGCGACTGGTGGCGGCCGGGTGAGCAGGGCGAGGTGCAGCACCTCAACGCCTTCACCTTCCACTCCCAGGCCGAGCCGCCCGACGACGCGCACCTGCTCCGCGGCCTCACGCCGGCCACGACCGAGATCAGCGAGAACGACTTCCTCCCGCACGTCACCCGGATCGACGTCGCGGTCGAGCAACTCCGCGAGCTTCTCGACTGGGATCACCTGGCGAAGCCGTGGCTCACCGTCTGGCTCCCCGAGGCGACCGTCGAGCAGTACGTCACCGAGGTCGTCACGCACCTGACGCCGAGGGACATCGGCACCGGCGGGTTCGTCCTGCTCTACGCCCACCGGCGTTCCCGCCTCACCCGGCCGTCGCTGAGCCTGCCGCAAGACGACAGCGACTGGGTCTACCTCTTCACCCTGATGACCGCCGGCCAGCCGAGCACGGAGTACGCCAACGAGATGACCGCCGGCCAGCCGAGCACGGAGTACGCCAACGAGATGCTGGCCAGGAACCGCGGCCTGTACGACCGGGCCCGCGCGCTCGGCGGCACGCGGTACCCGATCGAGTCGGTCGCCTTCACCCAGGACGACTGGGCGGACCACTACGGCGACCGCTGGCCAAAGCTCCAGGAACTCAAGCGCACATTCGACCCGGCCGGGATCCTGACCCCCGGCCCGGGCATGTTCTGAACTACTTGCCGAGCCAGGCGTCGACCTTCGACTGGTTCTCCTTGACCCACTTCTCGGCGGCCGCGTCCGGGGTCAGCTTGTCCTCGGCGATGTACTTCGCGACCACGTTCTGGTCGTCGTTGGTCCAGTTGAACTTCTTCACCAGCTCGTACGCCGGGCTGCCCGAGTCGGCGAACTTCTTCGACACGATCTTGTCCAGCTCGTACGCCGGGTAGTCGCAGGCCACCTTCGCCGGTACTGCGTCGCAGCCGGTCGTGTACGCCGGCAGGTCGACCTTGACCAGTTTCAGCTCGTTGAAGAACCACTGCGGCTCGTAGAAGTACCCGATCACCGGCTTCTTGTTCTTCTCCGCGTCCCGGAACGCCTGGATCAGCGCCGTCTCGGAGCCCGCGTAGACAACCTTGTAGTCCAGCTTGAGGTTCTTCACCAGCGCCTCGTCGTTGGTGACGAACGACGGGTCGCCGTCCAGCAGCTGGCCCTTGCCACCCGACTCCGAGGTCTTGAACATCGCGGCGTTCTTGTTCAGGTTCTTCCAGTCCTTGAGCTCCGGGTGCTCGGCCGCGAGCCACGGCGGCAGGTACCAGCCGATCACGCCCTTGTTACCCGACAGCCCGGCCTCGACGGCGACCTTCTGCTCGGTGATGTACTTCTTCTTCAGGTCCTCGTGACCCCAGTTCTCCAGGTTCGCGTCGACCTCACCGGTGCTGAAGCCCTGCCAGGCGATCTCTTCCTTCAGGTTCTTCTTCACCACCTTGCAGCCGAGCTCCTTGGTCGCCACGTACGCGACCACGGCCGCGTTCGCCTCGTACCCGACCCACGGGCTGACGGCCAGGTTGAAGGTGCCGCACTCCTTGCCACCAGTGGTAGCCGGCTTGTCGGCCTCGCCGACCTTGGCGCCTCCACAGGCAGTCAAGGCCAGGGCAAACGCGGTCAGAACTCCAGCACTCCGGAGCTTCTTGGTCACCACAGGTTGTCTCCTCTAGCTGTTCCTTTGAACTTCCGGGTACGCCGGGCCGCGGCCTGCGTGATCCGGTCGAGCATCACGCCCAGCAGCACGATAGCCAGCCCGGCGGCGAGTCCCTTGCCGTACAGCTCGCTCTGCGCGAAGCCGGCGGCGACGTCGTACCCGAGGGCGCCGGCGCCGACGAGTCCGCCGACGACGACCATCGAGAGCACGTAGATCAGGCCCTGGTTGACCGCCAGCGCGATCGCCCGCCGGGCCACCGGGAGCTGCACCTTGCTGATCACCTGCCAGGTGCTGGAGCCGACCGAGTTCGCCGCCTCGACGGTCGCGACCGGCACAGCTCTGATGCCGTCGGCAACGATCTTGGTGGTCACCGGTACGGCGAACACGACCGCCGCCGCGATCGCGGTGAACCGGCTTGTCCCGAACAGGGCCAGGAACGGTACGAGGTACACGAACGGCGGCATCGTCTGACCGGCATCGAGAATCGGCCGCAACCAACTGTCCGCGCGGTGATTGCGGCCCGTCCACACGCCGAGCACGATCCCGACGGCGACGACCACGACCGTGGCGAGCAGGGTCGAGGCGAGCGTGACCATGCTGTCGTGCCACACGCCCGTCGCGACCAGGAGTCCGAGGCAAACAGCAGCCGGTACTGCGCCCCGCCAGCTGCCCAGCAAGGCGGCCAGCGCCACGATCACCACGGCGACGAGCCACCACGGCGACTCGGTGAGCAAAGCTTCGAGCGGGTTGAGTACGCCCTTGGTGACCGCGTCACGGACGCCGAACGTGAAGCCGCCGAAGACGTCCTGCACCCAGTTCGTCGCGTCGGTTGTGGCGACAGCGATCTTCGAGCCGATGTTGGCGCCAGTCGGGAAATCGGCCGCCCACACATAGGTCCGCGAGAACCAGACCGCCACTAGTGCCACGACCGCCCCAGCGCCGAGCAGCACCTTGCGCCGCAGGCTCGCAGTACGCCAGGGTCGGTCGCCGGCTGCAGTGGTCACCCGGTCGAGCACGATCGCCAGTACGACGATCGCGAGGCCGGCGTTGAACGCGACGCCGACGTCGAGCGTCTGCAGCGCCTTCAGCACGGTCTGCCCGAGCCCGGGCGCATCGATCAGCGCGGCGACGGTCACCATCGACAGCGCGGCCATGATCGTCTGGTTGATGCCGACGACGACCGTACTGCGCGACATCGGCAGCAGTACCTTCATCAGCGTCTGACCGCCCGACGAGCCGAGCGAGCGGGCCGCCTCGACGCTCTCGCGCGGCACCGAGCGGATCGCGTGCGCGGTGAGCCGGACGACCGGCGGGGCCGCGTAGATCAGCGTCGCGATGGTCGCCGCGGCCGGGCCGATCGCGAAGAACAACGTGAGCGGGGCGAGGTACACGAAAGTCGGCAGAGTCTGCATCAGGTCGAGGATCAGCGTCGCGACTTTGAAGGCGCGATTCGACAACCCCGCCCAGATGCCGAGCGGGATGCCCGCGAGCAGCGCCAGCAGAACGGCCGCGATGGTCAGCGAGAGCGTGTCCATGCTCTCCTGCCACAACCCCTGCAGCCCCAGGAACGTCAGCCCGGCGGCGGTCAGCACCGCGACCTTCCAGTTCCCGAAGGCCCAGGCCAGGTACGCCGAGACCGCGACCACGCCGAGCCAGCCGATCAGCGGCACCGGCCGCCCGTACGACGGTTGCGCGATCACCGCCTGGAGCAGGATGACGAACTGGTCGACGACGACCCGGATCGCGTCGAGGAAAGCGTTACCGCCACCCAGGAAGTCGCGCTGATCGGTCAGCCAGCGATGCAGGCCAGTGGTCTCCTGACCACCGAGCGCGAGCGTGTTGATGCCCTTCAGCACAAACCAGGCGGCAACCCAGGCGACCAGCAGGACGCCGACGATCACCCCGCGACGAGGCCGCCGTACCTCGATCTCGACCGAACCCGTGATGGAAGCCATCAGGAGAGGCGCCGCGCAGGGGCAGGAGCCGTTTCCCTGTCCGCGACGACGGCGAGGATCTCCTCGTCGCCGACCACGCCGAGCAGCTGCCCGTCGGCGACGACCTTCACCGCGCCGCCCGCCTCGAGCACCTGCCGGGTCGCCTCCCGGACCAGGACGTCGGGACCGAGCTCAAGGCCGGCCAGCTCCTCGCCGTCTCGCGGCTGACGGACGATCCAGCGCAGCGTGAGTACGTCGGCGCGCGGTACGTCGCGGACGAAGTCGCGCACATAGTCGTCCGCCGGAGCCCCGACGAGTTCGTCGCCGGTCCCGAGCTGGACCGCCTCGCCGTCGCGCATCAGCAGGATCCGGTCGCCCAGCTTGAGCGCTTCGGACAGGTCGTGGGTGATGAACACCATCGTCTTGCCGACCTCGCGGTGCAGCCGGACGACCTCGGTCTGCATCTCGCGGCGGATCAGCGGGTCGAGCGCGGAGAACGGCTCGTCGAAGAGCAGTACGTCGGGGTCGCAGGCGAGCGCGCGAGCCAGGCCGACGCGCTGCTGCATGCCGCCGGAGAGCTGTTCGGGGTACAGGTTCTCGTTGCCGCGGAGGCCGACCAGGTCGATGACCTCCTGGGCGCGGCGACGGCGATCGGGCTTGCTCTCACCGCGGACCTCGAGGCCGTACGAGACGTTGTCGATCACCTTGCGGTGCGGAAGCAGGCCGAAGTGCTGGAAGACCATCGAGAACTTGCTCCGGCGCAGCGTCCGCAGCCGCTTCTCGTCGGCGGCGCGCAGGTCCTCGCCCTCGAAGTAGATGCTGCCGGCGGTCGGCTCGATCAGCCGGGTCAGGCAGCGGACCAGGGTCGACTTGCCGGAACCCGACAGGCCCATCACGACGAAGACCTCGCCCGGGGCGACGTCGAAGCTCAGGTCGCGGACGGCCGCAGTACAGCCGGTCTGGTCGAGCAGCTGGGCCCGGCTCAACGCTGCCAGCTCAGGACGGCGCGGAACCCGGGCGGCCTTCGGACCGAACACCTTCCACAGACCCTGGATCGACAGCAGCGCCTCGCTGTCCTGCAAGTCGGGGTACTCGAGCTGAGCGGTCACAATGGTTCACCCTCGCATCCCGGCCACCGGGTTCGTCGTGAACCGCCGACAATATCGAAACGATAGGTCCCGAGTTCCCCCGCGGGTATCTGACACTTCAACCTTTACCTGGTCTTACCCCGGACCGCCCGCCCTGAAAGCCCATTGCCGCACCGGTTATGTCACAGGCTGGTACGGCGGCGCTTCGCCCCAGCCCCACTTCGGAACCGGAGCCATCGGTGGCGGCGTAGCGCCGGGCTGGGAGTTCGCGAGGGCGAGGCGAGTGCCCCACTCCACGTAGGCGACGAAGGCCGAGCGGAATTCGGGGTCGTCGGGGAGGCCGGCCGGGTCGGCGCTGGCGGCGATCAGGCCGGCCCAGCGGGAGCGCTGTTCTTCGGTGAGGCCGAGGTTCAGGTGATGGGAGAGCATCGCCGGATAGCCGCCGAGCTCGTCGGTGTAGCGGCTCGGGCCGCCGAAGACCTCGCCCAGCCAGAGGGCGACATGCTCGCGATGCTTGTCGCTCATCTGCGCGAAGACCGGCGCGAGGATCGGGTCGTCCAGCACCTTGTCGTAGAACACCTCGGTCAGCCGGAGGAATGCCTCCGCGCCGCCCGCCCACTCATATACCGTCGGTGTCGTCATGTAATCATGTAATCAGATCGAAGGGTTCATGTCAGGGCCCGCGCGATCTCCAGCTGGTTCGGGTCGATCTCGTCCTCTGCCTCGTCCTCGTCGCCCTCGAGATCCCAGAGCACGTTCTGCAGGATCCGCACCATCGTCCAGCCGATCGCACGCTCGCGCTCCAGCCCGGTCACCTCGAGCATGAGGTCGAACCGGCGGCGAATCGCCCGTGGCAGATCACCCGTCGCCACCAGGTCGTCCCACCGGTTGCCGAGCGCCGGGAGCAGCTCGAAGCACGGGTCACCCGCGAGCGGCTTCGGGTCGATCACCAGCCAGGGTTTGCGCTGCGACGCGAGCACGTTGTCGTAGTGGAGATCCCAGTGCAGCAGGCGATCGCCGGGCTCCTGCACCAACTCGGCCGCCTGCGCCGCGTACCGGCGTACGAGGGACTGCTGGTCTGGGTCGGCCAGCCGTGGAATCAGCCCGGGAGCGTCGTCCAGCATCTCGGCGACGATGTCCGCCAGCCGTCGCAGACCGGCCGGAGCCGGTACTACGCAGAGCCGGGTGAGCAGCTCGGCCAGGATCTGAGTGGCCTCGGTGTCGTCGGGGTGGTCACTGAGCGAGCGGGGCTTGAGCCGTTCCAGCAGGATCGTGGCGGTCTCCGGATCGTCGTCGAGCACCTCGACCACATCCTCGGTACTCCAGGTCTTCAGCCCGAGAGCCTCGCCCATGTTCTCGTCGGTGAACGGCTGCAGCTTCAGCATCGCCTGGGTCCCATCGGCGCTGACAACCGGCAGAACCACCGAGGCCATCCCATGCAGCGGCTTGCCATCGAGGCGCAACTTCCAGCGATCGAGGTACTCCGCCGCCAGCGCGGGCGAGGCCTCGAGCCACGGCAGCTGGTCCGACAGAGTCTCGAAGAGCGGGGCCGGTACCTCGAACAGCGCAGTCATCGTCGGCAACATTACGAGGTCGACCGGTACATGTGCTTGGGTTTTCCGGTGAGCTCACTGGACGCAAGGGACCGGCAGGCGCAGTTCGTCGTGTCGTTCATCTATCTCGGGATCCCGCTGATCTTCCTCGGCCTGACGCTGTGGATCTCCGCGGCCGCGGACAGCGAGGTCTACAACTGGCAGGCGGGGCTGATACCGCTCGCGCTGCTGGCCGCGGGATGGTGGCGCCGCGGGAAGAGCCGCTACAAGCCCATTCGCTGGGCCTGGGCCGGGATCACGATGGGCGGCGTGACGGCGCTGTTCACCTCGTTCTACACGATCGTGCTGGACTCGGGCTCGATCGCGATGTGGTTCCTGCCGGCCGCGGTCGTCGGCGCGATCATCGGTGCCGCCTTCGCGCGCTACGGCTTCCGCGCGTTGATGTACCCGGCGATCCCGGAGCTGGCCGAATCGCAGTACGAGCTGACCTTCCGGATGCGCGGGCTGACCCGGCTGCGGTTGTCGATCACCGCCGACCAGGTCGCCTTGCACGAGCAGATGGTGCTCCACACGGCCGAGGGCCGGCAGACGACAGAGCGCGACAAGCCTTACCCGCTCACGGCCGTGACCGGCGTCCACGACGTGACGCTGTCGGGCGCCGAGCGGCTCAAGTACCCGGTGACCATGAAGCTGGCTCCTCGGAGCAGCCCTGGTCCCGCGCTCATCTTGCAGGTTCAGGGCGACGACTGGGTCCTGCCGCACGACGAGGCACCGGTGATCGCCCAGATCATCAACCGCCGGATCGCCGCGGTCCGGACCTGATCAGCCGCCCCGCTCGTCCGTCCAGCGCATCGCCAGCGCAAACCCGAGATCGTCGTACTGCGCCCCCGGGAAGACGCTGTCGTAGACCAGCCGGAACTGCGCGCGGGACAGATACCGATCGCTGAGCAGGTGCTCGAGCCACGGCTTGCTGAACCAGAACCGCAACTCGAACCAAGCCTCACGCCACCCGATCCGCCGGACCTCCCGAGGAAACCCGAGTACTGCGCCCACTGTGTACGCCCGTCGCGGCGGAGTCGGATACAGATCGCAGACGTTGTCGACCACCGCCACCGTCCCACCCGGCCGGACCAGCGACTTCAACTGCTCCAGCCCGGCCCGGTAGTCGGGCAGGTGATGCATCATCGTGTGGCTGTAGACGAGGTCGAACCCGTCGTCCTCCAGCGCGAATGCGTCCGCCACCCGGTACTCCACGTTCGGCCGCGCCCGGCTCGCCCGGGCGATCTCGATCATCGGCTCGCTCAGATCGACCCCGAGCACGTAGCCGAAATCGTCCGCGAGCCGCTCCGCCGCGTGGCCGGAGCCGCACCCGACGTCGATCGCGCGCTCCCCGGTCACCCCCAGCCCGCGCACCCACGCCGAGTTCTGCCCGGGTTGCAGGCTGACGAAGTGGTCGTAGTCGATGGCGAACCGGTCGAAGAGCGCAGGATCAACAGTCATCGACCGGTACGACGTCCGCCGCGGCCGGATGGTTGGCGTCAGTCGCCGGCGGCTGCGCGTTCCTTGCGGGCGGTCTCGGCCTTTTCGGCCTGCCAGCCGTCCTCGTTCTTGCCGAGGCGCCAGTAGCCGGACAGCGAGACCTGGTCGCGGGTGAGACCGCGCTCGGTGAAGAGGTGGCGGCGCAGGCGCAGTACGAAGCCGGCTTCGCCGTGGACGAAGGCCTGGACGTCGCCGGCCGGGAACTCCAGCCCCTCGACCGCCTTGACCAGTCCCTCGCCACGCTCACCGGTGCCACCGGTCCGGTGCAGCCAGGTCAGCTCGACGTCGCCGGAGCCGCTGAACTTCTGCTCCTCGGTCTCGTCCTCGACCTCGATGAACACCTTCGCGTGCGCGCCCGGCGGCAACTCCTCGATCGCGGCGCCGATCGCCGGCAGCGCGCTCTCGTCGCCGACCAGCAGGTGCCAGCCGGCCGTCTCCTGCGGCGCGTAGCCACCGCCCGGACCGTTGAACCAGAGCTTGTCGCCAGGCTGAGCGGCCGCGGCCCACGGACCGGCGATGCCCTCGTCACCGTGGTGAACGAAGTCGATCGTCAGCTCCCGGGCGGCCTCGTCCCACGAACGGACGGTGTAGGTCCGCATCGTCGGCCACTGCTCGGACGGCATCTGCTCGCGGACGGCGCCCATGTCGAGCGGGTCCGGATACTCCACTCCCGGCTGGAGGAAGAGCAGCTTCACGTAGTGGTCGGTGCTGCCGTTGTCGACGAACTCGTCGCAGCTCAGCACCACTCTGATCATGTGCGGGGTGACGCGCTCGGTCCGGCGGACGATCGCCAGCTTCGCACGGCGGCTACGGGGTGCGGGGGTGGCGGGGGTGCTCACGCGACCACGGTCCTCTCGACCTTCGGGTGGAATGGGTTAGGCATACCTAACTCAGGCTAACCCACCCCACCCAACCGGCCTCACGTGCCGCGGATCACGAAGCTCTTGCTGATGCCGGCCTGGTACCGCCCGCAGGTCGGGAAGTAGGCCCGGTAGATGTTGTTCCCGCGGTACGACGGCTGCGCGAGGACGGTGAAGCGACCGCTCTGCCGGACGAGGTCCTGGCTCGCGTTGCGCCACTGCGACGCGCCGTACAGGCGTTGCAGGATCACCGGGCAGCGGAAGGGCGCACCGGCGACCGAGCCGTTGACGGGGACGATCGTGTTGACCGGCACGACGGTCTTCGACGGTACGGCGCCGATGATGCCCGGCCGGAGCGGGGCGAACCCGAGGCCGATGGTGTCGAAGAACTTGCCGCGCACCCGGACGCAGTTGAGCGAGTCGGCCGCGGACGCCGGGAACGACGTCACGAGGATGCCCGCCGTGTCGGTGAGCTTCGAGCCGGCGTCGTACTCGACGCACAGGTTGTCGTTGACGACCTGGAGCGGGAGCCTGCTGCCATAGGGCTTACCGGTCGCTGAGTCCCAGATCGCCGCCCTGAGCTGGTACGCCGAACCGAACGGAACCACCTTGGGAATCACCGAGACGCCGAGCCTCGGCAGGTGCACGCCGGTGACGGCGATACTCGGCCCGTCGAAGGGCGTCTCGGTCGTCATGCTGCCGTCCGAGCCATCCAGGGTGAAGCCGGGCATGACGCCGTACACCTTGAAGGTCCCGTTCGCCGTCGAGGGGACGTCGACCGTGCCGGTCCAGGTGCCGTTCTTCAGCGTTCCGGCCGTGCGCTTCAAATGCCCGGCGATCATCAGCCTGACCGGACCGATGCCGCCGGTGCGCTTCAGGAACACGTTGAGCAGCGTGTCGTTGTCGACCGGATCGTCCGAGTTGTAACCCGCCTTGACCGTGACCCCCACGGCGACCCGGTTCAGGCCCGACACGGCGACCGTCGGACGGCCCAGGTCCACGTCCGTGACGCTCAGCTTGGGATCCGGTGACTCCGCTGCCCTCGGTACCGCGGTGGCCATCGGAGCCGCCACCAGCATCGCCGCCATCGACACCATTCCCGCCAGTGCCGCTATCCCCACCCGCACCCGCCTCGCCCATGTGTTCATTTTTGCAGGATGACACGCGGGCGAGGCAATTGCCTAGAGCTTCCCGGGCATAATTCACAATGCCCGTCGGGCGAATTCAGAAAAGCAGCTCGGCAAATCCTCGCTTGAAAAGAATTACCCATTCATTTCCCGCAACTTTTCTGCCGGTTCCTGCATCAGGTCTTCTGAGGGGTTCAGCGCCAGTTCATCTGCTGGCCGCCTCGAACCCGCGTTCCGGCCCGCCGGAGCACCAACGCTGGCCGGATGAGTCAGGTCTTCGGCACGCCCCGGCGTCCGGCGTACACGGTCACCCGGACGGATCAGCTGGGTCGTCCGATCTCCCTCGACCGGCGCGGGCCCGAGAGCAACTCGGTGCTGTTCACCGGCGGCCCGGGGATGGGCAAGAGTCTCGAGCTGGACCGGGCCCAGGAGGTCGCCCGGCAGAACGGCTGGACCGCGGTACGGGTCGACGCGTCGCCTCGCGAGCCGCTGGAGAACCGGTTTGTCCGCGCGGTCAGCGAAGACCTCGGCGGCCTGCGCAAGCGGCACGGGTACTTCGCACTTCGCAAGCTGAAGAAGACGCTGCGGGATTTGACCCAGCGCAGTCGCAACCAGCAGAACGGCGCCGAGCTCCGGTTCGGGATGATGCCGGTTCAGGCGGTGGTCAAGAAGCAGTGGGATGCACCGGGCAAGGACGGTATCGGCAGCACGCTCAACCAGCTCGCCGACAATCTCGCCGAGTTGGCCGCGAAGAAGAAGCAGCCGGTGATGCTGATGGTCGACAACCTTGACGTCGCCTCCGAGCGGGACCTCGCCGCGCTGACCGAGCTCTCCGCTCATCTGGAGCGCAAGGGGCAGCCGGTGTACCTCGTCGGCGCGGGTGGCGAGATGGCGACGACCCGGTTGATGGCGGCGTCGGGCGGGATGTCTGGGATCGCGACTGGGGTCACTGGGCGGTTCGACGTACGGGAGTGTGGGCCGCTCGCTGACAACGAGTTGCGGCCGGCTGTGACCGAACCGCTGCGGCGGGCCGGGATTCCGTACCAGCAGGAGGCGGTGGAGAAGCTACTCAAGTCGGCCAACGGCAATCCGAGCCGGCTGCGGGATCTGTCCGAGACGGCGCTGCAGTTCGCGCGGCCGCCGTACGGGATCACGACTGATGTGGCGAAGCAGGCGACGGCTCACGTGAACGCGCAGGCTCGGGTGTTCTACCAGGCGGCGTGGAACACGTGCTCGCCTGCGGAGAAGGATCTGCTGGCCAAGGCCGCAGTACGGGGACCGCGGGGGATGGCGATGCCGGGCGAGACGCAGGCAGCCGGGCCGGGCAGGTGGCAGGAGATCGACGCGGCTCGCCAGGGTCTGGTTGCCCGCGGGATGCTGCGGGAGACTGGCGCGCGGGTGACCGTCGCTGATCCGGGTCTGCAGGATTGGGTGCAGACGCGCGTCGGGCAATCAGCTGCTCATGCAGGTGTGGCTCTGCCTGGTACGCCGGCGCCGGCGATTACGCAGCCTGGCGTTGCGGCGGTGAGTGGTGGGCGGCATCGCGAGGGTCAGGTCACCGCCACTCGTCAGGAAGGCAATACGACCTTCAGAATCAACCGCTAGCAGCAGCCGTCTTCGCAGGTGTCAGCTTTGGAGGGGGCGCAGCAGCCCTTGCCTTGCCAGGCCTGGATGCCTTCGCGGAGGGCGACGGCGGCGATGATGAGGCCGGCGATCGGGTCTGCCCAGGACCAGCCGAGGGTCGCGTTGAGGACCAGGCCGACCAGTAGCACCGCCGAGAGGTAGGTGCAGAGCAGCGTTTGGGTGCCGTCGGCAACTACCGCGTTGGAGCCGAGCGCCTTGCCGGTACGCCGTTGCGCAGCCGACAGCAGCGGCATGACGAGCAGAGACGCGATCGCCAGGCCGATGCCGACCGTGGATGCGTCCGGGCTGGAGCCGGTGGCCAGCGAGCGGACGGACTCCACTGTCACGTAGAGGGCGAGGCCGAAGAAGGACAGGGCGATCAGGCGGAGAGCGCGGCGCTCGCGGGTCTGGGGGAGTGGGTGCCGGAACTGCCAGAGGATGATCAGGCCGCTCGCCACCTCGACGATCGAGTCGAGCCCGAAGCCGACCAGCGCCACCGAACCGGCCACAGTCCCGGCGGTGATCGCGATGACGGCCTCGATCGCGTTGTAGCTGACGCTAGCCCCCGCAAGCAGCTGTGCACGCCGCCCAAGCCGCTTGCGCTCTCCTACCTCCGCGCCCGACGGCTGCGCCGTCGGGCGCGGAGGTGTGGTGAGGGGAAGCAGGCGTTGCTCGCTGGAGGCGACGGGGATCGGCTCGTGGGCCTCGGGAGCAGGCGCCAGGGGGCCGCGGGCACCGGGGGCGGGGTTCGTCATAGGCACTCCCCGGTGGTGTCTGGGCGGCAGCAGGCTGGGTCGACGGCTAGGACGACGGAGAGCAGCTGCGTGAGCGCAGTACCGAGGCTTGGGTCGGCTAGTTCGTAGCGGGTGCGGCGTCCTTCTGGCTCGGCGACCACAAGGCCACAGCCGCGGAGGCAGGCGAGGTGGTTCGACAGTGACTGCCGGCTGACGCCGATCCGCTCGGCCAGGTCGGCCGGATAGCTCGCACCCTCGCTCAGGACGAGCATCACCTGCGTCCTGGTCGGATCCGACAACGCGTGCCCGAAGCGGGCCAGCACTTCACTCCGGCTGATCGTGTCCACAGCCAGACAGTACAGCAAGGGATGTATTCAGCAGAAGCTGTATCAATCGGTGACCGGCGCCGGCACCGCCCGGATCGAGCGCTGCCAGAGCACGGCGAGCGGGATGGCCGCGATCACGCCCGCCACCCCGAACCAGCCGACCGCCTGAGCCGCATCGGTCTTATCTGCCAGGATTCCGGCGAAAAGCGGGCTGACGCCGGTGGCTGTGGTCAGGCCCGAGTTGGACATCCCGATCGCCTGGCCTCGCCGCGCGTCCGGCAGCATGAACGTCATCGACGTCGTCGTCTGCATCACCACGATCGTGCCGAACCCACCGGCCAGCACGAACAGCACGATCGAGACCCACAGCCCGGGCTGAAGCAGACAGACCGCCACCGGCGCCGCGGCCAGGATCGCGAACGGCCCGAGCAGCTTCGGCCGCCGCGCCTCGGGCACGAACTTGCTGAACAGGAACGCACCGATCACGCTGCCCAGCGGATCGGCCGCCAGGATCAACCCAACCGTCACCGAGCTGCCGCCGAACAGGGCGGCGTACGGCGCTGCCATCCCCTCGTAGACCGCGACGAGCGCCATCAGCCAGAGCATCAGGACGAGCGCCCGCATCCCACGGTCCGCGAACAGCAGCCCCCACGACTCCCCGGCTGACGCCCGCCAGGACCGCCGTACGCCGGTGTCGTCGGCCCCGGACCGGTCAGCCGCCGGTCGTGGCTTCAACCGGGAGCGGATCAGCAGGGCCGATCCGAAGAACGTGATCGCGTCGAGCACCAGGACGACGTACGGGTTGAAGACTGCGATCAGCAGACCGCCACCGGCGAATCCGGCCATCTGCGCGGACTGGATGGTGATGCTGCGAATCGCCATCCCGGTCGCGAAGCGTTCCTCGCCGAGCACGTCCGGCAGCAGAGCGAGCTGAGCCGACTTGAAGACCGGTTGCAGCAGCGACACGATCCCGACCAGGACACACAACGACCAGAACGGCATCCCCGGGATCGCCACCAGCAGGATCAGGCACCCACGCAGCCCGTCGATCCACATGATCAGCTCGCGACGCGGAAATCGATCCGCGAGCCCGGTCAGAAAAATGCCACCGAGCAACGACGGAACAAAGGTCAACGCATAGGTCAGCCCGGTCAGCGCAGCCGATCCCGTCTCGGTAAAGACCAGCACCGACAAAGCCACCCGAGCCAACTGATCCCCGGCCACCGACTGAAGCTCAGCCAGCCACATCGCCCGAAACTCCGGAACCCGAAACACTTCCTTGTAGCTCGTGCCACTCGCCATGGCCCGGAGCGTAGGCCGCCCCCAGTCCCCCACGGAAAGCATTCGACCCTAACGAAAACACTTGCCCACAGGCCTCGTAGACCAACCCGGGGCGGCGGGGAGCAGCATCTACAGGAAGTCGACCTCATTGACGTCGGCAACACAGAACCCGAGCGCCTCGCCCGCCTTCAACTGCTGGCGATCTCCAGAAGCGAAGATCAGGTCGCTGTCATTTACTTGTTCGGCGGTCGCGCAGTGGACCGCGTCATAGGCCCGCAATGCCTGCTGGGATGTCAACATCGCGGCGCGGCTGACCAGCCGATCGTCAGGCTCCACAACATAGAAGTCGGACCAGAACCGGTCCAGCACCTGCAAGGCTTCCGCCTCCCGCTCCCGGGTCAAGCGCTTGGTCCTGACCCCGAGCGCAAGCGCAGCGGCCGTTTCTACGTACAGCAATTGACTGGTGATCACATCATCGGCGTCATCCCAGAGCCTTCGACAAGCGGCCGACGACGGTTCTGGAACTAGCAGCGGGACGAACGCCGAGGTGTCGAAGTAGCAGATCATCGCCGCTGCTCTGCCACCAGATCACTCACCGTGCCGTCGGTCGGTGTGGGAATCGGCGCTGGGCGCTTGCGTCGCTTGGGGCGACGTACGCGCCCTTCAGCCACCAAGCGCTCCAGTGCAGTCAGCCGCTCCACAGGCACGATGCGCGCGATCGGCTTGCCGTGGTCGGTGACGGTGATCGTTCTTCCGTCGCGCACTTCGGCGAGGTGACGGCTGAGACCGTCGCGGAGTTCTCGGATGCCGACGTCCACCAGTCCTCCTGTGGTCACTTTCCCTCTTTCCATTGTAGCCATAACAATCATCCTTCGAGTGTTGTCGGCTGCAGCACTGAGGGGGAGGGCAGATCGCGGGCAGGCTGGGGCAGTTAGGTGGCGAAGACGTCCTTGTCGTTGGCGAAGGCTTTGAATTCGAGGGCGTTGCCGGCTGGGTCGTGCAGGAACATGGTCCATTGCTCACCGGGCTGGCCTTCGAAGCGGAGGTAGGGCTCGATGACGAAGGGGGTGTTGGCGGCGCGGAAGCGGTCAGCCAGGGTGTGGAAGTCGGGGATCTCGAGGATCAGGCCGAAGTGGGGGACGGGGACGTCGTGGCCGTCGACCGGGTTGTGGATCGCCTGTTGACGCGCGGGGGCCAGGTGGGTCACGAACTGGTGGCCGCGCAGGTTCCAGTCGATCCAGGTGTCGGAGCTGCGGCCACGTTCGCAGCCGACCACGGAACCGTAGAACTCCGCGGCGGCGGCGAGATCGTCGACCGGCATGGCGAGGTGGAAGCGTGGAATGGAAGGGCTCATGCCATCCAACCTAGACGCTACGGCCAGATCGAGGTGACCCATTCCGGGTGGTCGATGAACGGATTGCGGTTGTGCTGCCAGGTGTCGAAGATGACCTGGTTGCGGCGCTTCTCGAACGCGTCCGGCGGGTCGGCCGCGCTCCACGCCTTCAGCACCGACAGCTTGCCGATGTACGGCGCGCTGCCGTTGTTCACCGAGTTGTTCGGCTCCAGGTTCGGCCAGCCGTCGCCACCCTCGTAGCGCACCGCCATGTAGAGGATCATCCGCGCGACATCACCCCGTACCGCGGCCCGCGGCGAGAACGAGTCGCCGTCCGCCGCACACCCCGGGCACTCCGACACCGCACTGCCGCCGTTGTCGAAGTCGAGGTTGCCGCGGGCACCATTCACCGAGACGTCCTCGGGCCGCAGGTGATGGACGTCGGTACCGGGGCCGGTCGCAGTACCGAAGTCGCCGTGTGACTTGGCCCAGACGTGTTCGCGGTTCCAGTCGTTGACGCCGCCGCCGTTGGTGCTCTTGCTCTGCGAGCGACCGGAGTACAGCAGGATCACGTTGCTGGAGTTGGCCGGATCCTGGTCGGTGTCCTTGAGCGCGTTCCAGACCTGGTCGTAGCTCAGCTTGGTCTGGCTCGAGATGATCGTGTGCAGCGCGGACTTCAGCGCCGGCCCGGTCTTCCCGATCGCGTTCGCGTAGTAGTCACTCGGGTCGGGTGGGGTCGTCCCGCCGCCACCGAACGCGGTCGGATCCTTCAGCCCGGCATGCGGCGTGAAGTACGGCGTCAGCGTCCCGGTCACGCTGATCTTGGTCCCGATCAGCCCCGGATTCGACTGCAGCCCGTACTGCGAACGGAAGGCGGTCGTGATCTGGACGTAGAGCATGCTCGACGTACTGGTCTGCGAAGCCGAGTCGGCCAACGCGAGCGCGGTGTCGCCGGTGAAGTTGCTCCGGATCACCGTGTTGGCAGCGGTCGGCTGACCGACCACATAGCCCTCGACGGTGCCGGTCGAACCGTTTTGTTGCTGGATCGCCGCGCTGACCGACAGATTCGCCGTCGTCGCGGCTGTCGATGGACTGACGCCGAAGGCAAGTAACGCCAGCAGTACGCCGATGATCACGGCGGGACGCAAAGCACGGTGAGAAGGCACGGCATCTCCCAGGGGCGGTTGGGAACCACTGCAACGTTGATCAGTCTGCCCGCACCGCACCCTGGTTGAACGTCAAACTCCAGCAAAGGTTGTCCGACGATCCGGCAAACCCCCGATGACCGCTACTTCAGCTGGATGGTCCAGGGTCCGCCGGCGACGACGACGTCGGTGCGACTGGAACCGTCGCCGCTGTGGCTGAAGGTCTTCGTCGCGTAGATCTGGTAGTTGCCCGGTTCGAGCTGGGTTGAGCCCGGCACGGCAGTGCGCTCGCATCGGCGGATCGCCATGGCCACCTGCAGGGTGACGGTCTGGCCCGGACCGAACTTCCAGTGATGACCGGGCAAGGTCTCGCCGAGAGGCTCGGCCACGACGACCCCGTCTTTGACCACGACCACCCTCGGTGCGTTCGGCGTGCCGAACAGCTCCAGCGGCTTGCCGGTCGTATTGGTCATCTGGAGGGCGAACATCGCTGCAATCCCCTGTGCATCCCGGGTCGCCTCCTGCGGCTTCACGTCGAAGCGCAGCGACGGGTCGCCGGTCAGAGGCGCACTGAAGGTGCCCCCACAGGAGAAGGCGTTAATCCAACCCGCAGTGGCAGTCACCGTCGGCGTGGCCACAGGCGGCTGCTCCCGCTCACCACCCGGCAGTACTACGAACGCTCCCGCCGCGAGCATCACCGCCGTCGAGGCGCTGACGGCAGCCACCAACCCCGCGCGACGACGCCGGCGAGTTCGGATGCGCGGTACCAGTTGCTGCTCGTCCAGCTCCACTCCCGTAGAGCCCTCGGTGGCTAGGTCCTGCAAGAGGTTCTTCAGGTCTCCGGAACTCATCGCATGCTCTCCTCGGTCGTGCCGAGCTGAGCGGCCAACTTCGCCCTCGCGTCGGCCAGATGGCGTTTCACCGTGCCCTCGGCGCAGCCGAGCTGGTCCGCGATCTCGAGCTGTACTACGTCAGTGCCGACCCGCAGGCGGCTGAAGACTCGTAGCAGTGCGTCCTGGACCAAGTCGCTCGCCGCTGCGGGGTCGCCGGTCAGCAGATAGGCGTAGGACCGCAGCGCACTGCCGCGAGCCACTAGTAGCTCGCCGAACGCGGATTCCCAGTCAGCCATTCGCACCACCTTCCCTGTCATCTACCAAGACGAACAGGGGCAGTGCGGCGTTGGGGGGAGATTGAGTCGGTGGGGCGGGAGCGCGTGCGCTCGGCCGCCCCACCTAGGTGTACGGGCCCCCATCAGCTCGCAGCGGCTGCCACGAGCTGCTAGCCCATCCACCAGTGAGGCACCACTGGCGGGCGGCACCTCACCGTCTGGCAGGAGAGATCTCCCTCTCCGACGGGTGACGTGGTGCGGACGCCGTTACGGACCGTACTCAGTCCAGAACCGAATGTCCATGGGTTGCTGGGGGTGTCTCACGCTACTGACGGGTCACTGTTTCAGCAGCTGATCGTGTCCGCGTGACTGGCGCCTGCCGACCGGTACGAGTCGACTCGCGCGGTCGCCGCGGCGGGCGTCAGAACCTCGTTCTTGGCGTAGTAGACCCAGTCGGCCGCCTGGGCGTAGGTACTGGTGCCGCCGGAGTGGCCGGTCAGGTCGATGAACCACTGGTTGTAGTTGAGCGTCATCGGCCGCCGCGGGTAGACCGGGCGACCCGCGCTGTCGGTCGTGTGGTCCGCTGCCAGCGCTCCGTCGATGTAGTACTTCACGTGCCCGTCAGCGACAGTGGCGACCAGCGTGTGCCAGCCGGCGTGACTCCAGCGGCGCGCCTCACTGATCCGCCAACCGTCGAACGGATCCGCCTGGTAGGTGTTCCAGCTGGTGATGAAGTTCGTCGGGCCGGTCTCACCCCAGCCGCCGTTCGGCAGGTACTCCGAGATGTCGAGCTCGCTGTACGTCGGCTCCCAGTCGTAGTCGAGCGGCGAGATCGTGTAGAAGGTCTGGTTGACCGTGTCGCCGTCGGCACCACTGATCGGGGCATCGCTGAACTTGAACCTGGTCGCGTAGGTCCCTTCGAAGAAGCGCAGCCGGTTCTGCTGGACCTGGGCATGAGTGGTGCCGCCTGCCGTGCCGTTGGTGGAGGCGCGCAGCTCCAGGGACTTCTGGCCGTCCACCACCGGGAAGCTGACGTTGCTCGCGGCCCAGGTGGCGCCGCCGACGCCGGGACCACCTGCATTGGTCCGGACGCTCCAGTCGTGCCCGGTGAAGTTCGGGTCGGTCCGGGAGCTGTAGTTGAAGTCGTCGAAGAACGCACCACACGCGGCGGGCTTGCGCGGCTTCTCGGGTCCGGGGCGGGCGCTGGCCGTAGTACTGGCGCCGGCGGCGGCCAGAGCAGCCAGTACTACGGTTGCCGCGGTGATGCGGAGTTTGCGTGATCGAGCCATGGGTTTCACACACCTTCGTCTCGGGGCGGAGATCTCTTCGTACAGAACCCTTCGTAAAACGTGGTCTATCCAAGTGGTCAAGTCAACCCCTTGGTACGGAGTGAATGCGCTCTCATAGGTCCGACCTCTGGTAAAGATTGCTAGAGTTGCCTGATGAGGAGGACTGAAGCGCGGGATCGCCTGCTGCGGCTGATCGAGGTCCGCAACCCCGGTGAGGCCCTCCCCTCCGAGCGCAGCCTGAGTGAATCCCTCGGGGTCTCCCGCCCGACCCTTCGCGCCGCGCTCGACGATCTGGCCCGCGACGGACTGGTGGTCCGCGAGCATGGCCGCGGCACCTTCACGAGCTCCCGGAAGATCCACCAGGAGCTCGAACCCACCGTGGAAGGCGACTACCAGGTGCCGCCGGCCGAGGGCACGCCCTGGCAGAGCAAGCTGATCAGCTTCGAGCTCGTGCCCGCCGGCGCCAGACTCGGTCAGCGGCTGGAGATGTCACCGGGCGATCAGCTCGTCTCGGTGGTCCGGCTGCGGCTGGTCGACGGCGCCCCGATGTGCATCGAACGGATCAGGATCCCGTCCGCCTTCGTTCCCGGCATCACCGGCCGCGACTTCGAGGTCGGCTCGCTCTACGGGTTGCTGCGGTCGAGGTACCAGGTGGCGGCGAAGGACGCAGTACAGACGACTGAGCCGACCGTGACCGATGCGCAAGAGGCGGCGCTGCTCGGCGTACCGCTGCATTCGCCGGCGTTGCTGTTCGAGCGGACCACGCGCAACGCGGACCGCGCCGTGATCGAGTACACCCGCTCCATCTACAGGGGCGATCGGTACCGGATCACGACGCGGTTGACCTTTCCTGAAACTGATACAGCCTGACTAGCCTTTGACGGCTCCCGCTGCTACGCCTGTCGTCACTCGTCCCTGCAGGACAAGGAAGATCAGCAGCACGGGCAGCATGAACAAGGTCGCGGCGGCCATCGTCGCGCCCCAGTCCGTACCGAAGGTGTTGCTGAACGACGAGAGCCAGACCGGCAGCGTGCGCTGGTCCTGGTTCTTGATGATCAGCAGGTTCGCGAAGGCGAACTCGTTCCACGCGGTGATGAAGCCGAACAGCGAGGTGGACAGCAGGCCGGGCGCGAGCAGCGGGAAGACGATCCGCCGGAACGCCTGGAACTGGTTGCAGCCGTCGACCTGGGCGGCCTCCTCGAGCTCGACCGGGATGCCGTTCAGGAAGCCGCGCAACGTCACGATCGTGAACGGCAGCGTCATCATGAAGTAGATCAGCGTCAGCATCGGCAGCTTGTCCAGCATGTCCGTGTCGCGCGCGATCACGTACATCGGGATCAGCAGCGCCTCCCACGGCGTCATCTGCGCGATGAACACCATCAGGATGAACGCCTGCCGGCCCTTCCACTTCATCCGGCCGACCGCGTACGCGGCCAGGCAGGCGACCACCAGCGACATCAGCACGGCGCTGATCGCGACCATCCCGCTGTTGCGCCAGAAGATCCAGAAGCCGTCGGCGTGCACCGCCGTACTGAAATGAGAGAACGTGACGTGCGTCGGGAAGAACGACGGCGTCTCGGCCTGGATCTCCTTGGTCGGTTTGAACGCGGTCAGCACCATCCAGTAGACGGGGAAGACCGAGAAGGCGAAGACGCCGAGAGCCAGGACGTTCAGCGTGATCTTGCGGCTGAGGCGGGTCCTCACAGTTCACCCTCCTCCTTGAACATCTGCCGGAAGTAGGCCAGCAGCACCACGGCCAGGATCAGCACCGTGACCATCGAGATCGCCGCGCCCAGGTCGTACCGGTTCAGCGACTGGGCGATCTGGTACGCGTAGACGGGCAGCGTCAGCGTCGCGTCGCCCGGACCGCCCTGGCTGATCGCCCAGATCTGGACGAAGCACTTGAATACCCAGATCACCTCCAGGCACAGGATCAGCCCGAACATCGGCCGCAGGATCGGGAAGGTGATCAGCGCGAACGTCTTCACCGAGCCGGCGCCGTCGATCTGGGCCGACTCGCTCAGCTCCTTGGGCACCGTCGTCATCGCGGCGTACAGGGTCAACGCCGCGAACGGGACGGACTGCCAGACGATCAGCAACACGATGATCGCGAACGTCGAGTTGCCATCCGCGAACCAGGCTTTGCCGTCGTACTGCTCGAAGCCGAGCGCGACCAGGACCCAGTTGACGACCCCGAGCTGAGACTGGAAGAGCCATTGGAAAACGGTCGTCGCGGCGATCACCGGGATCGCCCAGGCGACCACCAGGCCACCCATCACGGCGAACCGCATCCACTTGCCCAGGGCACCGATCAGCAGCGCGACCAGGATGGCGAGCACCATGATCAGGCCGACGTTGATCGCGGTGAAGGCGAAGGTCCGCCCGACCACGCTCCAGAACTTGTCGTCGGACAGGATCGCCCGGTAGTTGTCGATCCCGACGAACTCGGCGCCACCGCGGATCAGCTGGGCGATGCCGAACTTCTGCACCGAGATCAGCAGGTTGCGGACCAGCGGATAGACCAGCAGGTACGCCGTACCGATGACTGTCGGCGCCACCAGCAGGTATGGGAGAACACGCGCCCACAGGGGTCGCCCCCGCCGGGCCGGGACCGGCGTACCGGTTCCGGGGGCGGGGGCTGCTGTGGTGGTCTCTGCTTCAGCCAGAGCCATGGCTCTACTTGGTGTTCAGGGCCTGGGTGATGATCTCGTCGGCTGACTTCGCCGCGGCGGCCGGGTCACCGCCGGTCAGCACCTTGGTCTGGTACTCCTTGATCGGGTTCTTCGCCTCGACCGCGGCCCAGTTCGGCGAGTTCGGCGTGGCCTTGCCGTTGGCGGCACCGGCCGCCATCGCCGCGACGCCCTCGTCCGCGCCGACGGACGAAGCCAGGCTGGTCCGGTTCGGCACGTACTTCATCGTCTTGGCGAGGTCGGTCTGCCACTTCTCGCCGGCCAGCTCCTTGATGAAGGTGTACGCCGCGTCCTGGCCGTCCGAGGCCACCGGGATGATCAGGTCGGAGCCACCGGTGAAGACGGCACCCGGCTTGTCGGCGGTCTTGCCGGGGATCGGGAAGAAGCCCAGCTTGTCCTTGAGTGCCGGGTTCGCCTGGGCGATCAGCTCGGCCGCACCCGGTACCGCGATCATCTGCGCGACCTTGCCCTGCGCGAAGACGTCGGTCTGGGTCGGCTTGGCCTCGTCAGAGTCCTTCGGACCCTTGCCGAGCGCCTGGATCTGCTGGTAGAAGTCCATCCCCTTCAGCGCCTCGGGGGTGGACAGCGCGCCCTTCCACTTGTCGCCTTCCTTCACCGCGAGGTCGCCGCCCTCGTCCCAGATGAAGCCGGACAGCACGTAGAAGTTCTGGCCGGGCAGGTAGATGCCCTGGTTGCCACCGGTGTTCAGCTTGGCGGTCGAGGCCAGCCACTCCTCGCGCGTCTTCGGCGGGGTGACGCCGGCAGCGGCGAAGAGGTCCTTGCGGTACACGACGACGCGGTTCGCGGCGTAGTACGGGATGCCGTACTGCTTGCCCTCGTACAGGCCGGGGCCGGCCAGGCCCTCGATCCAGTCGTCGCCCTTGAGGTCGGCCTTCTTGTCGGTCAGGTCCTTGACGCCACCGCTGGCCGAGTACTGCGCGACCTGGGTGTTGCCGACCTCGATCACGTCCGGCGCGTCCTTGCTGGCCAGGGCACCGATGATCTTGGTGCCGATCCCGTTCCACTCCTGGATCTGGACGTTGGCCTTGACCTCGGGGTGGCTGGCGGCGAAGTCCGCCTCGAACCGCTTCAGGAAGTCGTCGGAGACGCTGCCCTTCATCAGCCAGACGTCGATCGTCGTCGGGCCTGATCCAGCGGCGTCCTTCTTGTCGTCCGAACTGCCACACGCGGCCAGTGCGGAAAGGGACAGTACTGCCGCGACTGCGACTGCAGGTTTGGCAAGGGAACGGAACTTCATCGGATCACCTCGGGCGAAGTAGCCGGATCGGCCTCCGGCTGACTGGTATGAACCTGTCGTTCAGTGGCGTAGAGAATCGCCCAGGTTCTGCTGACCAGTCAATAGTTCAGGAGTATCCGTTACTAAGTCGTGAGAGCGTATCCGCGCGGAAACGTGCAGGAAACCTGGCGTTCAGTAGCGCTCGCCGCATTTGCCGTTGCAGATGGCGCAATAGACCAATTTCCTGGCTGGTAAGTTATTTGCCGGACCACCGCATCACCGCGGAGGCCACGGCCGCGTCCGCCGCCCCGATCCCGGTGAGGTCGGCAACCGACCGCGTACTGCGCAAGCTGCCGCCATCAACCTGCCGCCCCCACGCAGGCACGCCATCCCGCAGCCCCGTGCCGGCGGCTAGATCCCCGTCGCCCCGCAACACGGTTCCTGAGGCGAGGTCGGTGGCGGCCCGCAGTACGGCGCCGGCCGCCAGATCCGCGTCGGGCTGGATCACGCCGGCGCGGACCGCGTTGCCGAAGTCGCCGTGGTGGAGGCATTGGTCGTGGTCGTCGGTGGCGACAACGGCACCTGCGAACAACTCGACGGGCAGCTCGTGCTTGCCGGGCATGTCGGTGCCGATCCCGGTGACGTGCACGGCGTTCCGGAAGGCCTCCGCGGGCAGCGGCGCCCGCGCGGCCGTCGTCGTGATGACACACGGCGCGCCTTCGAGAGCGTCGGGCCGGGCGTCGATCCCTTCCTTGGCGAAGGCTTGGCAGAGCGCCTCGGCCGCTTCCGGGCGTCGACCCCAGACGCGCACCCGGTTGATCGGGCGCAGTTTGCGCAACCAGGTCACCTGCAGCAGAGCTTGCTCGCCGGTGCCGAGCACGGCCACCTCGTCGATCTCCGGCGGTGTCATCGCGTGGGTGACCAAGGCACCGGCGGCCGCAGTACGCCAAGCCGTCAGCATGCCTTCATCAGCAAGCACAGCAGCCGGTACACCGGTTGTCGCGTCGACGACGAGGATCAGCCCGTTGTTGACCGACGCGAAGGTGGAGGCGACCTTCACGGCGAAGTGGGGTGAGCCGGCGACATGGCCGGCCTTCACGTGGCAGTCGCCTGCGTGGTCCGGAAACTCGAGCACCATCGGCGGCGGCACCGACGTACGGGCTTCGGCATGGGCGATCAGCGCTT
Organism: Kribbella catacumbae DSM 19601; assembly: GCF_000372465.1. GTDB lineage: Bacteria > Actinomycetota > Actinomycetes > Propionibacteriales > Kribbellaceae > Kribbella > Kribbella catacumbae. The sequence continues at coordinate 78,996 of NZ_AQUZ01000007.1, forward strand.
CCTCGACCGCTGCGAAGATCACCTCAGGCGTCGCGACCGCAGCGATCTCAGCCAATCCGAGCACGGGCAGAGTCATCGGCGCTTCTCCAGCCAGGTTGACCAGTGGTCGAGTGCTTCCTGTGGGCCTTGGCGGCCGACGCCTACCCGGAACCGGTCGGTCGGCGTCTCGGTCAGCTCCGAGCTGTAGATGCTCGACGGCAGCAGCAGCACGCCGGCCTGCTCGACCAGCTCCGTGCACATCGCCTCAACGCCGTCCGCACCGAGATAGCGCGGATAGCAGACGCACCCACCTTGCGGCGGGGTGAAGTCGAACAAGTCGGGGAAGCGTCCGAAGAAGTCCGCGAACAGGGGAAGGTTCGCCGCGACGATCCCGCGGTTGCGCTCCAGCAGCTGATCGCGGGCACGCAATCCGATCAGCGCGAGGATCTCGCTCGGCGCGGAGTTGCAGATCGACGTGTAGTGCTTGGCACGCTCCAGCTTGTCCAGCAGGGCGCGATCGCGACAAGCGATCCAGCCGATCCGCAGTCCGGGCAGACCATAGGCCTTCGACATCACGTTCAACGACAGCGCATTCGCGGACAGGTCGGCTGCCTGCGGCAACGACGGGCGGTCGAGTTCGAGCCCGCGATAGACCTCGTCGCTGAACAGCGTGATCCCACGCTCGTCACACAAGCTCACCAAACGCTGCCAGGTGACGGGATCCGGCACTGCGCCGGTCGGGTTGTTCGGGAAGTTGACCGACACCAGCTTGGTGTTCGGCCTGAGCGCGCGTTCCACCGCGTCGACGTCGAGCGACCAGTTGCTCTCGGCAACCAATGCGACGCCGGTGACGGCGCAGATCGACAACGGGATCGTCTCGGCCGCCTGGTAGTTCGGCGTCAGCACCACAGCGTGATCACTGGGCTCCAGCAAGGCGTGCATCGCCAGGTAGATCGCTTCCTCGGCTCCGGCGAAACACATCACATCCTCCGGCGCGACCACGTCATATGTGCTGGCGATCTCCTCCCGCAACGCGGGCAAGCCCCGGGTCTCGGTGTAGCCGAGCTCGAGCGTGTCCCACCGCCGCCGTCCGTCCTCGTCGGCGAGCTCCAGCAACTCGGACACCGCGATCGTCTGCGCGTCGGAGGCGGTGAGGTGATAGCGGGCGCTGAACTCCCAGCGCGAGAAGTAGGTCTCCAGCTTGAAGTCAGGAAGGGTTGGCATCGGTCTGCTCCTTACGGGCTTGGGCCAGCAGTTGGTAGAGGGCGGAGCGAGAGATCTTCAGCGCGCGAGCGACCGCCGGTACGCCGCGGCGCTGGCTGAGCACCCCCGCCTTGTCCAGGTGCGCGAGCAACTCCAGCCGGTCATCCTTGGTCAGTCGCTCGACAGTCACGCCGCGCCGGCGGATGTAGTCGGCGATGATCTCGTTCAAGGCCTCGGCCCAGTCGTGCTCGAACAGCACCCGTGGCTGACCGACCACCGGGGCGGCGAAAGCGGCCAGGATCCGGCTCGCCTCTTCGAACGCGGTCCGGTCGACATTGATGCACAGGACGACGTCGGGTTTGCCGTGCTCGTCTCGCAGTACCGCGCTGACGCTGGAGAGCCATCGCCCATCGGGCAGCGACTTCGGATACGGGCCGTAGACGTCCACGCCGGTCGCGGTCTGCTCGGCCAGCTCGCCGAGCAGCGACGGGTCGCCGACCGAGCGCTCGGAGAAGGCGTTCCAGATCCCGATCACCTCGTCCGTCACCGGGTCGTGCAGCACCACCTCGGCGTGCGGCGTGAGCAGCCGGGCGATCGCGTCACAGATCGGAGCAAGACGATGAACCATGAGTGGACACTACGTCCACGATGGACAAACTGTCCAATCCATTGGACTACCTCTACCCACCCGAGCGGGGCGGGGTGCGGCTTGCAGCACTACAGCCAGAGTTCGTGATGGCCGTTCTCCCTGCTCGCCTGACTGCCGGTTGGTGATGGTGCGGTTGGGCTTGGGGAGGCCAGGGGAGGCCGACGTTGTGCACGGGCTAGGCGTCGTACGGCGGGCTGGGCGCCTGGCCAGTGCTCAAGGTCGGGGCTGTGAGTACGCCGTACGCAGGCTTGCGGCACCGGGTGGGCGGGGAAGCGTGGGCGCGCACCAACTCACAGGCCGATCCAGCCACCAGCTAGCGACCGCTGCACCGCGGTCTCAAGGCGTGTCCCGTTAACACTCGGTTGCGGAGGTCCTCGCGCTGAGTAACCTCAGTGGCGAGAGGGGGACGCCGATGAAGATCGCCTGGTGCGCACCGCTGCTGTTACTCGTTGCTGGCTGCTCCGGCACCCAGCAACCCCAACTCCCGCCAACAGTCACCGTCACTGCCTCGGTGACTCCACCGGCACCGCCCTCTCAGCAGCCGCCATCGGAGCCGACCACCCCGCCCACTACCGCGCGGAGCGCCGTAGTACCGGCTGTGGTCGGCCTCAATCACCAGTTGGCCCAGGACACGATGCAGGCGGCCGGCTTCTACTATCTGACCGAAGTGGATGCCACAGGCAAGGGCCGGCTGCTGGTCAACGACCGCAACTGGGTCGTCGTCAGCCAGTCTCCGGTGGGCGGCGCCACCGCCGCCCATGACAGCAAGATCGTCCTCAGTTCGAAGAAGATCGGCGAGTAGCCCCTGTCTCGTCGGAAATTCCGCGCCTTGGCGTGGTTGCGCCATGTCGCAGGGACGGCAGTGGTGGACAGGCTACGGACGCGGGTTCCGGTTGCAGACTCACTCAGAAGAGGTGCCCTGCCCCCTACCTCTCTCGAAGGAGATCTGCCCATGTCCTCCGTACCTGTGCCGTCTAGGAAGGTCGCCGCCACCCTTGCGGCTGCTCTGGCGCTCAGTGTCGCCGCGGTGATCCCCGCCGGCGCTGCGCCGCCACCCGCCACTCCCCGCGCGACCGGCGTACCGGCCAAGTCGTCCGTCACCCTGATCACCGGTGACGTCGTGGAGATCGCCGACGCCGGCGGCGGGAAGAAGGCCGCCAGTGTGCGCCCGGCTCCCGGCCGCGAGCGGATCGCCTTCCACACCATCGAGGTCGACGGTGGCCTCCGGGTGCTGCCGAGCGATGCCGTGCCGTACATCTCGACCGGCGTACTCGATGCCGACCTCTTCGACGTGGACGAACTGATCGCCGACGGCTTCGGCGACTCCTCCGCCACGACACTGCCACTGATCATCCGGTACGCCGATCCGTCCGCCGCCCGCGCCCAGTCGCTGACCGGTACGACGACCACGCGCGCGCTCGACTCGATCGGTGGTGCGGCGGTCAGTGCGGCCAAGGACGAACTGCCCGAGCTGTGGAAGTCGCTCGAGCCGACCCAGAACGCCCGCGCGCTGAGCCGGGGGATCGCGAAGATCTGGCTCGACGGCAAGGTCCGTCCGGTGCTCGACAAGAGCGTGGCGCAGATCGGCGCACCCGCCGCGTGGCAGGCCGGGTACGAAGGCGCCGGCGTCGAGGTCGCAGTACTGGACACCGGTGTCGATGCCGGGCATCCGGACCTACAGGGCAAGGTCCAGCAGGCGGAGGACTTCTCCAGTAGCCCGACCGGCTCGGCCGACCACTTCGGCCACGGCACTCACGTCGCCGCGACGATCGCCGGCACAGGCGCCGGATCCGGTGGCACCCGCAAGGGCGTCGCCCCGAAGGCCGACCTGCTGATCGGCAAGGTGCTCGGCGACGACGGCTACGGCTACGACTCCTGGATCATCGCCGGGATGGAGTGGGCCGCGGCCGAGGGCGCGAAGGTCGTCAACATGAGCCTCGGCGGCGGGCCGACCGACGGCACCGACCCGCTCAGCCAAGCGGTCGACCGGATCACCGCCGAGACCGGCACCCTGTTCGTGGTGGCCGCCGGCAACGACGGAGCCGACGAGTCCATCGGCACCCCCGGTACTGCGCAGTCCGCGCTCACCGTCGGCGCCGTCGACCGCAACGACGCGCTGGCCGACTTCTCCAGCCGCGGCCCCCGTCTCGGCGACAACGGGTTGAAGCCGGAGATCACCGCACCGGGCGTCGACATCGTCGCGGCCCGCGCGGCCGGTACTGCGATGGGCGAGCCGATCGACAACCTGTACACCGCGGCCTCCGGTACTTCGATGGCGACGCCGCACGTCGCCGGCTCGGCCGTGCTGCTCGCGCAGATGCACCCGGACTGGAAGGCCGACCGGATCAAGAACGCGCTGGTCAGCACCGCCAAGACGAACCAGGACCTGAGCGTCTACGCCCAGGGTTCGGGGCGGGTGGATGTCGCCCGCGCCGTCGCGCAGGGCGTGTACGCGACCGCGACGGCCGACTTCGGTCTGGTCAGCGCCGGCTCGACCAAGACGATCACCTACAAGAACGACACCGCCGCGGCCGTGACGCTCACCCTGTCGGTCGATGTGGACAACCTGGACTCGGACAAGCCCGAGACGGACGCGCTGACGGTGCCGAGCAGCGTCACCGTGCCGGCCGGCGGCAGCGTCGACGTACCGGCCACGCTGGATCCGGCCAAGCTCGACCGCGGTCTGTACAGCGGCTGGATCGTTGCCACCGGCCCCAATGGCGTCGTGACGCACACTGCGGTCGGCACGCTGAAGGCCGGCCCGAAGCACACGGTCACGCTGCGCGCTGTCGACCGTGACGGCCAGCCGACCGGCGTACCGGTGATCAGCCTGTTCGGCGACAACTCGCGGTCGGACGTGCTCGCGTGGATCCCCAACGGCGCGGCCTACACGGCCGAGGTGGAGGAGGGCACCTACCTGATCCACTCGCTGGTCGAGGACTACAACGCGGAGAACGAGAACGTCAGCCTCTTCACCGACCCGAACATCTCGGTCACCAAGGACACCGAGATCGTCATCGACGCGCGCAAGGCGGTGCCGATCACGATCACCACGCCCAAGCCGTCCGAGCAGCAGGCGGTGCTGAGCTACTACGTGCATCGCGTGTACGGCAACGGCCGCAGCATCAGTCACGGCGTCATGCACTTCAGTACGGTCGAGCAGGTGCTGGTGACCGGCACGAAGCCCGTCACTGAGGGCAGCTTCGAGTTCTCGTCCCGCTGGCAGTTGGCCGCGCCGATCGTGCAGGCGAGCATCCAGGGCGTGACCGGGCCGCTGGACATCAACCTGTTGCACCAGTCGCCGTCGTTCGAGGGCAAGAAGCGGTTCCCGTTGGTCGCGGCCGGTTCGGACCTGCAGGGCGTCAAGGGTGCCATCGCCGTCGTCTCCACCAGCGAGGACGGCAGTGAGGAGGAGCAGATCGCCGCGGCCGCCGCGGCCGGTGCCGCGGGCATCATCCTGGTCCGGCCGCCTGGCTGGGGGGCATGGACCGTCTGGACGCCGATCGGCGACCGCGAGCCGATCCCGGCCATGGTGACCAGCAGTGGCGACGGCCAGAAGGTGATGGACCGGGCACGGCTGGGTGGCGCGACGATCGACCTGACGCTGACCACTTCGAGCCCCTACCTGTACGACGTACAGCAGGTGTCGAGCGGCTTCATCCCGGCGAAGATCGACTACAAGGTGACCACGGCGAACAGCGCGCGGGTGACCAGCTCGTACGTGGACAACGGGGGCTTCAACTGGGCCAAGGAGCAGCGGTTCGGCTGGCGTCCGTGGCAGACGTTCTCCTGGAACGACGCCCAGCGGGTCGTCCAGACGCCGAAGGTCCGGGAGGAGTGGGTGACCACCGGTGACTCGCTCTGGCAGCACCGGGTGCACCACCTCTACACGTGGAACAACATGGGGCCGTTGCTCGGCGGGCTGACCTCGCTGCCGCGCAGCTACAAGCCGGGTTCGTCCAACGAGACCTGGTTCGGCCCAGTGGTTCGGCCTGCGGCTGCTCCTGGGATCGTCTCCACCCGGACCGGGGACCGGCTGTCGTTGCGGGTGCCGGCCTTCGTGGACGCTGACGGGCACTACACCGTCGGGGAGACCACCTCTGCGTCTGCGGTGCTTAGCCGTGACGGCGCAGTGGTGGCTGAGCTGCCCGACGCGTGGGAAGACGTAGTCACGAGCAGTGGCGACGCGGCGTACAAGCTGGACCTGTCGACCGAGCGCAAGGACGAGGAGGGCGAGTGGAACTGGGGGACCAGCACTCGCACCATCTGGGACTTCCGCTCCAAGAAGGCTCCCGTCGACAAGGGTGTGGCGCTGCCGCTACTGCAGGTCGGGTACGACGTACCGGCTGATCTGACCGGCCGGGTGGCTGCTCGGCCGCATGTGATCGGGTTCAAGGTCCAGCAGCAGGCCGGTGCGGTTGCTGCGCGGTCTACTTCGCTGCAGGCGTCGGTGTCCTTCGATGAGGGCAAGACCTGGCGTCGGATCATCACTGTCGGAGCACTGGGTCGCTACGTGGCCGTAGTTCCGGCAGGCAAGGGGACTGTGTCGCTGAAGGTTGTTGCTGGCGACAATGCCGGCAACAAGGTGACCCAGACCGTCATCCGGGCCTACGGGCTCAAGTAGTCGTCTGTAGCCGGGTCCCTCTCGAGAGGCCCGGCTACAGCCATTTACGGCGCGCGGCCTGGAACGCCAGACCTGTGCGGGTGTCAACGCCGGCGAGAGCCATCATGCGATCGAGACGGCGCTGGACGGTACGGCGGCTGATGCCGAGCTGGGACGCGATCGACTTGTCTGGCACCCCGGCGACGAGCAGGGACAACAGGAAGCGCTCGTTGTCGTCCAGGCCCTCCGGATCCTGAGCTTCATCGGACTGCAGCTTCACTGGAGTCGCTGCCTCCCAGTGGCTCTCGAACAGAGCGAGCAGAGCGTCCAGTAGCTGGCCCCTGCCGATCACTGCGGCCGTCGGCTCGCCGATGCCCGCTTCGTCGTCCCGTACCAGCGGGCAGACCGCAGTAGCGCGGTCGACGATCGCCAGCCGGACGGGAAGCGTCGGCAGGGCCCGCGCCTCCTCACCCCAGCTCACGCCCTCCGCGATGGTGTCCAGCTCTCCCGGAGCCTCCAACAGGGCCCGCTCGTAGATCGCCCGGTAGCGGACGCCGCGGCTGAGCGCGCCGTACTCCTCGGTGTTCTCCGCGCCCTGCATCGCCAGTGGGTTGGCGCGACAGAACCAGAGGATCTCCGTACGGGCGGACTGCTGCAGATCGCGCAGGCGGTCCCGCAGAGCGGTAGCGCCGACGATCACCTCGACCAGGTGGTGCGCGTCCCGGCGGCTGGCACTGGCGCGGAACTCCTCACTCAACGAGGCCACCGTCTGCCGTGCGTGCTCAAGCGACTCCTGTCGCCGGAGCAACGTAGTACCGAGAGCTACGTCGGGTGGCAGTGGGCGGAACACCGGGTCGTCACCGGGCTGTACCGCGACCAGCCCCTTCGCCTGCAGTCGCTGCAGCACCTCGACCGCCTCCTGCTGCGGCAGCCGGGCGACCTCGGCGAGCTCCGCCGACCGCGCGACCGACAGGCCGACCAGCAGCCGGTACGCCTGCTCCTCGTCGGCGTCCAGCAACGATCCGTCCTGCATCGTGCCCACCTCCTCGAAACTCCACCTAATCGTGGCACCCAAGTGCCGTCACGAAACGCGGATCACGCTGTCACAACCGGTGAAAGACGCAATCGCGGACCTCCCGCCCGAGCCGCCATCGAGAGAGATCACCATGAACTGGACGGACTACGCCGGCCTCGCCGGCCTGGTTGCTGCCGCAGTACTCGTCGGCTGGACGCTGCTGGGCACCAACACCACTCCTCATCGCGGCACGCCACGACACTCGGGCCAGGTTCGCTCGGGTCCCGGGCGGCACCGGGCACCAGGGCGCTCCCGGCAGCGGTGACGGCGAGCCTCAGCTTGTGATCGACTCGATCCGCGGCTGAGCCAGTCGCACGTAGTCCTCCGTCACCAACGCCAGCGACCGGTCGAGCCGGGCGGCGTTGAAGAACAGCTCCGGTACTTCGAGGAGCTTCGGATCCACGATCAGCTCCAGCTGCTCGTGGTAGCTCACCGGCAGCACCGTGCCACTCACGCTGCCCGCGAGCTCCTCCGCGCGCGCCTTGTCGGCGAACGCGACGTAGCTGCCGCCGAGCAGTTCCTTGATGCCGTTCAGGTCCACGCGGGCGTCGCCGGGGACGACGGCGAGCACGTAGTGGCTCTTCTTCTTGCCGAGCTTGACCATCACCACGATGCACTTGGCGGCGGCCTTCAGCTCATTGCCCCGCAGGCCGCTGACCAGCTCCGTCTGCCCCTCCGGCTCGTGCTCGATCACCCGGTACCGCGCGCCGAGCGCGTCCAGTTCGCCGATCAGCCGCTCGTACGCCGGGTACACCGCAGTCTCCGTCTCACCACTCACAACCCAACAACTCCTTCATCTCGGCCGCCGCGCCCACTCCAACACGCGCCCCGCTAAACCGGTGCAGCGGGGTGGTGAGCCCGGCTATCCTCAAGCGCATGGGAGCGTTCCCACAACCTCTGGGAGGGGTTTATGCCTGAGATCCGCCCGTACCGCCCGAGCGATCGCGACGCAGTCGCCGACATCTGCGTCCGCACCGCCGACAACGGCGGCGATTCCCGCTCGCTCTACCCGGACCTGGACCTGATGCCGAGCATCTTCGCGCTCCCGTACGCCGTACTGGAACCGGAACTCGCCTTCGTCCTCACCGACGACGACCACCCGGTCGGCTACATCCTCGGCACCGCCGACACCCCCACCTTCGCCACCCGCTTCCGTACCGAGTGGCTCCCACTACTGGCCGACCGCTACCCAGCACCCACCCAGCCACCCAGCACCCCCACCGACCTGATGATCAGCCTCATGCACGACCCCGAGCGCCTGGTCATCCCCGAGGTAGCCGCCTACCCGGCCCAACTCCACATCGACCTACTCCCGCCGTACCAAGGCGCCGGCCACGGCCGAGCCCTGATGACCACCTTCCTCAACGCCCTCGCCACCGCAGGCATCCCCGCCATCCACCTCAGCATGCTCACCTCAAACACCCCAGCCCGAGCCTTCTACGACCGGCTGACCTTCCACCACATCCCAGTCCCCAACGCCGACACAGTCACCTACCTGGGCCGCAGTACGAGCTAGCTGTACGCAGATTGGTTAGCAGTACCCACCAGCGAACCGCCACCAAAATGTTGCTGAAGCATTGGCGGGTTGCAGGACGCCAGCGGCACCCGAAAACCGACTCACCAAGGCACCAAGCCCTGGCCGCCCGACTGCCCCCGCTCGAGTGGCCGGTATGTCCAACAAGAATTTGGGTGCCCCAGCCCGATCGCTTCAGCGCCGAGCCCTGATTCTCGCCGCGAGCCTCGCTCTCATCAGAGCATATAAGTTCAGGTCGTTTCGACTTTCGTCGGCTATTTCAATGGCCACAGCGTATGACTGATTCGCGTAGGACTGCTTCTGTCGCTCTGTCCACGGACTGCGGCTGTGCGTTATAACCAGAAAGTAGTCACCATGGTCAGGATCCCACGGGCCATCAATAAAGTCCCGCCGCAAGAGTGTCGTAGACGACAAGACCTGTTGACCAGGGTTTAGCAGCGGCCGATTCTCACCGGAGGGTAGATCCATCCGCACACCGCCGCCCGCGGCGGCTTCAGCGCGCGTGGGCTGCCGTCGATAGATGGATTCAATCTCGGCGACCGAGATGCCTCTGACGAATTCGACACTCATAGACCCTGCGATGTACTCACGACGCTCGCGGCGAACCGGAGGGTCGAAGGCCAAGGAGACACGAAAGGTCCGTTTGTGGACTCCTTCAGCAAACTCTGGCGGTATGGGCAGGCGGTACAGCACGGTCGTGTCGGCATCGATTTCAGATTCTGACGTCAAGAACACACGATTGTCGTTCGAGTCGAGCACATAATCCGCATCCGGCCGCCCGTAGCCGTGCCATCGCATGCCAGGAATTCCCGCAATAGATCCGCCAGGTGGCCGAGCAGATAGTGCACAGAGAGCTCGAAGTAAATTGGACCCTGCATCTGGATAACGCTCAGCGATGCGTGCAAACTCATGCGCCACCGAAGGAGCCGAGAAACTAGTTCCATAGCTCGGCCCGACGATCCTGCCCAAATTTGGTGGAATCGCCAGGATAGCTGCCGTCCCAGGGTCCTCTCTATCCAGGTACTCGCCATGATCCCAGGTCCAATTTCCTCCATGATGCGCGAACTCTGGTTTCAAAGTTCCCGAACGACCTATGCCTCTGGTTGGTCCGAGCCTAGTAAAGGGGGATGGCTGACCAGCCTTCGCAATCGCTAGATCTCCCCTATTAGCGAACTCCGGCACGTCACGCTTCGCATATGATCCCACCGTCACTACAATTGCGGCGTCCCCTGGTGCAGATACGCCAGATTCATCGGCATCTAGATAGGCGGGATACCCAGTAATCACGCGCTTGTCGCGAAGATCGAACTCTCTATTTCCTGCACTCACCACTATCAAGATCTTTAGTTCTCGAGCCAGCGAATCCAACGTGAAGGTAAGTTCATCACGTAGTGGTTCATTGCTTGCAGGAGACATTCGATTTAACGACAGGTTAATGATCCGGACGTCGCAGGCATTTACTAGCCATCGAATGGCATCTTCGATTGTCCTATGTGCAATACCAGCCACGGAGTCGCCATCCATAACTCTCGCCGACGCGACTGGGTACGGAACCGCCATCTCGCCGCCCAAGACAAGCGGGTCGAGGTCCCCCCAAATGGCGTTCGCAGCTACCGCTGTTCCGTGCATATCCCCAGTACCGAAAACGTGCGTGGCGGGGAACTCAGCTGATCCCACCAAATAAGGTCCGGTCAGGCCGTTCGATCTGTCGATGACACCATCAACGATACCGATCGCAATGGCCCCCGTTCTCGCTGGCTTCTTTGGCGCAACGGTGCTGAACAGCATTTCTTGGCGCACACTGGCTGATAGTGGCGCCCGCACTCTTTCGACAACTGAGAGTGCAAGTAATCTATCCAGAATTTGGCGGGTAACCATCAGACGGACAACAGTCCGATCAGGGCGTTCGTCGACACCTACAAATCGAGATCGTTCTGAAGCTGCCTCCGATCCAACTGCATTGCGGATTTCGTCAATTCTGGCGTGTACAGTCACCTCGGTCCGCGATGGCCAGATGAGGCAATCGACAACCTGCTCACGACTGAAATCCAAAACAGATAGAGACGCGTCAGCTCTGTCCTCTGGCCCATAGAGCTCCACACCTGTGATGTGGTCAATGAAGGATGCCCATGTTTTGGGGTGGCTCCAACTGAAATCCGCTCCGTCCGGAAGCGCCCGGTACTCCGTCACCAATTCGGCGAGAGCTCTCCGTGCTTCGACTGGGGACATCACGAAGTAGGTCCAGCCGCGTCCCTCGCCAAGTTTCTCTAGCTTTAGCCGGCCCAGCGGACCGTCGGGTAGGCGAGTGCTTCCGACGAACTTGAGCACGATCGGCGGGCCATCGATCTCAAGATCCTGGCCGATTACATCTTCGATTGCTTGCAACTCATCAGCAAGAGTTGCGCCATGAGACCGACGTGGAATAGGCGGCTCAACGACGGGTCTGGAGACAATCCGCCGATCAGTGAGGCGCTGCGGTTCAGGTAACCGTAAGTGATCAGCCATGTGAGAACTTCTACATCATTTGCCGATCACTGGCAATATTCGGCGACGGCAAATCAACTCCAACGCCGTGAGCCAGCCCGGCGCACTCCCTGCATGAGATCAGATTGAGTCGCGTGCATACGCCCGTCGGCGACTGCCACTCGCAGGGCGGAGTGAACTGCATACTCGCCAGCCGCATGAGGAAGCCCGACAAGACCGTCTGCCGCTGCCAACTCATCCACGTTTTCTGCTCTTCGACCAACAAGAAGCCGTTGAATCAGCTCGGTCATCTGTGAATGGTCGGGCGGAGGTATGTTCAGAACTTCATCAAATCGACGCCACAGAGCATTATCTAGGACTTGTTCGTGATTTGTAGCAGCGACAATGATGGAGGGGCCCGTATATCCATCTATCAGCTGCAGCATCGCGTTCACAACGCGGCGAAGTTCGCCGTGATCCGAAGGATCATCCCTGTCTTTGCCAAGGCTATCAAATTCATCGAATAGCACGACATAGGGCCCAGAACGAGCGAACTCCATGACTCTACGGAGATTCGAGGCGGTTTCACCAAGATAGCTCGAAACAACACTGTCAATTCGTACTGTAACCAACGGCCGCCCGAGTTCCGCCGCCAGAGCCGACGCTATGCTGGTTTTGCCGCAGCCGGGCGGACCGTAGAGCAAGATTCGATTCCGTCTTGGAACCCCCACTGCGTCGAGCGTGCCCCAGAGCCCTACCTCTATCGCGAGTTCTCTGAGTGTATGAGCAAGCTCTTGATTCAGAATCAGATCCCCAACAAAGCGATCACTCATTGCGACATCAACAAGCGGTACAGCGCTGTCGCGATCCTTGGGCGGATCCGGTAAGGGGATTTCTGACAGCGACAGGCGGTCGCCGCTCCCGCTCACGAGCAGTCGCCGAAGGTCCTGAGCAAGGACTACATGCCTCTTCGCTTCTTCTTCCTCAATGATCGCTTGAGCCGCTCGACGGAAGGCCAGATCATCGCGGTCACGATGTGCCGCGAGCAGTGCCTTGAGGTGCCTTCCTGCCATTGCTCCAATGTAAGTCAATGTGTCCACTGTGTCAAAGAAGTAGCGCTACTAGTTTGATATATTCGACGTATGCCGAACCGGCCGCCTCGCCTCGAACGCGCTCACGCAAGCGACGCATTCGTACTGGCGGACCGGCTTCGGACAGCCAGGCTCGAGCGTCGGATGAGTCAGCAATCGCTGGCCGCTGCCGCGCAGGTGTCAATCGGAGCAGTCAGAGCCCTGGAAGCGAAGAGAAGCGTTGATCCGAGCTTCTTCACAGTTGTCGCAATTGCGCGGGCTCTCGGAGTGCCGATCCAGGAACTGGTCGCCGCTGATCAACAGGCAACCGCCAGGGGCCCGCTGTCATAGCCGATACGCATCGAGGCTATGAGGTCGGATTAGGTGCAGGTGTGGTTGGTGGAGCGGGGGTCGTTGGTTACTCGGCGGGTGCGGTAGATGTCGGCTTTGCGGGCGGTGGTGCGCCAGGGGCGGGCGTGGGTGAGAGGGACTTCGTACGCCGGGTCGTTGCGGTCGATGGTGGCGATGGTGAGCTCGGCCGGTGCGGTGACCGTCGAGACGTAGGTGCCGTCGGGGGCGATCACGCCCGAAGGCATCAGGTCGGCGGTCTGGGCGGGCAGGGACATCGCCACCCAGTAGTTGTTGATCGCGGCGTACGCGCGGGCCTTGACCTCGAAGATCGAGTCGACCGGGTACGCCGACAGCAGCAGGCACTCGACGCCCAGCCGCTCGTAGTCGCTGAACAGGTGCGGGAAGTTGATCTCGATGCAGAGCGCGCAGCCGAAGCGGTAGCCGTCCACGTCGAAGACGATCGGCTCGAAGCCGGGGCTGAAGAAGCGGGTGATCTCGGTGTTGGAGCAGTAACGCTTGTCGTACCGGTCGACGACCTGGCCGGCGTCGGAGATCACGTACAGGCTGTTGTGCGGCCGGTTCGGCGGGGTCAGCGGATGGGCCGAGCCGAGCACCACCCAGAGCTTCAGCCGCGCGGCGAGCTTCTTGATCTTCTCGAGCTCCTCGCGGACCACCGTCCAATCGACCTCGGACCAGTCCTGGAACTGCTCCTTCGGATACCCCGACAGCTGCCCCTCCGGAAACTGGATCAGCCGTGCCTTCCCGGCCGCGGCGGATTTCATCAGCTCCCGGACCTTGGCACCGTTCTCCGCGGCGTCCTTGGTGATGGCTGGTTCTGCAACAGCAATACGAATCCCCGTCATCGCCCCACGGTCCCACCCCGGACCGACAATCCCGGCCGGACTCGCGCCGGATTGTCGGACCGTGACGGCAGGATGCAGGTATGAGCTGGTCCACCGTCCACGACCAAACCCTCCGCACCCGGTACGCCGAAGTGCACGACCTGGCCGAGTGGACCGACTGGATGCCCTTCGAGGCGGCGATCCCCAGCGCCCCCCGAGAACCCGGCGTCTACCTCCTCCGCGAGCCCGTCACCGGCATCATCCGGTACGTCGGGATGGCGGGCGAGCGTGCCGCGAGTGGCCGCCCGCAAGGCCTGTACGGCCGGCTGACCGTCTACCGCAACGGCCGAGGCGCCATCAGCGGCTTCGGCGAGGAAGCCCTCGACCGTGCCCTCGCCGACCCCCACTGGCTCGAACAGCAACTGAGCGACCTACGCCAGCACGGCCCAAAACGCACCCAGGACTGGGCCCGCGACGCCGTACTGCGACTCGACCTCGAGGTGAGCTGGTCGGTGACCCCGGACGCCAACGACGCCCGCTACCTGGAAACCCAGGTCCTGACCCTGCTGCAGACCCACGGCCTCTGGAACCGCTGACCGGCCGCCACGGCCCGGCCATCGAACACCCACTGTGATCCATGCCGCATCAACAAGCGGCCGGGAACAGCAAAAACTCCCAGTCAGACGTGCTGACCGGGAGTTGCTGTTGCTGTGCGCGAGGGGGGAGTTGAACCCCCACACCCTTTCGGGCACACGGACCTGAACCGTGCGCGTCTGCCTATTCCGCCACTCGCGCGTTGGCTGCTGAGAGCTGGTAAAAATGCCATCTGCGACCGAGAGAAAACACTAGCACGGCCTGCGGCAGACTCTGACATTGCGGGTTCGGTCGAACCTGCCGATACGATCGATCGTCGTACCAGTGTGTCCACCACGCACCGGTGGACACGGGGTACGGCGAGCCTCTTGAAGGTGCCGTACGGCAAGCACGATCGTTGGGTCCACCCGACGACCGACCGTGGAGGAGGACGCGTGCGACCGCTGCAGCGCTTCGAGCGCCGCCTGGAGGGCATCGTGAGTGGTGTCTTCGCGCGCGCGTTCAAGGGTGACGTGGAGCCGATCGAGCTGGCCGCGGCGCTCAAGCGTGAGATCGACAACACCGCGCGGATCCTGTCCAGGGACCGCCGGCTGGTGCCGAACCACTTCACCATCGAGCTCGGCCCGGGCGACTTCGAGCGCCTGAACGCCTACGGCCGGACGCTCAACCACGAGCTCGCGAACGAACTGCGCGACCACGCGGACATCCAGCGCTACACCTTCTCCGGACCGATCGAGATCGAGTTGACCCAGCAAGACGAACTGCCGACCGGCAAGTTCCGCGTCGTCAGCGCCACCGTCGGCACCCAGCGGCCGCAGCAACCACCGCCGCCCCCGCAGCCGACGTACCAGCCGGCACCCGATCCGAACGCGACGGTGCTGCAGAGTGCGCCGGTGCAGCCGCCGCCCGGCCCCCCGCCGGTACGCCGCGGCCACCCGCAGGTGATGCTCGAGGTGAACGGGCGACGCCGGCCGATCAACCCGCCGGGCGTCGTACTCGGTCGCGGGACCGATGCCGACATCCAGATCAACGATCCGGGGGTGTCCCGGCGGCATGCGGAGATCCGGTTGATGCCCGAGGGCCCCGGAGGTGTCAGGGTGGTCCTGGTCGACCTGGGGTCGACCAACGGCACCCTGGTCAACGGACGCCGGGCCGCCGAGGCCGAACTGACCGACGGATCGACGGTAAGGATCGGGAACACCACTATGACGCTGCGCCTAGCGGACGAGCCCATCGCCCAGCCGCCGAGCAGCGGGTGGTGACTGAACTTCCATGTCGGAACTGACGCTGACCCTGATCAAACTGGGGTTCCTGGCCCTGTTGTGGATGTTCGTACTCGCGGTGCTGTCCGTGATCAGGTCCGACCTGTTCGGCGCCAAGGTCGACGCCCGTGCGATCGCGCCGGCCTCGTCGCCGCAGCCCAACGGCCGGACGCCGAAGCCGGCCAAGCCCGCGAAGAAGCGCAAGGGCCTGCCTGGTTCGGTCACGATCGCCGACGGCCCGCAGGCCGGCGTGGGCGCGACCCTGGTCGCGGAGCCGGTCGTGATCGGCCGCGGCTCGGACTGCCAGATCCGCCTCGACGACGACTACTCCTCCACCCGGCACGCGCGGGTGTTCCAGTCCGAGGGCGACTGGTGGGTCGAGGACCTGGGCTCGACCAACGGCACGTACCTGGACGGCCAGCGGGTCACCCGCCCGGTCCCAGCCGAGATCGGCGGTTCCATCCGGATCGGTCGCACGACGCTGAACATCGCGAAGTAGGGCGCCGNCCATGACTATGCAGCTTCACTACGCCGCTCTGTTCTTCAGTCCCGGGCTGAACCATCGGCGGTTCCATCCGGATCGGTCGCACGACGCTGAACATCGCGAAGTAGGGCGCCGGCCATGACCCTCTCGCTCGACTACGCAGCACTGTCCGATGTCGGACGGGTGCGCCGCAACAACGAGGACTCGGCGTACGCCGGTCCGTACCTGCTCCTGCTCGCCGACGGAATGGGTGGAGCCGCTGCCGGCGAGGTCGCCAGTGCCGCCGCCGTCCAGGTGATCCGCCGGCTGGACAAGCCGGGGATCACCGGCCCGGACATGATGGAAGCCCTCGCAGGCGCCGTACATCGCGCGAACGAGCGTCTCTCCGAGCTGGTCGAGGAGGACCCCGAGCGCGAGGGCATGGGCTCGACCGTCACCGCGCTGCTCTTCGACGGCCAGGAGCTCGGCCTCGCCCATCTCGGCGACTCGCGCGCCTACCGGATGCGCGACGGCCTGCTCTACCAGCTCAGCCATGACCACACGTTCGTCCAGTCGCTGGTGGACGAGGGCCGGATCTCCAAGGAAGAGGCCTTCACCCACCCGCACCGGAACCTGATCCTCCGCGTCCTCGACGGCCGGCCCGACTCGGATCCGGACCTGGAGATGCTCGACGTCCAGGCCGGCGACCGGCTGCTGCTGTGCAGCGACGGCCTGCCCGACTACGTGAGCGACCAGGTGATCGCCACGTCGATGGCCGACGGTACGCCGGACTCCGTGGTGGTCGACCTGATCACCCACGCGCTCGAAGCGGGATCCAACGACAACGTCACCTGCGTCGTCGCCGATGTGGTCGAGACGGCTCCGGCGAGCGGGACCGATCCGCAACTAGTAGGCGCCGCGGCCGAGCTTGCCCAAGGCTCGACAGGCCCGGCCACGACGACCATGCGCGCCACTCAAGGCGACGGCAGTGGCGGCGGAGGTGGCAGTGCTGCGGGTCTCGACCCCGAGGAGCTCCGCTACGCGCCGCGGGCACCCAAGCGGTTCCTCTGGCTGCGGCGGCTCGCAGTACTGGTCGTAGTGCTCGGTCTGATCGGCGGAGGCGGCTGGTTCGCCTACAACTGGACGCAGAAGCAGTACTACGTCGGCACGGACGGTGACTACGTCGCGATCTACAAGGGAGTCGACGAGGTGGTCCCCGGACTCAACCTGTCCTCCCTGTACGAGAAGCAGACGCTCGAGGTCGACAAGCTGCCGACGTACAACCGGGAGCAGGTCGAGGGCACGATCCAGGCCGACCACCTGGCCGCGGCCCGTCAGATCGTCAGCGAACTGCAGCGCGCCGCCGACGAGTGCGCGGCTAAGCCGACACCCAAGCCGACCCCGAAACCCAGTACTCCGCCCGCGACGGGCAAGCCGGTCTCGACGCCGCCCAAGCCGCCGGCGACGACGGTGCCTGCCTCGACGCCGGCATCCACGCCGGTTGCCACGCCGAGCAACGGCACTGTCAACCCCGACGACTGTGACGGCGTCAGATGAGTATCGCGTCAACGTCCGTCATCCAGATCATCCCGCGCACCAGGCGTGGGGTGGAGCTGATGCTGCTCATCGTGGCGATCGGCGTCTCGGTCGGTGCCTACGTCAACATCGGCATCACCGTGCAGGACAAGGTCCCGGCCAGCACCGGGTACTACGCCGCCGGGATCGGCCTGCTCGCCCTGATCGCCCACCTCGCCCTGCGCTACCGCGCGCCGTACGCCGATCCGGTGCTGCTGCCGTGTGCGGTGCTCCTCAACGGCCTCGGCGTAGCCATGATCCACCGGATCGACCTCGGCCTGGCCGCGACCCGGGTCGCCAAGGGCCTGAACCCCAAGGCAGCTGCGGCGCCGCAGCAGATCACTTGGACGGCTGTCGGCGTGGTCCTGTTCCTGCTGGTCATCCTGCTGATCCGGGATCACCGGCGACTGCAAGCGCTGACCTACACGGCTGGCCTGGCCGGTCTGGTGCTGCTGGTGCTGCCGCTGGTCCCGGGCCTCGGGGTCGAGGTGAACGGCGCCCGGATCTGGATCCACCTGGCAGGGATGTCCTTCCAGCCCGGTGAGTTCGCGAAAGTCTGCCTGGTCGTCTTCTTCGCCGGGTACCTGGTGGTCAAGCGGGACGTGCTGACGCTGGCCGGCCATCGCTTCCTCGGCCTGGACCTGCCGCGCGCCCGCGACCTCGGCCCGATCGGGGTTGCCTGGGCGGTCAGCCTGGGTGTGCTGGTCTTCGAGAAGGACCTCGGCTCCTCGCTGCTGTTCTTCGGCCTGTTCCTGTTCCTGCTGTACGTCGCGACCGAGCGGGCCGGCTGGCTGATCATCGGTTTCCTGCTGTTCGCCGGTGGCGCCTTCTTCGCCTCCCAGACCTTCAGCCACGTGCAGGCGCGGGTCGACGGCTGGCTGAACCCGTTCGCCGAGGACCGCGGCCAGGTCGCGACCGGGTTGATGGGCCAGGCCTGGGGCGGCATCCTGGGCCGCGGACTCGGCCAGGGCCGGCCGGACCTCACGCTCTACGGCCAGAGCGACTTCATCATCTCCTCGTTCGGCGAAGAGCTCGGGCTGACCGGGATCATCGCGATCATCTTGATCTACACCCTGATCATCGAGCGCGGCCTGCGGACCGCGCTGGGCTGCCGGGACATCTTCGGCAAGCTGATCGCCACCGGCCTGGCGATGTCCTTCGCCCTGCAGGTGTTCGTGATCGTCGGCGGCGTCACCGGGCTGATCCCGCTGACCGGCCTGGCCACCCCGTTCATGGCGCTGGGCGGTACGTCGCTGGTCGCGAACTGGGCGATCATCGCGCTGCTGCTCCGGATCAGCGACCAGGCCCGCCGGCCGCAGACCCCCGCGGCGCCGGTCTCCGACGAAACGATCGCGATGGCGGTGCAGAAGCAGTGAACTCAGCAATCCGGCGGCTCGCCGTCGGCGCGATCATCCTGATGCTCGCGCTGATGGCCAACTCGACCTACCTGCAGGCCTTCCGGTCCAACGAGCTGAACGGGCGCAACGACAACACGCGGGTCCGGGACGAGCAGTTCTCGGTGAACCGCGGCCCGATCCTGATCGGTAGCTCACCGATCGCGCAGAGCAAGGAAACCAACGACCAGTACAAGTACCAGCGCACCTACTCCGACGGCCCGCTGTACGCGCCGGTGACCGGGTACTACTCCTTCCAGTTCGGGCGCGGCGGCATCGAGCTGAACCAGAACAGCGAGCTGAACGGCTCCGACCCGTCGCTGGCGTTCCGGCGAGTGGTCGACGTACTGACCGACCGGCGTCAGCAGGGCGCGAGTGTCACCCTGACGCTCAATGCGGCGGCCCAGCAGGCGGCGTACAACGCGCTGGGGAGCAAGAAGGGCGCGGTCGTCGCGCTCGACCCGAAGACCGGCAAGGTGCTCGCCCTGGTCAGCCGGCCGTCGTACGACCCGAACCTGCTCGCCTCGCACGACCTCGGCAAGGCCAGCGACGCCTGGAAGCGGCTGAACGCGAGCGACGACCGGCCGATGTCCAACCGGGCGATCAAGGAGCTCTACCCGCCGGGCTCGACGTTCAAGCTGGTCACCACGGCGGCCGCGCTGTCCAGCGGCAAGTACAAGCCGGACACCGCGGTGCACTCGCCGGCTCAGCTGCCCCTGCCGCAGACCACGGTCCCGCTGGTGAACGAGAACGGCAAGAACTGCGGTGGTAGCGACAACGCGACGCTGACCGTCGCTCTGCGGTGGTCGTGCAACACCGCTTTCGGCACGATCGGTCTGGACCTGAAGGCGGACGCGCTGCGCGAGCAGGCCGAGAAGTTCGGCTTCGGCGAGCGGCAGCTGCCCGAGCTGGGCGCGGTCGCGAGCCAGTTCCCGGGCGACCCGAACGAGCCGCAGATCGCCCAGTCCGCGATCGGCCAGTTCGACGTCCGGGCCACCCCGCTGCAGATGGCGATGGTGGCGGCCGGGATCGCCAACAAGGGCGAAGTGATGAAGCCGTACCTGGTCCAGAGTGTCCGGACCGGGGACCTGAAGACCATCTCGGAGACCAAGCCGGAGGCGTTGCACCAGGCGGTCAGCCCCGAGGTCGCGGCCCAGCTGACCGCGATGATGACCGACGTCGTCAACAACGGCACCGGCAAGCCGGGCCGGATCGACGGCGTCCAGGTGGCCGGCAAGACGGGCACCGCGCAGACGTCGAAGGAGCGGCCGCCGTTCGCGTGGTTCACCGCTTTCGCGCCGGCCGACAACCCGCAGGTCGCGGTCGCGGTGATCATCGAGGACGCGGGCGTCAAGCGCGACGAGATCGCCGGTGGAACCTTGGCGGCGCCGGTCGCCAAGAAGGTGATGGAAGCGGTGCTTGGCCGGTGACGACGATGCGATATAACCCGGTGACAGAGCGTCCGGCCGGCGGCAGCCCGTGCATGGCCCGGGCTACCGTGGGCAAATTGAGTGAATTATGGCCGAGTTCGATCCGCGCAGGTTGGAAGGCAGAGTAATGACATCGCAGGCACGTCTCGTCGGCGGGCGCTACGAAGAGGGCGAACCGCTCGGCCGAGGGGGGATGGCAGAGGTCCGCAAGGGCGTCGACAACCGCCTGGGCCGTACGGTCGCGATCAAGCGGCTCCGGGTCGATCTGGCCAGCGACTCCACCTTCCAGGCCAGATTCCGGCGCGAGGCACAGTCGGCCGCGTCGCTGAACCACCCGACGATCGTCTCGGTCTACGACACCGGCGAGGAGCCCGACCCGAACGGTTCGGGCGTCACCATCCCGTACATCGTGATGGAGTACGTGGCCGGCAAGACGCTGCGGGACCTGATCCGCGAGGGCCGCAAGATCATGCCGGAGCGCGCTCTGGAGATGACGTCGGGCGTGCTCGAGGCGCTCGACTACAGCCACCGGGCCGGCATCGTGCACCGCGACATCAAGCCCGGCAACGTGATGCTGACCCCGCAGGGCCAGGTCAAGGTGATGGACTTCGGCATCGCCCGGGCGGTCGCGGACACCACCTCCGACATGACCCAGACCGCGGCAGTGATCGGTACGGCGCAGTACCTCTCGCCCGAGCAGGCCCGCGGCGAGACGGTGGACGCCCGGTCCGACCTGTACTCGACCGGCTGCCTGCTCTACGAACTGCTCATCGGCCGGCCGCCGTTCGTCGGTGAGTCGCCGGTGTCGGTGGCCTACCAGCACGTCCGGGAAGAGCCGCTGCCGCCGTCCTCGTTCGACCCGGACATCCCGCCGGAGGTCGACGCGGTCGTCCTGAAGGCACTGACGAAGAACCGTGAGCACCGGTACCAGAGCGCCAACGAGATGCGCCAGGACATCCACCGGGTGCTGGCCGGTCAGCAGGTGACCGCACCGATGGCGGCCGTCGCCGAGACCCGGGCGATGGCAGCGACCCAGGCCGCGCCGGCCGCGGCCACCGTGGCGTACCAGCCGCAGTCCAACGACCTGCTCCCGCCCGACGACGGGGGTGACGAGGCGCAGACCGCTCGCGCCCGGCGCAACCGGGGGCTCGCGTACTTCCTGCTCGGCTTGGCGATCGTGGCCATCGCCGTCGGCGCCTACGCGATCATCACGAACATGGGCGACAAGAACAACAACCCGGCCGGTGGCGGCCAGACCACCGCCACCCAGCCGCAGCAGGTCGAGGTACCGAAGGTGGAAGGGCTCCCGCTGACCGAGGCGACTCAACTGCTCGCCGACCAGGGACTCAAGATCGCCCCCACCTATCAGACCAGCTCGACGGTCGGGAAGAGCACGATCATCAGCCAGGACCCGGTGTCGGGCACCAAGGTGGACAAGGAAACCGCGGTGTCCGTGGTGGTCTCGTCCGGGCGCGCCGAGCCATCCGCCTTCCCGGTACCGGATGTGCTCAACAAGTCGGAGTCCGAAGCCACCAAGCTGCTGGAGAATTCGGACGGCAAGTTCAAGGTGGCGTCGGAGTCGAAGACGGTCGACAACGAGGCACCCAAGGGCACGGTGATCGGGATCGAGCCGGGTCAGGACGGTCAGTACCCCAAGGGGACGAGGTTCACCTTGACCATCTCGACCGGCCAGGTCGAGGTACAGATCCCGGATGTCACGAACCAGACCAAGGAAGACGCCACCAAGACGCTCAAGGACCTCGGCTTGAACGTGGCCTACATCAATGACGACTCGAACCCGGCAGCCGTCGAAGGCACGGTCACCAGAATCAGCCCCAAGCCGGGTACGAAGGTCAAGGAGGGCACCAAGGTGACGCTGGCGATCGCGACCAAGCCGACCCAGCCGAGCACTACACCGTCTCCGAGCGAAACGCCGGAAGACCCGGCGACGCCGCCGATCATCGGTGGATAGCCGTCACTGAAGACCACGAAGGCCGCGGGAGTTACTTCCCGCGGCCTTTCGTTTTGCCTGGCTTAGCTAACGACCGGCGCCATGCCGGCGGAGCGCTCGACCGCGCCGACGTCGCCGCAGATCTCCAGCCAGTTGGCGAGCATCCGGTGGCCGCCCTCGGTCAGTACCGACTCGGGATGGAACTGCACACCCTCGACCGGCAGGTCGCGGTGTCGCGCGGCCATGATCACGCCGGCCTCGGTTCGGGCGGTCACCTGGAGCAGATCCGGCACGGTGTTCTGGGCGATCGCGAGCGAGTGGTAGCGGGTCGCGGTGAACGGCGACGGCAGCCCGGCGAGCACGCCGGCGCCCTCGTGGAAGACCTGGCTGGTCTTACCGTGCAGCAGCTCGTCCGCGCGGCCGACCACCCCGCCGTACGCGACTCCGATCGCCTGCAGGCCGAGGCAGACACCGAAGATCGGGACCCGGCCGCCCATCTCCTTGACGATGTCCACGCACGCGCC
Source organism: Kribbella catacumbae DSM 19601 (assembly GCF_000372465.1). GTDB lineage: Bacteria > Actinomycetota > Actinomycetes > Propionibacteriales > Kribbellaceae > Kribbella > Kribbella catacumbae. Next base: position 101,958 of record NZ_AQUZ01000007.1, read on the forward strand.
GGCTTCTTCCGGAGTACCGGGGCCGGGGGAAAGCAGGACGCCGTCGTACTCCGAGACCTGGTCGGGGGTGACCTCGTCGTTGCGCAGCACGGTCGTGTCGGCCTGCAACTGCTGCAGGTACTGCACGAGGTTGTAGACGAAGGAGTCGTAGTTGTCGACGACGAGGATCCGCGGCATGCCGACCATTGTCACAGACGGACCGCAACCGGGCCGCTCGGATTCAGCGACCGGTCGCCGAGGGGCTGGCGGTCGGGGTCTTCTCGAAGCCGGGCACGGTCGCGCTCTGCAGCTCCAGCGTGCCCTCGTAGGCGGGCATCGCGATCGAGGCCTCGTTCTTCACCTCGTAGCCGAGCTGGAACCGCACCACGTAGTCCTGGAAGTTCTCGATGTACTTCGAGTCGTCCAGCGCCTGCTGCAGTTTGCGGCGGTCACCGATCGCAGTGATCTTGTACGGCGGCAGGTAGGGCACGCCGTGCAGGACGACGGAGTTGCCGACGCATTTGATCCCCGTGGTGGAGATCACCCGGTGGTTCTGGATCGAGAGGGCGTCGGCGCCACCGGCCCAGAGCGCGTTCACCACCGCCTGGATGTCCTGCTGGTGGATCACCAGCCAGTCGGCGTCGACGTCCGGGTTGTCCTTGACCACCTCGGGCGGGGCGTCCTTGAGCGTGACGGTGAGGCCCGGCCCGGTGACGGGCGTAGTACCGACCTGGTAGGACAGGTCCTTCAGTTGCCGGGCCAGTTTGGGCTCGATCGAGCCTTGCTGGGCCTGCAGCTTCTCGATGTCCTGGGTCAGCGCCGCGTGCTGGCGGGTCAGGCTGGCGCTGCGCCGGCTCTGTTCCTCGACCAGGCCCGCGAGCGTAGTGTTACGACTGGGACGCAGATCGGTACCGCGGGCGTTCGTCGCGCTGGTTGCAAAGAGCAGCCCGGCGCACAGCAACGCCACCGGCGCACTTGCGCGCCAGAGCGAAAAACGCCGCAGCTTGCTCACCCGTGATCCCCTTGCTCTCGTCTGCACTACGCTAACCGAGGCCAGAGCTAGCTTAAGTGTCCGCTGTCCGTTACGAGGAGTCGAGTCGTGCCCGAGTCGAGCAGTCGCAAAACCAAGAAGTCTTCCACCGACAAGGTGAAGGTGGAGAAGACTCCCAAGAAGCCGCGTACCACCAGCCGGGTATGGGTCGCTCCGCTGATGCTGGGCTGCTGGCTGCTCGGACTGATCTGGCTGGTCGTCTTCTACGTGGCCGGCCAGAACATCCCGGTCATGCGGGACCTGAACAACTGGAACCTGCTGATCGGCATGGGCCTGATCGCCGTCGGCTTCGTGGTCTCCACCCAGTGGATCTAGTCGCTCTCTGACGTATCCGGGCCACGGATCTCAGTCGGCGACCGGGCGCAACCGGCTCAGGTCCGTGGTCAGCTGCCGCAGGGCGGGCGCGAAGGCTGCCCAGCTCGTCGGCGTCTCCGGGTTCCACGCCAGCGCCTGACCGGCCTTGACGGCCGGCAGCCGCGCGTACGTCGGGTACTTGGCCTGATCGGTGGTGAACACGGCGGCCGAGCGGGCGTCGTACAGGATCACGTCGGCCGGGTACTTGTCCGCGACCTCCCAGGAGACCTCCTCCCAGTGCGGCTCCGCCGGGTCGAACTTCGGGGTGATCAGCTCCAGACCGAGGCTCTTCAGCAGCGTCAGGTCCGCGAACGCGGCCGGATTGCCGAAATAGAGCTTGTCCGGGCCGCCGGACAGGAAGAGCACCCGCAGGCCTTTCTTCTTCGCCGTCAGCTCACTCAGCCCCTTCGAGGCCGCTGCGAACTCCGCCTTGGCGGCGACCACGGGCGCCGCCTTCAGATCCGCGCCCAGCGCAGCCGCGACTTCGGCGTACCGGTCGATCACCCTGTCCACAGACCGGCCCAGGTAGTTGACGCCCAGCGTGGGCGCGATCGCCTCGATCGCCTCGACGGAGTCCTTCGGGACGTACCAGAGTTCCTTCGGGACCTGGATCGGCGCGACCAGCAGGTCCGGTTGCAGCGCGGCGAACTTCTCCACCTCGAACTCACCGTAGGTCTCCGTGACCGAGGTGACCGTACTCAGGTCGACCGACCCGGCGAGGTTGTTCGGCTTGCCGTCGGCACCCTTGGTCGCCCCGAAAATGCCAATCGGCCGTACGCCGAGATCCCACAGCGCGGCGGCTGCTGAGACCTGCGCGACCACCTTCGCCGGGCGCTCCGGTCTGGTGATCTTCACGCCGCGATCGTCGGTGAACTCCCACGGCCCGGTGCTCTGGACCGTCGTTCCGGCCGGCTTCTGGTCGTTCGAGCAGGCGGCCAGCAGGGCGACGGCTCCGGCCGACGCGGCTCCGAGCAGGACTGACCTTCTCGACGGACGGGCAGGCGGAAAGCGCACGGCAGACTCCTCTGAGCAGATTGAATAGGCAAGCCTTACCTTATCTTCACGATGAATTACAGAGGTGTGGTTATCCACATGGGTATCCCCAGCTGTGCACAGTTTCCAGCGGGGTTGTCCCCAGGTTCTCCCAAGGTTTTGGACGGATCCGGGCCAAAACCCGCGAAATCTGTGGATAAAAGAGGTTTGAGCACTGCCTTATCCACAGCTGGGGATCGGTGATCGGCGTAGCGTCGATAAGGCCGATCGCCGGCAACTGGAGACAAGGGGATCTCACGATGTTCGTTCAGGTGATTCAGGGACAGGTGACAGACGCCGAACAGGCACACGCTTCGCTCGACCGATGGGCGGAAGAGCTGGCTCCGAACGCGAAGGGCTGGCTCGGTACGACGGCCGGGGTGACCGAGGAGGGCAAATTCATCGCACTGGCCCGCTTCGAGTCCGCACAGGCCGCCCAGCAGAACAGCCAGCAGCCCGCGCAGGACCAGTGGTGGAAGGACTTCTCTGCGAATCTCGACGGGGAGGCCACCTTCCACGAGACCGAAGACGTGGTCGTCGACCTCACCGGTGAACCGGACGCCGCCGGCTTCGTCCAGGTGATGCAGGGCAAGGGCACCGATCCGGACCGGGCCCGCGAGTTGATGTCAGAGGACTCCGACGCCTGGGCCGGGTTCCGCCCGGAGATTCTCGGCTCCGAAGCCGCGATGTACGGAGACGGTGAGTACACGATGGCCATGTACTTCACCTCCGAGGCCGAGGCCCGCGAGGGTGAGAAGAAGGAGCCCCCGCCGGAGCTCAAGGCTCAGATGGACGAGCTGAACTCGATGGCGGTCGGGATGCCGACCTTCTTCGATCTTCCCCATCCCTGGCTGTACTCGCCGCGCTGATTCAAAGCCCTCCCCGGGATCAGGCGTCGATCCCGGGGAGGAGCGCGCGCAGCTGGTCCGTCAGGTCGGCGGGGATCTCGTGGCCGAGGGCGGGCAGCTTGTGGATCGTGAGGCCGAAGGCAGTGAGCTGAGCCGCGGCTTCGTCCACGACCTCAAGCAGGTCATCCTCGGTGCCGATCAGAATGGTTGCCGGGGACAACGGCGCCTGCGCTTCCGCCGGCAGTTCCCGCAGCGCCGGAGCCAGTACTACGACGCCAGCCGCTCGCTCGGGTTGACCGGTCAGCGCCCAGTCGAGCGCGACCCGGCCGCCGGCGGAGAAGCCGGCCGCGATCAAGGGGAGACCGCGGAGTTCTTGGGGGAACTGGTCGAGCGCCCGGGCGACGTCCTTGCTGGCGAGTTCCGGCTCCGGCCAGGTGCGGTACATCGGCGACATCAGCTGTGAGGACTCCACGCCGACCAGCGCATAGCCAAGGTCGAGCACACCCGCCCAATCCCGCATCGCGTGTGAGGCCCGCTGCCCCGCGCCATGCAGAGCCACCACCACTCCACACGGCGGGGTAGTGGGGAGCTGGATGAGGGGTTCGTCCTGGGAGGTGATCCGGCGCGAGCGGGAGATGGCTACGAGGTTCTGGAAGGCGGGCAGCGGCTGCAGGGCGGCCAGGTCGTCGTCCTCGGTGAGGATGCCTTCGTCCCACCAACCGCCGGCGTCACTCGCCTGCTGCAAGGCCGCCACGGCCTCGGTGGACTCCCCGAGAGAGCCGAGCAGGCAGGCACGGAGATGGGCCAGCTCCGCCACCCACGGCTGGAGGTCCGGCTCGGCGGCGTCCATCAGATCCAGGGCGACCCGCTGCAGGCCCTCGTCATACAGGGCAGCGACGCGGTCGGTCAGCCGGTCGTAGCGGCTCTCAGCGGTGTCCACCGGACGATCCTGCCAGGCCGGGCGGAAGTTCGTGGCGAATATATGTAGACACCTACGTATGCCATGCGTATAGTTCTACGTAGGAGGAGAGAGACCATGCCGAACAAGACGATCTACGTTTCCGACGACGACCTGGCCCTCTACAAGAGGGCCCAGGAACTCGCCGGCAACCTGTCCCAAGCGATCTCGACCGCGCTCCGCCGGTACGTCGAGATGGAGGAAGGCCGGCTCGAGGGCTTCGACGAGATCACCGTCCGGGTCGGGCGCGGGACGGGCCGCAAGCAGCGGTTCTCCGGCGTACTGCTCGCCGAGGGCGGCCGGTCCAACAAGAACGGCTACGAGGCGTTCAAGGTCTACCGGAGCCGGACCGGGAAGTTCGTCCTGCACGCCGACCGGCGGCAGCAGTACAGCAGCGTCACCACCGTCGACGGCTCCGAGCAGGAGTTCACCGGCTGGCGCAGCTGGGTCGGCAGTTTCAGCAGCAACCAGACCTGGAGCATGGCTCAGGGCGAGGCCACGCTGCACGTCGTGGAAACGGTGCAAGAGCTCCGGGAGCTGATCCCGGAGGACCTCTACGCCCTGGTCGAGGACGCGGCTGATCAGCCGGCCGTGGAGGACCTCGACATCTGACCCGTCCACCAGTCACCAACTGAACCTCGCTGATCCCCCGAACGGCGGCTCGACCACCGAGCCGGCCGGCCGGATCAGCACTCCCTGAATCTCCTCCTCCCCATCCCATAGGCCACCTGGGTCAGGTTCACCCTGCCCGAAAACAAGCGAGGATCCATGAACAGCTCAACCCCGGCGATCGACGTCCAGGGACTGTACAAGTCCTACGGCGACAAACTCGTGCTCGACGGCATCGACCTGAATGTTGCCGAAGGCACCGTCTTTTCCCTGCTCGGGCCGAACGGCGCGGGCAAGACCACGGTGGTCCAGATCCTGTCCACCCTGATCACCGCCGACGCCGGCGAGATCCGGGTCGCCGGGCACGACCTGCACCGCAACCCCGAGGCGGTCCGGGCGGCGATCGGTGTCACCGGGCAGTTCTCCGCGGTCGACGGTCTGCTGACCGGCGAGGAGAACCTGATCATGATGGCCGACCTGTACCACCTGGGCCGGCGCGAAGGACGCCGCCGGGCAGCTGAGCTGCTGGAGCAGTTCGATCTGGTCGAGCCCGGCAAGAAGATGGCCATGACGTACTCCGGAGGCATGAAGCGCCGGCTCGACCTGGCGATGACGCTGGTCGGCAGCCCGCGGATCATCTTCCTGGACGAGCCGACGACCGGGCTCGACCCGCGCAGCCGGCACAGCATGTGGCAGCTCATCCGTCAGCTGGTCGCCGGTGGCGTCACGGTGCTCCTCACCACGCAGTACCTGGAGGAGGCGGACCAGCTCGCCGACCAGATCGCCGTACTGGACCACGGGCGGCTGGTTGCCCAGGGCAGCCCGGAGCAGCTGAAGCGGCTGGCGCCGGGTGGACACGTCCGGCTCCGGTTCAACGCACCGGAGGAGTTCGCCCTGGCTGCCCAGGCGCTGCAGGCGACTGCCCAGGACGACGACGCACTGGTCCTCCAGGTACCGAACGACGGCAGCGTGCACTCCCTGCGCGCCCTGCTGGCCCGGATCGACGACGCCTCCCTCGAGGTGGACGAACTGACCGTCCACACCCCTGACCTGGACGACGTGTTCTTCGCCGTCACCGGTCAGCCGATCGCCAACGACACCACCGACGAGAAAGTGACGAGCAAATGAGCACCGTGTCCTACCCGATGGCAGACACCGCCACCATGCTGCGCCGCAACCTGCGGCACGCCCTGCGCTACCCCGGCCTGTCGCTCGGCGCCGTCGGGATGCCGGTCATCATGCTGCTGCTGTTCGGCCTCGTCTTCGGCGACACCTTCTCGGCCGGTCTCGGCGGGGGCGGCAGCTTCGACTACATCGACTTCCTCACCCCGGGCATCCTGCTGATGTCCATCGCGTCCGGGACGATGTCCCCCGCGGTCGCCGCCTGCACCGACATGACCGAGGGCATCGTGGCCAGGTTCCGGACGATGGCGATCTTCCGGCCGGCCGTCCTGACCGGGCACGTCATCGGCGCGACGATCCTGACGGTCATCAGCCTGGTCCTGGTGGTCGGCTTCGCCATCCTGATCGGCTTCCGCCCGAACGCTTCGGTGGGGGACTGGCTGCTGGCGAGCGGGTTGCTGGTCGCGCTGACCGTCGCGTTCACCTGGTTCGCGGTCGCCCTCGGCCTGACCAGCAAGACGCCGGAAGGTGCGAGCAACATCGTCCTGCCGATCAGCTTCGTACTGCCCTTCCTGAGCAACACGTTCATCCCGCTGGAGTCGATGCCGAGCGGCATCCGCTGGTTCGCGGAGTACCAGCCCTTCACCGCGGTCATCGACACCCTGCGCCACCTGCTGCTGGGGACGCCGATGGACAGCGGCAACGGCTGGCTCGCCCTGGTCTGGTGCGTAGCGATCGCCCTGGTCGGCTACTTCTGGGCCCAGAAGAACTACAACAAGGGCACCGCGGCCTGATGCTCGCCCTTGCCCCGGCTACCGCTCCTCAGGTGGCCGGGGCTTTCACCATCCGCTGAGGTACGGGCCGCCGAGCTGGTAGGTACGGGTCTTGATGTGGGCGGGGACGTCGAGGTCGCAGTCGGGGTTGGTGATGGGCTCGTCGGCTACTACCCGCAGCGGGATGACGCCCGTCCAGTAGGGCAGGTCGAGGTCCTCTTCCTCGTCGTTGGCGGCGCCGGAGCGAGTCTTGACGGAGGCCTCGGTGAGAGGGAGGGCCAGCACCGAGGTCTTCGCCAGCTCCTTGCGATTCGGCGGGCGGACGGACGTGGAGCGCCCGGGGACGAGGTGGTCGACGATCCGGTTGAGCCCGTGCAGCTTCTCGTCGGGGTCGGTGATGACACGCGGTACGCCGAAGATGACCGCCGAGCGGTAGTTCACCGAGTGGTGGAAGGCGGACCGCGCCAGCACCAGGCCGTCGGCGTGGGTGACGCTGACGCAGACCGTCTGTTGGGGAGCCGCGACCACGCTGCGAGCGGCCACCGAGCCGTGCAGATAGAGAGTGCCGTCGGCGCCGGCCTCCAGATCCATCCCGTACGCCGTGGGCAGCACGAGCGGGGCTCCGTCCATGACCACGCCGAAGTGGCAGAACATGCCGTCGCGAAGGATGTCGTGCAAGGCGGCGCGGTCGATCGCGGCTCGTTCCTTCTCCCGGCGCAGCTTGGTCCGGTCGGTCGGCGAGAGCGGCGTGGTGATGGTCATGAGATCAGTCTGGTGGCTTAGTGGCATGCTGGCACGGTCCATTCCCGTACAAATCAGGTAGTCCACTTTGGATAGCTCACTCCCTCTCGTCCTGACCCGCGACGGCAGTGGCCCGCTGCATCTGCAACTGGCCGAGCAGTTCCGGGCGGCCATTCGCGACGGGCGGCTCCAGGCCGGGCACCGGCTCCCGTCGACTCGCGACCTGTCCACGGAGCTGTCCGTGTCGCGGTCGGTGGCGCAGGCGGCGTACGACCAACTGCACGCCGAGGGGTGGATCGCGGGGCGGACCGGTTCGGGCACGTACGTCGCGGACGTAGTACCGCTGCAGCCGGTACGACGCCCGCGGGCGCGACCGGCCGAGCCTGCAGGGAAGAAGCTCCTGACGCTTCGCCCGGGCATCCCGTACGTCGGGCCGACGGTTGATGCCGGCTGGCGGCGGGCGTGGCGGGAGGTGTCGACCCGGCCGCCGTCGCCGGGCTATGAGCACCCGGCCGGTCTCCCGGAGCTCCGCACCGCGCTGGCTGAGCACGTCGGCCGTGTCCGGGGTATCTCCTGCGGACCGGAGAATCTGATGATCACCAACGGCACCATGCACGGACTGCAACTCCTGCTGACCGTGCATGGCACCGCGGGCGAACGCCTCGCCATCGAGGACCCCGGCTTCGTCAGCGCCGTCACGACCGCACGCCACAACGGCCTCGAGGTGGTCGACATCCCGGTGGACGAGGACGGCCTGGTCGTCTCCGCGCTCGATCCGGATCTGGCGGCCGTCTACGTCACGCCGTCCCACCAGTACCCGCTCGGCGGCCGGCTACCTGTTGCCAGACGCAACGAACTCATCCGCTGGGCACGACGGACCGGCGCGACCCTGATCGAGGACGACTACGACAGCGAGTTCCGGTACGACGTCGCGCCGCTGCCCGCGCTAGCACAGCTCGACCTGGACCGCGTGGTCCACCTGGGCACGCTCTCCAAGGTGATCAGCCCGGCCCTGCGACTCGGCTGGCTGGTCGCATCCGCCGACGTGGTCGACCAACTGTCGGCGTACCGGGAAGAAGCCGGCGACTGGCCGGCCTGGCCGATGCAGGCAGCCTTTCTCGCGATGCTCCGCGACGGCTACCTCGACCAGGTCATCCGCAGATCCAAACGCCTGTACGCCGAACGCCGCAACCACACCTGCAAAGTCCTGGCCCCCCACGGCCAGATAGTCGGCCAAGACGCCGGCCTCCACATCACCCTGCTCCTACCCAACTCCCTCGACGACCGAGCAGTCGCCGCCCAAGCCCGAGCCGCCGGCGTAGCCATAGCCCCCCTCTCTGACTACCGCCGAACCACCCCCGGCCCCCCAGGCCTGGTAATCGGCTACGCCACCCCCTCCACCGAGGACCTGCACGCGGCACTCCAAATACTCGTCCGCGTCCTGGGCGATGTCCCGACCGACAGGTAGTGCACCCCATGTACGCCGTCTCGCCCGCACTGTCCAGGCGCGAGCCAAGGGCACCCACCGCACTATGTCCTGTCCATCGGGACAGGACCTGCGCCTCTGACTCGATCTCGGCGACTCCGGCCGCAATCTCCCGGCGGGCAAGCAAATTGTTCAACCGCTCGTTGCCCTGGGCAAACGTCGCCGCGGTCGCGCGGGTCATGGACGCACATCATTGACGTGCCGTCGGTAGACGGCCAGAGCCTTCTCAAGGGCTTCGGTGTCAGTGCGGTCCTCAGCGGCTCGCCAGACATCTCGCAGCCGGGCCACATGGAGCATCACCCGCGCCTCGATCCATCGCAGTTGCGCTGCGACGGCGAGCGTCTCCAACGCAGCATCGACGGCGTGAACCTGATGCAACTGATCGACCATGTCATCCATGGCCGGCTCGTGCTCGAGCAACTGCACGATGTTCTCGGTATCGGACAACATCCCCGTGCCCTTCCGATGGGAGTGGAACGGTCAGGGTGCCGAGGCAGGGGAACTGATTGGTCATCCCGGCACCCTGACCGGCATGAGAGGTACACAGTGCCGCTGACAAGCCAGGTCAGATGCAGAGCAATATTCCATATAGAAAGAGGAATATCAAGCCAATTCGATTACTCTGCAGGCAGATATTCCAATCATGACAGCATTGTGTCTATGGTTGCTCTGCCAGCACTCTGATCAAGGAGGACGTCCCGATGTCACAGCTGCTACGGATCGCCGGTGATTGCCCGGACAACAAGACCTGCCCGGCCACCTGGACTCGGGCCATCGACCCCGACTCCGTGTACGTCGTTGGGGCGATCGTCGAGGGTGACGATGAACTCCTCGCGAAGGCCGGACCCGGGGAGGCTGTTGTCCGGATTCCTCGTACCCTTTGGGAGAGCCGTTGATGTTGCCCGAGGATCAGGTGGACGCCATCTTCGAGGGTTTCCAGCGCAGCGCATTCCGCCTCGAGGCTCTCGACCACTACCAAGTCGGGTCGGACGGGGGAGACGTAGTGCGCTACTTGGCCGGCGAGCCCGAACCGGATCCGCAGCGAAAAGGGGCGTGGCTAGAGGTACTGCGTACAGAACATGCTGCGGGCAAGCTCCGGCACCGAGTGCACGTACTGCGATCACCCCTGAGCGATTACCTACGCTACGAATGCGAGTGGGGGTACGTGCCGAACGCCGAGGCTGGAGAGCAGATCCATATCCTCGACCTCTCAGAGCACGAACTTCGCACCGACCTCGAACTGCTCGAGGACTTCTGGCTCATGGACGACGAGACCGTTCTCCGCATGCACTACGACGAGCGCGGCGCCTACCTCGGCGCGAGTCTTACCGACGACGTCGTGCCGTATCGTCAAACCCGCGACGCCGCTCTGGCCGGCAGCGAGGACTTCACTACCTGGTGGAACCAGCACCCGCAGTACTGGCGAGCCAATCAGCGGGAGCCGGAGAAACCTACCCGAGCATGACCGCTACGAACGACGCGTCCGGGGCTCATGACCTTGCGACGACTCTGCGCGAGCTTCGACGCCGTGCCGGTCTGGGCGGCGTCGAAGCCGCTCGTCGCGCTGCCGTCAGCCAGTCGAAGATCTCAAAGCTGGAGAACGGGCGACTCCGGGCCGATCCCGAGGACGTTCGGATCCTGTGCGACGTCTACGACGTACCTGCTGACGAGCGGGACGACCTGATCAGGCTTGCGACCGAGCTGAAGTCCGAGAGCCAACTGTCGCGGGTCGTCCTGACCCGGGGAGCTGCACGCCTCCAACAGCAGATCGGCCAACTGGAGTCGAGGGCGAAGCTCCTGCGCAGTTATCAGCCCACGATGGTGCCCGGACTCCTGCAGACGCGGGCTTATGCAGAGCTCGTCTTCAGTGATGGACTCGCCGATGATGACGCCCATGCCGCGGTTGCCGCCCGCCAGGACCGCGGCAATATCCTCGACGACGATGCGGTGCAATTCGTGCTGATCATCACCGAGGGCGCACTACGCTGGCAGGCAAGCGATCCGCACCTCATGACCGAGCAACTGGACAAGATCATCGCGATCTCACGGCGCGCGAACGTCCAGCTCGGAGTCATTCCTTGGACGACGCCCGTCGAGGTCTTCTGCACTCACGCCTTCCACATGTACGACTCCGCTGCCGTGGTGATCGGCACCGAAGTCGCCGCGGGCATGCTTGCAGCGCCCGAGGACGTGGCCGTCTACCAGCGGCTGTTCGAACGGCTGCATACCGTGGCATCCATCGGGGACGATGCCCGACGAGAACTGCTCCGGATCAGGAACGACTACCAACTACTCGGAGGCTGAGCGGCAGCCTGCCAGGCGACGTACTCCGCGATCACGTGCCGTGAAGGCCGGATCTCAAGCCGAGTTCGCCTCGCGGAACTGGTCGAGATCCAGCTCGACTTCCACACCGTTGAGGATCGCGACGATCCGTGGCTGCTCGGCTCCGGTGGCGTGCAGGTAGTCCGCCAAGGTCGAAAGCAACATGTCATGCCGACGTTCCAGACGCGAGACGACGGCTTGCCCAACGCCCAGCTTCGCGGCTACCTCGACCTGGGTGAGAGCCCCAGCTCGCCGGATCGTCGCCAGGTTCGCGGCGTAGACCCGATCCATTTCCCGCGCCTCGACCTCGACCTCGGCAACTGCGGCTGCGACCTCGGGGCGGGCGAGCAACTCGTTCAGCCGATCATTAGCACGCCTGAAATTCGCCTCGCCGGCACGCTTTCTGCCCACCGCTACCCCCTCGTCGCTTCCCGTTTCCATTGATCGATCAGCCCGTCGGCGCGGGCTCCCACCGAGTTGCGGAAGACATCCCCGATCCGGGCCTTGTCGCCGGCGAAGAGCGCAACCACGACGACGTCGGAGTCGGGCGGGAACCAGCAGATGAGCCGGATCGCGACACCATCCCGGTATGGATGTGAGACCCGCCAGAGGGGATACCGCTTCGACTGCCGCACCCATCGCAGGGTCGCCGTTTCGGTTTCGCGAGTGGGCGGTTCCTTGAGGTCCTGGAGATGCTTGAGTTCGGCAGCGACGAGGACGAGCACCTGTTTCGCATGCTCATCCCCTTTGTCCGCTCGTGTTTCGACCCGGTCGAGCCAGTCACCGAAGTCCGCCGGCCAGTCGATCTGCACCTTAGACTATGTCACTGGAGTCATATGACTTCAAAATCATATCCTCAGATTCCTGCGGCGGCAAGCACTCGTCTGCCGACGCGCCTTCGCCGGTGTCCCGATCGACAGGTAGTGCACCGGGTGTACGGCGTCTCGGGCGCACTGTCCAGGCGGGAGGCAAGGATGCCCGCCGGACTACGTCCTGTCCGTCGGGACACAATCCGGTGGGATCACCCTCTTGATGCGGCCTGGACTAGGGCGTGGCCGGGTTCTGCTTCAGGGGTGGTTGGACTGCAGGGACGTCGCCGTTCCAGGTGAGTTCGGAGAGCCACATGGTGCGGCCGGGTGGGTCGACGCCGACCAGGGCTGGGTCCCAGGCGTGGTAGACGAACCAGTAGCGGTCGTCCTTGAGCAGGACCATGTTGTGACCGGGGCCGGCGGCGTCGTTCGATGAGGTGAGGATGGGGTCGCCGGTCTTCGTGCACGGACCGGTCGGCGTCGTACAGAGTGCGTGGCCGACCGCGTACTCCGCCTTGTCGAAGGCGTTGGCGGAGTAGAAGAGATGGAACTTGCCGTTGCGCTCGACAACATAAGGCGCTTCGACGAGATTGCCCTCCCAGGGCAGCGTCTGCTTGATCAGGCGGGTGGGTTCGCCGGTCAGCGTCAGGCCGTCGGGGGCTAGTTGGGAGACGTAGATCCAGGTGTCGACGCTGACCGCGTTGCCGTCGTTCTTCCAGTAGAGCCAGCGCCGGCCGGACGAGTCCTCGAACGGGCTCGCGTCGATCGAGCCACCCTCAGCTACCTGACAGATCAGGGGTTTGCTCGATTTGTCGACAAATGGACCTTCTGGCTTCGAGGCCACCGCGACACCGATACATTGCCGCCCGGACGCGGTGTCGGAAGTCGTGTAATACATGACGAAACGATCAGTTCCCTGTACTGCGACCTCTGGCGCCCAGACCTTGCCCGGTGAGGTCCATGCGGGCAGGGATGGCAACGCGTCGCCGACCTGGTCCCAGGACACCAGGTCCGTGGACTTCAGCGTCTGCACGTTGCCGAGCGGCCCGTTCGTCGCGTAGGCGTAGTACTGGTCGCCGACCGCGATCACGTGCGGGTCGGCGAAGTTGTTGTCGTACACAGGATTCGTGAAGCCCATCGTTGCCCTTTCAGCACCGCCGGGGTTGCTGCACCCCACCAACAAGAGGCTCAGCAGCAACCCCGGCCAGCGCAGCATCACTTGCTCGCGTAGAACCGCAAGTAGTCGAACGTAGCCACCGGCGGCGGGTTGGAGCCGGTCTGGTCGCCGTGCGTGTAAAGGCCGAGCTTCGGAGTCGTCCCAGCCGGCAGCACCCAGGCTGCACCCCAGGTCCACTGCTTGCCGTCGACACTGGTCCCCGCCCGGTAGACGTGCTCCCCAGCCGCATTGCGCTGGTAGGCGAGCCGCATCCACAGAGTCGGCGCCGATCGCCCGATCGCCGCAGCGCCGTAGCTGGTCGCCCCGTCAGAACGCGCCACGAGCTCCCGGCCGAACTCGGTCTGCCGCGTCCTCCAGATCGACACGTCCCCGAGCCGGGCGAAGTCGTTGTCGTTCAGGTACGCGATCATCCCCGCCTGCTGGTAGTTGCGGATGTCGCCCTCGCCGAGATCGAGATGCAGCTTCGTCTCCGCGATCCAACTGTCCCGCGCCGGCGTCTGGTGGAAGAGCAGCCCGGCATTGTTGCCCGAGCCCACCAGATCGGTGTTCTGCATCGGCCACGACAACTTGCCCTCGGCAACAACTGCTCGCGCATCCGGTCGCACCCACGACCACTGGTCACCAAGACCCGAGCCGTTGAAATCATCACCAGCCAACAACTCCCCAGCAACCGGTACCGCGGCGGCGCGGCGTACCGGAGCCGCCACCGGGCGAACGGTCAGGTTGTCGACCTCGGCCGTCCCCAGCCAGCTCACCGGAGCGGATCGCACCTTCAGCCCTGGTACGTCGAGTCGCGCCTCCGCGTAGAGGTCGCCGAGCCCGGTGTCGCTCACCCGAGCGGTCACGGTGGTGCCGAGGACCTGCACCGCCAGGTTGTTCCACTGCGACCGGTCGAAGTCGGCAGGTAGGGCAGCACTCGCGGTGCGCCCGCCGGCAGCGATACTCACCTTGCTGCCACGAGCGCTGACCACCACGGCGCCGCCGCCGAGAACGGTGGTGAAGCTACTCCCGAGCTTGACGTTGGCCTCGACGCGCACCGACCCACCCGGCACCGACTGCTTCGTCGTTGCCGCGCCGCGGATGGACGCAGTGGGACCACCAAGCGAGTCACCAGCCAGCCTGGTCGCGCCCAGCAGTCCGCCGGCTGGATCGGCCGAGTTGATCCCGGCCGCTGAGCCGGTCGTCGGCGCGGGCTGTGGCGTATCGGACGGACCGGCGCCAGCCCGGGTGCGCGGCCAGCCGTCGATCCAGTCGATCCGGTCGATCAGCATCGGCCGCCGGTTGATGCCGAACGGGTCGGTCAACCACGGCGTACTGCGGTCGATCGCGTGGTAGACGATGTGGTCCTGCCCGGCCGCGTCGGTCATGAAGGCGTGGTGGCCCGGGCCGATCCACTTGTTGCCGTTCTGGGTGATCACCGTCGTGCCGCCGACGCGCGACTCGTTCAGGCTCACCCCGTTGGCGTCCAGGAAAGGCCCACGGGGCGACTTGGAGCGGCCGGCGAAGACGGAGTACCCGGTGGTCGGGCCCGCACAGCAGTTCATCGACGAGCCCATCAGGTAGTACCAGCCGTCGCGGTAGACGACGTACGCGCCCTCGTAGCGGTCGCCGACCGTCACCTGGGTGGGAGTACCGACCGAGTGCAAGCCGTCGGGGGAGAGTTCGGTGACGGAGATGCCACCGTAGAAGCCGCCGCTGTACATGTAGCGCTTGCCGTCGGCGGCGGTGAGCATGGCCGGGTCGATCGTGCCGAAGTAGCCGCCGTTGCCGTCGGGCTTCGGGGCGACCACCGGGCTGTCGGTGGCGGTCCAGGGACCTGCGGGAGTCGGGGCGGTGGCCACGCCGATCCCCGGATCGCCACCTGGGTTGGCGAGTGTGTCGGTGACGGTGAAGTACATGACGTACCGGCCGCCGAAGTACCGGATGTCGGGAGCCCAGAAGAAGGAGCCGGGTGCGGCCCAAGCGGGTTTGGTGCTGTCGTTGAAGACCGTGCCGAGGTACTCCCAGTCGCCGAAGTCCTTGGTCCTGGCCATGTGCATCAGGCCGAACGGGCCGTTGGCGACGAGCGGGTCCGAGGTGGCGTAGGCGTACCAGTAGCCGTCGCGGCCCTGGATGATCGCCGGGTCGGCGAAAGTGTCGGCGAAGGATGCTGAGATGTCGTTGAGCGTGGTCACGGGTGGCGGCGCCGCGACTGCGGCCGTAGTACCGGCGGCAATCGCGACCACGGCAGTTACTGCTGCTAGTAAGCGTTTAGGAGGCATGGGCAGGGGTCCCCTTTCACAAATCAACCTTTGATGCCGCTGCGGGCGACACCTTCGATGACGTAGCGCTGGACGAAGACGTAGAGGATCAGTACCGGTACGGCGGCGACGGTCGCGCCGGCCATGATCACCGGGTAGTCGGTCGTGTAGGCGCCCTGCAGCAGGCTCAGGCCGGCCGGCAGGGTGAGGCGTTCGGGGCTGAACAGCACGAAGAGCGGCCAGACGAAGTCGTTCCAGTTGGCCAGGAACGACAGCACCGTCAGGGTGGCCAGCGCCGGCTTGGCGTTCGGCAGGATGATCCGGGTGAAGATGGTCCAGGCGTTCGCGCCGTCGATCAGCGCGACCTCCTCGAGCTCCTTCGGGATGGCCAGGAAGAACTGCCGCATGAAGAACACCCCGAACGCACCGGCCGCGCCGGGGACGACCAGCGCCCACAGCGTGTCCAGCCAGCCCAGGTTGTCCATCAGTAGGTAGTTCGGCATCAGGAAGACGAAGCCGGGGATGAACAGGGTCAGCAAGATGAAGGAGAAGATGAAATTCTTGAAGCGGAACTCCATCCTCGCCAGGGCGTAGCCGGCCATCGAGGCCACCACGACCACCAGCGCCGCGTGCAGGGTCGCCGCGGCAAAGCTGTTCAGCGCCCAGCGCAGTACCGGGTTCTGGCCGCCGGTGGTGAGGACCTCACCGAACGCCCGCCCACTCGGGTCCTGCGGGATCAGGGTCGGCGGATCGGCCTGCGACTCACCGACCGTCTTGATCGAGGTGACGACCATCCACAGCAACGGGACGATCACCAGCAGGGTCAGCAGCACGACCAGCACCCAGAAGAAGGCGGACGGTCTGCGTTTCATGACTTACGCTCCTTCATCAGCCGGAACACGACGAGGGCGACGATCGCCAGGCAGATCGCGAGCAGGTAGCTCATCGCCGCGGCCTGCCCCATCCGGAACTGGCTGAATCCCGTGTCGGTGATCACCATCAACGCCGTCGTGGTGGTGTCACCGGGTCCGCCCTGCGTGATCAGCAGCGCCTGGCCGAACATGTTGGCGCTGGCCAGCAGGGTGATCACGACGATGAAGACGGTGACCGGCCGCAGCCCCGGCAGCGTGACGTGCCGGAACTGCTGCCAGGTGCTGGCCCCGTCGAGCTCGGCCGCCTCGTACTGCTCGGCCGGGATGTCCTGCAGCCCGGCCAGGTAGATGATCGCGTTGAAGCCGGCCGTCCACCACACCGTCACCGCGACCAGCGCGACGAAAGCCCACGGCTGCTCGGTGGTCCAGCCGATCTCGGAGATGCCGAAGACGCCGAGGAAGGCGTTCAGGATGCCGAACGTGGTGTCCAGGATGTAGCGGAACATCAGGCCGATGACCGCCACACCCAGCACGTATGGCGCGAAGTACACGGCCCGGAAGAACGTCCGGCCCGGGAACTTGCGATTCAGCAGCACGGCCAGGCCGAGCGGTACCGCCACCAGGAACGGCACCGACGCGACCGTGAAGATCCCGGTCGCCCGCATGCCGTGCCAGAACGGCTCGGCCGTGGCCGACAGCGGGTCGAACAGGTCCTTGTAGTTCTGCAGCCCGACGAACGGCTTGCCCGGCAACTGGAAGTCCCAGTCGTGCAGGCTCATCCACAGACCGAAGACCGCCGGCCCGACGACGAACAGCAGGAACAAGGCGAGGTACGGCGCCAGAAACAGATACGGCGTAGCCCGGCCGTATCCCCTCACGCGCCGTACTTCTTGCGGTTGGCCTCCAGGATCTTGTCCGCCCGGGCGGCCGCATCGGACAGCGCCTTGGCCGGCTCGGTCTTCAGCAGGACGGCCTCGTTGATCGCCTTGTTCAGCTCGGCGAGCGCGTCACCGATGCCGGGGACGGGCGGCGGGAAGCGCAGGTCGTCGATCTGCGTCGCCAGCGCGGCCTGGTCCGTCAGCGCCTTGAAGTCGGCCGACTCGCGCACCTGCTTGCGAGCCGGGACCTGACCGCCCTTGGCCCACTCGAGGGACTTCTGGCTGACGTAGTTGACGAAAACGCGCGCGGCGGTGGACTTGTTCTGGTCCGGCGTCTTCAGCTTTGGGAGGCAGAACTGGTGCGAGCCGGCCCAGGCCGCCTTCTTGCCGCCGATGTTCGGCAGCGGCGCGACGCCCCACTCCAGGCCCTTCTTCTCCTTCAGCGTGTTGATGTTCCAGATGCCGTTCCAGTTGAACGCGTTCTTGCCGTTCTGCAACGCGATCGCGTCGGCGTCCTGGGCGACGTTCTTCGGGCTGTAGCCCTTCTTCACCAGGTCCGTGAACCAGGACAGCGCCTTCACCCCGGGCTCCTCGGCCCAAGTCGCCTTGGTGGACTCGGTGTTGAACAACTCGCCGCCGAACTGCCAGAGCAGCGCCTCGACGCTCAGCACGCCGGTGAACTGGAACGGCGTGGCCCAGTGTCCCTGGATGCCCTTGCCCTTCAGCGCTTCGAGCGCCGCCATGTACTCGTCCGCGGTGGCCGGCGGCTTGGCCGGATCCAGACCGGCCTGGCTCATCAGCGTCTTGTTGTAGAAGAAGCCGAGCGGGTGCACGTCAAGCGGGATCCCGTACCGCTTGCCGTTGTACTCGCCGGCCTTCCAGACCACGTCGGCGAAGTCCTCCTGCTTGAGCTCGAGCGCCTTGGCCACGTCGTCGAGCGGCTCGATCACGTTCCGGGCCGCGTTGGTGGCGAGTGAGTCGACGTGCATGATCGCGACCGCCGGGCCGCGGCCGCTGCTCACCGCGGTGGGCAGCTTCGTGTAGTAGTCGGCCCACTGCATCACGGTCATCTTGACCTTGATGTTCTGGTGCTCAGAGTTGAACTGGTCGACGATCTTGCGCATGAACGGGCCGTCACCACCGGTGAACCCGTTCCAGAAGTCGAGCTCGACGGCCGGGCCGTCGTACCCCTTCGCGCCGCCGTCGCCGGTCGCGGGCGCCGCGCCGGGCTTGCCCGCCGAGCCCGAGCCACAGCCGGCCAGTACGCCGGCCGCCCCCAGAGCGCCGAGTCCGCCCAGCACGAGTGTCCTGCGTCCGAGGTTGTTTGAGTGATTGCGGTGTCCAGGTGCGTGCATCGCGGTGGCGGAGGGGCGGCCTCGATGTTTTTCCATCGTGGTCGTTTCTCCGCTGCCGCGAGGTGCGTGCCTGGGCGCCGCAAGCGCCAAAGAACCTCGGACGCAGGACACTAGCCGGTTGATGGTGTTCACCGTGTACCTCCAGGGGAGAGCCTGATCATGTGCCACGAAGCAGGGGGCAACGTGGCCGTACAGCTGTCGTTGGTGACCTCGGTGCCGTCGATGCGCCGCGGCACCACCCGGTCCGGGTCCTCGGCGGTGTTGACCGCACTCCGGTCGTCGTCGTACAGAGCCAGGTGCTCGACCACCCGCAGTCCTGGCTTCACGGGGACCTCGAGGTCGACCTTGTCGGTCTCGCTCCGGTTCACCACGAACAGCACCACTTCGCCGGTGCTTTCCTCGTACGTCGCGGTGCTCCACAGCGCCGGCACCCGCCCGTACTCCGCGGTGTCGATCTCGGGGCCGGCCACTTCGGTTCGCAGTACCGTCGAGCCCGCGTACTTCGCGGTCAGCGCGAACGGGTGGAAGATCGTCTGCCGCCAGGCGCGGCCGTCGGGTTCGGTCCGGATCGGGCCGATCACGTTGACCAGTTGCGCCAGGCAAGCGATCTTCACCCGGTCCGCGTGCCGGAGCAGGGTGATCAGCAGGCTGCCGACCACCACCGCGTCGTCGACCGTGTAGGTGTCCTCGATCAGCGGGCCGACCTCGCGGATGTCCAGCCCGAGCTCGCCGGGGAAGCGCTGCTGGTACCAGACGTTCCACTCGTCGAACGACAAGGTGATCTCCTTGTCGCTGCGCTTGAGCGCCTTCACGTGGTCCGCGGTGGCGACGACCGAGGCGATGAACCGGTCCATCTCCTCGGCGGCCGCGAGGAAGCTCTGCTGGTCGCCGTCCTTCGGTTCGTAGTACGCGTGCAGCGAGATGTGGTCGACCAGGTCGTAGGTGCGCTCCAGCACGGTGCGTTCCCAGTCGCCGAACGTCGGCATGTGCCGATTGCTCGAACCGCAGGCGACGAACTCGATGCCCGGATCGACGCGGCGCATCGCGTTCGCGGTCTCCTCGGCCAGCCGCGCGTACTCCTCGGCGGTCTTGTGGCCGATCTGCCACGGCCCGTCCATCTCGTTGCCCAGGCACCACACCTTGATGCCGTACGGCTCCTTGTTGCCGTAGGCCACTCGGCGGTCGGGCAGTTCGGTGCCGGCCGGGAGATTGGTGTACTCGAGCAGTTCGACGGCTTCCCTGATCCCGCGGGTGCCGAGGTTGACCGCCCAGATCGGCTCGACGCCGGCCTTGCGAGACCAGGCGACGAACTCGTCGGTGCCGAACTGGTTCGGCTCGATCGCCCGCCAGGCCAGGTCGAGCTTGCGCGGCCGCTGGTCCTTCGGGCCGACGCCGTCCTCCCAGTCGTAGTTGGAGACGAAGTTGCCACCCGGGTAGCGGATCGTCGTCACGCCCAGCTCACGGACCAGGGCCAGCACGTCCTCGCGGAAGCCGTCCGGGTCGGCCGTGGCATGTCCCGGCTCGTAGATCCCGGTGTAGACGCAGCGGCCCATGTGCTCGACGAACGAGCCGAACAGGCGCCGGTCGAGGGCACCGACGACAAACGCGGGGTCAACCGCAAGACGCGCCACAGATCCTCCAGAGAGATCTTTACAACGATTAACCTGGAGTTCTACAACGATTGACATCCGCTGTAAAGAGCTGACCCCTCTCCTGTTCATTCGCCCCCTTTTCACCCTCTTTGGACCTCCCGGTTGACAGCGAGCCGGCCGGGAGGGTGAAAAGGGGGCGAATGAACAGGGGGAGGGCCGTGCAACACTCGGGCAACAAGCGGGCGAAGGGACTACGGATGGTGACCAGGCTGAGCGACGTGGCAGCACGCGCCGGCGTGTCGGTGAAGACGGTCTCCAACGTCATCAACGACTACCCGCACATCACCGCGCGGACCCGGGCCAAGGTCCAGGCCGCGATCGAGGCGCTCGACTACACACCGAACGTGAGCGCCCGGTCACTGCGCAAGGGCCGGTCGGACTTCATCGCGCTGGCGATCCCGGAGATGGCTTCGCCGTACTTCGCCGAGCTCGGCGCCGCGATCAGCCGGGCGGCCAAGAAGCGCGGCATCACCGTGCTGATCGACCAGACCGAAGGCGAGGCGGCGGCCGAGAAGCTGGTGCTCGGCGGCATGCGCGGCCAGTTGATCGACGGCATCATCTTCTCGCCGATCACCACCGCGCCGGCCAAGATCGACCTCACCGACACCGCGAAACCCCTGGTCCTGCTGGGCGAACGGCACGCGGGCGGCACCCTTGACCACGTCGCGGTCGACTCCGTTCAGGCGTCCTTCGACGCCACCACGCACCTGATCTCGATCGGCCGGCGCCGGATCGCCGCCATCGGAGTCGGCGGCGGCGCGGGCACGGGAGCCGTTCGGCGCAAGGGATATCGCAAGGCACTGAAGGCCGCGGGCCTGCCTCACGACCCAGCGCTGGAGCTGGCCGGGACGGGGTACCACCGCGAGGACGGCGCGTCCTCGATGCGGGAGTTGCTCGCCTTGCCGGAGCCGCCGGACGCCGTGTTCTGCTTCAACGATCTCCTGGCGATCGGCGCGCTGCGAACCCTTGCCGAGGCTGGGCTCTCGGTCCCTCGAGATGTCGCGGTGGTCGGCTTCGACGACATCGAGGACGGCCGCTACCACTCGCCGTCGCTGACCACGATCTCGCCGGACATGGACTGGCTCGCGGAGCACGCCGTCGGCCTGCTGCTGGACCGGATCGCGGGAACCGGTGAGGTCGACCGTCGCGACCTCACCGTTCCCTACACGTTGCAGATCCGGGAGTCGACTGCCGGCTAGAAGGCCGCCGCGCAGGTGCTCAGGTTCGCCGTGACGGATGCACCGCGAGCCACTGTGATCGAACGGGTTTCCAGTACTTGACCGGTCGGCCGCTCACAGGTCAGCGTCCACGACTCCGTGCCGCCTTGCTGGACGACGATCGGCCGGGTCGACGGGTTCGCGTGATAGGTGTACGTGCCACCCGCCGGCACGGTCATCGTGGTGTCCAGGACATCGGGGATGTTGGTGCCGTTCCACGTCTTGGTGTTGAACGACTTCTTCAGGCGCAGGACCGCACCGGCCGGGCCGGTTCCGGTGATCACCGAGTGGCGAGCCGGGTTGATCGTGCTCTCCGCGGCGATCAGGTAGGCCTCGCGGTTTCCCTTGCCCGCGGTGCTTCCCGAGCCGAAGTAGTAGTTCGGCACATTCGAGAAGGTCGGGTGGAAGCTGTTGCCGTGCTCGAAGGTGAACCCGAGACCGCCCGTCGCGTAGTACGACCAGTCCTCGGTGGTTCCGGTGGTGTCGTAGAGCTCGTAGCCGTACTGGCTGCGGTAGCCGTTCTGCGCGGCCATCTGGTCGCCCAGCGACTTGTAGAGCGTCTCGTCCGGGGTCTTGCCGGCACTCGCGTAGCCCGGCTCACGCAGTACCAGGTTGGAGTAGGTGTGGTTGGTGATCAGCGTGGTCGCCTGGTACGACGAGACGAGCGCCTGGATGTTGCGCGACTCGGGCTCGCTGAAGGCGCTCGCGCCGCGGTACGTCTCCGAGGTGAGGCTGGTCGACGCTCCGGGACCGCCCCAGAAGCCGGCATAGTTCCGGTTCAGGTCGGTGCCACGGGACTGGTTCGCGGACTGCGCGCACTGGCCGGCCGACGGGAGCTGCCCGTTGGTGATCCGGCAGTTCTTTCGCTTCATCTCGTAGCCGTAGGTGCGGCTCAGGTTGAAACCGTCGGGGTTCACCACCGGGACGATGACGACCCGCGCCTTGTCGAGGATGCTGGTGATCCGCGGCACGACGCCGTCGTTCTTCAGCAGGTCGTAGGCGAACTCCATGGTCAGCTCACCCGACGGCCATTCGCGCGCGTGGTGCAGGCCCATCATGATGAAGACGGGCTTGCCGCTGCTGACGTTCACGTCCCGGCTGATCTCGATGCCGCGGATCGTGCGCCCTTCCAGCGAGGTGTTCTTGAGCGTGATCGTCTTGACCTTCGTCGGGTACTGCGACGCCAGCGACGCGAGATCGTTCGTGTAGTCCGCGAGCTGCCGGTACGCCGTACGCCCGCTGGGCAAGGTCGCGAGGATCGCCTTGTTCTTAACGGCTTTCGCATACGCCGCGTCGGCGAGCTCGCGTTCCCTGTCGGCGCCGACCAGGTCGTCCTCGAGTACTGACCAGGTGAAACCGGCGAGCTTCAGTAGCCGGCGATCTTGATTGCCATAGGCAACCACATCGACGTAGTTCTTGCCTGCTGACTCGGCCAGGTCGAGGTCGAGGCTGGTCAGCCGCTTGCGATCGGATTCGGTCGCGATGTTGATCCGGAGCAGCTGGATCAGTTCAGCCTGCTCGTAGGCCTGGACCTTGCGATCGGGTGGTGCGACGGCCTGGACATTGCTGCCGGCGCCGACCAGGACGGCGGCCGCGATCGCGAGGGGGACAAGTCGGTGCCATCGGGCGGGATGGAACACGGTGACCTCCAGTAATGAGGTTGTTGCGATGGGTAACTGGAGGGTAGAGCGCTACCTGGCCGGGCGGAAGCTGTTCGGACAACAGTGCGGGGAAACCCGCACGCCCTGCCGACCGGCGGCGGCGTGTGGGCGGGTGCGGGTGATGCGAGGCCGGTTAGCGGTGGCCGATGGCGGCTAGTTGTTCGGCGAGGCCGCGGCGGAAGGTGGGGAGGTTGGCGAGGAGGCGAAGTACTGCGTTGCGGGCCGGGCGGATAGCTGCCGGGACAGTCGCCAGGCGGGTCAGCCGGTGAGCGAGTGCGACCACCCGCACGGCTTCAGCGCGACCGGCCGTCGCGTACTCATCGAGCTTGCTCTCGTCGCCGGTCGCCAACGCGATCGCCAGCGCCTCGCCCAGCGTCACGGCATCACGCAGACCGAGGTTCATCCCCTGACCACCCGCCGGGCTGTGGGTGTGCGCCGCGTCGCCGGCTAGCAGGATCCGCCCTTCGCGGTACCGGTCGGCCACCCGCTCGTGTATCCGGAACCGCGATCCCCAGATCACTTCGGCGACCCGGGCGCGGCGCTCCTTCGGACCCCGTGAGTCGAGCAGCCGCTGGGCATACTCGACATCCGGCTGCTCCGGTGCCTCCTCCACCTCGGCCACCAGCCGGAAGCTTCCGTCGGGTAGCGGGGCGGCCACCAGGATGCCGACCTTCGAGAAGTACAGGAGCACCTCTTCCTCCGGCAGACCGCCTTCGACCTTGACGTCAGCCAGCGTGAAGTTCAGCGGCAGGGTCCCGTCACCGGTGAAGCCCAGCCCGGCGAGGTCGCGGATGCTGCTGTGCATGCCATCGGCCGCCACGACGTACTGCGCCTTGATCACCTCACCGGATTCCAGGGAGACCTCCGCTCCGTCCGCGCTCTGCCGCACGCCGGCGGCGACGTACGGGCGGTGGACGGTGCCACCGAGCTCGGTCAGCCGGTCGAGCAGGACCTGCTCGGTGACGCTCTGCGGGATCATCAGGACGTACGGGTACGCCGTCGGCAGCTTGTCGAACCGGACCGGGACGAGGGTGCGATCCCCGTCGGCGATGTTGAACTGCTCGACGTGGATGCCGAGCTCGGTCAGCCGCTCGCTGACGCCGATCCGCTCCAGCATCTCCAGCGTCCGCGGGTGCACCACGGAGGCTCGTGAGGTGTTCGCCCCTGCCGCCTGGCGATCGACCACGGTCACCTGACGACCGGCTCCGGCCAGCGAGACGGCCACCGCCAGCCCAACCGGTCCAGCACCTACGACCAGCACCTCGGTCCGCTCCGGAATCATCGCGATCCCCTCTCAAGTCAACGACTGTTGGCCAACGCTTGTTGACTTCACTGTAGAGCGGCCGGCTAGCCAGGTCAACACCTGTTGACCTACGGTGGGGGCATGAGTCAGTCACCGGGTGAGCGGCGGTCCGACCGGACCAGGGCAGGCATCCTCGCGGCGGCACGGGAGCGGTTCGCCGCCGACGGCTACGAGCGCGCGACGATCCGGGCGATCGCGGCGGACGCGGCGATCGACCCGGCGATGGTGATGCGGTACTTCGGCAACAAGGAGAAGCTCTTCGCCGCGGCAGCCGAGTTCGACCTGCGGATGCCGGATTTCAGCGCGCTACCGCGGGAGGAGGTCGGGGCAGCGCTCACCAACCACTTCCTCGACCGCTGGGAGGACGACGAATCGCTCAAAGCGCTCCTCCGCGCGAGCGTCACCAACGAGGTGGCAGCCGAACGCATGCGTCAACTCTTCGCCGGCCAACTCGCCCCGGTCATCAAAAACCTCGCCGATCCAGCCGAAGCCGCAACCAGAGCCGGCCTGGTCGCCACCCAAGCCCTCGGCTTCGCCCTCTGCCGCTACGTCCTCGCCCTACCCCCGGTAGCAGCCCTCACCCGCCCCCAAGCAGTCGCCTGGCTAGCCCCCACCATCACCCGCTACCTGACCGGCACCATCGACCCCGCCCTCTGAGGGAGGTTAGCGGCGGGCTTTGGCGCGGCGGCGTTTGGTGTCTTGGAGGTAGAGCCAGGCGATGGCCGCGCCGGTGACGAAGCCGCCGAGGTGGCCTTCCCAGGAGATGTTCGGGACGATGAACGAGAGCAGCGCGGTGACGCCGATGTAGCCGATGATCCAGGTGACATCGAGACCTTGGGCCCTGCTGATCACCAGCAGCGCGCCGACCAGGCCGAGCACCGCACCGGAGGCCCCGAGCGTGGCACCGCCAGGCGCGGAAATCAGCCAGACCGCGACCCCGCCGCCGAGCCCGGACACGAGGTAGAGCACGGCGAACCGGAGCCGGCCGAGCATCTGCTCCAGCTGCGGGCCGAGCATCCAGAGCATGAACAGGTTCGAGAAGATGTGGAAGATCTGCACGTGGGTGAACGCCGACGTGATCAGTCGCCACGGCTCGGATTCGACCAGAACGGGGACCAGGACCAGATCCCTCAGGATCTGCGGGCTGCCCGACCGGACGGCGATGAAGACCAGCACGTTCAGGACGAGCAGCGTGATCGTGACGACCTGGTTGTTCCCGCGGGCGACACCGCCCAGCGCCGTGCGCTTCTTGGGGATCGACTTCACGCCCTCGTTGAAGCACGACGGGCACTGGAAGCCGACAGCCGCGCTGTTCATGCAGTCCGGGCAGATCGGCTTCTCGCACCGCTGGCAGCGGACTCCGGCGTGCCGACCTGGGTGCCGGTAGCAGACGGTCTCGGTCACGGCCTGGTCCTCCGCAGTCGTGAAAGTACGGAACCGGCCGCCGTCGAGGCAGCCGGTCCCGTGATGGATCAGACGGTCTTGCGCTCGATGGTGACGCTGGTGATCACGATCGGCTCGATCGGCCGGTCGCCAGGCGCGGTGTCCGCGGTGGCGATCGCGTCCACGATCTTCTTCGAGTCGTCGTCGATGACCTCGCCGAAGATGGTGTGCTTGCGGTTCAGGTGCGGCGTCGGGACCACGGTGACGAAGAACTGCGACCCGTTCGTGCCCTTGCCGAACTGGATGCCCGCGTTCGCCATCGCCAGCAGGTACGGGCGGTCGAACTGCAGCTCCGGGTGGATCTCGTCGTCGAACGCGTAGCCCGGCGAGCCGGTGCCGGTACCGAGCGGGCAACCGCCCTGGATCATGAACCCGTCGATCACCCGGTGGAAGCCGAGGCCGTCGTAGAAGCGCGCGGTGCTGGGCTCACCGGTCGTCGGGTCGGTCCACTCCTTGGTGCCCTCGGCCAGGCCGACGAAGTTCTGCACAGTCTTCGGCGCGTGATCGGGGAACAGCTTGATGACGACGTCGCCCTTCGTCGTCTGCAGCGTCGCGAACAGTTCTTCGGCCACGAGATACTCCTCATCGGTTACGGCTTACGGCATCGATCCTGTCATGGGCCGCAAGTTCGGGCCGCATCGACGTGCCCGGGACAGATCTCTGGGTGTGGTCCGGAGGTTTAGCACCCGGGTACGTCGTACGATGCAAACAAAGCGGCATTTGTCCAGAAGCCGAATCGAAGCGTCCATGGAGGAACCGTGGGTTTGTTGAAGTCCAAGGGCCGGGTCGAGACCGCGAAGGACAAGGTCCGACCGCTGGCCGGATCGGCTGTGGGCACCGCACGGGAGAAGGTGTCGCCATACGCCGAGAAGGCTGTCGAGCGCGGCGCCGCCGTCGCGCATGCAGCCGTCGAGAAGGCAGGGCCGGTGATCGACGACGCGCTGAGCAAGGTCGGGCCGGCCACCGAGCACGCGGCGGAGAAGGCGCGCGAGCGCTTCAACGACGACGTGCTGCCGAAGGTGACCGCCGCGCTGGCGACCCTCGCCGCCGCGGCCGAGCCGCTCGCCGAGGAGACCTCGCGCCGGGGCAAGGCCACCGCGGCCGCGCTCAAGGGCGAGATCGACGCCCCGGCGAAGAAGAGCCACAAGCTGCGCAAGGTGGTGCTGTTCCTCGGCTTCGGGGCGCTGGCCGCCGCGGCCGTGAAGAAGCTGCTCACCCCGCCGGAGCCGGCCTGGCAGTCGACCCCGACCAGCGGCCGCGACTACAGCTCCGCCCCAGCCGGTACGACGTCGCGCCCCGCCGCGGACAAGCCGTCCGCCGCCGCGCCGAAGGCTGAGACCAAGCCGGACACCGCGTCCGGCAACGGCAAGACCGAGGACGTCAAGGCAGCGGAGGCCAAGGCAGGGGCGGACGACGCCAAGGCCAAGGCGGACGAAGCCCCGAAGGCCTCGTCGAACGGTGCCACCAAGAAGACGGCCGGCCAGCGCCGCTCCACCGAGAGCAAGCCGACCGACTCCTGATCACCGGCGGGCCCGGGAGGGCCTGCCCATTCGCAACCGCAACGGCGAAGGCCGCGGCCCCCAGGTGGAGGTCGCGGCCTTCGTCACGTCACACCCATGTGATCATTCGCCCCGTTTTCACCCTCCTCTGGCGGCGACGGTCCGTGACACGCCGACCGAGAGGGTGAAAACGGGGCGAATGATCAGGTGGTTTGCGGTTAGTTCTCGGTGTGGTTCGGAGGCTCGTCGTCGTGGCCGCGGTCGGGCTTGCTGTTGGGGATCCGGCCGGCGGACAGCAGTTGGGTGGCGTAGCGGTGGGTGATGCAGGGGTAGCTGCCGCCGCACTCGCGACAGACGGCGTGGTTGCGGTGCAGCCACGGCAGCACGCCGAATCGTTTGATCCAGGTCAGCGGTTCACGGTCGGGCGCATGGGTCTGGAGTGCCGATCGGGCCGCGTCCTGGATCTCCGGCGCGGACCACTCTTCAGCGCTCTTGTCCATCAACTGGTTCAGGTCGTCGTGCGGCGCCGAGCTGGGCTGGGTCATCTCTTCGTCTCCGGGCAGTGGGCAGGGCGGAACGCTGGATGCAGACCGCGGCGGCGGCGGACGGACCGGTGCTCTTGGTCAAACGTGTGATCGAACTGTGTCAGTGCGATCGCACACCGCGACATTAGCGCTTGACCGGCCGACACCGCCCATCGAAACGGCCACGTCGGTAACTTCTTTACGCTTCGGCCGGAACTTCTTCACGGAGTGTTCAGAGCCAGGCAGTTTCGAGTGTCGTCCGGGCCTCTAGCTCGAGCAGGTGCCGCTTGGTCGGAATGCCGCCGCCGAAGCCGACCATCTTGCCGCCGGCGCCGACGACGCGATGGCACGGCACGATCACCGCGATCGGGTTCCGGTTGCAGGCGACGCCGACCGCGCGGGCGGCTCCTGGGTCGCCGACCGCCTTGGCGACATCGCCGTAGGTCTGCATCTCGCCGTACGGGATGCGTTGCAGCTGGGCCCAGACCGCGCGCTCGAACCGCGAGCCGCCGCGCACCGACAGCGGCAGGTCGAACTCGGTCAGCTCGCCGGCGAAGTACGCCTTCAGTTGCTCCGCGGCAGCCGTCAGTACGTCGTCGCGGGCCCGCTCCGGCCCGAGCTGGATCGGGCCGAACCCGAGCCGGCACAGGCCGTCGTCGTCGACGGCAAGGGACAGGTCACCGATGGGCGAATCGATCACGGACCAGCGCATGGCTCTATCGTCCCTCGCGGCACCGACACTTGTGAACGACACCGCGCGAACGCAACGGGTGGTTCTCGCCCGATCACTGTCTGTGTGCTATTTGTGTTTTTCCTCGTCGTACCGAGCTCGCCGTTCTGAGGGGGTGCACGTGACCGGTCAGCCGCCGATGGATCGGTGGTTCAGCTCCGAGCAGGCGATGGGACTGGGCGCCTCGGTGCTGATCGGGGTCGTGACCGTGATGAGCTGGGCCACCGCCTGGTCCGACTGGCACTCCTACCGGACGCTCCAGCGGTACCCCCACGACGACGCGAAGTTCGACCAGGCCGACCTGATCTCCGGCTCGCTCGGCATCGTTGCCGCGCTCGCGCTGTTCGCCGCCGCGGTGGTGTTCATCGTCTGGCTCTGGCGGGTCCGCTGGAACGCCGAGATGTTCTGCCGCGGTGAGCACCGGCTGACCCGCGGCTGGGTGCTCGGCAGCTGGATCTGCCCGGTGGTGAACCTCTGGTACCCGAAATGGGTGGTCGACGACATCGTCGCGGCGAGCGACCCGGTGACGCCGCCGCAGACGGAGTCACTGCGAGGCATTCCCGGCACCCGGCTGGTCTGGGCCTGGTGGCTGACCTGGGTGGTCGGACTGGTGCTGGACAACGTCGCGCAGCGCAGCGTCCTGGACGGCGCACCGCAGCTCTCCGAACTTCGGACGAATGCTGTGATGTCCGGCATTTCCGCCGTCAGCACCACGGCCGCGGCAGTACTCGCTGTGATGTTGATCCAGCGCGTCAACGAGCTGCAGTTGCAGCGTCCGTGGACGCCTTGGTGGGCCCATGACCAGGCCGGATCCCCGCTGGGCCGCGGATTCCAGCCTCCTGGCGGGTAACCAAAGCGTCACGGACGGTCGACTTCGTCGTTACAAGTGGTGATGGGCATACGAAAAGACCGTGTTAAGTCGATACCCTCTGTGCTGGCATCGACTCCACAGCGGTACTTACTTCGTGGTATCAATGTGGCTCGGTCACGCGGGGGCATGACTCGATCGAGACGCCGATCAGACGGAGTTCCAGCAACGCGAGGGACGCACGACGTGAGCCACCCGCAACGAGCAGTTCTTTCTGCTGTTGAAGAAAAAGATGAGTGGCAGCCACATGCCGCTGAGGAGTTTCAGCAGGTCGGCACGGTCGGAAAGATCGCGATCGGGCTGCTCGGCGCCTCCACCGTCACCCATCTGCTCTGTACGTGGTCCGACTGGAACACCTACGGCGTCGTGCACACCTATCTCGGTGGCGGCCCGAACGTCGACGACGCGGACCTGAACCGCGCCGACAGCATCTCCCGGATCACCTCGATCCCGAACGTCGCCATCTCCGTCGCCGCCGCCGTGGTCTTCGTGATCTGGCTGTGGCGGGTCCGGGTCAACTCCGAGGTCTTCTGCCAGGCCGACCATCGCCGCAGCCACGGCTGGGTGCTGGCCAGCTGGTTCTGCCCCGGCCCGAACCTGATCTATCCGAAACAGATCGTCGACGACATCTGGCTAGCCAGCGATCCGAAGACTCCGGTCTACGCCGACGACCTGCGCCGGCTCAGGAAGCCCCTCCTCACGAACGTGTGGTGGGTCGCCTGGGTCGGCGCTCTCGTGTTCGACGTGGTGATCCGCCGCGCGCTGATGTGGATGGAAGCGACCGTCGGCTCACTCCGCGGTATCGCCCTGGCCGGTACGGCGTCGCTGGCGCTGACCGCCGTTTCCGCCGTCGCCGCGACGCTGATCATCCGCAAGATCAACACCATGCAGACCAGCCGCGAGTGGATGCCCTGGTGGGACCAGCGCGAGCCGAAGCTGGTGGCAGTCCCGTCCTACCGGGTCGCGGCCGACGACGACACCTCCGAGCAGCCCGCGATCGCAGAGCCGATCGCCGCACCGGCTCAGCGGCAGCCCGCGCTGCAGCTGGCCACGGCCGGCGCCGTCGCCGAAGAGGCCCCGAAGTGGAGCCCCTTCGCTCCGGTCGCCAGTGCCCCGGCGGCCGCGTCCTGGGAGCAGGACTCCGGCCCGGCCACGGAGCAGTTCAGCCCGGTGGAGAGCTGGCGCGAGGACACCGGCCAGGTGATCGAGGCGACGCCGTCGTACCTGCAGACGGCCTCCGGTCTGGAGACGCCGACCTGGTCGAGCCCCTCCAACCCGTACACCCCGACGCCGAGCGATGACCTGCTGTCCGCGCCGCTGCCGAGCTGGCAGGCCGAGACCGTCGCACCGCCGTCCTACGCACCGACCCAGCCCGACCCGTACGCCTACCAGCCGGCCGCCCGCGCCGCGGAGCGGTCGGAGCCCTCCTGGGCCAGCTCGTACTCCGAGTCCTACTCGTACAGCGGCACCTCGGACTACCTCACCTCTTCGGAGCCGGTGTCCGTTCCCCCGCCCGCACCCGAGCCTGAGCCCGCGCCCGTTGCGCGCGCTGGTCGCCGGGCCGCTCGGGTCGCGGTCGACAGCCCTTCGTCGATCCAGGCCGCAGTGGCCTCGTCGGACAGCTACTACCAGCAGGCGCCGTCCCTCCCCGAGCAGGACGACTTCCTGACCCCGTCGAAGCCGCTCCCGCCCGTGCCGTCGTTCGGCCCCGAGCCGTCCCATACGCCGGAGCCCAGCTACACCGCGGCTCCCAGCTACACGCCCGAGCCGACGTACGCCGCCTACGAGGCCCCGGCCGCGCCGTCGAGCACCCCGGACTACGAGACGTCGTACACGTCGGACTACTCGTCCAACTACTCGTACTCCGAGCCGGCCACGCCGGAGCCGACGTACACCGCCGAGACCAGCTACACCTCGACGTCGTACGACAGCTACTCGTCGGAGAACAGCTCGTACGACGGCTACAGCTCGAACACGAGCTACGACTCGTACACGCCGGAGCCGGAGACGTCGTACACCGCGACGGACTACAGCGGCACGAGCTACGACAGCTCCTACAGCCCGAACTACACGCCGGAGAGCTACTCCACCGGCTACACCTCGGACTACAGCACCAGCTACTCCGACCAGCCGACCGGCACGGACTACCAGCCGTCGTCGTACTCCTACGAGGCCCCGGCCGAGCCAGCCGCCCCAGCTGCCCCGGCCGCTCCGGAGAAGGACGACTCGGAGATCACCGCACCACGCACCCACCCGCGGCGGCGTTGGGTCTGACGGAGTGACTTCACTCGCCTTCTCCACCCTCGGCTGTCCCGGCGAGCCCCTCGACCATGTCCTGGAGCTTGCCAAAGGCAACAACTTCACCGGTCTGGAGTTGCGGACCGCGGACGACGAGTTCACCCATATCGGGCTGACCGCCGCCGAGCGGCGCGTGCTGCGGACGCGGATCGAGGACGCCGGTCTCGAGATCCTTGCGGTCAACAGCTACGTGCGGCTGTGTGCTGTCGAGGAGCAACCGCTCGAAGCCCATCTCGAGCTGGCCGCCGACCTCGGCGCCCGAGGCGTTCGGGTGTTCCCGGGCGATGATCCCGACGCCGACACCGCGGAGTCACCGAGCGCCGGCGAGATCCGCGCCCTGGATCGCGTGACGTCCGCTCCGACGGACTCGCGCATTCTGCTCGAGACGCACGATTCCCATTCGGCCGGCCAGAAGATGGCGAGACTCTGCCGGCTGCTGGATGCGGACGTGCCCGGGCACAACGCGAAGGTGATCTGGGACAGCGCCCACACCTGGAGCCACGGCGAGACTCCTGCCGAAGCCTTCGAACTCCTGCAGCCCTGGATCGACTTCATCCAGATCAAGGACGAGGACTCCACCCAGGACTACAGGCCGGTCGCGATCGGCACCGGCGACTACCCGATCGCCGAGCTCCTGCAGACCTTGCAAGGCACCGACTACTGGCTCTCCCTCGAGTGGGAACTGAAGTGGCATCCCCACCTGCCACCCCTCACCGAGGCTCTGCCGGCCACCCTCAACTGGCTCTCACCCGCCAACTGAGTGCCTCGCCCGGCGAGGCGCGAAGCTGTCGTCCTCGTGGGACAGCGGCCGGCCATCCAGGTGCCAGCTCCATGAGGTCGTCGGCGTGATCCGCAGGTAGACACCGGCACCGAACATCCCCGCACGCTCGATCACCTCGGCGGTGCCGTACACCCGCAGAAAGCGTGGGGACCAGGGATCGATCGATACGAGGTCATCGATGACCAGAGCGACCTGCTCCTGCCCGGCCCGCACGTTCAGCACCTTGCGGGTCCGTCCCGGATCCACACCGCCGACGTAGAAGTGACGGCCGTCGTACTCGAAGCCGACCGGTACGACGTCCGGCTGGCCGTCCGGGCCGACGGTGGCGATCCGTGCGAGTCGCTGGGACTTCAGGTAGGCGAGTTCTTCCTCGGTGAATGACATGAGTCGAAGGTACAACGAGCGTTGCAGTTAGTACAACGGTCGTTGTAAGGTTGAGCCGTGGACAAGCGACAGGCAGTGCTTTCGGGCGGGTTGACCGTGTTCGCGCGGGATGGGTATGCCCGCGGGAGCATCGACGTGATCGCGGCGGAGGCCCAGGTTTCGTCGCGGACGATCTACAACCATTTCCAGGACAAGGCCGGGTTGTTCCGGGCAGTGATCCAGGACAGTGCGCAGCGGGTGGCCGCCGCACAGTTGGAGATCGTCGATCGGTATCTCCGCAAGGTCACCGAGCTGGAGGCTGACCTAATCGAGTTCGGCATCGCCTGGCGAACGCCGATCCCGGACTACGCGGAGCACTCCGCACTGGTCCGGCAGGTGAACGCCGAGGCCGGGCACATCCCGCAAGAGGCGATCGACGCGTGGCAGGAGACCGGACCACTCGCAGTACGACGTGCGCTGGCTGATCGTCTGGCCGCACTGGCTGACGAAGGGTTGCTCCGGGTCGAGGACCCGATGCGTGCCGCGCTGCACTTCTCCCTGCTCATCTCCGGCGCCAATCCGTCCTATCTAGGAGCACGCATGACACCCGAAGAAATCACCGAGGCCGTCACCACCGGCGTTCACGCCTTCCTGCACGGCTACGGCCGCTGATGCGCTACCGCCTGTTCGGGCCGACCGGGCTTCGCGTTTCCGAGCTCGTCCTCGGCGCCATGCGGTTCGGCTCGGTGGAACAGGCCCGGCCGATCATCGACGCGTACGCCGAGGCCGGCGGCAACTTCATCGACACAGCCGATGCCTATCGCACCGAGGAGATCGTCGGCACGGTACTCGCCGACCGCCGCGACCGATTCGTGGTCGCGTCGAAGTACACGCTTTCCCGCGACCACACTGATGTGAACGCGGCCGGCAACCACCGGAAGAATCTCCGGCTCGCCCTCGAGGCCAGCCTGCGCCGGCTCGGCACGGAGTACCTCGACGTCTACTGGGTGCATTGCTGGGACCCACACACGCCGATCGAGGAGACCCTGCGCGCGCTCGACGACGCAGTACGGGCCGGCAAGATCCTGAACGCCGGAATCTCGGACGCGCCGGCCTGGATCGTCGCCCAGGCGAACACGCTGGCTCAGTTCCGGGATTGGACGCCTTTCGCGGGACTGCAGGTGCCGTACAGCCTGCTGCAGCGAGACATTGAGCGTGAGTTGCTCCCGATGGCTGAGGCTTTCGGGATGTCCGTTGCTGCGTGGGCCCCGCTCGCGCACGGGAAGCTGGCGCGACCGGTCGAGGCGGCAGAGGACGATCGCGAGCGGGCGGTGCTTAGCGCAGTACAGGAGGTTGCCGAGGAGTTGGCCGTGACGCCGGCTCAGGTGGCGATTGCTTGGACGCGGGTGCGGTCGCGGACCGTCCTTCCGTTGGTGGGGGCGAGTTCGGTCGACCAGTTGACCGACAACCTTGCTGCTCTCGAGGTCGAGTTGCCGGCTGAGGCCGTTGCCCGGCTGGAGTCGGCGACCGGATTTCAGGTCGGCTTCCCGACTGATTTCATCCCCGCCGAGCTCTCGCATCCCGGTCAGGTGACAGGCCGTTGAAAACCGAATCAGTTCGGGCCTAGGCCACAATTTCGCTTCGGTGCATGACGTTCCACCCTGCTGACTCGTCAAAGGGGTGAAGTCCCAACGGGGGACCTCTTGCAGGTAAGGACATTCATGATGCAAAAAGACGAGTGGTGGAGGCTAGGGCACAAACCCGAGTGGTGGAGGCTGCGGTGAGTCCGCGGGCGGTCGACAAGCGGGCCCGGCCAGGTAACGAGGACACCCCGGCACCTGCCGGACCATCGACAACGCTCACCCCCGCCGACTTCGAGACGGCCGACCCGGCCGAGGTCGAGGCGGTCGACGACGGGGCGAAGGACGGCGGCAAGGTCAAGGACGGAGCAGCAGGCTGACGTCTCCGAACTCATGCCACAGGTAGGACTGTTCGAGGGCGGCGTCGTAGGCACGCTGGACGACGTCGCCCCCGACCACCGATTCCAGCAGCAGGAGATGAGATGCCTCCGGCGCATGCATGCCGGTGATCAGCCCGTCCACGACGGCCGCCGGATGGTCAGGCCCGAGCACCAGGTCGGTCCACCCCTTCGACGCAGCCACCGACCCATCGGGTTGCGCGGCCGACTCGATGGCACGAACCGCTGTAGTACCGACAGCGATCACCCGACCGCCATTGGCCTGCACCCAGTTCACCAACCGCGCAGTGTGCTCCGGTGCGTCGTACCGCTCGGGCAACGGCGCTTCGTGGCTCTCCAGCGAGGACACCCCGCAGTGCAGCAGGATCGGAGCGATCAGTACTCCGGCTGACGCCAACTGACTCACCAGCTCGAAGCTGAACGGCCTGCCTGCGCTGGGCATCTCCGCAGAGCCCGGCTGGTTCGCGAACACCGTCTGGTAGAGCGCCAACGGCCACCGCTGGCCGACGTACTTGTAGGTGATCGGACGGCCGTTCCTCCGCAGGTAGCCGACCACGTCAGCCACTGGCGGCTTGGCCCGCCACAGCCGGGTACTACTCGGCTCGTAGGGCTCCAGCAGCGTCAGTACTCCTTCAGGCAGCTCTACCTGGTCGCCTGTTGAGCCACCGAACATAGGCGAGCCGCCGTTGCGCAGCTCGACTACCCAGGAGCCGTCGTCGAGCGCTGTCGAGAAGTGGACAACTACTGGGGCGACACCCGAGCCGGTGATCCAGGAGCCCTCTACAGCGGCAGCCATCGTTCCCGAGGTGTTCACCAGGAGCAGATCACCAGGACGAAGGTGCTCGCCGATCCGGTCGAACCTGGTGTGCGTGACGGTCGACCCCTCCGCGACCAGCAGCTTCACCTGGTCCCGCGCGAGTCCGCGGGCCTCCGGTGGTTCGACCGCGTTCAATTCGTCAGGCAACGTGAAGCGGGTCTGTGGATGGAGTCTCACGAAGTCACCGCCGGAGCGAACTCGGCTGCCCGGTAGCGACCACTCGCAGGCCGGCTGTCCAGCAACTGCAGGAACGCCGGTACTACGGTCGCCGGCTCGGGCCGGTCCGAGATGTCCTCGCCAGGGAACGCCGCCTGGTGCATCGCAGTACGGAGGTCACCTGGGTCGATCGCGTACACGGCCAGTCCAGGGTGCTCTGCGGCCAGTACTGCGCTCGCGTGGTCCAGCGCGGCCTTTGCCGAGCCGTAGCCACCCCAGCCTTCGTAGGCCTCGACTGCCGCGTCGGAGCTGATGTTGATCACCGTCCCGGAGGCGGCAGCCAGTTCGGGCAGCAGCGCCTGAGTCAGCGCGACCGGAGCGATCACGTCGACCTCGTAGACGCGGCGCAGCTCATTCAGATCGGCCGCGGCAAACCGCTGCAGCGGACTGGCCCCGAGGTAGCTGGCGTTGTTGACGAGCAGATCGAGCCGACCAAGCTCGCCGACAGCATCGACGAGGTCGGCCCGGTGCTCGGGATCGGTGACATCACCGGCGAGCGGTACTACGTCGGTGCGGTCGGCGAGTGCGTCGGCCGCGTCCTTGAGGGCATCGGCGCCACGGGAGTCGATGATCAGCGCCCAGCCACGGTCGGCCAGTCCGTGCGCCAATGCGAGGCCGAGACCGGCGGAAGCGCCGGTGATGAGAGCGACGGGACGGGTCAGGGATTCAGGAGTCATACCCGCCACTCTCATACTTCAAGCGGACTTGAGGTCAACTATAGATCTCGTACTCCGACAGCTGACCCGCCGGCCAGCCTGTGTTGCCGGTGAAGGTGAGGCGGACGTGGCGCGTGTTCACCGCCGTCGACAAGGTGATCGTCGCCGTGTTGCCTGCGCCCGGGTCGAAGGTGCGACCGGTGGCCGCGGCCAGCTGGCTGTACGCCGAACCGTTGGTGCTGCCGAGTACCGCGAATGGTCTGGGTGCGTGCACCCCAGGCCGGCGGAAGCTTCAGCACCAGCCGCTTCACGTTCTGGTTGCTCCCAAGGTCAACGGTCAGCGACTGCGGCCAACTGTTGTTGGCGCTCTCCCAGTAGCTGTTCGCGTTGCCGTCGACAGTGTTGCCCGCAACGTAGTTCTGCACAGTGCTCGTCGCGGTCACCGGCCGGCCCGCAGCGAGGTTGCCTGTCGGCGGCACAGGGTCACCACCGTTGCCCGGCTCGACCCAGTTGCAGCCGCTCCAGGTGGAGTCCCAGCCGCCGTTGCCACTTCCGCGATTGATGGTGAGCGCGCCACTCGGATAGCCACAGTTGTAGACCCCGGCCCGTCCGACACCACTCGCCGAGACGTTGCTGATGGTCGCGGTACCGGTTGTTTCGGCCTGGAAGGCGAAGGTGCCGGCGCCTTCGATCGTGCCGCCGTCGATGGTCACGTTCTGAACCCGTCGCCCGGCGCCACCGCCGTCCACGAACTGGTACGCCGACCACGGGCTGGCCACCAACCGGTTGTTGACGAATCGCACCTGCGCGCTGATCTGGCTGTCGTACGCGTCCACCCGGATCGCGCCGTGCGGATGGTTCTGCCCCCAGTTCGGGTTCATCGCGCCGGTCCGGATCAGGGTGTTGCCGGTGACGTTGATCGTCCCCGCGAGCGGGAAGAACGGCGAGGCCGTCGGCGGTCATGTCGTAGAACCGGTTGTTCTCGACCACCAGGTTGTCGTTGTTGCCGGTCAGCCAGAGCCCGACCTTGAGGTGCTGCAACCACAGCCCAGAGACGATCGAGTTCGGGCCGAGGCTGCCGTTGACGAAGTTGTCCGGCGACTGGTCGTTCCGCTCGGTCACCTCGCCGATCACCGCGAAGTCGTGCAGCCGCACGTTGCCGCCGCCGTTCGGGCGGTCGATCAGGTGATGGCTGAGCAGTGTCGAGTGCCAGCGCCCGGCACCGCGGATCGTCACGCCGTCGGGGTTGATCGTGCCACCGACCCGGAACCGGCCGGCCGGGATCCACACGGTGCCACCAGTACCGCGGGCCGATTCGATCGCGTTCTGGATCGCGCCGGTCGAGTCGGTGGCGCCGTTCGGGTCGGCGCCGCGATCGGTGATCGAGATCGAGCCACCAGGCTGGCCGGCCGGTCCGGCGACATGCTCGAACTCGACGTCGTCGATCGTGTACGGCCCGGCGGTGTTCTCGCCATCGACCTGCAGTTTGATCTTGGCCCCTGCGTTGACGGTCTGGCCGAGTTGCAGACGGGCGTGGTCGTAGAGCTTGTGAGTTCGCGACCCGGCGATCCAGCCGGTGTCGACATAGCTGTACTTCGCCGTCACCGCGAGCTGCTGCGAAAGCTTCTGGCCGTTGACGTAGACCGACAAGGTGCCGCTGCGGCCATCCGGAACGGAGTACGCGACGTTGATGGCGTTGGTCGTTCCGGGGGCGGTGAACTCGACGTACTGGCCGCCATTGAGGGTGACGGCCTGCCGGTAGGACGGAGCTAAGCTCACGCAATAGTTCGACTACCTGCTGCAACTTTTCAACAGCTGTTGATACCACTGTGGATACTGGTCAGCTTTGGGCACCAGAATGCCGGGGTTGAGGATGCCGTTCGGGTCGAGGACGCGCTTGATCGAGCGCAGCGCTTCGACCGCCAGTGGGCCGATCTCGGTGGCGTACGCGTCGCGGTGGTCGGTACCGACGCCATGGTGGTGAGTGATCGTGCCGCCCGCGGCCGCTATCGCCTCGCTGGCCGCAGCCTTCGCTTGACGCCATTGCGCGACCGCGTCGTCGGTCTGGGCGGAGATGACGGTGAGGTAGAGCGAGGCGCCGGTCTCGTAGACGTGCGAGACGTGACAGAGCACGATCGGCGGTGTCCCTTGCCCGGACAGCGAGTTGACCAGCGCCTCGGTCACTTTCGCCTTCAGCGCCGGGAGCGTTGACCAGAAGCCGGCGGTCTCGAGCGTCTCGACCAGCGCGCCCTCGTCGAGAAGCGGATCGCGGAGATAGGGAGCGCGGTAGCGACCCTGCCGCCAGGTTTCGCCGGGACCTTCGCCCGCCGACTCGCCGCCTGCCGCTGTCAGTACGTCGGCCACCTCGGCGCGGCGTACCGCAGTACGGGTGCCTTCGAAGCCGACGATCGCGAGGGCTCCGCCGGATCCGCCGCCGAGGACATCGGGGTCGGCGAGGTTGATGGCCGTCTCGGCTTCGTCGGACAGCCGGAGTACGGTCGGCAGCGGGCCGTCCTGGGCGAGCCGGCGGATCGCGGCCAGGCCCTGGTCGAACGAGTCGAACCGCCAGCCTTCGAAGGTCCGCTGCTCGGGGCGCGGGCGGATTCGCAGTACGACGCTGGTGATGATGCCGAGCGAGCCCTCCGAGCCGAGCACGAGCTGGCGGAGATCAGGGCCGGCCGCGGACATCGGCGCGCGGCCGAGCTCGATGGTGCCGCGCGGAGTCGCCAGCGTGAGACCGACAACCATCTGATCGAAGCGGCCGTACCCCGCCGAGGACTGGCCGCTCGATCGCGTCGCCGCATAGCCGCCGATGCTCGCGCCTTCGTAGGACTGCGGGAAGTGCCCGAGCGTGTAGCCGCGCTCGGCGAGCAACGCCTCGGCGGCGGTACCCCGGACGCCGGCCTCGATGGTCGCCGTCCGGGAAACCTCGTCCAGCTCGACCAGCCGATCAAGCCGCCGCAGGTCGACGGCGACGAACGACGTGCCCTGCGGCGCAAGCCCACCGACGACCGAGGTGCCACCGGCGTACGGGACGACGGCGACGTGGTGCTCGGAGCACGCGGTCAGCAGAGCCTGTACTTCGTCGTGCGAGCCGGGGTAGACCACTGCGGCGGGCATGTCTGTGGTGTCGCCCGCACGATGGCGCAGGAGGTCCGGCGTCGAGTAGCCGCGGGTGTGGCCCCACCGCGTCTCGAGATCGGTCTTCACCTGCTCGGGCCCAAGCACCTTCGCCAGCAGTTGCACGATCTCGTCGGTTGCGCCACCTGAGGCAGTGGGCGCGACGGTGGCCGGCGGGCGCCGTACGCCGAGGTGTTTGAGTGCTTCCAACGCGGCGGCAGGGAGTTCGACTTCGGCGGCGGGATCGCCCCAACGGCCGGGCGTGAGGTTGACCACCGGGAGGTCGGACTCGGTCATGGAGGCTCCCCATCTGGGTTCTTCGGAGGTAGCGTCACCGAGGGGTGAAAACCCCGGCAAGTCGCTGATACACTATGACGTGTGATGTCTCAGCGTAGCAGCGAATCCGATACCTCTTCCAGCTCGACGGGCTCGTCCCGTCCGACGCCGGCCAACGCGATCGGCGAGGAGCGGATCCTGGACGCGGCGTACGAACTGCTGCTGGCGATCGGGATGCGCCGGATGACGATGGCCGACATCGCCCGGCACGCGGAGGTCTCCCGCGCCACGCTCTATCGCCGCTGGCCGAATGTGCAGGCGGTGGTCGCCGCGCTGATGACGCGCGAGTGGACCACAGCGCTCGTCTCCGCCTTCCAGCCCGACGCGATCGACGGCCGGGCCCGGCTGGTCGAGGGTGTCGTCGAGGTGGTCGCGAAGACCCGGGTCCACCCGCTGATGCGCAAGATCATCGAGCTGGATCCCGAGTTCCTCACGCCGTACCTGCTGGAGCGGCGCGGCAGCAGCACGGTCGCGCACCTCGCGCTGGTGAAGGCCGGGATCGAGGCCGGCCAGGCGGACGGTTCGATCCGGTCCGGCGATCCCGACTGGCTGTCGCGGCAGATC
This sequence comes from Kribbella catacumbae DSM 19601, assembly GCF_000372465.1. GTDB lineage: Bacteria > Actinomycetota > Actinomycetes > Propionibacteriales > Kribbellaceae > Kribbella > Kribbella catacumbae. The sequence goes on from NZ_AQUZ01000007.1 coordinate 142,590, forward strand.
ATCCTGGTCTCACTCGCCTCCGCGGTGTCCGGCCCGGTGCTGGCCGAGCCGAAGGAGTATGCCGAGCTGGACGAGGAACTGCGAGTGATGCTGACCCGGTACCTGACGCCATGAGCATGATCGCCGTCGGCAACGCGAGCCTCAACGCCGCACGGCGGACCCGGGAGCTCGACTGGCTCGACACGACCGGCCGAGTCGACGTCCTGGTGATCGGCGGCGGCGTCACCGGCGCAGGAGTCGCGCTGGACGCGGCGGCGCGCGGTCTCACCGTGGCGCTGGTCGAGAAGCACGATCTTGCCTTCGGCACCAGTCGCTGGAGTTCCAAGCTCGTCCACGGCGGGCTGCGGTATCTCGCTTCCGGACATGTCGGGATCGCCTACGAGAGTGCGGTCGAGCGCGGCATCCTGATGAAGACGACGGCGCCTCATCTCGTGCACCCGGTGCCGCAGGTCGCGCCCTGGTTTCCACAGGCCAAGTTCGCGCAGGCGGCCTTGCTGCGGGGAGCCTTCCTCGGCGGTGACGTCCTCCGCACCTTCGCCCGCACGAGCGATGATCACCTGCCACACTCCCGCCGCGTGAGCTCTGCCGAAGTACTGCGCTACGCACCGACCGTGCGCCCCGAGGGACTGCGCGGCGGCTTCCTCACCTGGGACGGCCAGCTTTACGACGATGCGCGGCTGGTCGTCGCGATCGCGCGCACCGCGGCGTCGTACGGGGCTCGCATCATCACCCATTGCGCGGCGGAGCAGGTGACAGGCCGGGGCGCGGTCCTGGTCGATCAGCTGTCCGGCCGGCGCCTCGATCTCGACGCCGGCATCGTCATCAACGCGGCCGGGATCTGGGCCGGACAAGTTGCCTCAGGCATCAAACTCCGGCCGAGCCGGGGGACGCACCTGGTCTTTCCGCAGTCGGCTTTCGGCGGGCTGTCCGCAGTACTGACCGTGCCGGTGCCGGGGGAGTTGCGGCGAGTGGTGATGGCGATTCCGGCGCCCGACGGCCGGGTCTATGTCGGGCTGACCGATGAGGAAGCGCCCGGTCCGGTCAGCGACGTCCCGCGGGCGACCGAGCCCGAGATCGACTTTCTGCTGACCACGATCAGCGCGGCGGTCCGGGTGCCGCTGACGCGTGCCGACCTGCTCGGTACCTACGCGGGTCTGCGCCCACTGCTCGATACCGGGCATCACAAGGGCGAGAACAAGACGGCTGACATCTCCCGGCGGCATGCGGTGATCACGAGTGCCGATGGGATCGTGACGATCGTGGGCGGGAAGCTGACCACCTATCGGCGGATGGCGGAGGACGCCCTCGACACCGCACTTGACCAGTCGGAGGTCGAAGTACGGCGGCCGTGTCTGACCCATCGGATTCCGCTGGTGGGTGCTGCCGGGCGCGCGCAGTTGGCGGCTGTGCGAGCGCCGGCACGCTTCGTCGAGAAGTACGGCATAGAGGCGACTGACGTGATCGCCGTGGAGCCGGAGTTGCTCGCGCCGATCGCGCCGGGGTTGTCGACGACACATGCCGAGCTACGGTTCGCAGTACGGCATGAAGGGGCGCTGACAGAGGACGACCTGCTCGACCGGCGAACCCGGATCGGGCTGTCCGCAGCTGATCGCGCGCTGGCGGTGCCTGCTGCCCGAGAGGCGTTCGCGGCGGTCTGAAAGTTGCACCAACTGGCCTGTGGACAACTCCTCGGCGCTCCCTTTTGCGGGTTAACTTGTTGGTGGGGAGGTGGGGTCGGTGAGTCAGCCGTATCCGGGGCCGCCCGGGCATTACCCGGCGCCCCATCCGATGATGCCGCCGCTGCGGACGTACAAACCGCTGCGGCGGATCACAGTCGTGTTCCTCGTCCTGATGGTGCTGACGACGATCGTCACCCTGATCCAGGCCGCGCTGATGTGGCGGTCGTACGACGACGTGAAGCGGTTCGTCTACGGGCTGCTGTCCGAGGACGAGGTCGACCGGGCGGCGGCGTCGATCGCCGGCAGCGGTCCGCTGCTCAACCTGGTCGGCCTGCTGTTCCTCAGCACCGGGGTCCTGTTCCTGGTCTGGCTGTGGCAGGCGCGGGAGAACACCGAGGTCTTCACGCCGTCGGCCGGCGTCACCTACCAAGGCGGCCAGCGGCTGGGTAGCGGGATGCACAGGCTCGACCAGGGCTGGGTGATCGGCAGCTGGATCTGTCCGCTCGTCCAGTTCTGGTTCCCGCTGCAGGTGGTCGAGGACGTGGTCCGCGCCAGTGCGCCGACCAAGAAGCCCGGGGCGCGGATCCGGACCTTGCTTTACGGCTGGTGGGCCTCGTGGACGACGTTCTGGGTGATCATCGTCGGCGGCAGCGGCGTCGCTCTGATCAGTTTCTTCGTCTGGATCCTGCGGGTCGTCGACCGCGCGGAAGCGGCCACCGAGAACAGCGACTATCTGGACCTCTACGACCTGCAGGACTTCATGGTCCGGCTGGCCCTCACGGTGAATATCGGCTTCACCGTCGCCGCCGTCCTGCTCGCCGTGGCCGGCGCGGCGATCGTCGTGCTGATGTTCCGCACCAACGCCTGGCAGGAGGAGCGGATGTCCTCGCAGCACGCCGAGCCCCCGGCCGGACCGCCGCAGTACGTGCCACGCCCGGCCTTCCCGTCGTACACGCAGCCGTCACCGTGGCAGCGGTAGCCGGCACAGTACTGCGGTCGCATCGTCATGCCGCTTGCCCCGGAACGTGCCCACGGCCGCATCCGTGTCATACCGCCTGACCTTGTCGATCAGCTTGCGAGGACCAGCCGTGTCGAGCACGTCGACCAGGTCCTCCCACGGGTGCCCGTAGCGCTCGGAGTACCGGGAGGCGCCGTCGGTCAGCACGGCGACCAACTCGACCGCCGCGCGTTCCGTCGTACCGGAGACTGCCTCGTACGCCGCCTTGGGTTCGGTGCTCGCGACCCAGAAGCCACCTGGCTGGTTCCGCAACCGGCGTACGGCCTCGAACGTGTACTCCGGCAGCAGGTCGATCCTGTCGTCCGCCACCACCGTCACGCGCCGATCCGGAGCACGGAGGACGACCGGGGAGTCCGCCAGCACCAGGTGCTCGACCTGCTCGTCGGAGACCCGAAGCATCGCCACGGTCGACGACGGACTGTCAGGGTTGGCCAGATCGCACGTATCCGCATGCTCACCCCGTACTGCGGTGATCGCGTCCGCAAGCAACTCGGCCAGCGGCGACTGCGACCGCCTGAGCAACGGGATCGCGAGCTGAGTCCCCAACCGGGCCACCAGCCAAGCCACCGAGTGCCTGCACCCCGAGTCGATCCCCGCCCCCGCAGTCGCCCCGTCGAGCACGACAACGAAGTCCGGCCCGCTGATCACCAGATCCTCGTTGGGCCCCAGCCGATCCGGAGCGGGCTCACATACCGACCAGTTCTCCACAGGGTCATTCTCGGGGGCGGGCGGTCCAGGTGTCGGTGAGGGACTGGTCGAGGGGGATCTTGCTGGACCAGCCGAGGTGGCTGCTGATCAGGGAGGTGTCGGCCTGCTGCCAGGCGACCGCGGCGGCGGGGGAGCCCGCGTGGCCGGCGTGGGCCTCGGCCTCGACGATCTTCGTGGCGATCCCGCTGAGCTCGACCAGCCGTTGGACCGCGTCTCGGGCCAGCGTCGCCTTACCCGAGCCGACGTTCAGTACCGGCGGTAGCTTGCCCTCCGCCGTCGCGACTGCGACCACCGCCTCGGCGACATCGCGGACGTCGACGTAGTCCCGCCAGGCTTCGAGCGAGCCCAGCTGGATCGTGTCGGTCGTGCCGAGCTGGCGGAGTACCCGGCCGAACAGGGTGCTCTCGGGCGACCCCGGGCCGGTGAGGTTGAAGGAGCGCAGCACGATCGCGTCGGCGCCGTTGCGTTGCGCCCGCAGTACGAGCTCGGAACCGGCCAGCTTGGTGTACCCGTACGCCGCCCCTGGGCGGAGCTCGGCCCGCTCGTCCTGGCTGGTGCCATGCGGCGCACCGCCGTACTCCGCGGCGGAGCCGATCTGGATGAAGCGCGCGTTGCTCGCGTGCCCGTTCATCGAGGAGAGCAGCGCCTGGACGGCGACCACATTGCCGCGGGTGAGTTCGAGGACGTCGCCCTGGGTGGCGGCCGCCGCGTTGACGATCACGGTCGGCTTGTAGAGCCCGAACTGTGTGTCCAGCGCGTAGCAGTGCCCGGTGGCCAGGTCGAAGCGCCGATGCGGATCACCGGTACTGCGCGTGAAGCCGCGGTACTCGATCCCGCGCTCCTCGAGCAGCCGGCAGATCGCACCGCCGAGAAACCCGCCGGCCCCGAACACCATCACTCGCTCTGATCCCGTCACATCTGTCATCCTCCCGTTCGGTCTGAACTTTGTCGGTGGCAGCAGGCAAACTGCGGACTAACGCGAAGGGAGTGCCGTGGCAGATCGCAAAGGTGGCCAGCCCGCACCGAAGACCGAGTCGACGATTCGCGACTGGGACGATGCCGACCCGTCGGGACAGACCTATACCCGGGTGCTGTTCATCGACTCCGACCTGACCGAGGTGAACAACGAGCGCGGGGTGTTCGAGGAATGCACCTTCCGGGGAGTCCGGTTCAACGCGTCGACGCACACCGAGGCGGCCTTCGTGAACTGCACCTTCGTCCGGTGCTCGTTCTTCGACAGCACCTTCACCCGGTGCAAGCTGATGGGCAGCATGTTCGACGACTGCACCTACAACCTGATGAAGGTCGAGGGCGGCGACTGGTCGTTCGTCGGCCTGCCCGGCGCGGACCTGCGCGGAGTCGAGCTGACCGGCACGAAACTGCGGGAGGCCGACCTGACCGGCCTGCGCGCGAGCAAGGCCGTACTGCGCGATCTGGACCTGTCCGGAGCGTGGCTGCATCACGCGGACCTCAGTGGTGCGGACCTGCGCGGCTCCGACCTGTCGACCGTCGACCCGCTGACGGTCGAGCTCAAGAACGCCATCGTCGATCTGCCCCAGGCCATCGTCATCACCACGTCGCTGGGCCTGGATGTGCGGCCCTGACCCGGGCCGTGCCTGTGGATATCTGCAGGGTTATGACCGGTCATCCCCCGGTTCATCCACAACCTGTGGAAAACCATCCAGGCTCCTCACCGCGCCCGGGCGGCGACCGGGCGGGCCTTGGCCAGCACCGGCGCCAGCTCACCCCGGCGATGCCTCGCCGCTGGGCGCCCACGAGTCACGAGTAGCGCGCCGTGCTCCACGACGTACCCGGGATTCGTCAGCGTGATCGGACGGGTGGCCACCCGCAGCGCGACCTGCAGAGCCGCGGCCAGGCCGACACCGGCGAAGGCGCCGAGCGTGTTCGCGATCAGGTCGTGCAGCTGACACGAGCGGCCGAGCGGCGGTATCAGCGCCTGGACCGCCTCGACTGCGGCGGACATTCCGATGCCGGCCGCGATCCCGTCGGCTGGCCGGCCAGTCGCCAGGGTCAGCAGGCCGGCGAGGGGGATGAAGAGCAGGACGTTGAGCAGGCCCTGCATCGAGGTGAGACCACCCGTCGTGGTCAGGTGCGTGCCGCAACTGCCGACACCGGGGAGCCGGTGCGCGGTCGGGCTGAGCGTGGCGGCGAGGATCAGCGCGAAGGCTGCGGGCATCAGCAGGGAGGCGACCCGGGGAACCACGTCACCCGGCCGGCGGATCGACGAGATGGCGATCGGAATCGCCATCCCGGTCAGCACAACCCAGGTGTCCAGCAGGTGCGGGATGCCGCGATAGGTCTCGAGCACTCGTCCGGAACCTCCGTGGTCGACCGACTCACGCAGTACCGGTGGGTGCCCGCGCGATGACGCCGTCAGTGGTTTGCCCGATGTCTTCCTCCACAGAGACTCCGGCGTCCACACAGGCGACCGCTAGGTCAGTCAGGACATCTGCACGCACCCGCAAACAAACAGTGAGTTCCTCGTGACAATCCGTACCACAATCGATGCATCAGGCAACAAAAGATTTGTAGCCTCGGGCAACGGATTGGACTATCCGGCCGACCCGGTGATCGTGGCGAGCACTGAACCGCCACGGTCTCAACTTTCCGCACCTGGCGAGCAACCACATTGTCCGTAGAGGGCAACGCGACAGGCACGGCCCCGTGCCTCTTGCCCCGCACCCAGGTCCCGGCCAGACTTCAGTTCACATCTGGGGACACGATCGACCGACAAGGCTCGGAGGCGACCGAGGTGATCACGTGCCTGGAAATGACCTCTCTGGACCAACTCGTCCCGGGCGAGACGCCACCGGTACCGGTGGAGCTGACCGAGGTCGGCGCGGAGTCGGCCGCCGTAGTCCGCTCGACCTACGTCCGGATCTGGGCACCACTCAGGGCCCACGGCCGGATGGAGTGGAGCGACGAGGAGTGGGGGGCCGAACTGTCCCACCCGGCCATCCGAACCTGGCTAGCCCGCGTGGAGGGCAACACCGCCGGCTTCGTCGAACTGGAACGCGGCACCAAGGGTGACGTCGGAATCGTGGTCTTCGGCCTCGTACCGGAGTACCAGGGCAAGGGCCTGGGCGCCGCCTTCCTGACCAGCGCAACCCAGAAGGCCTGGAAAATCGGCACCCCAACCAAGCGAGTCTGGCTCCAAACCTCCTCCGAAGACCACGCCCACGCCCTCAACAACTACCAACGCCGAGGCTTCCACACCTTCTCCACCAAACCCCAGTAGCGAGCCGGACCTCCGCCACTCACAAACCTCCCGTTTCCACCCGGGTGGATGCCTGTGCACGCCTGGCCGGGTGCGATCAGCCGAGGTTTGTGAGTGGCTGCGGTCCGGCCCAATGCGACGACCGCACGCTGAACATCACGAACTCCGGCTGTAGGACTAGTCGTCCTTGTGGTTGTTGACGTTGATCAGATTGCCGTCGGGGGCGCGCACGAAGAATCTCCGCAAACCCCAGGGTTCAGTGGTTAAACCATTCTTTTTGCGCTACGCCGAATCAGTCCAGGTTTTTGCTGTGGCGTCGGTGGGTCGTTCGGTGATCGTGTGGCGGTAGGCGTCAGCGTCGAAGCGGTACTCCACCAAGTCCGCGGGGTCGTGCTGCCACCGCTCAGTTTCGGAGTCGAACCAGGAGAAGGCGAAGTCCGACCAGACCACTTCGCGCTCGGAGTACGTGATGCGAGCGGTCAGCGCGCCACACATGACGTCGCCGCACTCTGGGCAGACATACAGTGCTACGCGGTCGTCGACATCCGGTGGTACTTCACCCAGCAGCCGCCGAGCCGCAAGGTCGTCCTGCTCGGGCACGAACCATCCCAGGCACGAGATGAGATCTTGCTTGTGACCCCGGACAACGGCCGTCCACCGACCTGGAACTCAAGAAGCCGTCGCGTCTGAACGGCGGAAGTGGCCTCCCGGTCACCCCAGGCGAGATCCAAGCGCATCCGACCAGAATATCGTTGCGCCATGGATCTGAACGACTATCAGAAGGCAGCCCTTCGCACCGCTGCACCGAAGGAGAAGCACAACGAGTTGTTTCACCTTCTGCTCGGGTTGGTAGGTGAAACAGGTGAGATCGCCGAAAAGGCCGAGAAGATCGTGCGCGACCAGAACAGCGACTTCTCTCAGTGGGACATCGAGGATCTGACCAAGGAACTCGGTGACACGCTGTGGTACGTCGCTGTCATCGCGGACTACTTCGGTGTCCCGCTGGAAGACGTTGCCCAACTCAACATTGCGAAGCTCGCCGACCGGCAGAACCGAGCGATGCTAGGCGGCAGCGGCGACAACCGTTAGCTGCAACCGCTGAGAGATCGAGGTGTGAGTCATGGATGACCAATCAACCCCCGCCCCGATAGCGGGGGAGCTCGTCACCGAGACCTTTGAGTACGACGGTGGCCGGCAGGTCACGGTGTACGTACCGCTGGATCCACCCGAGGCAGTCGTGTTCGCCGGTGACGGTCAGCTGATCTCGCAGTGGGGCGGGTACCTCGAGGCCGCCGACGTACCGCCCACGATGATCGTCGGTGCCCACCGGACGGACGATTCGGATGAGATGGTGCGCATCCGTGAGTACTCACCATCGTTCGACGAGGAACGGTTCGCCGCACACGAGAGCTTCTTCGTCGAGGACGTCCGCCAATGGGTGAAATCGCGCTTCGACATCGCCCTGCCCGCCGAACGCACCGCAGTGTGCGGCGTATCAGCGAGTGGAGAACTCTCCCTCGCATTGGGACTTCGGCACCCAGACATCTACGGGGCAGTCTTCTCAGCCTCGCCAGGCGGCGGCTACCGCCCACCTGCCGAAATGCCAAGCCCGCTACCCCGCACCTACCTCGTCGCCGGCACCCTAGAACCGTTCTTCCACGAGAACGCAACCCGCTGGGCAGACGCGCTACGCGACGGAGCAGACGTCGTGATGACAGAACGCCTCGGCAACCACGGCGACCCCTTCTGGGCAGCCGAGTTCCCACTGATGGTCGCATGGGCGTTTGGACCCTGAACCAGCCCGGTCTGCGACCCTCGAAAGCGCGGATCGCGGTATGTCCGAGCACTAGTGGTAGCGCAACCTGGTCGCGTGTGTCAGGCTTCCCGCCGTGATCAGATCGCCAGCCGTTCGCCGCCTGCTAATGGTGCTGGCGATCGCCCTGCCCGTCGCGGCTATCTGGTTGGCGTTCGATAACCCTGACATTCACGGCACCAGCCGAGGGAACGATTACACCTGCCTCGCGCCCTACGACACAGTGCTGAACGGGGCCGACAACTTTCCCGGAGGCGATCCGCCACCAGACGGGGAGGACATCGCACGCCGATGCCGCCAGGCGGGTCAACACCGATTCGGTCTGGCTGTAGGCAGCGGCTCCGCGACCGTGGCTGCTGGCGTTGCTATGCTCGCCGTTCGCCGCCGACAGCCGAGCGTCGAGCACTGATCAAATCAAACCCGTGCGCACATCGGCAGATCCGTGCGTTGCTCCGACACGTGAACAGACTTCTAGCCTGTCGCGGTCCGGCTCCAAATGTGGCCGTGACCTTGGGGAGATACTGCGGTGGAGACGAGGGGACTCGAACCCCTAACCCCTGCCTTGCAAAGGCAGTGCTCTGCCAGTTGAGCTACGCCCCCGTGGGGGTGTGTTTCAGCGGCCCGGGGTGACCGGGTCGACGGCCTCGGCCCAGAGGTCCTGCTCGGCGCGGGACTGCTGGGTCTTCTTGTAGACGAAGTATCCACCGACGCTGGCCAGCAGGACCAGCAGAACCTTCTTCAGCATCGGGTCTCCTTGGATCGGTGTCGATCAGGGGTGGGCCTAACAGGATTTGAACCTGTGACCTCTGCCTTATCAGGGCAGCGCTCTAACCAACTGAGCTATAGGCCCGCATCGCGGGGTCGAACCCGGGAGAGATTACCGCACTCGGCGCCTGTCTCCCAAACCGGTTCCGGTCGGGCCGTACTCCGGTCCGACCGAACCCGGCTCTGCGGCCTCAGTCCTCCGAGGCCAACGTCACTTCGAGGCCGCCCAGCAGGGTGGCCGCGATGTTGTAGAGGAACGATCCGAGCGTCGCCAGCGCGGTGATGATCAGCACGTCGGCACAGGCCAGCAGGGTGGTGAATCCCATCACCTTGCCGGTGTTGATGTAGTTCTCGATCGCGAACGGCTCGGCTTCGGTGGTGCCGAGTACCTCGCGCACCGTGTTGTTGATGTTGTCGAAGACGCCGGCCGCACCGATCGCGGACCAGACGATGAAGACGGCCACCCAGGTGACGATGCCGAACGCGATCGACAGCAGGAACGCGGTCTTCATCACCGACCACGGATCGAGCCGCGACACCCGCAGCCGCGCCTTGCGGGTCTGCGGCCGGCCCGAGGGCTTCGCGACAGGCTGGACGACCCGCTCGGGGGTCGCGCGCTTGGCCGTCGGCTCCGCGGCCAGTGCGGGCGGTGCCGGCGGAGCGGCCGGTGCCGCCTGCGGCTGCTTCGGCTGCTTCGCGGAGTCCTTCAGCGCGCTGGCCCGGTCGAGCACGGCCTGCTTGGCCGCGTTCAGCTTGTCCCCGAAGGTCTCGTTCGGAGTGTGGGTCGGGGTCGCCAACTTCCCCGTCTGCCCGTACGCCGATCCGCCGGGCTGGCCACCACTCGCCGGCAGCCGCGGCTCCGGGCGGCCCGGAGTACTGGGTGCTGGTCGCGGAGTGGTCGGTGCAGACCCGGCCGCGAACGGTGTCGATCCCGCGGCCGGTCTGACCGGCGGCTGCTGCGGTGGTCGCGCTGGCTGGGCAGTGGACCCACCCGGCGCCGACGGTCCGCCCGGACGAGGCTGCTGACGCGTCTCGCCGGGCCGCGGGCCGCTCGCAGTACCGGGTCTGGGCTGCTGGCCGTTGCCGTTCGTATTGCTACGGGAGGCCGGGGTGGCCGGTGGGGTGGACTGACCCGTCCCGGAGCCGCTCTGCGGCCGCTGGGACTTGGGGCTGTCCGCTCCATCAGGCCAGGTCGGCCTCGCGCGGTTGGTCATCAGGTGCCCTCCTGGCCGGCTTCGTCATCTTCGACCGTAGCCGCGCCATCGACGTCCGTCGAATGCTGGTCATCTGTGCTGACGCTCCCAGGGGTGGTTTCGGTTGTCGCCCCGTCCACATCCTGGGCAACTTCTTCCGCACCCTCGACGCTTTCGAGTTCTTCGTCGCTCACCGCGAGGTCGGTGTTACGGGCGATCGCGACGACGGCATCGGACTCGCCGACCCCGGCGAACTTCACGCCCATCGTGTCGCGGCCCTTCACCGGCACACTGTCCACCCGGCTGCGGACGACCTGGCCGCTGTTCTTGATCGCGAGCACCTGGTCGGCGTCGACGACGATCAGCGCGCCGACCAGCGAACCGCGCTCGTCGTTCAGCTTGACCGCCTTGATGCCCAGCCCGCCACGACCCTGCTGCCGGTACTCCGATACGCGGCTGCGCTTGGCGTAGCCCGCGTCGGTCACGGTGAAGACGTACTGCGTGTCCTCCTCCGAGCCGGCCTGGATGACGGCCATCGACAGCAGCTCGTCGCCGTGTCGGAACTTCATCCCGGTCACGCCGGAGGTGGCCCGGCCCATCGGCCGCAGCTGCTCGTCGTTCGCGGTGAAGCGGATCGACTGGCCCTTCCGGGAGACCAGCATCAGGTCGTCCTCGGCCGAAGCCAGCTCGGCGCCGATCAGCTCGTCGTCCTCGTCGCGGAAGTTGACCGCGATGATGCCGCTCTGCCGGGCCGAGTCGTAGTCGGTCAGCGCCGACTTCTTCACCAGGCCGCGCTTGGTGGCGAGCAGCAGGTACGGCTCCTGCTCGTAGTCGCGCAGCGTCAGAACCTGCGCGATCTCCTCATCCGGCTGGAAGGACAGCAGGCCGGCCACGTGCGAGCCCTTGGCGTCGCGCGCCGATTCCGGCAGCTGCCACACCTTGGCCCGGTAGACCCGGCCCTTGGTGGTGAAGAACAGCATCCAGTGGTGGTTCGTGGTGGCGAAGAAGTGCCCGATCTCGTCCTCGGCCCGCATGGTCGCCCCGCGGACGCCCTTTCCGCCACGGTTCTGGGTGCGGTACAGGTCGGTCTTGGTGCGCTTCGCGTAGCCGCCGCGGGTGATCGTGACGATCACTTCCTCGTCCGGGACCAGGTCCTGGACAGACAGGTCGCCATCGGCCGCGATGATCTCGGTACGCCGCTCGTCGCCGTACCGCTCGACGATCTCGGCCAGCTCGTCGCGGACGATGTTCCGCTGCCGGACCGGGTCGGCGAGGATGTCCTCGAGGTCGGCGATGACGACCTCGAGCTCGTTCAGCCGGTCGATGATCTTCTGCCGCTCCAGGGCGGCCAGCCGGCGCAGCTGCATGTCCAGGATCGCCTGCGCCTGGATCTCGTCGATCTCCAGCAGCGAGATCAGGCCGCCGCGGGCCTCCTCGACGTCCGGGCTGCGGCGGATCAGCGCGATGACCTCGTCCAGCGCGTCCAGCGCCTTCACCAGACCGCGGTAGATGTGCGCCTGCTTCTCGGCCTCACGGAGGCGGTACCGGGTCCGCCGCTGAATGACCTCGATCTGGTGGTCGATCCAGTGCGTGATGAACAGGTCCACGCTGAGCGTGCGCGGTACGCCGTCGACCAGCGCGAGCATGTTGCAGCCGAAGGTGTCCTGCAGCTGGGTGTGCTTGTAGAGGTTGTTCAGCACGACCCGCGGCTGGGCGTCGCGCTTCAGCACGATCACCAGGCGCTGACCGGTCCGGGACGAGGTGTCGTCGCGGATGTCGGCGATGCCGGTCATCTTGCCGGTGTTCACCAGTTCGGCGATCTTCTGCGCCAGGTTGTCCGGGTTGACCATGTAGGGCAGCTGGCTGACGACCAGGCTGGTCCGGCCCTTGGCGTCCTCCTCGACGTCCACGACCGCGCGCATCGTGACCGAGCCACGGCCGGTGCGGTAGGCGTCGTCGATGCCCTTGTAGCCGACGATCAGGGCGCCGTTCGGGAAGTCCGGTCCCTTGATGTTCTCCATGCACGCTGCCAGGACCTCTTCCTGGGTGGCGTCCGGGTGCTCGAGGCACCACTGCGCCGCGGCGGCAACCTCGCGCAGGTTGTGCGGAGGGATCATCGTCGCCATGCCGACCGCGATCCCGGCCGAGCCGTTCACCAGCAGGTTCGGGAACCGGCTGGGCAGGATCACCGGCTCCTGCGAGCGGCCGTCGTAGTTGGGGCGGAAGTCGACCGTCTCCTGGTCGATGTCGCGCACCATCTCCATCGCCAGCGGCGCCAGCCGGCACTCGGTGTACCGCATCGCGGCCGCCGGGTCGTTACCCGGCGAACCGAAGTTGCCCTGGCCCTGGATCATCGGGGCACGCATCACCCAAGGCTGCGCGAGCCGGACCAGGGTGTCGTAGATCGCCGAGTCGCCGTGCGGGTGGTACTGACCCATCACGTCACCGACGACGCGTGAGCACTTGGAGAAGCCGCGATCCGGGCGGTAGCCACCGTCGTACATCGCGTAGAGGATGCGGCGGTGCACCGGCTTGAGGCCGTCACGGACCTCGGGCAGCGCGCGGCCGACGATGACGGCCATCGCGTAGTCGAGGTACGACTGCTGCATCTCCGTCTGCAGATCGAGGGGCTCGATCCGGTCGTGTCCCGGAGAAATGGGGGTCTCGGTCATCTGGTGCTCGTCCCGTTCGTGTCAGTACGTCGGTGAGGTCGGCGCTGCGAGGAGTGCACCCGGGCAGAACCCGGGCGACCCTCAGATATCAAGGAACCGAACGTCCTTGGCATTGCGCTGGATGAAGTTGCGGCGGGCCTCGATGTCGTCACCCATCAATGTCGCGAAGGTCTCGTCGGCGCGGGCGGCGTCGTCCAGGGTGATCTGCAGCAGCACCCGGTTGGCCGGGTCCATCGTGGTCTCCCACAGTTCCTGCGCGTTCATCTCGCCCAGACCCTTGTAGCGCTGGATCGCGTTGTCCTTCGGCAGTTTCTTGCCTGCCTCGACGCCGGCCTCGATCAGGCCGTCCTTCTCCCGCTCGGTGTAGGCGAGCTCGGGTGCCTGGTTGCTCCAGCGGATCTTGTACAGCGGCGGCTGCGCGGCGTACACGTGACCGCCCTCGATCAGCGGCCGCATGAAGCGGAACAGCAGCGTGAGCAGCAGCGTCCGGATGTGCTGGCCGTCGACGTCGGCGTCGGCCATGATCACGATCTTGTGGTAGCGCAGCTTCTCCTCGTCGAAGTCCTCGTGAATCCCGGTGCCGAGGGCGGAGATGATCGCCAGTACCTCGTTGTTCTGCAGGACCCGGTCGATCCGCGCCTTCTCGACGTTCAGGATCTTGCCCCGGATCGGCAGGATCGCCTGGTACTTCGGATCGCGGCCACCCTTGGCGGAGCCACCGGCCGAGTCACCCTCGACGATGTAGACCTCGCACTCCTCCGGGTTGGTCGACTGGCAGTCGGACAGCTTGCCCGGCAGACCGCCGCCACCCAGCAGGCCCTTGCGGTTGCGGGCCAGGTCGCGCGCCTTACGGGCGGCGATCCGGGCACTCGCGGCCGCGGTGGCCTTGCGGATGATCTCGCGACCTTCCTGCGGGTTCTGCTCGAACCAGGCACCCAGCCGGTCGTTCACGACCCGCTGGACGAAGCCCTTCACCTCGGTGTTGCCGAGCTTGGTCTTCGTCTGGCCCTCGAACTGCGGCTCGCCCAGCTTGACCGAGATGATCGCGGTCAGGCCCTCGCGGACGTCGTCGCCGGTGAGCCTGTCCTCCTTCTTCTTGATCATGCCCTGGTCCTCGCCGAACGAGTTGACCAGTGAGGTGAGCGCGGCCCGGAAGCCCTCTTCGTGGGTGCCGCCCTCGTGCGTGTTGATCGTGTTCGCGAAGGTGTGCACCGACTCCTGGAACGAGCCGCTCCACTGCATCGCCACCTCCAGGCTGAGCGCGTTGTCGCCCTGGGCCGCCTCGAAGGCGATCACATCGCGGTGCACGGTCTCGCGGATGCCGGTCAGGTACTTGACGTAGTCGACCAGGCCGTCGTCGTACTTGAACGACTGCTCGGCCGGCTGACCGTCCTCGGTGAGCTCCAGGCGCTCGTCGCGGATCACGAGCTCGAGTCCCTTGTTCAGGAACGCGTACTCGCGGAAGCGGGTGGTCAGCGTCTCGAAGGAGAACGTCGTCGACTCGAAGACGCCCGGGCTCGGCCAGAAGGTGATCGTGGTGCCGTTGGAGTCCGACGTACCGACGTCGGCGAGGTCCGCGTCCGGGACACCGACGCTGAAGGACTGGGTGTAGGCCTTGCCGTTCTTGTTGACGTCCACCCGGAGCCGGTCGGACAGCGCGTTCACGACAGAGACGCCGACGCCGTGCAGGCCACCGGACACCTTGTACCCGCCGCCGCCGAACTTTCCACCGGCGTGCAGGACGGTCAGGACGACAGTGACGGCCGGCTTGCCCTCGGACTCGACGATGTCGACGGGGATGCCACGGCCGTTGTCGACGACGCGGACGCCGCCATCGGGCAGCAGGGTGACCACGATCTTGTCGCAGAAGCCGGCCAGCGCCTCGTCCACCGCGTTGTCGACGACCTCGGTGACGAGATGGTGCAGACCACGCTCACCGGTGGACCCGATGTACATCCCCGGCCGCTTGCGGACCGCATCCAGGCCTTCGAGGACCTGGATCGCGCTGGCGTCGTATTCCTTCTCGACCGCGCTGGACTGGATTTCACTGAGAGGTACTTCTTCGAAACCGGTGCTGTCGGCGGACGTTGTTTCGTCGATCTCGGTCGGCTCGTCGGTCACCGGCTGTTGTCCTCCTCGGACCCCGCGTACACGGGGCATCGATGCACAGTAGAAGCCGCCCCTACTGTGTTCATCAGCGGTGCGGCTTTCTCAACTGTTCCATCTTACCCGTCGACCGAAGCAGAACCTGCCATGAGGGGCCCCCAATCGCGGACAGGGCGTCTTTTCGGACTCCTCGCCATGTCCCCCCACGCGGGGTGGGTGCTCGGAAAGCGCTCATGGCGCTCAGTGGCTTCTGGCCGGATCACCCCTGACTGTCTGCGGACCGAGACTGGATCGGCCCGCGACCACCGGCCCTGCTGCCCCTTAGGATCGCTGCCGTGGAAAGTCTCGACGACGTCATCGACGCCATGATCGCCGACAAGGTGATCCACCGGCACCGCCGGAAGTGGCTGATCGCGCTCGCCCTCGTCGTCGTGCTCGCGGTGGTCATCTTCTTCACCGGGGGCTGGAAGGAGAAGCAGGGCCGCAAAGTCGACACGATGGACGCTCCGGTCACGATCGAGGCGGGCCGGTACGAGGTCGGCATCAGTAAGGCCACCATCTGGCGGACGCCGAAGACCGAGTACAGCCCGGCGAAGTCCCGGCTCGAGGTCGAACTCCAACTGAAGAACATCGACGAGGAGGAACGCGCTAGCCACCGCTTCGACAGCATGCTGCTGAGGTGGGTGATCGCCGGCAAGGACCCCGTCCAGCCCGCGGGCGTGAGCTGCAAGGACGAGATCGGCTATGTCCTCGTCTACGGCCTGCCCGCCGAGACGTGCATCGCGAAGTTCGACGTGTCGCCCAACTTCAGCACGGACATGACCGAGATCGGCATACTCGCCGAGACCTACAAGTCCGATAGCGGCCTGTTCGGCGCGACGGACAAGGCGTACTGGCAGAGCGAGACGGCGGTGGCCGTGGTCCGGGTACCGACCACGATCGAGACGGAGACCGACGAATGAAGCTGTATCGGCCCGCGACGGTGCTCGTCGGCATCTTGTTCGTCCTGCTCGGCGGGCTGACCCGCCTCGCCGGACCGGACCAGGTGTTCGAGGAGGACAACCGCGTGGTGAAGCGCGGCACCATCGGCCAGGCGGTTCCGTACGGCGATTCGACCGTCACCGTGCATCGAATGAAGTTCGCTCGGGCCTACCTGACCGGGGAGACCGGTAAGAAGGCGGTCGAGACGAGCGGGATCTATGTCGCACTTGAGTACGGCACGGTGCAGGGCACCCAGGACATCTCCAGCCCGAATGGCCAACTGACCACCGACAAGGGCACCGTCTACCTGCCGATCGCCGAAACCTATGGCAGCGACATCGACTTCCCCGCGCCGGGCTTCGGCGTGATCGGCTCGATCATCTTCGAGGTGAATCCGGCCGACCTCAAGGGACTCACCCTGAAGGTCAGCAACCTCCAACTGTTCAACGTCATGGGCCAAGACGTCGCCATCGACCTCGGCGTGCCGGACGAGAAGATCGCCCAGCAACAGATCGACGCCGCGACGCCGGAATATCTGATCGCCAAGAGCATCACGCGGGTTGCGTCATGAAGCCACCCCGGCGGGCGGCCCGGCTCATTGCCCAGATCTCGCTGCTGGTCGCCCTGGCCGCCACCAGCGCCGTGCTGATGCTGCGTACTCATCTCGGCGACGAGGAGACGATCTACCGGCAGGGAACGATCAACGAGGTAGTCCAGCAGGGACCGGTGACGATCGGCCGGGTGCAGTGGAAGCTGGAGTCGCTCGAGGTCTACACCCAACTGGTGGACGGCGAGAAGAAGAAGATCTCGCTGGACCAGCCGGAGGGCTCGGTAGTGATCCTGGCCAAGGTCTCGATCACGCCGCTGGACGGTCTGAAGATGGGCGCCGATGGCTTCAGTTGCTCATCCAGCCTTCGCGATGACCGCGGCAACCTATGGGGGCAGCAGAGCGTCTCCGGCCTTGCCCTGCCGACGAACTGCGGCGACGACGACCATCCGTTCAGCCGGAACAAGGCCGGTCTCCTCGCACAGGTCTACGTGGTGCCGCAGTCCGCGGTGCCACACCTGACCGGCCTCCAGATCGAGAGCCTGTCCGAGTACCGCCGGGTCTTGCTGGCCCGCTGACCTGACCCCCGCGGTACCGGCCGTCAGTCAGTGGGCGGTCCGGCGGGGGCGGACTGCGGCTCGGCCTGCTGCTTCGCGGCGGCGGCCTCGGCTCGCCGTTCGGCGCCGACCGAGATACAGAGGTCGAAAGCCGCCGCCAGCAAGGCGATCCGCAGCGTCTCGAAGAAGACGTCGCGGATCAGCATGGTGATCTCCATGTTCATCACGCCCCAGTCGGAGCCATGCACGCCGATCAGCCGCAGACCGCCCGTGAAGGCCCAGTCCTCACCCAGCTTCCAGAACGTGTAGACCATGCAGACCACGCCGAGGAATACCGGACCGACCCGGACCAGCAACCGGAACGCGGTCAGCGTCGGGTAGAACTTCTCCCGCAATCCCCCGAGCAGCAGGTTCGGCGCCTGGTTGGTGAGCGTCACCAGCCTGCTCTGCTTCGGCGTCTCGTCCGCCGGGACGACCTGCCTGCCGAAGCGTCGCTCGATCCGGGTCCCACGAAACACGCCGCCACTGGCCAGCACCCGGTGCCCGAAGACCACCGTGGTGATCGCGAGCCAGGTCAGCGGCTCGGCCACGCCGGACTTGAACAGCGGCCAGAGGCTCTCCCAGAAGAAGCCCCAGAGGAATTCGATCCCGGCCGGGATCGGGATGTGGATCCCCGCGAAGAAGTCCTTCAGCCCACCCCACCAGTCGACCGAGATGTACCAGACGTTCCGGCTCTCTATCCAGTCCCTGAAGTCGCCGACGGCGAACGGCGTGACGACGACCGTGATCAGCAGGAAGAACGCCTCGGCCCAGACCTGGGCGAACTTGACCGGCCGGCTCGGCCAGCGATCGTCGATCGCCTCGAGCACGCGGCGCAGTATGAGCAGGATCACGATGGCCGGCAGGTACGAATGCCAGCCGCCGTTAGCCAGTTCGAAATAGCTCGCGCCCGGTCCGGAGCCACGCTGGATGATGTTGCTGATCGACAACTCTTGGATCCGGTCGTCCAGGAATCCCCAGGCCGACCAAACCGCGACCAACGGCAGCAAGGTGACAGCCAGCAACTCCATCAGGCCCTGCTGGGTCGGGTCGGAGGTCTCCTCGGCTTTGTTGCTGGCCGCGTCACGCCAACGGTAGAGCGAGGTGGCACAGGTCCGGATCATGCCGACCGTTGCCGCGATCTGGATCAGCACACCGGTGGCGAAGACCCCGACACCCAAGCTCCCATGCTGGTGCTCGTCCAGCCAGATTGCGGCCTGGATGGAAGCCCGGAAGCCGAGGTATCCGGCCAGGAACCAGGTGGTCAGTGGCAGCAGGTTGCGCCACCACAGCCGGAACGTGTCGGCGATGAGGTGGACCATCTCGCGGAAGCCATCAACGATCGTGCGCATCGCGCCCGATCCTAGAGGACCGTCAGGGTCCAGCGCAGGCGCCGTCCGCCGAGGGATCAGCCGTAGGTGTCGCGAGGGCCGCGGCCGCCGCGGACAGTACGCGGGCCTTTGCGCCAGCTGGGGGCGTTGGGGCCTTCGACCTTCACTCTGGTGACGGTGCCGTCGCCGAGTTCGGCGTTCAGACGGCGTACCAGGTCGGGCGCCAGCAGGCGGACCTGTGTGGCCCAGGCGGTGGAGTCGGTGCGGACGGTGAGCTCTGTGTCCTGGTAGCTCTCCGGGCGACAGTGTGAGGCCATCTCCGGGCCGACGATCGACGGCCAGCGGGCCATCACGCCATGGACGGCGACGTCGACCTCCCAGCCCTGCTCGCGCATCAGCCGGCCGAGCGTGTTCGTGAGCAGTTGGGGATCGCGATCGTCCGCGCGTGCGCTGCTGACCTGATTGCCGGTCGGGCGGCGACGGCGCGTCTTCTTGACAGGCTGGATCGGACCCGCGCCCTTGAGCCTGCTGGCCAGCGTCTTGGCCAGATCGAGGCCGCGTTTGTCGTGCTCAGCCGCTTCGACGGACTCGCTCTCGGAGCCGCTCTCAGAGGAATTCTGGCGTTCCGGCTCGCCCCGCGTGGGTTCCGCGCGGGGTGCGGGCTCGGGACGGAGGTCCTCAGGCACGGCGTACCGTGCCCTCGCCGACGTCGAACCGCACACCGCTCAACTCGGCCGGTACGTCGGCGCCGACCGCTGCGGTGACCAGGACCTGTTCGGCGGGTGCGACGAGTTCGGCCAGCCGGTCGCGGCGACTCGTGTCCAGCTCGGCGAAGACATCGTCGAGGATCAGCACCGGCTCACCCCCGTCCGTCCTGAGCAACTCGTACGACGCCAGCCGCAACGCGAGCGCGAACGACCAGGACTCACCGTGACTCGCATACCCCTTCGCGGGCAAGTCCCCCAGTCCGAGTACGACGTCGTCGCGGTGCGGGCCGACCAGCGAAACCCCACGATCGAGCTCATCCGAACGGCGATCCCGTACTGCGGCCTGCAACACCTCCGCGAGCTGGTCCCGGCTGGCGACTCCCGGCTCCAGCGGAACGGACGACTTGTACTCTAGCCGGGCATCACCCTTGCCTCGGGCAACGGCATCGTACGAGCCAGAAACCAATGGACGAAGGGATTCCAGCAAGTCGAGTCTGGCCGCGAGTAACTCCGAACCGGTCCGGACGAGGTGCTCGTCCCACACCTCGAGGGTGCGCAACTGGGCCTCGACGGCGCCGCCGGAACGGTTCTGCCGGCGGGCGATCGAGGTGCTCTTGAGCAGTGAGTTGCGCTGCTTCAGCACCCGGTCGTAGTCCTGCCGGACGCCGGCCAGCCGGGGTGTCCGCAGGGTGAGCAACTCGTCCAGGAAGCGGCGCCGCTCGGACGGATCACCCTTCACCAACGCGAGATCCTCGGGCGCAAAAAGCACCGTACGGAGCAATCCGAGCACTTCGCGCGGCCGGGGGACCGGCGAACGGTTCACCCTGGCCCGATTTGCCCTCCCAGGATTGATTTCCAGCTCGACGACCAGATCACGGTCGTGGTCGGAACGGAACTCGGTCCGCACGATCGCCCGCGGAGCGCCGGCCCGCACGAGTGGCGCGTCGTTCGCCACCCGGTGCGAACCGAGCGTCGCGGTGTAGTGGATCGCCTCGACCAGATTCGTCTTGCCCTGGCCGTTCGGGCCGACGAAAGCCGTCACTCCCGCCTGAAGCTGGACCTCGACCTGCTGGTACGACCGGAAGTCGATCAGTCCGAGCGCGGTGACAAACACCTGAATTCCTCTGCTGGGCGGATCCTGAGGCTAGTGCTTGATCGGGGGTGTCGCGTAGGACGGGTCTTCGGAGGCGCCCTTGACGGCGTGACCGCCGAACTGGTTGCGCATCGCGGCGATCGCCTTCATCGCGGGGGAGTCGTCCTGCCGGGAGGCGAACCGCGCGAACAGCGACGCGGCGATCGCCGGCACCGGTACGGCGTGGTCGATCGCGGCCTCGACGGTCCAGCGGCCTTCGCCCGAGTCGTCGGCGTACCCGCGGATCTTGTCCAGGTGGGTGTCTTCCTTGAGCGCGTTGACCATCAGGTCGAGCAACCAGGACCGGATCACCGTGCCCTCGCGCCAGGAGTCGAACGCCTCCGGCACGTTCTCGACGATGTCCGCGGCCTCGAGCAGCTCGAAGCCCTCGGCGTACGCCTGCATGATCGCGTACTCGATGCCGTTGTGAACCATCTTGGCGAAGTGGCCGGCGCCGACCTGGCCGGCGTGCACGAACCCGAATTCACCCTCGGGCTTGAGCGCTTCGAAGATGGGCATCAGCGTGCCGACCGTCTCGGCGTCTCCGCCGCACATCAGCGCATAGCCGTTCTCGAGACCCCAGACTCCACCGGAGACCCCGCAGTCGACGAACTTGATGCCCTGGTGGGACAGCAGTTCGGCCCGGCGGATGTCGTCGGTCCAGCGGCTGTTGCCGCCGTCGATCACGATGTCGCCCTCGGACAGCAGGCCGGCCAGCTCGGTCAGGACCGGGTCGATGGCCTGTACCGGCACCATCACCCAGACGACCTTCGGCTGATCGGTCGCGGTCAGCTTGCCCACCATGTCGGCGAGATCGGTTGCGTCAGACAGGTCCGCGTTGTGGTCGAAGCCGACCACGTTCAGGCCCGCTTTGCGCATCCGCTCGCGCATGTTGCCGCCCATCTTGCCGAGACCGACAAGGCCGAGCTCCATCGTGAATCCCCTTGTTCTGTTGGCTTTTCGCTGGCTTCAGCTGTTCAGGCGAACCGGCATCAGCACGTACCGGAACTCGGTGATCGGGTCGCCGTCGAAGTCCTTGACGCCGGTCAGCTCGGCCGGCTTCGTCGCCTGCGTGAAGGCCAGGTGCGCGACCGAGGTGCCGATCGCGTTCAGACCGTCCAGCAGGTACGTCGGATTGAAGCCCACGGTAACCGGCTCGCCAACCACCCGTGCCTCGATCGACTCGGAGGCCTGCGCCTCGTCACCGCTGCCGGCGTCGAGCGTCACGGTGTCGTCGGAGAACGTCAGCCGGACCGGCGCGTTCCGCTCGGCCACCAAAGCGACCCGCTTGACCGCCTCGACCAGGGTCGCGGTGTCGATCCGGACCCGGGTCGCGATCGCGGCGTCGGTCGGGATGATGCCGCGAACCTTCGGGAACTCGCCGTCGAGCAGCCGGGTGGTGGCGCGGCGGTTGCCACCGGACACCTCGCCCTCGAAGCCGACGATGCCGTCACCGCTGCCAGGGGCTGCCAGGGAGACGATGATGTCGGTTCCGGTCATCGCTTTCGCTGTTTCCGAAAGCACCCGGGCCGGGATAAGGGCTGCAGCAGAGGCATCTGGGCTCTGCGGGTTCCATTCGAGCTCACGAATCGCCAGCCGGTACCGGTCGGTGGCCAGCAGCGAGATCGTGGAGCCCTCGATCTCGACCCGTACGCCGGTCAGGACCGGAAGCGTGTCTTCGCGACCCGCGGCGGTGACGACCTGAGCGACGGCCTGGGCGAAAACGTCACTGCGCACCGTGCCGCTGGCCGCCGGAAGGTCCGGCAAAGCCGGATATTCCTCTGTGGGAAGCGTTTGGAGCGTGAACCGCGAGGTGCCGCAAGTGAGTTGCGCCTTCGCGCCGTCCACAGCGATGTCCACGGGCTGATTCGGAAGACTCTTCGAGATGTCGGCGACGAGCCGGCCGGAGATCAGGCACTTGCCGGCATCGGCCACCTGGGCCGGAACCGTGACACGGACGGAAGTCTCGTAGTCGAAGCCGGACAGGGTGATCTGCCCTTCCTCCGCTTCGACAAGAAGGCCCGCAAGGATCGGGACGCTGGGTCGACTGGGCAAACTGCGCGCGGCCCAGGCCACCGACTCGGCCAGTACGTCGCGCTCGACGCGAAACTTCACCGCTGGGTGCCTCCTGTTTCGGCTGTGTGCCAGGCAGATCCTGCCACGGACAGATGTGATGTGCGCCAACCGGGCTTGACGTGGCGGTTCGGGCGGGTCGCGTCACCTTTGGTTCGCAGCTGGTGCGGACAGCCTGACAGGTGGGTCCTGAGGGCCGGCGGCCAGGTGCGAAATCGAGGTTTTCCCCAGGTTGGGGCGCCAGAACCTTTTGTGGACTGGGACCTCTCTAGAGATTCCATAGGGTTCTTCGCACGTGTGGATACTGTGGAAAAGCCGCGAGTTCGCAGGTCAGGGCCGGTTTTGCCCTGAGGACGAGGTGTGGACGAAATCGGGGTCTTCTCTGGACGGCTGGTGATGACGGATTTTCTCCACACAGCCAATCCACAGCCGAGACGAGAGTGTCCACCGACATACCCACAGTTATCCACAGGACTGTCCCCAGCCTGTGTGGTTCGTGTGACCGCGTCGTAGCGCTCGGCGTACACGCTTCCGGACCCGGTCACACGCCCGCTCATTGCTGCTTGGCCTGGTGCTTGATCCGGTTGGTCAACTCGGTGACCTGGTTGAAGACGCTGCGCCGTTCCGACATCAGCTGACGGATCTTCCGCTCGGCGTGCATCACGGTGGTGTGGTCGCGCCCGCCGAACTGCTGGCCGATCTTCGGCAGGGACAGGTCGGTCAGTTCGCGGCACAGGTACATCGCGATCTGCCGGGCCGTCACGAGCACCCGGCTCCGGCTCGAACCACACAGATCGTCGATCGACAATCCGAAGTACGAGGCGGTCTGGCCCATGATCATGCTGGCCGTCACCTCGGGCTTGCTGCCTTCGGGGATCAGGTCCTTGAGCACGATCTCGGCCAGGGACAGATCGACCGGCTGCCGGTTCAGGCTGGCGAACGCGGTGACCCGGATCAGGGCGCCCTCGAGTTCACGGATGTTCGTCTGCACCTTGCTCGCGATGAACTCGAGCACCTCGGGCGGCGCGGTCAGCCGCTCGGTGGCGGCCTTCTTGCGCAGGATCGCGATCCGGGTCTCGAGGTCGGGCGGCTGGATGTCGGTGATCAGGCCCCACTCGAACCTGTTCCGCAGCCGGTCCTCCAGCGCCTCGAGCCGCTTGGGTGCGCGGTCGGAGCTGATCACGATCTGCTTGTTCGCGTTGTGCAGCGTGTTGAAGGTGTGGAAGAACTCTTCCTGGGTCTGGATCTTGCCTTCCAGGAACTGGATGTCGTCGATCAGCAGCACGTCGACGTCGCGGTACCGGCGCTGGAACTGCGCGGCTTTGTCGTCGCGGATCGCGTTGATGAAGTCGTTGGTGAACTCTTCGCTGGAGACGTACCGGACGCGGGCCCCGGTGTAGAGGCTGCGGACGTAATGCCCGATCGCGTGCAACAGGTGAGTTTTGCCCAGCCCGGAGTCGCCGTAGATCAACTGCGGGTTGTACGCCTTGCCCGGTGCCTCGGCGACCGCGACGGCCGCGGCGTGCGCGAACCGGTTCGAGCTGCCGATGACGAAGGTCTCGAAGGTGTACTTCGGGTTGAGCCGCGCCTCGCCCTGCGCCTCGGTGGCCGTCTGGGTCTGGGCCGAGCCGTTCGGCGGCGGAGCGACCGAGCCGAGCGGTGGCTGAGAGATCTGCGCGACCTGCTCGGTGTGCAGCGGAATATGCGTCGGCTCCTGCAGCCCTTGGTGGATCGGCTGGCCGAACGGCTGACTCAACGGCTGGTTCGGAGGCTGGTTCAGCGGCGAGTGAATCACCGGTGCCTGCTCCCGTACTACGGGTTGCGGCTGCGGGGCCGGCTCCCGAAGCTCGGGATCGAGCGACGGGTCGACGGTGACGGCGATCCGGATGTCCCGGCCGAAGCTCTCGGTGAGGATGCGCTCCAGGTCGGGCCGCAGCCGGGTCTCCAGCTGGCCGCGGGTGAAATCGTCCGGGACGGCGACGATCGCGGTGCTCTCGTGCAGCGTCACCGGCCGGGAATTCGTCAGCCAGGCTCGCTGGTTCGGTGGTAGTCCGGCCAGCACCCTGGTCCAGGCAACGTCCAGATCATTCACTTCCGCCTTGCTCTCCGCATTGGCGGACTGGTCCTCGACCACGCGTTGCTCCCCGAATCCTTTGCTGCGGTGGCCGGCGCTCCCGGGTTCGTCCCCGATGCCGCGCGACCATTCGACCCGGCACCCCGCCCGTGCCGCCGGTCGGCCGCACGTAGCAGTTGCTTTCTCCCTCAGCCGGTTTCCTCATTGTCCACATCGTTGTCCACAGTTGTGAACGAAGCGCGGAGCTACTTGGTTACCGGTCTCGGGGTGTGGGACCTCTGGTGTGAGGGACTGACGCTAACAAGTCCGCCCACACCGCTTCAAGCCGTCATCCACAGGCTATGGGACTCAAATTGGGGGCAACCTGCGGCGTGTCGGGTAGACGTCGGAGCGTAGTCATGGTTGGCGTCGCCTCCGCGTGTCGCGCTGTGTAGCGGCGGTGACCTGGCAGTGACGAGGCCCCCGTCGACCGCTTCATCCACAGGCTTGTGGAAAAGTATGGGGATGACTGGTTTGACCTGTCCACAGGGCGCCACGTACCGTGGATCAGTCGGTGTTGAACCGGCCGTTTCGTGCTGCGCTCCCTGCGGGACCATCCTTCGTCACTGAAGGCTTCTCGAGCGGTGGGCAGGACCTGCACCAGGGACAGATCTATCAGTGGATTTGTCGACAAACGTGATCTCGAGTAACCGGAGTCATTCCAGTGAGCAAGCGGACGTTCCAGCCGAACAACCGTCGTCGGCACAAGAAGCACGGCTTCCGTCTTCGGATGCGCACCCGTGCCGGTCGCGCCATCCTCGCAACGCGTCGTGCGAAGGGTCGCCAGCGCCTCGCGGCCTGACGCCGGTGAGCTGGCGACAGTGACCACCTCGTGCTACCCGCGTCGAATCGGCTTCGCCGGTCCGACGACTTCGGCCGCGCCGTCCGTACTGGACGGCGTGCCGGTCGGCGTGCCGTGGTGGTCCATCTGTTGCCGGGGCCCGGCTCCTCGGCCGAGCCCGCTCGTGTCGGATTCGTGGTGAACAAGGCGGTGGGCAATGCGGTTCTGCGGAACCGCGTCCACCGCCGTCTGCGTGCCGTGATGGCTGCGCAGCTTCCCGGCCTGCCGGCCGGCAGCCTCACCGTGGTGCGGGCGTTGCCGCCGTCGGCCTCCTCGTCGTACGACGAGCTCGCTGCCGACGTGGACGGCGCGCTGCAGCGGGTCCTGACTGTGCCGACGAAGACCGCGCCGACGAAAACTGAGTCGCTGAAGACTGTGCCGCCGAAGACTGAGTCGCTGAAGACTGTGCCGCCGAAGACTGAGTCGCTGAAGACTGTGCCGCCGAAGACTGAGTCGCTGAAGACTGTGCCGCCGAAGGAAGGGCGATGAAGATCGCGCCCGTCAAGTACGGGATCATCGGCTTTCTGAAGTTGTACCGGAAGTTCGTCAGCCCGATGTACGGGCAGGTGTGCCGGTTCTATCCCAGCTGTTCTGCTTACGCCCTGGAGGCGGTCGAACGCCACGGCGCGGTGCGCGGTAGCTGGCTGGCGGCGAGGAGACTCGCCCGCTGCCACCCGTGGAACCCCGGCGGCTACGACCCCGTTCCACCCACAGATGTCGACCAGCGCGGAGATCTGATCTCCGCCAACCAGCCCGGATCGTCAGCCGACGCCGGGCCTGTGCAGCGAGGTGCTTGAGTGATTCTTCTGGCCATCCCCGAACTCGCATTGTGGGACGGGATCGTAGACGTTTTCAACGCCGTCATGACGCCGCTGTACTGGGCGGTCTCGGCACTGCTGGTGGGATGGCACTGGCTGCTGTCGCAGGTGTTCGATCCCGACAGTGGCTGGGCCTGGGCGCTCTCGATCGCCGGCCTCACCATCGTCATCCGGACCCTGCTGATCCCGCTCTTCGTGCGGCAGATCCGCTCCAGCCGGAACATGCAGCTGCTGCAGCCGAAGATGAAGGAGCTGCAGAAGAAGTACGGCCATGACCGGGAGAAGCTCGGTCAGGAAATGATGAAGCTGTACAAGGAGACGGGCACCAACCCGTTCTCCTCGTGCCTGCCGCTGCTGCTCCAGTCGCCGATCTTCCTGGCACTGTTCCGGGTGCTCGACCAAGCATCGAAGGGTGAGGCGCTCTCCAGCGTTATCGCTCCGCATGTCGACTCCCTCCGGCACGCGAAGATCTTCGGCGCCGAGATCTCCCAAACGTTCCTCCGGGCGAACGGCGACGGCTCGACCAACGTCAAGGTCGTCGCGGTCATCCTGATCATCCTGATGACCGCCACGATGTTCATCACCCAGCTCCAACTGATGCGCAAGAACATGCCGAAGGAGGCCCTCGAGGGCCAGGCGGCGCAGATGCAGAAGATCATGCTCTACGTCTTCCCCGTGTTCTTCCTGATCGGTGGCTTCAACTTCCCGATCGGTGTGCTCATCTACTGGTTCGTCTCCAACGTGTGGACGATGGGGCAGCAGTTCTACGTGATCCGCCGCAACCCGGCCCCCGGCACTCCGGCGTTCGACGCGATGGAAGCCCGCAAGCGCGAGCACAACCTGAAGGCCGGTAGGCCGGCCGACGAGGGCCTGGGCGATGACGCCGAAGAGGGTTCGGTCGCGACCGACCGGCGTCCGGCGAATCGGCAGCAGCCGAAGCGTCAGTCGCGCAGTACGCGGAAGACGGGCGCTCCGGCGGCCGGTGAGTCCTCGGCGCAGGACGCCCCCAAGGTGCAGGACACTCCGAAGGCATCGAGCAACGGCCAGCAGCCGGCGAAGAAGGCCGCAGCCAAGCAGGCCTCGGGCGCGAAGCGACAGCCGGCCGCGAAGTCGCGCGCCGCTCGCCAGGCTGCTCAGAAGAAAGCCGCGCAGAAGAAGTCCGGCGGTGGTGGGTCCGGCCGGTCCTGACGCTCGACGTCCGGACGGCCGGCTGACCCGGCATCCCCGTTTTCTCTGCTGTGTACGACCTGGGTCCCCGTGGGGCGGATCTCGAAACGTGAAGGAGTGGCCGTGAGCGACGGCATGCAGGAGACCGAGGCCGTGGAGAAGTCCACGCCGGAAGACCAGCCGGGCGACCGTCTGAAGGCACTGGAGGCCGAGAGCGACATCGCGGCCGACTACCTGGAAGAACTGCTGGACATCGCCGATCTCGACGGCGACATCGACATGGACATCGACGGCGATCGTGCCGCGGTGTCGATCGTCGGCGCCGACCTGAGCAACCTGGTCGGCGAGAACGGCAAGGTGCTCGAGGCGTTGCAGGAGCTGACCCGATTGGCCGTCTACCGGGAGACCGGTGAGCGGTCGCGGCTGATGCTGGACGTGTCGAACTACCGGGCGAACCGGAAGACCGAACTGGAAGAGGTCGGGCGGAGGGCGGTGGATGAGGTGAAGACCTCGGGTGCCGCGGTGAAGCTCGCGCCGATGACGCCGTTCGAGCGCAAGGTCGTGCACGACGTCGTCGCGGCCGCCGGCCTGACCAGCGAGTCCGAGGGCGAGGAGCCGCGTCGCCGGGTCGTCGTCCAGCCCGCGTGATCGCCGCGTCCTGCTCGTGACGGACGACGTTTCACGTGAAACGCCGCCGCTCGTGGAGAAGCTCTACCCACGAGCGGCGGTCCGGCTTGCGGCGTTCGCCGACTTGCTGGCGACAGAAGGAACGCTGCGCGGACTGATCGGTCCGCGCGAGGTGCCGCGGTTGTGGGACCGGCACCTGTTGAACTGCGCGGTGCTGGAGCGCTTGATCCCGGAAGAGTCCACCGTTGCCGACATCGGCACCGGCGCCGGCTTGCCCGGAATCGTGCTCGCCCTCGTTCGCCCCGACCTCCAGGTGTCGCTCGTCGAGCCGCTGCTCCGGCGCACCACCTTCCTGGAAG
The DNA here is from genome assembly GCF_000372465.1 of Kribbella catacumbae DSM 19601. GTDB lineage: Bacteria > Actinomycetota > Actinomycetes > Propionibacteriales > Kribbellaceae > Kribbella > Kribbella catacumbae. The sequence continues at coordinate 171,074 of NZ_AQUZ01000007.1, forward strand.
AGGCCGTGGAGCTGCTCGGCTGCACCAACGCAGAGGTGGTTCGGGCTCGCGCTGAAGACCTGATCCCCGGTGCCCGTTCCGCCGCCGAAGGCGCTGCGCGCGGCAAGGCGCCGTACGACGTGGTGGCATCTCGTGCGGTCGCTCCGCTCGGCAAGCTGGCCGGCTGGTGCTTGCCGTTGACTGCCGAGGGCGGGCTGATGCTGGCGATGAAGGGAGCCTCCGCAGAGGAGGAACTCGCTGCTTCCGAAGCCGAACTCGAGGCTCTTGGCGCTGAGGAATGGCACGTCCATCAACTCGGTGTCGACGAACTGGCCCAGCCGACGACAGTCGTGAGTATTGTGGCCGGACGTGCTGCGCGGGGATCCCAGCACAGGAGACGCGGGAGGTGATCGGGTTCGTGAGTCGCGCCCTCGGATGGCCTGAGAAAAGCACCGGTGAACCACAGGCATCACAAGGAATCGGCTGGCCGGCAGACCAACCCGCCGCCACCCGCCAAGCAACCGAGGCCCCCGCCCCAGCCTCCCCCTCCCAAACTCCTGAACCTCCCGCAGTTGCGTCGCTCGATGAGCCGCTCGCGTCACCCGACGCAGCTTCGGCGGCAGCGGCAATTGCTGGGACGCCGACCGCGGATCCCAGCGGCGTGTCTATGCAGACGCCGACAGACACGACCGAGCCGCAGACAGTTGACGCATCCGCGACGCCGGGTACCGCGTCCGACGCGCCAGCCTCGCCGACTAGTGCGGTGACCACCGACTCGACCGACTCGACCGGGCCCGCCGACTCAACCGCCTCATCGACGCCCACCGACTCGACTGCGTCCTCGGCGCTGGAGCGCGAGGCGTCCGCCCGTCAGGCCTTGCTGGACGAACTGCGCGAGGCCGAGGGCGACCTGGCCGACGCCCAGCACCAGGCGGGTATCGATTCGACGTCTACCCCAGCGACCACCGGCTCGACCGGCTCGGCTGTGCCCAGCGACTCGACCGCCTCATCGGCGCCCACCGATTCGACGTCTACTCCAGCGACCATCGGCTCGACCGGCTCGACCGGCTCGACCGGCTCGACCGGCTCGACCGGCTCGACCGGCTCGACCGGCTCGACCGGCTCGACCGGCGCCTCGGCTCCGGGGCATGGGTTGACGGCGGCGCCGGTGTTCGGAGTGCCGGGGCGGTCTGCTGGAGCCGGAAGTGATTCGGCTGAGCGGGTTGAGTCGGATGAGAGTTCCGAGACAAACTTTGCGGGGGCTTCAAAGAGCCACTCCGCACTCCGAGCGGCCGCTTCGATCGGGCTTGGCGACGAGCCGGCCGCCGTACGATCGGAAGCTGTTTCACGTGAAACCGAAGAGGTCGTTCCACGTGAAACAGCCGCCGCGAATGAGGCTGAGGAAGAGTTCCCCGAATCTCCCCGGCCTGTGGATGACTACCCCCTGGAAACGGCACCTCACGCGGGAATTCATCCACAGCCGCCTGTGGATGAACCTGGGGGCAAGCCCGCCCCGACCCCCACGGACATCCTCTTCGGGCCAAGTACCGCACCTATCGGAATGGGCGCTATGACTGCCGCACAGATCGCCGCGCGGGCCACCTCGGACGAGCTTCAGCGACGACTTCTCGAAACTCCGATCGCCGCCGCCACCGAACGGACCCTGCTGGTGAATGAAGGACGCACGATGGGCCGCGAGTTCCCGCTGCCCGCAGAGACCCGGGTCTTCGTGGTCGCCAACCAAAAGGGTGGCGTCGGCAAGACCACAACGACCGTGAACGTCGCAGCCGGCCTCGCGCTGTATGGCGCGCGGATTCTCGTGATCGACCTCGACCCGCAGGGCAACGCGTCGACGGCGCTGGGCATCGAGCACTCGGAAGGCACCCCGGGTGTCTACGAGGCGGTCATCGAGGGGGAGCCGCTGAGCAAGCTCCTGGCGCCCTGCGCCGAGCACCCCGGCATCGTCGTCGTTCCGGCCACCATCGACCTGGCCGGCGCCGAGATCGAGCTCGTCAGCATCGTCGCGCGCGAGAGCCGGTTGAAGAAGGCTCTCGATGCTCACCTGGCCGAGACCGAGGCCGCGGGCGAGAAGTACGACTACGTCTTCATCGACTGCCCGCCGTCGCTCGGCCTGCTGACGGTGAACGCGCTGACGGCGGCGCGCGAAGTACTGGTACCGATCCAGAGCGAGTACTACGCGCTCGAGGGTCTGTCCCAGCTGCTCCGCCACATCGACATGGTGAAGTCGCACCTGAACCCGACGCTCGACGTCTCGACGATTCTGCTCACCATGTACGACGCCCGCACGAAACTGGCCGGCGAAGTGGCGGCTGAGGTCCGCGGTCACTTCCAGGACGCCGTACTGCGAACCGCGGTGCCGCGTTCGGTCCGGATCTCCGAGGCGCCGAGCCACGGACAGACGGTGCTCGCGTACGACCCGGCATCGGCCGGCGCACTCTCCTACCTGGAGGCGTCGCGCGAGATCGCGATGCGCAACAACGCCTCCTGACTGATCGAACTGACGGCTCGCCGGCACCGCGTTGTCGGCGGGCCGTTTGGCTTTCCTGCGGATGTTCCACGTGAAACGCGGGGAGCTGAAGCTGATCCGTTCCACGTGAAACGGCGCAACTGAAGGGGTCCGTTGCACGTGAACGCGGCACTGAAGAGGGTCCGTTCCACGTGAAACGCGGCAACTGAAGAGACTCTCGTTCCACGTGAAACAGGGCTGCTGGCAGAGGACTTCTCCACAGCTGGGGGACCGGCTCTCCGGTCGCCACCTGAGACCGGCTACCGTTGCGCAGTTGCTGTCGATGAAACTTGATCGAACCGAAGCACTTGAAACTCGAGGGAGCGGCGATGAACACCCGACTCGGACGCGGACTCGGTGCGCTGATTCCCAGCACCCCCGCCCCCGGCACGACGAACAGCCTGGGGAGCAAGTCCAGCTCGATTCCGGGGGCACCGCCCGTACCGGCCGGTCCTGAGCTCGCGGCGGTACCCGGCGCGGAGTTCGCGGAGATCGACGTCGACAAGATCACCCCGAACCCGAAGCAGCCGCGCAGCGCCTTCGACGAGGACGCGATGGCGGAACTCGTGCACTCGGTGAAGGAGATCGGCCTGCTGCAGCCGATCGTCGTGCGGCGGCTGACCGATACGACGTACGAGCTGGTGATGGGTGAGCGCCGGTGGCGTGCGACCCAGGAGGCTGGGCTCACCACCATCCCAGCGATCGTCCGGGAAACCTCCGATGACGTCATGCTCCGGGACGCGCTGCTGGAGAACCTCCACCGCAGTCAGCTGAACCCGCTGGAAGAGGCGGCGGCGTACCAGCAGATGCTCGACGACTTCGGTTGCACGCAGGAGGTGTTGGCGACTCGCATTGGTCGTTCGCGGCCGCAGATCTCGAACACCCTGCGCCTGCTGAAGCTGCCGGCCTCGGTTCAGCGCCGGGTTGCTGCCGGCGTACTGTCCGCGGGTCATGCTCGAGCGTTGCTGGGTCTGCCCAGCGGCGACGCCATCGAGCGGCTGGCTCAGCGGATCGTTGCTGAAGGACTGTCGGTGCGTACGGTCGAAGAGATCGTCTCGATGGGGGACATGTCGGCCGACGACCCCACTCCGGCCCGACGCCGCAACAAGCCCGTCGCCCCGCGCCTGGTCGACCTCGCCGACCGCCTGTCGGATCGCTTCGAGACGCGCGTCAAGGTCGACCTCGGCAAAACTAAGGGACGCATCACCGTCGAGTTCGCCACCGTCGACGACCTGGAACGAATCGTCACCCTGATGGACCCGACCAAGGAGTCCTGAACACCTCAAAACCACCGAGAACGCCCTGCGCCAACTTTCAGTTGGCACAGGGCGTTCTGCTTTGTGGCCGGAGGAGCCGGGCAAGGTGGGCGGGGGGAAAGGCGTGGTGCGGCGAGGCGAGTCGCTGGGACGCGGCTGGCGGAAGGCGGGCGGAGCGTGCGTGGCGGGGAAGGCTCGGTACGCGGGGCAGGGAGAGGCGCCGGAGCGTGGGCTGGGGAAGGAGCAGAGCGCGCGTGGCGGGGGAAGGCGCGGCACGCAGGCACGGCGAGGCGCGCGAAGCAGACAAGGCGAGGCGGCTGGGTGGAGAGGGCGACGCGACGTGAGGCCAAGAAGGCGCCAGCGCGCACGACCGCGGCGAGCGGGGCCGGGTATGGCGGACCAAGGTGGGCAGGTCTGGTTGTGGCGAGGTGGGCGGGGATGGAGTGTGACGCGGAGGCTTGGAGGTGGCTACGCGAGGCGGTGCGAGCGTGGCGGTGTGATCGCCTTCCACAGGTGGGTGTGCTCGCGCCAGGAGGCGGAACCACCGACCGGCCCGACGGGCGCGTAGTAGCGAGGCGGGCGGGTGGCGCAAGCGGGCGTGGCGGTGTGAGCGGTGGGTTGTGGCGGGTAGGCGAGGCGAGCGAGCCGACGTGAGCGATGAGGGGCGACGCCGGGGTCAGGCGAGCGGGCCTGGTGTGGCCGGGCAAGGCGAGCGACCCGGTGTGGCCGGGCAGCTCATCGGCCGGCCACTTGTCGTCGGCGGGCGCGCGCGAGCCCTCGTACTCCGGCCCGGCCGTCGGGCAAGGCGGGTGACCCGGTGTGGCCGGGCAAGGCGAGCGGGGTCGGGTGCGTGACGGAGATGGGGTGGGTGTGGAGACGCGGCGGGGTGGAGCTAGTGGGCGGTGTGGATTTGGGTGGGTGGGGGGTGTTCGGTACCGGCGGTCCAGATGCGGTGGATGGAGCGGGTGGCGCGGATGTTGGTGAGGGGGTTGTCGTCGAGGAGGATGAGGTCGGCGCGTAGACCTGGCTTGATGGTGCCGCGGTCGGTTAGGCCGAAGGTCTGGGCTGCTAGGTGGGTCGCTGCCTGCAGTGCGTCGGCGGGGGTTAGGCCGGCGTCGACCAGTAGTTCGAGTTCGTGGTGGAGGCTGGCGCCGGGGGCGGGCTGGAACGGTACGCCGGGGGTTTGGTTTGTGTCGGTGCCGGCTAGTACGCGTACGCCGGCCTGGTGGAGCAGGGTCACGCTGAGGCGGGAGGCGGCGAATCCTGCCGGTTGGCCGACTGCTCCTGCGATGCCTTCCATCATGGTCAAAGTGGGAATCACCGTGCAGTCGGCGGCGGCGAGCCGAGCCACCACCTGCTGGTCCAGGGCCATGCCTAGCGGGACGTGGGTGATGACGTCCGCGTCGGCGTCGAGCGCCATGATGACGGCCTCTTGCGACACGGCGTGCACTACGACCCGCATTCCGTGGGCGTGTGCCGCGGTCGCCAGGGCGATGACGGTTTGCTGGTCTGGCCCGCCTTCGCCGGGGTCGGCGATGATCTTCAGGTAGTCGGATCCTTCGGCCAGCCGTGCCATGACGAACGACTCGGCCTGGTCCGGGCGGGTGACGACGGCGTCGGCCGGCATCGTCGGGATGCGGGAGTGCAGGCCGTCCGGGCCGATGGCGGGAGTGCCCGCGCTGCGCACATCGGTCGTGGCTGTGCTCCGTGCACCGGTCGTGCCTGCGCTGCGCACATCGGTCGTGCCCCCGCTGCGTCCATCGATCGGGCCCGGTGCGCCGCGCAGCGTGGCCAATCGCTGCGGGGGAAACGTCCCCATGTCGAGGGCGGTGGTGACTCCGTACGAGCAGAGCTTCTGCACCGTGAACTGGTCGTGGAGGTGGATGTGAGCGTCGATCAGGCCGGGCAACAGCACACGGCCGTCAGCCTCGACGACCTCCGCGCCGGTGGGGTCGGTGCCGATGACGCCGTCGGCGATGACGACCGTCCGTGGCTCTGACAACTGGTGCCCGTCGAAGACCCGTGCGCCGCGGATGGCGATTCGATCAGTCATGACTTCCGTACCTTCCTTGGGTGATTGAGACAGCCGCCCGAGTGCGGAACGACCACCACAGCGCGGCCAGCGCCAGGAGTCCGGCAGCGAAGGCGGCGTAGCCGATGCCAGCCCGTCCGGCCACGCCGTAGCCGAGTGCGCCGACCAAGCCGCCTGTGCTGATGCCGAGATAGATGGTGCTCTGATGAAGCCCGAGAACGATCGGCGCGACGTTGGGGGCGGCAGCGGTGACACGCAACTGCTGAGGCACGTTGACCATCCAGTGCAGCATCGCCCAGGCGCTGACGCTCACCAGCGCGAGCGGCATGCTGACCGCCACCAGCGGGAGCACCAGCACTGCGACGGTGAGCGCTGGGGCGACCACTGCGATCGTGCGTCCTGGGCCGTAGCGATCAGCCAGCTGGCCTGCGATCAGGTTGCCTGCGACAGCGCCGGCGCCAAAGACCAGCAACGCCAGGAACTGCCGGTCTGGGTCACCTGCTGTGGCAGGCCGCAGTACCTCGTCGATGAAGTTGTAGATCGTCCAACTCGCAGTCAGGCATAGCCAGGTCGCCAGCAGGGTGGCGAGGACCTGCCGATCTCGTAGTGGTGCCACCCGAGCCTTGAGCGGGATCGGTGGCGACCCGGCGAGCGCTGGCAGCGACAGGATGCCGACCATCGGCAGGGTCGCGATGAGCGCGAGCAGGCCAAGCACCAGGCGCCAACTGACCGCGCTGCCCAGCCAGGCACCGGTAGGAAGACCGAGGACGATTGCCGTCGTCAGGCCGCCCACTACGACAGCCACCGCGCGTCCCTGCCTGTCGCCCGGCACTAGTCGACGCGCCACTGCCAGTGCGTTGGCGGTGTAGACGCCGGCACCTACACCGGCTACCACGCGTGCGGCAGCTGCGCTCGGGAAGTCCGCCGCGATTGCGGTCAGGCCGTTGCCCGTGGCGAACACAGCCAGCGCCACGAGCAGCACCTGCCTTGGCGGTCGATGCCCGACCAGGGTGGTCAGGAGCGGGCCGCCCAGGGCGTAGGCGAGCGCGTACACGACGATCAGTTGGCCGGTGACGGCTCGGCTGGCGTTCAGGTCCGTACTGATAGTCCCGAGCATCGGCGCCAGGACGAAGGTCGAGACACCGACCGTGAAATTGCCGGCAGCGAGTGCGATCAGCTTGGCGTTCATTGGTTTCTCGCAGCGGCATGGGCAGGTCCTGCGCGAAGGTAGTTGAAGGCTTCAACCATGGATCCACGGTACAGGACTAGTTGAAGAGTTCAACCGCTATCCTTGGCGTCATGGCTGGTTCGGGGTGGCTGGATGATGCTCAGCAGCGGCAGTGGCGCTCGTACGTCGAAGGGTCGGCGTTGCTGCTGGAGGTGCGCGATCGCCGGCTGCGGAGCCAACACAACGTGTCGTTGGCAGACTTCGAGATCCTGATGCGTCTGTCCGAGGCGCCCGGGGGTCGCCTACGGATGGCCGACCTCGCCGAGTTGTCGTACTACTCCCGGAGCCGGTTGTCGCACACAGTCGCGCGGCTGGAGGTTCGCCAGCTGGTCCAGCGAAGTGAGGACGACGAAGACAAGCGCGGTGTGGTCGCGTCGCTCACCGAGACCGGGCGGGCAGTGCTGGTGAAGGCCGCGAAGGACAACGTGCAAACCGTTCGGGAGCACTTCGTCGACGTAGTCAGCCCGGCTGAGCTAGAGACCATCGGCCGGGCGTTCCGGAAAGTCGCGGCGAAGCTGCACGAGACTCCTCTGGAACAACCCTGACCGAGATTTGTCGACAAAGCTATTTGGCGATCTATCCCGGTCAATGTTTCATGTGAAACATCAGCTTTTGGTGGCTTTGATGACGTAGTACGCCGGGAGTTGAGTGGCCGTCGAGCCCAGCCCGGAGTAGCTGTCGGGGGCGGGGGATTCGGTGAAGGCCGTCAGGTGGAGGCCGGCCCGGAGGAGTGACATCACGATGTCGCTCGTGGGCCAGACAAAGGCTTCGAAGGGCGGGGGTGAGGCGGTGTCCCGTGCGCCGAAGGGGAGCTTGGCGTTGTCGGTGTCGCGACGAGAGGTGTTCCGGCCGAAATAGTTGCCGGCGACGGCGAGGTGATTCTGTCCGCGGACCGCGAGGACTTCCCAGATCGGGTGATGGTCGGCGAGCAGGACCGAGCCGCCAGAGGCCAGGCGGCTGGCCAGGATCTCAGTCAGACGGTCGAGGTCGGGAGCCCAGCAGATGGCGCCCCAGCTGAGGTAGATGAGGTCCAGGTCGACGAGGTCGGCCGGCAGATCGAACATGTTCGCCTGCCGGAAGTCGGCGGAGATGCCAGCGGCCGTGGCCTTCTGGCGGGCCATGGAGATGGCGACGTCTGAGATGTCGATGCCGATTGCGGTGGCACCGAGGTTGGCCCAGGAAAGGACCTCGTCGCCGCAGGAGCAGGCGAGCTGCAGAACGCGCTTGCCCCGAACGTCGCCGGCCAGCTCCTGCTCGAAGTCCTCGAGGGCCAGACCGCCCGAGCCAAAGAAGTCGGCCGGCTGCCCGAGGCGGGCGGGTGCGATCTGGTTCCAGCTCGCACGGTTAGCCGCAGTGATCTGCTCCAAGGAAGTCATGCCGCTGAAGCTAGATCAGCGCGACCAGGAGCGGCACTGCATTAAAAGCCTCAGGCGGGGTTGAGTTCGTGGGTGACTTTCCGCTCGGCGTAGAACGAGAGGAAGGGGATGGTGCCGGCCAGGGCGACGAGGACCAGGCGGGGGAGGCTCCAGCGGAGGCGGCGGGCCAGGTCGAAGGCGCCCAGGAGGTAGACGACGTACAGGAAGCCGTGGAGGGGGCCGACCACGTTCATGACTGAGGGGTTGTCGCCGAGGTACTTCAGGGGCATCGCGACGAACAGCAGGACCAGCAGCATGACGCCGACGATGTAGGCGATGACGCGGTACCGGGTGAGGGCGCCCTTGACCGCCGGGGTGAGAGCGGGCGTCGTGGCGGGATCTACGGGGGAGGTCACGCTGAAACGGTACCGCTTGGCTCCAGCTCGTCTTCCGGCTGGTCGGCATCGTCGCCGCGGTGGGCGTCGAGCACCATCCGGCCCCACATCCAGAGCGTGAACGCCGCGAAGATCCACCACTGGAAGGCGTACGCCACATTGCGCAGGCCGGCGTGGTCGGTCGGCGGAGCCGGCGCGGGCACGATCGTGGGGGCCAAGGCCGCACCAGCAGAGGCGGCCGAGTCGATCGATGAGAGCACCACGAAGGCGTCGTAGATCCGGTACTTCACCAGGTGCACGATCGTCGGGATGCGCAGCGACTGCAGCGTGCGCCCCTTGGCCGCGTCACCAGAGGCATCCTGAGCCTCCGACTGCGCGATCGCCCCAGTCAGCTCGACGCGCCCCGTCGGCGGCTTGGCCGCGGGGTCCGAGACCGTCGGCACCCAGCCGCGAACCACCATGACTGCGCCGGTCGATCCATCCGCCGCGCCACTCGAGTCCAATACGACAGGGCTGATCACCCAGAAGCCGTCCCGATCACCCAGCCGGCGATCCGTGATGAACAACTGGTCAGCGGCAGGTCCCCAAGTCCCAGAGACAGTCACCTTGCGCCCGACCGCCTTCGCGGGCAGCCCTTCGTCGATCGAGAAGAGCGTGTGCAGCGGGATCGGCGCACCCTCAGCCCGCTTGGCCGTCGCGGCGGCCGTCTTCGACTGGTACACGTCCAGCTGCCAGACACCGAGCACGGACATGGTCGAGGCGATCGCCAGCGCAAGCAGCAGCAGCCCGGTCCAACGCGGCGTCAGAATCGTCCGCCAAAGCGCCGGCCGCTCCGGATTGGGTGCCAGAGGCTCGGTGGCCGGCGCGACGGGCATCAGAACCTCAACGAGCAGCGGCCGCGGCCAGCAGGTCGCGACACAGCACGCCGAGCTCGATCCCGGCAGCCTCGGCGGACAACGGCACCAGCGACGTCTCGGTCATCCCCGGAGCCACGTTCACCTCGAGGAACCACGGCACGCCGTCAGCGTCCACGACCAGGTCCGAGCGCGACAGATCCCGCAGCCCGAGCGCCCGATGCGCGGTCACCGCGGCAGCCGCACACGCTTCCGCGACCGAAGCCTCCAGCCGAGCCGGTACGACGAACTGCGTCGCGCCCGCCGTGTAGCGAGCCTCGTAGTCGTAGAACCCGGAGTCCGGCTGGATCTCCACAGCCGGCAACGCCCGCGGGCCATCGCCGGTGTCCACGATCGTCACGGCCACCTCGACGCCATCGATGTACTTCTCGATCAAAGCGACCGGACCGTACGCATAGGAGTTCACCATCGCGGCGGCGAGCTCATCGGCCGACCGCACGATCGAGGCGCCGAGCGCGGAGCCACCACGTGCAGGCTTCACGACCAGCGGCAGACCGATCTGAGCGATCACGGCCTCCATCAGCGCAGCAGCACCCAGTTCGCGGAAGGTGTCATGCCCGAGTACGACGGAAGGCGGCGTGTGGAGTCCGGCCGAGCCGACCATCGTCGCCGCGACCGGCTTGTCGAAGGCGGTCCGGCAGGCAGCCGCATCGGCGCCGACGTACGGCACGCCGTACAGGTCGAGGACCTCGCGGAGGGCGCCGTCCTCGCCGGTGACGCCGTGCAGGACCGGGAAGACGGCGTCGGGCGGATCGTTGCGCAGCCGCTCGACCAGCCCGGCGTCCACATCGCGCTCCTCGACCTCGACACCGACGCTGCGCAGGGCATCGGCGACTCGGCGGCCGGAGCGTAGCGAGACGTCCCGTTCGTGCGACAGTCCGCCGGCCAATACCAGCACTCGACCCAGATCACTCATAGAAACTTCCCGATCACTAGTGGGCGACTCCGGCAGGCCGCCGGTCCCGAGGCCCATTTGAAAGGTACCGCCCCTTCCGGTGCGACCGAGCCGGAGCCCAGTAAACCTTTAGCTAAGCTCCGGACCCGGAGCGTCGTAGTCGCGGCCCGCGCCCGGCTTCAGCGGACCGAAGGTCTGCCGCAGCTCGAGCTCCTCGTTGATCACCGCGGCCAGCCGCGCGACACCTTCGGTGATCCGCTCGGGGGTCGGGTGACAGTAGGACAGCCGCATGCATTGGGAGCCGAAACCGTCGGAGAAGAAAGCGGTCCCGGGCACGTACGCGACCCGGGCGGTCACCGCACGCGGCAGCATCGCCTTCGCGTCGAGACCGTCGGGCAGCGTCAGCCAGACATAGAACCCGCCACCGGGCCGGGTCCAGGTCGTTGCCGCAGGCATCTTGTCGGCCAGCGCCGCGAGCATCGCGTCCCGGCGCTCGCGATACATCTCCTGGAACTGTTTCACCTGACCGAGCCAGTCGTGCCGGCCCAGGTACGACGAGATGGCGAGCTGGCTGAAGACCGGCGGGCACAACGTCGCCGATTCCTGCGCCAGTACAAGTTTCTCCCGTACTGCGTGCGGCGCGACCGCCCAGCCGACCCGGAAGCCCGGAGCGAACGTCTTGGAGAACGAGCCGAGGTAGATGACCCCTTCCCGATCGTCGGCCCGCAGCGCGCGCTGCGGCTCGCCGTCGAAGCCGAGCAGCCCGTACGGGTTGTCCTCGAGGATCAGCAGATCGGCCCGCTGGCAGATCTCCAGCACCTTGCGGCGGCGCTCAGCGGACAGCGAGACACCGGCCGGGTTGTGGAAGTTCGGGATCGTGTAGAAGAACTTGATCTTCTTGCCGGCCGCCCGGACCGCCGCGATCGCCTGCTCCAGCGCCTCCGGCTGGACGCCGTCGTCGTCCATCGCGACGTGAACGACCTCACACTGATAAGCACGGAAAACACCCAGTGCACCGACGTACGACGGGGCCTCGCAGATCACCACGTCGCCGGGATCACAGAACACGCGGGTGACCAGATCGACCGCCTGCTGGCTACCGACAGTCACCACGACGTCGTCGGGGTGGGCGTCGATGCCTTCCAGCCGCATCACGTCACAGATCTGGTTGCGCAGGGCCGGATCGCCCTGGCCGGACCCGTACTGCATCGCGACCGAGCCGTTGTCGACCACCAGATCGCGGACCGCGCTGCCGACGACATCGAGCGGAAGGCCGGCGATATTGGGCATTCCCCCCGCGAGCGAGACCACTTCGGGGCGGCTGGCCACTGCGAACAGGGCCCGGATCTCCGATGCGGTCATGCCCTTGGTCCGTGCCGCATACCGGTCGACGTAGTTGTCGAGACGGGTCTGCCGGACGTCGGGCAGGTCTGCACTCACGGAGCGGCTCCAAGAACAGGCGACAAGGGGCATGCCGGGGAAGGCACCAGGCTACGCCGAAGTAGCCGAGCGTGTTCGCGTGCCCGGGCTGCCGATCAGCGCATCCTCTCACTACCATGCCTTATAGGGGCAGGTTCGACCATGGTGCCGACTGGTGGCTGAGACGGCCATCGGCCCTGAGCACGACCTGGAGTGCTGCGGAAGGCAGGATCGGTATGAGCGTGGGCAAGGCAATCGGATTGACCCTCGGCGGACTACTGCTCGGCGTCCTGGCCGGGTTCGCGGGAGAGCTGTTCAGACGGCAACCCGCGGCCAAGGTCCAACAGCGGTACGTCGCTCCCGAGGCGGCTGAGACTCCCGACGCCCAGACGCCGGCTCCGGCCGCTCGATGAGCCAGCGGATGACCTGATGGCACGACGGCTGGAACCGCTCACGCTCGCCAATCTCGACGAGCTACCGGTGCCATGCCGTGGCTGCGTCTTCTGGGAGCTAGACCCGGTCACCCAGCGACAGGCGAGCCGCAACGGCGACACCCAACTGGAGAAGGAAGCCTGGCTGTCCCAGGTGCTCCTGGACTGGGGAACAGCTGGAGTCGTCCTGTACGTCGATGACGCGCCCGCGGGTTTCGCCGTCTACGCACCAGCGGCCTACCTGCCCAGGATCCAGGCCTTCCCGACCGCGCCGCCGAGCTCGGACGCCGTCATACTGGCGACCGGGCGCATTCTGCCGCGGTACCTCGGGACGGGGCTCGGCAAGATCCTCGTCCAGGCGGTCGCGAAGGACGTGCTCAAGCGCGGATTCCGGGCGGTGGAGGCCTTCGGGGACTCCCGCTGGGACGGACCTGGGTGCGTCTGGCCCACCGACTTCCTGCAGGCGGTCGGGTTCACCGTCGTACGGGATCATCCGCGCAACCCACGGCTCCGGCTGGATCTCCGCTCGACCATCACCTGGCGCAGCGAGATGGAGGCAGCGGTCGACCGTCTGATGGGTGCGATCCGGCCCGAACCCGCCCGCCCGGCTCCGGCCGCGGTCCGGGACACCCTGACGCGTGAATCGGAGACGTGATGATCTACCGGATCCTGGCCGACGGGATGATGATCCTGCACGGCGCCTTCCTGCTGTTCTTCGTGATCGGCGGCTTCCTGGCCTGGAAGTGGCGGCGGGTGATCTGGGCGCATCTGGCCGTCGCCGTCTGGAACCTGACGATCGTCCTGCTCGACTTCGAGTGCCCGGTGACGGGCGTGGAGAAGCACTGGATGCGCCAGGGCGGCGAGGAGCCGTACGCCGGCGGCTACATCAAGCACTACCTCGACGGCACCATCTGGCCGGCCGGCTACACCTGGCTGGCCGAGATCATCGGCTTCGCCCTCCTGGTGACCTCCTACGTCGGCCTGTACTTCGTCAGTCGGCGCGCCCGGCAAACCAGGGAAGGGTCAGTGGACACCCGGACGTGATCTGGCCCCGGCTTCCCCATACTGGTAGTCGTGTCCAGCCACGGAACCGTCGTCGTCCAGGACCCGGTCGAGAGCTACCTGACCGGGCTGAGTCGCGCCCTGCACGGACCTCGCCGCCGCAAGGCTGACCTGATGGCCGAGGCGCGAGACAGCCTCGTCGACGCGACCGAAGCCTTCGAGGCCGACGGGCTGAGCCCGCGGGAGGCGGCAGAGCGAGCGGTAGAGGACTTCGGCGACCTGGCCGAGGTCGTCCCGGGGTACCGGTCCGAGCTGGGGATCGCGCAAGGACGGCGTACGGCGATCCTGCTGTTCGCGGTGATGATCGCTCAGCCGATCGTCTGGCTGGAAAACACCTGGAGCTGGACTCAGCATCCTGACTCGGACATTGCGGTTGTGGCGATCTTGAACCAGCTGGTGCAGGTGGTCGGGACACTGTCCATGGTCGGCAGTGTTCTCGTCCTGATCGCGACCGGGCTCGGGCTGCGTTACCCGGTGGTGCGCGAGCGTGCGACCAGGCTGACCGCACAGTTCGCGTTGTCCAGCTGTGTGCTGGTCGGCTGCGTCGGCCTGATGCTGGCGAGCATCAGCACGGTCGCGGAAGGCAGCGGCGTTGAGGCACTCTTCGTGGTCAGCGGCTTCCTGCTTATCCCGCTACTGCTGGTCAGCCGCTCAGCTCACCGCTGCTTGCGCCTGGCTTAGTGCCCTGCACTAGGCCGCAGTACTCCTTCGACGACCGCGCGGAAGGTCTCCCACTCGCTCTTGCCGGTGGCGAGCATTTTCTGACCCGCTGAGGTCAGTTGGTACGTACGGCGTTTGCGGCCGCCCACGGTGCTCCACTCGCTCGCCAGGTAGCCGGCTCGCTCCAGCCGCCGCAGCGCCGGGTAGAGCGTGCCGGTGGGCAGGTCGAGCTCGCCGCCGCTGCGCTCCAGGAGCGCTTCCATGATCGCGTAGCCGTGCAGCGGTTCGGACTCGACCACCGCCAGGATCATCGGGTCCAGGTGCCCTCGGAGCGCATCCGCCTTCATGTAGGCAGTCTACTCATATGCGTGTTACCGTCGATAGACGACATGTAGAGACGCTACATGTAGACGTGCGAGACTGACGGGAAGGACCGACAATGTTGCATCGGGTCGCGGGGTGGGCGATGCGGCGGGCCGGGCTGGCCGTGGCGCTGTGGGTGGTCGCGCTGGTCGTGGTGACCGCCGGGTCAACGCTGGTGGGGAACGCCTACAAGAACGACAACAGCCTGCCGGGGACGGACTCGCAACGGGTGATCGACACCTTCCGCGAGCACCAGCCGCAGGGATCGACCGAGTCGATCCAGATCGTGCTGTACGACGAGAACGGGCTGGTGGCGGAGAAGAGCCGGATCAGCGGGATGCTGGCCCAGGTCGGCACGCTTCCGCACGTGGCGGCCGTCGCGGATCCCTTCACGGCGAAAGGCTCTTTGTCGACTGACGGCAAAACGGCGTACTCGACCGTCGACCTCGACGTCGCGGCGGCGGACATGCCGATCGAGGACGTCCGGGCGATCATCCACAAGGCACAGGAGATCGCGAAGGACGGGCTGCAGGTCGAGCTCGGTGGTGACCTGGTCCGGACCGCGGCCGAGAGCGGCGGCGGTGCGTCGGAGGGCGCCGGAATCCTTGCAGCGCTGGTGATTCTGGTCTTCCTCTTCGGGTCACTGCTCGCCGCGAGCCTTCCGCTCCTGACGGCTGTCTT
Source organism: Kribbella catacumbae DSM 19601 (assembly GCF_000372465.1). Taxonomy (GTDB): domain Bacteria; phylum Actinomycetota; class Actinomycetes; order Propionibacteriales; family Kribbellaceae; genus Kribbella; species Kribbella catacumbae. The sequence continues at coordinate 186,271 of NZ_AQUZ01000007.1, forward strand.
CGCGGTCGGCAGCACACTCGGCCTGCTGGTGCTGGCCTCGCACGTGTTCACCATCCCCGACTACACCGCTCCGGTGATGATGCTGGTCGGACTCGGTGTCGGCATCGACTACGCGCTGCTGATCTTCTCCCGCTACCGCAGCGAGCTGCTCAAGGGTGCCGACCGCCCGAAGGCCGGCTTGATTGCCCTCGACACCGCTGGGCGCTCGGTGCTCTTCGCGGGATGCACAGTGGTGATCGCTCTGCTCGGTCTGCTCGCGCTCGGACTTGGTTCCCTGCAAGGCCTCGCGCTCGGCGTGACCGTCACTGTCCTGACGACGATGCTCGCGGCGGTGAGCCTTCTGCCGGCACTCCTCACCTTGTTCGGCAAGCGCATCGAGCGCAGTGTTCGCAAGCACGCGGCCAAGTCGCGTCGGCACCCGGGCGACGGCTGGCGCAAGCTGGCGACCGCAGTCCAGCGCGGACCATGGGCTCCGCTCGTGCTCGGAACGGCCGCTCTGGTTCTGCTTTGCCTGCCGGCCTTGGACCTCCGCCTCGGCTTCGCGGACGCCGGTACGGACGATCCGGCCAAGACCAGCCGCAAGGCTTACGACCTGCTGGCCAAGGGATTCGGGCCAGGCTTCAACGGTCCGCTGATCGTCGTCTCGGAGGGTACGCCGGAGGCCGCGCAGGCGCTGAACGTCAAGCTGGCAACGGATCCGGACATCGCGGCCGTGACCCCGCCGCAGCTGATGCCCGATGGCAAGGTCGCCACTGTGTTGGTGTTTCCGAAGTCGGCGCCGCAGGACGCAGCGACCAGCGACCTGGTTCAGCGACTGCGAGACGAGACGCTGCCGCAACTGGCCGGCCAGACCAAAGCGACGTACCTGGTCGGTGGATCGACCGCGGCCGCTGACGACTTCGCCGGTGCCGTGAGCAAGCGGCTGCCGATCTTCGTTCTCGTTGTCGTCGGCCTGTCGGCGCTGCTGCTGATGGCGGTCTTCCGGTCGGTGCTGATCCCGCTCAAGGCCGCCGTGCTCAACCTGCTCAGCATCGGCGCCTCGCTCGGAGTCATCACGCTCGTCTTCCAGGAGGGCTGGTTCGGTGCCCAGGAAGGGCCGATCGAGGCGTTCGTGCCGGTGATGATCTTCGCGATCGTGTTCGGGCTGTCGATGGACTACGAGGTGTTCCTGATCTCGCGGATCCACGAGGAGTGGCGGCGGACCGGTGATGCCCGAGAGGCCGTGCGGGAAGGGCTGGCCAACACCGGCACCGTGATCACGGCCGCCGCGGCGATCATGATCGTCGTCTTCGGAGCCTTCCTGCTCAGCCCGGATCGGATGCTGAACCAGTTCGGTCTCGGCCTGGCGGTCGCCGTGCTGCTGGACGCGTTGCTGATCCGCTGCGTGATCGTCCCGGCCATCATGCGCCTGATGGGCGAGAAGGCCTGGTGGCTGCCCGGCTGGCTCGACCGGCTGCTCCCGGTCATCGCCCTCGAACGCGAGGACCCGGCGGACGCAGTACCGGCTGCGAAGGAGCGGCAGACCGTCTGAGTTCTGGGGCGGGTCGGAAGGTCCGGTCCGCCCTGAACCTCAGACCGTGAGCTGGCCGAGGCGCAGCATGCCGGTCGCCGCATCCTGCTCCGGTGGCAGGTAGACGCGCTGGATCGCGACCACGATGGCCTCCGCGATCACGTCCCGGAAGGCCGGGTCGGCCAGCCGCGACGAGTCGTGCGGGTTCGTCACGTAGCCGATCTCCAGCCGGACCGCGGGCATCTTGGTCCGGCGCAGCAGGTCCCACGTCTTCTGGTGGGTCCGGCAGTTCAGCAGATCCGTCCGCGCCACGATCTCGCGCTGCACCAGGCCGGCGAACTGCTCGCCCACGCTGGACGAGGCGCCGTGCAGATCGGTGCCGTAGTAGTACGTCGCGACGCCCTGCGCCTCCGGGTTCATCGAACCGTCGGTGTGCAGCGAAACGCAGAGGTTCGCATCGGTCTCGTTGGCAAACGCAGCCCGGGCCAACTCATCCGGCCCCTGGTCACGGCCGCGCGAAAGATAAGCCCGTACGCCGGTTGCGCCCAGCCGGCCCTCGATCCGGGAGGCCAGGTCATAGGCCACGTCGGACTCGCGAAGCCCGAACCCTTCCCAGCCGTAGTCGAAGCCACCGTGCCCGGGGTCGATCACGACGGTCTTGCCCGACAAGCGAGGTCCGGCGGCGCGAACCGCCTCCGACGCACGCAGCGCGTCAGGCCGGCCGCCGGTCGCCATCGGGCGGATCCGCTGCAGGGCCTTGAAGGTGGAGGGGCCGCAGGTGCCGTCGGCGGGCAGGCCCATGTTGCGCTGGAATTCGGTCACCGCGCGCTGGGTGTCCGGTCCGAAGATGCCGTCCACGCGGGCGACCGCGAAGCCCAGCTCCTGCAGTTTCGCCTGCAGCGCCTGGACGTCGTCGCCGGTGAGCGGGTGCGAGACGACGTACGTCAGCAGCCGGTCGCCCAGCCGCCAACGTGCGTCGTCGATCGCGCGGTAGGTCTGCGGACCGACGACGCCGTCGATCATCAGCCCGCGTTGTTGCTGGAATCCCCGCACGGCGGTGGCGGTCGCTTCGTCGTAGACGTAGTGACCACCCGGCTCCAGCAGGCCTAGCCGCTGGAGCTTCCCGATGATCTCAGCGACAGCCTCACCGCTGTCACCGATCCGGTAGATGCCGTGCTGTGATCCAGCCATCAATGCTCCTTGCCGTGCGGCGGGACGTCCCCTCACGGGAACGCAAAGCAATCTCAGCCAGTGAAGTCAGCCAGTTCCTTCAGCAGCGCGGCCTTCGGCTTCGCGCCGACGATGGACTTGGCCAGTTCACCGTTCACGTAGACATTGATGGTAGGGATACTGATGACGCGGTAGTTGCTCGGGGTGACCGGGTTCTCGTCGACGTTCATCTTGACGAACGTCAGCTTGTCGCTGTGCTCACCGGCCAGCTCCTCCAGGATCGGCGAGACCTGACGGCACGGACCGCACCACTCGGCCCAGAAGTCGACCAGTACCGGCTTGTCGCTCTTCAGTACCGTCGTGTCGAACTCGGCGTCGGTCACTGCGTTCATCTTGTCGCCCACGGCGATCTCCTTCAGGATTGCTGCTCGAGGTGGTGGAGGAAGTACGGAGTCAGACGGAGACCGGCTCGGTGGCCTCAGCGGCCGCGGCAGTCGCTTCGAACTCCAGCGTAGCCAGGAAGCGCTCGGCGTCGAGGGCCGCGGCACAGCCCGTGCCGGCGGCCGTGATGGCCTGGCGGTAGGTGTGGTCGACCAGGTCGCCCGCCGCGAAGACGCCGGGCAGGTTGGTCCGGGTGCTGTCGGCCTGGACCAGCACGTAGCCGTCCTCGTCCAGGTGCACCTGACCGTTGACCAGCTCGGAGCGCGGGTCGTGCCCGATCGCGATGAACAGGCCGGTGACCGGCAGTTCGCGGGTCTCACCGGTGATGGTGTCCCGGATCACGATGCCGGTGAGCTTGTCGTCGCCGTGGATCTCGTCGACCGCGGAGTTCCAGGCGAACTCGATCTTCTCGTTCGCGAAGGCGCGCTCGGCCATGATCTTGGAGGCGCGCAGCTCGTCGCGGCGGTGCACGATGGTGACCTTGTCGGCGAACCGGGTCAGGAAGGTCGCCTCCTCGATCGCGGTGTCGCCACCACCGATCACGGCGATCTCCTGCTGACGGAAGAAGAACCCGTCGCAGGTCGCACACCAGGACACGCCGTGGCCGGACAACCGGTCCTCGTGCGGCAGGCCCAGCTTGCGGTAGCCCGAACCCATCGCCAGGATCACGGTCTTGGCGCGGTGCACGCCGCCGGCCGAGTCGGTGACGGACTTGATCTCACCGGTCAGGTCGACCGCGACGATGTCGTCGGCTACCAGTTCGGCGCCGAAGCGCTCGGCCTGGGTGCGCATCTCGTCCATCAGCGCCGGGCCCATGATGCCGGCCGCGAAACCGGGGTAGTTCTCCACCTCGGTGGTGGTCATCAACGCACCACCGGCCGTGACGGAGCCTTCGAAGACGAGCGGCGCCAGTTGGGCGCGGGCGGCGTAGACCGCAGCCGTGTAGCCGGCCGGGCCAGAACCGATGATGATGACGTTGCGGACTGCTGCGTCGCTCATTCAGGCGTTCCTCGGTGTCGTCGAGACGGGCATTACGTCGTACTCAACGGATCCTAGAGGCCGACCATTCCCACGGTACCCATCGGCTCGAGGGGTCATGCCACCGGCTCACCGAGCGGAATCAGCGGCTACGCAAGGTCACCGAAGTCTCGTAGAAAGGCGCGGCAGCGCCACCCGCGCTGCTACATCCGGTCACTACGGTGATCAGGATGTCGCGCTGCGAGCCGCCTTGCAGTCCGATCACAGTCGCCCGCTTGCCGTCGACCTTGGCCTGCTGGATCAGCCGGACATCCGGGTTCGACCGGCCGTCCGCGAAGCTGCGGGCGCACGCCAGCTCGGCCGGACCCGCGTGCAGAACTGGGCCGTTGGCGTTCTCCAGCCACCGCTGCACGTTCGGGCCGACCTGGTCGCTGGTCAGCGTCGGCACCGTGCCGATCGGCACGGTCGGGATGATCCCCGCGCCACCTTCCTTGCTCTGGTCCGCCGTACTGATCACGACACCGACCCCGATCCCGGCGACCACGATCACGCCTGCCGCGGCCAGGACGAGCTTCGGCAGGTGCCGCCGGGGCTCCTCACGGAGCTGGACCAGCGAGTGCACGCCGACGGTCGACGCCCGGAGTACGGACTCGGAGACGATCACGGCGTCGAGATGCTCGGCGACGTCGGTCGGCATCGGGATGTCGGCGCGGCCTTCGTCGGCCAGATCCTCGGTCAGCTGGCGCAGCGCGTCGAACGTCTGCTGGCAGTCCGGGCAGGCCTTCACATGCTCACGAGCGCGATGCGCCTCGGGCGCGGGTAGCAGGTTCTCGATCAGGTCGGCGATGGTGTCCGTGTCCAGGTGCTCGAGGTGCTCACTGGTCGGCAGACCTGATTCGGTCATCGGGAACTCGCCTCCTCACGGGAGGTGCGCAGAGTGGTCATCGGTGAAAAGCTCCGGTCGGCGATCACGGGGTCGCAGGGTGGCGACCCCGCTTCGACGGGCAGCAGGCTCATTCGGTTCCCACCGTCTCCGCCGCGGTCTTCTCCGGTACGTCGGAACCGCCGCGCGTGGTCTGCCAATGCCGGAGCAACGGCAGCAACCGGGCCCGACCGCGGGCGCAGCGGCTCTTCACCGTGCCCGGAGCGCAACCGAGGATCGCCGCCGCCTCCTCGATCGAGTAGCCCTCCATGTCGACCAGGACGAGCGCGCTGCGCTGGTCGACGTTGATCTGCTTGAGCGCCTTCAGAACGTCGAGCCGGCGCTCGCGGACCTCGGCCGCGTCCTCCTCGACCGGCCCGGCCAGCTCGGCCGCGCGGTCTTCGTCCTCCGGCAGCGGATCGGTCTGACGAACCTGACGGCGGCGGATCCGGTCCAGACAGGCGTTCACCACGATCCGGTGCAGCCAGGTGGTCACCTTGGCGTCGCCACGGAACGAGTCAGCCCGGCGGAACGCCGAGATGAACGCCTCTTGCAGCGCGTCGGCCGCCTCCTCGGGCTCGCCGAGGGTGCGGATCGCCACCGCCCACATCCGGTCGCGGTGCCGCTTGACCAGGAGGCCGAACGTGTCCGGGTTGCCGGCCACGTGCAGCCGGAGCAGCTCGTGGTCGTCCATGGAGTCGTACCCGGCCGGCGGGGCAGCCGGTCCATCAGCCGTTCCCGGCGGACCGATCCGGGTGATATCTGAGGTCATTTCTGAACTGTGACCTCCGAGATCTCGCCGCGGTAGCCGCTGCCTTCCTTCGGCAGGCTGGTCAGCCAGACCAGAACATACCTGGTCTTGACCGGCGCGGCCGGCGTCAGTACCGCCTGGGGGCCCTGGTCCTCGAGCGCGGCGACCGACTTCCAGCCGTCGGCCGTCGGCGAGGAAACGCTGGGATCCGCCTTGGGGATCATCAGTTCGAGGTTGGTGCCCTGGCCGACCAGGTTGACCGTCACCTTGGAGACGTCGGTGACCGCGCCCAGGTCGTAGATGATGCCGACGCCGTCCTTGATCCCGCCGAGATCCGGCCGCCTCTTGTACGACATCGTCTGCCAGGTGGTACTGGCCTTGCCGTCGTAGGTGTTGGCGACGTCCTCAGGTCGTTCCTTCTTGTCGCCATCCGGGTCGAAGTCCTTGGCGGCGGAGATCTTGATCGGCCCGGCGGAGGCCGACGGCGGCGGGGCGCTGGAGGGCGGTGCGGTGGTCTTGCCGTCGCTGCCCTGGTCCTTGTTGATCGCGCCCTTGACCAGGAACTGCGCCATCGCGATCACCGACAGCAACGCGAGTACGGCGAGCAGGATCAGGATCCGGCCACCCCAGCTACCGCGCTGCTTCGGCTCGTCGGCCGGGGGTTTGCGCCGGCCGTTGCCATTCTGCGGCGGAGCCGGCTGACGGCGTACGGGTCGGGTCTCGGCAGCGGTCGCGTACGCCGGCTGTGGCGGGGCGTGACCGTTGTTCTCGGCGTAGGCACTCTGCTGGTACTGCGGTACAGGCGGGTCGAGCGCAGGCGGAGCCTGGATAGCCGGCGCGACCTGGGTGGCGTCGTCCACGCTGCCGTTCTGACGGGCAACCGCGACCGTCTCGTCCATCTGGCTCGGCGGCTCGTGGGAGCTGCCGATGACGCCGGAGAGCGCGGCGGACAGCCCTGCGGCGCTCGTGATCGGGACGGAGTGGTGCCGCGGCGGGTCGCCGAGCAGCCGGTCGGAGATGTCGTCCAGCGAACGCGGCACTCCGGCGCGCACCTGGCGCGGGCTCAAGAGCCGGCCGTGCTCGAACGGAGCGGGCTGCAGGCCCCAGGCGGGTGCCGGTCCGGGCCAGCGGCCGGTCAAGGAGGCGTACAGCAACTCTCCGAGCGCGCGGACGTCCTCCTCCGGAGTACCGGCGCCGGTGGAGCGTAGGGCGGCTTCGGTGGCGAGGCCGACGACCTTGATGGCTCCAGCGTCCGTCACGACGACTGTGGACGGGCTGATCGAGCCGTGCGAGTGCCCAGTGCGGTGCAGGTTCTCCAGAGCCTCGGAGACCTCGCGGGCCAGCCAACCGGCCTGTTGGCCGGTCAGCGGTCCAGCAGAGAGCATCCGCTCCAGGGGGCGTCCACCGGCCCACTCGCGGACGCAGTACGTGACGCCCTCGTGCATGTCGCAGTCGAGCACCCGCAGGAAGCGTGGGTCAGCAGCGGCAGCCGCGCGCCGGGCGGCGTCGAAGAGCAGGTTGGTTCGTGGGTCGCCGATCGGCAGGACGTCCACGACCACAGCTCGGCTGAGCACCTCGTCCACTGCTCGCCACACCCGGGCACCGTCGATCTCCGCGAGCAACTCGGCGATCCGGTACCGGCCGGCGAGCAGGGCACCAGGACTGACGGTCTGGTTCGACACGGTGTCTCTCGCCCTCCTCGATGCACTGGTCGTCCTGCGTCTCCGCTCCCGATCGGTCGGCGGGCCGTACCGGCTGAACAGCGGTTGCGAGCGGTTGGCGGTCCGATCGCAGCCCCCATGCTAGTGCCCCGTTGACCGGACAAGTGGTGCACGAGTGCACAAGCGGTCCGATCAGGACCGTCCCGGCAGCTTCGATGTGACCATGGCCACCACATCGGTGACCTCATGGATACGGAGTACCCGCGCCACTCCGACGTACACCGGGAGCATGATGATGCCGCCGATCGCGATCTCCAGGGCGGCAGTGAGCGGCCCGTTCCAGTCCGTGGCCGAGTCGATCAGGGAGAGCACCACCCGCCCGGCGCCCGCGCCGAGGATGGCGGCGATCACCATGGCGACCAGCGGCAGCCCGATCCCCGCGCCGTGTACGCGGGGCACCTTGCGGGCAAGCACCCGGCGGGACATCAGGACGGCGACCAGGTACGCCAGCGAGTAGGCAGCACCCAGGGCCACACCGCTGTACCGCAGGTGCTCCTCGCCGAGGACCACCCGCACCCCGATCACGGCGGCCGCGATGTTCGTCGCGGCGATCACGCACTGCAGGAAGAACGGCGTCCTGGTGTCCTCGAACGCGTAGAAGGTGCGCAACTGGAAGTACTGCACGGTGAACGGCACCAGCCCGAGCGCCAGCGCCATCAGGGTGTAGGCCATCAGTTGCAGGTTGTTCTTGCCGGAGCCGTAGCCGGCGATCAGCGTCACGATCGGGTAGGCGAAGGCGATCATCGCGGCGGCTGCCGGTACGACGATGGCCAGCGTCTGCCGGATCGACCGGGCCGAGAGACGGGCCACCTCGGTCACGTCGCCGTCGGCCGCCAGGCTCGACATCTGCGGCAGCGCTGCCGTCGCCAGTGAGACCGTCACGATGCCGTGCGGCACCAGGATGATCAGCATCGCGGTGCTGTAGGCGAACAGGCCGGCCTTCGCGCCGGGGCTGTCCGACGCGCTACCGGCGATGGCCAGGTTGGTGACCACGACCAGGGTCACCTGGTTGACCGCGACGAACAGCACGGTCCAGATCCCGAGCTTGGCGGTCTGTCCGAGGCCGGTGCCGCGCAGCCCGAACTTCGGCACGTAGGTGTGACCGCTGGCCTTCAGGTACGGCAGCAGCACCAGCAACTGGACCGCGATGCCAACGGTGTGGCCGAGCCCGAGCAGCAGCGTCTCGTTGGTGGTGTACGTCGGCGGGGTGTCGCCGGCCCGGTAGATCAGCAGGAAGACCACGATCGACGCGCAGGCGACGATGTTGTTCGCGATCGGTGCCCACATCATCGGGCCGAACCGGCGCCGCGCGTTCAGCACCTGGCCGACCAGCACGAACGCCCCGTAGAAGAAGATCTGCGGCAGGCACAGCTGGACGAACAGGATCATCGACGCCCGCTCGGAGGCGCGCGCCGGGTCATGCAGTTCGTCGGGCAGATAGAGCCCGGCGATCTGCGGCGCCAGCAACACGCAACCGACGGTGACGACGGCCAGTACGACGAAGCCGAAGGTCAGCAGCCGGTTGGTGAAGTCCCGGCCGCCGTCCTCGTGGTTCTTGATCGCGCGAACCAGTTGCGGGACGAGCACGGTGTTGAAGATGCCGCCGGCCAGCAGGATGTAGAGACTGTTCGGGATCGTGTTCGCGGCGGTGAAGATGTCGCCGCGCAGGGCGGTGCCAATGGCGGCGGCGAGCAGGGCGATCCGGACGAATCCGAGCAGGCGGGACAGCACAGTTCCGGCTGCCATCACCGCCGCGGAGCGCAGGGTGCGGTCAGCCATCCTTCGTTCCGACTCCCTCTTTCAGGCTCTCGAGACCGCCCAGCTCAGGCTTGGGCTCCGGCGACGCCGGTGGCTCAGCGGTGGTCGCCAAGTCGTCCGGCTCCGGCACCAGGTTCTCCGTCGGCAGCGGCGCCGGGTGCAACGCGTCAGCCTCCGGCTTGGGGCCTGACGGGTTGCGCCGCTCCGACCGGACCCGGCGGTAGATCCGGACGATCGACGTACCGAACAGCAGTGCGACGGCGGCACCGACCAGGATCCAGCCGACGCTGCCGTACTGCGCTGCCTGGATCACCAACGGCTTCGAGTCGCCGACCGGCTCTCCGCCGGCCGTGACGAGCTGGGCCTTGGCGTTGATCACACCGTTCTGCTCGGCACTCGCCCTGACCTGGAACGTGCCCTTCTGGCCGGCCGGCAGTTCCAGCACGCGCATCTGGCCGATCTTGAGGTCGTCCCGGTTGCCGGTGGCCTTGACCTCGAGCTTGATCCGGATCGTCACGTCGAGCCCGTTCTCGACCGTCAGCGGGAAGGTCCCCTTGCTGCCGGACAGGTTGACCTTGATCGCCTGGTTCTGCCCTTTGAGGTTGTTGCTGACCAGGTGGACCTTGTTCAGCTCGGTAGCAGCGGCGGTCTGCTGATAGGCGAGGAAGCGCTGCGCCTGGTCCGGAAACGCCTTCCATTCGCTGGACGCGGACCGGAGCAGTCCTAGCTTCAGACCCACGGGCGTGTCATCGGACGGCTCGGCCAGCAGGGCCTTGTAGGTCGTGAGGGCGCCGCTCAGCGCCTTGATCCGGTCCAGTTGCCCCTCGGGCAGGCCGGTGTTCTCGGCCGGCGCCGCAGGGGTTTTGGTCACGGGCGGCTTGGGGTTGACCACCTGATTGATGCCGACCGGTGTGATCCACGGCGCGGACATCGCCTGTGCTACGGCGGAGGTGGCCAGGACCTCGTTGTCCCAGCCCCGCGGAGGCGCGACGACGACGGTCGCCGGGCCGGTGCCTGAGCCGGCGATCAGTGAGGTCTCGGCGGCGAACCGCTGCCGGACCTGGAGCGGGTTACCTGCCGTGGCCGGATCCGGGCCGCCGTCGAGCAGCGCGGAGTTCGCGATCAGTACCCGGACCGACCTCGGTGGGCCCTCCGGGGTCAGCACGTCGTAGACCGGGGTGGGGAGCAGGCTGGGCCGCTCCCTGGCCGACCAGGACGAGCTGGTCACGATGTTCACGTCGTCCTTGCGGGCGCCGGCGAAGCCGCTGGAGCCGTTGATCAGGGTCTTGGTGGTGACCGCGCCGCCTTCGAGCCAGACCCCGGACGGGTCACCGATCGACGGCGGGCCCATCGGATACCCCTCGCTCTTCGAGCGCGAGGAGGTGACGATCGAGTCCAGCGAGCCGCCCGCGGCGACCAGGCTCGCGATGTCTGGATCGCCGTACGGGAGCAGGACCACGGGGTTGCGATGGCGGGACTCGTCGAAGGCGTCCAGCCAGTCCTTGACGATCTTGCGGCCGGTACCGGGCTTGCTCTGGTTGCGACTGGCCACGACCCGGTAGTCGGCCTTGGCGATCGTGCGCGCCTCGTCGATCATCGCCGGGTCGACCAGCCAGCTGACGGTCCGCTTCTTGCCGAGTTCGAGCAGCCGGCCGAGCCGGCCGGTCGGGGCCATCGACTGGGCCAGCGAGTCGTTCGCGAAGAGGTGGTCGGCCAGCAACGTGGGCCGGTGCGCCAGCGGCAGGACCAGCGAGGTGTTCACTTTGCGCGGCGGCGTCTTGCTGACCACCGGCATCAGGATTCGGCTCAGGCCCGCGGTGGTGCGGGGCTTCTTGGTGACGTTGCCGCGGAACCGCACACCGACCGAGTAGACGCCGGGCTGGCTCGAGATCTTCCACTCGTTCCAGGGCACCACCAGCTTGAACGCGACCGACGACTTGGGGGCCAGCGGGTCGTGGAACTCCTGGAAGGTGGTCGCCTCGGAATTGGTCAGGCCGGAGCAGCCGAGGCGGTCCTTGACCAGGGTGTCGGTCTCGGTCGGGATGGCTGCGATCGCCACCGCCGTCGAGAGCCGCTCGCGCGCGATACAAGCAGTCGCCTGCGCCTCCTCGAAGGTGGTCTGGCTGGTGTTGGTGATCCGGCCGGTGATGGTGACCGCTTGGCCGGGGACCGGGGCGGACGGACTGAAGGAGTCGATGGCGACGTCCACCACCGGGTTGTCCTCCGCCGGGGAGGCAACCGCCTGCGTCGAGGCCAGCACAGTGGACGACGCAGCGATCAGCAGGCTCGCGCCCGCCACCACGGGGAGCCTCAGTCGCCGTCTCAACACGCCGTCACCGTAACCTAGTTCCCCGTGTCCCTTACTCCCGACCGCTCAGCCTCCGCCGGATCGTTGTCTGCGGTCCAGCGGCAAGGTGTCCAGTCGCTGCTGCAGATCGCGCCGGTGGTCGACGAGCTCGGCGCGCGGTTCGCCGCCGCCGGCCACGAGATCGCCCTGGTCGGGGGTCCCGTCCGGGACATTCTGCTCGGCCGGGGGAGCAAGGATCTCGACTTCGCCACCTCGGCCCGGCCGGACGCGGTGGAGCGGTTGCTGGCCGGCTGGGCGGACCACGTCTGGGACATCGGCAAGGCTTTCGGCACCATCGGTTGTCGCAAGGATGACTGGGTTCTCGAGATCACGACATACAGGTCGGAGTCCTACGATCCCACCTCGCGCAAACCGGAGGTCGCCTATGGCGACAACCTGCAGGGCGATCTGGCCCGGCGCGACTTCGCGATGAACGCGATGGCGGTGCTGCTGCCGTCGCACCAGTTCGTCGACCCGTTCGGCGGGATCGAGGACGTCGCAGGCAAGGTGATCCGGACCCCGGGGTCGCCCGAGGACTCGTTCTCCGACGACCCGCTGCGGATGATGCGGGCGGCCCGGTTCGCCGCTCAGCTCGGCTTCACCCCGGACCCGGCCGTGGTGGCCGCGATGACGGCGATGTCCGAGCGGATCACCATCGTGTCGGCCGAGCGCGTCCGGGACGAGCTGATCAAGCTGGTCTGTGCGCCGTACCCCCGGATCGGGCTCGACCTGCTGGTCGCCACCGGGCTGGCCGACCACGTGCTGCCCGAACTGCCCGCGCTGCGGCTGGAGCTGGACGAGCACCACCGGCACAAGGACGTGTACGAGCACTCACTGATCGTGCTCGAGCAGGCGATCGACCTGGAGCCGCGGCTCGGCGTCGAGCTGCCCGACTTCGTGGTCCGCTTCGCCGCGCTGATCCACGACATCGGCAAGCCGAAGACCCGGCGCTTCGAGGGCGCGGGCAAGGTGACGTTCCACCACCACGACGTGGTCGGGGCCAAGCTGGCGAAGAAGCGGATGAAGGCGCTGCGGTTCAGCAACGAGCAGATCGACCAGGTCGGCAAGCTGGTCGAGTTGCACCTGCGCTTCCACGGCTACGGCACCGGCGAGTGGACCGACTCCGCCGTACGCCGGTACGTCCGCGACGCCGGCGACCTGCTCAGCCGCCTGCACGTGTTGACCCGGGCCGACTGCACCACCCGCAACAAGCGCAAGGCGGACGCGCTGCGATCGGCGTACGACGATCTGGAAAAGCGCATCGAGCGCCTGCAGGAGCAAGAGGAACTGGACTCCATCCGCCCGGACCTCGACGGCAACCAGATCATGGAAACCCTCGGCATCGGCCCCGGCCGCGAGGTCGGCGAGGCGTACAAGTACCTGATGGAACTCCGGATGGACGAAGGCCCGCTCGGCGACGATGTGGCCAGGGAAAAACTCCTCAGCTGGTGGAACTCCCGCACCTGAGCGGACGGCGGTACCGTCGACAGATGTGGTGGCTGATGGCTGTCCTGGGGGGCGGCGGACTCGCGCTGGCGGGCCGGTACCTGTGGGATCGACGAGCTTCCGGACGGCTTGATGCCGAGGAGCTCGAGCAGATCCGCGTGCTCGCGGACGAGGACGTGACACTGCTTGGCGAAGAACTCAGCCGCCTGGGCGATCGAGTCGCCATCCAGGAGTTGGACGCCGACACCCGGCTGGACTATCAGCGGGCACTGGACGCCTATGAGTCCGCTCAGCGCACAGTGAAGAACATCAGGTCCGCCGAGGAGATCAGCACGATCACCGACACCCTCGCCGCCGGCCGCTACGCGATCATCTGCGTCGTGGCGCGCAGATCAGGCGAGCCGGTCCCGGAACGCCGCGTCCCGTGCTTCTTCAATCCCCAGCACGGCCCGTCGGTCACTGACGTGGTCTGGACGTGGCCCGGTCGTGGCACCCGCACGGTGCCGGCCTGTGCGCAGGACGCCGCCCGCGTGAAGGCCAACGACGATCCAGAGATCCGATACGTCCGCTACGGCAGTCGCCGGGTGCCGTACTGGGAGGCCGGCGCGGCAGTCGCGCCCTACGGCCAGGGCTACTTCACGGAAGGCGTAGGGGCGACCTTCATCGCAATGGCTGCCTTCGAAGCCCAGACCGGTGTCTCCGGTTCCTGGGGAGGCTCGGAAGCCGGCTTCACCCCCGGCGGCCATGAAGGAGGCTTCGAAGGCGGAGGTGGTGACGGCGGCGGCGGTGGCGGCGGTGGCGGTGGCGACGGCTGACTCGGATCGCCTGGGGTGGAAAGCGAAATGTCGACTGTTTCACGTGCAACGGTGACGAGGAGCAGTCCACCGGCTCAGCTGGTCTAATCTCGCGGCGTGGACCTCTTGAGCAGTATCGGGTGGGGCGGATCGGCGCTGGTCGTCGTGTCGTTGCTGCAGACCCGGATCCTTCGGCTTCGGCTGCTGAACCTGGTCGGCTGCGTGATTCTGGTCGGCTTCAACCTCGCCATTCCGGTGTGGCCGATGGTCGGGATGAACGCCGTTCTCGCCGTGATCAACGTCGTTCACCTGTGGCGCCTGCTCCGGCATCGCCATGACGATCACGAGTACGCCGTCCTGGAGGTGAACAGCACCGACGCCTACCTCGGGCACGTGCTGACCGCGCACGAGAAGGACATCGCCAAGTTCAACCCCGGCTTCGCCCCGGCGGCGAGCCCGTACGCGTTCCTGGTCCAGCACGGCGAACGCACCGTCGGCGTGGTCCTCGCCCACGACGCCGGCTCCGGTCGCGCCCAGATCGACCTCGACTACGTGCTGCCGAAGTACCGCGACTTCACCCCCGGCGAGTTCGTCTACCGCCGCAGCGACGTCTTCGCCGACCACGGCTTCCGCCAGGTCCTGGCCTCGCCCCGAATGCGCGACTCAGCCCCCTACCTCAACAAACTCGGCTTCCACCCCGAGGGCGAAAGTCTCGTCCTCAACCTCCCCCGCTGATCCTAAGTAGTAGAACTATACTTATTATAAGTATAGTTCTACAACATGAGGAAGCCTGATCGAATCTTCGCCCGCGACCAGGAGTGGGCTCATCTGGCCAGGTTCGCTGCCGGGCCGGCGGACCGTCCTCAACTCGGCGTGGTCAGCGGCAGACGGCGACAGGGCAAGACCTACTTGGTCGAGGGCCTCGCCGAACAGTCCGGCGGCCTGTATTTCGGCGCGACGCAGGCGACCGAACCGAGTCGCTCGCGCTGTTCGCCGCGGCGATCGGAGCGCACCTCGACGCGCCGTCGCCGCCTCGCTTCGACAATTGGGACGAGGCCATCCGGTTCCTCTTCTCGATCGACTCCGCCGGTCCGTTCGTCATCGACGAGTTTCCCTATCTGAGTCAGGTATCGCCGGCACTGCCGTCGATCTTGCAGCGGGAGATCGACCAGGCAGCATCCGCCGGTCGGCGTACCAAGCTGCTGCTGTGTGGTTCCGCGATGTCGGTGATGGGTGGTCTGCTCGGCGGAACGGCTCCCTTGCGCGGGCGGGCGACGCTCGAGCTGGTCGTCCGGCCGTTCGACTACCTGCTGGCCGCCGAGTACTGGGGGGTCAACGACCCGCGTCTCGCCGCGCTGCTGCATGCCGTGGTCGGGGGCACACCGGCGTACCGGCGATTCGTCAACGACGACAGCCCGGATTCACTCGACGGATTCGACGACTGGGTACTTCGTACCGCGCTGAGCCCGGCGAGCCCGCTGTTTCGCGAGGCGCGGTATCTCCTCGAGGAGGAGATGAATGTCCGCGACGGCGCGCTCTATCACTCGGTGCTCGCAGCGGTTGCCGCTGGCAACAGTACGAGGGGTGGGATCGCCAACTACGTCGGGCGCAAGGCGACCGACATCGGTCACCAGTTGATCGTCCTGGAGGACAGCGGTCTGTTGCGACGCCGACCGGACGTCTTCAGGTCGGGGCGGTCGGGCTACGAGGTGGCTGAGCCCCTGATCGTTTTCTACCATGTGGTGATGCGGCCGCAGTGGGGGCTGCTCGAAAGCGGTCGGGCAGCAAATGTGTGGGAGTCGGCCCGGCCGCGCTTCTCGTCGCAGGTCGTCGGACCGCACTTCGAGCAACTCTGCCGCGAGTACGCAATGGCTGCACCGGCCGAGCGGTTCGGTGAGTTGCCGGGCGAGATCGGCGCGGGCGTCGTCACGGATCATTCCCACCGGAGCCAGATCGAGGTGGACGTCGTTGTCCTCGCTCCCGCGATCTCCGGCCGACGGCGCAAGGTCTTGTCGCTCGGCGAGGCCAACTGGGGCGAGGTTATGGGGCAACGGCACGTCGGCCGCCTCGAGCGAGCGCGGCACTTGCTGTCCCGCGACTACGACACGTCGGAGACGATCCTCGCCTGCTATAGCGGCGCCGGCTTCGAGCCCGGGCTTGACCCGAGCGTGCTGACCGTGGGCCTCGACGATCTGTACCGCCGACCCAGCTAGCCCAGCTGTTTGGCGAAGCAGAGGGAGGCTGGTTCTTGTTCGAAGGGTGGGTAGGCCGGGATCGGGGTGTAGCCGTGGCGGGTGTAGAGGGCGATGGCTTCGTGTTGCTCGGTGCCGGTTTCCAGGCGGAGGGTGGCCGATGCAGCCGACCGGGGTGCCGTCCACGGTCAGCAGGATGAACTCGATCTCGGGGTGCAGGGTGACCAGCGGCTGGTCCTCGCCGTAGATCGCGTTCAGCTCGGCCTGTTGCGCGGTCGTCAGCGCGACGACGGCCGGGTCGGTCCGGTCAGCGGGCCGCAGTTCGACGCCCTCCATCAGTTGCACCCTGTCGGACATGAGCCGGACGGTAGCAATCGGGCATGACGCTCCTGCTTCGCTTTCCTCACTCGCGGACAGGCGAGGAGTGAGGTCGACAGCGCGTCACTGATCGGTCGCGCTGAGGTCTTCCCAGATTCATCATTACCTCTCAGTATTTTCTGCATGGCTCACCTCACCCGCAGGACCGTCCTCGGCGCGATCGGCGCCGCCGGTGTCACCGCAGCAGCTCCGGCCACCGCCTGGAGCGCTGGTACGCCGATGCTTCGCGCCGCCGCCGACGCCTCGCCCACACTGGTTCGTGGCGCCACTTTCCCCGAGGGGATCATGGCCGGCGTACCGCGAACCGACGGCGCGACGCTGTGGACCCGAGTGCCACGAGGGGTGTTCGACGGCGACGCCGAGCTCGCCGTCGTGGTGTCGAAGCAACGGGATCTCACCCGGCCGGAGATCGTCCAGACGGTCATCGCCGAGAAGCGGTGGGACGGGTGCGTGCACTTCCCGGCGACCGGGCTCGCCGCCGGAGCGGAGTACTTCTACCAGTTCCGCGGCCAGGACACCGTGAGCCCGCTCGGCCGGTTCCAGACGCTGCGACCGGCCGACTCGAACCAGCCGGTCCGGATCGGCTTCTTCACCTGTCAGGGCTTCACCGAGGGGTACTACGCCACGCACCGCCACCTGGCCGCCGAGGACCTCGACCTGGTGGTCTGCCTCGGCGACTACGTCTACGAAGCCACCGTGCCAGGGGTTCGCGGGATCGACCTCAACCTCTATCCACAGATCCTGCCGACCATGCGGGCGAAGTACACGCTGTATCGCAGTGACCCGGACCTGCGCGCGATGCATGCGCAGCACGCGTTCCTGCCGCTGTGGGACGACCACGAGTTCCGGAACAACTACAGCCTGGACAACTGGACGCTGCCCGAGCTGTTCTTCAAGGAGAAGCGCAGTGCGGCCTGGCACGCGTGGTTCGAGCGGATGCCGGTACCGCGCTACAGCGGCGACATGACCCGCACCTACCGGTCGCTGAAGCTCGGCCGGACCGTCGAGTTGTTTGCCATCGACAACCGTCAGTACAAGGACGACCAGCCCTGCGACGACGGCGGCAGCATCATCTGCGAGGCCGCGGACGCGCCTGGTCGCAGCATGCTCGGCCAGGCGCAGAAGGCGTGGCTCGCGGACGGTCTGCGCTCGTCGGGCGCGCGGTGGAAGGTGCTCGCCAACCCGAACATGATGATGGGCATGGTCACCGGCGCCGCCGGCGAGCGCGCCTTCATGGACACCTGGGACGGGTACGGCGCCGAGCGGACCGAGCTGCTCTCGCTGGCGGCCGAGCGTGTGTCCGACTTGGTCGTAGTGACCGGCGACGACCACGACACCTTCTCCGGCGAGCTGTGGGACACGGGCTTCGCGCCGGGCTCACCCGGCAACCCCGGTGGTACGCGCCGGGCCGGGGTCGAGTTCGTCGTACCGTCCGTGTCGTCGACCAATACGGGCGACACGAAGGGGGCGACCGGGGCGAAGGCGGACGAGCAGAAGCGGCTGCAGTACAACCCGCACCTCAAGCTGGTCGACATGCGCCAGCACGGGTACGGCGTCCTCGAGGTGACGCAGGACGATGCCAAGCTCGCCTACCGGGCTGTGGACAAGCTGCATGCCAATGCCGGAGTCAGTACCAGCTACCAGGTCCGTACTGCGCGCGGCAGCTCGACAGTAGAGGTGATCTGATGGTCCGGTGACCTCTTTGACTGTGCCATCTCTAGAGGGGATGGCGGCCGCTGTCCGTGCAGGTGAACTCGATCCGGTCGAGCTGGTCGAGCAAGCCCTGCAGCGAGCGACCGACGCGGCGAAGCTGAACGCGATAGTCCACCTGGATGCCGACGGTGCTCGGGAGGCCGCTAGGCAGGTGCCGCATGGTCCGCTGGCCGGCATCCCCGTGCTGGTCAAGGAGATCATCGAGGTCGAGGGACTGCCGTACCGCTGCGGCTCCGCCTCTATGCACGGAGTCGCGACGAGAGACGCCGAGGTCGTACGCCGGCTGCGCGCGGCCGGTGCAGTGATCATCGGGCTCAGCCACTCGCATGAGTTCGCCTACGGCTGCACCGGTACGTCGAACCGCGTCGGGCCGTGCCTGAACCCGCATGACCTATCGCGGATGACCGGCGGATCCAGTGCGGGCGCTGGTGCCGCAGTGGCGGCTGGTGTCGTTCCACTGGCGATCGGCACTGACACTGCGGGCTCTGTACGCACCCCGGCCGCCCTGTGTGGAGTGGTCGGCTACAAGCCGGCCCGGGACACTTTGCCGGTCAACGGAGTCTTCCCGCTCGCACAGAGCCTGGACCACGTGGGTGTGCTCACCACCTCCGTCGCCGACGCCGTCTACGCGACTAGTGCGCTCTCCGACGAGCCCACAGCACCTACAGCCGGTACGCCGCGACTAGGGGTCGCCGCCAACCCGGAGTACAGGGACTACGACCCGGAGGTCGGTGAGGCGTGGTCCCGTGCGATCGGCCGGCTCGAGACGGTGGAGGTGGAGCTGCCGGACTGGGCCGCGACTCTGCGGACGGGGCTCGACCTGCAAGGTCCAGAAGCCGTTGCCAATCACATCGGCCGCTCCACTGAGGATTACCAGCCCGACGTCCAACTGCGGCTGCGTGAAGCTGCCGAGGTCCCAGCATGGCGTTACGTGCAGGCGCGGGCCGAGGCGGCCGACCTAACGGCCCAACTGGCCGAGCTGCTGGACCAGGTCGACGCCGTACTACTGCCGACGGTGCCGATCGTTGCTCCACTCCTCGATGCAGCAGACGTCCGCGCACGCCTACTGCGCAACGTCCGCCTCGCCAACATCGCAGGCTTCCCCGCCTTCAGCATCCCCCTACCGACTACTGGCCTCCCGGTAGGCCTCCAGCTCATTGCCAGAGACAACCAGAAGGCCAGCGCCGTTGCAGCGTGGATCGAGAGTCAGTTGTAGAGGCGGACGTCTGCGAGGGTCCACCAGTGGTCGCTGGTGCCGGTGGAGGAGATGCGGACGTAGCGGGCGCGTGTGGGCTTCACATCGAGGTTGGTGAGTTGGCCGGTGCCCGTGCCCGATGCCAGTGGTCGCCAGGTGGTGCCGTCGAAGCTGGTCGACACCTGCCAGCCTCGTGCGTAGTCGCCGGCGTTGCCGCCGCTGTCGATCGCGATCCGGCGGAACTGCTTCGCCGTACCGAGGTCGGCCTGCACATACTGCCCAGCGGCCTGCGCTGCTTTCGACTGCCAGACAGTGGAGCCGTCAGCGTCGAACGCCAGCGCCGCATCAGCAGCCGGTACTGCGCTCGCTGTCGCGCCTTCCAGCGACACAGGAGTCAGCAACGGCTTCGGCGAGCGCTCCCAGACGAACGTCCCGATCGCACCACCGGGCAGCGTGTACTCGAAGGACTGGTCGCCAACGGCCACGGCAAAGGTCCGCGGTTCGTCGTTCTCGTTGTGCACCAAGAGCGCCGTCGAGCCGTCCGGGTTCCGGAAGGCCGACGACATGAGCTGCCCGTTCCACCCGGTCGTCCCGTACGACGTACTGGCGATCCGCACCGCCCCGGTACGCACGAACTTCGACAGGTGCCCGATCGTGTAGTACTCCGCATCGGTGCTGACGCTGCCGTCCGGCTGCACGGTGACGAGTCCGGTGCAGGTGGTGCAGCCGCCGTTGTAGGGGCCGCCCTTGTCGTCCAGCGCGATGTTCCAGTTCACGACCGACTTGGACCAGTTGCGCGTCGTACCGAGCATCAGGGTGCGCGCGTGCCAGGTCAGCGTGCCCCGGAAGATCTGCGCCGGAGTGTCGTTCGGCCCGTGCGACCCGGAGCACTCGGTGAACCAGATGCCCTTGTCCGGGAAGGTCTGCTGCAGTGCGGTCTGCGCACTGGGGTTGCCGGAGTAGCAGTGGTACGCCGTACCGGCCAGCCACTTGCTGGCCGGACTGTCGAGCAGCTGGTACGGGTAGTCAGTCTCCGGGTCCTCACCGGGCGGGGTGTTGTTGACGTCGCCCGGGTGGGTCGACCAGTTGTGGTCATAGCCGAGGATCTTGGTCCGCGGGCTGTAGGCGCGCAGCAGCGGGCCGAGCTGCTCGATCACTGCGGCCTGCTGGCGGACGGGCATGTCCGTGCCGGGGTAGCCGCTCGGCTTGCGGTGCTGCGGCTCGTTCTGCACCGAGAGGAAGTCCACCGGTACGCCGGCCGCCTCGTACGCCTTCACGAACTTCACCAGGTAGCGCGCGTAGGCGTTGTAGATCGCTGGGTCGTCCTTGAGTCGGCCACCGACCAGTGAGTCGCCGGTCTTCATCCAGGCCGGTGGGCTCCACGGCGTCGCCATAACCTTCAGCGACGGGTTGAGCTGCTTGGCCCGGCGCAGCAGCGGCAGGATCTGCGCCTGGTCGTGCGAGATGGTGAAGTGCCGCAGCGGGAAGTCGGTCTGCCCGGCCGGTACGTCGTCGTACGTGTAGTGCTGTGGCGCCGCGGTGAAGTCGGACGAGCCGACCACCTGGCGGAGGAAGCTGACTCCGATGCCCTGGTCGCGGTCGAACAGCGAACGCATCGTCTGGTCGCGGACGGCGGGTGTCAGCCGATAGAGCACGGCCGCCGAGGAGTCGGTGATCGAGGCGCCGAAGCCGTCCATCGACTGGTACTTCGTTCCGGGGTCGACCGTGATGGTCGTCTGCGCGCTTGGCCCCTTGCCGAAGGCGACGGGCGCCCGCTCGTGCAGCAGCTCGGCCCGGTCCGGGGTGGTCACCCAGACCCGCGCCTTGGTGGTTTTGGTGGTGGGCAGCTCAACTGCCTGGGCTGACAGGCCGCTGAGTAGTAGGGCGGAACCGGCCACGACGGCACCGATCGCAGGTCTCTTCATCGTTCTCCTCAGGTCAACCCCGATGTAACAAATGAAACAAGAACGCAATATCCGGGTCTCAGGAAACGATGGCAGGCGAACGCTGTCAAGATCATCTAGTCTGCTGAGTGTGAAACAAGCTGGTGTAACAAATGCCTAGCAGGGCGACTGTGCGAGACATTGCGGCCGAGACCGGTGTATCGATCGCGACGGTCTCCCGGGTGCTCAACCAGCACGGGAGCGTCGCGCCCGAGACCCGTGAACTGGTCGAGCGAGCCGTCGAGCGGCTCGGCGTACGGGCACCGAGTCCGCGGGGCGGGTCGCCGAAGCCGGTCGGCGGAGCCGTCTACCTGCGCTGCCCGTATGTGCTGACCGACTATTTCGGGCTGATCGTCTCGTCGATCGCTGAGACGCTCGATCGCCACGGGCGCCGGCTCGTGCTCAACGCGGGCGAGGCGACCCAGCACGACCAGGTGCTCACCAAGCTGCCCGCGCAGCGCGACCTGGCCGGCGGCATCCTGATCCTGCCGCCGGAGACGAGTGACGAGCTGATCCAGCTCCGCGCCCGCCGCTTCCCGTTCGTCGTCGTCGACCCCCGTACTCCGCTGCCGCGCGACATCGCCGCCGTATCGGCCGCCCATTTCGCCGGCGCGCGGCAGGTCACCGCACACCTGGTCGGCTTGGGGCACACCCGGATCGGCGTCATCGGCGGCCCGAGCGAATGGCTGGCCAGCGACGCCCGCCTCGGCGGCCACGCCGCCGCGCTCGCCGACGCCGGAATCCTCCCCGACCCGGCCCTCGTCCGCCCGATCCAGCCCACCACCGAACACGGCTACCGAGCCGCTGGCCAACTCCTGGATCTCCCCGACCGCCCCACGGCACTAGTCGCCTTCAACGACAAAGCCGCGGTTGGCGCCCTCCAAGCCGCCGCCGACCGCCACCTCGCAGTACCGGCTGACCTCTCCATCGCAGGCTTCGACGACCTGGACCTGAGCAGAGCCACGTCTCCAACCCTCACCACAGTCCGCCAACCCCTCCAGGAAATGGGCCGAATGGCCGTCAGCCTCCTGATCCGCCTCCTGGACCGCCACGAACTAGAAGCCCTCCACGTAGAACTCGCCACCGAACTGGTCATCCGCAACTCAACATCCCCACCCCGCTAGCACCACCTGGCGCGAGCCTGGCCTAACTACAGCCGTGAGGTTCGGTGTCCGGCCGTCCCGGACCGCCACCACACACCAACCACGACTGGATGCATTCGGTTGAGCGTGCGCAGGTGTGTTACTAGGCAGAAACGGCAGGTTGGCATGTGGTGGCGGTCCAGGCCCGCGTACGGATTCGCCGATGGCGCCGATCGCTCGGGTCGCCACGCATGCACTGCCCTCCGTCAGGGCGGCGACACGCCGAGGTAAGCGTTGTCCGGCGGGGGTTGTGCGTGCGTGGACGTCCGGGGCTACAGCGAGCGGAGAGGTCCGGGGCTATAGCGAGCGGAGTGCGTGGAGGGCCGCGATCGTGTGATCGACCAGGTCGTCGGGGGATGAAGGACGGGCGTGCTCGGGGAGGCCGGACCATTCGATGGTTAGGTCTTCTACGTAGGCGAGCCAGGCGTGGACTGTCATGCGGATCGGCGAGGCGGGCTCCTGGGTGGGTTCGGCGAGCAGGTCCAGGACGCGGGTGGTGAGGCCGGCGCGGGTTGCGGCGTAGACCTCGACGACGAAGACGTCTCCGCCGGCGGCGCCGCGGACGAAGGAGATGTAGGAGTCGCGGCGGCGGGTGACGAAGGCGACGAAGGTGAGCAGCATCTGGCGGAGTTGCTCGTCGGCGGGTAGCGCGGGGTCCGGCTTGGTGACTCGCAGCAGCCGACGGCCGGCGGCGCTCATCACCTCGACGTAGAAGTCGCGCTTGGTCGGGAAGTAGTGGAACAGCAGCCCGCGCGAGATCCCCGCCTCGGCCGCGACGGCATCGATCGACAGCTCGTGGATCGGCTGGGTCCGCAACATCATCAACCCGATCCCGACCAACTGCTTGCGACGATCCTCCGCCGTCAACCGCCTGCGCCGCCCATCGACCGCCTCGGAGTCTCTCGGTGGTTTTCCGGGATTCACGCTATTGAGCATTGCTCAGTAGGTGCGCTACCGTCAAGGGAGCCGACCGAGGAGACGTGATGGGGTTCGAACCGTCCGCCAGGGCGCAGGAGTTGATCGAGCAGGTCGCCGAGTTCATCCGGACCGAGATCGAGCCGGTCGAGGCGGAGTTGCACGCCGCGACCAGGGCCGCCGTCGACCCGTGGCAGCCGCAGCCCGCCTTCAAGGAGCTGCAGGCGAAGGCTCGCAAACAGGGTCTGTGGAACCTGTTCCTGCCACCCGCCGAGCCCGGCAACACGCAGTACGGCGATGGTCTCAGCAATCTCGACTATGCCCCGATCGCTGAGCTGACCGGCCGTTCCTTCATCGCGCCGTACGTGTTCAACTGCAACGCCCCCGACACCGGCAACATGGAAGTCCTGCTCCGTTACGGCAGCGCCGAGCAGAAGAAGCAGTGGCTCGAACCGCTGCTGGACGGCACGATCCGCTCGGCGTTCTGCATGACCGAGCCCGACGTCGCCTCCTCCGACGCGACCAACATGGCCGCCACCGCGATCGTCGACGGCGACGAGGTCGTCATCAATGGCCGCAAGTGGTGGAGCACCGGCGTCGGCCACCCCGACTGCGAACTGCTCATCTTCATGGGTCTCACCGACCCCGACGCCCACCGGTACGCGCGCCACACGATGGTGCTCGTCCCGCGCTCCACCCCCGGCGTGAAGGTCGAGCGCCTGCTCCCCGCGATGAGCCGGTACGACGAACCGCACGGCCACGGCGAAGTCTCCTTCACCGACGTCCGAGTGCCGGCCTCGAACATCCTGGTCGGCCCGGGTCGCGCGTTCGAGATCGCCCAGGGACGGCTCGGTCCGGGGCGGGTGCACCACTGCATGCGGCTGATCGGTCTCGCCGAGAAGTCGCTCGAGCTGGCGATCCAGCGGGGTACCAGCCGGACCGCTTTCGGCAAGCCGCTGGTCAACCTCGGCGGCAACCGCGAGCGGATCGCCGACGCGCGGATCGCGATCAACCAGGCTCGCCTGCTCGTACTGCAAACGGCGTACCTGCTGGACACCAAGGGACTGGCCGGTGCGTTGAGCGAGGTCAGCCAGATCAAGGTCGCCGTACCGCGGATGGCGCAGGACGTGATCGACATGGCGATCCAGCTGCACGGCGGCGGCGGGCTGTCCGACGACTTCCCGCTGGCGGGTGCGTGGACGACCGCGCGGGCTCTACGACTGGCCGACGGGCCGGACGAGGTGCATCGTGGAGTGATCGCGAAGATCGAGTTGGCCAAGTACAAGGAGTCCGAGTGAGCAGGGTTCTCGTCACCGGTGGAGCCAGCGGTCTCGGCGCCGCGCTCGTCGCGCGATTCGTTGCTGAAGGCCACCAAGTGCTCAGTACGGATGTGGCGGCGGAGTCGCCCGCGCCCGACGGAGCGCAGTACCGGCAGCTGAACGTGCGCGATGCCGGCGACTGGGACCAGGCGGTCGCGTGGTGTGAGGAGAACTGGGGCGGGCTCGACATCCTGGTGAACAACGCCGGGATCGCGACCGGCGGCCGGATCGACGTCGAGTCGCTGGACGAGTGGGCTCGCGTCGTCGACATCAACCTGATGGGTGTCGTGCGGGGTTGTCGCGCCTTCACGCCGATGTTCAAGAGGCAGGGCTCCGGCCACATCGTGAACACGGCGTCCGCGGCCGGGCTCGTGCATCCGCCGATGATGAGCTCCTACAACACGGTCAAGGCGGGCGTCGTCGCGCTGTCGGAGACGCTCTTGCACGAGCTGCACCCGTACGGCGTTGCCGTGTCCGTCGTCTGCCCGTCCTTCTTCCGTACCAACCTGGCCGACTCGATCCAGGGCGACGACACCGAGATGGGCGCCTCCGCACGCAGGCTGATCGAGAAGTCGCCCCGTACTGCGGACGACATCGCCACCGTCGTCCTGGCAGGCATCAAGAAGCGGATCTTCCTGATCATCCCCGACCGCCCGGCCCTCCTCGCCTGGCGCACCAAGCGGTTCGCCCGGCCCCTCTACGACCGCCAGATGCGCAAGGTCGCCACCCGCGCCCGGGACCGTGCCGAAGCCGCCGCGACGAAGCAGGCTTCCGGAGAGCGGTGATGGCAGTCGATCAGAGCTCGGTTGAAGGCGCCCGCCCGGTCCGCGAGGAGGACGCCTTCGACATCCCTTCGGTCGACACCTGGCTCCGGAAGCAGACGACGCTGCCGGCCGGCCTCCCCGAAGTACGGCAGTTCTCCGGTGGCGCGTCCAACCTGACCTACCTGCTGCGGTACTCCGATCGCGACCTGATCCTGCGGCGGCCGCCGGTTGGGACCAAGGCCAAGGGCGCGCATGACATGGGGCGGGAGTATCGGATCCAGCAGCAGCTGGCGCCGGTGTTCCCGTACGTGCCGACAATGGTTGCTCACTGCAACGATGACGCCGTGATCGGGTCCGAGTTCTACGTGATGGAGCGGATCCCCGGCACCATACCGCGGCGGTCTGAGCTGGGCGTCGACCTCACGCCGGAGCAGACCCGCCAGCTCGGGTACAAGTTGATCGACACGCTGGTCGACCTGCACCAAGTCGATCCGGCCGCGGCGGGGCTTGCTGATCTCGGGAAGGGCGAGGGGTTCGTCGAGCGGCAGGTCAGTGGATGGAGCGGGCGGTACCGGAAGGCCAAGACCTGGAACGTGCCGAGCTTCGAGAAGGTGATGGCCTGGCTCGAGGCGAACCGGCCGCCCGACGTACGGATCTGCGTGATCCACAACGACTTCCGGCTCGACAACGTCGTCCTCGCGCCCGACGACCCGGAGCGGATCGTCGGCGTGCTCGACTGGGAGCTCGCGACGCTCGGCGACCCGCTGATGGATCTGGGCAGCGCGCTCGCGTACTGGGTGCAGGCCGACGACGACTGGGCTTTCCGCCGGTTCCGGCTGCAGCCGTCCGACGTACCGGGGATGATCGGCCGCGACGAGATCGTCCGCTACTACTGCGAGAAGTCCGGGCTCGACGCGTCGAACTGGGCGTTCTACGAGGTGTTCGGGCTGTTCCGGCTCGCGGTGATCGCGCAGCAGATCTACTACCGGTACCACCACAAGCAGACTCGCAATCCGCGCTTCAAGAACCTTTGGCTGCCGGTCAACCTGCTGGAGCGGCGCTGCCGCAGAATCATGAGCCGCTGAATGCCGACCATCTACCTGATCCGGCACGCGCAGGCGTCGTTCGGTCGCAGCGACTACGACCGGCTCTCGCCGCAGGGCGAGCAGCAGTCCGCGCTGCTCGGGGAGGCGCTGATCGCCCGCGGCCTGAAACCGTCGCTGGTCGTCGCGGGCGAGATGCGACGACACGCGCAGACGGCGGAGATCGCCTTGCGCACGGCGGGTCTCGACGTACCGGTTGAGGTCGATGCGGGGCTCAACGAGTTCGATCACGACCAGGTGATCGTTGCGTACAAGCCTGCCTACAAGCGCCGCGCAGTACTGCTTGCCGATCTTGCCCGGAGTGGTCATCCGGCTCGCGCGTTCCAGGAGATGTTCGGTGCCGCGACCGAGCGATGGGCTTTGAGCGATGGTGGTGGCTATCCAGAGTCCTTCGCCGCGTTCTGCCAGCGCTCGGAAGACGCAGTACGCCGTACTGCGGGTCGTCTCGGCAAAGGGGAGACCGCGATCGTGTTCACCTCCGGTGGCCCGATTGCAGCGGTCACGAGCCGGCTGCTCGCCGGTGCCGACGACCTGTGGCTCAAACTCAACCCGGTCACGGTCAACACCGCGATCACCAAGGTGACCTCCGGGCGCAGCGGGCTGACCCTGGTCAGCTACAACGAACACGGCCATCTCGACGGGACCGAACTGCTCTCCTACAGATAGGGCGACTTGATGCGACGCAACATCCTGATCACCGGGGCGAGCTCGGGACTCGGTGAGGAGATGGCCCGGCAGTTCGCCGCCAAGGGTCATCCGCTGGCGCTGACTGCTCGGCGCGAGGACCGGCTGAAGGCTCTGCAGGCGGAGCTGACCACGGCACACCCCGGGCTCACCGTGCTGATCCGCCGGCTCGACGTGAACGACCACGACGCGGTGTTCGAGACGTTCCGCTCGATCGACGCCGAGCTGCCGCTGGATCGCATCATCGTGAACGCCGGGATCGGGAAGGGAGCGCCGCTCGGTACCGGGCGGTTCGACGCGAATCTGGTGACCGCGCAGACGAACTTCACCGCCGTACTGGCTCAGGCAGAGGCCGCGCTGGAGCTGTTCCGGGCGCGGAACGCGGGGCACCTGGTCTTCATCTCGTCGGTGGCGGCACTGCGCGGGATGCCGAAGTCGGTCACGACGTACGCCGCGACCAAGGCCGCCGTGGCGACGCTGGCCGAAGGGCTCCAGGTGGAACTGCTCGGCAAGCCGATCAAGGTGAGCACGATCTTCCCCGGCTACATCAGGACCGAGCTGAACGAGCACGTGGCCAGAACCCCGCTGATCGTCGACACCGTTCCCGGCGTCCGGGCGATGGTGGCGGCGATCGAAGCGGAGAAGACGAAGGCGTTCGTGCCGCCGTGGCCGTGGGTGCCGATGGCAAGGATCCTGAAGTACGCTCCGCTGCCGCTACTGAAGAGGATGATCTGAATGCGCTGGGGTCTGACCGTTCCGCTGACCGGAGTACCGCTGCGGGACCACAAGCCGCTGATCGCCGAGCTGGCTTCGCTCGGGTACACCGATCTGTGGTCGGCCGAGGTGGCGGGTGCGGATGCGTTCACACCGTTGGTGCTCGCGTCGGAGTGGGATTCCGAGCTGCGGCTGGGGACGGCCGTCGTACCGGTGCATACGCGGGGGCCGGCGGCGCTGGCGATGAGTGCGGCCGCGTTGGCTGAGCTGGCGCCCGGGCGGTTCGTGCTGGGGATCGGGGCTTCGTCGGAGACGATTGTCACCGGGTGGAACGGGATCGCGTACGACCCGCCGCTTGCGCGGACCCGCGACGTACTGCGGTTCCTGCGGTCCGCGTTCGCCGGGGAGAAGGTGGACGGGGAGTTCGACAGCTTCACGATCCAGCGCTTCCGGTTGGAGAAGGCGCCCGAGGTTCCGCCGGCGATCATGCTCGCCGCGTTGCGACCGCAGATGCTGCGGCTGGCAGCGCGGGAGGCGGACGGGGCGATCACCAATTGGCTGTCGGCGGACGACGTACGGCAGGTCCGTGCTGAGCTGGGCGACGACAAGGAGCTGGCGGCGCGGATCTTCGTCTGCGTCACCGAGGACGCCGAGATGGCACGCAACATCGGCCGCTTCCTGATCGCCACCTATTTGACCGTGCCCGGCTACGCGGCCTTCCACGACTGGCTGGGCCGCGGCGAAGCGATGAAGACGATGCGTGACGCGTGGGCCGCGGGGGATCGGAACGCGGCGATGGCCGCGGTACCGGTCGAGGTGATCGACGACCTGATCGTGCACGGCTCAGCCGCGGACTGCCGAGCCCAGATCAACCAGTACGTCGCCAACGGCCTGAACACCCCAATCCTTGCTGCTCTTCCCACTGGCGCCGACCTCCTGGACACAGCCCGCAGCCTCGCGCCGTAACCCCCACGCCACTCCTCCGTCGCGGCTCCCACCCACCCTTCCCCCGCGGCTCCTCCGTCGCCGCTTTACGCGGGCCAGGACGGACCGACTTTGGGCACCCGCTGGTCGACGTACTGGTTGGTAGTTGGCTGGCGGGTGCCCAAGGTTGTGGGGAGTGGGCGGGAGGCGGCGGTAAAGGCCTCGCGGCGTACGGCAGCCGAGGTCGGTACGACGCGCGCCGCATTCCACGCTGTACGGCGTACGCGAGCGACCTTCACACCAAGTTGCGGTACTCGCGTCGGGTGGTGGCGGAGGCCGTGTCGATCCATTGGAGTTCCCAGACATCGCTGGCAACGTTGAACTGCCGGCCGACGCCGACCCAGCGCCCGGCCATGGCTTTGCCCATCGGGTCGATGGACCAGCTGGATGGCTCCGTGATACTCCCGTCCGTGATAGTAGCCGTCGGTACTGGTGGCTTCCGACCAGGTGCCGGTGGCAACGGTTCCGCGCAGGGTGAGATCGAGCCGGAAGCATCCACACCGCCTCAGGCTGTACTCGGCGAGGTATGCCGAATTCTCGACGAGCGGCGACCTGCCGAGGAGACGATTCGGGCGATACGTCGCGTGCTTGATCCGCGGTCAACAGTTCCGGGCCACTCTGGATCTGGATTACCTGGGACAACCCCGATGAACATCTGAACCACCACACGGCCGGGATTGCCCGCCATCTAACGGCGCTCGATCGGCAGGCGGGCGCCACCATTCCTGCATCACCCCCGCTGAGCTGAAGCTGCCGGCCATGGAGCTGGAACGACTTGCAGGGCAGGCTTCGGGCTGATGTTCGTCGCAGCCACACACCCCTTACGCCGGGTGTCAGTTGGGGGTGAGATGGAAGACGCGGATGCAGGCGTCCTGGATGATGACCTGGCCGGACATCGTCTGGCCTTTGGTGGTGCCGGAGATCTGGACCAGGTAGGGGTTCTGGCCGATGGCTGCGCCGTCGATGGTGAGCTTGGTCGGTGCCTTGATCAGTGCGCTGATGAGGGTCGGGATCAAGGACTTGACCTCGGAGCAGCTCAGGGCGATCGCAGCCTCAGTGTTGTCGGCGTTCAGATGGCCGACGAACAGGCCGGCGAGGGCGACGGCGTCGGCCTTCGTGGTGCCGGTCGGTCTGCTGGGAACCGCCTTCGTGGGCACCACCTTGGTCGGCACTGCCTTGCTGGGCACTGGCTTGGTCGGTGCCGACGTCTTCGGGGGCGCGGGCGGGCTCGCGTTGCGCGTCGGAGTATTGATCGGAGCACCCGAGGGCGACGCTCCCGGAGCAGTACCGCCGTCGTTCTCGCCCGACGCCAGCGTGTAGGTCACGAAGCCCCCGATGCCCAGGATGGCGAGGACCAGCACCACGATCAGCGCGATGATGAGGCCGGCCCGGTTCTTGCGCGGCGGGCCGCCATACGGCGGAGCTGCCCAGTTGCCGCCCTGCGGCTGGTACGGCTGCTGCTGCCAGCTCGGCAGGTCCTGCGGCCGGGGATCCTGCGGTCCGGAAGGCGGTGGGTAGCTCACAAGATCAGTGTCGCAGCGAGAGGGCCAAATACCGCGTGCCGGAAGCGCGCACCTGGTGTGGTGCAGCAGACTAACCGGGTGACCGATCGTTCACGGGTAGTCAGGGCCGCTGTCGTCGCGTTGGTGGTCGGGCTCGTGCTGGGGTTCCTGACCCAGTACCTGCAGGGTCACCTGCCGGGCAACTGGAACACCCTGGCCAACTCGGGCGTTGTCTGGGTGGTCTTCGCCTTCGCGGTGACCGCCGTACTGCGACTGTCGACCGGCTGGTCCGCCCTGCTCGGTTTCATCACCCTCTTCGGAGCTCTTGCCGGGTACTACGTATCGGCGCGCTTCATCGAGGACGTCACCAGTTCCGTGTCGACCATGGCTGTCTGGTTGCTGGCCGCGATCGTCGGCGGACCGGTCTTCGGCGTCGCGGGCGGATGGTGGAGCGAGGGCGCCGCGGTTCGCAGTACCGGGAGTTGGTGGAGCACGGGTGGCGGATCGCTTCGGAGCGAAGGACGGTGGTTGCAACTGAGCCGCCCGGTCATCGGCGTAGCGCTGCTCAGCGGCGTGTTCCTTGCCGAGGGCATCTACTTGCTCTGGCAGGTGGAGAACAAGCACGCCTCCGGCCGGGTGGAGGTCGTCCTCGCGATCCTCGCGCCGATCGTGCTCGCGCGCACCACCCGCGACCGGCTGACCGGTCTGCTCCTGCTGATCCCACTCGGCCTGCTGGGGATGGCCTTCTACCGCCTGCTCAACGCCCTGCTAGCCGCTTGATTGCCGCGTGAGCTCACGGGCCGTAGTCTCCCAGTCGAAGGGGTCTAGACCAGTCGATGTTCTTCCAGCCAGGTGGCGGCTCGCCGCTTGGAGGCCCGGGAGAGCCACGCGTCCTGGATCACCTCGGTCAACTCCTGGACGCTGAGCTGCCCCAGCTGGCTGCCACGGACGAGTACCGACAGATGCCCGTCGAAGTGTGGCGTCGTGAAGAACGGATTGCTCTCGTCCGACACCAGCGCGAACTTGTCCTCCTCGGCCGGGACCCAGATCACGATCACGTCGTCGTACCGCTCGCCGGTCTCGGTGTCGAAGGCGTCCGGCCGGGGTGTCCGGAAGAAGACGAACGACTTCCCGCCGACCTGGTAGACCGGGTTCTCGCCGCCGCCCTGCACCACGGCCACGTGCGGCATCCCCGACGCCACCGCATGTACGTCGGCCACCCGCGCTTTCCGACTCTTAGCCACCCGCCGCAGTCTAATTACCTCGCGCGGGCAGCTGGATAGTGAAAGTAGAGCCGTGACCCAGCCGGCTGGTCGCTGAGATGGTCCCGCGATGCGCTTCGACAAGGTGCTTGGTGATGGCCAGGCCGAGCCCGCTGCCGCCCGTGGTCCGACTACGGGAGTGCTCGGCCCGATAGAAGCGATCGAACAAGTGCGGGAGATCCTCCGCCGCGATACCGGTGCCGTTGTCGGTCACAGTGAGCTTGTAGCCGTCACCGACCCGGCGTACGCCGACCAGCACCGTGCCGTCGGCAGGGGTGAAGCGGATCGCGTTGGACACCAGGTTGCCGAGCGACTGCCGGATGCGGGCGTTGTCCACAACCGCCGGGGCCGGGCCGTTCACCTCGGCGATCAAGGTGATTCCGGCTGCCTCGGCTGCGGGCCGATGCGCCGACACCACTTGCTGGGCCAGCTCTGACAGGTCCCTGAGCTCAGGATGGATCCGGAGCTTGCCCGCATCGGCGAGAGCGAGATCCTGCAGGTCCGCGATCAGCCGCTCGAGCAACCCGGCCTCCTCCAGCAGCGACGTCACCAGCTCCTGGTCGAGCGGAACCACTCCGTCCTCGGAGGCGACGAGATAACCCTTGATGTTGGCCAGCGGCGTCCGCAGTTCGTGGGCGACGTCGCTGACCATCGCCTTGCGCTGGTGGTCGTGGTGCTGGATCGACTCCGCCATCGCGTTGAACGCGTGCCCCAGCCGCGCCACCTCGTCCCGCCCGTTCACCGGGACGCGGGCCGCGTGGTCGCCGTTCGTCATCCGCTGGGCGGCGCCGGTGAGGGCCAGGATCGGCCGGACCAGCCGGCGCCCGGCGAACACCATGACCAGCGCGGCGATCAGGAGGACGCCGAGCGCGGTGGCCGCAGTACGGGCCAGGCCTTCGCCGGAGAAGACGTTGAAGGCGCTCTTGGCGCCGAGGTAGAGCTTGGCCTCCGGAGCGACGTACGGGGTGAGAGCCGCGGTACGGGCCGTGCTCACGCAGTTGATGAAGGTCTCGGACATCTCCTCGGTGTTGCCGCCGCGCGGAGCGACCGCCTGCAGCTTGTCCGGGGAGTCACCGATCAGGTCGAACGGCTCGCCGGCCGAGGTCAGGCACTCGGTCGCCCGGCGGATCTCGTCGCGGTTGACCGCGGCCGCCTTGGCGCTGGGGGCGGAGAGGCCAGCCGGCACACACGGGTCGCCATTGACCTCCGGGACCTGCATCACGTTGACGCCATTGGGCGTGGTTGCCTGCCAGGTCAGCAGCGGTGCGCCACCGGGATTGGTGATCGCTTGGCCGTTCTTGCCCTGCGCCTGCCAGCAGGCGACTGCCTTGGCCGCCAGCTCGTTGCGCTGCCGCTTCTCTTCCTCGGTCATACCCCACTCCGGCGAACCGGCCATCCGTGAGCTGATGAGCTGGCCGCCACCGCCAGCCGCGATCACCGCCCGGGTCGTCGCCGCCGTTTCGGCCCGGCCGGCGTTCGTCCCGATGGGCGCGGCGGCGAAGAGCCCACCGACCCCGGCCCGGGCATCGACCGTCGCCGCCGGCAACGAAGGGAGCTCCGGTCCGGCGCCGAGCGTGCGGGCCGAATCGGCGATCACGGTCCCGTCGGCGTCAGTGAGCGCGATCCGCCGGCCGGTCTTGTCGGACAGGGAGTTGACCAGCTCGCCCACCCCTGACCAGGTCGCGTGATCGGCGGCGTACGTGTTCAGCTTGCCGTAGATGTCGCCGTCGACCTGGAGCTGAGAGGTGTTCTGGTCGATCTCGCCCTGGAGCGTCTCCGAGGTGCTGTAGGTGGCGATCACGGCCGTCGCGATGACGGCGCCGAGTGCCACCGCCAGGGACAGTCCGAGGAATCTGAGCAGGACGCTACGACGCATCGGTCGCCACCACCTTGTCGGCCAGCTTGTAGCCCACGCCGTACACGGTCTTCAGGTACGCCGGGACGGCGGGCACCGGTTCTATTTTTTTGCGCAGGTTCATCACGTGCACGTCGATGGTCCGGTCGAACACGTAGTGGTCGAAGCCGAACGCGTGCTCGAGCAGTTGCTGCCGGGAGAACGCGCGTCCGGGCGACGCGGCCAGGCAGGCCAGGATCTTGAACTCGGCCGGCGTCACCTCGACCAGTTCGTCGTCCAGCCGTACCTCATGCCTGACCGGGTCGATCTCGAGCCCGCCGACCCGGTACACCTCACCCTCGGCGCGGCCGCGGGTGCGGCGCAGTACGGTCCGGACCCGGGCCACCAGTTCGCGCGGGTTGTACGGCTTGGTCAGGTAGTCGTCGGCGCCCAGGTCGAGGCCGAGGAGCAGGTCGTCCTCGGTGGATCTGGCGGTCAGCATGATGATCGGTACGTCGCCGTCGGCGCCCTGGTTGGCGCGCAGCACCCGGCAGACGTCGAGGCCGTCGACCTTCGGCATCATCACGTCGAGAACGAGCAGGTCGGGGCTGCGCCGGCGGGCCTCGTCGATCGCGGCCCGCCCGTCGTGAACCACGACCGTCAGATGGCCCTCTCGCTCCAGGTAACGCCGGATCAGCTCCGCCTGCTTCCGGTCGTCTTCGGCGACGAGGATCCGGGCTGGCATGGCTTCACAGTGACCGATCTTCATGAGATTTCGATGAAGATCGGCTGAGAGCATCGGGTGCTGATCGGTCCTTCACAGGTTCTTCACTGCTCCCCGGTCACGCTCCACCCCATGAAGAACTCACGCATAGCGCTCTCGCTGGTCGCTGTACTGGCACTCGCCGGCTGTGGTGCGGACGGCTCGGCAGCGGACAAGGAACCGGTCAAGAGCGACGACAAGAGTCCGCTCGCGGAGTACATGGGCGAAGGTTTCATGAGCGGCTCCGGCGGGATGACGCGGGCCGTCCGGATCGGTGGCGGACCGCAGGAGTCCTCCGAGGAGGAGCTGGCCAAACAGCGCAAGGTCGAGGACGCCACCGCCGCCTGCATGAAGGCGGCCGGTTTCGAGTACGTCGCGGTGCCGCCGGAGTCGGAGGGCAAGTCCAAGTTCGACGAGGCCTTCAAGCTGCCGCCGGACAAGTTCGCCGAGCAGTACGGCTACGGCATCAGCACGATCGACTGGTCCAAGCCGGGGGAGGACGACAGCAACCCCAACACGAAGATCCGCAAGGCACTGTCGCCGACTGCTCAGAAGGCCTACGACAAGGCGCTGAACGGCCCGTTCGCGACCGGCGGTGGCATCGTCGCGCTGCCGCAGAACGACGGCAAGAGCACCAACAAGGTGATCGACCTGGGATGCCGGGGCAAGGCCGCCGAGGACGTGTACGGCAAGCGCGACGACAAGATGGAGGAATTCAGCAAGTTCGACTCGCTGTTCAAGGATATCGAGGCGCTGCGCAAGCGGATCGAGGCCGACCAGCGTGTGGTGGACGCGACGTCCGCCTGGTCGGACTGCCTCGCCGACGCGGGACACAGCGGATTCAAGAAGCCCGATGAGCCCCGCGACAAGATCAGCAAGAAACTGGACGAACTGACCGGTGCTCCCGGCAAAGGTGCTCCCGGCAAGGGCGGCCCGGCGGTGGTGACCGGACCGCCGTCGTTCGACAAGGTCGACGCCGCCAAGCTGGGCGACCTTCGCAAGGAGGAGATCGAGCTCGCCAAGGCCGACCAGGGCTGCAAGGCGAAGGGGTACAACGAGCCGTACAAGAAGGCGCAGTACGAGCTGGAAAAGGAGTTCGTCACGGCGAACAAGACGCAGCTCGAGCAGTACCGCGACTCGGTGTCGGAGCGGTGACCGCCTCACCCAAGTCCCGCCGCCGGGTCCTGGTCGGGGTCTCCGCGGTGGCGACGCTCTCGCTCGGCGTGGGTGTCGCCGCCGGTAGCCGGCTGATGTCGCCGGAGGACGCGGCGGCCAAGACCGCGCCGCCGAAGGCCTCGCAGATCACCGTGCCGGTGGAGAAGAAGGCGTTGTCCAGCAAGGTCGTCGCTCGGGGCGACACCTCGTTCGACGGAGCGGTGAACGTCCGGGTCGAGACCAGTGGCCTGAAGACGCCGGCTGTGGTGACGGGGAAGGTGCCGAAGGTCGGGTCCACCATCCAAGCGGGCAAGGCGCTGCTGGAGATCGCGGGCCGGCCGGTGATCGGGCTGCCCGGCGTGCTGCCGATGTATCGCTCGCTCGCGCCGGGCTCCAAAGGCCCGGACGTGCTGCAACTCGAGCAGACGCTGGAGAAGCTCGGTTTCGACCCGGGGACCGTCGATACGAAGTACGACGGCAGTACTGCGCGGGCGATCGAGGAGCTCTACGAGGCGGCCGGGTACGAGGCGCCCGAGCCGGACGAGCAGCTCAAGCAGGCTGTGGATGGCGCCGACAAGAGCGTCGACGCGATGAAGAACGGGCTCCGGCAGGCGCAGGCGGCGCTCAAGCAGGCCAAGGCCGGTCCGGGCAAGGCCGACACGTCGGTCCAGCAGGGCGCGGTCGACGACGCGGAGGAGAACCTGGCCGACGCCCAGGAGGCGCTGAACGAAGCCGAGTTCAAGGCCGGTACGCCGCTGCCGGTGTCGGAGGTCGTCTACGTGAAGACACTCCCGCGCCGGGTCGACGACGTGAAGGTCGAGCGTGGCGGCACCGTCAACGGCGTAGTGATGTCGGTCAGCGGCGCTTCGCTCGTCGTCACCATCAAGGTGGACGCGGCGACCAAGAACCGGCTCAAGGTCGGGATGCCGGCCAGCTTCGACCTCGGTGACGGCACGATCGTGCAGGCCACCGTCCGCCGGATCACCGGTAGCGCGGACGCTTACAACGTCGTGGTGGCGCCCAAGACGCTGACCGCGGCCCAGTTGGAGCGCCTGCGCGAAGCGAACGTCCGGGTCACCATCCCGGTCAAGAGCACCGCCGGCAAGGTTCTCGCCGTACCGGTGGCCGCGTTGTCGGCGGGCTCCGACGGCAGCAGCCGGGTCGAGGTACTGCGGAACGGCAAGATCGAGCTGATCCCGGTCACGGTCGGGCTGTCCGCCGATGGCTTCGCCCAGGTGACGCCGAACGGCGACGCCAAGCTGACCGAGGACGACCAAGTGGTGGTCGGGAAATGACCGCGACGGCCGTGGCGTTGCCGGCGCCGGTGGTGGAGATGATCGGCGTCCGGCGATTCTTCCCCGGGCCGCCCGAAGTCCAGGCGATCCGCGAGGTCGACCTCACCATCGGGCAAGGGGAGTACCTGTCGATCGTCGGTCCGTCCGGGTCGGGCAAGTCGACCCTGCTGCATTTGCTCGGGCTGCTCGACAACCCGACGGGTGGGGTCTACCGGCTGGACGGCGTCGACACGATGAGCCTGCGGGAGCGGCGCCGCGCCGTACTGCGGGGCGAGCGGATCGGATTCGTCTTCCAGTCGTTCCATCTGCTCGATCACCGCACCGTGCTGGAGAACGTCGCGCTCTCGATGGTGTACGTCGGTGTGCCGCGCAAGGAGCGGATGGCGCGGGCGCGGGTCGCGTTGGAGCGGGTCGGGCTGGCGCACCGGATGGAGTTCGGGCCGAGCACGCTGTCGGGTGGTGAGCGGCAGAGAGTCGCGATCGCGCGCGCTCTGGTGGCCGAACCGAGTCTGCTGCTGGCCGACGAACCGACCGGCAACCTGGACAGTGTCAACGCGGAGGCGATCCTGCAGGTGTTCGACGAACTGCACCACGAAGGCATGACGCTCGCGGTCATCACTCACGATGACCATGTCAGTGAGCGTGCCCAGCGCCGGGTCCGCATCGTCGACGGGACGCTGCAGTGGTGAGCTGGCGGACCCAACAAGCAGGCCCCCCGGATCCCGCCGGCGGGCCGTCCACCTCCCGCCGCGGGCGCAAGCGGGGTCGCCTTGCGCTGGCGGGCGTAGTACGGCGGATCGCTGGGCCGCGGCGGGGCAAGCGGTTGACGGGCGGGCCCGCAGTACGGGATCTGCTCGACGAGGCGCTGGCCGGTGTCGCGGCGCGGCCGACGCGGTTGATCCTGACCACACTCGGCACTGTGCTCGGCATCGCCGCGCTGGTGGGAACGGTCGGGCTCGGGCAGACCGCGGCCGGCCAGATCACCCAGCTGTTCGATCTGGCCGCCGCGACGCGTGTCGTTGTCGCGCCGGACGACAACGGGCAAGAAGGTGAAGCGGCGGCTCAGCTGCCGTGGGACTCGCCGGAACGCCTCAAGCGGCTGAACGGCGTCGACGCGGCCGGCACGGTCAGCCAGGTCGACGTCGGCGAAGAGCTGGTTCGCAGCGTGGCCGGGCTGGACGGCCAGAAGGACGGTCACAAGCTGCAGGTCATGGCTGCCTCAGCGGGGCTCTTCGACGCGGTTCGCTCCGTACTGAAGACCGGCCGGTTCTTCGATTCGGGTCACGACCAGCGGGCCGACCCGGTCGTTGTCCTAGGCAAGAATGCGGCCGCGCGGCTCGGGATCAACCGGGTCGACTCGCAACCGGCCGTCTTCATCGGTGACCAGGCCTACACCGTGATCGGCATCCTCGACTCGGTCAGCGGCAAGGCCGAACTGCTCGACTCCGTCATCCTGCCCAACGGCACGGCCAAGAACGTCTACGACCTGAAGGCACCGGACTCGGTAGAGATCCGTACTGCGGTCGGCGCGGCGCAACTGATCGCCAAGCAGGCGCCGGTGGCGATCGACCCGAACCAGCCGAGTGCGCTCAAGGTGGACGCACCGCCGCAGCAGGGCGGCGTACGCAAGGACGTCGAGTCCAATCTGAACGCGCTGTTCCTGTTGCTGGGCGCCGTCGCGCTCCTGGTCGGTGGTCTCGGGATCGCCAACGTGACGCTGCTTTCGGTGCTGGAACGCGTGTCGGAGATCGGCCTTCGCCGCGCGCTGGGCGCCGCCCGAAGACACGTTGCCGGGCAGTTCCTGGTCGAGAGCGTGATCGTCGGCTTCCTGGGTGGATTGCTGGGAACGGCGGTCGGCGTCTTACTCACGGTCGGCGTCTCGTTCATGCGCGACTGGACGCCGATCCTGGACAGCAAGCTGACGTTCGGAGCCCCGTTGCTGGGGGCACTGATCGGTCTGATCGCCGGTACGTACCCCGCGTGGAAGGCGTCGGCCATCCAGCCGATCACAGCGCTGCGCGGATCTTGAGCCGCGTGGTCTTCAGGAGGTAGCCGGGAGCGGAGTACGGGCTGAGAGCCGCGAGTAGGCGAACGCGGTGAAGGCGAAGCCGAGGACGACAAAACCGAGGACCGGGTAGGACTTCCCGTCGTCGGGCAGGATGACGGCGCCGAGTGCGGCGGCCGACACCTGCCCGACGTTGAAGATCATGTCGTAGAGGGAGAACACCCGGCCTCGGTAGATGTCGTCCACGCCGGTCTGCACGAGCGTGTCGACACTGATCTTCACGCCCTGCGCGCAGAAGCCGGTGAGGAAGCCGGCGACCAGGATGGCGGGCTGGGTGTAGAGGCCGCCGGGCATCGCCGTCACCACCGCGGCGGCGACGAACAGCACTGTGATCCACCGGCGCAGCGTCAGCACTCTGGTCGCCCAGGGTGTCACCAGGGCAGCGATGAAGAGGCCCGCACCAACGGCTCCGGTCGCCAGGGCGAGTGCGCCGAAGGCTTGGTCCAGCTGGTCCGGGCCGTAGAACTTGTTGCGGTAGAGCAGGATCATCGCGACCGTGACGAGCCCGAAGAAGAAGCGCAGCGAGCCGATCGCGGCGAGCCCCAAGGCCGGCTGAGGACGCGCCTTGAGGTGCCGGCCGCCGTCGATGAGCCCGGCGACGATGCCGCGGATGGCCTCGACCACGCCGGGCTCTTCGCCGATCGTGTCCGGGCCGAGCTGGTGCCGGCCGAGGCGTAGGGCGAGTAGGGCTGCGCACACGTAGATGACGGCCGTAGTACCGAGCACTGCCAGGTCGGAGTCGCTGATGAGCTTCACTCCGGCTCCGACTCCACCACCGATCAGGAAGAACGCAGTACCGGAGGTGGGGGTGACTGCGTTGGCCATCACGAGCTCGTCGGTGTCGACGACGTGGGGGAGTCCGGCGGAGAGGCCGGACAGCAGGAAGCGGTTCACACCCAGGGTGAGCAGCACTGCGAGGTAGAACGGGACTCCTGCGTTGCCGAGTGCGACGAACAGGCCGACCACGCAGACCAGAGCGGCCCGGGTCAGATTGGCGCCGAACAGAATCTGCCGCCGCGACCAACGGTCGAGCAAGACGCCGGTGAACGGGCCAAGCACGGAGTACGGGAGCAGAGCGACGGCGAACAGCCCCGCGATCGCGGCGGCATCCGGTGCCCGCTCCGGAGAGAACAGCACGTACGCCGCCAACGCGACCTGGAAGACCCCGTCACCGAACTGCGAGGTCAACCGCACAGCAAACAGCCGACGGAAATCCCCCCGCCGCAACAACCTGCCCAGATCCCGCATGAACTGCACGCCTGCACTGTAACTACACCTACCGCTTGGCCAACCTCTCGGCCGCGCTCTCACCGCGGCTGTTCACCGGTACGACGCCCGCGACCTTGCCGAGGCCGATCAGTGGCATGTTGCCGTAGATCGTTTCGGTGTGGCCGGCCGGTACGACGTACGTCTCGTGCCAGATGCCGACGTTGTTGCTCTGGTAGGCGTATTTGAAGAAGTTCGTCCAGGCCGGTCGGTGGGTGCGCTGCGGGTCGTTCGCGAACGCCTGCAACTTCTCGACGGACTCCCAGTACTGGACCATCGTCACGCCGCGAAAGGTCGGGAAGGTGCGGAAGCTG
Source organism: Kribbella catacumbae DSM 19601 (assembly GCF_000372465.1). Taxonomy (GTDB): domain Bacteria; phylum Actinomycetota; class Actinomycetes; order Propionibacteriales; family Kribbellaceae; genus Kribbella; species Kribbella catacumbae. The sequence goes on from NZ_AQUZ01000007.1 coordinate 226,611, forward strand.
AGCAGCCCGCTCTCGGGATCCGTGCTCAGTTCCCGCAGCATCGGGCCCATCGCCTTCGACACCGGGAGCCACTGCCGCCAGGCGCGCAGTTTGTTCACCCGGAATCCGATCAGGAAGACCACCAGGTCTTTGTCGTACGCCGCGGTCTGCCGTCCCTCGATCATCAGCTCTCCCTTTGGATAGTTCAGCTACCCAATATTGGAAAGTGATACTCTCCAAAAGTCAAGAGGAGGCGCGATGTGGATCGCAGAGCTGTCCCAGCGGACCGAGGTCCCGGTGGCGACGATCAAGTACTACCTGCGCGAGGGCTTGCTCGAGCCCGGCGAGTCGGTCGGTGCCACCAGATCCCGGTACGACGAATCGCACATCCGCCGGCTCCGGCTGATCCGGGCGCTGGTCGAGTCGGGCGGGTTGTCGCTGGCTCGCGTGCGCAGCGTGCTCGCCGAGGTGGACGAGGAGTCCCACGAACTGCACGAGGTACTGGGCGCGGTTCATGGCGCGCTGATCCCGAATGACCTCACGGCGACTGACGAGTCGCGCCGGCGGGTCGATGCCCTCGTCGCGCAGTACGGCTGGCTCGTCTACTCCGAATCCCAGGACCGCGTCCTGCTGGCCGCATCCCTCGACGCTCTGGAGAAGGTCGGCTACCACCTCGACGATGACCTCCTGGAGGCCTACGCCTCAGCTGCCGCCCAGGTCGCCGACGCAGAGGTCAGCCATCTCCCGTCAGGCGACCGCCAGCAAACGGTCGAAGACACCGTGGTCGTCACCGCTCTAGGCGGTCCAGTCCTGTTGGCCCTGCGCCGCCTAGCCCAGCAAGACGCCTCAGCGCGCCGCTATGGGATCTCGCCTACCACCGCCGCGTGCGCAGTACAGGCTGAATGACCGCCTGGCAGGTCAGCCGGCGGCGCGGGCGGCCTGGCGTTCCAGCAGGCGGGTGCGCTGCTCGACGAAGCGGCTGGCCTGGGCGTCGAGGGCGGTCATGAACTCGGCCAGCTCGTCGCGCGCTTTCGCGCCGTCGCCGCTCAGGTCCTCGCGCTCGAAGACCTTCCACATCCGCAGGATCGGCGCGACCACCTCGTCGTGGTGCAGCCGCAGGTCGTAGATGCCGGCCTTCGCGATCGTCACCGAGTTCCGGGCGAACCCCTCCATGGTGGCGCCCGGCATCGAGAAGTCGCGGACCTCGTTGACGACCGCGCGCATCGTCTCGTTCGGCGCCGACTCGAACGCGGCGGCGACCAGGTTGCGGTAGAAGATCATGTGCAGGTTCTCGTCGGTGGCGATCCGGGCCAGCAACTGGTCCGCGATCGGGCAGCCGGTCGCCTTGCCGGTGTTGCGGTGCGAGACGCGGGTGGCCAGCTCCTGGAAGCTGACATAGGCGATCGCCTCGAGCATGTTCTTGTCGACCTCGTGCCCGGCGGTCATGTGCGCCATCCGGGCGACCTCGAGCTCGACCGGGTCGACGCCGCGGGTGACCACCAGGTAGTCGCGCAGCGCGATCCCGTGCCGGCCTTCCTCCGCGGTCCAGCGCCCGACCCAGGTGCCCCACGCACCGTCGAGACCGAACTGGGTGGCGATCTCCCGGTGGTACGACGGCAGGTTGTCCTCGGTCAGCAGGTTGGTGATCATCGCGACCTTGGCGACCGGATCGAGCCGGGACTGCTCCGGCGACCAGTCCTCACCACCCAGGAAGGCGAAGTCGCGGCCCTCGCTCCACGGCACGTAGTCGTGCGGGTTCCAGTCTTTGGTGATGGCCAGGTGCCGCTCGAGATTCTCCTCGACGACGGGCTCCAGCTCATGCAGCAGATTCGTCACCAGCTTGTCGGTCACCGTGGTCTCCTTCATGGGCGGCTCCCCCCACCCTACGGCACCGTAAGTTACGCAACCGTAGGTTCAGAGCACCCTGTCGAATCGCCGGCACCTGCTCCGACGTAGGGGTATGGACACCAATCACCCAGCCTGGATCGACATCACCGCCAAGGACGCCGACGCCTCCCGCGCCTTCTACGCCCAGCTGTTCGGTTGGCGCCTGCAGGTCATCGAATCGCTCAACTACGCCCTGATCGACCCGGACGACGGGACTCTCCCCGGCGGCATCGGTCAGCAGGACGAGACTCGCCCGGCCGGCGTCGTCACCTACTTCTCGGTCCCCGACCTGGACGCATCCCTCGCCCGTGCCGAGGAGCTCGGCGCCAAGACAGCGGTCCCGCCCTGGGAAGTCCCCGGCCTGGGGCGGATGGCCGTCTTCCTCGACCCGGACGGCAACCGCATCGGCCTCTGGCAGGACTAACCAGCCTGTACTGCGAGGCGGTACCGCTCGAGGAGGTCGGCCAGTTCGACCGGGTGACCCAGCATCGGGAAGTGCCCGCCGGGCATTTCGTCCGGTGCGAACCCGAGTCGGTCGGTGGTCAGCTTGCGCAGGTAGTCAGGCGGGAACAGGAGATCGTCGGTGGCGATCACCGCTCGCGTCGGTGCGTCCGGCCAGTGCTCGAACAGGGCGGGGTCACCCATCGGCCGTCCGGCCTGCTCTCGCAGTTGCCGTCTTGCTTCCGCGGCGAGCTCCGCCGGAAGGTCGTGGAAGAAGGTGTCCACGTCCTCGTCGCCGTTCCAGTCGTACGACGTGTTGTCCCAGTAGTCGCTCACTGCCTCTCCCGGCGGAGGGACCATCGCCGCCACGAGGACCACCAGCTCCACCGGCAGCCGTTCGCACACAGCCGGCGCGGTGAAGCCGCCGAGCGAATGGGCCACCACGACCAGGTCGGTGCGCTGACCGACTGCGGTGACCACTGCATCGCAGTACGCGCTGAGGCCGGCGGACTCGTCGTCACAGGGGAGATCGACGGCGATGACCTCTTGCCCGCGCCCCTGCAGTTCGGCGGTCAGCAGGTGCCAGTGCCAGGGCGTGCAGCCGGCGCCGGGAATCAGTACGTATGTCACACCCGCACCCTATGGTGGGCGGATGGATCGGAGCTCCTACCCGCATTTCCTCGCGATCAGTACGCGATGGAAGGACAACGACGTCTACGGTCATCTGAACAACGTCGAGTACTACAGCTTCTTCGACACGGTGATCAACGACTTCCTGATCCGCGCCGGTGGGCTCGATATCCATCGCGGGGACGTGATCGGGCTGTGCGTGGAGTCGCAGTGCACCTTCAAGCAGTCGCTCGCGTTCCCCGATCCGGTCGACGCCGGACTGCGGGTGGCGAAGGTCGGCAACTCCAGCGTGAGCTACGAGATCGGGCTGTTCCGGAGTGGCTCCGCGGAGCCCGCCGCGACCGGGCGGTTCGTGCATGTCTTCGTGGATCGCGAGAACCGCCGCCCGGTCCCGCTGCCCGACAGCATCCGTACTGCGCTGGAAGGGATCGCCGGATGATCGTGCGAGGCGCCGTACTGCGGGAGATGGGCCTGCCGAGCCCGTACGCCGAATCGCGGCCGCTCCGGATCGAGGAGGTCGAGCTCGCGCCGCCGGGGCCCGGTGAGTTGCTCGTCCGGATCCGCGCTGCCGGGCTGTGTCACTCGGATCTGTCGGTGATCGACGGGTCGCGGCCACGGGTGATGCCGATGCTGCTCGGGCACGAGGCGACCGGCGAGGTGGTGCGGTCGGAGGCGCCCGGGTTCGCGGCCGGTGACACGGTCGGCTTCGCCTTCGTCCCCGCTTGCGGTACCTGCGGACCTTGCGCAGAAGGCCGCGCGGCCCTGTGCGAGCCGGGCGCAGCAGCCAACACGGCCGGCACTCTCCTCTCGGGCGAACGCCGACTGAGCATCCCGCCTGCGGCCCAGACCAACAGCACCTCGCCCACGGGCGAGACGACCTCCACTTCGCCCATGGGCGGGACCGCCAGCACTTCGCCCTCCGGCGAGCGTCGCTTGCACCACCACTTGGGTGTTTCTGGCTTTGCCGATCATGCGGTCGTCTCGGCGCGGTCCGCGGTGAAGATCGACCCGGGGTTGCCGCCGGAGATCGCCGCGCTCTTCGGTTGCGCCGTGATGACCGGCGTCGGTGCCGTGGTCAACACCGCGCGCGTCCAGGCAGGACAGAGCGCGGTCGTCTTCGGCCTCGGCGGCGTCGGGTTGTCAGCGTTGCTCGGAGCCGCGCTGGTCGGTGCACACCCGCTCGTCGCGGTGGACGTAGTACCGGAGAAGCTTTCCCTCGCCCTCGAGTTGGGTGCCACTCACGCGATTGATGCCCGAGGCAACGATGTCGTCGAGCAGGTGCGCGAGGCAACCGGTGGTGGTGCCCACTACGCCTTCGAGACCGTCGGCAGCGCCGCAGTACTGGGCCAGGCCTACGCCGCGACCCGCCGCGGCGGAACCACCATCACGGTCGGTCTACCGCATCCGTCGCAGACACTGAGCATCCCGGCCGTCAGCCTGGTCGCCGAAGAGCGAACGCTCAAAGGCTCCTACCTGGGATCAGCCATCCCCAGCCGCGACATCCCCCGCTACATAGCGCTCTACCAGGCGGGCCGCCTGCCGGTCGACCGCTTGCTGACCTCAACGGTCCGCCTGGAGAACCTCAACGAAGCCTTCGACGTCCTCGCTGCAGGCACGTCCATCCGCCAAGTCCTGCTCGTCTAGTCGGTCGAGAAGGTAGAGCTGCCGTCTTCGATCGCTGCGGTGCCGGTCTGGAACGGAGTCGGCGTCAGCGCGGAGTACGTGGCTCCAGTGCTGGTAACGCGGCTCTCGACCAGCTTGAACCCGTACGCCGGCGCGTCCTCGGTGAACAGCCGCTTGCCGCTGCCGACCGCGACCGGGAAGGTCAGCAGCCGGTACTCGTCGATCAGGCCGGCCTGGTGCAGCGTGCGGGCCAGAGCACAGGAGCCGTGGATCTGCAGTTCGCCGCCTGGCTTGGCCTTCAGCTCCTCGACCTGCTTGACGACATCTCCGGTGAGCGCGGTGCTGTCATTCCAGACCGGCGCCAGCGGCGTGGAGGTAGCGACGTACTTCGGCAGGTTGTTGAGCCCGCTGGCCGTGTTGCTGCCGTCGTCGATCTGCGACCAGTAGGACTCCATCATCGTGTACGTCGTCCGGCCGAGCAGGATGGCGCCCGCCTTGGCGAACCAGCCCTCGACGATCTCGCCCATCACCTCGTCGCCGTACGGAATCAGCCAGCCGCCGCGGTCGAAGCCGCCGCTGCGGTCCTCCTCGAAGCCGCCGGGGCCCTGCATGACGCCGTCGAGGCTGAGGAAGGTGTGAAGGGTGAGTTTCATGGGTTTCTCCGTTCGTCGCCCGGTACTCCGGGGTGTGGTCGTGCTGACCTTTCGACGACGCGTCGGGTGGGCTCCGGTGAATTCGACATTCTGGGCCGGTGTGATCCACATCACACCAAGCCGCTGCTGTGTCAGTGAGTCGGGAGAGGCGCGGAGGCGGTTCTGGAGAACGTAAATTCCTCGGAAAAATGTATACAGGGCGGCAACCGATGGGGCACTCTACGCAAAGTGTGCGTACGCGCACGACAAGTGAGGCAGGACGGCTTCTCACCGCCGCCGGCGTCATCGCCGAGGAGCCGCCCAGGAGTCCCTGAGGAGGACCCCAGATGCACAGCAGGTTCCGCCGAACCGGTGCGCTAGTAGGCACCGGTGCCGTTCTGTTCGGAGCGCTGGCCGTCGTGGCCGGCAACCAGGCAGACGCCCAACAGGGTCCGTCCCCGGCCCCGTTAGACACACTGCTCGGAGAGCAGCTCCAGGGTAAAGCCGCCCTGGGCAAGCTCCAGCCGCGACTCGCCGAACTGGCCGAGCGCAACGGCATCGCCGAGCAGCAGCTGCAGCGGATCCTGGCCACCGACAAGACCAGCTGGCTGGACAAGGACGGCAAGCTCTTCTACGCCGAGCCGGTCGCCACCGCCAAGCAGCGGTCGGCCACCGCCAAGTCCCCGCAGTTCGCCACGAAGGCCGTCGCCGCCGCGACCGGTCCCGCCTTTGAGCTGCACAGCAAGGCCGGCTCGAACCGGGTGATCTACCTGGACTTCGACGGGCACACGATCACCGGCACTGCCTGGAACAATGGCAAGCCGTCCACCGTGAACGTCACGCCGTACGACACCGACGGCAACACCAGCAACTGGAGCACGACCGAGCAGAACGTGGTCCGTGACGTGTGGGCCCGCGTCGCCGAGGACTACGCGCCGTTCGACGTCGACGTGACGACGCAGGCGCCGCCCGCGGCGGCCATCACGCGGTCCGGTTCGTCAGACCAGCAGTACGGCACTCGCGTCCTGATCGACCCGACCACCTGGTACCAGTCCGGCTGCGGCTGTGGCGGTGTCGCCTACGTTGGTGTCTACGACAACACTTCGCAGCACTCGTACTACCAGCCTGCCCTCGTCTTCACGAAGGGCGTCGGTACCGGCGCGAAGAACATCGCCGAGGCCGCGTCGCACGAGGCCGGTCACAACCTGGGACTCAGCCACGACGGCACCGCCTCGGTCGGCTACTACACCGGCCACGGCGCCTGGGCGCCGATCATGGGCGTCGGCTACTCCAAGGCGATCAGCCAGTGGAGCAAGGGCGAGTACTCCGGCGCCAACAACAAGGAAGACGACTTCACGGTCGTCGGCCAGAACGGCCTGGCCCTGCGCGCCGACGAGCACGGCAACGGCACCTCCGACGCGACCGCCCTCACGCTGGGTACCGCGGTCAACGGGGTCTACGCCAGTGACTCGGACGTCGATACCTTCCGGATCGACCTGTCGGCCGGCACCTTCACCTTCGCGGCCAACGCGGCGGCCTCCGGTGCCGACCTGGACATCAGGCTCCAGCTGCTCAACTCCGCAGGCACAGTCGTCGCCACCGCGGACCCGGCCGCCGGCCAGTCCAACTCGGGTACGCCGACCGGCCTGAGCGCCAGCATCAACCGCCAGGTCACGGCGGGCCGCTACTACCTCCGCGTCGAGAACGTCGGCTACGGCAACCCGCTGAACACCGGCTACTCCACCTACGGAAGCCGCGGCGGCTACTCAGTCCGCGTCACCGCCGGCTAGCAGAACCGTGTCCCGGGACATGTGGTCGCGCTCGCTCCGACCACATGTCCCGGCGCACGTCACGGGGGAAACACCAGAGCACGAACTTCTGGGGGGAATCCTTGAGGAGGATTCCAGATGCACAGCAGGTTCCGCCGAACTAGTGCGCTCGTAGCTGCCGGTGCCGTCGTGTTCGGAGCGCTGGCGGTTGCCGCCGGCGCCCAGGCCGACGCGCAACAGCCACCGCTCGACCAGCTCATCGGTCAGCCGACGCCGGGTCTGACCGCGCTCGGCAAGATCCAGTCCCGCCTCGCAGAAGTTGCCCAGCGCAACGGTCTGTCCGAGCAGAAACTCCGGGACACCCTCGCCACCGACAAGACCAGCTGGCTCGACTCCGACGGCCGGTTGTTCTTCCGCGAGCCGGTTCTGACCCAGGCCCAGAAAACTTCCGAGGCCTCAGCTCGCTGGGCGACCGGAGCGGTCGCTGCCGCCGAGGGCCCGGCCTTCGAGCTGCACAGCAAGCCCGGATCGAACCGGGTCATCTACCTGGACTTCGACGGCCACACCATCACCGGTACGGCGTGGAACGCGGCCAAGGGCGTCGACCCGGTCAACGTCTCGCAGTACGACACCGATGGGAACCCGGCGAGCTTCAGCACCGCTGAGCAGGACGTCGTCCATGAGGTGTGGGCGCGGGTCGCGGAGGACTACGCCGCCTTCGACGTCGACGTGACGACCCAGGAGCCGGCGCAGGACGCGATCAACCGGACGAACTCGGCCGACCTGCAGTACGGAACGCGGGTACTGATCGACCCGGACACCTGGTACCAGTCCGGCTGTGGCTGCGGCGGTGTCGCCTATATCGGCGTCTACGACAACGCAGGTCAGCACGACTACTACCAGCCCGCGCTGGTGTTCACCCGTGGCGTCGGTACCGGCGCCAAGAACCTCGCCGAGGCTGCCTCGCACGAAGCCGGCCACAACGTCGGCCTCGGCCACGACGGCACCGCATCCGTCGGGTACTACCAAGGGCACGGTTCGTGGGCGCCGATCATGGGTGTCGGCTACTACCGGGGGATCAGCCAGTGGAGCAAGGGCGAGTACTCCGGTGCGAACAACTCCGAGGACGACTACTCGGTCATCGGCACCCACGGCCTGGCACTTCGTACCGACGAGGCGGGTGACACTACTGCCGCAGCGGCCGCGCTCACGGTTGGTACTGCGGCCAACGGCTTCATCGCCGCTGAGGCGGACACGGATGTGTACCGCGTGGATGTCAGCGCTGCCGGCAACTACACCGCCACCGCGAATGCAGCGGCGATAGGGGGCAACCTCGACGTCAAGCTCGACCTGCTCAATTCGGCAGGCACGGTCGTCGCCACAGCCGACCCAGCCTCCGGCCAGTCAGACGCCGGCACCCCCACCGGCCTGAGCGCCACCGTCACCAGCAACCTCCAGCCAGGCACCTACTACCTCCGAATCGACAACACCGGCTACGCAAACCCCCTAGACACCGGCTACTCCACCTACGGCAGCCGAGGCGGCTACACCCTCACCATCAACCCGTCATGACCCCGGCGGTTGGTCACCCTCCGCGTGTGACCAACCGCGGTCTTCAACGCTCGCGTTTCCACCGGTGTCTATCGGTGGGCTGCGTCAACGCCATGATTGGTGAGGAGCGCGAGCAGGGTGTCGTGGCCTTGAGTCAGCTCCCACTGCTCGGCCGCGAGTCCAGCGTTTCTTGCGGCCGCGACGTTGGCGGCCACGTCGTCGATGAACAGGATCGTGGACGGGGCGGCCGCGATCCGTCGCGCGGCTTCGGTGAAGAAGGCCGGGTCCGGCTTGGCGACACCGAGATCGTAGGAATAGCAGCTGACGTCGAAGATGGCGTCGTACCCGAGAGCCGTGCGCATATGCCCGCCCCGGTACTTCTCCTGGTTCGTGCCGAGGTGCACGCCGTAGCCATTTCGCCGGAGTATCTCGACGATCGCAAAGGACTCTTCGCTGCGGACAATGCGGTGCCACACGTCCTGATAGACAACCTCGACAGGCGTCCCGACGCCGTACTCCACGAGCGTGGCTGCCAGCAAGGGCAGATAGTCGTCCTGTCCCGCCAGTGCTGGCAGCTCATCCTTCCAAGTCTGGTGAAGGAACTCTCTCGCTCGTTCACCGAGATGAGGTTCCATCGCGGCGTACCAGCCACCGGGAAGGTCTTGCAGCACGCCATCAGCGTCAAACAGAACATGCCGGATCACCGAGGCACCACCTGCCGCTCACGTCGATAGCTACCGGTCACGGGTTCATAGTCTCGCCCCTGGCCAGGCCAAGGGTCGCGATGAGGTCTTCGTGGAGTTCGAACCACACGGTGTGGCAGGAGTCGGCGCCTGTTCGGTCCACCCAGGCACCGTCTCCCGCCCGCACTCGATCCAGTGCTGCTGCGAACCGGTCGTCATACCCGCGGAAGCGATCGAGGACGGCGCCGATCCGCTCGGACACCGCACTCAGCGCCTGGTCCAGTGCGCCTAGTTCCTCGATGACACGGCGATCCCATTGCGGGTCGTTGTGGTCATTGAAGGCCATCGAATCGGCGGCTGTCGGTCTGATCTGCCAGTCGGTAGTGGTCTGCTGCAACCGCTCGTTGAGTGGCAGGAACTCCGTGTAGATCTCACGAAGCACCTCGCGGCCAGCCGCCCGATCGAGCTCAACCGCGAGCTGCCGCTCGTTCTCCGCACGTCCGGCATCCGTAAGCGACCAACCTCCCAACCCGGCGAACTCGCTCCAGGTGATCCAGCCATAGGCCTGACAGTCGAGCAACAGCTCCGCCGTCACCGCCCGATCAAGAGCGAACCTCCTGGCAACCGCCAGCTCATCAGCAACCCCCTTGAGCCGAACAGCGTGCAGCACCAACAACTCCGCCGCGGAACTCCTCGTCACAGAACCAGCCCTTCTGTTGGTGGAGGCCGCGGTCACCGTGCCAGTCCTTCCAGGGGTGAGTGCTCGGTCATGGTGCTAGGTCATCCGTGGGGCGGCTTGCTCGGGTGGTGAGGCGGTCGAGGCGTTGCTGGCAGGCTTGTGGGGAGTTCAGCCCGAGGGCGGTGGCCATCTGAGCCCACGTGAGTCCGATTCCACGCGCGGCGAACAGCAGCCCGGTCTCGAGTTGATCGATCTCGGCCCGCGCGGCCGGTAGCAGCTGTAGCGCCGCCACCACCGCGTCGGTCAGCTCCTGGTCAGTGTCCGCCCCACCGAAGGCCGCCGACCTGGACCGCCACAGAAAGAACTGGATCAGATCGACCGCGGACGGCGGCATAGAACCAAGCTGCCAGGGCCGCTGCTCAAGCCGCTCAGCCCCAGCCGCCAGCAACCACTCCCGAGCCTCCCGCTCCCGCTGCGCCTGAGCCTGGTCGCTGGCGGGCTCACCCGCACTGTCATTGCGTTGCACCCCAAAACAGTCCATCATCAACAAACCGTTGTCAACATTCTGTTGAAGAGCGCGAAGTGCCCCACGCACCTGTTGGGCGAGGCGTGGCTCGTGGCAGCCGACGCGGTCGCAGTCTCGCCTGGAGCCAATGCACATCCCGCCCGTAGCGACACACCCACCTGCGGCCTTGAAGGAGAAGCTCGATGATCATCCGTCTCGCCGAGGCCACGCAGGAAAGCGCCGGCGCCAAGGCCGCGGTCCTCGGCCGCCTCATTCGAGCGGGATTCCCGGTCCCACCGGGCTTCGTGATCCCCGTCGATGCCTACCGAGCTGTCACTGCTCACCTCGACCTCGCCCACGCACTGTCCAGCCAAGACCCAGACGAGGCCCGCCACCTGGTCGAGTCCCAGCCAGTTCCTCCGTGGTTGCTCGACGAACTGGCCGCTGCGCTGGCAGATCTGGGCGACCACCCGGTCGCAGTACGGTCGTCAGCCACAACGGAGGACACCCCGAACACCTCAGCAGCAGGTCAACACGACAGCTTCCTGGGTATCCACGGCCTCCCCGCTGTCACTGACAAGGTCCAGACAATCTGGGGATCCCTGTGGAGCCAACGCGCCACCACCTACCGCCAAACCCAGTCAGCCATCCACAGCAATATCCACCCTGCCGCCAACCCGGGGATTGCGCCCCACGCGTCGTCCACCAACCCGGGGATTGCGGTGATCGTTCAGCGCCATTTGGACGCTGAGGTTGCCGGAGTGCTCTTCACCGCCGACTCCCGGACTGTCGGCGGCGCCTCGGTGATAGAAGCCTCGTGGGGACTCGGTGAGAGCGTTGTTCAGGGCTTGGTGACACCTGACACCTACACCCTGACGTCGCCCGCACCCCACTCACTCACCCGCAGGCTCGGCACCAAACTCACCCGAAGAGATCGCAACCTCACGGTGCAGGGAAACGGCAGACCCTCCGCGCTGGAAACTGACAGCCCCACCACGGCCGCTGTCGAAGTCGTCGCGAGCGAGGTGCCGCGCGTCCAGCGGGAGCAGTTTTGTCTTAGTGACGGGCAAGTCCACCGAGTCATGCAGTTGGGGCAGGACGTTGCCGAGCAGCTTGGCGGGCCGCAAGATCTTGAGTTTGCCTTGGAGAACGATCGTGTCTGGCTACTCCAATCGCGCCCGATCACAGCTCCCCTTGAGAGCGCCGACCTGAGCCAGTCCGCAGTGACGAGCGAGCCAGCGGTACTGCGGGGTGTGGGTGGGAGTCCTGGGACTGCTTCCGGGCCGGTGCGGTTGGTGGAAAGGGTTGAGGACTTCGGGCGGGTTGAGCGGGGCGACATCTTGGTCTGTCGGTTTACCGATCCTGCGTGGACTCCTTTGTTCGGGTTGGTTGCGGGCGTGGTTACGGAGGTGGGTGGCAGCTTGTCCCATGCCGCGATCGTCGCCCGTGAGCACCGGATACCTGCCGTGCTTGGCGTTCCTGGCGTGATGAGCGCTCTGGAGAACGGGCAGCAGATCACGATCGTTGGGAACACCGGCCAGGTCCATCGGAAGGAAACTCGTTAGCGCGAGCCAGTGCCGGTCTCTCTTGCGGTGCCAGCGGCAGTGGCGGACGGAATGGTTCTGGGCGGCGTGGCTGGAGCGGCCGGAAGGCGAGCGGCTGGAGGGCGAGTGGCTGGAGGGGTGACTCCGGCCAGGGCGTGGTGCAGGGCGGAATGAGGTGAGTCGGCTGGAGTGGAGACCTGAGCCGGCCTGGACGCCGGCGGGACGGTGGCTTGAGAGATGGGGCCTGGCGGTGCGGGCAACGCTGGTGGGTTGAGGTTGATTCGGGTCGGGCGTGGGGTTGGGGTGTAGCGGCACTCAGCAGTGGTTAGTTCTTGGTGGAGCGAGGTCAGGAGCCGGGTGCCGGCGGCGTGGGAGCGAGAGGTGGCGAAGCCTCGGGGGAAGGGTTCGTAGAGCTCCAGACCTCTGAAGGAACTGCGGAGAGCCTGTTCCAGCTGAAGCCGAATGGCTGGGGACTGATCGGGCGGGGCGAGGTGAGGCAGTCGGCTGGAGTCGTAGATGCGGGCTACTGCCTGGTGCCATTGGCCTTCGGCGGTTTGGCGGTTCAGTAGGTGCAGCGTCTCGCCCGCCGGTGCCCCGGCCTGGCGGTCGAGGTCGGCGGTGAAGAGGCGGACGGCCGGGACGAACGCGGCGTACGACGGTTCGCTGCGGACTTCGGTGATGCCGGGGGCAACCTTTTCGATCCCGAGCTCGTGGATGTAGTCGTTCAAGTGGTCGTGGGCCCACAACTCGGCGACGCCTTCCTCCAGAGCTCGGCTGCCGGGGAGCTTGAAGGCAGCACGGGCCGCCTCCTGACTGGCACCCACCGGGCCGAGGAAATGGGACTGTTCGTGCAGCAGCGTCACCAAAGCCTCGCGGTAGCGGATCAGCTCGGCATCGGTGCGTGGCTCACCGCCACGGTCATAGAGATCCCGCAGCGGCTCGAGGATGCAGGCGCGGTCGAGATGCAGCGTGCCGTCCCAGTGCGCCAGACCGAGAATCCCTTCACCGGCTTCGACGATTTCGCCGCTCCAGGCCGTCTGGTCCGCCCCACTGATCCGCAGCGCCGCCCAGGCGTGCTGCTCGAGCAGACCCTCGCGTGAGGTGATCACGGCTGGAGCGCCACGGCCAGGCGGACGAGTGAGTCCGCGGATCGGCTCAGGTTGGCCTGCTCACGTGGATCCTCGCAGGCTTCCGCGCGCCGGCGCAGGTCGGCGATCAGCAGTTGGGTGCGGGCGTAGCGATCTTCAGTGGATTCCATGGCTGTCCTCCCGGGAGTTGGTCTCACCGGAGAACATATGGAGATTCGGCGTTGTCCCAGCCGCGGATTTCTCAGCTGTGGATAACCCTCAGAAAAGCGTCGGCGGCTCGGCCGGTACCGGCTCGGGCAGCGGGTCGAGCTCAGGCACTCGCGAGCGGACATCGTCGTAGAAGCGCCGGGCGAGCGCGAGCGACTCGACGTTGTCAGGTGTGTGCAGGAAGACGGTCGGCGACCTCCCTTCCGACAGCCACGAGGCGGTCTGGTCCGCGAGGTACTGCCAGCCTTCGATCGTGACGGCGACGTCATCCCGCCCGATGTAGCGCACGATCGGGTACTGCGTGAGTGCTCGCGTTCGCCGAGGCAGCCGTGGCTTGTTCATCCAGGCTTCGCGCTCGCCGTAGCTGGTGGCCGCGGTCTGGAACAACGTCACGGTGTCGAAAGGCACCCACTCGGCGCCGACCCGGCCGAGGATCTGTTCAAGCTGCTGAGCCACTCGCTCCTGCTCGAAGAACGCCGGATGCCGTACTTCGACCGCATAGCGAAAGGCCGACGGTGCTCGATGGAGGAAGCCAGCGAGGGAGCCCAACTCGGATGGCGAGAAGGAGGCCGGTAGCTGGATCCACAGAGCGTGCGCCCGTGGTCCGAGCGGTTCCATTGCGGTCAGGAATGCGTGCAGTTCCTTGTCGGCGGCGTCATGCAGACGAAGGTCATGCGTGATCACCTTGGGGAGTTTCAGCACGAAGCGAAAGTCGGGCGAGACCTGCGAAGCCCACATCTCAACGGTCGCGCGCGCTGGAGTCGCGTAGAAAGTGGTGTTGCCCTCGACCGCGGTGCACCACGTCGCATAGGCCTCCAGCCGTTCGGAGGCAGGCAGCGGATGGGGCAGGAACCGGCCGTTCCAGGGCGCGTGCGTCCACATCGCGCATCCCACGTGCAGCCGCATGACGATGAACGCTACCGAACCACCCCGACAAAGAGCGGGGCCCCGTGACGGATCGCCACGGGGCCCGCAGTACCGGAGTACCGGGTCAGCGCTCGACCTCGCCCTTGATGAACTTCTCCACCAGGTCGCGGCAGACGTCGTCGGCGTACTGCTCCGGCGGCGACTTCATAAAGTACGACGACGCGGACAGGATCGGGCCGCCGATGCCGCGGTCCTTGGCGATCTTCACGGCGCGGATCGCGTCGATGATGATGCCGGCCGAGTTCGGCGAGTCCCAGACCTCGAGCTTGTACTCCAGCGACAGCGGTACGTCGCCGAAGTTGCGGCCCTCGAGCCGGATGAAGGCCCACTTGCGGTCGTCCAGCCAGGCCACGTAGTCCGACGGGCCGATGTGCACGTTGCGCGGGTCGATGTCGTCGACCAGCTGCGAGGTGACGGACTGGGTCTTGCTGATCTTCTTGGACTCCAGCCGGTCGCGCTCCAGCATGTTCTTGAAGTCCATGTTGCCGCCGACGTTCAGCTGGTAGGTCCGGTCGACGGTGACGCCGCGGTCCTCGAACAGCTTGGCCAGCACGCGGTGCGTGATGGTGGCGCCGATCTGCGACTTGATGTCGTCGCCGACGATCGGTACGCCGGCCGCGGTGAACTTGTCGGCCCACTCCTTGGTACCGGCGATGAACACGGGCAGCGCGTTGACGAAGGCGACGTTCGCGTCGATCGCGCACTGGGCGTAGAACTTCGCGGCCTGCTCCGACCCGACGGGCAGGTAGCAGACGAGGACGTCGACCTGCGCCTCACGCAGCGCGGCGACGACATCGACCGGCGACGCGTCGGACTCGGTGATGGTCTCGCGGTAGTACTTGCCCAGACCGTCCAGCGTGTGACCGCGCTGCACGGTGACGCCACTCGGCGGCACGTCGCAGATCTTGATCGTGTTGTTCTCGCTGGCGCCGATCGCGTCGGCGAGATCGAGACCGACCTTCTTGCCGTCCACGTCGAAAGCGGCGACGAACTCGACGTCGCGAACGTGGTACTCGCCGAACTGGACGTGCATCAGACCGGGGACGCGCTCGTCGGGCTTCGCGTCGCGGTAGTAGTGCACGCCCTGGACGAGCGAGCTGGCGCAGTTGCCGACACCGACGATCGCTACGCGGATCGAAGTCATCTGGAACTCCTTAGTTGGGGGGTGAAACAGGCGGGTGTTGCTCTTCAGGGGGCCGCTGCCGGCTGCGTTCGCCGTCGATCAGCTCGTTCAGCCAGCGGACCTCGCGCTCGGCCGACTCCAGGCCGTGCCGTTGCAGCTCGAGGGTGTACGCGTCGACCCGCTCCGCGGTCCGGCTCATCGCTGCCCGGAAGTTGGCCAGCCGCTCCTCCATCCGGGCCCTGCGGCCCTCGAGGATGCGCAGCCGGGTGGCCGGATCGGTCCGGCCGAAGAACGAGAACCGGACGCCGAACGTGTCGTCCTCCCACGCCGACGGACCGGCCTCACTCATCGCCTGAGCGAAGTAGTCCTTGCCGTCGGCAGTGATCGTGTAGACGATCTTCGGTCTCCGCCCGGCGTCCGGCGTACCGGCGTCGGCGGAGATCAGTCCGTTGCGGAGCATCGCCTTCAGACACGGGTAGAGCGACCCGAACGACAGCACGCGTCCCCAGCCGAACTGGGCGTTGACGCGCTTGCGGAGCTCGTATCCGTGCATCGGCGCTTCGTGCAACAGGCCGAGTACGGCGAGTTCCAGGACCCCGCTGCGGTTTCCCATGACCCACCTCCCTCGACCATTTTGTCATGTGTTTGTCATGACCTGATGTATCGAGTTGATACATCGCACCGCCACTGTAAGCACCGCGATCGGCTGTGGACAACCCTTAACAAAGGTGGACTTTGTCAGCTATGTCACGACCCGCTGCGAGAAAACCTGTTACGTCAGGCGCTGATCTGCGTTAAACAGCTGACACAGAGTCGTGGTCCAGGAGCGGAGGGTCATGGCTGACAGCCATGGGAAGCACGCCAAGCACGGCACCGAGGGCGAGGGCCCGCTGGCCCGGACCGCGCTGCGGTTCACCGCGTTCACCGAGAAGTGGTTGCCCGACGCGTTCGGGTTCGTTCTGGTCGGCACCTTCGTGGTGCTGGTGTTCGGCCTGGTCACCGGCGAACCGCTGCTGAAGCGGCCGGACGATCCGGCGGCGACCAAGGGTTTCGGCCTGGTCGACGCCTGGGGGCTGGGGTTCTGGAGCCTGATCACCTTCACGCTGCAGATGGCGATGATCATCATCGGCGGGTACGCCGTGGCCACCAGCGGCCCGGTCGCCCGGCTGATCACCCGGCTGGCCCGGATCCCCAAGTCACCCCGGACCGCGGTCGCCTTCGTCGCCGCGGTCGCGATGCTGGCGTCGTACCTGAACTGGGCGTTCAGCCTGATCTTCGCCGCGATCCTCGCCCGTGAAGTCGCCCGCAACGTGCCGAAGGCCGACTATCGGGCGCTGGGCGCGATGGCGTTCCTGGGGCTCGGCACGGTCTGGGCGCAGGGCCTGTCCGGCTCGGCCGCGCTGCAAGTCGCGAGTGCGAGCAGCAGCCCCGGCCCGGTCCAGGAAGTGATCCGCGAGAGCGGTCGCGCCAGTGGGCTGATCCCGCTCAGCGACACGATCTTCACCTGGCAGGCGCTCGCCGCCACCTTCTTCGTGTACGTCGTCGGCGTGGCGATGGCGTGGTTCGTCGCACCCGGCGAGGGCAACGCCAAGACGGCCGAGGACATCGGCATCGAGCTGCGGCCGCTGATCGGCCGGGGCTCGGCGTACAACGGGCAGCGGGTGGACGGCGCGGAGGACGAGAAGCGCAGGCCGGGTGACTGGCTCGAGCACTCGCCGCTGTTTAACCTGCTGGTCGTCCTGCTCGGCACGATCTACCTGGTCCGGTACTTCGACGGCAAGAGCTTCTTCAATGCGCTCGACCTGAACACGGTGAACCTCATCCTCTTCCTGCTCGCCATGCTGCTGCACTGGCGTCCGTGGCGGATGGCACGGGCGGTGCGTGACGGAGCACCCGCGGCGGCCGGCGTACTGCTGCAGTTCCCCTTGTACGGTGGCATCTTCGGCATGATCGCGTACACCGGGATCTCGGCCCGCCTGGCCGGGTGGCTGGTGCAGGCGAGCAACCAGTTCCTGTTCCCGCCGTTGGTGGCGATCTACTCCTGCATCCTGGGCGTCTTCGTGCCCAGTGGTGGCAGCAAGTGGGTGATCGAAGCGCCGTACGTGCTGGACGCGGCCAACCAGCTCAACGTGGATGCCGGCTGGATGGTCGTCGTGTACGACCTCGGGGAGGCCAGCGCCAACCTGCTGCAACCGTTCTGGATGCTGCCGACGCTGGCCATCCTCGGACTCAAGGCCCGCGACATCATGGGCTACACGTTCACGATGTTCCTCGCCTGCTTCCCCGCAGCCCTACTTGCCGTGACCCTCCTGGCGCCGCATGTGACCGGCTGACTAAGGGTGGCCGGTAGGAGACGCTACGATCCAGGCGGAATAGGGAGCGTTACCACATCGGCCGTACTCTGGGTCGCAATGACTTCAGCGAGATCGTCGAGGATTGCACTGTGAGTGAAGCTCGTAGGAAAGCTCCTACCCGCGCGCGCCGCAAGAAGCACTGGGCACTGAGGGTCCTGGGCTGGCTGCTGGCACTGTTCTGCCTCGGTGTGATCGGCGCTGCCGCCACCTTCTTCATCGGCTACCAGACGACCGAGATCCCGGACCCCAACAAGGCGTTCGCGACGAACACGACCACGGTCTACTACTCCGACAACAAGACAGTGCTCGGCACCTTCTACGACCAGAACCGGCGGTCGGTGCCGCTGACGCAGGTCCCGAAGCACGTCCAGGACGCGATCATCGCCGCCGAGGACCGCACCTTCTGGACCAACCCGGGGATCTCGCCGTCCGGCATGGCGCGGGCGGCCTTCAACATCGCCCGGGGCGAGCAGTTGCAGGGTGGCTCGACGCTCACCCAGCAGTACGTGAAGATCATGTACCTGACCCAGGAGCGCACCTTCTCGCGGAAGTTCTCCGAGCTCTTCATCGCTACCAAGCTGAGCCGCACACAGGACAAGAAGCAGATCCTCGAGGGATACCTGAACACCATCTACTTCGGTGAGGGTGCGTACGGCATCGCGGCCGCGGGCGACGCGTACTTCAATGTGCCGGACCCGCGGAACCTGAGCGTGTCAGAGGCCGCCTTCCTCGCGACCGTGCTGAACAACCCGACCCGCTTCGACCCGGACGACCCTTCGGCGCAGAAGCGGATCATCGAGCGGTACCAGTACGTCCTCAGCGGGATGCAGGAGATGGGCACGATCTCGCCGGCCAAGGCAGCGCAGTACAAGGGAAAGCTGCCCGACCTTACCGAGAAGAAAAAGAAGAGCGACCGGTACCAGGGCCCGAAGGGCTTCCTGCTCGACATGGCCCGCAAGGAACTCGCGAAGATCGTCCCTGAGGACCAGATCAGTGGCGGCGGCCTGCGGGTCGTCACCACCTTCGATGTGCGCAAGCAAAGCGCCATCATCAAAGCCGGCACGGATCGGTTGCCGAAGAAGAACCGGTCGAACCTGCACGTCGGGCTGGCCTCGGTCAGGCCCGGCACGGGTGAACTGGTCGCGATGTACGGCGGACCGGACTACCTGAAGAGCCAGCTGAACTGGGCGACGCTGAAGGCCCGGCCCGGCTCCTCCTTCAAGCCGTTCGCCGTCGCGGCGGCGCTGCAGGAGAACCGGAGCATCTACGACGTCTTCCAGGGCGACAGTCCGATCGAGGTCCAGGGCAAGGAACTCAACAACGAGTTCGACCAGGACTATGGCGACGTCAACCTGCTGAAGGCCACCGAGCAGTCCATCAACACCGCGTTCTACGACCTGGTCGACAAGCAGATGGAAGACGGCCCGGACAAACTCGTCAACGCTGCCGAGGCCGCGGGGATCCCCAAGACCGACGCCCTCGAGCGCGGCCGGAACAACCCGTCGACCGTGCTCGGGCCGGACCCCTATGCGTCGCCGGTCGACATGGCCAACGCGTACGCGACCTTCGCCGCCAACGGCATGTACGTGCCGGTGCACACACTGAAGAGCGTCACCGGGCCGGCCAACAAGTCGATCTGGACGCAGGCGAAGCTCGTCCCCAAGCAGAACCTCGACCCGAAGATCGCGCAGATGGTCAACTACGTTCTGCAGAACGTCGTCGACGGGCCGAAGGGCAGCGGCAGGGACGCCAAGGAGCTCGACCGCCCGGTGGCGGGCAAGACCGGCACCGCCGGTGGTGTCGCGTTCGAGCACCGGGCTGAGAACGCCAAGTGTGGCGGCTGCAAGGACGGCGCCGACACGCTGACGTCGTGGTGGGCGGGCTACACGCCGCAGTTGTCCACCGCAGTGCTGTACCGGGCCGGCAAGACCGGTGAGTCCGACCTGGACCCGTACAGCGAGGACGAGGCGTTCTTCGGCGGCAACTGGCCGGTGAAGACCTGGCTGGCCTACATGGAGCCGGCTCTGGCGGGCTTGGAGGCCGCGGAGTTCACCCCGCCGGACGAAGAGCAGATCAAGGACAGCCCGACGCCGACGCCGACGTACACGCCGACGCCCACTCCGCCGCCGTCGAGCACCCCGCCGCCGTCGAACACCCCACCCCCTTCGAACACCCCGCCTCCGTCGAACACGCCGAAGCCGCCCAAGCCGACGGTGCCCAGCCCGACGAAGCCCAAGCCGACGAAGCCAACCTTCCCGACCCTCCCCACCGGCCCGACCGAGACCCCTCCACCCGAGGCATCGACCGGCCAGTAGCTCCAGCAGAAGGCACCCCGAAACCGGGGTGCCTTCTTCGCGATTGAGCACTTGTACTCCGGCCAAGACCGCGCCGGTGCCGGGAGGATGCACGGATGCGGACAAGGGGTCGGCGGTGGGCTGGGGTTCGGGCGGGTTTCCGGTCGCCCGCCGTCGAGGGTATGACCTGCCGGGGGTGATGCCTGGTGTGTTCGACCCGGGAACGGGGATGGGGCACCATTGGGGTGTGATGGCGCCTGGGTGGTTTGTTGCGCAGTGGGTGGGTTGTGCGCAGGAGCGGGCTTCTGGTGGTCGTTGAGCGGGCGGCCTCTGATGAGCAGCCGCAGGGGGCTCGGAGGGCTAAGGAAGCTACTGCGCTCGGGGTGCGGTGGCGGCCGGATCTGACCTTCCGCGAGACGATCGGGTGGTGGCTGGTCACCCGGATCGGGATCTTCGTCCTGTCCGTCTCGGCGCCGCTGCTGTTCAACCGTGGCGACACCTACCCCAACGTGTGGCGTGCCTGGCTGCAATGGGACGTCTGGCACTTCAAGGCGATCGCAGACTTCGGCTACAACCACGGTGAGCCGTCCGGCGCTCCACTGGCCGCGTTCTTCCCAGGACTGCCGTACCTGATGCGTGTAGTCGGCTGGACCGGCATAGGGCCGGTCGCTGGCGGCGTACTGATCTCCCTGGTTGCCAGTGCCGTCGCAGGCGTGTACCTCGCCCGGCTGGCGCAGTACGAGTTCCCGCAGTTGGCCAACTTCGGTCCGAAGGCGGCACTGATCTGGTTCACGGCTCCGGTCGGGGTGTTCCTGGCGGCGCCGTACACAGAGGCCTTGTTCTGCGCCTTCGCCTTCCCCGGCTGGCTGGCGGCGCGACAGGGCCGGTGGGCGCGTGCTGCACTCTTCGTAGCGCTCGCGGCGACGGTCCGGGTGTCGGGCATCTTCCTCGCCTGCGCACTGGTGGTCGAGTTCCTCACCTCGAAGAAGAGAGACTGGTACTCCGTACCGTGGCTGGCGCTGCCGGCTGTGACGGTACTCGGCTTCATGGCCTACCTGAAGCAGATCCACGGTTCCTGGTTCGCCTGGCAGGAGGCGCAGGAGAAGGGCTGGGCCCGCGAGTTCACCAAGCCCTGGGTCTCGCTGATGAACACCGTGGATGCCGCGACCAAGGGCCACTTCGCGGGGGATCGCAGCGACTGGACCTGGATGTTCCGGGCCGAACTGGTCGCGCTCGTCGTCGGCCTGGTCGTAGTGGCCTGGCTGCTCTGGCGCCACTCCTGGGGCGAGGCGGCCTGGGTCGCCAGCACGATTGCCGCGTTCGTCACGTCGTTCTGGATCTACTCACTGACCCGGGCGACCCTGCTCTGGTGGCCGCTCTGGATCGGCCTGGCAGTCCTCGCCGAGCGAAGACCCTGGCTAGGCCGCCTCTACTTGGCGGTGGCGATACCCCTGGCGGCCATCTGGGCCGCAGGCTTCTTCACGGGCCGCTGGACCGGCTGACATCTGCCGCGCTGGCTATCAGCTGGTGCGGCCGGCGTGGATCACGATCACGGTCACGGTCTTGTCGTTGACGTCGTACAGGACGCGATAGCGCCCGCTGCGCATCCGCCGGCGGTCCGGTGTGCCGTACTCCGCCGTGCCCTCCGGCCGGGGGTCGTCGGCCAGCAGATCGACTGATTGGAACAGCTGGTCCAGGCCCTCGGGATCGTCCTTGAGGAAACCGGTGGCCTGGTCGAGTGCGCGCTCGCTCCAGATGATCTCGTACGTCACGCCTTGGTCAGACCTAGCCGCTCGCGGGCCTCACGATGCGGCACTGTGTGCAGTGTGCCTGTGGCCTTTTCCAGGTCGTACTGGGCGAACGCCAGGGCGTCTTCGATCTCGTCCAGTTCCTGGGCCGAGATGATCACGGCGGCTGGTTGGCCATGGTCGGTGATCGTGGTGCGCTCGCGCCGGGAGCTGGCCCGGCGAACCAGGGAGCCGAACTGACCCCGGGCCTCTGTGATCGGCAACGTGTCACTCATGTACAGAAGTGTACACAACCAGGTCGCCCAGCACAGTGAGTTCGAGCTGGCTGACGATCAAGGTCATCGGTCTGGGGATGGCCGCAGTAGCCCTGCTGGCGGCCGATGTCGTCTGCGCTTCCGCTGAACCTAGGCCGGTTGAGTAGTTGTGCTCACGCGTCGCCGGAGCGTGGCGACTTACGGTGAGCGCATGACCGGGAAAGCGGGACAGCCGAGCGGTGACAAGCGACTGAGTAGCCAGGTGCTGTGCCTGGTGGGGGCGCTTGCCCTCGGGCTTGTGGTGGCGGTGGTGGCTGGGCTGATCGGTACTTCGTCTACGAGGGCCGGTGCGCCCCGGACGACGAGTGCTGGGCATTGCTGGCCGGCCTCACGGTCGGTGTGATCGCCGGTGGGGTCGTCGCCGCGATCACCGTCGTCGCGCTGGCGGCGTACACGGGAGTCGGGGTGGCGTTCGGTGTGGGAGCCGCCATCGCGTTTCTGCTCGCCGCCAGCGCGCCGCTCGTCTGGTTCCAGGGCTGGGCTCCACTCCTGTACTTCGGGGCGGCGGTCGCCCTGGTCGGTGCGTTCGCGCTGAGCCAGTCAGCGGGCGGGTGGAAGCGGCCGAAGCCGGTCGCGATTCTGCTGGTGGTCGCCGTACTCGGGATCGCCGGCTACCCGGTGGGCAAGAAGCTCAACGACGTCCGCTACGCGCAGCACAGCATCGAGAGCCTGGTCGAGCGGCCGCTCCAACCCGAGCTGGCCGGGACGGACTTCTGGGACGTCGGGTACGGAACGACTGGGGTCGAGTACTCCGTCCTGGAGCCCGAGCGCAACGGCAGCCGGCTCGCCGCGGCGGCAGCGGAGTGCCAGTTCTGCGGCTGGCTCGCCTGAACTGTCCGGGATGTGGACAGTTTTGGGTCAAGGCAACCTAACCGGAGCCTCGCTCGTCAGTAAGGATGTTGGGGTGGCAGGCCGGGCGGGGTCGCCACCCCTCCATACTTCCCGGCCGACTGGCGCGGGCGTCCGGCGGAACCTCTCAGGGGCAGGTTCCGCCGGAAGTTTTTTGTGCCCACCTCCCGTTCATTCGCCCTCTTTTCACCCTCTTTGGACCTCCCGGCCGACCGCGGGCCGACCGGGAGGGTGAAAAGAGGGCGAATGAACGGGGGGCGGGGCTAGCCGAAGTTCCGGTCGATGGACTGCGATGGCGTCGGGCTCGGCTTGGTCTCGGCGACCCGCTTGTCGCTCGGGTGGGTGCCGGCCTCGATGCCCTTCAGGGTGCCGAGCAGTTCGAGCTCGGACAGCGTCACCCCGTCAGCCCCGGCCGCCGGAGTCATCACCAGCCGGTACTGCGTATAGGCCTTCGGCGCCGCGACGCTGAAGGACCTCGTGTACGCCGGAAGCGCCCACGCCTGGCCGCTCCGCTTGTCCACCTCGGTCCACGTCGTTCCGTCGTTCGACCCTTCGAGCGTCCACGCCGACGGCGCAGTACCGGTGTTTCCGCTGGTCAGCGTGTACATCGTGACCTGCCGGCCCTGCTGCAGGTCGACCGTGACCGTCGGTGTCGCGCCGGTCAGCGTGATCTGCTTCTTCGAGTCGTTGTCGGTCAGCGCGGACACGTCCACGCCGCCGGCCGCCGTGACGGCACCCTCGTCCTCGGTCGAGTCGCGCCAGGTCTTCGGGTCCTCGCCCGGCGTCGTGAGCGACGGCGGAGCGTCGTTGCGGCCGGTGCCCCAGCTGGACGGCTGGTCGGTCATGTCGAACTCGATCTTGCCGCCATTCGCGATCAGGTCGTGCGGCAGCGCGGTCGAGGTCCACTTCTTGCCGTTGACCTTGACGCCCTTCACGTACAGGTTCTTCGCGCTGTTCTTCGGCGCGCTGATGGTCAGCTTCTTGCCGCCGGCCAGCCGCACCGTCGCCTTGGTGAACAGCGGCGCCCCGATCGCGTACGACGGGGAGCCCACCTGCAGCGGGTAGAACCCGAGCATGCTGAACAGGTACCACGCGGACATCTCGCCGTTGTCCTCGTCGCCCGGGTAGCCCTGGCCGATCTCGGATCCCAGGTAGAGCCGGTTCAGGACCTCGCGCACCTTCTCCTGCGTCTTCGCCGGCTGGCCCGCGAAGGCGTACATGTAGGCGATGTGGTGCGACGGCTGGTTGCTGTGGCCGTACTGGCCCATCCGGACGTCGCGAGCCTCGAGCATCTCGTGGATCGTGCCGCCGTAGCCGCCGGTGTGCAAGGCGTCTTCCGGAGTACTGAAGAACTCGTCGAGCTTTTTCGCCAGACCTTCGCGGCCGCCGTACAGGGCGGCCAGGCCGGCGCCGTCCTGCGGGGCCGAGAACGCCATGTTCCAGGCGTTCGTCTCGGTGTAGTCGTGACCCCAGTCCATCGGGTGGAAGGTCGAGGGCGAGTTGCCCCAGACGCCGGCGGCGTCCTTGCCCTGGAAGAAGTTCAGCGCCGGGTCGAACAGCGTGACGTAGTTGCGCGCGCGGTTCAGGTAGTAGTCGTAGTTGTCGAGGTACTCCTGCTTGCGCGGGTCACTCTTCTTCGCCGCGTCGTACAGCGCCTTGGACATGTTGGCGATGCCGTAGTCGTTGATGTAGCCGTCCATCGACCAGCTGAAGCCCTCACCGGTGGTGTTGGCCGTGTAGCCGTTGAACACCGAGCGGTCGAGTCCCTTGCGGCCGACGTTGTCCGTCGGCGGGCGGGCGGCCGCGTTCTTGAGTGCCGCGTCGTACGCCGCCTGCACGTCGATGCCCTTGATCCCCTTGAGGTAGGCATCGGCGAACGCGACGTCCGAGCTGGTGCCGACCATCAGGTTGGCGTAGCCCGGCGAGGACCAGCGCGAGATCCAGCCGCCGTCCTTGTACTGCTGGACGAACCCGTTGACCAGATCGCCGGCGGTGTCCTGCGCGAACAGGCTGTACGCCGGCCAGACGGTCCGGTACGTGTCCCAGAACCCGTTGTTCACGTAGGTCTGGCCGGCCACGATCTTCGAGCCGGTCGTGGTTGGTGTGTCGGCGCCGACCTTGGGTGACGTCGGCGACGCGTAGGTGATCACCGGCTTCTTCGCCGTACCGGTGTTCTCGGAGCCGTTGTTCGGGTAGAGGAACAGCCGGTAGAGGTTCGAGTAGAGCGTGGTGAGCTGGTCGGTCGTCGCGCCCTCGACCTGGATCGTGCTGAGCTTGGCGTCCCAGGCTTCCTGGGCGGCGTTGCGGACCTTCTCGAACCGGCTGCCCTCGGCGAGCTCCAGTTCGAGGTTCTTCTTGGCCTGTGCCGTGCCGATCAGCGAGGTCGCGATCCGCAACTGGACCTGCTTCACCGACGGGTCGAAGGAGAAGTAGCCGCCGACGTTCGCGCCGCCACCGTTGGCGAGCTTGCCGCTGGCAACCACTTTCTGGTCGACCACGCCGTACACGAACAACCGGCCGGCGCCGGTGGACAGACCGCTCTTGACGTCGCTGTAGCCGGTGACCACGCCGGTCTCGGGGTCGAGCGTCAGGCCGCCGAGGTTGCTGGTGTTGTCGAACACCAGCGACGCCTTGCCGGCCGGGAAGGAGAACCGCAGCATCGCCGCGTGGTCGGTCGGAGTCAGCTCGACCGCGTTGCCGTTGTCGAAGGTGACGCCGTAGTAGTACGGCCGGGCGATCTCGTTGTCATGGCTGAACGCCATGGCTCGCGCCTTGCGGTTGGCGGTCGGCGTGTCGGCGGTCGACGGCATCACCTGGAAGGTCTGCCGGTCACCCATCCACGGGCTCGGCTCGTGGCTGATCGAGAACGCCTGGATCTCGGGTTTGTTCTGGTCGTTGTTGCCCTTGGCGTAGTCGTACAGCCAGGAGATCGAGCCGGCGTTCGTGACCGGCGTCCAGAAGTTGAAGCCGTGCGGGACGGCGGTCGCGGGGAAGTTGTTACCCCGGGAGAAGCCGCCGGTGGAGTTCGTGCCGCGGGTGGTGATGGCCAGGTCAGACGGGTGATGCCGGGCGGTCTTCTGCGCGGCGGCGTCCGAACTGGTCGCCTTGCTGATCCGGAGGTCGTCGATCCAGCCGCGGAAGTCGGCCGGGCCGGTCGGCTTGTCATAGCCGACCAGGATCCGCGTGACCGTCTTGCCGGCCGCGACCTTGCCCAGGTCGGCCTCGATGTTGTTCCACTGGTTCGTGGACAGTCCCTTGGCATCACCCTGGCCGCGCGGGCTGAGCTCGAAGCCGTGGTGGTCCTTGGCTTTGAGATCGCTCAGGTAGGTGCCGTCGGAGAACGCCAGGTCCACGGCCGCGAAGGTGCTCGGGTAGCTCAGGTCGCCCTCGACGTGCTCGGGGAAGATCTTGTACGCCAGTTGGGTGTCCTCGCCGATCGTCAGGTCCACGTCGGCGATCTTGTTCCAGGTGTAGCCCCGGCCCTCGGCGGTCTGGTGGCCGGCGTACCGGAAGCTCTTGACGCCGGTGAAGCCGGTCCGGGCGCGGGCGTTGTAGGCGCTGGTCGGGCCGGAGTCGAGGCGCGACTCGGCGACCTCACCGGGTGGCGGCAGCGGGGCACCGTTGGACAGGTACCAGTCGGCGAGCTGGACGATGTTCTCGCCGTGGTTCAGCGTGACGTCGAACTTGAAGAACTTGTACGCCGTGGAGTTGGTGAAGCTGTACTCCTTGGTCTGGAACCGGGTGGCGAAGTCCTCGCCCGTCCGGGTGTCCAGTGTGGTCCAGGTGGTGCCGTCGGTCGAACCGGACACGGTCCAGTTCTTCGGGTCGCGGCCGTCGGCGTCGTTGGCCGAGGTGAGCGCGTACTTGCGGATCACCACCGGCGCCGACGTCTCGTAGACCAGCCAGCCGGTCGGCTGGAACACCAGCCACTTGGTGAACTTGTCCCCGTCGGCGGCGTTCGTGGCGATCTCACCGCCACCGGTGTTCTCGCCGTTCGCGGTCACCTTGACGACCTTGTCCATCTCGCTGCCGCCGATGCCGGTCGGCGTCGGTCCGCGGACGCCGTCGGTCCGCGGCTTCCCGTCCGGGCCGGTCTCGACCGCGTCGGTGTACCCGGGCTGCGGCTGGCCCGGCTCGAAGGAGGTGAAGAAGCTGGAACCGGCGACGGCCGGCTGTGCTTCGGCGGCCGGACTCGCGGCGGAGGCGGCGCTGGCGTTAGTCGATGAGGACATAGCAGTCATTGTCACAACAAGACCGAGAGACGTGACGAGCCCCAATGGGCGGCGGAGATCCATCTACGCTCCTTGCACGGCAAGACCGGCGTACGGCGGTCGCCGCGTGCCGGAGATTTACGCGGCCCCGATGACAAGGTTGTCAGCCCGCGTCCGGGGTGATCCTGCCCATCATGATCACCCCTGGTCAAGGGTTCATCGCTGACCGTTCGCAAGTGGCGCCCGGTTGTTCGCTCAGCGGTAGGTTGCTGGGTATGGATGGATTCGGGGACAGAGTGCTCGTGACCGGCGCGGCCGGCTTCATCGGGCGGGCCGTGGTGGCTGCCTTACGGAAGCGCGGGCTGCCGGTGACGGCGGTGGACCGGGAGCCGCCCGACCCGTCCTGGGACGATGAGGTCACCGCGATCACCGGCGAGCTGTCCGAGCAGGAGGTCTGCATCGCGGCCTTCGAGACCCGGCCGCGGGCGGTGGTGCACCTGGCGGCGCTGACGTCGGTACTGCGCTCCGTCGACGCCCCGATGCGAACCTTCGCCGAGAACGTCACGATCACCCAGGTACTGCTCGAGTTGTCGCGTGGCAGCGGCGTGGACAGCTTCATCCTGGCGTCCACCAACGCCGTGGTCGGCGATGTCGGCACCGAGACGATCACCACCGAGCGGCCGCTCCACCCGCTCACGCCGTACGGCGCGACGAAGGCCGCGGGCGAGATGCTGCTGTCGGCGTACTCCGGCAGCTACGGCCTGGCGACGGCTGCGCTGCGGTTCACCAACGTGTACGGCCCGGGCATGTCGCACAAGGACAGCTTCGTGCCGCGGATGATGCGTGCCGCGCTCAGTGGCACCGGCGTAAGCGTGTACGGCGACGGCAAGCAGCGCCGCGACCTCGTGTACGTCGATGACGTGGTGGCCGCCGTACTGCTCGCACTCGACACCCGCTTCGACGGCCGGGCCATCATCGGCTCGGGCAACTCGGTTTCGGTGCTGGACCTGGTCGAGACCGTGCGCGCGGTGACAGGCGCCGCAGTACCGGCTGAGCATGTGGAGGCGCCGGCCGGGGAGATGCCGGCGGTAGTGGTCGACGTGTCTGCCAGCGCGGAGACGCTCGGCTACCGGCCGACGGTGTCACTGGAGGATGGCTTGGCGCGGACGTGGCAGTACTTCCAAGCTCAGTGAGGCGGTCCCTCCGGACGCACTGGTTGCTCGCCATCTTCCTGGTGGCGGGTCTGGTACTACGTGTGCTGGCGACAGTCGCCTACCGCCCAGCCATCATCTACACCGACTCGGTGCAGTACCTGAAGAACATGGAGGAGCTGAAGCCGGACCAGCTCAACCCGATCGGCTACGACTTCGTACTGCGACCACTGGTCGACCTCGGCGGTCTCACCGGCGTAGTGATCGTCCAGCACCTTGCGGGGCTCGCTCTGGGCGTCGCCATCTACGCACTGGCCCGCAGGCTCACCGTCTACAGGTGGCTGGCGGCTCTGGCGGCCGCGCCGATCCTGCTCGACGCCTACCAGGTGCAGATCGAGCAGAACATCATGGCGGAGACCACCTTCGACGTACTGCTCGTTGCGGTCCTCTGGACTTTGCTCGGCTGGGGCAAGCCGGGCTGGAAGCGTGCCTTGCTGGCCGGGCTGCTCCTGGGCGCCGCGTTCGCAGTACGCACGATCGGTGTCACCCTGGTCGCCGCACTGGTCCTCTACCTCGTCGTTGCCTTGCGCCACCACCGGCTCGTACTGCGAACCGCTGCCGCGCTAGCCGGCTTCGCTCTGGTCTTCGGCGCGTACGTCGGCAACGTCCACAGCGAGACGGGCAAGTGGGCCATCTCAGGCGCGGAGAACCAGGTCCTGTACGGCCGGACCGCCGTGGTCGCCGACTGCGCGAAGCTGCCGCTCAACGACGGCACCAGGCTGTTCTGCCCGAAGGAGCCGCTCGGCCAGCGCCTGGGCGTCGACAAGTACGCGCACAACCACTACGGCGACCCGAACTGGCCGGGCCCGTTGCCACCCGGTACTACCAAGCAGCAGTTGGCGCAGGAGTTCAGCACCTTGGTGATCCGGCATCAGCCGTTCGATGTCGCCTGGGCCGTGGTCAAGGACTTCCTGAAAGGCTTCGCGCCTACCCGGACCACCTCGCCGGACGACGTACCGCTGGAGCGGTGGCAGTTCCAGCTGACCTACCCGAACCTGGACGACCCGGACACGACCAAGGCCGCCCAGACCTGGGGTGGAACCGCTCCACACGTCAACCACGACCCAGCCGCCGTACTGCGGGCCTACCAGCTCAACGGCGGCTACACGAGTGGTCTGGTGCTCGGGGTCGCAGTACTGATCGCACTGGCCGCAGTAGCCGGTCTCGGGCGAGCAAAGCGATCCGGGCTCCGTTCGGCGGCTCTACTGCCCGCTGCAGGCGGTCTGATCCTGTTGCTGGGGTCTGCTGCCTTTGAGTTCTCGTGGCGGTACCAGCTGCCGGGGCTAGTGCTCTTCCCGCTGGCAGGGGCGATTGGCTTGCGGGCCCTGCTGGGCAAGGACCAGGGCCGGCCGGCGATGGCGAGCTACCCGGACCAGACCGACTCCGAGGCGCTCGACGACTTCCGCGAGCGGCACGGTGAGCCGGCATTCGCTCCGCTGGTCGTGGTGATTGCCGCCTACAACGAAGCGGGCGGCATCGGCCCGGTGCTGGCGAACATGCCGAAGACGTGCGCCGGGTTGCCGGTCGACGTACTGGTCGTCGTGGATGGCGCCGAGGACAACACGGCCGAGATCGCCGTAGCGGAGGGCGCCTATGTCTGTGTTGCCCCACGCAACCGTGGGCAAGGCGCTGCGCTCCGGCTCGGCTATCACCTTGCAGGGCAGGGCGGAGCGGAGTACGTCGCCACTACTGACGCGGACGGGCAGTACGACAACGACGAGCTCGACGTGCTGTTGCAGCCGATCCTGGAGGGCAGGGCCGACTTCGTCACGGGCTCACGCCGCCTGGGTGAGGAGGACGCGGACAGCAGACTGCGGTGGCTTGGGGTGCGCGTATTCGCTGCTCTGGCGTCGATCCTGACCCGCCGCCATCTGACCGACACGTCCTTCGGGTTCCGCGCGATGCGAGTAGCGCTTGCCTGCAAGGTGACGCTGCGCGAGCCGCAGTACCAGTCGTCTGAGCTGCTGCTCGGAGTACTGGCCAGTGGGGCTCGCGTGGTCGAGTTGCCGATGACCATGCGCCGTAGGGGAGACGGGACCAGCAAGAAGGGACCGGGACTCGTGTACGGCGCCAACTACGCGCGGGTGATGATCACTACTTGGTGGCGGGAGTACGTGCCACGCACAAGACCGTTTGGCCGAAAGGAACGCGCACCCGGTGCTCCACCGCCCGCGTGACCGGTACGACGAATCGGTCGTAGATCGCGACCAGCTTCGGGTTGGGTGCAGTGCTCCCACCACGACGAACAGCTGCCCACCAAGCGATCCCGCCCAACAGGTTGACCGGCTTCGCGATCTCCACCTGCAGCCCGGCCCGGAGTACTGCGTCGCTGACGGTGGCCGGAGTGTAGCGGCGGAAATGCCCGACGCGACGGTCGAACTCGCCGTACAGCTGCTGATAGCCAGGCACCCACAACACGATGCTGCCGCCGGAGACGACGAGTTTCGCCAACCCGGCAAGGGCAGCGGCATCGTCCTCGAGGTGTTCCAGCACGTTGATCGCGATCACCGACTCGACCGGCTCGGCCAGCGAGAACTCCTTGCCGAGGGCAAACTGTCGCGCCTCGACCTCGGGACGGTCGCTGAAACGCTTGTCCAGCAGGGCGACCGCGCCCGGATCCGCGTCGGTCAGGACCAAACGGTCCAGACCAGTGAAGCCGGCGGCGAACTCGCCGAGCCCCGCGCCGACTTCGAGCACGGAGCGTCCGCAGTACGGTGCGATCAGTTCCCTTTGATAGCGGCGATAGCGCGGTTGATCGGCGCCACCCTGCTCGAGCGTGCGGCCGGTGGCGTTGCTGAAGGCTCCGTCATGTTCTTGCATCCAGCCCATTCTGCAACCCCTGCACCAGTCGCCTCGGGTGTGGGCTGATTCATAGGAAATTGCCAGCTGGTACCCAGGTGTTTTCGGTAACAGGTGGGTACACAGGACAGACAAAGGCAACATTTCCTTCCGGAGGGTGGTCGGTCCGTGCGCGTTCTCGTCCTGGGTGGTGACGGTTACCTGGGGTGGCCGACAGCACTGCATCTGTCCGACAGTGGACATCAGACAGCGGTGCTCGACAACTTCGCGCGGCGAGGTTACGACCGAGAACTCGGTGTCGACAGCCTGGTCCCGATCGAAGATCTCGACACCCGGGTGGCCGCCTGGCAAGAGGTCTCGGGGCAACAGTTCACGGCGTACACGGGCGACCTGTGTGACGCCGACTTCGTCTACCACGTGCTGCGCGAGTTCCAGCCCGAGGCGATCGTGCACTTCGCCGAGCAGCGCGCAGCGCCGTACTCGATGATCGATCGGCAGCACGCCGTCTACACGCAGCAGAACAACGTGATCGGCACGCTCAACCTGATGTACGCCGTCGCCGAGCTCAACCCGGACATCCACCTGGTCAAGCTGGGCACGATGGGCGAGTACGGCACGCCCAACATCGACATCGAGGAGGGCTGGCTGGAGATCGAGCACCACGGCCGCAAGGACCGGGTGCTCTACCCGAAGAAGCCGGGCTCGTTCTACCACCTGAGCAAGGTGCACGACTCGCACAACCTGGAGTTCGGCTGCCGGGTCTGGGGTCTGCGCGTCACCGACCTCAACCAGGGCGTGGTCTACGGCCAGCAGACGCCGCAGACCGTGCGGGACCCGCGACTGGCGACGCGGCTCGACTACGACGCGGTGTTCGGCACTGTGCTGAATCGCTTCGTCATCCAGGCCGTGCTCGGTGAGCCGCTGACCGTCTACGGCACGGGCGGGCAGACCCGCGGCCTGCTGGACGTCCGTGACACCGTCGAATGCATCCGGCTCGCGGTCGAGAATCCCGCGGACGCGGGGGAGTTCCGCGTCTTCAACCAGATGACGGAGAGCCACTCGGTCAGCGAGATCGCCGCCTTGGTCGCCGAGTGCTTCCCCGGCCCGGTCCAGATCGATCACCTGGAGAACCCGCGGGTCGAGCAGCCGGAGCACTACTACCACGTGAAGCACACCGGCCTGGTCGACCTCGGTCTGCAGCCGCACCTGCTCTCGGACACGCTGATCGAGTCGATGTTCGACATCGTGGCCGAACACAAGGACCGGGTGAACCTGGCAGCCCTGCTCCCGACCGTCAGTTGGCGCAGCCGCCAGCAAACCAGCTGACCTCGTACTCCGACTAGGTCGCTTAGTACTACAGCCGGGAGTTCGTGACGCTGGGCGGTCCGGGCTTGCCGCCAGCATCACGAACTCCGGCTGCTGTACGAGGCGTCCTACGACCGTTGCCTTGAGCTCCGGTCTCGCTGACGCGACAGGGGCTCTGGAGTCAGGGGATGTAGACGCCGTTGAACCACTGCCCGCTGGCGTCGTCGGAATAGACGTCGACGTTGAAGTTGTAGTTCCCGTGCTTTCCTTCCCACAGGTATCCGGGCAATCCCGAGGTTGCATTGGCGTCGCAGATCACGTCGTCGGTGCAGAGCGTCAGGGTGGGAATGTCGCCGAAGAAGTTGTCGGCGCCGGCGAGTGGGGCACCCACGACCGGGGCCACCAGCGGGTGCGCCGCGGCGCCCGCGGAGCCAGGACCTGCGGCCCGCTTGGGATCGGCGATCAGGACCGCGTTCACGTTGTCGATGGTCGGCCAGTTCTCGGTGACCCAGGTGTGAACCACCGCGGCGCCGAGTGAGAACCCGACCGCCTTGACGTGCTGATCCGGGCACGCGTTGCGCTGATCGCGGATCAGCCGATTCAGTTCGTTGACACCTTGCCGGGCGTTGTGGCCGATGGGTTGGGCCGGGTACCCGACGCGCTGGCTGATGTTTCCCTGCCAGTACGGGGCGTTGGAGTCGTTGTCCCCGGTGCCGCCAACCACAATCGTGTAGGTACCTTCACATCCAGCCGCCTGCGCCGCAGGTGCTGCCACGACATAGCCGCCTGCCGCCGCGAGCAGAAGACCGGCCAACAGGGCCGCAGATTTCTTCATTGAGTTCTCCCGAGTGATAACGCAAATGCTTCCCCCGCGCGATCTGCTGAACGCACCGGGGCGAAGGTATCAACGACCGATCAAGTCCTGGTCGAACGAGGAGATCCGGCCTCTTCCTGGCCGGATGCGGCCGTCACTCCAGAAACGGGTCGGAGAGCCTGATGTCAGCGGGTGCCGGCGACCAGCAGGATCGGTGCCACGGCGAGGAAGCGATCGCGGTGGCCGCGATCGGCCTGTTCGGCGAGCCAGCCGTCGGCGTCGGCGCGGGTGATCAGCGCCTTCTCGACCGCCGCCGACGCCGCGCCCTCCAACTGCTTGGCCAGTTGCCGATGATCGGTGATCACCTCGGTGTGGACGACGACCTCGACATCGTGAAATCCGGAGTCGAGCAGGAGATCACGGAAACCGCGGGCGGCTCGCGGTGACACCGACCGCGACTCCAGGCCCAGCTCGATCACATCCGTCAGGTCCTGGTCATCGCTGTCGAGCATCAGGAAGCCGTAGTCCTGGCCGACCAGCACGATCCGGCCATCCGGCCGCAGTACGCGCCAAGCCTCGGCGATCGTCGGGCGCGGGTCGGGGAGCAGATGGAACAGCCGAGCGGCGCGGTAGCCGTCGACCGACTCGTCCTCGAGCGGCAGCTGGCCGGAATGTGTCACGTGAAACACGGCATCCGGCGTACGGGATCTGGCCGTGGCGATCGCGGCGGGGTCGGGGTCCACGCCGATCGTCTTGATCTGCGCCCGGCTCAGCTCGCCGACCGCATGCCCCGCACCGCAGGCCACGTCGACGCAGGTGTCACCCGGTGCGAGGTCGAGCAACCGGTACGACTCGGCCCGCAACGCCAGCGCGCCCGTGGTCTGTTCGATCCGATCCAGGAATGTCAGTTCACCCATACTGACCACCGTGCAACTTCAGGTGCACCTGAAGTCAAGAACACCGACCTGTACGGCGGTCACCCCGCTCGGTGACCGCCAAAAACCTTAGTCCATCGACACCTTGTCGACGACTGTGGTGGTGAAGCGGACGTCGACGCCGACCTCGTCGCCGACGGCCGGTGGGGCCACCGAGGAGGGCAGGAAGAGCATGCTGGCCTGCATGTGCGGCGGCTCGGCGAACCAGCGTTGCTTGCCCTCGATGGTGAACGGCGACAGCGCCATCCCGGCGGCGTCCAGGCTGCCCTTGGCCATCGCGATCGCGCGTTGCCGGACAGTGGCCGCCGCGGTCGGGGCTTCCAGGCCGACTCCGTGCGCAGTACCGCCGGAGACCACCAGGATGTGGCCGTCGCCGGCGACCCGGCGCTGGCGGTAGCCGACGCGCTCGCCGCGGCGGACGGAATGGACGTCCAGGACCGTCGCGCGGACGTCGAAGGCGCCGCGGTCACCGAGCCACAGGCCGGTCCCCATCCGGAGCTTCACGTTGTCGCCGATGTCCGCGAGCTTCTGGGCCGGGACGTGCGACACCCACAGCGGTCCGTTGCGGACCGCCCGGGCGGCGCGGCCGAGCTCCTGAGCCTCCCGGAGATTCGCTGACGTACCGCCCGCGCCCATCGGGAAGTGCAGCGACCAGCCCTCGAACTTGATCCGGTCCAGCGCGTTCAGCAGCATCGTGTGCCGCAGCTCGCGGGCGCCGATACCGTGCCGGCGCATCGAGGTCTGCACCTCGATCAGCACCCGGCTGCCGGCCGGGATCGAGACCAGGTCGGCGAGCCGGCTGACCGTGTGGATGACGTTCTTGCCCTGCGGGATCTCCAGGAAGGGCCGCCACGGCGACAGCACCACGATGTCGTCCTTGAAGTCCGGCGGGACCTCGGTGTACGTGCCGACCGCGACCGTCCGCGCGCCGAGCGCGCGGGACTCGGCCAGCAGCCGGGTGTTGCCGACGCCGTACCCGTTGCCCTTGGCGACCGGGATGATGTCGGGGTTCCACGTGGAACGTAAATGGTCGCGCCATCGATCGGAATCGATGTGCAGGATCAGGGGCATGTTGTCATCGCCGTCTCATGTAGAGGTCGAATGCGGTGTAGAGCGCCTTGTTCAACGGCAGATCCCACTCACCGACGTACTCGACGGCTTCGCCGCCGGTGCCGACCTTGAACTGGATCAACCCGACGTGCGGGTCGTTCGCGTCCAAGGTGTCGGTGATGCCCCGTAGGTCGTACACGGACGCGCCCGCGGCGAGGGCGTCCGACATCATCCGCCACTGGATCGCGTTCGATCCGCGGACGTCTCGCTTGGCGGTCGAGCTGGCACCGTAGGAGTACCAGGAGTGACCGCCCACCCGGACCCAGATCGTCGAAGCGACCAGGTCGCCCTCGTGATGGGCGTTGTAGACCCGGAAGTCACAGCAGTCGGCGGGCTGGTGTGCCATCGCCTCGTACATCTTGACGAAGTACGGCAGCGGTCGCGGGGTGAAGTGGTCTCGCTCGGCCGTCTCGAGGTACAGCGCGTGGAAGGCCTTCAGATCCTCGATCGTGCCCTGGCTGACCTCGACGCCGAGCTTGGCCGACTTCTTGATGTTGCGGCGCCACTGCTGGTTCATCCCGGTCAGCAGGTCGTCCTCGGTCCGGCCGGCCAGCGGCACCTGGAAGACGAATTGCGGCTGTCCCGCGGCGAAGCCCTCGCCGACTCGCGGCGGCTTCCAGCCGAGCGCGCGCAGCTGGGCCGACACGGTCGCGCCGGACGGCTCGATCACGTCCGGCCGGACGTCGCCGAGCTTGGGCTGCTGCCCGCTGGCGATCGCGTCCTTGATCGTCTTCGCCGTCCAGCGCCGGGTCGGCACCGGCGGACCCATCCGCAGCCCGAACGCGCCCTGCTCCTGGGTGTGCGCCGCCAGCGGCCGCAGGTAGCGGCCGAGGTCGATCGCGTCCCAGTCGATCACCGGCCCCTCAGGCAGGTAGGCGAGGTACCGCTTGACCTTCGGCATCTGCCGGTAGAGCACCAGCGCGACGCCGGCCAGATCGTTCGGAGCGGCCGGATCGAACCAGCCCAGTGACTCGGCCTTCCACTCGCTCTTCACCGCCGCCCAGCCCGGGGTCTGCAGGAAGCTCGCCGACGGCTGCGCCGCGAGGTAGGCGGCGTGCTGCTCGGCGGAGATGGTCCGGATGCTCAAGTCACTCACGGTCGGTCAGGTTACCGGCCCGCGGCGCCAGACCGTAGCCGAGCCGGGGTGCCCAACCGCTCAGCGGAACCAAACTACGACCCGGGTACGACGGTGCGGGACGCTCGTACGACCCCGGTACTACCGATCCTGATCCGTCTTCCGGCTGCGCCAGGACCAGCCGGGGGTGGCCCGGTCGGCTAGGTTCGTGATCCACGTCGGCACGCAGCGAGAGGGGGAGTGGGATGAACGCGCCCGCTGACCGTCCGCTGCGAGCGGATGCCCAGCGCAACCGCGATCTGCTCCTGGATGCCGCCGCCAAGGCGTTCACGAAGTGCGGCCTCGACGCGACGCTGGAGGGCATCGCCAAGAACGCCGGCGTCGGGATCGGCACGCTGTACCGGCACTTCCCGACCCGCGAGGCGCTGGTCGAGGCGGTCTACCGCAACGAGCTCGCCGCCGTCTGCGCCGCCGCCCCCGAGCTGCTCGCCGCGATGCCTCCGGCCGAGGCGACCAGGGCCTGGATGGACCGCTTCATCGACTTCATGACCCGCAAGATCGGGATGGCCGACGCGCTCCGGGCACTGATCGCCTCCGGCGCGGATCCGTACGCGCACAGCTTCGAGCTGCTCGTCGGCGCGATCCGGCCATTGCTGGCGGCCAGCGCCGCGGCAGGCGAGATCCGCTCGGACGTCGCGGCCGACGACATTCTGAAGGCCCTGAGCGGAGTCGCCCTGGCCGCCAGCGCCAACCGCGAGCAGGCCGGCCGCCTCCTCGACCTGCTGATGGACGGCCTGCGCTACCGCGCCTGAAGCCCAATTCACTAGCTTATTGGATGACGGGCTGGCGCTCTACAGAGCCTGTTGGGAAATGGGTCTGGGGTTCGCGTTGTGTCCCGACCGACAGGAAGT
>NZ_AQUZ01000008.1 GCF_000372465.1 Kribbella catacumbae DSM 19601
CTACAGCTGGAGTCACGCGTTCGGCGTCGCGTCGCTGGTGGGCGCTCGGTCTGATCGCCGCGGCGCAGTTCATGGTCATCATGGACACGTCGATCATCGGAGTCGCGCTNCCNGAGATACGGNCGGATCTTGGCTTCNCNCCACAGGCGTTGTCGTGGGTGTTCAATGCCTATGTGGTCGCGTTCGGCGGCCTGCTGCTCCTTGGCGGGCGGCTGTCCGACCTCTTCGGCGCACGCCGGATCTTCTCGACCGGCTGGATCGTCCTGCTCGCCGGATCGGTCCTCGCCGGCGCGGCGAACGGCGTCGGCCTGGAGTTGACTGGCCGGGCGGTTCAGGGCGTTGGCGCGGCGTTGATCGCCCCATCGGCGCTCACGTTGTTGATGATGTTGTTCGGCTCCGAGCCGAAGGAGTTGACCAAGGCGCTGGCCCTCTATGGCGCCGCGGCACCGGCCGGGGGCACGGCCGGAGTATTTCTCGGTGGCGTGATCACCGAGTACGCGAGCTGGCCATGGGTCTTCTACCTGAACATCCCGATCGCAATCGCCGTACTGCTAGCCACTCCCGCCCTCATGCCGGCCGCGGTCGCTCGCCGCGGAAGCGTTGACCTCGTAGGCGCACTGACTGCCACGGGCGGGATCGGCGCCGCTGTCTATGCGATCGTCCGCGCACCGGAAGCGGGCTGGGCGAGCGGCGAGACGCTGCTGGTCGGAGCGGCGGCTGTCGCGCTACTGGTTGCCTTCGTGGCGGTGCAGGCCCGTCGCTCCGAACCGCTGATGCGGCTCGCGATCTTCCGCGCCCCGAACCTGGCCGCGGCCAATGTCGCCCAACTGCTGCTGGGAGCTGCCTGGGTACCGATGTGGTTCTTCCTGAACCTCTATCTGCAGCAGGTGCTCGGCCTGAGTGCCTTCCCCAGCGGTTCCGCCTTGTTGCCGATGACAACTTTCATCATGCTCGGCATGATCGTCGTCGCGCCCCGGTTCATCGCCCGCTTCGGTCCGAAGCGGACTCTGGTCACCGGCATGACGGTGCTCACCGCCGGGCTGGCCGGCCTGTCCTTGATCCGATCCACCGGGTCCTTCTGGGTCGACGTGCTGCCGGCTTCGTTGATCGCAGCGGCAGGTATGTCGCTCGCCTTCATTCCCAGCCTGGGCATCGCGCTCTCCTCGGCGCGGCCCGAAGAAGGAGGACTTGCCTCAGGAATTGTGAACACCAGTTACCAGATCGGCTCGGCGCTCGGCCTGGCCGCCATGACGGCGGTCGCCGCGGCAGCCGGCGCCGACCAGCTAGGCGACCCCGGCGCGCTGACCGACGGATACTCCGCCGCATTCCTCGGCGCCGCCGTCATCGCCGCAATTGGCGCGATCCTCGCCGCCGCAACACTGCGCACCGCCAAGCCCACCAACAAGAAGGAGACCGCAGATGTGCTGAAGTGAATCCAGGTGTGACCCCGATCGGAGCCAACGCGCCGGCCAGACCCACGCAGCACAGGGTCAGGCCGGCGCTTCGCTGTCACATCCGGTCATCGCAGCGCCACTGGACAACCAGGACCTCCGGCCTAGTGCGTGAGGCGGCGTGCGCTGTAGCCGGTGCTGGTGATCGCGTTGTGGATGGCGGATGGGTCGACGCCTGGTGAGGCGATCTCGACGGTGGTGCGGCCGGTTCGTACGTCGGTGGTGGATGAGGTGACGCCGGGGACGTCCTCGACGGCGTCGTCGACGAGGAGTCCGCAGCTGGAGCAGTGCATTCCGGTGACTTCGAAGATGAGTTCG
Organism: Kribbella catacumbae DSM 19601; assembly: GCF_000372465.1. GTDB lineage: Bacteria > Actinomycetota > Actinomycetes > Propionibacteriales > Kribbellaceae > Kribbella > Kribbella catacumbae. The sequence goes on from NZ_AQUZ01000008.1 coordinate 1,770, forward strand.
GTGGCCACAGTCAGGCTCCCTGGAAGATGACGCGGCCGCGGTACATGCCCATCCCGCAGGTGTAGCTGAGAGTGCCGGGCTTCGGTGTGCCGATGTCGATGGTGGCTTCGCCGGTCGGCTCGAGGACGAGTTGCTTGTCCAGATCGGGTACCACGAGCGATCGCACGCAGCCGCCGGTGTTGTTCGTGGCGATCACCAGGGTGGTGGGGATCCCGGCCTTGGCCGTGACGATCTCGGGCTGATACCCGTCGCTCCGGGCCTGGATGGTGACGAGTTGGCGGCCGTCGGGCGCAGTACGAACAGTGTCTGCCGGTACTGCGCTCGCCGCTGAGGTGGTGGAGCCATCTGGCCACCAGCCGCCGAGTCGGATGCCGGAAGTGAGGGTCCAGAGCGCTACCGCGAGGATGACGACGCCAGTGGCAATGCTGAGCCTGCCCTGCCAGAGGCGCGCGGTAGAGCGCAGTACCACGCCGATGACGGCGAAGAGTGGCCCTGTGCCCAGGACGAATCCCGCCATCACCGCCGCGCCGGCAACTGGCGAACCGGAGGTGATGGCCACGAGTTCCATGCTCAAGGTGACGCCGCAGGGGATCAGGACGGTAAGGAATCCGAGGATTGCAGGTGCGGTGGCGCTGCTGGACTTGGCGGATCGGCGGACGCGCTTGCCCCACGCCGTCGGTGCGTGTGGGACAAGGCGGCGTACGGCGGAGACCCCGAGCAGGTCTAGCGCGAAAAGCACCATAAGCAGCGCCGCCGCTATAAGTAGCAACGCCTGTACGTGAGGGCTCGGCTGGATCGCAGCTCCCACGATGCCGAGTGCTGCGCCCAGCAGACTATGGGAGATGAGCTTCGCGCCGAGGAAGGCGCCTACGGGAGCGAATGGTCCGACGTGGCGGTGGCTCTCGTTGGACAAAGCGTCGTGGCGGCGGGTGACGGCGCTGGCGAGCAGACCGCCTTGTACTGCGGCGCAGGAGGCGCCACCCGCCAGGAGACCGGTGGTGAGGCCGGTGACGAACAAGGTCATGGAACTAGCCATCAGGCAGGATCCTTCTGTGTGCCGCGGTATTGATACCGCGGTGATGACGGACGATGCAGGGCGAGATAGCACCCACGGGGGGTGCTGGGTCAGCTGCTAGGTCCGGTTCACACAGAGTTGATGAATGTCGGGCGGTCTAGCCGCCGGCTGGTCAACACGAACAGCACACGTCGGGGTCGCTGGCATAGCGATCTTCCCGTTGACCAGGAGATCCCCGAGCGGAGCAGGCGTCGACCCGCTGTCCGGCGTGGCCGGGTGGCACTGCTGGCTGGTGTCCATGCAATGGCGTGTGGTCTCGTGCCCGTGATGATCGGCGAGATCCATCGTCGGCTCGCCGTGCTGTTCCATCCCAGCCATCGTTGCCATCGGCACTGAGGACTCTTCGTGCGAGGGCGACCAACCGCTACCCGCAAAGCAGATCAGGGCAAGCAGGCATGCCATCAGCGCCCAACGCGCTTGAGCCGACACCCGAACCGCCGCGGACATGCCCCAGATCGTAGATCAACTAGATGCATGGACCTCAATGCGCGCCCTCTTGAGCCACCGCCGCCACCCTGGACGCGGTCATCACCAAGGACGCCCACTACGGCAAGACCTGGCCGAGAGGTCTTGGATCTAGTTGGTCGTGCGGGCTGTTGCAGGGTTGCGGTTGCCCGAGGGTGGTGGTGGCGAGGTAGAGCCAGGTGGGGCCCCAGAGTAGGCCGAGGAGGGGGAAGTGTACGGCGGGTGCTGGGGTGTAGAAGGATGCGGCGATGATGCCGGCGAGGAGGACGACGAGGGGCAGGAGACGGTCGACAGCCGGGTGCCCGACCGCGAGTGCGACTACGCCGTACGCGATCTGTACGACAGCACCGACAACACCGATGAAACCGGCGAGCTGTGCAAGCTGGGATCGGGACATGTTGACACGCTCCTGGTACTGAATGAGCTCAGGTGTTGCGGGCGGTGAAGCCAACGACGGCAATCGACGCTCCGTAGATGCCAATCGCCAGCGCCATCACGGGCGTGAGGATCAGCGCGAGCAGGGCCGCCGTCACCAGGCCGGAAGCAAGTACGGCGATGCTGAAGGGCGATCGACGGGCCCGTACTTCGGCGATGCCCGCCACCAGCATGGCGAGGGCGGAGACCAGCGTCCCGAGGCCGAAGAGCAGCCCGGTCGCCAGGCCGACGGTCGCGTCGTCCAGCGGCCGATCGCGCAGCGGGATGCTCGCGATCTCACCCGCGAACAGGAGCAGCGTGGCGCCCGCCGCCAGCGTTAGCCCACCCCGGCCTGCCCGGGTGCCGGCTCGGTCGCGTACAGCCCACAGTCCATAGGCGATGAGCACGTGGAAGACGGCGTAGAGGAGGGATACCCAGAGGAGAGCAGCCGGCGACCACGGGTAGGAGAACCGGTCGTCGGAGACATCCGTGAGCGGGATGACGAGAGCCTGGACGGCAACGCCGCAGACCAGGGTGAGAAGGCCGCCCGCGACGAGGGGCGTGACGACAGTACGGGTCGGGGTGAGCTGGGTGGACATGGTGACCTCCGGTTCGGGGACTGTGAGGTCCAGCGTCGACCTCGGCCCGGCTTCACACATCGGTCAAGACCCGCGTTCGCACTACGTGCCAGCACCTACCGCGAACAAGGCCGAACCCGCTCCCACACCCGACGTTCTGCTGCCACACTCGCACCATGGCAAGGGGAATCGTCGTGGCCGTCGTGGCGCTTACTGTGGCGTGCGAGGTGGCCGCGGTGTCCCTCGCCACCGACTCGCCCGTCGTCCGTGTCGCCTACGCGGTGTACGCCGTCACCCAGGCCGTTGCCGGCGCCCTGATCGTGTGGCGCCATCCCCGGCACGTGATCGGATGGCTGCTCGCCGGCTTCGCGCTCTGGAACGCCGCGGTCTCGGACGCTGCCTTGGCGTACGGCCAGCGGGCGGCCGTCAATGGATGGCCGCTCGATGACCTTGCCCAGCTGACCGCGCTCGCGTCGTGGATCATCGCCGGGGCGGGCCTCTGGGCTCTGTTCCTGCTGTTCCCGGATGGGCGGCTGCCCGGCCGGCGCTGGTGGGCGGTCCCGATCGGCTGGGCGGTCGGTGCCGCGCTGGCCATCCCGGGCTGGTCGCTCAACCCCGTGCTGGGAAGCGAGTTCGAGTCGGGAGTGAACCCCTTCGCCCGCGACGACATCCCGACCGGTCTGATGTTCGCGGTCGGGGCGGCCCTGATCGGCGGCAGCCTCGTGTTGTCGGTGGTGGCGTTGGCGTTGCGCTTCCGGCGATCTCACGGCGTCGAGCGTCAGCAGATCAAGTGGGTGCTGCTTGCGGCCGGGGTGCTCGGCGTCCTCCTGCCGGTCTCGTCGGCACTGTGGACCACGTGGCCGCCGATCCAGGTGTTCGTCGCCCTTACCTTTCCGCTGCTCCCCATCGCAGCCTGCGTCGCGCTGCTGCGCTACCACCTGTACGACATCGATCTGGTGGTCAGCCGCACGGTCAGCTGGGTGCTGCTCACAGTGACGCTCTTCGGAGGCTACGCCGCGGTGGTGCTGATGGCGGGTCTGGTGTTCGCTTCACCCGCCTCGGCCGCGCTCGGAGCGTTGTTCGTGGCGGTGGCCTTCCGACCGTTGCGCGAGCGGTTGCAGAACGCGGTTGACCGCCGGTTCCGGCGTGCTCGCTACGAGGTGCGCCAGGCGATGTCCGACTTCGTCGACCGGGTACGCCGAGGTGAGGCCGCGGCGGACGACGTCGTACAGGCGCTGCGGTCGGCAGTAGGCGACCCTGATCTCGAACTCGTACTCCGACCGCGCTCGGCGTACGACGTCCCTCCCGGCCGTACTGCGCTGCCGGCGGGCCCTGCCGTCGTGATCCACCGCGTCGAGGACTCCGGTCTGGTCGCCGACGGCACCGATGCGGGGCGGCTGGCGATCGAGATCGCGGCGCTCCAGGGCCAGCTTCGGCATCAACTCGTCGAGCTCGCGGCGTCCCGGTCGCGCGTCGTCGCCGCCGCCGACGAGGGGCGCCACCAGATCGCCCGCGACCTCCATGACGGCGCCCAGCAGCGGCTGGTCGCGATCGGGCTTGGACTGCGGCATGTCCAGCACAGGCTGCGGGACGACCCGTCCGAGGACGTCAGCCGGGATCTGGATGGCGCGGTCGCCGAGATCACCAACGCCATCAGTGAGTTGCGCTCCCTGGCCGGGGGCCTCCGGCCGGCCGCCCTGGAGTCGGGTCTCGGTGCGGCCCTGCGGGACCTCGCTGCCCGTACGCCGGTCACCACCACCGTGCGGACAACCTCCGAGCGGTTCCGTCCGGACCTGGAGTCGGTCGCCTGGTTCGTCGCCTGCGAAGCGGTGACGAACGCGGTCAAGCATGCCGCGGCCGCCGCCCTCACCGTCGAGGTGAGCCGTGATGGCGACAGCCTGCTGGTCGTGATCGGCGACGACGGCCGTGGCGGGGCCGAGGTCGGTCGAGGGTCCGGCCTGCTTGGACTGTCCGACCGGGTTCTCGCCCGCGGTGGCACCCTGACGGTGGACTCGCCGGCCGGTGCCGGGACCCGAGTGGAGGCGAGACTGCCATGCGAGTGATCGTGGTCGAGGACCAGGCACTGCTTCGCGAGGGCCTCGCCCGGTTGTTCACTGACGCGGGGCATGAGGTCGTAGGCCGGGCCGGTTCGGCCGAGGGCCTCGACGAGCTCGTGACCTCTGGGCGGCCCGATCTTGTCGTCCTCGACATTCGGATGCCACCGACCTTCACCGACGAAGGGCTCGTCGCGGCCCGGCGCCTCAAGGCCTGCGACGATCCGCCGGGCGTACTCCTGCTCTCGCAGCACGTCGAGACCGACCACGTCGTCGACCTGGTCCCGCATCCAGGGTTCGGCTACCTGCTCAAGGACCGTGTCCTCGAGGTCGACGAGTTCATGGCGGCCGCCGAGCGGGTTGCGGCCGGTGGGTCGGCTTTGGACCCTCAGGTTGTCTCCGCGCTGGTCGCTCAGCGCGGACCGGGGCCGCTCGACCGGCTCTCCGAACGGGAGCGAGATGTGCTGGCTCTGATGGCGGAAGGCCTCAACAACGCCGGCATCGCCGACCGGCTGGTGCTCAGCCCGCGCACGGTCGAGGCCCATGTGGCGCACGTGCTGGCCAAGCTCGACGCCCCCGAGTCCAACGACTCCCACCGGCGAGTGCTGGCGGTCCTGGCATACCTCCAAACCACACGATGAACCCGCGCAGGCGGCGTCATACGTTTGCCTGGCAGGCTGCGCGGGCTAGTTGTAGGGGTCGTAGCCAGTGATGGGCTGCACTTGGCGCCGCGGCACGGGGCCGCTCGCGATGTCGTAGGTGACCGTGGCGGCCTTGTCCGGAGACCGAGGTCGCACCGGGGTTGCCGTCCGCTGTGAACTTCGGGTTGTGCAGGTGCGCTCGGCCCGAGCGTCCTGAAGTCTTCGCTGTCAGCGTCAGAGGAACAGCTATCGGCCGGCCTCACGGTCGCCGAACAGCAGCGAGCCGAGTCCTCTTCGGAGTCCTGGCTTATCGGCGACCCGGCGAATCGCCAGCAGAGTTCCGGCGACGTACGGCTCCGCGGTAGAACCGGGATCGTGGCGCATCACGAGTCGTTCCCCTGGTGCACCGAACACCACCTCGGTGGTCACCACGAAGCTGGGTAGCCGGACGGAATGGATCCGGGTGCCGCCAACCTCGGCACCACGGGCCTCGACCGGACCGTGCAGCTCCGGGAGCGGGATCGCCGCCTTGGGCCGGCGCACACTTCCGAGGGCCTCAGCAATCTCCCGTGACGTGCCGCTGGGGACATCGGGTTTCTGGTCACTGGCGTAGTCGAGCACCTCCCAGTGCTCCAGATGCTCTGCAGCCATCGACGCGGCACGCAGCAACACAGCCGCCATCACAGAGAAGTTTCCTGCCGCGATCACGCCGACGGCACGGTCGCGCGCCGTACGGTCGAGCTCCGCATAGTCGGCAGCGGTCAGTCCGCTCGACCCCACCACGACATGGATGCCGGCCTCGATCGCCGTGACCACGTTCGTCTTGACGGCGGCCGCACTGGTGAAGTCCACCACCACGTCCACCGGAGCTGATCGCAGGGCCTCTGCGACCGTCGCGTAGATCGATCCAGCGGCGGTCGAGCCTGTGACCGTCGATAGGTCCTGACCGGCCGCCGACCTGGACACTCCGGCGGTGAGCGTCAGGTCATCGGAGGCCGCGATCGCGGCGACGATCGGCGGCGCGGTCCAGCCGGTGATGCCAGCGAAACAGACATTCGTCATGACAAGACCCTACGTGGCGGGTCACTCGGCGGGTCCGCGACTCAGCAAGACCTGCGGTCGACGCTCCACTGATGTCCGCGCGCACTGCTCGTCGGGAAGAACTGGGCACGATGGTCTGAATCGCTCACATGGTCGGGGTCATCGGCCTCGGGCGGTCTCCTCTGCTAGTTGGGTTGCCTTGGTCATGCCGTTGGTCATGTAGCGGCGGCACAAGGGGGCCAGGATTCGGCGTATGAGGGCTCTGCGGCCGGGACGGTGGCGTCGCCGGTCTTGACCAGTGTCATGGTTATGTCTTTACCAGTTACTCGCGGCGGGCTTGGAGGAGGACTGCGGCGAGGAGGACGGCTGCACCGGTGAGGCTGAGAGCGGTCAGGTGCTCGTGGAACGCGAGTACGCCGATGAGTGCGGCTAGGAGTGGTTCGATCAGGGCGATGACGGCGGCCGTGGACGCGCGGATCGCTCTGAGTCCGGTGTAGAACAAGGCGTAGGCGAGTGCGGTCGGTACGAGACCGAAGTACGCGAGCAGAGGCCAACTGTCCGGTGCTGGGGTGATTCCTGTTGTCATTGCCAACGGCAACAAGATGAGTGCGCCGGCGGTGAAGCCGAGCAAGGCGCTGGTGATGGGGTCTTGCTGATCGCGACTGAGCAGGGTGGTGAGCGCGTAGCCGGCCCCTGACAGGAGTGAGAAGGCGATGCCCGCGATCGATGCGCCGCCGGTGCCTCCACCGCCGGAGATGAGAAGGGCCAGCCCGAGTACTGCGAGTAGCAGCGTGCCGGTGATGCGTTCGCGAGCACCCAGAGCGATGAAGAGTGGGCCGACGCCGAGTGAGATGACGGTGGCGACGGCGACGCCGACTCGTGGGATGGCGGCGAAGTACCCGAGTTGGCAGACAGCCAGGCCTAGGCCGCTGAGGAGGTAGCGCAGTGGGGCGGCCGCGAACTGGCGGGCGATCCGGCCCCGCCGAAGTAGGCGGCAGGCGGCTGCGAGCCAGATGGCACCGCTGAGCAGGCGCCAGAAGGAGATCGCTGTCGAGTTCAGGCCGCTGTCTTGGAGGAGCAGGGCGCCGGTGGGGCCGCCAGTGCCCCAGGCGATTCCGGCCAGGGCGACGTACAGGAGACCACGCGCCGAAGACGGCGCGAGACGGTGATGCATCAGACACTCCACGGTGTTCGCAGGAAGAGATCGGGGCGTCTGCGAACAGCCCAAAGAAGCCCAGGTCAGAACCCTGGGCGCGCTGAGGTTGGCCGTCCGCTAAGCGGCGGCCGGCGGAGTGATGATTCGATGCATGTTCGCGACCCTAGCAACCCGCCGACCCGACCACCGAACCGTTTTCGAGCTGCAGGTACGAGGCCCGCCGACGCTATGCGTTCTGCGGTCGTTTTTCTGCACGCAGTGCCAGAACCCATGGGACCGGATCGTTGCGTGGCTCGGCGGCCTGGGTGATGCTCAGGCCTGCTGCAGTGAGTGAGTTGAGCAGGTCGGCGAGTGGTAGGTGTCGCATGCCGAGGCGTTGGCGGATGCCATCCTTGCCCCACCAGGGCGCGGGCGGATGTGGGCCGGCGGTGCGGTACGTCGGGTGGATGATGCGCCGGCCATCGTCGCGGGCTTCGGTGTGTGGGCCGTTGAAGCATGGGTGGGCCCCGTAGTACGCCAGGACGCCGCCCGGACGCAGTACGCGGGCGGCCTCGCGGAGTACCGAGGTGAAGTCGTCGACGTCGGTGGAAAGCCATAGGACCGCGACAGTTGTGAAGACCTCGTCGGCGAACGGCAGAGTGGCGGCGTCGGCCTGGACAAGGGCCTCCCCGCAGGCGGTGCGTGGTCGGGCGAGACGCAGCTGGTCCGCGGAGTACTCGAGGCCGATGACGGTGCGTCCGGTGGCGCGCAGCGTCTGCAGATTCTGGCCGGTACCGCAGCCGAGATCCAGGCACAGGCCGACTCCCTGGCCGAGCAGATCCATCAGAGGGGAGCGATTGGCGTCGGCCGCGGCGGCGTTTTGTTCGTCGTACCAGTCGGCGAGGCCGTCATAGCGCGCGGGCGGCTTCAGTATGCGTGTCATAGCGAACTCCTCTCGGCGCCTCAATCGAATCACCGTAGGCACGGCGCCTGCCGAACCGTCGACCGGGTGTCGGCCGGAGGTCGGTTGCACCGGGTGGCAATTAGCATCCGGGGCTATGAATGCCTTGCGTATCGAGCAACCTGTTGATCTTGAGTTGGTGCGGAGCTCCTATGACCGTGTCGCTGACAACTACGTCGAGATGAATCTTGGTGACATCACGGCATATCCCTGGTTGCGGACGGCGATCGACGGGTTCGCGGCTGCGGTGCGGGGGCTTGGGCCGGTACTGGATGTGGGGTGTGGTCCTGGAAGCGTGACTGCGTATCTGGCCGAGAGCGGGCTCGATGTGTCCGGGGTCGATCTGTCGGCGCGGATGATCGAGCATGCTCGGCGGTTGCATCCTGGGCTGCGGTTTGACGTTGCTTCGGCGACCGAGTTGGAGTTGGTGGAGTCGTCGCTCGGGGGGATTCTTGGGTGGTGGTCGCTGTTCAATCTGCCGCGGCACATTCTTCCCTCGGTGATCGAGTCCTTCGCCCGGGCGTTGGTTCCGGGTGGGCATTTCATCATCGGAACCCACCTGGGGGACGGCGAGATCGTACGGACCGAGGCGTACGGCGCAGTACCGGTCAGCTGGACAACTCATCTGTGGCAGCCCGATGAGCTCTGGGCCATTCTAGGGAAGGCCGGCCTCGATCCGGTGGCCGAACTGCGGCTTACCGAGAGCGTGGCCGGCGTTCCTTCCTTGGTGCTCGTCGCCCAACGAGCTCAGATTTCTTTGTAGTACCTGGTTGCTGGGAAGGGCGTGCAGCCGAGGCTTTCGTACAGGGCGCGGGCCGGTGCGTGGAATTCATCCCCACCGGTGCCGATCTCGATGACTTCGACGCCGCGGTTCTTCAGGGCTGTGAAGGCGTGTTCGCAGAGGGTCTTGCCGAGTCCATGCCTGCGGTGACTCGAGGCGATTGCCAGGATGTCAATTTCGCCGTGGCGCCTTGCTGGGTTGAGGTTCCAGGCGATGTAGCCGACGATGGCGCCGACGTCCTCTGCGACGACGACGTACCGGTTCAGGTCCGGGTCGTGGAGGGTTCGAGACCTGCTTAGGCCACGGTGTAGACGCTGATCTCTATGAGGTTTGCGTCGGGGTGCGGATGTAGACGCTGGTGATTGGGCCGAGGCTCCGGTTCCCGGGGACTGGGCCCTGCTCGAGTTGTATGCCTGCGGTCGTCAGGCGGTGTTGCCAATTCCCAAACCACGGGCGTTCCGGTATGCGCGATAGCGCCCTATGGGGCCAATAGCCTGCTACAGCGCGCCATCGGCCCCAGAATCCGCCATCGGTAAGCCGCAAACCGGCGTGGCCGGCATGGATGAAGGGTGATCTGGCCCGCCTGGCTCGGGCTTGGCCGCGTACGCCGGTACGTAGCCCTCCGGCCGATGTCGGGAAGGGGCCGGACATCCGTGCATACCCGTCTTCGGGTAGCAAGCGCTTCCCTCGGTGTGTCGGGGCGTTGGGAGCGGGGTGTGGGTGCGCGGCGGTCCGCGCGCTTGTCCGTGCACCTGCCTGCGGGTCGGCGTCAGCGTGGTACCTCCCCCGAACCGCTTTGCCACCGGGTCTTGGGCCTGGGCCCTGGCTCCAGGGAGGATGGGGCGCATGGACGAGGACTTCACGGTTGAGCAGGCGCGACTGGTGGAGGTCGAGGCTGAAGCTGAGGCCGAGCGGATTCGGCAGGAGGTCAAAGATGCCGCGGCTGACCCGGTGGTTCAGGAGGAGTGGATCCGGCAGTCGAATCTGATTTACGGCGGGCTGGTGGGCGCCGGGCTGGTGGTGGTGCAGCCGTTCTTGACCGAGGATTCGCTGGATCCGTCGGCGATGGTTTGCGTGATCGCAATCGCTGTCTCGATCCCGTTGCTCGCCGCGCTCCTGATGCTGAATCGGCAGGAGGCGTTTCGTCGTCGGGTGAGCAAGTCGCTGGCTGTCGAGGTGGCCAAGTCGGTGGCTCAAGGCTCGGCGTACGTCGGCATCACGGCGGGCTTCTGGCATATGTCCATGGTTGCCGGGATCGTGTTCCTGGCCGTGGGAGCCGTCGCGCTGGGAGTTCACTCCTCGGGGTACACGCAGCTGGAGTACGACCCGAAGTTCCGCTCGCTATTCCGTCCCCGCAAGCCACAAACGAAGGACTAGCCGCGATCTGAACTCGTGCCGTCCGCGGGTTTTGTGTGGAGGACTTCACGGACCTGCTCGGCGGCGCGGAGGATGCTCTCGCTGATGAAGTCGCTGAAGCGGGCGATGTTCTCCAGGCGCGCGGCGGCCGGAGTACCGGCGCCGAGGACGCTGACGCCCTGCCGTGCGGTCTCGGCGATCTGGGCGCTGCCGCGGGCGCTGGCGATCGTCGACTGGTACCAGACGTCGTCGTCGACGAAGTAGCGCTCGCGGTGGCGATCGTCTCGGCCAACGTCGCGGCGTTCCCGGCGGAGGAGGCCCTGGGCTTCGAGGAACGTGATCGCCTTGGAGACCGACGCCGGGCTGATCTGGAGGTGCTGGACCAGTTCGGCCGCGGTGACGCTGCCCGCGTCGGCGATGAGGAGGCAGGTCAGCACCCGGGCCATCATCTTGGGCAGGCCCTGTTGCATCAGCAGGGTGGTGAACGCTTCCTCGTACTCCCGCACGGCCTCGTCGTCCCGCCCGTGGCCCTGCGCCAGCGCTCTCTGCTCCCGGGGTGGCGTTTGCGCGCGCCGATGGGCGCGGCGCTCCGCGGCACGCTGGGCCAGGTCGGCGCGGTACGAGGTGGGGCCGCCGCTGCGCATCACCTCACGCGTGATCGTCGAGGTGGGGCGGTCGAGACGCCGGGCGATCTCCGCGTAGGCGAGGCCGTCGGCCAGCCCCAGCGCGATCTGCTGACGCTCCTGCTGGGTGAGTCTGCCTCCCGACACCGGGATCCCCCTTCTTCGAAGGCCGCCAGCGTAGCGTTCGCCGCTGCCTGATGCAACGCTGACGGCGATGCAGCATTGCGTTTGGTTCATGGCTGTTGCAACGAAATATAGCCTTTGACCTGCGCATATGCAGTCTCTACGCAACGAAGCAGTTGTCAGATTCACAAACGCAACGTAGCGTTCTCGATATCAGAAACAACAACAGAGACCAGGAGAACATCATGCAGAAGTTCGAGACCCCCGCCGCTATCACCGCCGTCGTGGACATCCCCGCCGGGCGCATCCAGGTCATCGCCGCTGACCGGGCCGACACCACCGTCGAGGTCCGGCCGGCCAACGCTTCCAAGGGCCGCGACGTGAAGGCCGCCGAGCAGACCAAGGTCGAGTTCAGCGACGGCGTACTGCGGATCGTGGCCCCGGAGGGGAAGAATCAGATCCTCGGCGCGTCCGGATCCATCGAGGTGACGGTCCAGCTGCCCACCGGTTCCAGCGTCGAGGCCAAGGCGGGCGCTGCCGAGTTCCGGGGTGTCGGACGGCTCGGCGACGTCGCCTGCGAGGGCGCGAACGGCGAGGTCAAGATCGACGAGGCCGCGAGCATGCGGCTAGCCGCCCTGGCCGGTGACGTCACGGTCGGCCGTCTGACCGGGTCCGCGGAGATCAGCACCCAGAAGGGCGACATCCACGTCGCCGAGGCCACCGCAGGCAAGCTCGTACTGCGTACCGTGATGGGCAACGTGACGGTCGACGCCGCCCCCGGAGTCTCCGCCTCGCTCGACGCCGGTACGAGCTACGGCCGGGTCAGCAACTCGCTGAAGAACACCGAAGGCGCCACCGCCGGCCTCACCATCCACGCCACCACCGACCACGGCGACATCACCGCCCGCAGCCTGTAACACGCAGCCTTTAAGGAGGGCCTGAGTGGCGGCAGATCACGTACCAGCTGGTGATCCTCAGGGATCTGGGATGGTCTCGGTCTGGTTCTGTTCGGTGAGGGACAAGTGGCTCGTCACGCGGTAGCGGTCACCGCGATAGGCCGCGCGGGTGTACTCGAAGAGCCGGCCGTGCTGGTCGCGGGTCACTCGTTCGAGGACGAGGATCGGTGCGCCCTCGGTCAGTCCGAGGAGGCCGGCCTCGGTGGCATCCGCTGCGGCTGCTTCGTGGACCTGTTCGGCGTCCGTTGGGAGTACGCCGTACTGCTCGCGCAGCAGGGCGTAGAACGATCCGGTTTCGATCGCCCCGAGATCGAGCGACGGGACGAGCTCGTCCAGGACGTGAATGATCTCCAGCGACAGCGGTTCACCGTCGACGAGCCGCTGGCGGGCGATTCGCACTTGGCGTCAGGCGCTCCAGGCCATCAATGGGATGCTCGGCGGGGGCGCGTGAGCGCGGCAGCGAGCCGAACTCCGGGACATTGATGGGCTGGAGCTCCGCTGGTTAGGCGGTGGCTGGTTCGCGGAGTTCGTGGCCGACGGCGTGCATGTGGTGTAGGCCCTGGGTGTACGAGTCGATGATGGTGGTGGACAGGTACGGGACGCCGATTCGTTGGCAGTACGCGCGGACGGCGCCTTGGGCGTGGCGGAGGTTGGCGCGGGGCATGTTCGGGAAGAGGTGGTGTTCGATCTGGTAGTTCAGGCCGCCCATCATCCAGTCGGTGACCGGGTGACCGTTGACGTTGCGGGAGGTGCGGACCTGCTTTTCCAGGTGGCCCCAGTGGGTGTCGGCGCCGGGCATCTCCATGCCTTTGTGGTTCGGCGCGAACACGCTGCCCAGATGCAGTCCGAACAAGGCGTGATGCAGGATCGCGAACACGATCGCCTTCTGCGGCGACATGATCAGCAGCAGCCCACCGAAGTACAGGGTGAGGTGTGCGGCGATCAGGCTGAGCTCCAGCCACGCTTCGCGAACCGGGCGACCGGCCAGGTAGCGGATGCTGGACACCTTCAGCGCGAGGCCTTCCAAGGTCAGCAGCGGGAAGAAGATGCGGGCCTGGTGGCACCTGAGCCAGCCGTGCAGGCCGGTACGGCCTTCGGCTTGGTCGAGGGTCCAGACGAGTACGCCGGCGGCGACGTCGGGGTCCTTGTCGGTGTGGTTGGGATTGGCGTGGTGACGGTTGTGTTTGTCGTTCCACCAGCCATAGCTCATCCCGAGCAGCAGGTTCGCGTGCAACTGCCCGAGCGCGTCGTGGAGGCGCCGGGAGCGGCCGATCTGCTGGTGACCGGCGTCGTGGCCGAAGAACGCTGCGCGGGTGGTGAACAGTGCGGCCGGGATCGCGAGGAGCAGTACGAGCCAGGAGTTGCCGAGCAGGATCAGGCCGGCTACGACCGCGGCCAGGCACAGCAGGTTCACCGCGATCGAGTCCAGGTAACGGCCGGTACGGCGTTGCAGCAGCCCAGAGTCCTTGATCTCGCGAAGCAGCGGTGTGAAGTCGCTGCCCTTGGACTTGGGACGGGTGGTGGTGGGCCGGTCGAGCAGGGCACTCATGGGTGCCATAAAGGAGAGGTCCTTCGCAATGGGGAGGTCCGGGCGGGAAACACAGACCGTTGAGCGGCGCCGGCCGATGCCGTCGTGCGGCACATCAAGATCCGTCGCCCTACCGAACTCAACGTCAGCGACGGCGGATGTATTCCCGGCGTCGGGCGTGGGCCGGAATAGAGATCGAGGTTAGGGGAACCTGGGTAGTGCAGCGCCGGCCTGAAGGGGACCACATGACTTCTGCAGTACCTGACGATGATCCGCCTCCGGGCGAGTTCCAGCCCGTCGGCGGCAGGCTCGAGCGTGGGCTCATCTGGGTTTTCATCGTCGTGCCGACGGTCGCGCTCCTGCCTGGGATTTTCTTCGCCTGGGGCGGCTGGATCGGCTGGCACGACATCGTTCTTCTGGTGGTGTTCTACGTGATCACCAACACCGGTATCGGCGTCGGCTACCACCGGGGCTTCACCCACGGCGCCTTCAAGAGCAAGCGTGGCCTCAAGGTCGCCCTCGCCGTGGCCGGCAGTATGGCGCTCGAAGGCCCGGTCATCCGGTGGGTGGCCGACCACCGCAAACACCACAAGTTCTCCGACCGCGATGGCGACCCTCACTCGCCCTGGCGCTACGGCACCTCCGCCTGGGCGGTGACCAAGGGGTTCATCTTCGCCCACGTCGGGTGGGTGCTGTGGGGCAAGGATCGCGCCGACCCGAAACGCTACGCTCCGGACCTCCTGAAGGACCGCGACATGGTGTCGATCTCGCGGCTCTTCCGTGCGCTGGTGGCGATCTCCGTGCTCGCCCCCGCGGTCATCGGTGGGCTGTGGGACAGATCGTGGCACGGCGCCGCGACCGGCTTCTTCTGGGGCACGCTGGTCCGGATCGCGCTGATGCACCACGTGACGTTCTCGATCAACTCGATCTGTCATGTCACCGGCAACAAACCCTTCACCGTCCGCGACCGGTCGGGAAACGTCTGGTGGCTGGCCATCCTGAGTCAGGGCGAGTCGTGGCACAACCTCCACCACGCCGACCCCACGTGCGCACGCCATGGTGTGCTCAAGGGACAGGTCGACATCAACGCCTGCTACATCCGGCGCTTCGAACAGCTTGGTTGGGCATACGACGTCAAGTGGCCCGACCCGGAACGCCTTGAGAGAAAGCGCGTGGCAGCCGCTTAGAAGTGGACCGGATCGACCGCATCCTCAAGGCAGGGGTTCTGTTCAGGCGGGGTCGCGGACACCTTCGAGGGCCGACTGGTTGGCGAGGGCACGGGTCAGCGCCGGTGCGTGGCCGCGGCAGGCGACGGCCTGCCGTCCCACAACAGGTCCACCAGCCGATCCGCCGGCACGCTCCGCCCCTGCTCGATGGCAAGGATCGCCAACAGACAACGCTCTCGCCGGCGAAGGATCGCAATCCGGCGACCCCCGACCCAACCTCCAGGGGCCCCAGCAGGCGGACTTCCACGAGGCCAAGCTAAACGCTCCCAGGCTCACCGGGACCGCTGGAGACGAATCTCACCCCTCGTCTCCGCCACCGCCGGTTGTATTAGCGATGGATTGGCTCGGCAGCGACCGGTTGGCTGTCCCGACCGACAGGACGTAGTCGGCCGTTCGGGCGGGCGTTACGCTCACGCGGGCGGCGGCCGGCCGCAGTACAGGCACTACGTCCTGTCGGTAGGAACAACGCGCGTATAGCGTCAGGTGCTGTGTTCAGTGAGCCACGCCGACGCCTGGTTAGTGATGATGTGGGCGAGTTGGTCGGGAGCGTCGTGGGCGATCAGGTGTCCTGCGGTGGGGATCTGGGTGATGGTGAGGGTGGGGATGAGGGCGTGGAAGCGGTGTACTTCGGCGTCGGTGAGGGGGGAGGTCGGCCCACCGCGGACAAGCAGGACTGGTAGGTCGAGTTTCGTAGCTGTTGTCAGTAGTTCGTGACTGTGGTTGAGGATGTCCTCGACGAGGTCGGTGCGGTGGTCTCGGAGGCCGCGGTCGTCGAGCCAGGTGCGAACGCGGGCCGGGTCGGGGTTGGGTACGACGTCGACGAGGATCAGTCCGGCGACAGCTTGGGTTGTGGGTGGGTTGGCGAGGGCGGCGATGGTGGCCAGGCCGCCGAGGGAGGCGCCGACCACGATGACTGGTGGTGGCTCGTTGTGGATCATCGCGGTGACGTCGTCTGCGATCGGTTGGAGCGTGTTTGCTTGTCCTGTGCTGGCGCCGTGGCCGCGTAGGTCGAAGGCCAGCGTTCGTAGCTGGTGCTTGGTTAGGATCGCCGCGATTGGTGTCCACACGCTGCGGTCTTCGCCGCCGGCGTGGAGTAGTAGGACGGTTGGGCCGTTGCCGGTTGCTGTGCCTCGCAGTTGAACGTCGCCTCGGGTGAGGGTGACCTCGGGCATCTCGCCTCCTCTACCTTGAGGTGTCAAGGTAAGCGCGGTTGCCTTGGCGGGTCAAGGTAAGGTCAGGTGTTGTGGCGGCAGAGCGCATTCGGAGAACACCGCAGGAGGCTCGCGCTCTGATTCTCGACGCCGCTGCGGCGTTGCTGGCCGAGGGAGGCGTCGCCGCCGTACAGGTTCGCGCCGTGGCCGCCCGGGTCGGCATGACCGACACTGGCGTGACGCACCACTTTCAGAGCCGCGACAACCTGCTGCGCGAACTGCTGCGACACGGTGGACGTCAGCTGCGAGCCGCCGTACAGGAAGCTTTGAACTCGTGGCTGGAGAAGGGTGCCGACCTCTTTGAGCTTGTTGAGGCACTCGCCGGTCTGTACCGGCAGGGCTATGGCGAGCTGGCGATCGCGCTGCATGCGGCCGGTTGGCGAGAGCACGGCAGCGGGATGCTGAACCCGGTCGTAGAGGCTCTCCATGAGCTCCGGCCGTCCAAGGCGTCTCTCGAGGACACGCGGCTCGCCGTCGCGGCCCTCCACCAAGCGATGGCGACAGAGCCGCTCTATGGCAGCGCCTTCCGCCGCAGCGCGGGCCTCACCGGCGCCGCCGCAAGCGACCCAGCCAATCAGCTGCGCTGGTGGACCCGCCAGCTCCAGCTCGCCCTCGACTTGGAGCCTCGCTGAACCGATCGGGGGAGAAGCGGGTGAGAGCGATCTCGCTCGTACCGTCGGTGGCGAGGTCGACGGCGATGTCGCCGACAGCTGAAGCATGCTTGAAGCCGTGGCCAGAGAATCCGCCGGTGAGCACCAGCGACGGCGCCGATCGCGGCGTACCGATCACGAAGTCACCGTCGGGCGATTTGGAGTTCATACAGGCCACGGCAGCGGCCGCCTTCGGAGTGAGGCCAGGGAGCGCGCGCCGGACGAAGTCCTCCGGCGGATCGGTGTCGGCCGGCCCGATCGGATAGTCATTGGCGGAAGCATGATCGAGCCACGGCTTCGGCGCTGACGGCCCGGCGCCGACCTTCACTCCTCGCCCGTCGACGTCCGGGATGCCCCACCCGTCCAGTCCGTCGCTCTCCCAGACGAAGGTAGGAAAGCGGTCCGGGCCGAAGGCACTTCGATCCTCGCCGGCGAACCACACCGATGCCGACCGCTGCACGCGTAGCGGCAGTTCCGGGAGCAGATCCGTGAACCACGCACCCGTCGCAACGATCGCGCGCCGGGCGGTGAAGCTCTCCGCGCCCACCCAGATCCGCACGCCGTCATCATCGTGATCCAACGCGGTCACCGTGGTCTCGAAACGCAAGTCGGCGCCCGCCACCGAGGCGAGTTCGAGCGCGGCCCGGATGCACCCTTCAGGATCGAGTACGCCGGCCCCCGGCTCCAGTACGCCGATGTCGCCGGCCGCCACCGCGAACTGCGGGTACTGCGCCGCCAACGCGTCCGCGTCGAGCAACTCCACCTCGACCCCACCCGCTGCCGCACACCGCACCGCGTCCCGGACGAGCTCACCATCCTCCGCACCGATGCAGACCCCACCGGTACGCCGGAACAGCGCAGCCCCCGACTCACGTTCCAGCCGGCCCCACAACAGTTCCGCGCGATCGACCAGCGCGCCGTACTCGATCCCCTCGAACAACGTCTTGCGGAAGATCCGCGAGCCGCCGTGTGACGACCCGCGGGCGTGTGCGGGAGTGAATTGCTCGAACCCGATCACCGAGCAGCCGCGCTCGGCGGCACGCCAGGCCGCCGAGGCGCCGACCGCCCCGAGTCCGAGGACAGCGACGTCGTACCTCAAGAAAGCCTCCTCACAGGACCTTCGACAAGAAGGCCTGGGTCCGGGGATTGGCAGGGTTGGCCAGTACTTCGGCAGGCGGGCCCAGCTCGAGGATCACACCCTGATCCAGGAACGCCACCAGATCCGCGACCTCGCGCGCGAAGCCGACCTCATGGGTCACCACGATCATCGTCTGGCCGTCGTCGGCGAGCGCGCGCATCACCTCGAGCACCTCGCCGACGAGTTCGGGATCGAGCGCGCTGGTCGGCTCGTCGAACAGCATCAGCTTCGGGCGCATGGCGAGCGCCCGGGCGATGGCCACTCGTTGCTGCTGGCCACCAGACAGCTGCCGCGGATAGGCGTCGAGCTTGTCGGCGAGTCCGACCCGGGTGAGCAGGCCGACAGCCTGATCGCGCGCCCGGCGCCGGTCCTCGCCGCGGACCAGGACCGGGCCTGCCATCACGTTCTCGGCCGCGGTGTAGTGGGCGAACAGGTTGAAGTCCTGAAAGACCATGCCGACTTCGGCGCGCTGTCTGCTGATCGCGTTCTCGTCGAGCTCGTACAGTTTGTCGCCGGCCTGGCGGTAGCCGATCAGCTCGCCATCGATCCAGATCCGGCCGGACCGGATCCTTTCCAGGTGGTTGATGCAGCGCAGGAAGGTGCTCTTCCCCGACCCCGACGGACCGAGCAGGCAAACCACCTGGCCGGCCGTGACCTCGAGGTCGACACCCTTCAGCACCTCGTTCGCCCCGTAGTTCTTGAACACCCGCTCGGCCCGCAGCAACGTCATGCGTACCTCCCGTACCGCCGCTCGATCCGTCCCTGGACCGCGGTCAGCGCCGACGTCAGCAGCAGATACCAGATGCTCACCACGATCAGCAGCGGGATGGTCTGGAAGGTCCGCGAATAGACGATCTGCGCACTGTAGAGCAGTTCCGGAATGGCCAGCACGCTGACCAGCGAACTGGTCTTGAGCATCGAAATGGTCTGGTTCCCGGTCGGCGGGACGATCACCCGCATCGCCTGCGGCAGCACGATCCGGCGCATCGTCTTGCGCCGGGTCAGCCCGAGCGCGGCCGCTGCCTGCACCTGGCCGGCCGGCACCGAGACGATCCCGGCCCGGACGATCTCGGCCAGGTACGCCGCCTCGTTCAGCGCGAGTCCGAGGAATGCCGCCGTCATCGGTGAGATCAGCGCGTTGGCGTCGAGCGAGGCCCACTCCGGTCCGCCGAACGGGATCCCGAGGCCGATCCGCGGATAGAGCGCGCTCAGGTTGAACCAGAACACCAGCTGGACCAGCAACGGCGTACCGCGGAAGAACCAGATGTAGCTGCCGGCGGCACCGGACAGCAACCGGTTCGGCGAACCGCGCATCACCGCGAGGAGCACGCCCAGCAAGATGCCGGCCAGCATCGACACCGCGGTCAGCGCCAGCGTCAGCAGCAGGCCTCGGATGATGGTCCTGGCCAGCAGCCAGGAGAACACGACATCCCACTCGTACCGGGGATTGGTCAGAAACGATCGGACCAGCATCGCGGCCAGCAGGACGACCAGGGCAGCACCCGCCCATCGCCACGGATGCCGGGCCGGAATCGCCCGGATCTCCAGCTCGCCCCGATCGTCGCTCGCCGAAGAGTCCATCACTGACAGCCTTCGCGCACGGGCTGGTGGTAGTAGGAATGCCCGGCCGGAATGGCAGCGGGATCCGTGAAGATCAAGGACCTTTCGATCGTCCCGTCGGGTCCGACACCCCACGGTTCGCTGATCTTCCGGTACTCCGCCGACAAGGCCGCGCCCTCGACTCCGGTCTTCCAGGTAGTCGAGATCCGCGCGTAGGTACCGGTCTTGATCAAGTGGTCGATCGCGGCCTGCAAAGCGGCGGCCAGCTCCTGGTGTCCCTTGGGTACGGCGATGCCCGCGATGCTGTGCCCGGTCTGGTAGGTGCTGACCACGCACAGGCCGTCCGCGTGCCCGGCGGCGTACTCGACCTGCGGTTTGTCGCCGACCACCACGTCGGCACGGCCGGTGGTGAGGTTCAGGACCACGATGTTCTGGTCCGGGAACTGCAGGATGGTGATCGGCTTCCGGCCCGAGGACTGGCATTTCCTGCTCTGGTCGCTGAGCGCGGCCACCTGGCTGACGCCCTTCTGGACGGCGACCCGGTAGCCGCACAGGTCCGCGAACGAGCCGACCTTGAGCCCGCTGCCCTGCTTGATCAGGAAGCCGCCGCCAGACAGGTAGTACGAGACGAAGTCGACAGTGCTCAGTCGCTCGTGCTCGATGCTGAAGCCGGCCATCCCCGCGTCGTACTTGCCCGCCTGCAACCCCGGGATGATCGAGTCGAAGGAGATGTTCCTCCATTCGACCTTCAGGCCCATCGCGGTGCCGATCGCCGTGCCCAGGTCGATGTCGTAGCCGATCAGGGTCTTGTTGTCCTGATCGAAGTACTCCAGGGGCGGGTACGGCGCGTTCGTCGCGAGGACCAGGGTGCCCTTCTTCTTCAAGGCGTCGGGCACCAGCCGTGCGACCTGCGGCGCCGACGTGGAGGACGTGGGCCTCGGCGGCCCGGCCGTGGTTGAGAGGGGGACTGGATCCGCGCACGCGGCGGTGGTCAGAAGGAGGATCCCGGCGGCAAGTAGGTGGCGCAGAGGGCGGTGGCGAGTACGACTTCCTGGCGCGATCACACCCGCAGTAGACCAAGGACAGCAGCTCATTTCCGCCGCGCTACCGGGCGAACGGAACAGGGATGCGCTTTCCGGTTTGCCGCCTAGATGAACGTTGATGGATTGGCCTGACCACCTGGCAACTTGTTCTAAGCTGTCGTCGTGAACACCTCCGAGAAGGTCTCAGCGGACCCCAGCGAGGACGCGGGCCCGTTCGCTCCCGTGGTCGCGCCGCGGAGTGCGCCCGCTCAGGTCGCGGACCAGGTCGTCGCGGCCATCCGGGAGGGCAGGCTCCGGCCCGACGACCGGCTTCCGGCCGAGCGTGAACTCGCCCGCACCCTCGGGGTCAGCCGCCCGACGCTGCGCGAAGCACTCGCGGGCCTCGAGCTGGCCGGGCTGGTGCGATCCAGGCAAGGCCATGGCACGGTCGTGGTCGCGTCCGCGGCCGTCGTCGCGAACTGGGGTGCCGAGATGACCCCGACCCAGGTGTTCGAGGCCCGGCTGGCGATCGAGCCCGAACTGGCCAGGCTCGCCGCCGAGAAGCGCTATCCCGAGGACATCGCCGTACTCCGGCAGGCCGGCGCCGACCTCGAGGAGGAGTTCGCGCGGACGGGGCACTACCGAAGCGACCTCCCGGTCCACCGCGCCGTCGCCCGGGCCGCCCGCAACCCGGTCCTCGCGACCGCCCTCGAAGAGGCTCTGCGGCACACCGAAACGGCCCGGTGGAAGGAACTGCGCTCGTCCGCCCTGCGCCCCGAGGTCATCCGCGAAGGCCATGTGGACGAAGTACGGCGGGTCGTCCGGCACGTGATCCGGGGCGAGGCCCGGGAGGCTGCCGAGGTGTGGCGAACTCACCTCGTCCACTACCGCGACGAGATGCTCACCGGCCTGCAGATCGATGCCGGCCACGATGCGGAGCCCCTTGAGACCTGACCAGCGGCGTGATGGAGGTGGGATGCAGATGCTGTTTCGCGTGCTAGGTCCGATCGAGGTCGATGGCACCGGCGCCATCAACTACATCGGTGCCCGCAAGCCCCGCAGTTTGCTGGCCTTGCTCCTGCTCCGGGCGAATGCCTGGGTCAGCGTCGCGGAGCTGGTCGACGTGGTCTGGGCCGGCCAGACGCCACCGGCCTCGGCCGAACGCAACATCGGCACGTACATCTGGCAGCTGCGCAAGATGCTGCCGCTGTTCGGGGAGCAGGGGCAGCGCATCGAGAGCCGGTCCGGTGCTTACCGGATCCGGGTGGAGTCCGGCGAGCTCGACACGGATCGGTTCGAGTCTGCGCTGTCAGCCGGTACCGAAGCGCTGGCAGCCGGCGTTCCGGCGGAAGCAGTAGGTCATCTGGAAGGGGCGCAGGGGTTGTGGCGGGGCGCTCCGTTCGAAGGGCTGCTGACCGAGGCGCACCAGCCCGAGGCGGCCCGTCTCGCCGAGTTGCACTGGACGACCCGGGAGCGATTGGCCGACGCGCTGATCGCCACCGCCCGGCTGCCCGACGCCATCGCGTTGTGCACCAGCCTCACGGCCGAGGATCCGCTGCGCGAGAGCGTCTGGGTCCGGCTGGTGGTGGCCTTTCGCGACGCGGGACGCAAGGCCGACGCGCTGGCGGCGTACCAGCGAGCCCGTACTGCGCTCGTCCGCGAGCTGGGCACCGAGCCCGGGCCGGAGCTGCGCGAACTCCAGCAACGCCT
The DNA here is from genome assembly GCF_000372465.1 of Kribbella catacumbae DSM 19601. Lineage (GTDB taxonomy): Bacteria > Actinomycetota > Actinomycetes > Propionibacteriales > Kribbellaceae > Kribbella > Kribbella catacumbae. Next base: position 24,018 of record NZ_AQUZ01000008.1, read on the forward strand.
CCTGTCAGCCGAAGCACCGACCAGCCCCAGCCCGTCGCCCGAGGCACCCGAGCCACGCAAGCAACCCGAGGCATCCGAGGAAGCCCGGTCATCCGAGGCGCCGGCTGGGTATCTTCGGACCGTTCTCGAGGCGGCCGCGGCGCTCAGCGGGTTTGACCGCAACGCGGCGTTTACGAATCCGCCCGCGGCGCTCGGCTGGTTCACGGCGGAACGGGACAGCATCATCGCCGCGATCGCCGACAGCCTGGCGAAACAGGACGTGGCAAGCGCCTGGCTGTTCACCAGCGCCATGCACGAGTACGTCGAGTCCGGCGGCGAGTTCGACGACTGGCCGCAACTGGTGGCCCGAGTCGCCACGGCTGCCCACGCCGGCAATGACTGGTACGGCGAAATGATCGCGCGCAACATCCTGGGCATCGCCTACACCCGGGCAGACCGGGTCCCCGAGGCCCGCGCCGAGTTCGCCGCGGCCCTGAGCCTCGCTGCCGCCCACGACGACCGTGACGCGGAGGGCACCGTCCTCGTCAACCTCGCCGAACTCGGAGAGTCCGCTGGGCCCGGCATGCCGTCGGTCGCGTCGTGACGACCGGTTCCGGCCTGCCTGTGGCCGGATGTATCGGCGTCAGATCGCTGCTGGACAGCTGAAGGGCAAGGTAGTGGAATGACACGATTCGCCAGCGTGCTTCGTCGACCCGTCGCGTTGTGGACCGTGACGGCGCTCCTGTTGGGCACGTTCATCGGCTTCTCCGCGTTCGGTCGTGGTGCTCCCGCAGTCGCCTTCCAGCAGGCTGGACACTGGGTGTACAACTCGCCCCTCGGCGCGGTGTTCCGCGTGGACGGCGGAGGCAAGAACGTCGACGCCGAGGTATCCGGCGTCCAGGCCGAGCCGGGCAGCCCGGTGTTGCAGGGCAAGAGCAACGGCTACGTGGTCGGGTCGGACCAGGTGGTCGTGTTCGGCAAGTCCGATCTCACCGTCAAGAGCACCATCAGGACCGGGATTCCGGAGCAGCCGCTCGGGATCGAGGCCCCTGGTGGGCCGTACCTGGTGTACCGGCAGCATGGTCAGATCGTGCGGCTCGGCGACTCGCACCAGACCATCGCCGTGGGCAGCACTGTGTCCAGCGCGATCGCGACTCCGGACGGCACGCTGTGGCTGCGCGGGACCGACCACTTCTGCCGGCTCCCGGCCAGTTCGACGGAGCTGGACTGCTCGCTCCGCGCACCGGCCGGCGATGCGGGAGGCCTGCTCAGCATGGCCGGCAAGCCGGCGTTCGTGAATCTCGCGAAGCAAACCCTGACTCCGCTGACTGGTGACGCCGCCGGTCGAGCAGTGGCACTCGCCGTGGACGGCTCGCTGCCGGCCACCTCCGTGGTGGCGCAGTCGGACGTCGGCGGCCGGGTCCCGATCCTGGCCGGCGATCGTTTGCTCCTCGTCACGGCCGGCAAGCCGGCGATCACCGTCGCCCTGAACCCTGGCAAGTACGACGCGCTGGCCGCGACGGGCTCGGCGATCGCAGTACTCGACACCGGCCGCCGCGTACTGCGGACCTTCGATGCCGATGGCAAAGCAGCTCGTACTCACAACCTGGCCGCGGGGAAGAGCAAGGCGACCGCGAAGCCGAGGGCGACCGCGGGTGAGGACGGGCGAATCTACATCGACGACGACGCGGGCGCGGTCGTGACCGTGGTGGACGGCGACGGCAGCGTCAGCGAGGTGAAGACCGACGGCAGCAACCGGCCGACCTCCCCGTCCGCCCAGCCGACGTCGACGACCAAACCGACCCCGAAGCCGACGACCTCGAAGCCAACCCCCGCGACGACACCGGCCCCGACCTCGAAGACGACGTTGCTCCCACCGATCCGAGTGCGGCCGCGGTTGACGGTGGGCCCGAAGCCCGAGCGCACGAGGGAGCCGGAATCGACTCCGAGCACAGAGCCGAAGCCGACCCCGAAGCCCACGCCGCGCCCGACGCCCAAGCCGACGCCGACCCCCAAACCGACACCGCGCCCGACGCCCAAGCCAACGCCACCGCCGACCCCGAAACCGACCCCACCGCGCGTCTCCGCGCCCGGCGCACCCGGGTCGGTCTCCGTCAAACGAGGAGATGGCAAGGGGACGGTGACGTGGGCCGCGGCTCGCAACAACGGGGCAGCGATCACGAAGTACACGGTGCGGTTCCGGCTCGCGCCCGGGTCCTACGTCATCGGTCTCCCGGCGGAAGGGTCGATGGTGGTCGACGGCACCAAGCGCAGCGCCACCTTCACCCAGTTGTTCGACATGGTCAGCTACATCTTCACCGTGTCGGCGACGAACAAGGTCGGCACTGGACCGGCGGTGGACAAGTTGGCGAAGCCTCCGGAACGGCAGCAGGGACAGGCATGGCCGTCAGGTAGTGGCGCGCCAGGCGCAGTACCGCAGGCCAGTGGGCGGCGCGTCCGGCCGAACCGTAAGGACCCGGTGTGGTGAAGCGCGGCGACCTGGACCCACAGCAGGCGTACGAGTTGATCGCCGGGAACATCGAGCGGGTGATCAGAGGCAAGCCGCTTGTCGTCCGGCTGGCGATCGCCACCTTGTTCGCCGGCGGGCACCTGCTGATCGAGGATCTGCCTGGCCTCGGCAAGACCAGCCTGGCCCGCGGCCTCGCGCGCAGCATCGGCGGCCGGTCGAGCCGGATCCAGTTCACCCCCGATCTGCTGCCCGGCGACATCACCGGCGTGGTGGTCTACGACCAGGGCCAGGGCAAGTTCGTCTTCCACCCGGGTGGGATCTTCGCCAACGTCGTGCTCGCCGACGAGGTCAACCGCGGTACGCCGAAGACGCAGTCGGCACTGCTGGAGGTGATGGCCGAGCGGCAGGTCACCGTGGACGCCGAGACCCATCCGGTGCCCACCCCGTTCATGGTCGTGGCTACCCAGAACCCGATCGAGATGGAAGGCACCTACCGGTTGCCCGAGGCGCAGCTGGACCGGTTCCTGATGCGGATCGAGGTCGGCTATCCCGACCACGAGTCGGAGGTCGAGGTGGTGGCACTGGACGGCAGCGGGCTGACCCCGGACGATCTCGAGCAGGTGATCGACCTGGAGACGCTGCGGGAGGTCGTGACCGCGGTCCGGTCGGTCTACGTCAACGAGGCGGTGATGGGGTACGCGGTGAAGCTCGCCGCGGCGACGCGTCTGCACAGCTCGGTGCGGTACGGCGCCAGTCCACGCGGCAGCATCGCCCTGGTCCGGGCCGCGCGCGCCATCGCCGCCACCGAGGGACGGCAGTTCGTCACGCCGGATGATGTGAAGAGCATCGCCCGCCCTGTGCTCGCTCACCGGCTGGTGCTGACCTCGGACGCCGCCTTGGCCCGGCGTACCGCGGACGATGTCATCGGCGACGTGCTGGAGGAGACGCCCGCACCCGGCAACCCGGTACGCCGGGACCGGCAGTGGTCCCTTGGCGCGGTGACATGAAGTGGTTGCCTGTAGCAAGTAAAACTCGGCTCACCCCGCGCGCTTGGGGTGTGCTCGGTACTTCGATCGCGTTGCTCGCGCTGGGACAGGGACTCGGCTACCCGGTGCTGCAAGTGCTGGCGGGCGCCGGTATTGCCGCAGTGGCCATCAGCCTCCTGACACTCCCTCGCCGTCCGCGGGTCTCCGTCGACCGGGTGCTGTACCCCGACCGGGTCGAGTGCGAGCAACCCGCGCTGGCTCGGCTGATGGTCCGCAACGAGTCGGGCCGGCGACAGCCTTCGTTCGTCGCCACCGATTCCGCCGGCACGCACGAGGCGCAGGTGCTGGTCGACTCGTTGGCGCCCGGCGGCGCGGCGACGTACCACTACGAGCTACCCACCTCGCGCCGCGGCCCGCTGCCGGTCGGGCCGTTGACCTTGAGCTCGACCGATGCCCTGGGGCTGGTCTCAAGCCGAGTGACGATCGGCTCGCCGACCACGCTCCTGGTTCACCCCCGCCGGTACGCCGCCGGCCCGGCGACCGGCATCCGGCGCCGGCACCACTTCGAGGGTCCGGTGTCCGCGGGCCCCTTGCGCGGGTCGATCGACCTGCGGCGGCTGCGCGAGTATGTGCCCGGCGACGATTCTCGCTACGTGCACTGGAAGGCCTTGGCGCGGACCGGACAGCTGATGGTTCGTGAGTACGCCGACCCGGATCAGCCGCGCCTGCGCCTGGTACTCGACACTCGTGCGTCCGTGCTGGATCCCGGCCAGTTCGAAGCGGCCGTCTCGGTCGCGGCGTCGATCATGGTCGCGTCCGCCCAGGCCGGCCATCGCCTGCGGCTGAACACGACCAGCGGTACGGACCACGAGGTGGAGTCGATCAGCGATCTGCTCGACGAGCTCGCCGTGCTTCAACAGTCGGCCGAGGACAACCTCGGCTCTTTCCGGCCGGGTAGAGATGGCGGAGCCTTGGTGGTGCTGACTGGCGGTGAAGGTGCCGCCATCCTGGCCCCAGATCTTCAGTCCGCCCACTGGCCGGTGGTCTGCTTCGACCTGGCCGCAGACGAGCAAGCGACCCGAACCGACCAAAGCATCTACCTCATCCAGGCATGCACGGCCCAGGCCGCTATCGATGCCTGGAGCTCTCTGTCCACTGGTGCCGCGGCGTGAAGCGACGGCTCCCGATCATCGGCGTACTGGCCGCCTGCGTGGTGGCCGGGTCGCTGTTCGCCCCGGTCTTCGGTACTACGGCAGTGCTCTGGCCGACGCTGGCTGTCGCGGTCGTCGCGTACTTCGTGGAGGAGGCGATCCTCCGTCGGCCGGGACTCGCGCGATGGCGTGTGCCGCTGACGCTGGCCGGGGGCCTGGTCGCGTTGGCGGCTGTCGTTCCTGGTGTTGCCGGGCGTCCCGTGAGCCTGTGGCACGGCGTGACCACTGGTTGGCGACGGACACTCGAATCGACCTGGCCGGCCCGGCCGGACCCCGAGCTCGTGACCTTCGTTCCGATCCTGGTCCTGATCGCTTGCCTGCTTGGCGCCCGGCTACTGCAAGTCTCCCGCGCGTGGTGCCTGGTCCCAGCGGTAGCGGTCGCCGGGTTCTCGCAGGCGTATGTCACCTTGACCGGCCTCGATGCCTTGCTGGCCGGCCTGGCACTGGCCGGATCCTCCGCCCTGGTGCTGCTTCGATGGCCGGGCGATCGTACGGCGTGGGTCCGGCTGGTTGCCGCGTTGGCTGCGGTGACGGTCGGCGCGACCGTTCTCGGACTCGTACCGCCGACCCGACCCGCGGCGCAGCTACCCAAGCCGAGTCCAGCAGATACGCCGTCTGTACTCCGCAACCCGCTGAACGAGATCGCCGCGCGACTGCGCTCCCCGGACACGGTCGTGTTCACCGTGCGGACGGATGACCCGGTCGAGAGATGGCCGCTGATCGCGCTGGATACCTTCGACGGCGCGACCTGGTCGGTCGAACCCCGGTTCCAGCGACTGGGCCGCGAGCTTCCGCTGGACCCGCGCGTCACCGTGCCGGTCAGCGCGCAGACGGCCGAGGTGTCGCTGGTCGACTGGTCCCTGCCGTGGTTGCCCAGCCAGGCGCGGACCCGGTCGGTCGCGAATGCGCCTGCTCTGCTGGTCGATCCGGCGTCGGGTGCGTTGCTGGCCGACCAGGCACGGCCTTCGCAGTACACGGTGACCTGGGACGATCCGGCGGTCGAGCCCGAGCAGCTCTCGGCCGCGGGGGTGGAACCGGATCTGCTCGATCTGAACCTGGGACAGGTGCCAGACGGTATCGACCAGTTGGCCGGTCAGATCGGTGGCGGTCTGCGGCCGTCGTTCCAGATGGCTCTCGTGCTCGAGGAGTACCTGCGCACGCACTACAAGGTCGCGACCGGTGACGATCTGCCGACCGGTCACGGCTATGCCCAGCTGAACCATTTCCTGGTGCGCAGCAAGCGTGGCACCTCGGAACAGTTCGCGGCGGCGTACGTCGTACTGGCTCGTCAGCTGGGCCTTCCCGCCCGGCTTGTCGTTGGGTTCCGTCAGCCGCAGGGATCGGTCGTCCGGAACGCCGACATCCTCGCCTGGCCCGAGGTCGCCGTCGAAGGTGTTGGCTGGGTGCCGCTCGATCCGACCGGGACGGCCGAGTCCACGGCGGGCGGCCGTGGACTCGCGAGTGCGGCCGAGAAGGTGCGCCGATCGTTGCCTCCGACAACGGAAATCGAGCGGGAGCATCAGTCCGAACCGGCCGCGCCGTCGGCGCAACCGGACGGACCGCGGCGGCAGTGGCCTTGGCAGGTTGTTCTCCTGGTCGCGGGCGGAGGAGTTGTGGCGGCGCTGTTGGCGTGGCTGGTCGGAGTACCGGCTGTCAAAGCCATCCGCCGGCGCAGACGGCGACGCCAGGGAACGGTCGGCGCGTGGGCCGAGGCTCGGGATCTCCTGCGCGATAACGGGATGCAGGTGACGGCAGCAGCGACTGCTCGCGACCTGGCCCGCGTTGCCGATGGACCTGTGGGGCAAGCGATGACGCTGCTGGCCGGATGCCTGGATCGGGCGCTGTGGTCGGGCCAGGACTCCGACCCGGACCGGGAGTTCGCGTGGTCCGCAGTACGCAAGGCACGCCGTGGCCTGATCCAGGGGCGACTGTCCCGCCGGATCAGGATGACGCTCAGTACCCGCAGCCTGGTTGGGTGACGGTCAGGCGTCGCATTGTGCGTCGCGGACGGGCTGGGGCTTGGTCTCTGTCGTGCTGATGCCGTCGGTTGCCTGGATGGCGAAGCAGTACTGCACTCCCGGTACCACGGCCACCCGGTGCTTCGTCCGCTTGTACACGAGCTTCGGGACGGCCGGCTTGCCGACCTGTGCGATCACCACGACGTAGTTCAGGCCGGGATCGCCCGTCCAGCTGAGATCGACGTAGGTGCTGTGGTCGGCGGGTGGATTGAGCCGCACTGAAAGCGCCGGCGTCGGACTGAGCGACGACTGTGCTGTGGGGGATGCCTTGAGTGAGTCCTGGCGGTTGGCGATCGCCAGCGCTGTGATCAAGGCGGCAGCGACGGCCACACTGGCCGACACGAACAACCAGGTTCGCCGCCGCGGTGGGCGCGGTTCGACTGCTGGATCCGGTGCAGGCGGTGTCCTGCTGGGAGGCGGCGCGGCAGCTGGCGTGCTTGTCCGTGGGACCGGTTGAGCCTTCGCCGGTTGTGCCGCAGCGCTGGGTCGCGGCTGGGCGGCGTCGGGCGCCGGCACGGCGGGCGGCCAGGATCGCAACCGGCTGCGGGACATCAGAGCAGGCCGGGGGCGCTGGAGCGTGGTCGCGGTGGCGGGTGGTGGCGGCTGGCTCGCCTCGGCGCTGGGCGGACTAGACATCGCGACTACTGGGCGAACAACCGGTCGGGAGGCGGCCGCTGCGGTCAACTCGGTCTGCTGGGCCGCCAGCAACGCGGCGACCGTCTCGGCATCCTGCGGACGGTTCGCTGGATCCTTCTCCAGCAGTTGGCCGACTACGTCGGCGAACTGATCCGGCAATTCGTCAAGCCGCGCAGGCGGTTCGTGCAGCACCCGCAGGATGTGCTCACCTGCCGTCTCGCCCATCCTGGCCGCTAGCGGCGGTCGCCCGGTGAGCGCGGCATGCAGGACAGCGCCGAGCGCATACAGGTCGGACAGCGTTGTGGTGGTGCCGTCCCGCAGGCTTTCAGGTGCAAGGTACAGCTGGCTGGGGGAGTTGAGTGAGGCGTGGCCGGTGTGCTGACCCAGGCCCAGGATGAGGCCGGACAACATCGGCCGGCCGTCCGGTGCGAGGACAACCGCCCCCGGTGTGAGGCTGCCGTGGATCAGGCCGGCGGAGTGGATCGCCGCAAGACCCTCTGCGAGGTAGCGGCCGAGGACCGCCAGATCAGCAGGCGATAGCCGGCGGATCCGGAGCTGCTCGGCCAGAGTGCCGGCGTCAGGTGCGCTGACTAGGTACGGGAGCCCATCGGACAGGCCGGCATCGAGTACGGGGGCGACCTGTGGGTGACTGATCTTGCCGAGCGCTTCGGCCTGCTTGGTGAAGGCCGTGGCCGTAGTGGAGTCGACCCGCGCCGGGTAGACCAACGCGGTGGCATCGGTCCCTCGGCGCTGGCACCGGTAGACCCTGGGGACGCCTGAGCGGACCAGAACCAGGTCCGTACAGCCCGGAAGATCCGGAAGCAGATCGGGTCCTGCCATGTCAGTCACGACTCCTATCCTCGCTTGCCCGCACTGATACTGCATACCTGCCGTGACGGGTGCGGCCACCCGCTGGCCACATGCTGCAAGGAGCGGCCGAACGCCTGGGATCCCTGCCACGGTGATGACTGTGACCATCTTGATCTTCCCGATCGGCCATTGCCTCGGAACGCACTACTCCGGCGGCGATCCGGACGACCACGTCCAGCAGGTCCGGCTCGGGGGCGAGATCGTCGAGCTGACCGACCACGAGTTCGCCGTCTGGTCGCTCGCTCACGGTCTGGTCGACGAACCGGAGGTAGTTCCCGGTCCCTGGGACCGCGCTTGCGTCGAGGATGCCTTCGCGGACAGCGGGGTCAGCAATGCGGCCGAACTCGTCGACCAGTTGCTGACCCGGAGCCTGCTCGCGGAGGTCGACGTGGACAGCCCTGCCGCTGCTGACTTCGCCCGGCAGCACCGGCTGCTCCCGCTGCACCTCGGCCTGGGCAACTCGGCGAAGTACAGCACGATGTTCGCCGCCGGTACGACGGAGCAGCCGCTCGTCGGGATGACCAAGACTCTGTACGACATGTGGTTGTGGGCTCATCTCGCGCCGAACCTGCTGGCCGCTTGTGAGGAACGGGCGACGTCGGACAGCCCAGACGCGCTAGGCCTGCTCACCGCGGCGCTGACGACCATGCACTCGCTGCTTGCACCGAGTGCGGCCTGCCTGGACCTCGCAGTACCGGAGTACCAGCCGTGACGGCCATTGCAGTCTTCCCGGTCGGTCATGGAGCCGGACCGTTCGTGCCTGCCGAGGGAGAGGCGCCTACTCATCACTTGGTGCGTGTGGGCCGCACCCTGGAGCAGCTGACGGAGGCCGAGTTCGCTACCTGGGTGCTCGCCCACTACCCGGCCGAGCCGGACGGCCGGGCGTGGACTGTGGCCGATCTGGTGGCTGCAGGCCCTGGCCTGGGCCTGCCGGACATCGAGCAGCACGTGCCTGCGCTCCTGAGTCGCGGGATCCTGGTGGAGGTCACAGACTCGGCCTCGTTCGCCCATCAGTACCGGATGGCGTCGCTCTTCCTCGGGCTCGGCAATCGCCCCGACGACCTGGACCAGTTCGCCATCGGCGTACCCGGCCTGGAACCGCTGGCCATCGTGAGCTCGGCGGCGTTCGAGCTGTGGCAGTGGGGTTGGGTCGCTCCCTCGCTGTGGGCTCATTGCGAAGTACTGGCGACCATCGGCGAACAGGAAGCCAATGCGGCCAGCACGCCCGAGGCCCAGCTCGGACCCGGTCGAACACTCTCCGGGCATCGCGCGCGTTGCCGAAGTTGACGGCACCCGAGACCTCCGCGAAGTGCCGGACCAGCACCGGATGGGCCTGGGCATCGAGGTCGTACTCGTGCGCGGTGATCATCCGGTCGACGATCAGCGTCAGCTCGTCGGGCGAGTAGTTCTCGAACTCGATGGTCTTCGAGAAGCGCGATGCCAGGCCGGGGTTGGCCGCCAGGAAGTCCAGCATCTCGTCGCTGTAGCCGGCCACGATCACGGCCACCTCGTCTCGATGGTCCTCCATCAGCTTCACCAGGGTGTCGATCGCCTCCTGGCCGAAACTGTCGCTCTCGGCCCCGGCCCGCGACAGGGCGTAGGCCTCGTCGATGAACAGCACGCCGCCTTTGGCGCCCTGGAACAGCAAGGTCGTCTTCTCCGCCGTGTGTCCGAGGTACTGCCCGACCAGATCACGTCGCGAGACCTCGTTGAACTGTCCCTTCGGCAGTACGCCGAGCGCTGCGAGCAGCTTGCCGTAGATGCGCGCCACCGTGGTCTTGCCGGTACCAGGCGCTCCGGCGAAGACCAGATGGTGACTGAGACTGCCGACGGACAGCCCTGCCTTCCGGCGCCACTCGTTGACCTGGATCTCGTCGATCAGGCTGCGTACTTCGTCCTTCACGCTCGCCAGACCGACCATCGCATCCAGCTCGGCGAGCAGCGACTCGACGTCTGTTCCAGCTGGTTCGTCCGCGACGGGACGGGACTCCACACTTGCCGCCGCGGTCACCTTCACGAGCTCCGGCTCAGCCAGGTCGAGGGCCGGCTCGGCAGTGTTCTCCCAGCGGCACGACACGATCTCGCCCCGGCACCGGCGCCCGAAGGACACCGCTGGTCCACGGGTGTCGCGGACCAGGCAGTGCCGCAGTACTGCGGTCGAGTCGTGGGCGATGAGGATGCCTGTCTCAGAGGTGCCCGACACCTCGCAGTCCTCGACTGTCGGCCGACCGTACTGGTACGCGTAGACACCGCGCCGGCCGCAACCGGTCAGCTGGCTGGAGCGAATCGTCACGGTGGCTCCCAGGCGCACGATGACGCCGTCCCCGGCCACGTCGGAGATCTTGGTGTGCTCGATCAGCGCCGTGCAGTCCTCCAGCACCAGGCCGTGCTCGCCACCGTCCACGGTGCAGTGCGATACCGAGACCTCGGCCGGTCCGGTGACGAGCACGGCCGGACCAAAGCCTGCGGACAGCGTGCAACGCTCGGCCTGCAACGTTCCTCCGTCGACCTGTACCGCCGCCGCGTCCCCGGCCCGGACGGTGATGTCGCGCAGCGTCAGTCGCCCGCCTTTGGTCCGCAGTACCGGCGACTGGGTCGTGGTCGCGTCGATCACCACGCCACCGGCCGAACCGTCGGCCCGCAGAGTCACCGAGCGATCGGCGACATCGATCGTCTCCCGATAGACCCCGGCCACGATCGAGATGACGGCATCGTCGGGTGCGTCCAGTACCGCGGCGCCGATGGTCGAGTACGCGCCCGGCCGGTCGGCGGCGACCAACAGTTTCCTGGTCACCGCGACCCGACCCAGCCGCGCTCAGCGGCCTTGGCGCCGGCCTGGAACCTGCTGCGGGCGCCCATTCGCGCCATCATCTCCGACACCATCCGGCGGACGGTGCGCACGGACACACCGAGTTGAGCAGCCGCCGAAGCGTCGGTGCCGCCGTCGCTGAGCAACGACAGCACCTCGCGCTCGCGCACGGTCAGTCCCGAGGTCTCGCTGAGGCCGGTCGGCTGCCGGAGCGGCGTGGCGGTGTGCCAGATCCGCTCGAACAGCTCCGACACCGCGCTCACGGCCGCGGCCACCCGCAGAGTGCTGACCGCGCCGCGTCCGCTGCGGTCGGCCGGTAGCGCGACGGTGGAGGCGTCAACCACCAGGGCGCAGAGCGGGACGCTGGACGCAGTACGGACGTAGGCCCCGTTGCGGGTCAGCTGCAGTAGTCGCCGGGACAGTGCCGGGTCGGTGCGGGCTGCGTCGGGCACCAGGATGCGGTACCGGACCGGTGCGACCAGTTGGCCAGTACCTAGCTCCCGTAGTCCCGCGATCGGGTCGGGGACCGCTGTCGTGGCCGGGCTGCTCACCAGGACCTCACCGGCGGCGGATCTGAGCAGGGCCTCGATCATGCGTTGCGCGGCGGCTGGACTGGTCGCCCAGTCCGGCGAGCCGTAGAAGTCGCCGGCTGGTGCTGGGTTGCGACGGGCGAACTCGCCGGCGATCTCCGCGGCGGCCACCCGGCTGCGCTCCAGGTCGCGAGTGGTCCGGGCCAGGTCGGCCTCGCGTTCGGCGAGCAGTGCAGTGAGGCTGAGCCGAGGGTTCAACGGCCGGATCACCTCGGGAAGTCCAGCGCGGGACAACAGGCCCAGCTCGGCCAGCTGCCTGGTCACCCGCTGGGTACCGGACCGGTCCAGGCCGAGGCGCTCGCCGAACTCGGCGGCGGTCCAGGACGGGCGTTCCAGCACGACCAGGTACATCCGCTCGGCAGCAGCATCCACGCCGAGGTGGGCCAGCTTGCGGCCGACGGAGCGCGGGCCGGTGACGTTCGAGGCCGTTCCCACCACATGCGGGTAGACGACGTCCGGGGACAGCGCGTCTTCGACGAGTTCGGTCTGGCTCATGGAATCACCTCACTGGTTCGGTTGCGCAGTGTTTACGAGCACTCTGACCGAGTCGCTTCCAGCGGAGGTCTTGTCGTCCTCAACGCTTGATCCAGGCGTGATCCAGCCTGATACAGCGCGGAACTGGATCCGCGCTGTATCAGGCTCAGGGCAGGGCGGCAGTGAACGCGAACCGCTGCCGCCCTGTGAGGGGCGCGCCGCCGGGCGGGGGAGGGGCGCCGGCGGGCGCCAGTACGAGGGCATCGTCGCGGTCACTGGAAAGGGTGACAGTGACCGCCACGGGCAGGGCCCGGGCGAGGTCTGGAGGCACGCTGTACATCCGGTAGTCGCCAGTCCCCAGCCGTAGCCCGTTCCACTCCTCGTGGGCTTGTTGCGGCGTCAGCTCGGCCAGTACGTCGGTGAGCTGGTCGGGGCGCAGCGCTGCCGCCGCTATCCGCTGGCGGTGCAACCGCTTGACCAGACGCCGGGCCGCGTTCGCCAGTAGCAGCTCCAGCTCGGTGTCGCGGTGACAGCCGGCACTCCGCGAGGCCGTCAACGCGATCCAGCACCGGCCGCGTTGCACCAGCAGCTTGGCCTTCAGGTCGGTGTGCTGCTCGAGCAAGGCCGACGGGTGGGGCAGTTGATCCGGATTCGCCTGGACCTCCAGCAGCACCGTGATGCCGGTCGCCCGGACGACGGTCGCCGCGGTGAGGTCGCCGATCTCGAGTGTGCCGCAGGTGGCCGCGCGTGGTTCGAACCGGCGGTCGCGGATGACGTAGCCGAGACGCAGTGCTGCCCACTGGAAGGTCCACAGGTCGCGGTACCAGCTCGCGGTCACCAGGACCAGCGCCAGTCCAGCGACGGCCGCTGCCGCTGTCATCCACCAGGCACGGCCGACCGATGCGGCGACAAGTCCCGCGGCGAGCTGCCAGCACACCACCTGGCCGGGATGAAGCCGGGGACGCCTAAGCCCAGGATGCTGCACTGCGGGAGGAGCAGGACTGGCGATGGCAGCCGAGCGCAGTGTCAGCGGGGACGTTGCAGGGGCGGGCACAGCGGGCATCGGGCGAACCGCCAAGCCGGCCGCTACGCCGGCAGACATAGTGGCTGCCGCACCCGCCGATGTGGTGGTCGGCATGCTTTGCGGGACCGCTCGGCGTGGTGCGATCGTCGCCGTCACCTCGGCCGTCGCCACGCCCGCTCCGGGTGGGCCCGCCACGCCCACCGGCCGGGCTGAAGCCCAGGTGGGTGTGCCCAGGCCCGTACCTGAGTTGGTCGGCATGGTCAGTCGCGTCGGTAGTCGGCGACGAACAGTTCATCGTCGAGGATTGCTGCACCGTCGGCGCCGGGCTTGCGCCTGCGAGCCGACGGCAGACCGAACTGTTCGGCCGGCTCCCGAGCAGCCCGGCCCTGAAGCTCAGCCTGTACTCCGTTGCGTTGCAGCAGGTCGGCCTGCTCGTCAGGGCTACTGCCCGCGCCGCGACGGCGGCCCGGCCGGATCTCGTTGGTTCCTCCGCTTCCAGCTCCATGGCCGACCGGCGGCGCGATCGCAGGCATCGACTTCGCCGCCCCGGCCGCCGCAGCCCGTGCTGCTCCGCCGGCCAGCGCCGGCTCCGTGCCCGCGGCGATTCGGGCGCCTGGCACGCCGACGCCCGTAGTACCTCGCGTGCCGAGTTCGGCCAAGCTCGGCCGTGCGCCGACGACAGAGCTTCTCATCGTGGCGACTGCAGGAAGCCCGCCGATGCTCGCCACCAACGCCGCGGGCGGGATCACGTTGCCCGGCAACTGCAGGCCTCCACCACCCGGTGAGTTGAGTGACGGCGCGCCGATACTCACCCCACCGGCAAGGCTGGGCAGGTCCGGGCTGGAAATAGGCTGGGTACCGAGCTGGGGCAGGTCGCCGAGGCCCTCCAGTTCCTTCCCGAGGCCTGATGATTGAGCCAGGCCCGCCACGCTCTGGGCGAGGTCGAGGCCCTTCCCGGCGAGGTCGGCGACCTTGCCCGCGGCGTCCAGCACCGTGGAGATGTCCGTCAGGGACACCGTTGAGGCGGCCAGCGGGTTCAACGAGCCGCCAGGCCCTTGCCAGCCCTGGGTCGGCGTCGGCACCGCGGTCGGTGCCTGCATGACCACCCCGACTGCCTCCATCATCCCGGCTCCGGCGACGTTGATGGCAGCCGCGGCCTGTGCGGCGAAAGGCCCGATGAACGGGACGCTGCTCAGCGCGACCGCGGTGTTGTACCCGCTCTGCAGGCCAGGCATGACCGCCTGCGCCAGGTTGAGAGCGGTGCCGCCGAGACGGAGTGCGGCGGACATCGCGCCGGTGTAGACCGACCACTCGGCCAGAGATGCGTGGCTGCCGATCACCTGGCCGCTGAAGGCTGCCTGTGCGACAGAGCCGATGCTCTGTGGCCAAGAGGTGATGACCCCGTTCGCAGCGGCGAGGTCGCCGTGGGTGGCCAGCAGTTGCTGGCAGGCCGAGCCCCAGATGTCGGAGCTCGCATGCCACGGTTCCGCGCGCTGCCCGTTGAGCATGCCGGCCATCGTGTTCAGTTCCATCCCCATATAGGCGCCCATGATGTGCTCCTGTCAGTCCTGGGCCGGATGGCCAGTTGCTGAAGGCAACTGATTGGCCAGAGTCTTGTGGGCCAGCGCGTTCACCAGGTCGGCCGTGTCGTACGAGGTGGCGAAGCTGAGGGCCGCGTCGATCAGGGTGCCGATCCCGGTGGTCGCCTGGGTGGCGAAGGTCCCGGCGTGCTCCACGCAGAACCGGACATGGGCTTCCGCGGACATGCTCTCCGGCATCGCGCCGGACAGCGGAGGAGTCCCCTGGACGCTGGCGGACACCGGGCTGATGGTCGCCAGCGGAGCCATCCCGGCGAACTTGCGAAGCTCGTCGGTGACCACCGTCAGGCTGAGGTTCGAGACCGATCCGTCCATGTTTGCTCCTTGCGTGTTGTTACCTGCACCAAACCAGGGACGCACCCGGCGCTGGGTGCTGAGACCGCATCAGGCCACCGGACGGCGTCGAGCGGCCAAGTCCTCATGGCCCGAGTGGGGTCATCGCAGCCGTGGGCTCCAGTGGATGGCCTGCCGGCATCCGGCTGACCAGCTCGGACGGGAGGCGCACCACCGGCGGCTGCTCGTAGCCGAGCACGCCCAGTACGTCGCGATTGGCCAGCTGATAACGCCTTCCCAGGTCACTGACGAACGACAGCGCCCCGGAGCCGGCGGGCTGCCCCGGTGCGGCCATCGACTCCACCACCGCACCGTGCCCAGGCGGTACGACGACCAGGTCAGCCAACGGCAGGCCACCGGGACCGCGCCCGGCGGTGACACCGGACTCCCCGGCGGCAGGCAGTCCTGCAGCGATCGCGAAGCGCGGCTGGAACCCGCCGCCGGGGAACAGTGCACACACCGAGTCGGTCGCCGACTGCGTTCGCGCGAACTGCGGGCGAGTGGACGGCAGCGCCGCATCCGTCACCGGTGCGGCACGGCCGTCGCCAGACAGTCGCGCGACGACCGCTGAATCCAGCGGGATCGCTTCGGGCATCACGCCCGGATAGGCCTTACGGGTCGCGGCCGCGCTGCGCTGTACGTCGTACTGGAACGCACTGATCGGCAGTAGCCGGTCGCCAGTCAGCAGGTAGTACTGTCCCTGGCCGGTTGAGGTCTGCACGACGTACAGCGCGCCGACACGTCCGGGGCGCAACAGCTTGGATGGCGTGCCGGCCTGGGGCACTGCGATCGGCGCCAGCGGGGGACCGGACGGAATCAGGTCAAGCCAGGCCTGTGACACCTGCTGCCAGGACTCGGTGTCGAGCGCCAGCGCAGCAGTCACCGTCGCCGCCTCTTGGACAACGTGGCGGAAGCCGCGCCAGATGAAGTAGCCGCGGCCGTCGGGCGCGATCACCAGCAGGGCAGCGTCGTTGACCGGCTGCGCCGCGTCCGGTTCTTGGCCGACCAGCAGGACCGAGCGCACTGTCTTGCTGCCAGCGGCGTCGACTGCCGGTTGTGAGCATAGCGACCAGCCGCCGGCGAGCAACCGCTTCTTCGTGGGCAGGGAGTCCGGCGCGTCAGCGATGCCGACCCGTGGACCGCGTGGCACCCCGAGCAGCGACTTCTGCGCCACCATGACCGGCTTGCTGTACTTCTTCATCAGCAACAGCGCCGACACGTAGTTCGCTGTCGGGTAGAGCACCCCGTTCACGTAGACGTAGCGGGTGCCGGTCTCCTTCTCGACGATGACGCGATCGCCGGCCTGCCAGGACTTCTTGCCACCCGGCGAGATCATGCCGTAGACACCGACGGCAGCTATGGCCAGTACTGCGAGCACGATGCCGGCGATCATCGCGATGATGCCGCGCCGGAAGGGCGGGTGCTCCGGGTCGGTCTCGCGCAGTACGACGGCATGCATCATCCGCTGCAGCACGAACTGATACGACTGCAGTTGGTCGCGCTTCGAGGCCATCGCTCAGCCGCCCAGGCCGCGAACGTACCCGTACAGGCCGAGCACCGACATCAGTACGGGTACTACAAACAGCACCAGGAGAATCTCGGCCAGCTCGGCGTACCGGGCGAAGTAGGCGCTGGGCTTGTGTCCTGCGTACCAGAGACCCAGGAACACCACTGCGGCAGCGAACGCGACCAACCCGTACGGCGTTGGAGTGCCGGGGTCGGGAAGGACGAGGCAGGCGGCGCCGGCGAGTCCCGTGATGAGCAGACTCAAGCGGTGCGACACCACGGGCAGCAGCCTGGACCGCAGCAGGCAGACACCAACCACCAGCAAAACAAGAATTGTCGCGGAGGTGGACTCCGAACGGCTGAGGGCGAGGAGACAAGCCGCCAGGCCAATCGCGAGGCCGGCAAGGATGCCGGTGTAGAGCGCTGCTGTCCGCAGTACTGCGGCGTAGAGGGCCTCTCGCGGCGGTTGCGGCGCGTCGGAGAGCAGGTCGGCGGTGGTGTTCGGCAGTACCGGCTTCGGCAACCGGCCGATCCGCATCGCGAGTGGGGCAGCCGCAGGCAGCATTGCTACCGCCACTGCGGCGACGACAGCTGCTGCACGGGTGCTGTCCAGCCAGCCCGTCGCGAGCAAGCCGGCAGCCGTCGCAAGGATCCCGGTCGTGCAAGCAGCCACGAATACTGCTGTGTGCTTGGCGATCCCGACATAGCCAGCTAGTCCGGCCAACAACAGCGCGGCTCCGGCCGTGGTCAGATGCGGCGCGCCCAGCTCGGACAGCCGATAGTCGCCAGCCAACAGCAGAGCCCCGCCAACACCGGCACAGACGACACCGACAGCGCCGGCGACCATACCGGCCGAGGCGTCTCCGGCTACGCGTGTGAGCAGTGTGCCTGCGATCAGGAGCAGGGCAGCCACTGCGAGCGCGAAGGCCGGCACAGTGCCCCAAGGTGGCCCGGGCCGGAGCTGGATCACCAGAGCCGCGACGATCGCAGCCGAGCCGATGACGAGCCCGAACCAGCGCGTGGTGCCGCGGGTCCACTCCCGGCCGCCACCTCGCGCCCCAATGGCGATCGCGTCGACTATGTCGTCGTACTCGAGTTCCGGCCACTGCTGCCGGGCGGGTGCGAGGTGCAGGATCTCGCCGTCGCGGACCTGCTGGCTGGCCAGGTCCTGGTGGGTCTCGAGCGCGTCGCCGTCGTGCCGGCGGAGTACCCAGCCACCTTGCTGAGCGCCCTCGTCGGCCAGTCCGTCACCGGCGTGCCGCAGGATGCTGGGCAGCAGTTCGGCCACGGTGGACCGGTCCGGCAAGGCCAGATCGATCCGCCGTTCCGCTGCATCGATGGTCACCTTGACCAGGCCACGGGTACTCACGGTAGCCACCGTGGCATGACTGTTCGGCCTCTGCCGCAACGCTGCAGCATCAGGACAGTCAGCAAGTGGCCGCGGCGGCCACAGAGGCCGTGTGGCTTCGTACCGTCAACGGCATGTCGACCGTGATCGTCAGCAGACCGCCGCGCCGGGACGGGCCGCACCTGCCCACAGGTGACGTCGCCCTCGACGCACCGCCTGCGGTCCCGCAGCCCGCCGGCAAGCAGATGTCCCAGTTCGTGATGATGGTCCCGATGCTGGCCGGTGGTGCCGCGATGGCGTTGATGTACTCCAGCATGGGCGGCGGCGGCCGGATGAGTTACGTCGTGGGCGGCCTGTTTGGGCTGTCGGCGCTGGGGATGGCTGGGATGGCGTTCGCCGGCCAAGGCGCACCACGGCGAGAGATGGCCAAGGCCCGGCGTAGCTATCTGCGGCACTTGGCCCAGCAGCGGATCAGGGCCCGCCGCGGCCTCACCCAGCAACGCGAGGCGCTCGCGTACCTGCATCCGGATCCCGCCCAGCTGTGGACCCTGGTGCCGAGCTACCGGCTATGGGAACGACGCCGGACCGATCCCGACTTCGCCATCATCAGGGTGGGGACCGGACCACAACCGCTGGCGACGCCGCTCATTCCACCGGACACCGCGCCGCTCGAAGAGCTGGAGCCACTGTCGGCCGGCGCGCTTCGACGGTTCATCACGACTTACTCGTCGGTGCCTGGTCTGCCAGTGGCGATGGCGCTTCGGGGTTTCGCGCACGTGTACCTCGACGGCGACGAGCAGCGATGTCGCGGACTGGCCCGTGCCTTGCTCGCTCAACTGGCCACCCTGCACGCTCCTGACGATCTCCTCGTCGCGGCCGTGGTCAGTGAGGAGACGCGAGCTGAGTGGGACTGGCTGAAGTGGCTGCCGCACGCGCACCATCCAGACAAGTCCGATGCGCTGGGGCCGATCCGGCTGATCACGACGAGCATCCCGGCGCTGGAGTCGATCCTGGACGACGTGCTGGCAGCGCGACCGCGGTTCGACCCAGCGGTCACGACCCGGGTCGACGGGCCGCACGTGGTGGTCATCCTCGATGGCGGGGATCTGGCCGGATCGGACCACCTGATGACCGACGGAGGTGTCGAGGGAGTCAGCGTCATCGACCTGACCAGCCAGCCTCCCCGGTTGCTCGACCGCACCGCAGTACTGCTGGAGGTCGAGGAAGACGGAGCTCTCACCAGCGTCACGATGGAGGGCGACGCGGAGATCGGAACGGCGGACACCGTCACGGTCGAAGCCGCCGAGGCGCTGTCGCGGCAGCTTGCCCCGCTTCGGCTTTCCGCCGCGGCGGAGGGTGAGGAGCGGTTCGCCTCGGCGTTCGGGCTGACCGAACTGCTTGACCTCGGCGACCCGTATGACTTCGACCCGGCCCGGACCTGGGTGCCGCGGCCGAATCGCGACCGGCTGCGGGTGCGGTTCGGCATCCGCGCGGACGGTACGCCGGTAGAACTTGACCTGAAGGAGTCAGCCCAGGACGGGATGGGCCCACACGGATTGCTGATCGGTGCGACCGGTTCGGGCAAGAGTGAACTGCTGCGCACGCTGGTGCTCGCCCTGGCGATCACGCATTCGTCGGACAGCCTGAACTTCGCCCTGGTCGACTTCAAGGGTGGCGCGACGTTCACCAAGCTGGACCGGCTGCCGCACACCAGTGCGGTGATCACCAACCTCGCCGATGAGCTGACCCTGGTCGATCGGATGACCGACGCGATCAACGGAGAACTGCTGCGCAGACAGGAGTTGTTGCGCCGGGCGGGCAACTTCACTTCACTGCGCGACTACGAGAAAGCCCGCGCGGCCGGCGCCGATCTGCCGGAGGTCCCGACGCTCCTGGTCATCTGCGACGAGTTCTCCGAGCTGTTGTCGGCCAAGCCCGACTTCATCGACATGTTCGTCCAGATCGGCCGGGTCGGGCGCTCGCTGGGCGTCCACCTGCTGCTCGCCAGCCAGAAGCTCGAGGAAGGCCGGCTACGGGGACTGGACGCACACCTCTCGTACCGGATCGGCCTGCGGACCTTCTCGGCGATGGACAGCCGGGTCGTGCTCGGTGTGCCCGACGCGTACGGGCTGCCCCGGGCGCCTGGTCACGGCTTCCTGCAGATCGATACCGAGACCATGCTGCGATTCCGGGCTGCCTACGTGTCGGCGGTGTACCGGCCGGCGGTCAGTTCGAGCGGCGCGGGCGACGCGGCCGGCGACGGCCTCGAGGTGTCCGAGTTCACCGCGAGCTATGTGTCGCCTCCCGTCACGGCGGAGGCCGCGGACGAAGCGCCGGAGGAAGAGGATCTGGACGAGGCCGTGGGCGAGACGTTGCTCGACATCCTGGTCCAGCGGCTCGAGGGCAAGGGCAGGCCGGCTCACCAGATCTGGCTTCCGCCGCTGTCCGATTCGCCCACCCTGGGTGAACTCCTACCGAACCTGGTCTTCGACCCCGATCGCGGACTCACCGTTGCGGTCCCCGGCACGTTGCGGACGGCGATCGGACTCATCGACCGGCCGCTGGAACAACGCCGTGAACCCCTCATCGTCGATCTGTCCGCCGGCGCCGGCCACGTCGCGATCGTGGGTGGTCCGCACAGCGGCCGGAGTACGGCGGTGCGCACGTTGATCTCCTCACTCGCGTTGACGCACACGCCGCGCGAGGTGCAGTTCTACTGCCTCGACTTCGGTGGTGGCTCGTTGGCCGGGCTGCGGGGCCTGCCGCATGTCGGCGGAGTTGCGTCCCGGCTGGACGTCGGCGCAGTTCGCCGTACCGTGGCGGAGGTCGTGCAGTTGCTCGCCGATCGCGAGCGGATGTTCGCCCAGCACGGGATCGAGAGCATGGCGTCGTACCGCGTACGCCGGGCCGCGGGCGAGTTCGCGGCCGATCCGCAGGGCGACGTGTTCATCGTCGTGGATGGCTGGCTGACGCTGCGGAACGACTTCGAAGAGCTCGAGGCGACGCTGGCCGAGATCGCCGGCCGGGGCTTGGCGTACGGCGTCCATGTGGTGGCGACGTGTACACGCTGGTTCGATCTGCGTGGCACAGTGCGGGATCTTTTCGGCACGAAGATCGAGTTGCGGCTCGGTGATCCCGCCGACTCCGGGGTGAATCGGCGGGCGGCGATGAACGTCCCGGCCGATGCTCCCGGGCGAGGCCTGGCCAGCAGCGGGCATCACATGATCGTGGCGACACCGGTACTGGACCGGGACCAGGCCGATCTCGTCGACCAGGTCGCGTCGGCGTGGCCGTTGCCCGGGGCACCTACTGTCCGGTTGCTGCCGTTCCAGCTCTCGCAGGATGACCTGGTCACCGCTGCCCGGCGGCAGCAGCAGACGGGTGTTCCGGTCCCGACCGGACTCCCGATCGGTATCGCTGAACGCGACCTCGCACCGGTGTACGCCGATTTCGAGGCCGACCCACATTTCCTGCTCTTCGGTGATGCCGAGACCGGCAAGACCGGCTACCTGCGGTGGTTGGCCCGGTCGTTGGCAGCGACTCATGCGCCGGAGCAGGCTCGGCTGATCCTGGTCGACTACCGCCGATCGCTGACCCAGGCGGTGACCAGCGAGCACCTGATGGGGACCTTCTCCGATCCACGGGGCGTCGAGGCGATGGTCGCGGATCTCGTACCGGTACTCGACCAGCGGCTGTCCGGCGGTTGGACCGGCCCGCAGATCTATCTGCTCGTCGACGACTACGACCTCGTCGTCGGGCAGACCTCCAATCCGCTGGCTGGGTTGGTGGACTATCTCGCCCAGGGCCGCGATATCGGACTCCATCTCGTGGTCGCCCGGCGCAGCGGTGGCGCGGCCAGGGCCATCTACGAGCCACTCATCGCCAGGCTGCGCGACATCGGCACTCCGGGCCTGGTACTGAGCGGCGACAAGGCCGAGGGCGCACTGCTCGGCACGGTCAAGCCACAACCACTGCCCCCCGGCCGCGGCTGGCTGGTAGCCCGCCGCGGCGACGCCCAGCTCGCCCAACTCGTCGAGTGCCCCACCTGACCTGGCCACTGCACGCCGACTCCTGACCTGATGTGGCCGCCGGGACGGGTTCACTCCGGCCGCTGGTGTTTGCTGATCGCGGAACCTTCGAAAGGAGATACTCATGGTGCAGGTCTCACCTCAGGAACTGCAGGACTTCGCAGGCATGCTGGAGCCCGCCGACTTCGCACAGATCAACGGCGACATGTCGGCGATCAATCTGCGCGGTGGGATGCCAGAGGCCGACGGTCCGAATGCGTTCGTCGCGCAGTGGGCGCCACACATGACTGGGTTCGCCACGGATCTCCTGAGCGGAATCGAGGGGTTCAGCACGATCGCCACGAAGGCGGCCGACAGCTTCGAGAGCACCGATCTGAGTGCCACCGACGTCATGGCCAAGGCGAACGGCGAGACTCGCACCGGGCAGTGGTCCCAGCCCGGTGAGCTGCCACGTCAACCACAGCCTCCAGCGGCCGTGAACCAGCCGCAGCCTCCCAGCGACCCCGATGTGGACATCCTGGCTCCTGATTCCGGCTGGGGTACCTATGACTGACTTGTTGGAGGAACGCGATGGGCGACTACAGCCTTAAGTCCATGGAGCAACTGCTGGCCGCAGTCCACGGCGTCAATCCCCAGGTGTGGCTGCAAGCCGCCAGCACCTGGGGGTCGATGGCCACAAGCATCAACACTACGCAGGCCGACCTGGACGACGCCTGGAGCAAGACGGCGATCTTTCACCGCAACGACATCGGCGGCGTCGGAAGCCCGGATTCGAAGGCTTTCGTCACTTTCAACGCGTCCGTCGCTTCGAGCAAGAAAACGGCCGCGGTCTGGAGCACGTTCGCCCAGGATGTCGGGAACAGGCTGACGAACACTGCGGGGGCTGTCAGCAACGCCTGGCCGGTGGTCGAGGCAGCGGCCCAAGACTACGCCGTTGCCGACAATGTCTACCGGCTCGCGATGGCGGACGGCCAGCGTGGTACGGCCACGCTGGCATCAAACGCCATGGAGCAGGCACATGGAACGGCCGTCTTCGTGATGAACAACCTGGCCTCGGTGATCGAGAAGACCTTCGAGGGCATCACCACCTTGCCCACGGAGAAGTATGACGGGCCGATGACGTCGACACAAACAGCCGACCAGTCTGGTGGCGGCGATCCGGCCGCGCTAAATGGCGACGAAGGCGGGGGAGCCGCCACGACTGGGGACGCCGGCGACGACGGAGGTGCCGGGGTCAACCCGGCCACTCCCGTCGACTCGCCCACGACTCCCGACGAAACCGAGGTCACGGATCCGGTCGAGGAGGCCGGGGAGCTGATCGACGTGATCGGCAAGGGGATCGACCTGATCGGGAAGGTTCCCGAGAACCTCACCAAGTGGCTGGAGCTCGCGCAGAGTGCGCAGGACCTGCTTGGGGAGACCGACACGACCACTCCGTCGGTCGACACGCACAACCCGATCACGGACGGGCCGGTGCCCGACGGGGCGGGGATAGGCCTGCCGACCCTTGCCGGTGGGACAGCGCTTGAACCTGCGTTCGACCAGGCCAGAATCGTCCAGCCTGGCGGAACGATCGGTGGCGGTGTCGGTGGGTTGCCCTCGTTGGGCTCCCTCCCCGGCGTCGGCGGGATCGACTCAGGTACCGGCAAGCTCGGCAAGCTGCCCGGTACGACGGATCGCGGCATCGCGTCGGCGTCGAAGGGCGCGACCACGGCGGCCGGCGGGCCAGGCTCCGCACCATCCCTGGCCGGCCAAGCGGCAGCCACCTCCAGCTCACAGCAGGCCACGTCGCCGATGTATCCACCACCGATGGGCGGCGGTATGGGTGCCGCAGGCAACGGTGGACGAGGCGAGATCAAATCGGGCGCGGCGCCGTCTCGTCCCGGCTTCAGCGTGCCCGCGGAGCAGACCGAGGCCGAACGACTGCGCCGGCACGGTGTGCAGACCGACCTGCAGGGCCGCGCCAACGGCGAGCAGCCGGCCACTTCCGGCGGGCCCCCGCTGCGCAAGCGCAAACGAGACGCGCGCGTCGGCAAGGCAACCGACCGCGAGGTGCTCGACGAAGAGCTGTGGCGGATGTGAAGGCACAACTTGCCACCCGGTGGCCACAACCGGAACACAGCTGAAGCGGATCGGACCAGGCACTAGCGTCACAACGAGCGGTACAACAGCGAGGAGGAACCCAAATGTCCGGTGTGAACACCGAACTAGCGCGGATGCAGTCCACGGCCACCGACGCCGCCAGGATCGCCGACGAACTCAAGGGCGCGGTCAACCGGCTCGACGCGGCGATGGGTGGGCTCAGCTCGATGGACGGGCAGATCAAGAACGTGTTCTGGCAGGGCCACAGCAGCCATCTCGAGGCAGTCACCACCCTCTGCACCAAGCTGCACCGGATGTCCGAGGGAATCACCACCTCGAAGGTTCAGTACGAGTCCCAGGACGGCGACAGCCAGGCCGCCTTCACCCAGGTCGGCAGCGCCATCGACGTCAGCAAGCTGTAAGGAGAGGACCCGCGATGGGCAACGGAGATTTCATCAACTACCCCTTCATGCCGATGGCACAAGGTGCTGCCGATATCGGCAGCTGTTCCCGCCAGGTCGCCGACCTGCAGGTCCAGTTGCAGACAGCGATGCAGGCGCTGCTGGCGGCGTGGCAAAGCCAGGCGGCGTCCCCGCAACTGCAGCAGGTGCAGCAGGTCTGGACCCAGTCCAACGAGGCGATCAACAACGTGCTCGGCAGGCGCGGTGGCGCCCTGGACGACGCCTGGCTCAGGATGA
The DNA here is from genome assembly GCF_000372465.1 of Kribbella catacumbae DSM 19601. GTDB lineage: Bacteria > Actinomycetota > Actinomycetes > Propionibacteriales > Kribbellaceae > Kribbella > Kribbella catacumbae. Next base: position 48,678 of record NZ_AQUZ01000008.1, read on the forward strand.
AGCAGGCAGATCAGTCGGCGGCGAACGCCCTCGAGGTCTAGCAGGTACTAGCGGATCTCCGGTGCGGTGGACCTGTCCCAAGTTCCACCGTCCGGAGGTCTTGCTGTGTGCCAGCCTCGATCATTCAGGCAGTTGGCCGCGAAATGGAGCTGGTAGTGACGAGGTTCGTGAAGGTGGCCATTGCCACCACCGCGGTGGCACTGGTCGCGGCAGCCTGCGGCTCAGCTGAACCCCCCGAGCCGCAGGCCCGACCGTCGACCAGCAGCCCTTCCGCGCAGAGCGAGCCGACGATGATGCCCTCGTCCGTCACACCCAGCGCCCCGCCCACCGCCACTTCGTTCACGCCCACTGACCCACCCTCCGCCTCGAGTACGCCGACTTGGTCGCCGCAGGTGTCCGGTCCGGTCATCAGCGATCCGCTGCTCGGCTCGAATCCGGTGCATCTCGAGCAGGGGTACGGCCTCGCCGAGGTGAACTGCCGACTGCCCAAATGGCGCCTCCAGGCTGCGGCCGCCCGGGCCTACTACAGCGCCGCGATCGGCTGTCACGACAGCGCCTGGCGAGCCACGCTGGAGCATTTCGATCTCACCTTGGCGCGGCCGCAACTCTGGGCAGGTGCCCAAGGCAACCAGTACTCCGGCGCGTGCGGGCGCAACGACACCGGCCGGGAAGCGTTTTATTGTTCAGCCGACCAGACCATCGTGATGCCCTTCGACTCGATGCGGTCCATTGCCCGGTACGGCGAGGGCTATGCGCTGGCGGTGCTGTCCCACGAGTACGGCCATCACCTGCAGCAGCAGATCGGCGTGATGGACGCGTTTCAGGCGCGCAGCCAGTCACTCGGATACGAGAGCCGGGCCGGGCAACTATTGTCGCGGCAGCTCGAACTGCAGGCCTGGTGTTTCTCCGGGATGTTCTACGGCACCAACACCGGTCGCGGCTCGATCACCAAGTCCCTGTCCAGGCAGGCCTACGACAACAACAGCCACGCCGGCGATCGCCGCGGCGAACTGCGCCAGCACGGCACGAACGAGAACATCGCGAATTGGTTCGGTTGGGGCCGGCACCCTTCCTTGAACTCATCAGCGCGAGTCTCACCGTCGATCTATGAATGCAACCCCTGGGCGGCACGCGACTCGCGCTGGCTCGAATAGCCACCACCATCCGTCTGCTCGGGGCCGACCCAAGGCATGGCTCATCGGGCTCGGGCGAAGCTCCGTCAGTACTACAGCCGGAGTTTGGGATGTTGGTGGCGGGCCCGGACCGCCACCACATGCCAACCTGCCGTTTTTGCCCGGTAGCACGCCTGCGCACGCTCAGCCGGACGCAACCAGTCGAGGTTAGTGAGTGCTGGCGGTCCGAGCGACGGCCATGCACCCAGGCTGGTCAGCCGGCATGCCACCTGCGGCGGCGGCCGACGGGGATGACGATCGACGCGACCACCAGAACGGCGGCACCGACCGCAGCGGCTGCTGCGAACCGCCGGGCCAGGCGGCCAGAGTCCTGCCACGCCGCGATACGCCGCTCGGCGGCTACATCGACCGGCGACGGGCTCACCTTCGGGAGCGGGGTTGGCGGGGACGTGTCGAGCGCATCTCGCACTGCACGGTAGGGGTTGACCACCCCGGCGCCGTACTGGCCAACAGGTCCCGGGGCCGGCGTGGCGGTGGCCATCAGTCTGGTCGCGACCTGGGCTGCCGACCAGCGGGGGTTGGCCGCTCGTACCAGGGCCGCGGTCCCGCTGACGAAGCCGGCGGCGAAGCTGGTGCCGTCGAAGTACCGGTGGCCACGTTGACGGGTCGCGGCGAGCACACCACCGCCGGGCGCGGCGATGTCGACGTACGCGCCCTGCTGCGAACTCTGGAGCCGGCTGCCGTCGATGGTGATGGCGCCGACCCCGAGTACGCCGGGGTAGGCGGCCGGATAGGTCACCGGGTCCGTGCCTTGGTTGTTGTGCGCGTTGCCGACAGACGCGACGATGAGCACATCGCGGGACTGGGCGTAGCGCACCGCCGTGCGTACCGGCGCCAGATCGACGTACAGGGACAGCGAGATGTTGACGACCTTCGCTCCGGCGTCGGCGGCGTACCGGATCGCGCTGGCGAAGACCGTGGCGTTGACCGCCGCCCCCTGCTGGTCGCCGGCGTCCCGTTCGCTGACCCGGACCGGCAGGATCCGTGCGCCGGGCGCAACGCCACGGAAGCCGATGCCGTCGACTGGCCGGGCGGCGATGATGCTTGCCACAGCGGTGCCGTGCGAGACGCAGTCGAAGTCTGCCCGCTTGTCGCCGGGCGTGAGCAGATCACGGCCGGGCAGGACAACACCGGGTTGCCGTAGTTGCGGGTGGTCGGCATCGACGCCGGAGTCGATCACGGCGACGGTGACGCCTTGGCCAGTGCTCGACGGCCAGACCCGCTCGGGCGCGAGCCAAGTCTGTGCCCAGGGCAACTTGCTGACCGCCGGGCCGCCGGGTTCGGCGGACTGACACAGACCGGCGGGTGGTACGGCGGCCGCGAGCGACGCCGGTGAGGCGGCGGCCAGCAGCGCGCCCAGTACGACGGTCACCGATCCGCCACGCTTGATGGTCATCACGCTCCGGACCGTACGACGCGGCCCGATCTGGCCACGGGTTCTGACCCCTTTGGGTCACAACCTGACCGCGATGCCTCCCACCCTCGAAGCTAGTGACAGGAGGTATCGCCATGGATCTGTCGCATCTCAAGCTTGGCCAGGAACTGTCAGCGCTCGGCCTGGAGAAGGAACTCGAGCGGTTCACGTCGGCGAGCAGCAAACTCGACAGCGCTCTCGACGCGATCACGGCGACAGCGGTCTCGGCCGACCGGCTGATCAAGGTCACCGTGACCGGCCGGGGTGAGCTGCGCGGGCTGGAATTCGATCCCGGCATCTACCGCGAGCAGGACGTGCAGGCGCTGGCCGCCTCGATCCTGGCCACCGTCTCCCAGGCGAACGCCGCCGCGGCCGCCAAAGCCGCGACCGCCTACCGCGAGTTCGAGGAGCAGGTTTCGTGACCCAGGTCAACCTGCTCGCCGTGTATCGGTTGGCCGAGAGCCTCCGACTGCTCGGTCTGGAGGGCGGCGACTGGCTGACCACCTCGCTGGACAACCTCCGCCAGTCCGGCATCGCCGAGGCCTGCGGCAGCGACGAGATGGGCGTCCAGATCTCCGAGGGCTACAACCTGCTGGCGGACGGGCTGGCCGACGCCGGGGCGACGCTCGAAACGAGCCTGGTCAACATCGGCGACGGGGTCTCGGGCGGCGCTAACCTGCTCCGGCAGACCGACGGCCACAACGCCGAAGCGGTCAAGGCCGCGGACCTCGGCCTCCGGGCCGACGGCACCATCCTGCCGGCAACCCCAGGCGAGACGGGCAGCTGAGTGGGCTGGCCTCGGCCGATCGTCGAGTTCTTCGGTGCCATTGTCGGTGTCGATCCCGACCACTACCCAAAAGGTGACGAGGACGCGCTGCGCCGGGCCGCCGATCAGTACGACGCGATCGCGGCACACCTGGTCGATCAGCTCGGCCAGACTGCACTGCAGACTGCGAGATCTCTCGAGGCGGAGTGGAACGGCGAGGGCGGCCGGGCGCTCGCAGGCCAGCTCACCAACTATGTGAATAGCAAGGACTTCGGCGGGATCATGGCGATCGCCGTGAACGCCAGGGACCTCGCTCAGTACCTGCGCGACCAGGCCGACACCATCGCCCGCACCAAGATGATGATCTGGGCGCAGGTCATCATCGGCGTCGCGATGTACGCAATTCCGGGCGGTAAGCTGATCTCTTTGGCTTTCAGAAACACGTTGAGAAAGTTGCTCAGGGACTTCATCACGAATCGATCCAAGAAAGCCATCACCGAGGGTGCCGCCCGCGCAGCCGCCAACAAGGCGAAGGTCGGGACCGGCGCGAAGATCAAGGCGATCCCGCCCGGGCCCCTTCGCAATATCCTTGTAGGCGGTGGTGGGGCAGTTCTGTTCGGGCTCGGCCCCAACACAGCGGCCCAGATCTACGGCCTCACCACAGGTCAGGACGGCCGGGGAGAGATCGTTGCCGGCGGCAAGTACCAGCATGAGGAAGGCTGGAACGGGGAGGAGACCTGGACTTACACGAAGATCACGGCCTGGGCATTGCCGATCGCAATCGTGGCCGGAGCAGGGGTGGCAAAGATGGGCCAGGCCGCGGTCAGCAAAGTCGGGTTCTTGAATACCGAGGCCTGGAGCTGGGCCGGCCGACGGGTCATGGGCGCGACGGCAATGGCAGCCAGCATGCCGGCCGCCAACTTGATCGTCACTGGCCAAAGGCCAACCGGGGAAGACTTCTGGCGAGCTGCCGTGATGGGTGCCGCCATGCCCACCCACCCCTTCGGATCACCTGCCGAACGGCCGAGCCATCCCGACGCGACGCCGGTGGAGCTCATGAAGCTCCCGGAATCGAGAGCGATCGAAGGTATGGGAGATCGGCCACCGCCGGACGGACCTAACCCACCCGAACTGGTCGTGAAGCCCGAGGCCGTGGCCGATCACGCCGCTACTGCCGACGGCACCAAAACCGCGCCTGCAGCCGAGGTCAGGGCAGAGAAACCAGCCGCTGAGCAGGTTAGCCAGCAGGATGCGGCGGTCGGCGTACAGGGCGCCCTACCACCTTCTGCTGTGGCAGCGGTAGCGGCGGACGTGTCTGCGCGCCCGCAGAGCAGGACCGCTAACTCGACGGGAGAGGGCACGACCTCGCCCCCGCCGAAGCCTCCTTCCGCCAGTGTTCCCGGCGATGGTCCGGGCAAGCTGCCCCCGACCAATCCGGAGGTGACCACGAAAGGCCCAGCGAACACCCGCCCGGAAGCAACCACCGGCCAGACCGGCAAGGCAGATCCGGTGGCCGACCCCGTCGGCAAAGCAGCGCCAGCCGAGCAGTCCGGACCACGCGTCCCTGGGACGGAGGGGCAGCGCGTCCCTGAGACGGAGGGGCAGCGCGTCCCCGTATCGGAGGGGCAGCGCGTCCCTGGGACGGAGGGGCGCGTCCCTGAATCGGAGGGGCAGCGCGTCCCTGAAACGGAAGGAAAGGGAGCGCTCGCCGAGGGGGAGCAGGCCTCTCCGCCGGGCGCCGCGAAGGACGCCGGTCGCAGCGCCGAGGATATCGGCCGTCCACCGTCGGACGGCGGTCCCGACGGTGGGCGGCCCGGCGGCCCGCGCGATGGCACCACAGCTGCGCCCACCGACCCGACCACCCACATCGGCGGGTCCGGAACCGGCCGGTTTGCCTACCAGCCGGAGCACGTGACCATGGCTGAGGCGACCTCACGGTTCGCCGAGGCTACGACAAAACACGATGATCTCGTGAAAGAGAGGCGGGCGGAAGAGAGGCGGGCTGAAGAGAGGCTTGCGGAAGTCGAGGCCGGGGAGCAAGGTGTCGCCGGCAAGTCCGGCAAGGACTCACTGTTGGTGCACAGCATGACGGTGGAGCGCCTGGCGAAAGAGACGCTCGCCAGCGAGAAGGCGCTCCTGGATGTTGTCACTACCCGGAAGGCGCCGCCGACCGAGCAGGCCCGGCTCGAGGCGCGCCAAGCGACTGAAGACCTCGCAGCGGCCCAGAAGACATTCCGCGAGCAGGAGGTGGCACGCGACAAGGCGAATAAAAACCTCACCAAGGCGCGCAACCAAGAAACCGCTCGCGAGATCGCCGCCGCAGTGGCTGCAAAGCGCGCCGAACAGTCTGCCGCAGGGCGGGCCGATGGCGAGCCCGCAGCACGGGTCGCCAAGCGGCGGGAGTCGGCTGAACAGGCAGCCGAGGGAGCCCGCGACCTGACCAAAACCAGGAAAAACGAGTTCGACCAAGCAAGCCAGCGGCTCAAGGAAGCGAGCACCTCGCGAGATGAGGCCGTAGCAGCTGACAAAAGCGCGCAAGACAACGCCACGGCAGCCCGCAAGGCAGATGAGCGTGAGCAGAATGCCTGGCACAAGGCGGAGTCGGCGCGGCTGGTGCGGCTGGCCGCGGAAACCAACCGCGTGCGTGCGGCCCTCACCCCCGACCAGGCTCAACGGCTGTATCAGGATAAGTATCGGCTGGAGGGCTGGGAGCACCTGAATGCGGAGGAGAACCGGTTCCTCGCCCTCTTCGAGAGTATCGAGCGCACTGGGAAAGGGGACGGGAAGGGCATCACGCTGCGGGTGTCGCAGGTCGAAGCCAGCCTCGTGGTGCGAGCCAAAATGATGGCGGACATGTACACCGGAGAAGGAAAGACACTCCTTGCCGCGCTCGCACTCGGGATGGCCGCGCCAGACGGTCCGGTCCATTTCATCACGTCGGCACCCCACCTCGCCGCCGAGAACCACCTCCTGTTCCGGAAGCTTCTCGAACCACTCGGCGTTGACGTCCGGATGGTGAATGTGAACCGGCCGGAGCCTCCACCGACCCGGACGACTGTCTATGTGGGCGATGCGGCCGCCTTCGGCCACAGTATGGGCGCCAACCACCGGGTCCCGGGCAAACACGCCATCGTCGACGAGATCGACGCGGTGGTCATCGATCTGTTCAACCAGCTTTACACGCACAGCTCCGACGGGGGCGGAATCGCCAGTGCCAAAGAGACAGCAGCGGTACGCCTGGTCAAGCGAATCCTGGACGAAGGGTTCGACCCTGCCCATCTCGGGGTGGACCCGGCCTTTGCCAAGCGGATCCTCGACGATGGGGCCGAGCTTGCTTTTCGGGGCCTGACCGAGCCTCAGTCGAAGCCCGAGCTCACCCCCGGCGGTAGGGAGGCGTTCAAGGCACTGGTCGGTGACCGGGTTGGCACGCGCCGCTTCGAGGTACTCGTCAAACGTCTGGAGGCCGATGCTGAGGCCCGCTGGACTTTGGTGGAGAACCAGCACTACCTGCGCAAGGTGATCGACGGCGTTGAGAAGATCCTCATCATCAGCAAGGACTTCGGGCCGCTGATGGACTCGGTGACCCTGACGGAGCAACGTTGGTCCAAGGTGGCGCAGGCACTCGAGGCCAAGCACGGCTTGGAGATCCGTGCAGACCCGAAACACCGTAATGCGATCAGCACTGGTGAACTGCTGAAGTCCTATGACCGCGTCAGTGGTATGTCGGGTACTGCGAAGCTGGGCGAGCAGCAGATCCGGGAACTCCTCGGGCCCGACAGGGTCAGCCGGGTGGTCGAGATCGATCAATTCAACACACCCAAGATGAAGATGAAGCCCGACACGGTTGTCGACACCTGGGCCGAGAAGTGGGATGCGGTGATCGATGAGGTCATCGCCGATATGGCGAAGGACGGAGACCCGAGCACCGGCAGACCAAACATGATCGGCACCGACCACGAGGGCGAAATCGCCTACGTCAACGAGCGCCTGGTGGACCGGATCCGAGAACGGGGGTATGAGGGCAAGATCCAGATCCAGATCCTCAACTCCAGCAAGCAGGCGGATTTCATGATTGCGGGCACCTACGCCGATTCGATGACGAAGTTCTTCGTGGACGCCGGCCAGCCGGGCATGGTCACCATTGGGGGCAGGGTGCTGGGGCGTGGGGTCGACCCCAACCCCGCAGCGGCCACCTTCAAGGGCCACCAAGTAGCGGCGCCGGGTGCCCGGGTCTTCACAATCCCCGAGCTGCGCGGCCAGCCGAAGCAGAACATTGAGGCGGCCGAAGGCGGAATCGCGATGCGAGTCGGCTACCGTGACGAGGGATCGCCCCGGGGCACGATCCAGGCGGTCAACCGGGTCGGTCGCCAGGGAGCGCCCGGCGAGGCCGGCGTCTACGTCTCAAAACAAGACGCACTGTTCCTGAACCACAAGGATGCGCCGCCAATAGCCGCCGCCTACCAGAAGCAGGCTGCCAGCCGCGACTCCGCACAGCGGATCTACACCGAGGCTGCAATCGCCCACGCGCAGGCCGTCGCTGCCCAGGCGAGCGCGAGCGCGCCAATAGCCACCGCCGCAGTCGCAGCCGACGTGCGGAGCGCCGAGCAGACCATGCACCAGACCGGTGAGGCTCTCCGCCGAGCGCACGACAACCTGCGCAGGGCTGAGGAGAATCTCCAGTTCGGAGCGCACTGGGACTACCAGGAACGGCTCTCGAATCTGCAACCAGCGTCCCAGAACGACAGCGTCGGGCAGCCCGATGACCAGGGCAAGCGGACCGAGTCTCCTGGGCAAGTGACTCACACCGTTGTACCGCAGCGGGACCCGGCCGAGTCGAACCGGCCGCGTTACCGCTACGGACCGCCTGACCTTGATGGTGACAGCTGGATGAGGCCGGGCGGGGCCGCTGACAAGCTGGAGCTCCTACGCCGTACCGCGGAGGGTCACCCGCACGGTGTCACGGCCGGCGATCCGGGCGGGCAAGCCGCCCCGGCCAACGCTGCGCAGCCATCGGGCCGTGGCGTTCTGGGCGAACGCATGCCGCTTCTCGATGAGGGGAGATTGCGCGACGCGGGGATCACCCGGATCGACGCCATCTCGCCTGCGCCGGATAACCACGTTCGACGCTACGTGGTCACCTTGGGCGATCGTGGCTCGTTCGTGCTCACCACGGTGCGGGACGGGTTCTTCGCTCCCGGTACCGCGGAGCTGAACGACGCGTTCGGCGAGTTCCGCGACGTCGAGATCAAGTTCGCAGACTCCGCGGAGACGATTCATACCCGCTTCACCGACCACGTAGTACAGGCTGCGGAGCAGTTCGGGCAGCGGAAACCCGAGCAGGGCGCCGATCAGCGCGCCGGGGCCGTCGACGCGGCATACACCGCGCTGAAGACCGTCGACCTCGGCAGCTACGACCGCGATGCCCTCCGCGCCCGGCCCGAGCCGCCGCCTGCCACTACGCCGGCCGTGCGGCCGAGCCGGAACCCGAACCGCGAGAAGCTCTTTCCGCGGGCCGAGATGCCGGCCGATCCGGACACCCAGCCGACGCCGGCGGATACTGCCGATCCGACCGCTCTGTCTCCACTGGGACAAGCCATCACGGCGGACCCGTACCAGAACCTGCTGCTGGGGAGCCCGAATGATCGGGCGCTCGCCGAGCTGATCGATCGGGACTTGGGGCGAAGCACCCAAGGTCTGGCCGTGAAACGGATCCGGATCACGGCCGCGGAGGAGCAGCACTTCCTGGTCGGGGGCAGAAGAGTGTCGCCGCATCAGCTCGCGGCGTTGAGCGGGTTGTGGCCCGACTGGGTGAACGTGCTGGACGTCGATCGGCCGAGCACTGCGGCTACGGAGTTGGCGCAGAGATTCGCGAACATCGCGCAGTTGGACATTGTCGTCCGCACAACGGACGAGACCTCGCCTTGGCAGGTGGTGATGGCCGTCGAGGATTCCACGTTGCAGCACGAGGGCCAGATCGGGATCGAGGGCGGCAAGGTCATCCTGAGAACCGGCACGACGGCGCGGCAGATCGAACTGACCGAGCAGCATCTGGGCACGCTCCTCGGCTTCGGCGGTTCGAAGGCGGCCTTCGCGCTCTATGACAAGGTCGTTCTCGTCGCCCTGCCGAACGCGGAAGCGGCGCTGGACGAGCAGATCGGCTGGACGAACCGCTTGTACGAAATGCCTGGCGGGCGGGAGGTCATCGCGCCGATCCATGGCAGGACCACACTGTTCGGCAGCCCGGCCTTCGTGGCCGATCGTTATCAGGCCATCAGCCGGGACATCTGGGGGCCCGATCAGGACTCGCCGGTTAGCCGTCAGGGTCTCCCGACGAGGGCCAGCCTGGACAGTCTGATAGCCTTCCGGGCGTTCTGCGCCGAGAACCGCGTGCTACCTCTCGATCTGCAGTTCGGAATCGACCGGGCCGGACGATTCGTTGCCTATGACATCAACGGCATTCGCAGGCTGGATGGTCTGGCAAACACCGGGTTCGAAGTCCTCGACGCCTGGATCGCTTGGGCCCGCAACGGCGTCGCTGCCGCGACCGAGCCGCAGCGGCCTCACTCTTCACCAGCAGGCCTTCCGGTGGCAGAGGTCGAGCGCTTGGCGGCGGACGTGCGGGCGAAGCTGCGGGTGTCGGAGTCGGTCGAGATCCGGGTAGTGCCGGACATAGCAGCCTTACAGTCGGCCGGGCTCGCGCCGGGGCATCCGGTTGCTGGCCTCTACCGCAACGAGAACGGCCGCCATGTGGTGTATCTGGTGGCCGAACACCTCGACAGTCGGCAGCAGGTCGACACGACCATCCACCACGAACTGCAGCATGGCGGGCTCCGCGTGCTGCCGCGGGCGGACCACGACAGGGTGCTGGCCTGGTTGGTCGATCGGTACGACGATGCCCGGATCGCGCCGTTCTTCGGCGAACTGACCGCCGTCCAACGGTCGTTTCTCGACGGCGGCCGAGCCGGGGCCACTCTCTCTCCCGAGGAGCTGGCACAGGTCCGCGAGTTGGCCGAACACGCCTACATCGAATTCGCGCTGACCGTACCGCCAGCCGGGCCGGTGCGGACCTTATGGCATGGGTTCCTGTCGAACGTCCTGGGTCCCGCGCTCTGGAGGACACGAGTCTGGCCCAGCACGGTCGGCCTGGCTATGCTCCACGACACTGCCCGTCGGATCGCGGTCGCCATGCGATCCGGCCAGGCGCCACGGCAGGGCGCCGATGCCGATCCCCACTACCGCGCCGCCGGTCCGTCGAGAGGTGGCGCGCCAGCGAACCGGCCCGGGCCGACCGGTGGGGTCGCACAGCGTATGCAACGGTTCATCGACGGGTTGGCGTCCCTGCCGAACCTTGGCGGCTCGGTCTACACCGCGCTGCCCGGAGCGGTTTCCGCCGGAGCACTGGCTGGGAGCGGTCAGGTGGGGTTGGCCGCCGCAGTCCTCGGCGGTACTGCGATCGCCTTGCCGGCCCGCGCCCTGATCAACCGGTACGCCGACGCTGCCGACCGGCGCGCGAAGACCGGCTGGGCCGATCACCGGCGCGTGGTGGAGGACCGCGCCACCGTCTGGCGACGAGTGAACAGTGGACAGCAAGCAGGCCGACCGACTCCGCCGGGGGCACCGCTCGCAGCGGACCAGGCGGTCCAACCGCGGGCGCCGCTCGCGCTGGCTCAGCTCACCGCGCCGCGGTCGGTCGCGGCGTGGTGGACCTTTCCGTTGCGCAACGCAGTACCGGTTGCCGCGGGCACCATGGCCTTGGCCATCGTGGCGCCACCGGCTGTCGTCGGGGTTGCGATCGGGCTTGGAGCGGCGGTCGTCGGCAGTGCGCAGTACGGGCTGCATCTTCGGCGGGCGAGGCTGGACGACGTGCGTCGCGCCGGCGACTACGCGGAGCGCAGCGCGCGGCAACTGATCGCCAGCGGCACACCGGCGTCTCGCGTACTGCCGACCGGTACTCCGCTGGCGGCCTTCCTGGAGACCGCCTATCGCGACCTCGACGAGCAACTCGCCGTCATCCTCGAGGACGGGAATCGTCGCGCGGAACTGGACCAGTTGCTGGAAGAGCTGACCAGACTCGACGGCGAAAGTGTCCGGTTGCAGGGACTGCTCGACGGCGGCGCTCAAGACATCGCGCCGCTGGCCGGGTCGCTGGTCGCGATCTCGGCGGCGCTGTCGCAATACGCCGCGGCGCTGGAGCGGCACGGGCTGGATCCGCATGCGCGGCTGAGTGGGCCGAATGGCACCCTGGTCAGCGATTCCGTCCTGCACCACGATCCACTGCATGCCCGTAACCTCGCCGACCTGAGTTGGTCGCCGGGGCGCCCCCACAGACCAGGCGTCGACGCCGAGAATGCCGCACTCGTCGCAGCCAAGATCGAACAGGCCACCTCCGGTCGCTACGGGCAACTGTCCGCAACCCTGATCCGGGGGAAGGCCGAGACAGGCCGGCGCCTGGTCGAAATCGCCGCCGAGCTGGTCTATGACCTGGAACAACGTCGCACACCGTCGTGGATGGCCCGCGACACGATCCACGCGCGGGCGCTGCGGGCGCAGGTGGACTTCTATCGATATCTCGGTGCGGAGCACGACCAAGCAGCACCAGCTCGCCTGACCTGGCTGGCCCAGTCCGGTCAGCAGTACCGCGCGGCACTGCCTCCTGCGACCATCACGGTTCCGGACACCCACCTACCCGCTGCCGCAGTACCAGACAACGGGAACGGGCTTCGGAGCAAGCACTTGACCGCCAGGGCGGAGGCGGTTGTCGACGCGGCTCGGGCGCACGGTCCGTCGGCCGATCTGACTGCCAAGCTCAACGTGCAGCTAAAGCTGCTGGCTCCTGTCATCGAAGGCGTGGCCAAGCGGCTGGAAGCCAAGCGGGCCAGTGTGGAGGCGTCCAAAGCAGCCATCGTCACAGCGCGCAAGACACTGGCAGACGAGGAGGATGCCAAGGACTCCGGCCGGCATGCGCGTCGGCGTGCTGCGGAGCGGGATGCGGCCAAGGCGGCGGTGACCCGCGACCGGCACGCCGCGGTCGCGGCGTCGTACGAGGAAGCGCTTCGGCAGTTGGAGGCAGCCACGGCCGGCTATCTGGCACTGCGATCGTTGCCCGCCGGCCTGGAGGCGCGTGCGCGCGAGGCGGCCGGTCACGTCAGCCAGTACCTGGACACGATGGCGAAAATCGCGCCGCCTGACATCACCCTGACGACCGGGATGGCTACCGGCCGGCTCCCTTGGCTGACGACCTTGACCAAGCAGATCAACGAAACCTTGGTTGCCCAGGGCATCAAGGAGACGTTCACCGCCGACACGTTGCAGAGCCGGCTGCTGGCCGAGTTCGGCCAGTTGGCCGGCCGCGACGGCGCCGTACTGCGGGTCGGCCACGGCGCGGGCGAGCTGCGGATCAGGTTGCGGACGGCCGGCCTGACCGAGGTGCTCGACCCACCGGCGAAGGCGTCGGAGACGATGATCGGGCAGCTGCCGCAGGGTGGGCGATCGCTGTCCATCACCGCTACCACCAAGGTGGGGGCCGAGGGCGGATTCGACGTGGCCAAGTTGCTGGCCCGGGCGTCCGAGGGATCGTGGGTGTGGCAGCTCGGGAAGTTCCTGATTCTCAAGCTGGGGTGGTCTGTCAGCCGGGTCAGGTCGGTGATCGCGAATGTAATCGAGTACGCGCTGGGCGGCGGTGTCGAGGACAACCGTGACGAGTCGGTGCTGTTCGGCGGTTCGGCCGCTTGGGAGTTGGAGGTCCGTACCGACCGCGGCGGCTGGATCGACGCGGGGACGGTCAACACCGGAGCGGCGCGGGACGAGTCCGAGTTGAAGGTGTACATCGCGCACTCCTACACGGTCCCCGCACCCGAGCAGACCGTGCAGCTTCCGGCCGCGGAGCGGAACCCCCAGCTGCCCGAGCATGTGGTCGGAGCGATCTCCGGCCTGGAGGCGATCAGCGACCGGGTCCAGGGCCTGGTCGATGCGAAGCTCGGCACGGTGGTCCGGGACCAGATCCACAACGCCATCACCTACGAGCTGCCCGGTGAGCTCCGCGAGTCGACCGGCACGGCCCTGATCCGGCCGCTGCTGGTCGACGGCGAGGTCATCGGTCACCTGGAGCTCAGGTCCGAGGTGCGATCCGCCGAACCGCTCGGCGCCGCCGGCCGGGAACACTGGCAGGAGGCCCTGCGGGTCGGCTTCAGCGGAGCCTCTGGGAACCAGTCGTTCGGTCGCGGTCGCTCGGCTTCCGTCGACGGTGGGATCGCCGGCCTGGCCGGCCACAACCTCTTCGGGTTCGGGCTCGACCTCAAACCGCCGACGGTCAGCGCCAGCTACCGGACCGGGCGGTCGGCGTCGCAGAGCGCCGGCGGGGTGGGCATCCACGTCGGCGTCCAGCGGTTCACCGGACCGACGCAGGGCTATCACACCTTCATCCACCACGAAGTCAAAGTTGTCCTGCGCGATGAAGTGGTGACGGTGGTGAAGGGGAACAGTGAGGCGCTGCTCCGCTTCAAGGCCAACGAAGCGTATCGCCACGGGCTCGCAGTGGACCCGAAAGTCCTGCGAAAGGACGAGAACGGCGAGCCACTGCTGGTCGACGGCCGGCAGTCCATCGACGGCGATCCGTCGCCCAAGGCAATCGTCCCCGGCCGTCGGCTGGAGTTTCCGGACTGGGCAAAGGAGCTCGGGGGAGCAGGGCCGTGGGCGGTCCAGGCCTTCACCGGCGGTGACGAGGCCCTGCGGGACGTGATGAGGTATCTGAGCCAGCAGGGCTACCTGCCGCGGCTCGACGTCGACGACGTACCGGATCTGTCCCGGCCGGCCGGGACAGATCCGGTGGAATGGCGGGGGCAGCTCGCCAACCTGACCGAGCTCCGGGCGCAGTTCAGCGCCCTGCGGCTGGAGACCGGGTACGACATCGCGGCCCAGACCGGCCTGGAGTTCACGGTGGTCCGGACTCGGCTCGGCCACGCGGCGGAGAGCCGGACCCTGCGGATCGACGTCGCGCGGGACTTCGGCAAGGCTGGTCGGCCGAAGGTGACGACCAGCGAGTCGGTGGTGATCCTCAGCATCGGGTCGAACACGGCCGGCCGGTCGGGAGGAGGATCGACATCGGTCGGGCTGGCCGCCAGAGTCGCGGCACAGCTCGGGAGCCCGTCGGGCTTCGGGAAGGCCGGATTCGCTCGCGACTGGTCGCTCCGGGGCCGCTCGGCCGGCTGGTCCAGCGGCGGCACGGCCAACCAGGTGACCTTGGTGGAAAGCACTTCACCCGTAGCGGTGTTCCACGTTCCGCACACGCTCACCGTGACCGAGGTGGAGAGTGGGCACGAAGTCCACCATGGCGCCCAGGGCTTCGGCGCACGCGTCTCGATGGACAGCGACCTCCTCCCGTCCGACGAGACGCCGGCCGGTACGCCGTCCGTGGCAATCAAGGGCGAGGTGAAGTCGAACATTCTCGATCGGGGGATCCTGCTCGGGCTGAGTGCCGGCGACCTGCAGAAGGAGTTGCCGGCGGCAATCAGTGCTGATCCGATCGCGCGCCGGCATGTCGCGACCTTCCTGAATCCGCGGAACCTGATCGCGCATCCGGAGTGGACGCAGACGGCGTACCGGACCCGGACCGTGGTCCGTGGCGGAGTGGTGCCCCGGGTGGCCGGCGTTTCGGTGACAGGCGAGATCCACGATGCGAAGTTCGTCGCCGTCACCGACGGAGTGGGCGGTGACATCAACTTCGCTATGGGCAGTCACGGCTCGGACCGCGGGACGAACTCGGGCAGTGGGCTAAGTGGTTCTCTGGGCGGTGGGGCGGGGGGCCGGGCGGGCGAGCTTGGTGGCAGCAGGTCGAGCAACGTGTCGCAATCCCGCGGCAGCCTGCAGATCTGGGGTGACGAACGGCTGACGATCGAGGTCGGCCGGCAGTACGTCTTCCAGGCCGCGGTGGACTTCCAGCTCGCGGTCACCGACGGCCCGGTGCTGGGCAATCTGGCGACCAGGATCGCGGCCGAATCGGCGGACGGGATGGCCCTGTTCCAGCTACCGGAGCGGGATGCCCTGCGCTTCTATGCCAGCAATGAGCTCGACCTGCCGCTGCATCAGGTGGCGGATGTGGTGGAACGGTTCATCAACCGCAAGGTGTCGATCGACCGCGGAACCCTGACCTCCCTCATTCGCCGGTACCATTCCGCGCGGACCGCCGCGGTAGCCGCAGGTGAGCCGATCCCTGTTTTGTCCGAGAAGCACAGCGCACAGGTGATGGCCGCGGAACTCGGCAAGGCCGTGGGACTCGCGGTGGCAGAGCAGAGGTTGGACGAGGTGCTGGTACAGGCCGAGGAGGTGGTCGCCACCGTCCAGAAGGTCAGCCTGCCCGAGTACGACGAGACGACGATGGGGGACAGCCTTGTCGAGAGTGCCGGGCTCTCCGACCAGAAGGGGCCGGTGCGGCTGCTGGACAGCGTGACGAGACTGGTGTCACAGGTCCTCGGCCACCCGGCCGACTCGGACCTGGTCCTCGCGGAGAGCCTGTACGTCGACCTGGCCGGTAAGCGCTGGTGGGGCCGGATCGACGACATGCTCGATCCCGGCGGGTTCGTCCGGAGTTACCTGTCGACCTCGACGGACGGCAGCACTCAGCAGAAGATCACCGTCCGGATCAAGGCGTGGTTCAAGGAAGACACGGCGCAGAGCCTCGGGGAGACCGCCGAAGTGGTCGCCCTGGCTCAGGACTACGAATACAAGGAAGCCTCCCACGCCGAGGCGGGCGGCCAGGCGACAGGCGTCCGCGGCAGCTACTCGACAGGGCACGGCGGATCCAGCACGGTCGGGACCGACCGCTCCGGTGGCGTTCGGGCGACTGTGGGTACACAGCTGACCGAGCTCAAGCGCAAGGGCAGTTTCGGCGCGATGGCCAGGATCCAGCGCGAGCTGTTGCTGGAGATCGAGGTGGTCGGGGAGCCCGTCGAAACCAGTGGCCAGTTGCGCCGGGGAATCGAGAGTGCCGTACGCCGCGCTGACGCGGTAGACCAGACGGAGTCGGTGGAGTTGTCGGGCCAAGTGGTCCAGCTGATCCCGGCGGCTCTGGTCAGCCACGAGACTTCCGTGCTTCCGCGGACCTCGCTGGTCGATCACCGCAAGGTCAGGTTGCCCAGCAACTACAAGGTCGCGGGAACTGTCGCGTTCGGGCGGGGGAACGCGCGCAAGAACGAACTCGTCGACGCGCTTGCCAAGGAGCTCGGAGGACGGGTGCACCGGGTGGAGCTGGAGAACCTGTTCTCCGCGTCGGGCCGGAAGGCGAAGTTCCCGGCGATGGCGACGGAGGACGGCTACCGACTCGTGCCGCTGCCGGTTCCGGGGCGTCCTCGCCAGGTCGTTCAGGTCAGGGTTCAGGCGCAGGTCTACGACGCCGAACTGGTCGCCGGGCCGATGGGGGACTCGGAGATCGGGCAGGTCAACCGGAGCCAGCACACGACCTCGACGGCGGTCTCTCTCGGCCGGGCGCTGCCGCTGTCCGGTGGGTTGTCCACCAACGGCAGTGAGGGGAGCCCGCTCCAAAGGGAAGGCCTGAACGGGGGTGTCTCCGTCGGCGAACAGGTCACCGACCGGGTGAGCGACACGTCAGGGGTACGCCGTGAACGGTCCCGGTTCGAGAAGGGGGACGACGTCGTCATCGTCCGGCTGCGGGTCGGCTACAACCTGTGGTTCGAGAAGAAGCGGCTGCTGAACGACGGTGGCGAGCGGCGCATCCGCGATGAGGTCAAGAAGCCGTGGGCCGCGACGGGCGAGGCCTACGTGACCATGTTCAAACACCAGTACGACGCGATGCGCGCCGAGCAGGAGTCTCTAGGATCCGGGCCGGCCGGCCGGAGTGGGGTTTCGCAGTACCTCACGATGCGTCCGTGGGTGATAGCCGATCCGCGCCAACCGTCGCGGGTGCTCACCGACGCGCTGACGAGAGCTCACGAGCGCCGCGTCGAACTGCGGCTGACGGTGACGGAGGCCGATGGCACGGATCGCTCCTACGTGGTGTCGCCGGACGGTCGACTGCACGGCGACGAGCGGGACGGCGGGTTCGCCGAGGACTTCGCGACAGTGCATCCACGACTGGTCCAACTGGCTGAGGAGAACGGGATCGATCTCCGGGCGCTGCACGCGTCTCGTAGTACCGGGAAGTCCTTCAGCGAAACCATCCGGGATGCTCTGAAAGAGTTGAAGGTGTCGACGGACCTCTCCGCGGGGCTGCGTTTCCCGACCGAGGAGCGTCCGCGACCGGGGCAGGCGCCGACCGGACAGTCCCACCAGGCGTCGGGTCCGTCCACTCCGCCCGTCATTCCGGTCACCGATGGTGGCGCTTCGGGCAATGCGGCGGCGTTGGGCCGGATGGCGACGACCGAGGGCCGCACACAGGAACGCGTGGCCGAGGTCGAGACCTCCTTGCGTGGCCTGCTGGCCGGCGTACTGATCGGACCGGCCGAGTTCGCCTCCGTCGCCGGGCTCGACCGTGTCGATCGGATCGACGCGATGTCCTGGCGGGTGTGGCGCGGCGGGCGGTCGCACGACGTGGCGTTCCGCGTCGGGCCGGTTGCTCGTCACGCGCTGGCCGGCTTCGCGCCGGCCCCGGACGGATTCGGTACGACGGTAACGGTGTCGCCGCTGCTGATCGGCGACGCGGAGGTGCTGTCCGCGGTAGGCCACGAACTCCGCGAACTCAGCGAGCTACCTCCTTCTGAACAAAGCGCGCTCAACGCGGGGCCGGATGTGTTGGTGCCTGGGCCTGCCCGCGCCGATGGCGTGCTGCCTTCGCCGCATGATCGTGGCCGGGAAGCCCAGCTGGCGTTACTGGGTTGGGTTGCTGATCGGGTGCCGGCGTCGGAGTCGGCTGCGGGGGTTCGGGCTGATCTGGCTTTGCTGGATGCGGTGATCGATCTCGGCCTGCTGCCGGGGGCGGAGGGCGCGGACCAGCGTCTGGCGATGCTTGATCCGGCTGTTGAGGCACGCCTGCGAAGCTGGATGTCCTGGGTCACCGACGATGCAGGCCAGATCGCAGGCACGGTCCACCACACGCCTGTCGCCGGCCACGAACAGGCAGCCGCCGTGATGCAGACAGGCCAAGCACCGCGGCAGGGCGCAGGCACCGACCCGCACTATCGCGTTGCCGGTCCGTCGAGAGGTGCCGAGGCACCGACGGGGTTGACCGCCGCGCACCTGTGGCGACTCCTGGATCGTCAACGCGCGCAGTGGCCGATCGACGTCGAACTCCACGTCGTGCAGGTCGAAGAGGAATTGGTCGAGATCTCCAGGGCAGCTGTGCACGACCTTGTCGAGGGCGTGTACGTCGGGGAACAAGAGGACGGCCGGGCGGTCGTGGCGCTGGCGGGCGATCGCTACCCGACCGAGGAAGCCGCGTTGACCGCGGTCAGCCAGGCACTCCTCGAGCACTTCGGGCCGCGGGTACTGCAGGCCGGAGACTGGCAGGCCGTGCTCGACCGGGTCACCGCCCTGCGAGAGGAGGCCTTCTACCCGCATCTGCTCGCCAGATCCACCGCGAAGTTGGCCGGGCTGTCCGAGCCCGAAGCCGCCTTCGCCCTCCTGTCCAAGCGTCAGCCGGAGGTACTGCGAGCGTGGTGGGCCACCTTGCTGCTCGAGGAACTGCGCCCGGCGCTGAGCGAGTCTGGACTCACCATCGGCAACCGGAACGATGCGGCCGACCGGCTCGGCCGAGCAATCGAACGAACGGCTGTCGCCCAAGTCGGGCGGCCGGCTCGCACGTACCGCGAGCAGGCGAGAGGTGGTCCGGGCAGTATCCATCGCAGCAGGTTCCGCGGAGACGGCCGGACAGAGCCTGCCCCGGCGGCTGTGCGAGCGACGGCACACGGTCTGCCGGCTGAGATCGCAGCGGCGGTGGCGCGTGCGCAGGAAGGCCGGTCAGAGGCCACGGTACGCAGGGTCGCCATCACTGGGGACCGGTTCACGATCGGCTTGAGCTCCGGCGAAGTGATCAGCACCCAGTTCGAGGTGACCGGCGACTTCACGAATGCCGGCCCGATCCGCTGGGAACAACTCGACGGCTCCGCGGCGTGGGCCAGTATCACCCTGTCGCCACGAGCGCAGGACGACATCATCGGACGGGCCCTTGCCAACGCCGCGGCGCAGGTGGTGGCGGCGTACCAGGGTGAGTCGCGCCGTGACCAGGCCTGGGCCGGCCGGCGAGCCGAAGTCGCCTTCCTGGTGGCCCAGCTCGAGGTGGAAGGCCTCGGCTCTGGGCTGTCTTCCAGGCCGTACGATCTGTCGAACCTGCGCAGCGAGCTGCGGCTCCTGCTGCATCACATGAACAAGGACGAGAAGCAACCTCACGGCCTTCCACCGCTGCCGCCCGACCTTCGTCACAGGGTCGAGCAGGTACTGCGCCGGGACCCGGCTCGAGTCTGGGTGGCCGACAATCTCCTGCCCTGGCTCAACGGGATCGAAGACTTGGTTATCGAGGGGACGCCGGCCGTCCGCCGGCTCAAGCCGTCGAACGCCGACGTCACCGCAGGCGAGGTCATTCCGTCCGAGCACCGCGCGGTGGACGCCTTCCTGCACCGGTTGTTCCAGCAGTTCGCCGCCCAGCCGGCCTCGCTGGCCGGACATGGCGACTCCCCAGCGCGGCTGAAACTCCTTCGCGAGCAGCCGCTGCTGCGGCATCTCGTCGACCGGTACGGCGCGGGCGAGGCCATCGAGCTCGGTCGGCTGGGCCCGGAGGACTTCGCCTTCTGGATGGACACCGAAGACCGGCAGGCCGTGGCCGACGTCTTCGCTCAGCTGGCCAGCCTCGTCGCGCAACGCGATCAGGCCGCATCGTGGTGGCAGCGGCGAGCAGCTGCCAGCGATTTCGCCGAGCTGGCGGCTACGCTCGGTCTGCAATCCGTCGACGGCAACCTGCGGGCGGCGCTGCCGTCGGAGCTCAGCGCGGCGGTGGCCGCGCTCAAGCCCGGGCTCGCGCAACGCCTGCAAAACGTCATCGAGAACGGCGTCACGGCTTTGCCGAGCATCCGCAGCGAGCTCGTCCTCGGCTTCGTCGAGACGGCGCCACCCGGCGTGGTCTCCGCCGTCGTGCTCGTACAGAGCGGTCGGGTGGGGCTGGCGGCCGCGGTCCTCGGCGGTACCGCGCTCGCCTGGCCCGCCCGCGCCCTGGTGAACCGGTACACCGACGCCGCGGACGAGCGAGCGAAGTCCGACCGTCGCAGCTATCGGCGTGACTTGGAGGACATCACCAGGTCGCGCAAACGAGCGGGCCTCGTCGACTCGGTCCTTACGCCGTACCAGCGACTGCTCGAAACCGTGTCCGGTCAGGCGGGATGGCAACCGGAGGGGCCGAATCCGCGGCGGGCACCGCTCACGCCACCCGGTATCACTGTTCCGCCGGCAACCGCGCCCTGGTGGACCTTTCCGCTGCGCACCGCGGTACCGGTTGCCGCCGCGGCACTTCCACTGGCCATAGTCGTGCCACCGGTCGCCGTTGGTGCCATCATCGGGCTTGCGGCGGCGGTCGCCGGCACCGCGCAGTACCGGTTCGCTCGTCTGCAGGCGCGGTTGGACGACGAGCGTCGTGCCCGCGACTACGAATGGCGGAGCTGGCGGCAACTGGTCAGCGACATGCGTCTCGCGGCAGATGCCCTCGAGCGGCTACGGGCCCTGAGCAACGAGTTACCGGCCGGCGGAGCGCACCTGCTGGAGCCGGTCTGGGATCTCGAAGGGCCGATCGGGCAGGCGGGACGCGATGTGCCTGCCAAGGCGGTGTTCGCCGCGCGCGAGCTACTGATGAGCGCCGTACCGTTCGCCCAACGGACCGCCAGCATCTATGTTCAGCAGCAGCTCGCTTCGGCTGGCGCGGCGCTGCTGGAGGCACTGGTCCGGCTGGGTGCCATCGGAGTGGTGTCCGGGGTGATCGAGGCGCTGCTTGCCGAAGCGAACCGGCACGCGGTCGACCGGCGCATGCACAACTGGGTGGAGTTGCTGCGGACCGAGATCCAGGCGCAGTCCGACCTGATCACCGACCCCGTCCTAGCGCGGTTCGACGAGATTCTCGAGACGCTGCGGGCAAAGCGCGCCGCCGAGGAAGGACAGGCGACGTCGCTGCCTGCGATGGTGGCTCCCCAGATCCCGCCGGAGCAACCGTGGAGCCCTGTCCTGCACCCGGAGAGGGAGGCCAGCACTGGCCGGCGGTGGTACGTGCTCGGCTCCGTGGCGATTGGTGGTGCCGGCATCGGAGTGGCCGCTGCCATGGTGCATGCCTACGACCTCGATCCTGTCTATCTCGACCTGGCGTGGGTGGCCGGGCTCTGGCAGCCGGTCAGCTACTACACCAAGTACCTGCGCAGACGGATGCGGGTCCAGGAGGACTTCGCCGAGCGGGATCGCAGCACTGAACGCCGCTCCGCGGACGAGGTCGAGCGCGATCGGGCCGCGGCGAACTACCTCACCCATCACGTCGGCCGGTTCCAGGACCTGGTCGACGGCAGACGACCGAGATCCCGCGACCTGCCGGCCGGTACTCCGCTGGCGGCCTTCATCGAGGGCGCGTATCGCGACCTTGACGATCATCTCGCCGGCAATGTCGAGGAGAGGTACCGGCAAAGCCCGGAACTGCTGCGGTTGCTGGAAGAGCTGAGCGGGCTCGACGGGGAGCGTGATCGGTTGCAGGGGCTGCTCGACGATGGCGGCCACCACGACATCGCGCCGTTGGCTGAGACTTTGATCGCGATCTCGGACGCCCTGTCGCAGTACGCCACGGCAGCTCAGCGGCATGGGGTCGACCCGCAGGTGCGGCTGAGTGGGCCGAGTGGCTATCCGGTGAGTGATTCGGTTTTGCATCACGATCCGTTGCATGCCCGGAACCTGATGGATCTGACCTGGGGGCCGGGACGCCATCACCGGCCCGGTGTGGAGGCTGAGAATGCGGCTCTGATCGCTGCCAAGGTCGAGCAGGCGACCTCTGGCCGGTACGGGCCGATTTCCGCCGCCGACGTCCGGGCCAAGGCTGAGGCCGGTCGTCGGTTGGTCGATATTGCGGCTGACCTGGTCTACGAGCTGCAGCGGCGCCGGGTGCCGTCGTGGATGGCTCGTGACACTGTCCGTGCGCGGGCGTTGCGGGCCAAGGTGGAGTTCTATCGAACGCTCACCGCGGATCACGCCCGAGCAGTCCCAGCCCGCCTGAGCTGGCTGGCCCAAACGCCTGCCACTGGCCCGTCGGCACCGCCAGCGCTTCCCGCTGGCCACGACGGCGGTTCCGGTAACGCGGCGGCACTGGGCCGGATGGCCACCACCGAGGGCCGGACCCAGCATCGTGTCGCCGACGTCGAGCGGTCGCTGCGGAACCTGTTGGCCGGCGACCTGATCGAGCTGGCCGAGTTCGCTCGTACTGCCGGGCTCGAGCGGATCGAGCCGATCGACGCGATGGCTTGGCGAGTGTGGCGGGCCGGGCAGTCCCACGAGGTGGTGTTCGGGGTCGGGGTGGTGGCTGATCATGCGTTGGCTGGGTTCGCGCCGACTGAGGGTGGGGTCGGTACGACAGTGACGGTGTCGCCGTTGTTGGTCGGGGATGCCGAGGTGTTGTCTGCGGTCGGTCACGAGCTACGGGAGCTCAGCGAGTTGCGGACGTCTGGGGCGGATGTGTTTGTTCCGGGGCCGGCCCGTGCGGACGGCGCACGGCCGTCGGCGCATGATTGGGGCCGGGAGACCCAGTTGGCGTTGCTGGGGTGGGCAGCCGATCGTGTGCCGGAGTCGGAACCGGCCGCCGGGGTCCGGGCTGATCTCGCGTTGCTGGACGCAGTGACCCATCTCGGCTTGCTTCCGGGGACCGAGGGCGCGGACCAGCGCTTGGCGATGCTGGACCAGTCTGTCGCGGCGCGCATCCGCACTTGGATGTCCAGCGTCACCGGCGACGCGGACCGGATCTCGGGCCTGGTCGAGCAGGCGCCTGCCGTCGGCCAGGAGCAGATGGCCGCCGCGGTGGGCAGCTCGCTCGACGCCTTGCGGGTCGCCTCTCGGCCGGACCGAACCGCCAGGGCCGCGGCCGTGGCCGACGCGCGGGACGCATTGGCACTGGCCATGATCGCCGCCGGACCGGAAGCGCCCGGCGAGCAGCCGGTACGGGGTCTGGCGGCGGCCGTGGTTCGAACAGGTCTGTCCATGCCCGTGGAGGAGCTGGACGAATTCGCCGAGCGCGGGTGGTGGGAGCTGGCCCGGCGGTCTGTACCTGCCGCCGGCGGAGCGATCCTGGCCTGGGCCCAGCAGTTGGCCGGGGAGATATTGCAGCAGGCTCGCCCGCTTGAGGCAGTCGTCCACCGTGAGGTACTCGACATAGCGCGAGAGTCGGGTTCGGTCGCCGCAGCGGCACAACGGGCAGCGGATACTATCGACGCCTACCTGCTCGACGAGACCGTCCCAGCCAACCAGCTGTTGCGCCGACGAGCTGACCGCGCGCTGCAGCTGTTCCTGCTTACCCGCGCGGAGCGCCTGGACAGCGAAACGATGAGGCTGCGGGCCGGCCGTGCCATCCGGCTGGCCGCGCGTGCTGCCGGCGTACGGGGCATCGAGAACACCCAGGCCGGTGGCGAGGTGGAGGTGGCGGTCGCCGCGGTGGCCACCTTCTTGAGAGCCAGGACCGCCGAGCGGGCGCGGGTGGCTCGCACTGAGGCGGAGGAGCGGTTGATCTTCGCCACGTACGCACCGCGCTTCGGGTACGAGTCCGAGCAGGCGATCGCGCTCGTGCACGACGCTCTGAAGACCTGGTCAGGATCGACCACTCCGGACAGCGACCAGTCCCGACACCAGATCGCTCCTGCCCCACGCCTCAGCCCTGCCGCCGAAACCGACGGTACTGCGATGCAGAAGGCAGTGGCCGCCCTCACAGTCGTGTTCCTGGCCGAGCAGGAGCAACGCCCGCGGGCGATCGACCATGCGGTGGACCGTTTGCTGGCGGCCCGGTCGCTGGGCGATCGATTGGACCAGGCCGCGGTGACGAGCCTGGAGAAGGCGATGGACCTCGGCCTCGGACCAGAC
The DNA here is from genome assembly GCF_000372465.1 of Kribbella catacumbae DSM 19601. Classification (GTDB taxonomy): domain Bacteria; phylum Actinomycetota; class Actinomycetes; order Propionibacteriales; family Kribbellaceae; genus Kribbella; species Kribbella catacumbae. The sequence continues at coordinate 73,075 of NZ_AQUZ01000008.1, forward strand.
GAAGAGGCCACGTCCAGGGCTGCCGCCGATGCCGCGGCAGTGCTGTCCCTGGACCTGATGGCCGCGTCTGCGCGCGACCGGGCGGCTTCAGCGCGATGGATCCAGCTGGTGGTGACCGCGGCGGCGCAGGTCTGGTCCACTGACGAACCGGCCAGGGCAGAGGGCGCAGCGGCGGAGACTGCCTGGCAGATCGTGTCGTTCTGGTCGGGCGAACGCACCATGACCGAGGCGGCGTCGCTGCTGATCTGGGCGTCCACAGTGCTTGCGGCGACTGAGTCCGATCCGGCTTTGACCACCCTGCGCGCGGTACTAGCTGCTGCTCCGGCCGTGGGACTCGGTGCTGCCAGCCGGCTGGCGGCTGAGGCGTTCGACAGCGTTGCCACCTGGTACGGCGACAGCACTGAACCGGCCCAGCAGCGGGCTACTCGCGCGATCACTGAGGCGATGACCAGCTGGGCGAGCGACGGCCCGCAGTTGCAGCAAATACAAGCCGAAGCTGCCTCGGGCTGGATCAGTCCGGTGACAGACGCGGCCCAGCGCGCCTTCGACACCTTCCAGGCCTACCTGCTCGGCAAGAACGGTCCGGATCAGGACCCGCTGCGGATGCGAGCCGATCACGCACTCCAGCACCTCCTGCTGATCAGTGAGCAGCACGACATCCAGAACACGGCTCAGGAAGCACTCGTCGCGCTTCGGGCGACGGCACCCGGCACCGAACTGGTGGAAGCAGTACTGCGCATCCGAGCCGCCGACTACATGCGCTCGGCCCGCCTGCTCGCAAAAGCCGCGGTGGCCTTCACCATCGACGAACGCCGCCCCGACACCGCCCTACGAGCAATCGAGGTCATCCAGGACGAACGCACCGACTGGACGGCCAGCATCCCAGCAGACGCGCCGGACAACGTACGCGCGGCCCGGCTGGAGCCGACGCCAGCCGGGCCGGCACGAACTGCGTTGTCGCCGGCAACCGAGGCGCCGGTTGCCCGAAAGGTCGCCGGGTGGGCCGGGGAGTGGCTGCGGGAGCATACGTCGAAGGTGGAGGTCTTGGTTGCCGATCCAGGTCCTGGTGCGGATCGTTTCAGGGTCAAGTTGTCCGGTCACACTTTTGCGGTGACCGTCGGGTTGGGGCGGCTTCCCGAAGGGATGTATTCGAGAGTCAGTTTCGAACCCGGGTCACTGGATCCGGCCATCACGGTGTCGGATCGGCTGAGCCTCGATCTGGACAGGCGGTACGCCGCTCGGTGCGGTTGGCTCGAACTCGCGGCTGTGGCTGCCTTGGTCAACACGGTGGCCGTCGACGGCGGCAGGGTACGGCGTGGTGTTCCTCAGCCTGGCGAGGGGAACGCTCCTATGGAGGCCCTGTTCTGGGCGACCTCTCCCCTGGACCAAGGGCGCATCACCCCTGCGCTGCGGGTCGAGGCGGAGCTGGTGTTGCGTGGGTTCCTCGGCGCGCGGATGGGCCAGGTCGGTGAGCGGGAGTACGAGATCTCCGTGCGGCTGGCGGCACGGGTCGTCGAAGCCACTCTGATCGACCAGGATCTGCGCTGGCAGCACTTCCGGTATCACTAACAACGCGGCGAGCCGTCGCCGATCGGCAAGTCCTCCGCTCTTTGGCCCAAGCCATCACGTATCGTGCACATGGGCATACTTACGGTCACTGATCGGATAGGGTGCAACGGGAATGGCGGTTCACGGGGCTCGGGTACGTCGGCGCGCGGTGGTTGCCGTGCGCATCATGGTGGCATCGGTGCTGCTGTCCGGGACGACGCTGATGGCGTTTCCCCAGCAGGCGCAGGCCGCGACCGTGCGGGATTTCGAGCCGCTGTTCAAGGCTCAGGTGAACGGTGCGAACCTGATCACCGGCAACACCCTGCTCAGTTGTGACCAGGGCAAATCGGGCTGCGGCAACGTGCAGAACGGCAGCGATACCAGCAACGGGGCGAGTAACAACTCCTGGACGATGCAACTGGTCGACACCGACAGCGACGCGGACACCAAGTCGTCCTCCAGTGCCGGGGTCACGCTGCCCGCCGGAGCCCGGGTCCTGTACGCCGGGCTGTTCTGGGGCGCCGCGCGGTCCGCCGGCAATGGTGGTTCGGGGACGACCTCCGACGGGACCACGATGAAGCTCCGGGTGCCCGGAGCCGCGGCGTACACGGCTGTCACTTCGAGCCAGACCGACTATCTGTCGGGCAGCAACCGGGACTACTCGTCGTACGTTGACGTGACCGAGCAGGTGCGGTCGGCGGGCAGCGGTACCTACTGGGGCGCTGACGTGCCGACCGGTACCGGCGGCGACCGGTACGCCGGGTGGAGTCTCGTCATCAGCTACCAGGACCCGACCGCCCCCCTGCGGGACCTCACCGTGTTCGGCGGGTACGCGCGGATCACCGGCTCCGATGTCAACCAGACCACGCTCTCGGGGTTCCTGGCGCCCCCGGCCGGCGCGGTGAACGCGCGGTTCGGGATGGTCGTCTACGAGGGCGACGTCGGCATCACCGGCGACTACTTCGCGGTGAACGGGACCCGGCTCGCGGACACCCTCAGCCCGTCGGCGAACTTCTTCAGCAGCCGGATCACCGCCGGCGGCGTGAACCTCACCGACCGCGACCCGGCACACGTGAACAACCTCGGCCCGGACGCGAAGGTGGTCGACGCGCCCGGCGTGATTCCGAACGGCGCGACCTCGGCCGAGGTCACCTTCGCAACCCGCGGCGACGCGTACTACCCGGCCGCGCTGACCACCAGCATCGATCTGTACGCGCCGACGATCCACGGCGACAAGACCGTGACGAACCTGTCCGGCAACAACCCGGCGAAGGTCGGGGACACGCTCGAGTACACGCTCACCTACTCCAATACCGGTGACGACGACGCGCTCGGTTCCGTGGTCCGCGACGTACTTCCGCAGAACACGACGTACCTGCCGGGGTCGTTGCGGGTGATCGCGGGCGCCAACGCCGGGGCGAAGACCGATAGTGCCGGCGATGACCAGGCGGAGTACGTCGGCGGCTCGCGGACGGTGCGGTTCCGGGTCGGTACGGGGGCGAACGTCACCAACGGTGGACGGCTGACGACGAATGCCTCCACCACCGTGCGGTTCCGGGTGACCGTCGACCAGGCCGCGGCCGGTACGGCGATCGTCAACACGGGCTTCCTGGACTACCGGGGCGAGACGCTCAACAAGCCCTTCAGCTACGAGACCCCGCCGGTCTCGACGCCGGTCGCCGAGTCCGCGGACGTGTCGATCACCAAGACCGCTTCGCCGGAGCCGGTCGCGGCCGGCCAGAATTTCACGTACACCCTCACGATCGGCAACACCGGGCCGAGCGCCGCGCGGGACGTCGAGGTCACCGACACCCTGCCGGATGGCGTCGAGCTGGTGTCGGCCGAGGGATGCACCAGGTCCGGTCAGACGCTGAGCTGTGCGCTCGGAGAGCTGGCAGTGAACAGCACGAAGACGCTGACGGTGGTCGTCAGAGTGCCGGCGACCACGGCTGCGGGCGGCATCACCAACGTCGCCTCAGTGACGACGAGTACTTCGGATCCGAACCTGGACAACAACAACGACTCCGTTGGTTCGACGATCAAGCGGTCCGCCGACCTGCGGCTCACCAAGTCGGTCAGCGCTGAGTCTCCGCTCCCTGGCCAGTCTGTCGGCTACCAGCTGATCGTGATCAACGACGGACCGTCGACCGCCGACGCGGTACGGATCAGTGACTCTCTCCCGGCTGCCCTGACCATCGGTACGGCGACCGCGACGAGCGGGAGCTGCGAGGTGGCAGGCAACGACATCACCTGTACGGCGGGCAGCCTCGCGCCTGGCGCGTCGATCACAGTGACCGTCACAGCCACCCTCGACGCCGGGTACACAGGTGGCCCGCTGACCAACACGGCCCAGGCCGTGAGCGAGACACCGGATCCGAATGACGCCAACAACAAGGACACTGCGACCGTCACCCCGGCGGCACCGGCCGCTGACCTCAGCGTCAAGAAGGAGACGCTGACCGACCCGGTCGTCGCGGGCCGGCCGATCAGCTACCGGATCACGGTTCGCAACGACGGCCCGTCGGACGCGCGGAACGTCACCATTTCCGACGACACCCCGGCGACCCTGACCGGGGTCGGCGCAGAGCCGGGCCAGGGCAGCTGCACCGTCACCGATGGGGCCGTGAGCTGTGCGCTCGGCATGCTGACGGCAGGCTCGACGGCGACTGTGTTCGTCACCGCGACCGTCTCCGAGACCGCCACTGGCACGTTGGCCAACAGCGCCACAGTGACCTCGCCGACAAACGACCCGGACCCCGACGACAACACCGGGAAGACGACTGACCCGATCACCGCGTCGGCCGATCTCGCCGTCACCAAGACAGCCTCGCCGGTACCCGTCATCGCAGGCAGGCCGGTCACCTACACCCTCAAAGTCACGAACTCCGGCCCATCGGCCGCCCGCGAGGTCGTCGTCACCGATCCAGTACCGGCTCCGCTCACCTACGCGTCATCGAGTGTCTCGCAGGGCACCTGCGCCTTCGACGACGGCACCGTGCGCTGTGCAGTCGGCACGGTCGGCGTCGGCGTCACCGTCACGGTGACTGTTGTCGCGAACGTGCCCTCGGGCGCACCGCCGAGCGGGATCGACAACACCGCCACGGTCGCTTCGCCGACACCCGACCCGGTCGAGTCCAACAACACCGCGACGTACACGCTGCTGACCGGTGCTCAGGCCAACATCACATTGTCCAAGACCGTCGATCCAGACCCGGTACTGGCCGGTGAGCAGGTCACCTGGACCCTGACCGTCAGCAACGCGGGACCATCCGGCGCCCAGGGCGTGCAGGTCACCGACACCGTGCCGTCGGCCGTTACCGGGGTGACTGCGACAGCCACCAACGGTGCGACCTGCGACGTGTCCGATCAGGTCGTGACCTGTGATCGGGCGACCCTCGCCGCGGGCGCCAGCTTCGTCGTCACAGTGACGGGGACGGTTGCCCGGAGCACCGAGCTCGGGCCGATCGTCAACGCCGCGACGGCGACCTCGAGAACCCCCGAGGATCCCACCGATTCCGACAACACGGCGAAGACGCCGACCACGGTGACTACCGCCGCGGACCTCTCGGTGGGCAAGGACGCGCCCGCGACTGTTGTCGCAGGCAACGAGATCACCTACCGGCTGACGGTCCGCAACGCGGGTCCGTCCGATGCGGTCGACACCGCGGTGGCCGACAGCCTGCCGGACGGCGTCACGTTCGTCAGCGGAAGCGGGCCGGGTGGAGCATGCACCCAGGCGCCCGGTGCGTCCGAGCCAGTGGTGCGCTGCCCGGTCGGCCGGTTGGTGCCCGGCGGTTCGCAGGTCATCACGATCAGTGGAAAGGTAGACCCCGGTCAGCCTGCCGGGACGATCACGAACACCGCCACGGCCAGTTCCCGTACTCCGGACCCGAACGACGGCAACGACACCGGTACGGCCGACACCCGAGTCGTCACGAGCGCTGACGTCTCGATCACCAAGTCGGTCGAGCCGTCTCCGGTCGTGGCGGGCGCGGAGGCGCAGTACACGCTGACGATCAAGAATAGTGGGCCCTCGACCGCTCGGCAGGTGGCCGTTACCGATACCTTGCCGGCCGGGCTCACTGCGATCGACGCGATCACACCGGAGGGCTCCTGCACGGTCAACGGCCAGGTCGTCACCTGCGGGCTGGGCAGCCTCTCGCCCGAGGCCACGGCTACCGTACTGATCCGGGTTGCCGTCCCTGCGGCGCAGACCGGCGCGGTAACCAACACGGCGACCGTGACCAGTGAGACACCTGACCCGGACCCGGGCGGCGACACGTCGACGATCGTTACGAAGGTCGACCAGGCGGCGGATCTCGAGGTGGTGAAGACCGCCGATCCATCGCCCGCGGTGGCCGGCAGCGGTCTCACCTATCTGCTCACGATCGTCAATCATGGTCCCTCGACGGCGACCGGTACCGGGCTGACCGACGTACTGCCGGCTGGGCTGACCGTGCTGACGATGGAGCCGTCGCAGGGCGGCTGCACCCTCAACGAGCAAACCGTCGGCTGCGACCTCGGCACGCTCGAGCCGGGCGCGTCGGCGACGGTACGGATCACGGGCACGCTGGCCGGAACGTCCACCGGGACCTCGTTGACGAACACGGCGACCGTTGGGTCGGAGGTGGACGACCCGAAGCCGGAGAACGACAGCAGTACGGTCACTGTGCCGGTGGTGACGTCGGCTGACCTTGTCGTACGGAAGTACGCGGAGCCGCAACAGTTGGTACCGGGACGTCCGTTCGACTACGCGATCACCGTGGCCAACGAAGGGCCGTCAGTGGCGCGCTCGGTGGTTGTCACCGACGCCGTACCGGACGGGGTGACGGTTGTGTCGGCGACGTGGGGTACGAACGAGTGTGAGATCAGCGGGCCGAACGTCCGGTGTGAACTCGGCGACCTGCCGTTGGGACAGGCTGCGATCGACCTGAGTGTGCGCCTGGACGCCGGGTACGACGCGACGACGGTGAAGAACACGGCGCGCGCCACCAGCAGTACGCCGGACCCGACGCCGGACAACAACACTTCGACCGTGACGTCGCCCGTCGTACCGCAGGCCGACCTCGGGATCACTAAGGCGATGGCCCCGGCCAATCCGGTCGCGGGTGGCGAGGTCACGTACACGCTGAAGGTGCAGAACTTCGGGCCGTCGAACGCGCGCGACGTGATCGTCACCGACGAGTTGCCGCGGGCGGTGACCGCGCTGCGGGTGTCGGCGACCGGGATGACGTGCGTCGTGGAGGATACGCCTGGGCGTGGGCCTGACGATCCTCGAACCGAACAGGTGACCTGCCGGGCCGGGACCTTCACCCTGGACGAGACCGGGACGGTGCAGGTCGTGGGGCGGATCGATACCGGGTTCCGGGGCGCGCTTGAGAACGCGGCCCGGGTCGGAGCGGACACCCTCGACCCGGTCGTAGACAACAACGAAGACACTGTCACCGGAACCGTCACAGCTCCGCCGACCCCACCCACCACACCTCCGCCGACCACGCCTCCTCCCACGACGCCTCCTCCCACGACGCCGTCTGTGCCGACCCCGACTGTGCCGACGCCGACCCCGACTGTGCCGCCGACGCCGCCGGGTGGCGATCTCGGAGACACCGGTGGTCCGTTCGGGTGGGGTCTGCTGTTGGCCGCGGGGATCGCAGCCGCAGGTGGCGCGGTTCTCCTGATCGCTGCCCGCCGCAAGCCGCCTGCCTGATCACTGACCCTGATCCTCCGCCCGTGACACTGCGGCGATGCTGAGGATCAGGGAGGCGACTGTAGGTGATGCCTCACTGTGACCATCGGGCCGTTGAACTTCGCGGCGGTGGCTCTGAAGAATTCGGGCCTGGGGATTGGTCGGCGTGACGGAACCTCACCGTTGACTGTCGCGTCCGAGCAAAGTGTCCCTAGAGTTCGATCGACGGTCGCGACGACCGGTGCTGCTCGGCATCAGAGCTGTTCATGCGATGGGAGGGGAACCCGACGTGCTGTTCCGTGTGCTGGGGCCGGTGGAGATCGACGGATCCGTGGCGGTCAACTACATCGGCGCCCGCAAGCCCCGCACCCTGCTCGCCGTACTGCTGCTGAAAGCCAACGGCTGGGTCAGCGTCGGGGAGTTGATCGACGCGCTGTGGGCGGATCAGCAGCTCCCGGCGTCGGCCGAGCGCAACGTGGGGACGTACATCTGGCAGCTCCGCAAGCTGTTGCCGCCGGTGGGTGAGGACGGCCAGCGGATCGAGAGCCGGTCGGGCGCGTACCGGATCCGCGTCGAACCCGGCGAGCTGGACACGAATCAGTTCGAGTCGCTGCTGGGCGCCGGATCCGCGGCACTCGATTCCGGTGATCCGGTGGCGGCGGTCGAGCGACTCAAGTCCGCGTTGTCGTTGTGGCGTGGCGAGCCGTTCGAAGGGCTGGTCACGGCGACGGATCAACCGCAGATCGCGCGGCTCGTCGAGTTGCACTGGGCGGTGCGGGAGCGGCTCGCCGATGCGTTCCTCGCGACTGCCCGACTGCCGGAAGCGATCGCGCTCTGCATCAGCCTCACCACCGAGGACCCGCTGCGTGAAGGCGCCTGGACCCGGCTGCTGGTTGCCCTCCGCGACTCGGGGCGCATCACCGACGCGCTCGCGGCGTACCGGCGAGCCCGTACTGCGCTAGTCAAAGAACTCGGCACGGAACCCGGCCCCGAACTGCAACGCCTCCACCAGGCCATCCTCGAAGGCAGCCGCCCCCAGCCCAACACACCGGCACCCACAGCCGTGCAGCCCACACCCGCACAGCCCGCAACTGTGCAGCCCGCACCCGTACGGCCCACATCCGTGCAGCCTGCACCCGCACAGCCTGCACCGGTACGGCCCGCACCCGAACGGCCTGCACCCGTGCAGCCCGCGACTGCGGCGGCGTCTGTACCAGCGTCCGCGCCGGAATCCGCGCCGGTGGCGGTTCAGGGAACGCAGGTTGCGCGAACTGGGGAGCACTTGCCGCCGGAGTTGAGTTTGTCCGATCTGATTCCGCAGCCTGCGGCGGTCAGGCGGAACCGGCCGGGCGGTGCGGACGCCTCGTCTCCTACGGTGGCGCCGGACGACTACCTTCGAGCTGCGGTCGATGCCGCCGACGTGCTCACCGGGCGAGAACGAAGCGCCGCGTTTGCTGACCCGACTGCCGCTCTCCGCTGGTTCGACGCCGAGCAGGGCAACCTCACCGCCGCCATCAGCTACTTCGTGGCGAACAACCGAGTGGAGCCCGCTTGGCGGCTCTGCAGCGCAGTACACGACTATCTGGAGGCCGGCGGCCAACTAGACGGCTGGCCGCAGCTACTGGTCAGAGTCGCCACCGCTACCCGGACCGCCGGTGACCGCTATGGCGAGCTGGTGGTGCGCAACATCCTCGGCATCGCCTACACCCAGGCTGGCCGGACACCCGACGCCTGCGGAGAATTCACCATCGCCCTCGGCCTCGCCGCCGCAGCCGGCGACCGAGACGCGGAAGGCATCGTCCTGGTCAACCTGGCCATGGCCGAAGCCGAATTCGGAGCACCCACCGACGCAACCAAACACCTGAACCGCGCCCTGCACATGCTCCACGACCCAGCAGCAACAACCACAGCCAGAGAACTCCTGACCGCCCTCAACACCCACCCCAACCCCTCAGCCGCAGCCTCCTGACCCACCCAAACCCCCGACGCTTTCGACCCGGCCAGGTGGCTGCGGACCGCCACCACTACGGAACCCGGTGCAGGTGCCTCGACACGCCGGTGGGAAGCGGTTGCTGGCGAGGTTCGGTAGTGGTGGCCGTCCGGGCCTTTCGGTTAGTTGGCCGGGATTCTGCCGAGTAGGCGTTGCATGGTGGCGATCTCGCGGTTCTGGCCGGTCTCGATCTTCTTGGCCAGGGCGATCGCCTCGGCGTTCCTGCCCGTGGTCTGTTCGGTCTTGGCCATGGCGACCGCGCCCTGGTGGTGCTCGATCATCATCTGGACCCACATCCGGTCGAACATCGAGCCCGTGGCGTTGCCGAGGTCGGACATCTCGTCCTCAGTCATCATGCCGGGCAGCGCTTCCATGCTGTGGTCGTGGTGGTTGGCGACCGGCAAAGGCTTGCCCCAGCTGGTCAGCCACCCCGACAGGATCTTGATCTCGGGGTCCTGCGCGGCCTTGATCGCCGCGGAGAGCTTCTTGACCTCGGCTGTGGTCGCCTTGCGGGCCCCCATCATCGCCATCTGCACGGCCTGCTGATGGTGGGGAATCATGTGGGTCGCGAAGGTGACGTCGACGTCGTTGAAGTCCCCGGCCGGAGTACCCGAACTGCTGGAGGGTGTGCCGGCGCTCGATCCAGGCGCGGAACCGTCGTCGCCGCAACCGGCCAGCGCCAGGCCGGAGAGCGCGATCAGGGCAGCGGTCTTCCATAGGTGATGTCGCATGAAAAGTCCTTGTCTTCTTAAGCGGAGCACTTCGGACACCGGGCGCGTGAGTCGCCCGGTTGTAGGCAGAGTTCGGCCTAGGTCCGCAGTACGCAGAGCTTTGACAAGGTCCGCCGGCGCCATGGTGGTGACGGCCCATCGGTGGCCACCCGAATCGCGGCAGCGGCCAGTACGACGGGGTGCGCCACGGTCAGGCTGCGCAGTGCCAGGGCGACGACGAGAGCGAGCATGAGCGCCGCGAGCATCGCCAGGCACACATCACCCATCGCGTGAAGGTGCCCGTCATGCCCGGCTCGCACGATCACCTCCGACCCCGCTTGCACGTGCACCGCAGGCGACACGCCGAGGTCCGTCGCCGGTACGGCGATGGCGTGGGCCCCGTGGCCCGCCGGCGCTACGGGGACGGTGGGAGCGCTGCGGATTGCCGCGGTCGGTGGCTGATGGATGAGTGCCATCGCCGCGTCGTGGCTGCCGGTGAGGCCGTGCATGGCGAAGACGCCTGCCAGCAGGCAGACCGCGATCAGGGCCCTGACCGGCCCTTGTCGGATACGGATACGCCAGCTGTCCATCGAGCCCACCCTAACTACCCGATCCGCCGAGCTTTCCGGCGAGGCGTTCGTGGCGTTCGGCACTGGCGACGTTGAGGCCGACGATCTGGACGGTCTTCCCGTCCCGGGCGTACTTGGTGGTGATCGCGTCCAGCGTAGCCACGGTGGACGCGTCCCAGATGTGCGAGTCGGTGAGATCGATGACGACCGTGGCAGGATCACCGCGGTAATCGAACTGGTAGACCAGATCGTTGCTAGAGGCAAAGAACAGTTCGCCGGTGACGCGGTGTCAGGGCGGTGGCTGCTCGGTGTCAGGGCAGCGGATCAATGTTGTCGTCATGAAGAGTTCAGCGAGCAGCAGAGTTCACCGGATATTCCAGCGAGTAGGAGTCACGGCACTGGCGGTCACAGTGCTGGCAGGGGTGGCCGCACCAGGGATTGCCTACGGTGCAGAGCCGAAGGACGGGCGGGATCGCCCGGAGTTGGAGGCAGCCATCCAGGACTTCGTCGATGCCGGCTTCGCCGGGATCCAACTGCGTGTGCACGATCAGCAAGGCGAGTGGGTGGGCAGCGCCGGAGTACGCAAGCTGGGCGAGCCCGCGAAGCCGCCCACGAACGGGCGGTTCTGGGTGGGCAGTGTCACCAAGACGTTCACCGCGACCGTGGTGTTGCAGTTGGTTGCCGAAGGCAAGATCGGGCTGGACGCCTCGGTGGCCGGCTATCTGCCCCAGCTCGGACTGGACCGGCGGATCACCCCGCGGATGCTGCTGCAGCACACCAGCGGGTTGTTCAACTACACCGGCGACTTCGACGCCGACGGGACCTTCGTGCCAGGGATCCCCGCGGCCGGCAAGGACTGGGTGGATAACCGGTTCGCCACATACCAGCCGGAGCAGTTGGTGCGGCTGGCGTTGTCCAAGCCGCCGCGGTTCGCGCCGGGGACGGACTGGCGCTACGCCAACACCAACTACACGGTGGCACAGTTGCTGATCGAGAAGGTCACCGGCCGCTCGTACTCCGCGGAGATGCAACGGCGGATCCTACGGCCGCTCGGGTTGCGCGGCACCGTAGTACCGGGCAATCGGTCCCAGCTCCCTGGGCCGCACGCCCACGGGTACTACCGGTACCAGGACGCCGGCGAATGGAAGACGGTCGACGTCGCCCGCCAGAACCTGTCTCTCCTGGCTGGTGCCGGTGACATGATCTCGACCACCGAGGATCTCCACACGTTCTTCTCCGCGCTGAACGGCGGAAAGCTCCTGCCGGCCGCGCTGCTGGCCGAGATGCGCAAGCCGCACCCGAAGAGCGGGGACTTCCACTACGGCCTTGGTGTGTTCGTGCAGGATCTGGGCCCGAACTGCGGCGGCACCGTCTTCCACCACAACGGCAGCCCGCCCGGGGGGTACGGGGCGTTGATGTACAGCTCGCCAGACGGCAGCAGGACGCTGACCGCCTCAGTGACCACCGGGGACGCCGCGATCGACGTGGTAACAGATTTCCCGAAGGCCCTGAAGAAACTCCTCGAGGACGTGCTCTGCGACGGCCAGGCCGGTCCTGCCGACAAGATGCGCTGAGCAACAAAAAGGCTTGTGTGAAGGCCGGGGGTTGGGTACCGGGTGGTCATGAACCCAAGTGACCAGTTGGCGCCGGGCCCCCGGCCGAAGCGTAAGCCTGAGAGTCATGCGCGGCGGTGGGGCGCCGTCTACGTGCTTGCTGTGTTGTTCATCGGGTCGTGGCTGGGGTAGTTCTTCACCCAGCTGAGTGAGTTCCGGACCGATCAGCAGGAGCATGGGCAGTCGTTCCAGTGGGCCGACTACTGGATGAACTTCCTGGCCAGCACGTTCGAGAGCTGGCAGAGCGAGTGGTTCCAGCTGGTCTTCCAGACGATCCTGCTGCTCGGCGCCAAGCACATCATCTTCCGGGTCGATGCCGAAGACCTGGAACGCCTGGAAGCGAAGGTCGACAAACTCACCACCCAACTCGACCGGGAACAGGCCGGCTAGGCGACCTCGTTCTCGATCAGGCCAGGGGCGGTGATCCGCGCAGGGGCGCCTGTTCTGAGGGATTGGTTGGTGGCTAGGCCTCTACAACAATTACCTCGACGGCATCGGCCAGTACGGAACGATGTCGCGGGGAGCGTCACGGTTGGTGGTGGAGAACAGCGTGTACGCGAACGCCGAGAATCCGATCCTTGCCAAGGACCCGGAGTCGAAGGTGGACTCCCGGGGCAACCGTTTCACCGGCACTCGCGGACGTCGCGACAACACCGGCCCGACCTTCGACCCAACCTCTTTCTACATCTACACAGCGGATTCCGTGGACAGCTTGGCCGGCCTGGTGACGGCGCAAGCAGGCCCGACGACCACGGATGAAGTGGTCGGCAGCCAGGTACGCGTGGCGCTCGACGGATCGGGTGACACGGCAAGCATCAGCGCGGCGGTCGGCGCGGCGGCCCGCGCAAACCACCCGGGTCACGGTTGTCGTTGCGCCAGGCAACTATCGGGAGATCGTCCGGCTCTGGCCTGGCGCGGACGGCGTCACCATCCGGGGCGAGACGGGCAAGCCGGCTGACGTAGTACTGCGGTATGACCTGCCGGCCGGCGGTGCGAAGTTCTACGGCGGAACGTATGGCGCGAATCTGTCCGCCACCCTCGGCAGCCAGTCCTCGAACGTGCGGTTCGAGGACCTGACGATCGTCAACGACTACGACGAGAAGGCGAATGGATCGAGTCAGGCGCTGGCCCTGCGAACCACGGGGGACCGCACCATGCTCGACAACGTCCGGCTACTCGGCAACCAGGACACGTATCTGGCCGATACGCCGAGCAAAGCCGTGGTGTCGCGGGTCTATGTCCGTAACTCCTTCATCGAGGGTGATGTGGACTTCATCTACGGCCGTGCCACCGCGGTGTTCGAGCGGTCGACCATTCGCTCGCTCGATCGCGCCTCGACGGTCAACGGCTACGTCACGGCTGCTTCGACTCCCGAGGGACGGCTCGGGTTCCTGTTCACAGGCAGCCGTTTCGTCTTCGAGGCGGCTCCGGGCACGGTGTTCCTGGGCCGGCCCTGGCACCCGAGCAGCGATCCGTTGGTCGATCCGGCGGTGGTGGTCCGTGACTCGTGGCTCGGAGCCCATGTCGGCACCCCGGCCTGGACCGACATGAGCGGCTACTCCTGGCGGGATGCGGAGTTCTTCGAGCACGGCAACACCGGCCCAGGCGCGGTGGTAGAGCCGGTCGATGGCCGGCCCCAACTCGACGGCGAGCAGGTCAAGGCGCACACGCGTACGACGTACCTGACCGGCACTGACGGCTGGACCCCCTGGCTCAGTTGACGTTTCTGGGCAGGCTCCGGTGCTCCCGGGGCCTGCCCATCGGTGAAAGGACTCGACATGCGATTCCAGCGTGACGCGGTACGGCGGTGGATCCTTCTTGTGCTCGTGGCCCCGGACCGGATGGGGGCAAGCTCTCCCGCTCTTCCTCAACCACAAGGCGCGAGTCGTCGACGAGGCGATCTCGGGCGCCAGCTCCAAAAGCTTCATCGCAATCGGCGGTCTCGCCCGGATCGCGTCCGCGATCCGGCCAGGCGACTATTCGCCACCCCGGTGGAACGGCGCAACTTCGACTCCGTCGGCACCGTCGTGACGACCCACGGTGACTACCCGGCTGCGATGCGGGCCCTTGCCCAGGGCAGCGAGGTCGCCTTGCTCGACATCCAGGCACTCTCCGTGCAGTTGTGGCAGTAGCTGGGTGTCGAGAAGACGAAGAAGTACTTCCTCTGGACCGCCACCCAGCAATCGACACGCACTTCAGCCCGCCCGGCGCCATCGAGGTCGCTCGACTGGTCGCGACCCAGTTGGTGGCCCGGGGCATCCTGGACGAACGGGAGGTGCGCCGCCTCGACGACGACCTCCCTGCTCTCGAGTTGACGCTAACGAAGGCAGCCGGGAGTGTGGAGGTGACTACCTGGCCAGGGGGATGACCAATGGGCGGAAGACGGGATCGGCCGGCGGACTGGTCGGCCCGGATCCTCTTGTCCGTGGTCGACGGCGGCGCGGTGGTCGCCGTGGCTGGGATGATGGACGTCCCGGTCGCGATGGCGCTGCGGAAGCTGCTTGCGGAGGCGGTCGACTGGCGCGCGGGAGCACTGCGCCTCCAGCTCGACATCCCGCTCAACGGCGCCGAGTTGCTCGCCCAGATCCTGCGTGACGCGCAAGCCAGATTCCAGGCCAAGGGCAGACGCCTCGTAGTCGCCACCACCGACCCAGCCGTAGTACGGCTCCTCGCCGGCGCCAACGTCACCGCCGAACTCCAACCCACCCCTTCCCCCGGCTAGCTCACGAGCTCGGGCCCGGCAACCTCCTCGACACCCAGCAGTTCGCCCCGTGCCGGTCGCCTGTGTGGGCGGGTGCGGAGCTCCATGCCATCAAAGCCACCGCCTTGGCGGGTGGGTTGGGCTTGCCGGCCCCGGATCGGCAGGGGATTGATGGGCTGGACCTCCGGTTCGAACCGACCTGGGCAAGACCGGGCAATGGATGGGGGCCGGGTTGTGCTGGGGGGCCGGACCGCCAGCACACACCAACCTCGGCTGGTGGCATCCGGCCAGGCGTGCGCAGGCGTGGGTGGGCGTGCGTCCCGGACACAACGGCTGGTTGGTGAGTGGTGGCGGTCCGGGGATGCCGCTCACAGTCTCACCAGTTCGTGCTTCAACCGGCAGGAAGACGAGGAAGCTCGGATGACGTCATACCCGCGAGCAGGCTCGCCCAGGCACCCACGGAAGCGTCAGGAGAGCCCGAGTTTCCACCCCAGGTTCGGCAACAAACCTCCCCAACCCCCGCGGACAGGGTTCCGTGGTCAGCGCAGGAAGGTTTGTAGGGATTGGGTCAGCTGGGTGGGGGCGTTCTCGGCGATGTGGTGGGAAGAGTCGATGCCGTGGCCGCTGATTTGCGGGCACCACGGGCGCCAGACTTCGAGTGGGTCACCGTAGATCTGCTCCATGTCGTCGCGCGTCGACCACAGCATCATCGTCGGGCAGGTGATCTGGCGGCCTGCCGCACGGTCGTCCTCGTCCGCTTGGCGGTCGACACCGAGCCCGGCCCGGTAGTCCTCGACCATCGCTTGCACGGTGGCCGGATTGCGGATGGCCGCGAGGAAGTCGCCGTGGTTCTCCGGACCCAGGTGGTCGGGCCCGTTCGAGGTCCAAGCGCCGTACCAGCTCTCGGGATCGGCACAGATCACCCGCTCGGCCGGCTTCTCGGTCTGGGCGAAGAACCACCAGTGCCACCACTCCGCGGCGAACTTGTCGTCGCACCGTTCCAGCGCCTCGACCACCGGCACCCCGTCCATCACGACCAGCTTGGTGACCCGCTCCGGATGGTCCAGCGCGGTCCGGTAGGCGACGTACGAGCCGCGGTCGTGGCCGACGACGGCGAAGCGTTCGTGGCCGAGTTCTGCCATCAGCCGTACGACGTCGCCCGCCATCGCCCGCTTCGAGTACTGCGTATGCGCCTCGTCCGAAGCCGGCTTGCCAGACTCGCCGTAGCCGCGCAGGTCAGGACAGACCACGGTGAAGTCCGCCGCCAGCGCAGGCGCTACCTGGTACCACGTGGTGTGGGTCCGTGGATGCCCGTGCAGGAGTACGACGGGTGGACCGGAGCCGCCATGACGCACCCGGAGACTGACCTCGCCGACATTGACCCGATCCAGCTGAAACCCATCGAACATGTGCAGCCTGTACCCGTTCGGGGTACCGGCAGCCGTATGGACGAGAAGTTTGCCGGGGCGGAGGCGTGGGTGCCTTCGCGGGGTGGGCTGCCCAAGGTCGAGGCCGGGCTGGCGGATTGTCGGGGGTGCGATCTGTGGGAGAACGCGGAGCAGGTGGTGCCTGGGGATGGGCCGGCGAAGGCGCGGATGATGCTGGTCGGGGAGCAGCCGGGGGATGTCGAGGACAAGGCGGGGCGGGTGTTCGTCGGCCCGGCCGGGCGGGTGCTCGACAAAGCGCTGGTGGCGGCCGGAATCGATCGCGATGATCTCTATGTCACCAATGCCGTCAAGCATTTCCGGTTTGAGCGGCGGGGCAAACGACGCATCCACAAGACCCCGGCGGTCGGGCACATCGTTGCCTGCGGCCCCTGGTTGACGCGGGAGCTGGAGATCGTCAAACCGGCGCTGGTGGTCGTGCTCGGCGCGGTCGCCGCCCGGGCGTTGATCGGCACCGGGTTCAAGGTGACCGAGCATCGCGGCGAGCCGGTGGAACTGCCGGACGGGACTGCGGCCGTGGCGACAGTTCATCCGTCCGCGGTGGTGCGCTCCGACGAGTACCGCCGCGACTTCGGCCTCTTCGTCGACGATCTCCGCGCCGCGGCCGCCCTACTTTCCTGACCTGCGCAGTTCGGGCAGTACGTCGTCGCGGTACAGCTGCATCATGTCCACCGAGTGCGGTCCCATGTTCGCCACGTAGATCTCGTCGAACCCCGCCTCGACGTACGGCTTGAAGGCCTCCAAGTGGTCGTCCGCCTTCGGCCCCGCGGCCACCGAGCCGGCCGTCTGCTCCTTGGTAACCAGCTCGCTCGCCTGCTCGAAGTGCCGCGGTGAGGGCAGGACCTGAGCGAGCTCGCCCGGCAGACCGGAGTTCCGCCAGATGCGGTGGGCTTGCTCGATGCCTTCCTCCTGGGTCGGCGCGTAGCTCACCTTGAAGCCCGCCTGGGCCGGCTTGTCCCCGCCGCCGTGCTCACGGAACCGCTGAAGCAGGTCCTGGTCGGGCGACGTGGTGATGTAGCCGTCCGCGATCCGCGCCGCGACATCGGTCGCCTCCGGGCCGAACCCGGACATGTAGATCGGCAGCGGCGAGTCGGGCCGGGTGTAGATCCGCGCCGTGTCCACCGTGTAGTGCTTGCCGCGGTGCGACACGAAGTCGTCCTCGGTCCACAGCCTGCGCATGATCTCGACGGCCTCCTCCAGCATCTCCAGCCGTACGTCGACCGTCGGCCAGACGTCACCGAGGACATGCTCGTTGAGTGCCTCCCCACTGCCGATTCCGAGCGTGAACCGGCCGTTGAGCAGTACTGCGCTGGTGGCCGCCGCCTGGGCGATGACGGCTGGGTGGATCCGTACGGTCGGGCAGGTGACAGCCGTCGTCACAGGGAGCTCACAGACCTGCGAGATCGCCCCGATCGTCGACCAGACGAACGCGCTCTGCCCCTGCTCGTCGTTCCACGGGTGGTAGTGATCGCTGATCCACAGGCTGTCGAAGCCGGATTCCTCGGCCAGCCGCGCCTGCTCGATCAGCTGCGCCGGGGTGTACTCCTCGCTGGACAGGAAGTAGCCGATCTTCACTGTCGCCTCCATGATCTCGTCGCGGTCGGTGCCACCCCGGTGCCCCGCCGTCCCCGATCGATGCGCTGACCGCTGTGCCGGTTGATGGGCCGGTTGATGTGCATGGCGGTGCCGAAAGCGGGTACGGAGGGTGCACGAACCTGACCGTGGTCCAGAGATGAGGCCACGCCGTGACTCATCGTCGCGAGGTCAAGCCATGGCTTCCGTTCTCACCGCCACTCAGGCGGCTTTGACGCAGTGTCATTCCCCCGAAGAGCGAGCGACCCGCGAAGCAGCCACCCAGGAGCTGCTGGAACGCAGGGCCCGCAGTACCGACGAGGCCGAGCGGCAGCGGCTGCTCGCGCAGGTCGTCGAGCTGAACATCGAGATCGCCCGCGGCATCGCGCAGCGGTTCCGCAACCGCGGCCCCGAGTGCGACGACCTGCAGCAGGTCGCCTACCTCGGGCTGGTCAAGGCCGCGCACCACTACCGGCCGGACGCCGAGACGCCCTTCATCGGGTACGCCGTACCGACCATCCGTGGCGAGGTGAAGAGGTACTTCCGCGACTGCGCGTGGACGGTCCGGATCCCGCGCCGGCTCCAGGAGCTGCAGGGCCTGATCGGCACGAAACTGCCGGTACTGCAGCAGGAACTGGGCCGGGAGCCGACCTCAGCCGAGTTGGCCAATGCGCTCGGTGTGGACGAGGAGGAGATCGACCAGGCCCGGACCGCCAGTGGCTGCTTCACCGTGTTGTCGCTGGATCGCCCGCCCACCGAGGACGGGCTGGCACTCAGCGAGCTGGTCGCGGACCATGAGGACAACTCGATCGACCAGCTGGAGGCCGTCGACCTGCTGCAGCCCGTGCTGGAGTACCTCGGCCCGCGGGAGCGGCGAGTTCTCGAACTCCGCTTCGTGGAGGGTTGGACCCAGGCCGAGATCGGCAAGGACATCGGCGTCAGCCAGATGCAGGTCTCCCGCGTACTACGGCAGATCCTGGCCGACCTACGCACCCGCCTCGGCCCGTCGCTGTCCGCCGCCTGAAGGGTCAGGCGATGGCGCTGGACATCCGGGTGAGCATCTCCGTGAGGGCGGCGTGGTGGCGGTGATGACGCGGCTGTTGTGGCCCTCTCACCTTGATACCGAGCGACCCGGAAAGTTGCGGCCGGCACCCCAGACCCCCGCCCGAACCCGGGCGGGGGTCACGGAGCTCACTCGCCGTTGAGGAGGTCGACCCCGGGGGCCCAGCGGAAGTAGTGCGGGTCGGCGAACGTGCCGGGGACCTTGCCGAGGCCTTGGATCACTGTCGAGGCGCCGTTGGCGTGGCGCATGAGGTACAGGTAGGCGGACTTGGTGTCGCGGTCGATGCCGAGGACGACGGTGTCGTTGCCGCAGCCGGTCGCGATCAACTGCTCGAAGACCTGCCAGGTGGTGGTGCGCAGCGCCTTGCTGCTGGCCCGCATCGGCTCGGCTGTGGGGATCCGGACCGTGTAGAGGCCGCCGGCGCGGTTGTTGGCCAGGAAGGTTTCGTGGCCGGCCTCGCGGTCGATCAGCGTCATCGACTTCATCGTGGTCAGACCGCCCATCCCGCCGGAGTTGCGCCAGCTGTTGCCGACCTTGGTGTAGCGGTAGAAGGTGCCATCGGTCTTCTGGGTGTAGAGATTCGTCCGGAGCGGGTTACCGGTCATCAGCTCGGTCAGGACGGACTGCTCGATCCAGCGGTGGTTCGACCAGCCACCGCCGATCCGCCGGTTGACGACCGGGTACTTCGGGTTGATCTGCCCGGTGGCCGTGGCCCGGTACCCGGAGTCGTACAGGGCGCCGCCCAGCACCACCAGGCCGGACCTGACGTCGTCGGGCGGTGCCGGATAGTTCCTGAAGTTGGTGGTGTGCTGCGGCTGACCGGGCTGGAATACGCCGGGCGCGGTCCGCACGGTGCCGGCGATCACCGGTGTGGTGGCCCTGAGCGTCTGGAAGGTGTGGGCCCCGTCGGCGGTGACCGAGCCGAGGTCGAGCGTGCAGGGCGCGCTGGCGGCCGAGGTCTCCGCGTGCGCCGGCGTTGGAGACGAACCGAGCGCCACGGCTAGTACCGCGGCGCCGGCCAGACTGACGGTCTTGCGAAACATGTGTGCCTCCCCTTGTGCCGAAGGCCCCCTGTGGCCTCCGTCACACGCTTAGACACCACCCAGCCAGAAGAAGTTGGGCAGGGAGCTACTTCAGCCGGGACAGAGTGCCGTCAGCCTGTACTGCGATCGTGCTGCGGGTGGTGCCGACGGTGAGATCGATCAGGAACGTCGAGCCGGTCGAGCGGACCTGGTAGCTGACCCCGGCTGCCGAGTCGACCGGGACGATGACGGACAGGATCGTGGCGGACTTGCCGTTCCGGTTGAAGGCCACGGTCGGCGCAGGCAGCTTCTGAGTGGTCTTCGGGTACTGCCAGCCCTGGATCGGGTACTCGCTGCCCTGAGTCACCTTGGTCGCGTCAGCCGAAAGCTCTTGCTGGTAAGGGATCTGCAGCAGCACCGTCTTCACCTTGTCGCCGGGCTTCTGCGCGACCACGGTGGTCGGCGAAGGGTTCGTGACGGTCTGGCCGGCCGGCAGGTGCCACATCGTCTGGAACGGCTGGTCCCGCTCGGAGGTGGCGCGGTCGAGCGCGACGATCAGGTCCGGGTCCTTCAGCACTAGGATCGAGCGCTTGCGGGTGATCCCCGGCCCGGGCTGGTCGGCGAGCTCGTAGAACTCCGACGTCGCTTCGAGCTTCGAGCGGACCAGCTTGGTCTCGGTCGCCCGGCCGAGCATCAGCGGGCTGGCCATCACGTTGTGCGCGTACTCGCTCTTCACCCAGTTGCGCCACTTGTCGACCTTGTACCCGGCATGGCCGCCGTCGATCAGGATCGGCCGGCCGTGCGAGGTGTAGCTGATCGCCATGTGGTCGTCGTGCCCGTGCAGGGTGCGCGCCGGCCCGTACCTGATGCTGTACGTCGATTCGAGGGCGAACGGCCGCTTCTCTCCCCAGCCGGTCCGGCCGAAGACGTACCCGGCGTCGAAGATCCCGATCCGCTGGGTCGGCCGCTTCCCGTAGCGCCCCAGCGATCCGGCGTAGTCGAGCGGCGTACCGGGGACTCTGGTGGTCCGGACCTCCTCGGAGTCGCCGAGCTGGGGGAGCTTGCCGGTGGGGTCGGTGGCCAGCGCGAGCCAGTTCGCGAGCGCCGTACGGCGGGCCGCGATCGTCGTACCGGGATCGGCGCCGCACTCCTGCAGCGCCTTGATCGCACGGCCCCACAGCGAGTAGTTGAACTGGGCATACGCGGTCGACTGCTCGTTGGTCGAGCCCTGCTTGTCGATCGACTCGGTGACCGCCAACAGCAGCCGCCGCTGCGCGAGCTGCTTGAGTGGTTCGCGGCCGAGGGTGCAGCCGATCCCGAACATCGCGATGCTCTCGTCCGTACCGTGGTTGCCGGCGCCGCTCCAGTTCTTCTCGAGGAACCTGGCGTGGTCCAGCAGCGCCTGGTCCAGCCAGCCGTAGCCGGCCGGCAGCGTCTTCACCTTCAGCCCGGCCAGGATCGCCTGCCGGGTGCAGATCAGGACGTTGGTGCGATGCATCGTCGCCTCGTGGGCGCCGACGTCGGGCTTCCAGTCGTACGGGTTGTCCTTCACCCAGTCGTGGACGATCGCGGTCACCCGGGCCATCGCCTTCTTGTTCCCCGCCCGGGCGGCCTCGACGCCCTGGCCGAGCCAGCGCAGGGAGTGCAGCCACATGTACCAGCTGGGCTGGTCGTACGGGTTCGCGCGCCAGTTGATGTCGCCCTTGCCGTTGCCCACCTGGTACGCCGGGAGCACCTTGCCCCACTGGAAGGTGTCCTCGTAGAGCCGCGACACGGGGTTGTCGGCGTTGATGCCGCTGTAGCCGGGGCATTCGTACTTGGCCTGGACCACCTGCCCGGGCTTGGCCGGGGTGGTGGGTTTCGTCGCGCCGGGGATCGCCTTGCTCCCGACCTTCGGTGGCGGCGCGGCCGCCGGGCTCCAGGCGTTCTGGGGCGACACGATCGCGGTGATCAGCACGATGATCGCGACGACGGCCGCGGCCGTTGCGAAGGGCAACCACTGCCGGCGGGTGAGCCGAGCCGGGCCGTGACTGGGACTGTGGCGTCCGGGCGTCATTTCCGTCCTCACTTAGCGAGCTCAGGTCTTGACAATTACGGTCTAGACCGGTAATGAGGGCGGGCGTTGCCCCGGAAGCTGTTGGTTGTGGTTTTCAGCCGGTAGGTGTCCGCACGCGGTACCGGGTTCCCCCAAGAGTCGCCAGGCGTTGCGTCTCTATGGGGATAGATGTCCTAGGGGGTGCAAAATGTTGGCTCGACCAGGCAACAAGTTGGAAAAGTTGCTCAGCTGTACCTTTTGGTGAAGACCTGCCTGCCCTCGGCGTCGTACATGGTGAGGGTGATCGGATCCTTGAGGCCGCGGAGGCGGTCGGGTGTGTAGACGCGAGCCGCCCAGAAACCGCCGGCCTGCCGGGCATCGCTGTCCTGACCGAGGCCCTTGAGCCGGACCCGGGTGACTCCCGGCGGGAGCTTGCCGGCATAGCTGTAGCGCAGTCCAAAACAGGTGTCGACTTTTCCGTAGTCGTTCCCGTAACCGTTGCGGTAGGTCCGTGGAGACGCCGTGCGACAGCCGTGGGCCCAGTACTGGACGATCTCCGTCTCGCGCGTGATGATCCCCTCGTTCACCACCGCGGAGCCGGTCCCGCCAGTGGGTACGCCGTCGACCGGTACGCCGGCCACGCAGTACGCGTACTGCGTTCCGTCGGGCGACTGGCGGACGGTCATCGTGCCGTCCTCGTCGGCTACTTCGAGCACCTTGGTGGTCCAGTACGTCGCTACCTGACGGGTCCAGGGGTGGTTCCGCGCGGTGCCGGCGTAGTTGTCCGACAGCGAGCACAGGTCGGTGTGGGCCGGCGCCGCCCGGTCCGGCGCGGGCGCATCGGCAGCCGGAGGTGAAGTCTCCTTGAGGGCGGCGCCGACGAGACTGGCGACGACGAGTGCCGACGCCGCCACCAGCGCGATGGCGCCGGAGGTCATGGCGCGATGGGTCCTGGCCCGCCGGCGGCCGGCCGTGGCCAGGGCGGCCGGGTCCGGAGTGAACGGGTCCCGGCGTTCCGAGGCCGAGTCGAGCAGGTCGTGGAGATCACGAGTCGTCATGCGGTCCCCCTTCCGATGGCGGTGAGGTCGTCGAGGTCGGCGAGGCCCGGATGGGCTCGCAGTTTGTCGAGGGCGCGCAGGGTCTGGCTCTTCACCGTGCCCGGGCGGACGCCGAGCGCATCGGCGGTCTCCTCGACGGAGAGCTGGTCGAAGTACCGCAGGACGACGCACGCCCGCTGCCGGGGTGGCAGCCCGGCGAGGGCCTCGCGGATCACCATCCGGCTTTCCAGCCGGCCGAGCGGGTCGGCCGGGTCGGCGGTGGCGAGGAACTGGCTGCTGTCGCTGACCACCTCGCGGCTCGACTTGCGGCGCAGCGCCTCCAGCGTTGTCGTCACCACGACCTTGCGGGCGTAGGCCTTCAGTCCCGGCTGGTTCTGCATCCTGGGCCACAGCCGGTACATCCGGATCAGTGCTTCCTGGGTCGCGTCTTCCGCCCGGCGCCAGTCCCCGCACAGCAGGTACGCGGTCCTGCACAGCGCGTTGGCGTGATGGGTCACGAAGTCGATGTACTCCTGCTCCGAGTCGCCCACCAGCCTGGTTCCTTTCGCCGTCGTCCCCCTAACAATGCTTTGAGCACCGGGTCAGGTTGCACGGCGGCGAAAGGTTTCTGGATCAGCGGCTGAAACCGGCGGTGAGGCCGCTGAGGAGCTGGCGGCGGCCGAGTGCGTAGAGGATGACGATGGGCAGCGTGGTGAGGACGACGGAGGCGAGTACTGCCGGGACGTTCACGGAGTACTGGCCCTGGAAGGTCCACAGGGCCAGCGGCAGGGTCCGCTTCTCCGGGCTCTGGGTCAGGATCAGCGGCAGCAGGAAGCCGTTCCAGACGCCGAGGCCGTTGTAGATGCTGACGGTCACGAGCGCCGGCCGGGTCAGCGGCAGCGCGAGGCCGCGCAGCATGCCCCACTCGGTGGCGCCGTCGGCCCACATCGCTTCGAACAGCTCCTTGGGCACGTCGCGGATGAAGTTCGTCAGGACCAGCACGGACAGCGGGATGGAGAACGCGATCGACGGCAGGATGATCGCGAGCAGGCTGTCGTACAGCTGCATCCGGATGATCAGCAGGTAGACCGGGATGATGGTGGCCTGCAGCGGAATCGCCAGACCCATCAGGAAGAGCCCGTTGACGCCGGCCAGGAACCGGCCGCCTGCGCCACGGACGATCGCGTACGCCGCCATGAACGAGATCGCGACCGCGGGCAGGATCGTGCCGGCCGTGACGATCACGCTGTTCAGGAAGTACCGCGGGAAGTCGGACTCGATCACCAGTTTGTAGTTCTGGATCGTCGGGTCGGCCGGCAGTGCGAACGGGTTCTGGGTGAAGAAGCCGGCCTGGTCCTTGAAGCTGGTGATGACGATCCAGTACAGCGGGATGAGGACGATGACGAGCCACAGCCAGCCCGCCGTACCACCGAGCCAGTTCCGCCGGATCAGCCGCATCTCACACACCTTCCTGCTGGCTGGCCGTCGTACTGCCGCCGAGCCGGCGGAGCAGGAGAGCCAGTCCGAGACCGATCAGGACGAGCAGTACCGCGATCACGCTGGCGGGGCCCATCAGATTGGCCTGGAAGCCGCGTTTGTACATGTCCAGTGCCAGCACCCGGGTCGCGTCGCCGGGGCCGCCCGCGGTGAGGACGAAGATCAGGTCGAAGAAGGTCAGTGAGCCGACCACCATCAGTGTCGACGAGGTGATGATCGTGTACTTCAGCTGCGGGACGGTGATGCTGAAGAACTGCTGGAGCCGGTCGGCGCCGTCGATCGAGGCGGCCTCGTACATCGTGGCCGGGATCTGCCGGACGCCGGCTTGGTAGATCAGCGAGTGGAACGGGATGAACTGCCAGGAGACGACGAAGATCACCACGCCGAGCGCGAGGTTGCTCTTGCCGAGCCAGTCCTGGGCGAGGAAGTCCAGGTGCAGACCGGCGCCGAGCCCGAAGTTCGGGTCGAGCAAAGCCTTGTAGGTGATGGCGATCGCGGCCGAGCTGAGCAGGAGCGGGACGAAGTACAGGACGGCGAGCAGGGCGCGGTACCGCTGCCGGCCGGCCAGGAAGACGCCGAGCAGCAAGCTGATCGGTGTCTGGACCGCCCAGGACAGGATCATGATCTCGAAGGTCACGAACAGCGAGTGCGGCAGGCCGGGATCGCTGAGCACCGAGCGCCAGTTGGACAGCCCGGCGGTGTGGATGGAGCCGAGGCCGTCCCATTGGGCGAAGCTGAGCAGCAGCACGCCGGCCAGCGGGACGACCCCGAACACCACGAAGATCGCGAGGGCGGGAAGGGCCATCCATGCGACCGAGCCGCTCCGTCCGGCGCGGGTGGTCGTCCGCCCGGCGACCGGTGCGGCGGACGGAGCGGCAGTCACTTGCCGATCACCCCGTTCATGCTGTCGGCGAACTGCTGGGGTGAGATCGAGAGCTGGAACAGCTTGGCGATGTTGTCGAGCAACGCCTCGGCGGCGGCCGGACTGAGCGCCTGGTCCCAGGACTGGGCGAAGTTCCTCGCGTTCGCCGAGGTGTCGTAGACGAACTTGAGCCACTCGGCGTCGTTCGTGTCGGTCACCGAAGAGAGCTTGTCCTTGGCGCTCTTCACGACCGGGATGTTGCCGGACTTCACCCAGGCGTCGACCGATGCGTCGTCCAGCGTGGAGGTGGACAGGAACTTCTTCGCGACGTCCTTGTCGGCCTGGCTCGCCTTGGAGGAGATCGACAGGTACTGCCCCGGGTTGCCGACGGTGTCGGACGGGTCGCCCTTGCCGCCGTCGACCGGCGGGAAGTTCATGTAGCCGAGATGGCCGTCGGTGACGAACTTGCCACCGGAGGTCTTCATGTTGCCGTAGGTCCAGGCGCCGTGCACCATCATCGCGGCCTTGCCGGTGAAGAGCAGCGCCTGGTCGGCGTTCGAGTCGGCGGTGATGGACGAGAAGCCCTTGATGAAGCCGTTTGCCTTGATCAGCTTCTGCATCTCCTCGAGCGCCTTCAGCGCGGACGGATCCGACCAGCTGTTCGGCTTGCCGTCGAAGATGTTCTGGAAGACCTCGCTGCCGCCGATCCGGTCGAACAGGAACTCCAGCCACATCATGTTGGTCCAGCGCGACTGGCCGCCGAGCGAGAACGGCGCGATGCCCTTGTCGTTGAACTTGGGCACCAGATCCAGGATGTCGCCCCACGACTTCGGCGGTTCGGCGCCGATCTTCTCGAACGCGGTCTTGTTGTAGAACAACACGATCGGCGTCGTCGTCTCGACCGGCATCGCGTAGATCTTGCCGCCCACCGTGGCCGCGCCGAAGGCGGACGGGAAGATCGAGTTCTTCAGCTCGGCGTTCTGGTCGAACCAGCTGGTCAGATCCTCGACCTGGTTGGCATCGACGTAACTCTTCAGGCCGCCGCCGCCCCAGCCCCAGATCAGCGTCGGGCCCTGGCCGGCCCCGATCGCGGTCTTGATCTTCTGCTTGAACGCGTCGTTCTGGAACTCGGTGGTCTTCAGCTGGGTGCCCGAGTTCGCGTCGTTGAACCGCTTGACCTGGGCTTCGCGGATGGCCTGCTGGGGCTGGCCGGTGAGGAACCAGTACGTCGCGCCGGTACCGGTCGCGCCGCCGGTGGTCGAGCCGGGCGTGCTCTTCGGGCCGGAGGAGCCACAGGCGGCGAGGCCGGCCGCCATTGCGGCGCTGCCGGCGGTCAGGCGAAGGAAATTGCGCCGAGATGTCATCATGTTTCGTAACGTAGATTTCGAGGGTGTCGCTGTCAAGATCTTGAATACGACGCATTTCTGAGTGAGATTGACTCCTATGGATGGCCGATCAATGCCGAAACATTTCGAAAACTCTGCCTGGCAAGATCTCTCGCTAACAGCCGAGGAGCGGGCCGAGCGGCTGCTGCAAGCGATGACGCTGGCGGAGAAGGTGGCCCAGCTCGGCAGCCGTTGGGCCGGCAACGACATGGCCGAGAACGAGCGGCCGGCCGAGGAGCAGCTCAACGTCGCGCCGCTGCAGGACGTCTTCGCCGCGGGTGGATCCGCCTCATTGGAGGAAGCGAGCAAGCACGGACTCGGCCATCTCACCCGGGTCTGGGGAAGCGTTCCACTCTCCGTGGAGGAGGGCACGGCCGAGGTGATTCGCCAGCATCGTGTGGTTCTGGACGGGTCGCGGCTCGGCGTACCGGCTCTGGTTCATGAGGAGTGTCTGACCGGATTTACGGCGTACGGGGCAACGGTTTATCCGACGGCACTAGCCTGGGGTGCGACCTTCGATCCCGGGCTGGTCGAGCGGATGGCCGCGGCGATCGGTCGCGACATGGCAGCCGCCGGAGTTCACCAGGGACTGTCGCCGGTGCTCGACGTCGTCCGCGACTATCGCTGGGGGCGGGTCGAGGAGACTCTCGGTGAAGACCCTTATCTAGTAGGGATGTTGGGCTCGGCGTACGTTCGCGGGCTGCAGAGTGCGGGCGTGATCGCAACGCTCAAACACTTCGCGGGCTACTCCGCGTCGAGGGCGGGCCGCAACCACGGGCCGGTGTCGATCGGGCGGCGCGAGCTGCTCGACATCATCCTGCCGACCTTCGAGCTGGCGATCTCGACCGCCGGGGCCGGCTCGGTGATGAGTTCGTACTCCGACCTGGACGGCCTGCCGGCCAGCGCGGATCCCTGGCTGTTCACCCAAGTACTGCGAGAAGAATGGGGCTTCACCGGCACGGTCGTGTCGGACTACTGGGCAGTGCCGTTCCTGGCCAAGATGCATCGGGTCGCCGCCTCCGCCGATGCCGCCGGCGCGATGGCGCTTGCCGCAGGCACCGATGTCGAGTTGCCGGACGCAATCGGCTTCGGCGCCGGGCTGATCGAGCGGGTGGAGTCGGGGGAGATCTCGGAGGAGCTGGTCGATCGCGCCGCGCGCAGAATCCTGCTGCAGAAGGTGCAACTGGGCCTGCTCGATCCTGACTGGACTCCCGAAGGCTCGGTCAAGCCCGTCGAGCTCGACTCCGCGGGCAATCGAGCACTGGCGCTGGAGGTCGCGGAACGCTCGATCGTGCTGCTCGACGCCGGGACTTCGCTGCCGCTGGATCGCCTTGCCCCGCGGAAGATTGCGGTCGTCGGGCCGTGTGCGTCCGACCCACGGACCTTGATGGGCTGCTATGCCTTCCCCAATCACGTCCTGCCGCGCTATCCGGAGCTCGGACTGGGCATCTCGGTGCCCTCTCTGCTTGATGCCTTGGGCAACGAACTGGAGGGGGTGGAGCTCGTCCACGAGCACGGGAGCGCTGTGCTCGGGGACGATCGATCGGGTTTCGCGGCGGCGGTCGACGCGGCCCGCGATGCCGACGTGGTGATCGCTTGCGTCGGCGACCTGTCCGGTCTGTTCGGTGAAGGCTCTTCCGGAGAAGGCTGCGATGCCGAGGACCTGCGACTGCCCGGCGTACAGGACGCGTTGCTGGCGGCGTTGTTCGACACCGGTACGCCGGTCGTCGTGGTGGTCGTCTCCGGCCGGCCTTACGCACTGGGTGAGATCGCCGGGCGGGCCGCTGGATTGGTTCAAGCCTTCATGCCCGGGCAGGAAGGCGCGGCCGCGATCGCCGGAGTGCTGAGTGGGCGAGTGGTGCCCGGTGGCAAGTTGCCGGTGCAGATCCCTCGACAGGTGGGCGGTCAGCCGGGGACCTATTTGCAGCCGCCGCTCGGAAGTGTCGAGAGCGCGGGCATCAGCGGGCTGGAAGCGGTGCCGCTGTTCCCCTTCGGGTACGGGGCGTCGTACACGACTTTCGAGGTGAGCGACTTGCGGCTGGACACTGCCGAGATCGCGACCGATGGTGAGTTCACGGCGAGCGTCCGGGTGCGCAACACGGGTTCTCGGGCGGGCGACGAGGTGGTGCAGCTCTATCTGCATGACGTCGTGGCGCAGGTCGCGCGGCCGTTGAAGCTGCTGACCGGCTTCGCCCGGGTGTCGCTCGAGCCAGGCGCGGCGGTGGAGATCGCGTTCCGGGTGCATGCCGACCGGTTCGCTTACAGTGGGTCCGATCTGCGCCGCATCGTCGAAGCCGGCGACATCGAAGTACTGGTGGGGACCTCGTCGGCCGACTTGCCGTGCCGCGCGACCGTGCGGGTCACCGGCGAGACGCGGGCGGTCGGGCACGATCGTACGATGGTCACGCCTGTCGAGGTCCTGACGGCAGGCCAAGCATCGTGAGGGGGTGTTGCGTTTGACCGGCCGGGTCACGTTGGCCACCGTCGCCGCCACGGCTGGGGTGTCGATCGCCACGGTCTCCAAGGTTCTCAACGGGCGCAGCGACGTGTCCGAGTCGACGCGCGCCCGGGTGCAGGAGATCCTCCGCGAACACGAGTACGTCGGACGCCGGCCGGAGCAGGTCGAGCGGATCACGATCGAGTTGTTCTACCAGGGCTTCCTCAACAGCTACTCGGTCGAGGTGATCCAGGGCGTGGTCGAGGCCGGCCAGGTGGCCGGCGTGGACGTCGTCCTGGGTTCGCACCCGCACCCGCCGGCGTCTCGCAGTACCGGGCGGGCGGCGCAGTGGATCCGCGAGCTGACCGCGACCGGGCGGCGCGCGGCCATCGGGATCACCTGCGAACTGACCGAGGCCGATCTCGCGGCGCTGTCCAGGGCGAGGCTTCCGTTGGTCGTCGTCGACCCGATCAGCATCGCGCAACCGGACGTGACGAGCGTGGGCTCGACGAACTTCGCCGGCGGGATGGCCGCCACCGAGCACCTGCTGTCGCTGGGCCATCGGCGGATCGCGTACCTCGGCGGCCCGCCGAGCTCAGGCTGCAACCAGGCCCGGATGAACGGCTTCCGCGGCGCGATGGAAGCCGCCGGCGCCCCGATCCCCAAGGACTACGTCTGGCTCCGCGAGTTCCTGTACGACGACGGCCTGGCCGGCGGAGCCGCCCTGCTGGACCTCCCCGAACCCCCGACCGCGATCTTCGCCGGCAGCGACGAGGTGGCCCTGGGCGTGATGGAAGCCGCCCGGGCACGCGGCCTCCGAGTCCCCGAAGACCTCAGCATCGTCGGTTTCGACGACACCCAGGTGGCCCGCCTGGCCTCCCCGCAGCTGACCACGATCCGCCAGCCCCTTCGGGAGATGGGCGCCGTCGCACTCCGTACGGCCCTGCAGTTGGCGGCCGGCGAGAAGGTCGACTCCCACCACGTCGAACTGGCCACCCGCTTGATCCCGCGCGACTCGACGGCCGAACCCGCCCGCGTTCCGGTCAGCTGACTTCGCGGGGTGTTGGTCAGCTGACCTTGCGGGGAGTTGCGCCCGGGCCCGGGCGGAAGGCGACCTCGCGCGGGGTGGGGGTGTGGCCGGCGGCGCACTGCATGGTGACGCTGACTTTCGCGCCGCAGCCCCGGTGTTCGGGCATCAGCGGTGGGCCGTTGTCCAGCGGGAGGTACTGGTCGCCCCACTGGACCAACGCCACCAGGACCGGGTAGAGGTCGAGGCCGGCCTGGGTCAGGCGGTACTCGTAGCGTTCGCGCTGGCCGGGGATCCGGTAGGCCTCGCGGCGGAGCAGGCCGCGGTCGATCAGAGCAGTCAAGCGGTCGGTGAGGACCTGGCGGGGGATGACCGCGCGGGCACGGATGTCTTCGAAACGGCGAACACCGACGAACACCTCACGCAGGACATGGAACGTCCACTTCTCGCCGAGGATCTCCATCGTGCGGGAGATCGTGCAGTTGTCGGTGGACCAGTGCATGGCCTCCGGTACCGCCTGGGTAGCGCTCATGATGCGAGGATAAGTCTACTTGACAGACTCAGCCAAGTGACGGAGTCTGAATCCGTGAATCAGACTCAGGTAGTTGAGCCGGTCGGTGGGGTACGGACGGGTGGGCTGATCCTTCGGCGGGCGGGCCATGCCGACGCGGAGTCGCTGTCCGGGATGCTGTGCGAGCTGTCTGACTGGAGCCTGTACATGCGGTTCCAGACAGCCGTCGGGCGGCCGCCGCGGCCGACCCTGCTGGAAGGGATGCTCGACCCGAACGGCGCCGCATGGGTGGCCGAGCGCGACTGCGAGGTGGTCGGGCACGCGATGTGGGCGTGGGTCAAAGGCGCGACCGTGCCGACCGCCGAGCTGGCGTTGATCATCGCGGAGTCGGAGCAGCGGCGCGGGCTCGGCGTACGGATGGCGAGTGAGGCCGCGCAGCACGCGCTGGCCGCGGGCGCCGCTCAGCTCCTCGTCATGGTCAGCGCGATGAACGACAAAGTACTGCGGATGGTCCGCCACCGCTGGCCGACCGCGACGGCGGAGCGGGACGGTTCGCTGATCAACTTCACCATCCCTTCCACATACCGCTTCTAACCGGTGGGAAGCTGCCGAGTGTCGATCAGTCGCTGGGCCACGTCGCGGAGCTTGGTGTTGGTGTCCTGCGAATAGCGCCGCAGTACTCCGAACGCGTGGTCGCCGTCCAGATCGAAGCGCTCCATCAGGATGCCCATCGCCTGTCCGACCAGCTTGCGGGCGTCGACCGCCTGCGCCATCGTCGCCTCGCTGCGCGCGTTGGCGACCGCGATCGAGGCGTGCCGGGCCAGGATGTGCCCGACCGCCAGGTCGTCGGAGTCGAAGCCGTCCGGCTGCTCGCTGAAGAAGCTGAGCACGCCGACCGGCTGAGCCGGCATCAGCGGGAGGTGCAGAACGCTGCGGATCCCGATCGCGCAAGCCATCGCCGCCCACTGGGGTGACCATCGATCATCGGTCGCGGCATCTGCCACGATGACCGGCAGCCGGTCGTGCAGGGTGGCCAGCAACGGACCTTCGCAGGTATCGATCTGCAGTTGGTAGAGCGCCGCGAGCACGGGATCCGTCGCCGCCGCGATCACCGGCTGGCCGTGCTCGATCAGCACCACCCCGGCGTACTTGCAGGACAGCGCGTGCAAGGCGAACTGCACCACGGTGTCAACGGTCTCTCCGATGCCGCCGGACTCATGGAGTTCGACGGCCAGTTGCGCGAACGCATCGGCCGTTGGGCGCTGTGCGCTCATCAGCCTTCCTCCTCTGACGGCTGTGCTGCCGGCCGGCGGGCGCCGGTCCGGCGCTGGATGGCATGCCGTACTGCGGTCGCCTGCTCGCCGAGGTCGGAGATCAGCCGGGCCAAGCGGGGGTGATCCTGGCCCAGGCCTTCGCCGGCCCGGGTCAGCGGATCGAGGAGTGCGGTGGTGTCGTCCTTGCCGAGGGCGTCGTGAATCCGCTGCACGCTCGCCTTGGTCGGGTCGTCGAGCCCATCGAGCGCGGCGACCTGGCCGGCCAGCGCGCGCAGGTTCGCGGCGTTGTCGCGGGCCCAGTCCGCGAGGGCCCGCTCACTCGCGCGTTCGTCGCGAGCGGCCTGAACCCGTTGCTCGCCGGTCATCGCGGGGTCGCCCTCGTTGGGTTTGAGCCGGAGGTAGCGGCGCTCCGCGGCCTGGCGGCTGGCGACTCCGAGCGCGGGCGCCAACTGGGCCCAGCTCGCTCCCCGGGCCCGCGCGGCGTGGATCAGGGTCGGCTCCCAGCCGGTCAACTCGTCCCTCAGCTCGCGCAGCCGGGCCAGCGCCTCGATCAGCTCGGCCGGATCGGCGCCGGTGTCGAGCCGGCTCATCGTCGCGTGCACCGACGCGAGCGACCAGGCGACGTCGTTTCTGGGGCTGTCCGCGGCCATCGGACCTCGTTCGAAGGTAGCAGTCGTTTCGAAGTGACAGCCGAGTCTAGACGCGTCAACGGATCGACGACAAGCGTTTCCGTCATCCATGCGATGACATCAAATCTCCCACTACTTTTCGGGGCGCTCAGCAGGCAAGCTGGAGAGGCGTCCCGGAGAGAGGAATCGCAGATGACTGCCGCACTCGCACCGCACGGACTGCACCACGTCACCGCCATCGCGGAAGACCCGCAACGCAACGTCGACTTCTACACCGTGGTCCTCGGGTTGCGGTTGGTCAAGCGGACCGTCAACTTCGATGCGCCCGACACCTACCACCTGTACTACGGCGACGAGTCCGGCCGGCCGTCGACGCTGCTGACGTTCTTCCCGTGGCCGGGTGCCGACGCGGGCCGGCAGGGCACCGGGCTGACCACGGCCACCGCGTTCAGCATTCCGCCGGAGGCGCTCGGCTGGTGGCAGACGCGGCTCAAGGAGCTGGGCGTCGACGCGGACGACCCGGTCGCACGCGCCGATGAAGAGGTACTCCGGCTGCGCGATCCCGACGGCTTGGTGATCGAGCTGGTCGCCTCCGACGGCGACTCGCGATCCGGCTGGGACGGCGCGTCCGCAGTACCGGGTGATCAGGCGATTCGTGGGCTGTATTCGGTGACGCTGACCGAGCGCGAGCTGGAGCCGACCGCGGAGATGCTGGCCGGGATGCTGGGGATGGCGTACGGGCACAACACCTCGGACCGCACCCGGCTGGTGATGTCCGGCGGTCAGGACGGTACTGCGGTGGATGTCCTTCCCAGTAAGGATTCTCGCGGCCTGCAGGCGGCCGGGACCGTGCACCACATCGCCTTCCGTGCACCGGACCGGGAGACGCAGGCGCGCTGGCGGCTGGAGTTGCTGGAGGCCGGCGTGAACGTCACCGAGATCATCGACCGGCAGTACTTCACCTCGATCTACTTCCGCGAACCCGGCGGAGTCCTGCTGGAGATCGCCACCGATCAGCCCGGCTTCACCATCGACGAGCCGCTGCTCGAACTCGGCCAGCACCTCAAACTGCCGCCGTGGCTCGAGCCGAATCGCGAGCAGATCCAGAACTCCCTGCCGGCCCTCCGCGTCCCATCCCGATGAACGCCACACTCGACCGGCCACACGTCTGGCAACCAGGAGCCGGTACTCCGCCGCTGCTGCTCCTGCATGGCACCGGCGGCAACGAGCGCGACCTCCTGCCGCTTCGCGAGCACATCGCCCCCGACTCGCCGGTGCTGTCGCCACGCGGCACGGTGCTGGAGCACGGGATGGCACGCTTCTTCCACAGACATCGCGAAGGCATCTTCGACGAGGACGACCTGCGTGCTCGTACGGACGAGCTGGCCGCCTTCTTGTCGGCGGCCGAGCAGAAGTACGGCGTACCGGCCGGCTCTTGGGTTGCGGTCGGCTTCTCGAACGGGGCGAACATGGCATCGGCCATGTTGCTGCAGCACCCGGAGTCGCTGGCTGGAGCTGTGTTGCTGGCGGCAATGGTCCCGTTCGCCGACGAAGGTCCCGAGGATCAGGCGCTGAATGGCAAACGCGTGCTGATCGTCAACGGCAACCGCGACCCGATGGCCACAGCCGAGCAGACCCAGACGCTCGCCGCCAATCTACGGCGGCGAAGCGCCGAGGTCGAAGTACTGGGCTTCGCGGGCGGTCACATCATCGACCACGACCAGCTACCGAAGATCAGGCAATTCGTCAGCTACTGGTGAATGTGTTGCACCCAGTCGGCCGGAACAGCGCCGCCGGGGGCCGGCTGGTCGACCGGGTGGTGTCCCGGGGGAGCCAGTTCCGGGCCGTCGACCATTTGCTCTGTGGTGTAGTCCCAGAACCAGTCTTCGCCCGGCTCGTAGGACTGGATGATCGGGTGGTTCGCCGCCGCGGCATGGGCGCTGGCGTGCTGCTCAGGCGAACTGTCGCAGCAGCCGATGTGTCCGCACTCCGCGCAGCGGCGAAGATGGAACCACCAGCCGCCGGCGTCCGTGCACTCGACACACCCCGGCCCCGAAGGCGTGACCTCAGGCCGGATTCCGGTGATTTCCGTCATTCAGCAACCCTCTCATTCGCCACCCCCCCAAGCCACCCCACACCCCCAAGCCACCCCAAACTCCGAGCCAACGCCAACCTTGAGCACCCGCCAGTCGCCTACCGAGCGATCGGCCGACTGCCGCGCGCCCAAAGTCGAGCCCCTGCGGACCTCGAGCCGACTTAGAGCACAGACCAGTCGCCTACCGGGCGATCGGGTGACTGGCGGGTGCTCAAAGTTGCTGGGCGGCAGCGTGGTGCGGCCCCGCCGCCCGCCTGAACCCCGAACTCGATTAGAAGCGAACCGCCGTTACTGGGTGACCCACGGCCGCCCGCCCTGGCGATGTACCCCGAAGGCCCGGATCTTGGGCACCGGCCAGTCACCTGCCCGTCCGTACGACGGCTGGGCGGTGCTCAAAGTGGGTCGTGGCGATTGCTGGCTCAGCGGGCGTTGGACGAGCCGGCGCAGCTGCTCTTCGGGTGGGGGCACGAGGGGTTCGGGCCGCGTCGGCTGGAGCCTGGGGAGCGGAGACGCCGGTGAGCTCGGGGTTGCTCAGCGCCGGCGGGTTCGGTGGTGCGAGCCGGACGTGGCACGCGTATGCGTTGGGGTAAGTGTTGCCACGGGCAACGGATCAGCGGCCGGTGCTGTTCAACTCCTGGGGAGGCGACCGGCTTCGCCTACGGCCTCACCCTTGAGTTGACCGGCGACTACGCGAGCCAGCTCACCCGGCTGACGCGCCTCTGACTCGCCTCGACGACGATGGTCCTGGCCGGATCCCAGGTGGTTGAGTCGAGTCGGCGGGTGAGTTGGAGCCAGCCGGTTGGCGAGTCGGTGATCACTACCCAGGCGTCGGGACCGCCGGCGAGGAACCGGCGGGCCTGCCGCAGCCAAGAGGCTGCGTGCTCAGGCCAGTCGACCACGTCGAGTACTACGCCGTCCGCCGCCTCCCAGGCGTCGGCGATCTTGGCGGCTGAGGCCAGCGAGAATTCGTCGCGCGACGAGCCGACGACGACCGAGTTGGCTGCTCGCTGGGTGAGCATTCGCAGTACTGCGTCCGTGGGGTCTTTCACCTCGGTTGAACGTTGTTGTGAGCCGTTTTGTGAGTCGTGTCGATTTCGGGGTGGGAAGTTCGACGCTGGGGTGTGGCGGCCGATCGGGCCGCTCAGGCGAGAGGTGAACGAGATGTCGTTTCAGGCGTACCTGGACAAGATCGAGGAGAAGACCGGGCTGACCCCGCGGGCGCTGGTCGAGCTGGCGCGGGAGCGTGGGTTCGAGGGGCCGGACACGAAGGCGGGAGCGGTCGCGGACTGGCTGAAGGAGGACTACGACCTGGGGCGCGGGCATGCGATGGCGCTCGTGCACGTGATCAAGAACGGGCCGAAGATCAGCGCCAAGCACGTCGGGTCGACCGGGGTGCACCGCGATGCGTCGGACACCCTGTGGCTGGACGGCAAGGCCAGCGATCCCGCTCGCAAGAGCTGAGCCACGTGCTTTGAAACACACCTGCC
Source organism: Kribbella catacumbae DSM 19601 (assembly GCF_000372465.1). Lineage (GTDB taxonomy): Bacteria > Actinomycetota > Actinomycetes > Propionibacteriales > Kribbellaceae > Kribbella > Kribbella catacumbae. Next base: position 109,270 of record NZ_AQUZ01000008.1, read on the forward strand.
TGGCCCCCCTCGGCGTGACAGGCTGCTGACCATGATCACCTGTGTTGTGGAGTACGTCGTCGACTCGGGCAAGCTCGACGCCTTCGAGGAGTTCGCCACCCGCTGGATCGCGCTGGTCAACGAGCACGGCGGCAGCCATCACGGGTACTTCCTGCCGTCCGAGGGGTCCAGCGACAAGGCGCTCGCGCTGTTCAGCTTCCCGAGCCTGGCCGCGTACGAGCAGTACCGGACGCTGTTCGGCACCCATCCGGACTTCATCGAGCTCGACAAGTTCCGCGCCGACACCGGTTGCGTGATCCGCTACGACCGGAGCTTCATGCGCCCGGTCCTCGGCTGACAGCCATGCGCACCTGGATCTGGCGGCTGCATACCATCAGCTCGGCGGTGATGGCGGTCTTCATCGTGCTGCTGCTGATCATCGTCCAGCACACCAGAGGGGCCGAGTGCGATCCAGGGACGGCTTGTAATCCGCACGGGTTCCTGACGATCTTCGTCGTCTTTGCGGGCGTGGTGCTGGCCGGCCCGTGTCTGGTGGCCTGCTTTCTCAGCAGGGTGCGCAGTGAGAGCGGCCCAGGACTCGGTCTGCTGGCCTCGATCCTGTTGCTGGGCTTCACGGCCGATGGCATCCATGGCTCGCCGGGCTGGTTGACCGTACTGACCTGGGTGCTGGGCGGCTGGTTCCTGATCCTCAGCGTGGCTGGTCTGGCTCTCTTCCGCAGTGCCCGGCCGGGCGTCGACTGAGCAGCCCTGCCGACCGGGGCGTTAGGGCCGGGGAGGCGCGGCGGTACGGTACGACGGTGGATCAGGAGGCGCGGGAGAAGCTCTCTCCCCGGGACAAGTGGATCACCATCTTCGGGCGCAAGCCGGTGCTCGAGGCGCTGAACGATCCCGCCTTGTCGGTGGCGAAGGTGGTGGTCGCGGACAACTCGGGCGGCCAGACGCTGGACGACATCCTGAAAGCCGCGAAGCGAACCGGTACGCCGGTCGAGCGCGCGACGGCGTCCCGGGTGAAGTGGCTGGCCGGCAACGGCAAGCACGACCAGGGCGTGGTCGCCGACGTCGACGCGCCCCGGATGACACCCCTGGCCGAGTTCGTTCGCGCCCGCGGCAAGCGGCCGACGAACGTGTTCCTGCTCGACGGCGTCACCAACCCCGGCAACGTCGGCATGATCCTGCGCACCGCGACGGGCGCTGGCATCGACGGCGTCATCCTCCCCCGAGCCGGTACTCCGCACGTCGGCCCGCTCGTGATCAAGGCCTCCGCCGGAGTCGCGTTCCAGGCGCCGATCGTCAACGTCGCCACGGCCAAGGCAGCCGTCAACCTCCTCACCGAGGCGGGGTACCGCGTCTACGGCCTCTCGGCCCGCTCGCGGAAGTCGCTGTTCAAGGCTGAGCTGGCGCCACGCTCGGTGTTCGTGCTCGGCGGCGAGACGAACGGCATCACGGTCGGCACCGACGAGGACCTCCAGATCCCGCTGCACGCGGGCGTCGAGTCCCTGAACGTCGCCGTAGCCGCCGCCATCGTCGCCTTCGAGGTCACCAACCGCGACTGACACCGCTGAGGTCACCAACCGCGATTGACGCCGCTGAGGTCACCGACCGCGGCTGACACCGCTGAGGTCACCGACCGCGGCTGACAACGTCTAGCGCGATCGGCAGGTTGATCCGGTCCCGCGGCTGCACCCGACTGCGGTCCCGGCGGGTTCTAGCCCTTGCCGGCGCTGAGCGCTCGGGCTGTCTCGGCGACTTGGGCGAGGCGGTGGGCGCGGGCTGATTCGGCTGGCGTGAACGGTTCGCCGGGGCGCGTGAAGACATAGAGCCCGCTCCACGGTGACGGGATCTTGAGGATCGTCCCGTCTGGCGGCAGCGCCTTGCCCTCGTACTCCTTCGGGTCAGTGATCAGCTGAGCACCGAGCAACTCGGCCACCGCGTGCGGAAGCTCCGCCGGATCCGCGACGACCTGCGCTGACAAACTCAACGCCGTCGTCTGCCCATCGACCAGGGCCAGCGTCGTAGTCGCCCACACGTGCACCTCGCGCCCACCCGCCGCCGCGACGATCTCCAGCAACTCGTCCGGCCCGACGCCCTCCGGCGTGGAGACGACCAGCTCATCCCGTACGCCGTCGTGCACCGGGTGGACGTGCAGCCCCAGGATGTTGGCATCCAGCTCGGCAAGCCCGTGGGTGAGCTGCTCCAGGTCACCGGCCCGGTCGTCGAGCGTGACCCGGATCCGCCAGAGCGACGGCGCTTGCTCCAGTCCCGCGTGGGTGTGCCGCCGGAGCCGATGACCGGGCGCGTGCAGCCAGGTTCGCAGCAGCCGCATCGTCGACGGCTCGATCACCCAGATCGCCAGCGCGGTGGTGGTGATCGCCAGCAGGCTCACCGTGACCAGGTACGGCGGATGGATAGCGATGATCGCCGCATGCAGAGCCAGCTCCACCGGAAAGATCGCCGCGAGCTTGGCCAGCGTCAACCGAAGCCGCGCCGGATGCGGCATCCGCCCACACACGTCACACGCAGTACCAGCCGAAACCGTACTCCGAAGCGCCCCCGCCCCACCAAGCCCACCCGCCTTGCGAAGCACGCCCGCCCCGCCAAGCCCACCCGCCTTGCGACGCGCATCCGCCCCACCAAGCCCACCCGCCTTGCGACGCGCACCCGCCCCACCGAGTCCGCCCGCCCTGCGGGACGCGCCCGGACCACCTAGCCCACCCGCGCCACCAAGCCCACCCGCCCCGCGGGGCGCGCCTGCGCCGCCGTGCCCACTCGCCCTGCGGAGCTGATCCATGGTCCCCAGCCTGATGCCGCCCCACTCACCCCACATTGCCGCCCTGTTGCCACTCCGTAAATCCTCCCCGCCCCACCTTGAGCACGGCCCAGTCACACTTCACGGCCCCAGCCGCCCACCCGGTGCCCAAGGTCGCCGCAGCCCGGTCCGTCGGCTCCGAGCGGACTTTGGGCACCGCCCGGCCACGGTTTGCGGCGGCGGCTGCCTGGCCGGTGCTCAAAGTGGCGGATGGTGGGAAGCGAGTTGGGGGTTGCGGGAGGGCGGGTGTGGGGTTTACGGTCCCGGTTAACGTTTAAGTGATCGTTAGTGAGTGGTTTACGCAAAGACAGATCACAAACGGTCAGAGTGCAATCGTCAAGCAGGTGCCGAGTAGAGGTGAGGGCAGGCTATGGAGAGCAGGTTCGGGCGGCGGAGGTTCCTGGAGCTGGGTGGTGCCGCGGTGGGGGCGGTGGCCCTCGGGTCGACGCTGGCGGCGTGTGGTGACGGCGGGTCGACCGGTGGCGGCGCGAAGGCGTCGGGCGACGTGAAGCTGCCGACGTACAAGGCGTTCGAGGGGCTGACCCCGGACCTGCCGGGTGCCGAGTCCGGGCTCGAACCAGGCTTCCTGCAGTTCCCCGAGAACGCGATCGCCAGCGTCCAGAGCCCGCCGCTGAAGAGTGCGGTGACCGCGCTGACGGAGACCTTCGCGACGCCGCCGCCCCCGATGGGCAGCAACCCGATGTGGCAGGCGCTAAACCAGTCGCTCGGTGGCGAACTCAAGCTGACCATCGGCACCGACCCCGGCTACCCGGAGAAGTTCGCCACCCTGCTGGCCGGCGACTCGCTGCCCGACCTGATGTGGCTGCCCCCGAACCAGGGCATCCCCAACGTCGGCCCGATGCTCGAAGCCAAGTTCCAGGACCTAACCAAGTACCTGTCCGGCGACGCCGTGCTGGAGTACCCGAACCTCGCCGCGCTCAAGCCGGCCTCCTGGCGGACCGCGGTCGTGAACGGCAAGATCTGGGGCGCGCCGATCCCGTCCACCCCGTTCGGCCAGGTGATGATGGGCAACCCGAAGACCTGGGCCAAGGTCGGCGGCCTGCAGTGCAAGACGGCCGACGAGTTCTTTGCCAAGTGCAAGGAACTCACGCGCGGTACCAACTACGCGCTCGAGCCCGCGATCATCAACATGCTGCACATGTTCGGTGAGTGGTTCGGCGCCCCGAACGTGTGGCGGGTCAACCAGGACCGGTCGCTGACCCACCTGTACGAGACGGACAACTACCGGGCCGCCGTCGAGTACGCCGCCAAGCTCTGGGCGGCGAAGGTCTTCTACCCCGACCTCAACCTCGCCGACGCGACGCCGAAGACCGCCAACGGCCAGATTGCGGCCCAGGTCACCGTCGGTCCGCGCGCCACCGCCGACTTCCGCGCCGCCGACCCGACCCTGTTCGTCGACACGCTGATCCCGTTCGGCCACGACGGCAAGGCCAAGCCGGTCTACGACATGGGCTACGGCACGGTCGGCTTCACCCCGTTCAAGAAGACCGACGAGGGCCGCATCCGCGAACTCCTTGCCTTGATCAACTACCTGTCCGCGCCGTTCGGCACCAAGGAGTACCTGCAGAAGAACTTCGGTACCGCGGGCCAGCAGTACACCCTGGACGCCAAGAAGAACCCGGTGCTCAACGCGGCCGGCAACCAGCAGGCGCCTGGCCTGGTCAGCGCGCTGCAGATCATGACCGCGCCGGAGAGCGTGATCTTCAACCCGGCGTTCCCCGAGGACACCAAGAAGATCCACGCCACCGAGCAGAAGCTGCTCGAGTTCGCGATGCGCAACCCGACCGCGGGCACGTACTCCGATACCAGCAGCAAGGTCGGCACGAAGCTGACCGCGGCGTTCCGCGACACGATCGTCGACATCGTCACCGGCCGGCAGAAGATCGGCGCGTACGACGAGGCGCTGAAGCGCTGGAAGAGCGGCGGCGGCGACAAGATGCGTGGTGAGTTCGAAGCCGTACTCCCGGCCGGCGCGCCGGTCACCGGATCCTGAGTCCGCCGATGACAGCAGTTACCGAGGAACGCAAGCAACCAGTGGGAGCGCCACCACGCTCACCCAAAAAACAGCGCAGTATGGCACAGCAGTTGCCGTTCAAGATCCGCCTCAGGCGGGACTGGCAGATGCTGGTCCTGATGGTGCCCGGGGTGCTGTTCCTGCTGGTGTTCTTCTACGTGCCGGTGCTCGGCAACGTAGTGGCCTTCCAGGACTTCCAGCCGTACCTCGGCATCATGCACAGCGAGTGGAACGGCGTACAGAACTTCATCAACCTGTACGGCAACCCGGACTTCTGGGACGCGCTGCGCAACACCTTGATCCTGGCCGGTGTGCAGCTGGTGCTGTTCTTCCCGGTACCGCTCGCGATGGCGCTGATCGTGGATTCCCTGGTCAGCAACAGGATCCGGCGTGCTTTCCAGACCATCGCGTACCTGCCGCACTTCCTGTCCTGGGTGCTCGTGATCGCGCTGTTCCAGCAGTCGCTCGGTGGTGCCGGGTTCGTCAACAACCTGCTCCGGCAGGCCGGGTTCGACCCGATCCCGTTCATGACGAACCCGGACACCTTCCCGCTGCTCGTCGTCGCGCAACTGGTCTGGAAGGACGCCGGCTGGGCGATGATCATCTTCCTCGCCGCGCTGTCGGCGGTGGACGTCTCCCTGTACGAGGCTGCCGCGGCGGACGGCGCGGGTCGTTGGCGGCGGCTCTGGCACATCACCCTGCCGTCGATGCGCACCGTCATCGTGTTGCTGCTGATCCTGCGCATCGGCGACATCCTCAGCGTCGGGTTCGAGCAGTTCATCCTGCAACGCGACTCGGTCGGGCCGGGTGCTGCCGAAGTACTGGACACCTTCACGTACTACGCCGGCGTGGTCGGTGGTGACTGGAGCAGTGGAGCCGCGGCCGGGCTGGCCAAGGGGGTCATCGGCGCGCTGCTGCTGTGGGGTGCGAACGCGCTCGCTCATCGGCTCGGCGAACCAGGGATCTTCCAGAAAAGAGGAGGAGAGTCGTGAGGCCGATCTGGAAGGAGCGGCCGGCACCGGCGTACCAGATCATCAAGGCGCTCGTGCTCGGTGGTTTCGCGGTCGCGATCATCGTCCCGATCATGGTGGTGATCTCGACCTCGCTGGCCAGCGACCAGGACATCATCAAGGCCGGCGGGTACGTGCTCTGGCCGTCGCACCCGACGTTCAAGGCGTACGAGACGCTGTTCAGCGGCGGGCTGATGGTGCGCGCGATCATGGTCAGTGTTTTCGTCACCGTCGTCGGTACTGCGATCGCGTTGTGCACCACGATCGCACTGGCCTACGCGACGTCGCGGCCGGTGCTGTTCGGGCGGCCGGTGTTGCTGCTGGTGCTGTTCACGTTGCTGTTCGCGCCGGGCATCATCCCGATGTTCCTGATCGTCAAGCAGCTCGGGCTGATCGACAGTCTGTGGTCGCTGATCCTGCCCGGCGCGCTGGGGGCCTTCAACTTCGTCGTGATGCGGACGTTCTTCATGAACGTGCCGCAGGAGATCCTGGAGAGCGCGCGGATCGACGGCGCGAGCGACTTCACCATCCTGCGCCGGATCGTGATGCCGTTGTCGAAGGCGGTGATCGCGGTGGTCGGGCTGTTCTACGCGGTCGGCTTCTGGAACGCGTTCTTCAACGCCCTGCTCTACATCAACGACACGTCGAAGTGGCCGGTGCAGGTGATCCTGCGGACCTATGTGCTGCAGGGCAAGTCGTTGTCGGCCGACCAGCTCGGGGTGACGCCGTTGCCGCAGCCACAGTCGTTGCAGATGGCCGTCGTCGTGGTGGCGCTGGTGCCGATCGCGATGGTCTATCCGTTCCTGCAGCGGCATTTCAACAAGGGCGTCATCACCGGAGCGGTCAAGGGCTGAGAGAATCAGTCCTATGTCCACGGGGATGACCGACAAACCGACGCTGCGCACGGTGGCCGCCGCGGCGGGGGTCTCGATCGCCACGGTGTCCTACGTACTGTCCGGTCACCCGCGCGGCCAGACGATCTCGGAGACGACCGCCGACCGGGTGCGGGATGCCGCCGCCCGGCTCGGGTATCGGCGCAACGACGCAGCTCGCGCGATCCGTACGGGGAAGTCCGATCTCGTGCTGTTGTCGCTGAGTGTGCTCGCTGATCCCTGGGCCCAGGCGGTGGCCGCGGATGTCAGCGCCGCGGTGACCCCGCTGGGCAAGACCGCCCTGATCGTGGCCGACGGCGACTGGCGGACGGTCCTCGCGAACCGGACGCCCGACGTGATCTTCATCGACCACGTCCGCGACGATCCGGAGCTGGTCACCGACCTCGAGGCGTTCGCCGCTCAGGGCGTGCAGATGGTCGTCTTCAGCGAGGTGCTCGAACCGCGCGGCTTCGACGTCATCCGGTCCGGTGCCGAGCCGCGCTGCCACCTGGCCGTGGAACACCTGCTGGAGCAGCACACCCGGATCGGCGCGCTCACCTCGAAGCTGGCGGGCTGGCCGCGCTACGACGCCTACCTGCACACGATGGCGGCGGCCGGAGTACCGGTCCTGGATGACCTGGTGGCGACCTACGAGCCGCATCCCGAAGGGGCATACCGGGCAGCGATGTCGGTGCTCAACCGGCCTGATCGGCCGACGGCGCTTTACTGTACGACGGACTTCGCCGCGATCGCCGCGATTCGGGCCGCGCACCGGTTGCGCCTCGACGTACCGGGGGATCTGGCCGTGATCGGGGTCGGCAACACGCCCGAGGGTGAGCATCTCGATCCGTCGCTGTCGACGGTCGGGCCGGTCGGGTTCAACGCCGCGCTGTGCCGGATCATGGTCGCCCGCCTCACCGACCTCGAGGGCGCGGACGGCAAGGTGTACGACTTCCCCTGGCAGCTGATCGTGCGCGAGTCGTCCTCCTAGAAGAGACGGGCCGGCGCGGCCTCTTCCAGGTCGAGCAGGAACTGCTTGCGCTTGAGCCCACCGGCGTACCCGGTCAGCTTGCCGTTCTTCCCGACCACCCGGTGGCACGGGACGATGACCGAGAGGGGGTTGCTCCCGACCGCTTTCCCGACCAGCTGGGCGAGCTGCTTGTCGCCCAGCCGCTCCGCGAGTTCGCCGTACGTCGTGGTCTCGCCGCGCGGGATCTCGTCGAGCAACGCCCAGACCTGCTGCTGGAACACGTCACCGCCCCGGAGCTCGATGGCCAGGTCGAAGGTGTCGCGCTCGCCCGCGAAGTACTCGTCCAGTTGGCGGGCGGCGTCGGCCAGTACCGGGTCGGTCGCTGCCTCGACCTCGTCGCCCAGCGTGGCGCGCTCCGGCTTCACCCAGTGATGCGGGAAGTAGACGCCGATCAGCGCGTCGTCCGAGGCGACGAGCGTGAGGTCGCCGAGTTGAGTGTTGACGATCGCGTGCCGGTTACTCATGTTCTCCTCCAGTTGCTTCTCCTGGTAGAACGCCGGCGGCAGCGGTTGTGTGAGGATTGCGGGGTGTTGTTGCCGGAGAGTGGTTGGGAGCCGGTGAACGCCGGGGAGTCTGATACCGAGGTGTTCCGCCGCGGTGCGGTGTATGCGAAATGTTGCGGGCCTGCCGGTGTCGGGGAGTTGCTGGCCGAGCGCGATCGGGTCGAGTGGTTGTCCGGTACGTCGATTCCCGGGGCAGCTGTGCTCGATTGGATCGAGGGGGACGAGGGTGCGGCCCTGTTGACCTCTACGGTTCCCGGTGTCGCGGCGATCGATCTGCCGTGGTCGGACAAGCTGGTGGACAGCTTCGCGCTGACACTTCGCGCGTTTCACGAGTTGCCGTTGGAGAGTTGCCCGTTCGAGCGCCGGCTCGACGACGTGGTCGGCCAGGCGGAGGACGTCGTACGGCGAGGTGCGGTGAACCCCGACTTCCTCACCGACGAGTGGCGGCTCGTCCAGCCCGAGGAGCTGCTGGCGCGGTTGCACGCCGAACTGCCTTCGGTTCGCGAGAAGGCCGACCTCGTCGTCTGCCACGGCGACGCCTGCCTGCCGAACTTCCTCTTCGACCCCGACACCCTCGACTGCACGGGAGCGATCGACGTCGGCCGTCTCGGCATCGCCGACCGGTACGCCGACCTCGCGCTGGTCCGGGCCCAGCTTCAGGACGAGTGGTCCATCGACGCCGACCGCTTCTTCGCGACCTACGGTCTGACGCCGGATCCCCAGCGCCTGGCCTTCTACCACCTGCTCGACCCGCTCACCTGGGGCTGAGCCCGATCTCGGCCGGGAACCAGGACGAGCGATCCATCGGGTCGGCGACCCGGATTCCCTTCGCGATCGCCAGCACCATGCTCTCCTGATCGGCTCCAGTGGAGCTCGATGCCTGCACCACGAGATCGAAGGTCCCGAACGGGATCAGCAACGTTCCGTCGACGCGCATCCGGCCGGCGCGTCCGTTGATCTGGACCGCCCGCTCGCCGGTGTAGACATGTTTCAGCGGCGGCCAGTTGAGCGAGACCAGGATCGACGCCGTCGGGCCTTTGGGGATCCCGAATTGGACGGAGCCGGCAGTGGCGCTGATCCCCTGGACCTGGGCACCGGGTGGCAGATACCCGAAGTCGATCGGCGCCGTGAGTTGGGGCGTCCCGAAATCGACGCTCTCCGCGAACCCCTGGACCCGCTGTTCGGCCCCGCCGAGATCCTCGAGGTCCGGCGAACAGTCGGCCAGCGCCCAGCTGCCGTTCCGGTAGCTCCAAGCGATCCTGAGGTGTGTCTGCGGGGCGGGGGTCGGCTTGGGCTCGGCGGTGCCCGACTCGGCCACTGGCATCCGGGGCTTTTCGACGGCGGCCTGGATCAGGTCGGCCGGGTGGCCGTTGACCGTCGTCTTCTTCCGGAGTTTGCCGAGCTTGGCCAGGTCGTAGCTGCCCGCCTGGGTGGACACATGACAGGACGTCTGGTTCGGCCCTGAGTAGGTCCGAGTGGTCGCCCCGGTCGGATACACGCTCAGCTGCTGATGAGTCCACCTGAGGGGCGGCTTGGGGGTTGTCGTGTTCTCCGTCACCGGTGGCGGCGAGCCTTTGCGATCGAGCACGACCGGTACGAGGACCGCTGCGGCGACTGTCGCCGCCACGGCCGTGAGTACGACGGAACGGCGGACCCGGCGTACCGGCGTACGGGTGGGTTCTGGCTCGAGCTGCCCGGCCCGTTCGGCGAAGAACTCGAGGGCTTCGCGAAGGGATTCCTCAGTGCGCATGGTCGGCCACCTCCGCGGTGAGCTGAATCTTGAGGGTTGCCAGCGCGCGGGACGAATAGCCGCGCACGGTGCCTTCCGTACAGCCGAGGATCTCGGCGATCTGGGCGTCACTCTGGCCGAGCAGGTACCGCAGGACGACGACTGCCCGCTGCCGCTTGGGCAGGGCGCACAGCTCGGTCAGCAGCTCCATCCGTTCGGCGATCCGGCCCGCCGGATCGGGGACCGAGCCGACCGCCTCGAGCAGTCCGCTCGGCTCGATCCGGGCCCATTTGCGGCGCCAGGACAGGAACTCGTTGACGACCATCTTGCGGATGTAGCTGTCCGGGTGGTCCAGACCGCTGATCGAGTCCCACTTGCGGTGAACCCGGACCAGCACCTCCTGGACGATGTCCTCGGCCAGGTGCCGCCCGCCGCAGAGCACGGTCGCGAAGGCGAGCAACCGCCCGCGTCCGTCCCGCACCCACTGATCGAACGTCATACCTGTAAAACGCCTCCGGAGCCGGATTCGTTGTGCGGCTATCTTGATTTTGTGGGTAGCCAGGTGAGGGTCGGGTAAACACGCGTTTCGGCTGGTTTTCGGTGGTGGGGGTTAGGTTCCGATGATGGTGGGGCGATGGGTGGTTGCGGTGGTGATGGCTGCTGCCCTTGTGGGGTGTACCGACACGGTGCCTTCCGGTCCTGCGAATACTGCGGAGCCGACGGTCGTGCCATCCGTTCCGGAGAGCTCGACGCCAGCCACGCCGATGCCCTCCAAGCCGTCGGCCTCCAAGCCGTCGGCCTCCAAGCCGTCGGCCTCCAAGCCGACTGGGACGAAGCCGACTGTTGGGCGGACGGCGGTGACGACGCTCGCGATTCCTGCGATCGGCGTACGGGCGTTGCGCGTTGTCGCCTACACCGGTACTGCGGACGACAAGGCCGGCACGGTGATTCAGGATCGTGGGGTGTTCGCGTCGCCGCGGGGGCCGGCGGGCGGGGTCGGGGCGGGGGAGATCGGCAACTTCATCGTCACCGGGCACCGGACCACGCATGGCCGGCCGCTCGGGCGATTGCCTGAGCTGAAGAACGGCGAGCACGTCCTCGTCACGTCCAACGGGATCGTTTACGACTACGTGGTGAGTCAGACGATGACGATCTCGTTCCGCAAGCCGGCCGAGAAGGCGCAGCAGAACGCCGCCGTACCGGGGCGGCCGGGTGTGACGCCGACCCGGGCGATGCTCACGCTGTCGACCTGCGCGACGCCCGAAGACCATGCCGCCGGCAACTATTGGAAGGACGCGCTGAACAACCCCGAACACCGGATCAACAAGATCGCCACCCTGATCGGCACCCGCCCTGCCGGTTGAGCAAGCTGAGCCGGTCGCGCCGCCGAGTGATCAGCTGCGGCCGAACTTCCACCACTTGGGTTTGTTCGCCTTGATCTCGTCGTCCGTCAGCGGCGGCGGCACCGGTGGCCGGGACTCCTCGGTGAGGAAGTTGCCGGACTCGGTGTCGTACGGCGTGACACCCAGCTTGCTGCTGATCTCCATCACCAGCGGGATCGAGCGCGGCCCGTCGATGTAGAAGGTGACGTCGCGAACCTCGACACCCTTGCCGATCGTCATCTCGATGTCGTACTCGGCGCTCTTCAGCTGCAACCAGGACCGCTTGCTCGCATCGACGCCCGGTGCCACCTCCCGCACCTGGTCGACCACCGCTTCCGCAGTACCGAGTGAGGGCGGCTCGTACCCGTCCGGAATGTCCTCGAGGCGGCGTACGCCTCCTGGCCCTCGCATCGCGTAGATAGCCCAGCTCATACCGACAGCATTGCTCAGTGCTGGTGAACCGCGACACCCGGCCCGTGGGTCAGCCGGGTTTGCGGGCACTGACCAAAGCGAAGCCGAGGTACTCGCCCTGGTCCGCGTGGAGCATCTCGAGGCTGCCGTCGGGGGTGCCGGTGTGTTCGGAGGCGGCCTCGGCCCAGGTCAGCCAGTCGCGCCAGCCGGTCTCCTGGAGGCGGGCGGAGGTGACCTCGACGAGTTCGGTGATCTCCCAGTGGAATCGCCACCAGTCGGCGGTGTGCCAGGCGAGCGCCTCCCAGCCGACCAGCTTCTTGATGTGCTCCGGGATGTAGCCGAGGTCGCGGATCTCCCGGGTCATCGCCGGGGTGGCGATGCCGAGCCGGCCGCCCGGCTTGAGGAAGGCGGTGAGGTAGGCGAGGTAGTTGTCCGCAGTACCGAAGTACTCGTAGGCGTCGATGCAGACGATCGCGTCGAAGAACGCGCGGGCGAAGGGCAGGGTGTGCGCCTCGGCCCTGAGCGCGGTGGCCTCGACCCCGTGGGCGGCGAAGTTCGCGGCCGCGTCGGAGGGGTCGACCCAGAGATCGGCGGCCCAGACCTGTACGCCGTACTCCTTCGCGAGGAAGACCGAGGTCGCGCCCTTGCCGGAGCCGAGGTCGAGCACCTTCATGCCGGGCTGGAGGTCCAGGTCGCGGGCGAGATCCTCGAGCAGCCAGAGTGGGTTGGGGCCCATGTCGCAGTCGAGCAGCCAGCCGGCGTCGTACTTCGAGGACAGCGGGTACTCCGCGCGCTTGAGGTCAACCATGGGCGCTAGCCAACCGTTCTGGTCATGGAGCCGCAACAGGATTGCGAATTGTCGGTGGCGGCAGGCAGAGTGCAGTGGCATGAGGGTGAGGCCGATCGATGAGGACGGACTGCGGCAGGTCGAGCAGTGGCTGGCGGCGGATCCCGTCGGCGGCGCGATCTTCGGCGGCTTCTACGGCCACGCCGTGGCGCGCTGGACGCCGTTGCTGCAGGCACCGAGCCGGCACGGCTGGATCACCTTCGACGAGACCGGTCCGATCGGCTTCATCGACCTGGAGATCCTCGACGACGAAGCCGAGATCACGTACTACGTCTGCCCGACTCGCCGCGGCCAGGGGCTCGGCCGCGCGACCCTCGGCCACGTCATCCAGCTGTCCACCGAGCTCGGTGCCGAGCAGATCCACGCCTCGGTCGACCCCACCAACGACGCCGGCCTCGCCACCCTCCGCTCGATCGCCTTCAGCGAACATGGCACCAACGAGTTCAACGAAACCGAGTTCACCCTCCAGCTCAATGGGTGACTACGCAGGCGTCCTCGCCTTCCGCGCGGGCCGGATCGTCCTCGTCCGCGAGCGCTACGAGGACTGGGAAAACGAACAGTGGAGCATGCCGAGCGGCGCCGTCGAGCCCGGCGAGTCGCCGGCGGAGGCAGCAGTCCGCGAACTCCGCGAGGAGACCGGCCTGCACGTCCGCGTGGACCAGCTGACTTTGGTCGCCGAGGTCTCGGTGATGAGCCGCGACGGCGCGTCCCGCAGTACGGCGTGGAACTACTCCGCCGACGTCCCCGACGGTGACTTCGCCATCAACGACCCAGACGCCTCGATCCAGGAGGCCCGCTGGTTCATGCCCGCCGAAGCCATCCCGCTGATCGCCGCCATCCCTTACCCGCCCCTCAGCGAACCCCCCACCGCGTGGCTCCGCACCCCCACACCCACCCGCTGGACCTTCACCTACGCCCCCGACCCCACCATCGCGTTTCTCGACCGCACCTACGAAATCACCAGCTCACCTCTCCGCAGACACGTCATCGGGGCAGGGTGGGGGCGAGGGGAAGTGGGGCTCTCCTGATTGATCCGTGGGTCATTCGCCCCCTTTTGCCCCTCTCCGCACCGCTCCCGCATCGGGCCGAAGCAACTGTCAGTCAGGAGAGCCGGAAAATGGGGTGTCCTGGGGCTTTTGGGTGGGGATGATTGGGGATGGTTGAACTGGATCCTTTGATCAGGGCGTTTTATGCGGAGCGGTATGTCGAGGATGATCGGCTGGCTCGGTCGGGGCATGGGCAGCTGGAGTTCTTGCGGACGCAGGAGTTGGTCCGCCGGTACCTGCCGGGGCCGGGGGCAACGGTTCTGGATGTGGGTGGGGCGACCGGTGTGCATGCGCGGTGGCTGGCGGCTGATGGGTACGACGTGACGCTGGTCGATCCGGTGGAGGAGCATGTCGCGAAGGCTGCCGAGCTCGGGACGTTCGCGGCGATGGCCGGGGATGCGCGGAAGCTGGAGCAGGAGGACGACAGCGTCGACGTCACGTTGCTGCTCGGGCCGCTGTATCACTTGGTGGAGCAGGCGGATCGCGCCCAGGCGTTGGCGGAGGCGCGACGAGTGACCAGGCCGGGTGGACTGGTAGTTGCCGCAGGCATCAGTCGGTACGCCGGACTGCTGGAGTACGGCACCAAGGGCATGCTGACCGGCGAAACCCTCCAGATGTTCACCGACGCGCTGACGACCGGCCGCAACTACGACGAGCCGAACGGCTTCACCAACGCGTATTTCCATCACGCGGATGAGTTGCGCGCGGAGTTCGGCGAGGCAGGGTTTGCCGACATCGAGGTGCTGGCCGTCGAAGGGCCCGCGGCCGCGACCCTCGAACACTCTTCCCCTGAAGACGTTCCGCGGCTACTCCCGTCGGCACTCCACCTGGCCCGTCTGCTGGAGAACGATCCGCGAGTGATGTCCACCAGCTTCCACTTCCTGGCCATCGGCCACGTCATCTGAGCCCGGAGGAGTCGCGAGGCGGGCGGCCTCCTGCTCCCGCCCCAAGTCCGCGTGCGACGTCCCACGCCTCCACGGACCGTCGGCTCACCCCTTTTCCGCAGGGGCGGACGGCCACCACTATCAAACCTCGCGAGCAACCGATTTCCCTTGGCGTGTCGGGGCCTCAGACCGGGTTTGGTAGTGGTGGCGGTCCGCGGCCGATCGTCTTGCGTGGCCGGGCCCGCGCCTTCGACGCCTGAGTGGGGTTACCCGTACTCCGGAGGGGTTCGCCCCTCGGAGTGGGGTTAGCCCCCTGCTCTACCAATGGGTGATGCCCGCTTGGCGGGGCGGAGCACACCGATCGATCGCCGACGGTGGAGGCGCGAGGCGGGGGGTTCTAGGCGGCCGGGCCGGTGAGTCTGGTGGGTGTGATGCGGATGACGGTGCGGACCACCTTGGCGGGCAGGTCGAGGTACTCCTGGCCGGCGCCTTCGCCCTCGTAGTGCTCGGCCAGCCGGAATGCGAGCGCTCGCCCAGCATCCTCAGTCACCACCGCCGTGCCGCGGATCTCGACGTACTCGTCCGGGTCGTCCTTCGCGATCACCAGCAGGCTTGCCCGCGGATCCCGTCGCAGGTTCACGTCCTTGCGCCGCCCGGCAGTCGTGGAGATGACCACATCGTCCCCCTCCCGCCCGATCCACACCACCGACGTCTGTGGGCTCCCGTCCGCGTTGATCGTCGCCAGAATCCCCGGATTCCCGCCGTCCACCAGCTTCCGCGCCCCATCACTCAAGTCCATGCGACGGACCCTAAACCACCCCACCGACAAACCCCGCCGACCGTCGAGTTCAGTACTCCCGCCAGCACAGAGAGTCACTTCAGGTCGCGAAGCGATGTCAATAGCTGCAATCCAGTACGCCGAACGCGTGCCGCCGTCGTAGCATCATGCGGCGGTTCAGGCCGGGGGTGGCCGGATCGCGACCAAACATGGGTGGGTCCGGGCTCTGCCCGGCACTGGGGAGAAGCGGGGACGCATGGCCGAGGAGTCGGGGCCCAAGCCCGGGCATTTCCTGCCGAAAGACGACCAGCCGGCGGAGCTGCCGAAGTACGGGCGGCCGAGCGTACCGGCGTACGGCGCTCCCTCGGAGCCGCTGGCAGCGCCGACCCCACGACTCGGCCGTGGCGCCGAGACGACGGACGGCCCGCCGGTCCTGACCGGCTCGCGCCTCGGACCGCCGCCGCCCGGCGATCGGGCCGCGGCCGCGTTCAAGGCGCGGTACCAGCCGGAGCCGATCCCGTTCCAGCCGAAGAAGAAGTCCAAGGTCCTGATCGCGGGCATCGTCGCCGGTGCGCTCGTCGTCCTCGGCGGTGGCGTTTTCGTGGCGACCAAGGTGCTTTCGTCGTACGACGACTTCGTCGCGAACCCACTCGGTACGCCGTCGGTCAAGCAGCCCGGCTACACCCCGTCCGCGCAGCCGACCGCCGAGCCGACGCCGGATCTCATCGTCCTGCAGAAGAACAAGCTCTACTCGACCGGCAAGATCGCGCCGGTCAAGTGCCGCGAACCCGCGTTCCGGCCGACCTCCAAGGAGAACGTCCGGTCCTACTACCAGGCGCTCCTGGTCTGCATGAACAAGTTCTGGGAGCCCGTCGTCCGCAAGAGCGGCAACGAGTTCCACCCGCCGAAGCTGATCATCTTCGACGACGGCCAGGAGACCGCGTGCGGCGTACAGAAGGACGTGTCCTCGTACTGCCCGACCGACGGCGGTAGCGTCGCGCTGCCGTGGGAGGACCTGCAGGACAACTTCCGCAAGAACAGGTCGCTGACCCGGATCGACATGGCCGACGCGCTCGGTTACGTCTACGGCGTCCACGTCCAGAACCTGACCGGCATCCTGGACTCGTCGGCAAGCCGGCGGGACGAGGCCGCCACCGAGGCCCTGAGGCTGGAGGAGACGCGGCGGATCGCGCTGCAGGCGACCTGCTTGTCGGCCGCCTTCCTGGGTGCCGAGAAGGCCACTTTCCCGGTCACCGGCGACCTGCTCACCTGGTGGAAGTGGCGCAGCAAGCACGACGGCGATGAGACCGACCCGGATAAAGTGCGCGACCATGGTTCCCGCAAGAGCGTCGAGCTGTGGATGAACCAGGGCTTCGCGGCTCCCGATCCGGGCTCCTGCAACACTTTCGTGGCAGCGGCGGCCAAGGTCAGCTGATCACCGACGGACTGAGGTAGATGAATGGCGGACGACGAGCGGGTGCCCACGCCAGGGCCGCCCAGGATCGGACACTTCCTGCCGGGCGGCGCGGGCGATGCACCTGAACCGGCCGCGCCGGGTGCACCCCGTACTGCGCTGACGTCGCCGGACACCGTGAACCGCAGGCAGCTCGGCCTCGGCAAGGCCCGTCCCATCGGCGCGCCCGTCGACCGCACGCTGAAGAAGGCGTCTCCGCTGCCGGCCGATCCGGCGTACCAGGGGGATTTCGGCGCACCGCCGGCCGCTCCGTTGCCGGGAGCACCGGTCACGCCCTTGCGCGGGACCCGGCAGCTCGGCGGGGCCCGCCCGGTCGGCTGGCACACGACGTCCACCCGGACCGGAGTACCGCAGTTCGTCACGCAGCAGCCGGAACTGAAGCAGCCGCGGCGATTCTCCCGGCCGATCGTGGGACTGCTGTCCGCACTGGCGTTGATCCTGGTCAGCGGCGGCGCCGTCGCCAGCTACAAACTGATCGACTCCTTCGACAGCACAGTCGCCAACCCGCTCACCCAACCCTCGGTAAAACCCTCCGAGAGCCCGCTCCCGGCACCCCCGGTACCAACCGTCACGAAGACTGCCCCGACGGTCTCGGATGCGGATCGAGTGCAGAAGAACAAGCTGTACACGGTCGGCAAGGTCCCGACGGTGAAGTGTGTGGAGCCTGCAGTGAAGCCGAACACCGCAGCGAACGTACTGCGCTACTACCAGGCTCTGCTTCCTTGCCTGCACGAGACGTGGGAACCGTTGGTCCTGAAGGCGGGCTATCCGTTCCGGCAGGCGAAAGTGGCGCTGGTCGGTCAGAAAACGTCTGCCGCGACCTGCACGGGTAAGCATCCGGACACGGCGTACTACTGCGGTGTCGACGAGACCATGTACATGCAGGCCAAGGACGATCTTGCGTTCTACCAGGACAGCCCGCTCGATGCGCGGGTCTCGATGATGGCCACGATCGCTCACGAGTATGCCCATCACGTGCAGATCCTGGTGAACATCGGCATCTCGTCAGAGTCGCGCAAGGGCTGGATGAAGTCGAAGGCATCGCAGCTGGAGGAGAACCGCCGCTTCGAGTTGCAGGCGAGCTGTCTGGGCGCGGTGTTCCTGGGCGCCAACAAGGCCTCGCTGGGCCTTCGTGGGCAGAAGCTCGACATCTGGGAGTTCCAGACAAAGCACAGCGGCGACGAGTACAACCCGAAAAAGGTCCGCGACCACGGCTCCCGCAGGAACCAGTGGCTCTGGGAGGGCCCCGCCTTCAAGTCCGCGAACCCCGCCTCCTGCAACACCTTCACCGCCCCCAGCGCGAAGGTCAGCTGAGGGGGAGTTTGAAGCCCTCGTGGGTGTTTTGGAAGCCCAGGCTGGCGTAGAAGCGGTGGGCGTCGGTGCGGGCTTTGTCCGACGTCAGTTGGAGCATGGTGCAGCCTCGGGTGCGGGCTTCTTCTCTTGCCCATTCCAGCAGGGTGGTGCCGAGGCCGGTACCACGGGCTGAGGCGGCGACTCGGACGGCTTCCACCAGGCCTCGGGTGGCGCCCTTGCGGGACAGGCCGGGGATGATCGTCAGCTGGAGCGTGCCGACCAGCTCATCGTTGCGTTCAGCAACGACCAGGAACTGGTTCGGGTCGGTCTCGATGGCGGCGAAGGCGGCCTGGTACGGCGTCAGGTCGGCCGGACTCTCCCGCTGGGCGGCGATCTCGTCGTCGATCAGCATCGACACGATGCCGGGGACGTCGGTGGCGGTGGCGCGGCGGATCACGACATCGGTCATGCCGGTCAGCATCTCAAGCCGCTGGTCGGCCTTGTCCGGCAGGGGTAACTACCATCTGGATGTAACGGTAATTGCCTTACGCAATCACATTGCGTTAGGAAAAGGCGTTTGCGCCCTGCCAGGTCGGGCACGAGGGATTCAGACACCACTGCATCCGCCCGTAGCCGGCGTCGCGCGGATACGGGTGCGTGACGGCGGCTGCGGGCCAGTCCGGAGAGGAAGCCCGATGTCTGCACTGGCAATCGACTTCACCCAGCCCTTCGAAGATGCCTTCAGCAAGCTTCTCGGGTTCATCCCGAACCTGCTGGGCGGCATCGCCATCCTGGTGATCGGCTACTTCGTCGCCAAGGTGCTCGGCAAGCTGGTCGGCAAACTGCTCGGCAAGGTCGGCTTCGACCAGTGGATGGACCGGGCCGGCGTGTCCGGCATCCTGCAGCGGTCCGGCACGGGGCTGACCGCTTCCGCGATGCTCGGCAAGGTCGTGTTCTGGTTCGTCTTCCTGATCAGCTTCACGATGTTCGCCTCGGCGCTCGGCGTGCCGGAGATCTCGGCCTTCATGTCCGACATGCTCGCCTACATCCCGCGGATCTTCGCAGCGATCGTGATCGTCTGCCTGGCCGCGCTGTTCGCGAACTTCCTGGCCGCGATCATCCGCGGTGCCACCGGCAACGAAACGCTCGCGAAGGTCGGCCGGTACGCCATCTTGGTGTACGCCGCGTTCGCCGCGCTGACCCAGCTCGGCATCGCCGTCCAGCTGACCGGCAACACGCTGCTGATCGTGCTCGCGGGTGCCGCGCTGGCGCTCGGCCTCGCTTTCGGCCTCGGCGGTCGCGAGATGGCGGGCCAGGCGCTGCACACCCTGTTCGACCGCAGCACGATGAACCGCCCGGCCGGCGAGGACCGCACCGCGGGTTCGCCCGGCAACGGCATGACCGGCAACGGCACGACTGGTGGCCAGGCCGCCTACCCGCCCCCGCCGCAGCAGGCGCAGTACGGCCAGCCTGCGCAGTACGGGCAGCCTGAGCCGCAGCACCCGGCCCACCACGGCGCCCCGCGCGGCTCCAACGGCAACTGGACCGGCGACAACAGCAACCTCTAACCGGAAAGCCCGGACCGCCACCACTCACAAACCCTGCTCAGGCAGGCCGTGCCCCGCCTGGAGCCGCTGACCTCAGCGGCTCCAGGCGGGGTTTGTGAGTGGTGGCGGTCCGGCACCCTAAGCATCGGGGCCGGTGCGGCGGACGTCTTCCACCTTCGCCATCGCCTCGCGGAGCTCGGCGAGCCAGCTTTCGCTGTGCTGGGCGACGAGCTTCACGCACCAGCCGAGCGCGTCGCTGCGGGACCGCGCGACCCCGGCGTCGACCAACGTGTCGAGCACCTGCCGCTCCGGCTGCCGCAGCCGCGTCATCACCGGCGCGGACAGCGACGTGAACACAGTCCGCGTCTCGCCGGCCTGCACGCCCCAGGCGACCTTCCGCCGGGTCGCGTGCTCCAGCTCGCGGGCGATCTCGATCCGCTTCTCCCGGGTGTCCTCCCGGAACTGCTTGATCCGGCCCTCCTCGGCAGCCGACCGCTCGGCCGCGCTGACCTTACCGTCCTGCTCCGGCGCCTTGATCGTCCCGACCACGAGAATCTCGTCGCGATCGATACTCACCTCAGGCTCACCCTCGAACCACCCCGCGGGCAGCCGCCCGGTCAACCAGCCTCTAACCCGCTCACCCTCTTGCTGTGTACTCATGTAATCATGATTACACGTCACACAAGCCCGCGCACAAGACGACGACCGCCGTACGCGCGGTACGGCGGTCGTCGTCGGGGGCGGTCAGGCTGCCGGAGGTGGGGCGAAGGCGGCGCGGAGGTGGGAATGGGCCGCCTGCGCCGCGTTGGTGCGGTCCAGGCCGAGTAGGGCGGCGCCTACTACCGGCGGAACGTCTACCACTCGGGGGATCGCCTTCGGCGCTGCGGCCGAGAGCAGGCGGACGACTGTTTCCATTAGGAGCGGGTGGCCGGCTGTTAGGACGCCGCCGCCTAGTACTACGTCTGTGGGCTCGTCTAGTAGGTCTAGGCGGCGCATGGCGACTGTGGCCATGGCGACGATCTCTTCGGCCTGTTGCTGGACTACTGCGGTGGCTACGGGGTCGCCTGCTGCCGCCACCTGGAAGAGGAGAGGAGTCGCCTCCAGGCGGCGGCTGAAGGGGATGTCGCCGAGGTGGACGGCTTCGATCAGAGCTGCGACTGAGTCGACGCCATAGTGCGCGGGCAGGGCCTTCTCCAGGGCAGTGTCGGGGCCGCGGCCGTCGGCGGCCCGGGCGGCTGCTGAGAACGCCTCGTCGGCTAGTTGTTGCCCACCGCCCCAATCTCCGGAGATCTTGCCGACGGCAGCGAAACGAGCGGTCCGGCCGTCGGGGAGCAGGCCGGCGCAGTTGATGCCGGCGCCGCAGACGACCGCGACGCCGCGCGGTTCGTCCACACCCGCACGGAGCAAGGCGAAAGTGTCGTTCGCGACGGACACCGACGTCGCCCAGCCGAACGACTCGAAGGCCTCGGCGAGGCGCTCCTCCTCGATCGGCAGGTCCGCGTTCGCCAGGCACGCGGAGATCTGCTGCACCAGTGGTCCGTCGCCGATCGTGAGTCCGGCCTCGGCCGCGGCGGCGGCGACCAGCGGGGCGAGGCCCTCCACGGCGGCGAAGGCTCCGACGATGTGCGGCTCGAAGCCGCCGCCGCGCGCAGTACCGAGGACTGTTCCGTCGGCGGACACGAGGGCCACGTCGGTCTTGCTGTTGCCGGCGTCGAAGGCGAGGATGCCTCCTGGGACCTTCGGTCGGCCGGCCATCATCACGCCCACGGGAGGTACTCGCGGTTGTGCGCGAGCAGCTTGTCGGTGAGCTGGTTGGCGTACTCGATCTGCCCGATCAGCGGATGCGCCAGGAGAGCGGTGAACACCCGGTCAGCACCACCCTTCAAGGCCGCTTCCAGAGCAA
Organism: Kribbella catacumbae DSM 19601; assembly: GCF_000372465.1. Lineage (GTDB taxonomy): Bacteria > Actinomycetota > Actinomycetes > Propionibacteriales > Kribbellaceae > Kribbella > Kribbella catacumbae. The sequence continues at coordinate 130,820 of NZ_AQUZ01000008.1, forward strand.
GATTCTCGTACGCCGTGACGCTCGCGACCAGCCCGGCGTACAGCGGCTCGAGGGGCGAGATCGGCAGCGGCGTAGTACCGGCTGCTCCGACCGTCGCCGGGACCTCGATCACCGCGTCGTCCGGGAGGAACGGCAGGGCGCCGTTGTTGAGGGTGTTCACGACCTGCACGTCACCAGTGTCGTTGAGCAGCGAGGACGCCAAAGCGACCGCAGCCTCGGAGTAGTACGCGCCACCCCTTTGCTCAAGCAGGGCAGGCTTCTCGTCCAGGGAAGGATCGGCGTACAGGTCGAGCAGTTCCTTCTCGATCGCGGCGACCTCCGCGGCCCGCGACGGCTTCTCCAGCAGTTCGCGGACGACCTCGTCATGCGCGTAGAAGTAGCGCAGGTAGTACGACGGAACGACGCCCAGTTGCAGCAGCAACTCGGCCGGCAGCCGGATCTCGTCGGCCAGCTCCGCCGAGTGCGATGCGAGCAGCTTCGGCAGGACGTTCTCGCCGTCGACTCGAACGCCGCGCTCCCAGGTGAGGTGGTTCAGCCCGACGTGGTCGAGCGCGACCTGATCCGGCGTGACTCCCAGCATGCGAGCGAACTTCCGCTGGAAGCCGATCGCCACGTTGCACAGCCCGACGGCCTTGTGCCCCTCGGACAGTAGTGCGCGCGTGACGATGCCGACCGGGTTGGTGAAGTCGATGATCCACGCGTCCGGGTTGGTACGCCGTACCCGCTCGGCGATGTCGAGGACGACGGGGACTGTCCGCAGCGCCTTCGCGAGACCGCCCGCGCCGGTGGTCTCCTGGCCGACACAACCGCAGTCGAGCGGCCAGGTCTCGTCTTGGCCCCGGGCGGCCTGCCCGCCGACCCGCAGCTGAAGCAGTACTGCGTCCGCACCCTCGATCCCCTCGTCCAGATCGGACGTGGTGACAACGCGACCCGGATGCCCTTGTTTGGCGAAGATCCGCTGGGCCAGCCCGCCGACCAGCTCGAGCCGGTCGGCGGCCGGGTCGACGAGGACGAGCTCGGTGACCGGCAGCGAGTCCCGCAACCGGGCGAACCCGTCGATGAGTTCAGGCGTGTAGGTGGATCCGCCACCGACGACTGTGAGTTTCAACCTTTGACCCCTGTGAGTGTGACGCCTTCGATGAAGGCCTTTTGGGCGAAGAAGAACAAGATGATCACCGGAGCCATCACCAGCAGGGTCGCTGCCATCGTGAGGTTCCAGTTGGTGTGGTGGGCGCCCTTGAAGGATTCCAGGCCGTAGCTGAGGGTCCAGGCGGCCGCGTTCTCGCTGGCGTAGATCTGCGGGCCGAAGTAGTCGTTCCAGCAGTAGAAGAACTGGAACAGCGCGACCGCCGCGATGGCCGGCTTGGCCATCGGCAAGATGATCCGGCCCAGCGCCCGGAAGTCACCACAGCCGTCCACCTTGGCCGCGTCGACGTAGTCCTTCGGGATGGTCAGCAGGAACTGCCGGAGCAGGAAGATCGAGAACGCGTCGGTGAACGCCATCGGGATGATCAGCGGCCACAACGTCCCGGACAGGTGCAGTTCCTTGGCCCAGAACAGGTACATCGGCACGATGATGACCTGCGGCGGCAGCATCATCGTCGAGATCACCAGCATCAGCGCGACATTGCGCCCGCGGAACTTGAACCGGGCCAGCGCGTAGGCCACCGGGATGCTGGACAACAGGGTCAGCGCGGTGCCCAGCCCGGCGTACAGGAGGGTGTTCTTCCACCAGGTCAGGAAGCCTGGCGTCTCCCAGACCGTGCGCAGGTTCTCCCAGTGGAAGGCGTCCGGCCACAGGTCGCGGGTCAGCGCCTGCTGGTCGCTCATCAGCGCGGTCAGGAAGACGAACACGAACGGCAGGACGAAGAACAGCGCCGCCGCGATCGCCAACGAGTGCACGGCGACCCAGTGCAGGAACTTGGTACGCCGTGCCTCGCGTCCTGCCGCGGTCAGTCCGGGGGCGGCCGGGGGTGTTTCGGTCCGCGGGCTCGTCAAGGTACTCATCAGCAGTCTCCTAGTCGTCCGTGGCCAGGAAGCCACTGCCGCGGCGCATCAGCAACCCGGTGAACACCATCGCCAGTACGAACAGCACGAGCGCGATCACCGAGGCGCCGCCGGTGTCGAACCGCTGGAATCCCAGGTGGTACACGAGTTGCGGCAGGGTCAGCGTCGACTTCTCCGGGTAGCCGGGCTCGAACTGTTGCCCGGAGCCCCCAATGATCCCGCTCGCGACTTTTCCGGCGACGAGTGGCTGGGTGTAGTACTGCATGGTCTGGATCACGCCGGTGACGACCGCGAACAACACGATCGGCGAGATGTTCGGCAGTGTCACGAACCGGAAGCGTTGCCACCAGCTCGCGCCGTCCAGCGAGGCGGCCTCGTACTGCTCCTGCGGTACGTCGAGCAGCGAGGCCATGAAGATCACCATCAGGTCGCCGATGCCCCACAACGCCAGCAGTGTCAGCGCCGGTTTCGACCAGGCCGGGTCGTTGAACCACCCCGGCTGCGGCAGCCCGATCGAGCCGAGGATGTTGTTCACCGGCCCGGTGCCCGGGTTGAGCAGGAACGCGAACGCCATCGTCGCGGCCACCGGCGGAGCCAGGTACGGCAGGTAGAAGGCGGTCCGGAAGAACCCGGCGCCGGTCTTCACCTTGGTGATCAGCATCCCGATGCCGAGGCCGAACACCACCCGCAGGCTGACCATGATGATGACCAGCCAGAGCGTGTTGCGCAGGGCCGGCCAGAAGAACGGGTAGTCGGTGAAGACGTACCGCCAGTTCTTCAGGCCGGTCCACACCGGCGGAGTGAATCCGTCGTACTTCATGAAGGAGAAGTAGATGGTCGAGATCAGCGGGTAGAGGAAGAAGACGCTGACCCCGATCAGCCACGGGGAGAGGAAGGCGAGGTTGCGCAGCCGTTCCTTGCGCCGCTTGTGCCTCAGTCCTACGGAGATGGTCGCCATCATTTGGCCTGCGCGATGTCCTTGTCGATCTGGGCGTCGGCCTTGGCCAGACCGGCGGCCAGATCGGTCTGCTTGCCGGACTCGAAGGCGTAGCCGAAGTCCTGCAGGGTGAGCTGGTACGCGCCGCCGTTCGGGCTGGCCGGCGTGGTGCTGCTCTTCGGGTGCTGGGCGATCTCGAGGAAGACCTTGAACTTCTCGTCGATCTTCAGGTTCGGCGACTTCAGCGCGTCCAGGGTGGACGGCACGTTGTGGATGCCGTTCGAGAAGTTGACCACGCCTTCGGTGTCGGTGGTCATGTACTTGACCAGTTCCCAGGCCGCGTTCTGCTTCTGGCTGGTGTTCGCGATCCCGATGATGGTGCCGGACAGGTAGCCCTTGCCGTAGCTGTCGGCCTGCTCGTCCGGGACCGGGAACGGCGCGACGCCGATGTCGAACTTGACCCCGGCCTCCTTGGCCATCCCGAGCCGCCACTCACCGTCGATCGACATCGCCACCTGGCCGGTGTGGAACGGGTTCTTGGCGCCCCACTCGTCACCGAAGGTGGCGCGGTACTTCTCCAGCTTGGCGAAGCCGCCGAGCTCCTTGACCAGGTTCGACTGCCAGGTCAGCATCTTGCCGAACGCCGGGTCGGCGGCCAGGTTCGACTTGCCCTCTGGGGTGAAGTACGTCGGGTTCCACTGCGCGGCGAAGTGCGTGGCGGTCGACTCGTAGCCGTGGAAGTTCGGCATGAAGCCGAGCTGGGCGTAGCCATCGCCCTTGGGCTTGGTCAGCTTCTTCGCGATCGCGTCGAACTCCGACAGCGTCTTCGGCGGCTCGGCGATGCCCGCCGCCTTGAACGCGTCCTTGTTGTAGTACAGGCCGTACGCGTCGTTCAGCAGCGGCAGGGTGCAGCGCTTGCCCTGGAACTGGGTGTAGTCCTGCAGCGGCTTCGGGAAGGTCTTGTCCAGATCGACGCCGGACTTGTCCAGGAACGGCTTCAGGTCCGCGAACACGTTCGAGGTACAGAACGTGCCGACGTTGTCGGTGGTGAAGGACGACACCACGTCGGGGGCGCTCGGGCCGCCGGCCCGCAGCGCCTGCTTGATCTTGTCGTCGTTGATGTTGCCGACGACCTTCACCTTGATGTTGGGGAACTTCGCCTCGAACGACTTCACGTTCGCGGTGATCGCGGCCGCCTCGCTCGGCGCGCTCCAGCCGTGCCAGAAGGTGATCGTGGTCTCCTTGGTGGCGTCGTCGCTCGCCGGGGGTGCGCTCGACGTACCGGTGCACGCGGTACCGAGTAGCGCGATCGCCGCCGAGGCGATCACTGCTTTGTGGACTCGACGCATTTGACGTTTCTCCTGATCCTGGATGGAACCGGCCTGCTTTTGGGTGTGCGAATCCACCGGACCAGGTGGGTTCCCGGGTCCGGGGATGTGGTTTAGGGCTGGGTGCTAGTCGGTACTGCCTCCGGTGGTCGGTCCGGCTGTGTCGAAGACTGCGTCCCGCGTGTAGCTCAGAGCGGACTGAAGGGCACCGGACAGCACCGGGTCGGTGTTGATCGCGGTCATCAGCAACCGCGGCCGCGGTACGGCGAGTTCGGCGAGTTCTTCCTGGATGAGGCCGCGCAACCGCTCGCCGCCGGCCGTGATCACGCCGCCCGCGAGCACGATCAGCTCCGGGTCGACGACGGCCACGATCGCGGCCAGACCGACCGCGAGGCGATGCGCGAACTCGTTGAGTACGACGTCGCCCGCGCCGGGGGTTTGCAGCGCCGCGGCGATCGCGGCTTCCGGAGTACGGGCCTTGATGCCGTTGGCCCGGGCTAGTTCGAGGACTGGTTCGCCACCGGCCAGTTCTTGGAATCCGCCGGCGTTGTTGCGGCCGACGTTGCGCACCAGCGGCGTACCGGGCAGTGGCAGGAAGGCCACCTCACCGGCACCGCCGGTCGCGCCCTTGACCAGATGGCCGTCTAGCACGATCGCGGCGCCGATACCTTCTTCGCCCCAGAGCATGACGAAGTTCTCGCTGTTGTTCGCGTGCCCGACCTGCTGTTCGGCCACGGCGGCCAGGTTGACGTCGTTCTCGACCTCCAGCGGTACTGCGATCGCTGCCGCCAGCTCGTCGAGCAGATGGGGGGCGTGCCAGCCCGGGAGGTGGGTCGCGTAGCGCAGCCGGCCGGTCGTCGGGTCGAAGCCACCGGGGGTGCCGATCGAGACCCGGTGCAGCCGGTCGCGGGTCAGCCCGGCATCGCCGAGCGCGCCGTCGATGGCTTTCACCACGCGTTCGACCGTGCCCTTGGCGCTCCGGCCGGGGGTGGGCAGCTCGAAGCGGCCGACCACCTTGCCGGTCAGGTCCGCGACGGCCGAACGGATCCGGGTCGGCGTGACGTCCAGGCCGGCGACGTACGCGATGCCGCCGTTGATCTCGTAGAGCTGCGCGTTCGGGCCCGGGCGGCCGGCGCTCGTCCCGCTGGCGCGGACCAGGCCGGCGCTTTCGAGCCGGGAGAGCAGTTGGGAGGCGGTCGGCTTCGACAGACCGGTGAGGTTGCCGAGCGTGGTGCGCGACAGCGGACCGTGCGACAGGAGCAGGTCGAGTGCGGCGCGATCGTTCATCGCGCGGAGCAGGCGGGGAGTACCGGGTGTGCTGGCCATGTGCTAACCCTGCCCTCCCATCGCTGTCGCGTCGCCCAACCACGCTGCTGATTCGGCAGCGAGATCAACTGTTAGGAAAGTTTCCTATTACCGCGAGACCGTACGGGCCGAGTCGGGCAGGTGTCAATCGATCGCGCCGTTCGGATCCGTCACGGCTCAAGTTAGGGTGGGCTAACTTGTCGCCGGAGTGACCGGGCGGCGCCGACTGGGGAAGGCCTTTCCGTGGAGTTCACAGCTGGCAGGGTGATGCGGCGGGCGATTCGCCGGCACCGCGGGCGGTTGAGCGTCGGGGCGCTGGTGCTGTCGCTGCACCAGGCCACCGAGGCCGCCGTACCGGTGGTGATCGGCATCTTCGTCGACCAGGCCGTCTCGACCGGTGGGCTGAAGCCGTTGCTCTGGTGCGTGCTGATGATCTTCGCGCTGTTCGCCGTGCTGTCGAACGCGTGGAAGACCGGCGCGCGGCAGGTGGTCCGCGCGATCGAGGACGAGACGCATCAGCTGCGGCTGGAGATCGCGCGGCGAGTGATGGACCCACGGGGACACCAGACCGGCTTGAGGTCGGGGGAGTTGCTGCTGGTCGCGACCTCCGACGCAGAGAAGGCCGCACTAGTACTCCGTGCTGTGTCGCTTGGCTTCGCCGGCTCTACCGCGCTCGCGGTGTCGTCGGTGGCGCTGTTGCTGGTCGACGTGCCGCTGGGGTTGGGCGTGCTGATCGGTGTTCCCCTGCTGGTGCTGGGGATTCAGGCCTTGTCGCCACTGCTCACCCGGCGTACGTCATCGCAGCAAGAGGCAGTAGCCCGTACTACGGCCCTCGCCACCGACCTGGTCGGCGGACTGCGGACGCTGCGCGGGATCGGGGCGCAGCACAACGCTGCCGAGCGGTACCGGCGATCCAGCGAGGACACGTTGAAGGCAACTCTTCGTGCTGCGTCTACCAATGGCCTGCAGGACGGTGTGACCACCGCATCGAGTGGACTGCTGCTAGCGGCTGTCGCAGGCGTCGCCGGGTGGTTCGCTTTGAATGGGCGGATCACGATCGGCGAGCTGATCACCGTGGTCGGGCTGGCGCAGTTCATCGCAGAGCCGGTCGGTCTCCTCGGGTACAGCGGTCAGGTCTTCGCCACGTCACGTGCCTCTGCCGGGCGCCTGGCGTCGGTACTCGGTTCGCCGTGGGAGATCGCGACTGGCGCCTCTACGACTGTGGATCCGGGCAAGCCGCTGCTGTCGTTGGAGCAGGTCGGCTACAAGACGCTGTCGTCGCTGGACCTCTCCCTGGAACCCGGTGAGCTGGTGGGGGTCCTCTGCTACGACCCACGTGACGCCGATGCGCTGTTGACGGTCGTAGCCGGCCGGGCCGCTGACCACTCGGGCCGGGTGCTGGTCGGCGGTACTGAGGTCGAGGAGCTGGACATCGACCTTGTACGGCGCTCTGTGCTGGTCGAGCAGCATGACACCGATCTTTTCGAGGGGACTCTCCGTTCCAACCTTCTTGCCGGCGCTGGCGCCTCGTCGAGGCTGGAAGAGGTAGTGGCGGCTGCGGCGGCCACTGATGTCGTCGAGGCGCACGCGGACGGCCTGGACCATCCACTGGCTGCCAGAGGCCGCACTCTGTCAGGAGGTCAACGCCAGCGTCTCGGCCTAGCGCGAGCCCTGCTGGCCGAACCTCCAGTGCTGGTGCTGCACGACCCCAGTACTGCGGTAGATGCCGTCACCGAGGAGCTCCTGGCCGAAGGGCTCGCCGAGGTCCGTGGTGTGCCAGAGCTCGCGACCCTGGTGTTGACGAGCAGTCCGGCCTTGCTGGGCAAGATGCACCGGGTACTGGTGGTGTCGGACGGGGTGGTCGTGGCTGAGGGACGGCATGCGGAGCTGGCCGAGACGGATTCGGCGTACCAGGAGGCGGTGCTCCGATGAACCTGCTACCTATTGCCGGGCCGCGTGCCACCTGGATTGTGTTGTGGCGGGAGATCCGTCGCCTACGGACGCTGTCGCTGATTGCCGCCGTAGTGGTGACCGTTGGGAGTGCGGCCGGTCTGGTCGCGCCGTGGGCGCTTGGCGTCTTGGTCGACGACGTCGCGACCGGTGCTGAGGGGTCGGCCGTCGTACGGGTGGTTGTGCTGATCGGTGGGGCTGCCCTGCTGTCCGGCGTACTGACTGCTGTCGGGGTGACACTGATCGCGCGGGTCGGTGAGACCGTGCTGGCGCGGATCCGGGAGCAGGTGCTGGATCGGGTGCTGCAGCTACCGGCGCCGGTGCTCGACAAGATCCGTACTGGCGACTTGTTGTCGCGGGTCGGCGATGACGTGGCGTCGGTGGCCGCTGCGCTGACCGAGATCGGACCGGTGCTCCTGGCGGCGACGCTGACGATCGTGCTGACCGCGGCCGGGATGTTCGCGCTCGACTGGCGGCTCGGCCTTGCGGGACTGGTCGCGTTGCCGATGTACTTGCTGGCCCTGCGATGGTACCTGCCGCGGTCGGCGCCCTTCTACCGCAAGGAACGGCTCGCGATGGGTGAGCGGTCAGAGGCGATCATCACCTCGCTGCGCGGGAGCGCGACCGTGCGGGCCTACCGGCTCGAAGACACCCAGCTGGACAGGATCTCGGATCGCTCGGCGACCGCGCGAGACCTTTCGCTGAACGTCTTCCGGCTCTTCAGCAACTTCTCGGCGCGGATCAACCACGCCGAGTTCGTCGGGCTGACGTCGATCCTGGTCGCTGGGTTCTTTCTGGTCCGGGCGGATGCGGTGACGGTCGGCGCGACCACTGCGGCCGCGCTGTACTTCCACCGGTTGTTCAACCCGATCGGTGCGCTGCTGATGGAGTTCGACCAGATCCAGACGGCTGCGGCCGGGTTGGCGCGACTGGCCGGAGTACTGACGCTGGAGTCGGCTCCCGAGCCGCCTGCCGGGCCTGCTCCTGCCGATGGCTCAGTGGAGCTGGTGGGGATCGGGCACTCGTACGACGGCCCGCTAGTGGTCGATGGGGTGTCGCTGCGTCTGGAGCCCGGGGAGCGCGTTGCTCTGGTCGGCGCGAGTGGTGCAGGGAAGACGACGCTGGCGGCGATTGCGGCCGGAGTCCTGATGCCCACTGCTGGGACCGTGTTGCTGGGCGGGGTGGACATTCGCGCGCTTGGTGAGATGCGTACGCAGCAGCAGGTTGCTCTGCTCAGCCAGGAAGTCCACGTGTTCTCCGGGACGCTTCTGGAGGACGTGCGGCTGGCCAAGGCTTCAGCGACCGTTGCCGAGGTTGAAGCTGCGCTGGAGCGAGTGGGGGCGCTGGCTTGGGTGCGGGCCCTGCCGGAAGGGTTGGACAGCCAGGTAGGTGAGAACGCGCATCAGTTGACGGGCGCGCAGGCACAGCAAGTCGCACTGGCACGGCTGGTGCTCGCTGACCCGGCGGTCGCAGTACTGGATGAGGCGACGGCTGAGGCGGGTAGTGCCGGCGCTCGCGAGTTGGAGAGGGCCAGTGCGGCCGCTACCGAAGGCCGTACGACGCTGGTGGTGGCTCACCGGCTCACGCAGGCGCAGCAGGCGGATCGGATCGTCGTACTGGACCACGGGCGGGTGGTCGAGTCGGGTACGCATGACGAGCTGCTGGCCGTCGGTGGTCGCTACAGCCAGCTGTGGCACAGCTGGACCGGTACTCCTAGGGCAGGCGCCAATCGATAGCTGTGCCGCCCTGCTTCACCAGCAGCTCGTTGACGCGGCTGAACGGCCGGGAGCCGAAGAAGCCCCGGTCGGCCGACATGGGGCTCGGGTGGGCGCTCTCGATGTACGGCGTACTGCCGAGCATCGGCTTGAGTGTCTGCGCGTCCCGGCCCCAAAGGATCGCAACCAGCGGCCCACCACGCTTCACCAGCGCGTGGATCGCCTGCTCGGTCACGGTCTCCCAGCCTTTGCCCTTGTGCGAGGCGGACTTGCCCGGCTGCACGGTGAGCACCCTGTTGAGCATCAGCACGCCCTGCTCGGCCCACGGCGTCAGGTCTCCGTTGGACGGCGCCGGTACGCCGACGTCGGCCATCAGTTCGCGGTAGATGTTCTGCAGGCTCCGCGGGATTGGGCGCACGTCCGGCGCCACCGAGAAGCTCAGCCCGACCGGATGGCCGGGCGTCGGGTACGGGTCCTGCCCGACGACGAGCACCTTCACGTCGTTCAGTGGCTGCCGGAAGGCTCGCAGTACGTTCTCGCCGGCCGGTAGATACGGGCGGCCGGCGGCGATCTCCTGGCGCAGGAACTCACCCATCCGCGCCACGGTCTCTTCCACCGGCGCGAGCGCCTCGGCCCAGTCGGCCGCCACCAGATCACTCAAAGTCTTGGGACTCACCCGCCAAAGCCTCCCATCCCGAGGCCGTACCGCGCACGCGGGGGCGTGATGTCACTCACTGTTCGCGTGTCGGTCAGCCTGCCGGTTGCTCTGGCCGGGTAAAAATGTGCCCGGCCCCGCAAAAGGTATGAGCTCTTGCGGGGCCTTTACGTTGCCTCACGGCATTCAGTCGCTGTTGCACTTGGCGCGCGGCGCTCAGCCGCTCTGCACGTTGGCCCGCGCCGCTTCGATCCCGTCAGGGCGCAGCGACGGTCTGGTTGGCAGGCAACCACAGGCCCAGTGATCCGCGTAGGGCCGCGATGATCTGCGATGAGTTCGGCCCGCTGAACCTCCACCTCGGCAGCAGCGACCACCTCAGCCGCGACACGGAGTTGTGGTCACGATCCGTCAGATGCCACCGCGCTCGGCAGTCGCTCGTCCGGGCCTCACGGATCGATCCTGCCCTCTCGCGCCGAAGCCCTGCCGGTCGCGCGGGAGGTGGGTCATTCTTGGCCGCCCGGCAGTCGGCCGAGCAGGTCACCCCCTCAACTACCCGCAGCTACCCCGCCCGGGAATCGCGAGCGTCGGCCTGGCAGCAGCACTGAACAGCTCAGGTCAGGGTTGGTCCGGTTTCGGATCCTCTGCTGATGACTGAAGTGGTCGAGTGGCGTCGGGTGGAGGCGGATCGTCGGGTGGCGGGAGATCGTCAGGTGGCGGGCGATGGTGGGTGGGGTTGTTGGGGTAGTGGCGGCCGGTGGGGCTGGTCCAGGTGTGGGTGCCGTTGGGGTTGGGGTGGATGTGCCAGCCGCCTTCGTGCTTGAGGCGGTGGTGGTGGCGGCACAGGCACCAGAGGTTGGCCGCGGTGGTTGGTCCGCCGGTGGTGAATGCGATCCGGTGGTCGAGGTCGGTGAATTCCGCGGGCCGATTGCAGCCGGGGAATTGGCAGGTGCGATCGCGCAGCCGGACATACCTGTCCAGTGCGGCTGATGGTGCGTATTTGTTGGGGTCGCTGGCGGGTGGTCGGTCGGTGATCTGGAGCTCGATCCGTGAACCACCGCCACCGCCACCGCGACCATCGCCACCTCCGCCACCGCGCCCGCCACCGCCTCCGCCACCGCCGTCGGCACCGCCATCGCCGTCGGCACCGCGACCGCCATCGCCGTCGGCGCCGCGACCGCCATCGCCGTCGGCGCCGCGACCGCCATCGCCGTCGGCACCGCGACCGTTGCCGCCGTTACCGCCACTGCCGCGCCCGCCGTCGCCACCGCCAGCCGGACTTCCGCCTTCTCGGCCTTCGTCATCTCCGTCACTCGCACCGCCATTTCGGCTGGTGTGGCCGGTCGGGGTGGTCTGGGTGCGGGGGCGGCGGGTTGCTGGGCCGGGGCCGGGGCGGGGGCTGTTGGGGGTGGTGGGGAGGTTTGGCAGGAGGGTTTGTGTGAGGGCTTTGATGAGGTATCGGCGCAGTGTGGTCTGGGGGATAGGTCCGTGGTGGTCGGCTTCTCCGCCGGTTGCTGGTTGGCCGTTGATGAGGGCGCGGATTTCGTCGCCGGTGGCGTGGATGACCACGGTGGCCTCTGCCCCGCCTGCGGCGTCGTCGGTCTCGTCGATGACGTCGAGATCGGGCGAGGACTCAGGATCGGCAGTGCCGCTGTCGTCGCCGTCGTGACCATCGCTGTAGCCGCTGCCGTTGTGACCGTCGACATCGCCGTCGTGACCGTCGCTGTGGTCGCCGCCGTAGCCGTAGCCGTAGCTGTGGTCGCCGTCGGTAGCGCCGCCGCCGTAGCCGGCGTGACTGCCGCCGTAGCCGGCGTGACTGCCGCCGTAGCCGTCATGCCCCCCGCCGTAGCCTTCTTGTTCCTCGCCGTAGCCGTCGTGGCCATCGTCGTAGCCGCTGCCGTTGTGACCGTCGACATCGCCGTCGTGACCGAAGCTATGGTCGCCGCCGTGACCGTTGCCGTCGGCAGTGCCGCTGTCGTAGTCGCCGTAACCGTAGTCGTTGCCGTCGCGACCGTCGTAGCCGTCGGGATCCTGCCCGCCGGGCGCATTGCCGTAGCCGTCGTCGCCGTGACCGTAGCTGCCGTGACCGCCGTGGCTGTCGTGGTGCTGCGGGCAGGGGGCGGAGTGGGGTGTGGGGTCGCTGGACGGGTGGCTGCCGTTTCGCTGGTCTTCGGCGACGGGCTCTTCGCGGACGGGTTCGTTGTGGAAGGGCTCGTCGCGGACCGGTTCGTCGCCGACCGGCTCGTCGTGGCTGGCCGGTTCTTCGGGGGCGGGGTTGGTGGTTTTGGTGCGGGGGAGGAGGCGGTTTAGGGCGACGTCGGCGCGGAGTTGGTCCATGGTGCGGTTGTCGCCTTTGCGGCGGCGGTAGGCGGCGGCGCGGGTGAGGCTGGTCATGACGGCGGCGGCTTCGGTGGCGTCTTGGTTGTGGACGAGGTCGGCTCGGCCGCGGTCGTCGGGGTGCATCCGCACGGAGCGGTCTTGGTGGGCGCGTTGGTAGGCCTTGTCGGTGGCGGCGGGGGAGCGGCGGGCGGTTTCGCGGTGGCATTGCTTCTTGAGGTCGGTCAAGGGGTGGGTGCGGGCCCAGTCGAGGATGGCGGCTTCGGCGGCGCGGAGTTGGTCGAGGTCGTCCAGGACCGATAGTTCGGTGACGATCGTGAACGCGGCCCGTTCGGTGAACAGCCCGTCGCTCAAGGCGGCCAGGGTGGCCGGGAAGTTGTGGACGAGTTCGCAGGAGGTGTGGATCCGGGTGGTGGCATAGCCGCGGTGCACGTTGAGGATGAGGGCGATCTCGTCGGACACCGAGCGCAGGTCGCCGGCGATCCAGCGGCGCTCGCCGGGGGTGGCGTCCCGGTCGCCCGGCTGGGGGTAGCGGTGTCCCAGGTCGGCCGAGACGCCGTGCAGGGAGTCGTCGAACCCGGCCACGGTCTCGGCCTCCAGCGCGGCGACGCGGGCCTTGATCCGGGTGAGTGCCTCCAGCCGGTCCAGCCAGCCGTCACCGGTCAGCTGCGTGGTGTCTTGGAAGACAACCGCCTCATACAGCAGACAGCCCCGGTCGGGGTCGTCGTCCACGTCGAACCGCGACAGGCTCTGCAGGCGTGGCCGTCCGGGGGTCGGCGGGACCGGGCGCGGTGGCCCGTCTGCCGGTCGACCATCGGGACGTCTGCTCATGAATCGAGCATATGTTCGAATACACTCCGAATCAAATCGGCTACCACGAGTGGCCGCTGGGCTGCGGTAACGCTATGCCTGCCAGCCGAAGTTGAGGGAGTGGCTGGTCGGGTTGTGGCGGTTGTAGAAGCGGTGGGCGTCGGTGCGGGCGGTGGAGGAGTCGAGCTCCAGGTGGGTGGCGCCGTTGGCCGCGGCCCATTCGCGGGCCGCCGTCAGCAGGGCGGCGCCGATGCCGTTCGAGCGTTGACCCGGATCGACGGCGAGGTCTTCCACCCAGCAGCGCTGACCGAATCGGACCGACTCGAGGTCCAAGTACGTCGTACAGAAGCCCTGTAGCTGATCGCCATCAGCAGCAACCAGTACTCCGCTGAGCGGGCTGGCGAGGGTGCGTTCCAGCCGGTCGGCGGCGACGGCCGGGTCCCAGTCGCCGGGTTTCGCGCCGGGCGGGTCGAAGAGCCAACTGTAGGCGTCGACGAGTTGCGGGATGTCTGCCGCGGTGGCTGCGCGCACGTTGCTCATAGTGGCGAGGCTAGGGAGTTTGTTGCTTGTCGCAACAGATCCAATCCGGGACGGTTTCGCCAGTCCACTGCTTCAGCTGTTGGCGAGGCGGGTCAGGGCTTTCGCGTAGTGCTGGGCGACTAGCTTCTGGGCGGCACGGGCGACGGGCCCGCCCAGGCGGGTGTACCAGGTGCCGGCGCGGCTGTACGCGCGGATCGTGTAGTAGATGCCGTCCGGCTCGCGAGTCACCACCAAGGACTCCTCGCCGGCCTGGGGATGCCCTTCCAGCGTGCCGTAGGCGAAGCCGATCCGGTCGGGCTCGTCGACGACCCAGACCACCCGGCAGGGCACAGGCAGGCCGACCGACGCGACTCCGAGTCGGCCGAGCGAGTTCGTGCCGACCACGACCGGGCTGTCTGTCGCCTCGACCGGGACGCCGGCCGCGTGGTGCGCCTTCCAGGTCATCAACGCCTCGCCAGCGCGGCGGAACACCTCGTCCCCAGCGCCAATGCGGACGCGGTAATCGAGCCGGTGGTACCCGGGCGGTGTCTCGTCGCGCAACGTCGAGCCGACGGCGTCATAGCTGAAGCGCCGGTCACGCAGGTCATCGAGCTTCATCCCACTCCTTCAGTCGACGCCAGGCCAGCAGGCCACACAAGGCGAAGCCGAGCGCGTTCGCCAACCCATGTGTAGCAACCATCCAGCGCAACGGCAGGTACGGCGTCGCCACCACGTGCCCCAGTGCCCAGCTGAGCGCCAGCACCATTGTCACCACGAGGGTGGATGCCGACACGACCAGCAGCACCTTGGTGGTCCGATCGGCGGTTTGGGAGCGCCGCCACATGGCCCAGCCCACCAGCCACATCCCGGCGGTCAGTACTGCGGCACCGAGCAGCTCGACCGGATCGCCGAGGAAGAAGCCCAGCAGCACGATCCCTGTCCCCAGCGGCACGCTGATCGCGGCAGCGGTCGCCGCCTGGTTGCTGATCGACTCCACCACCAGGCAGGCGACCAGTGCTGCGGCAAAGCCGGCGAAGTGGAAGTGGGCGACCGTCAGTGAGAGCACTGTCAGGTTGAAACCGAACAGCTCGTACGACGAACGCTCGGCGACCAGCGACAGCGCGGCGATCGACGGTGTGAGCAATGCGGTGTGGAGCGCGACTTCCCTGGCCCGTAAGCGTTTCCGGCGTACCAGGTCGGCGGCAGCCAGTACTGCGAGTACGAGCGTGCCTGCCAGGTAGATGCTGGCCAGTGTGATCGACAAGGCGCCGCGGCTGAGCCAGAGGGACAAGACCCCTGGCACGGCCGCGGCGAGCCACCAGCGGCGGACCGTGGTACCACCGGAGACCTCCACCAGGCTGAGCCCGAGCGGCACGATCACCAGCATGCCCAGGCTCACTACCAGGTGGACCAGTGTCAGCACTAGCTGCTCTTGAGGCCGCTGGTGTTGTCTTCCTTCAGGGCCTTGAAGAGGGCCTTGGCCTTGGCGTTGTCCCACTTCACGGCCGAGCCGTGCCGGGTTTCGAGGTTTGTGTCGGATACGGGCACGGTCAGCGTGATGCCGCCGCTGCCGCTGGACACCGCCTTCATCCCGCGGGCGAACTTGAACAGGCCGAGCGGCCCCATGTCGCTGTCGATCGTGAGGGCCTCGGCGCCCGCGGTGCTGAGGTTGTAGTAGCGGATCGGGTTCAGGAACGTGGCTGGTGAGACGCCCTTGGAGGCGATCGCACCGATCATCTCGCGTTGCCGCTCGACCCGGCCGAGATCGCCCTTCGGGTCGCTCTTGCGGGCCCGGACGTAGCCGAGCGCGTTCACGCCGTCGAGTTCCTGACAGCCGGCCGGCAGGTCGATGTGCGCGTCGTCATCTTTCATTGCCTTGGGCAAGCACATCTTGATGCCGCCGACGCTGTCCACGATCGACGCGAACCCGCTGAAGCCGATCTCGACGTAGTGGTCGACGCGCAGCCCGGAGACGCTCTCGACGGTCTGGATCAGCAACTGTGGGCCGCCGAACGCGAACGCCGCGTTGATCCTGTTCTTCCCCTTGCCGGGGATCGGCACGTAGCTGTCGCGCGGGATGCTGATCAGCGCCGTCGGGCCGGACTCCGGTACGTGCAGCAACATGATCGAGTCGGTTCGCTGACCGGACGCCTTGCCGGTGTGCAGTTTCGCGCGCTCGGCGCGGGACAGACCCTCGCGGCTGTCGGACCCGACCAGCAGGTACGTCGTACCGGGGGTATCGGCCGGCCGGTCGCCGCTAGGCATGGCCTCGGCCTTGTTGATCTTGCCCCAGGCGAACAGCGGGACGCAGATCAGCGTCAGCACGAACAGCAGGATGATGAGTCCGATGATCCTGGCGAACCAGTTGCGCCGCTTCTTGGGTCGCACGGGCGGCCGGCTGACATAGCGCGGGTCGATGGATTGCGGTTGGCTCATGGAACGACCGTATCGGCACCCGGGCCGATCGTGCGTCAGTCCGGCGAAGGGTCTTCACCCCACACTTTCAGACCGTGGACTGGTCCCGCCTCGATCAAAAGGAGGATCTTCGCCCGCCGATCGAACCAATCCGCCGGAACGTGCGTGGCGCCTGCCCCACGCGGGCACTGAACAGCCTGCTGAAGTACGCCGGATCGTCGTACCCGACCTCCCGCGCGACCACCGCGACGGGGAGATCCGTCTCGGCCAGCAACGCCTTCGCCTCGTTCATCCTCGTGGTCAAGATCACCTCCTGAGGCGTCGAAGCGCTCGCCTGCCGGGTCGCTGCTCTCAGCTCGCCGACCGTCACGCCGAGTGCTTCGGCGTACTGCGGTATCGACAGCGGCCGGCATGCGAAGGCGCGCAGCTGTGCGACTAGCTCATTGCCCGGTTCGGTCTGTGCTGGTGTCGCGATGAGGTCGTAGAGAGCTGCTGCGGCCTGGACCTCACTGGTCTGTGCCACTCGGAGGAGCTTGGCGAATGCCCGTTGGGGCGCGCGGGGGTCGGCGTACCGGCGTACTGGGGTCTCTGGGGTCAGGTAGCCGAGGTGGGTGAGTGCTGCGGTCGCAGTACCGCCGAAGAGGGCCCATGACTGCTGCCAGTTCGTAGCGGGGCGGTAGCCGTGCAGTACGCCGGGGAAGAGCCAGAACAGGGCGGGAGCTTCGATGGCGTGGAGGACTCGGTCGGGGCCGTGCAGTAGCTGGCCTCTGCCTTGGTGGAGGAAGACGGCGGCGTGGCAGCCGAGGGCGCGTTCCGGAGTTGCCGCGGGCGGGATGCGCTGCTCACCGACGCCCAGGCAGAAGAGTCCAAGTTGTCGCTCGATCGGATCAGGGGTCAGGTAGGTCGACCAGTTCTCCATGTCCACAAGAGTCCAAGAAGTACCTGCTCTAGTCCATTCCGGTGATCCTGGGCCGGCGGTTGGAATGGTGGGGTGCTGACCTCGAATGGGTATGTGTTGTCGCCTGAGCGACTTGGAATGCTGGCTGAGGTGCCGCGGCGGGAGCGTGGGGATCGGGAGGCGTTGCGGGCCCGGCTGGCGCGGGACGGGTATCTGTTCCTGCGCGGGCTGCTGGATCCGGCTGAGGTGCTCGAGTTCCGGCGGTACTTCTTCGAGCGGACCGGGGTTGCCGACGCTCACGGCGTACCGCGGGTGGTGGATCGTGCTGAGCTGCGGAGAGTGCTGTTCGGTGAGGTGGTGCCAGGGCCGCAGTACGAGGCGTTCTGTGCCCAGCCGGCCTTGCGGGGCTGGTACGAGTGGTTCCTGGGCGGGGAGACGTTCCTGCATCGGCGCAAGATCATCCGGCACATCGCACCGGGCGAGGCGGGCATTGGTACGGCGACACAGGCGCACTACGACCTCGTCTACCTGCGGGAAGGCACTGACCAAGTGCTGTCCGCCTGGATCCCTCTCGGCGACTGCCCGGTCTCTCTCGGCGGTCTCACCTACCTAGAGGGCAGTCACCACCGAGTACTGCGGGAGGAGGCGGCCGGCACACTCAAGCGCCCGGCCGCGTCGATCACTGCCGACCTGCCGAGCCTTGCCGACGAGTACGACGCCAACTGGCTGGTTGCCGACTACGCGGCCGGCGATGTCGTCATCCACACCGCGCACACGGTCCATGCCGCGCTGGACAACGTCTCGTCCTCGATGCGGCTCTCGACCGACATCCGCTACCAACTGGCTGCCACTCCTGTCGACGGCCGCTGGCAGTCCCACTGGCACGACCGGGACGGGCTCTAGTGCCCTGCATCCGAGGGCTCTGACAGCCTGGATCGCGCGGGTTTTCCCCACTATCTGGGATCGCTCTCGCTAACGACAATCATTTCGGTTAAGGTTTCGGGACCGACCGGGGCAGCGTTTGGGGAGCTGCCCGGCGGCTGCCGAGTCAGAGGAGAACCGTGAACCGCAACGAGCTGGTCGCCGGCGTGGCGACGAAGGCGGGCATCCCGCGCAACCAGGCCGAGAAGGTCCTCGACGCGCTGGGCGACGTCGTCACCGAGGCCGTGCACAAGGGGGACAAGGTCTCGCTGACCGGCCTGCTGAGCATCGAGCGGGTGATGCGCGCGCCCCGCACCGGCCGCAATCCGCAGACCGGCGAGCCGCTCTCGATCCCGGCCGGGTACTCCGTCCGGCTGTCGTGCGGAAGCCGCCTCAAGGCCGCGGCCCGAGGCGACCTCCGCACCGTCTCCTGACCGTCAGCGGTCGACGGCCGCCACCCAGTACGGCGTCGTCGGGGTCGGCGGAGTGCTGAACCGGGCGTTCGGCAGGTAGAGCCGCGACCCGAAGAGCGCGGCCGTCGTCGGTACGTCGAAGTCGGCGCTCTTGATCTCGCGGACCAGCCGGCCGCTGCTACCGGACTGGTCGAGGTCCAGCACTGCGATCTTGTTCAGCCGGTTCTGGACGACGTACAGGGTGTCGCCGGACAGCAGCAGGCCGTCGCCGTTCGTCATCACCGCGCCGCCGAGCTCGATCTTCTTGGTGACGCCAGTGCGCGGGTCGACTTGGAACAGGAAGCCCGTCGCCGACTGCACGATGATCAGGTTGCGGCCGTCCGGCGTGAGCGAGATGCCGTTGCCGTTGTTGATCATCGGGTCATGCTTGTAGTCGCCGGTGAGCGGGATGGTCTGGATGGCGGCCTGGCTGGGCAGCTGGCCGTTGCGGCCGAGCGGGACCTTGTAGAAGAGCGGCTGACGCGAGTCGGTGAACCAGGCGGCGTCCTTGCTGAGGATGACGTCGTTGACGAAGGTCGGCGTCGTGGTGGAGAAGGCATAGCTGGCCAGTACCTTGCCGGAGCGCGTGTCGATCACCCGGCCGTTGCCGCCGGCAGCACCGGCCACGAACAGCCGGCCACGCTGGTCGGCCTTCATGCCGAGTGAGGCGGTGCCTGGGCCCTGGCTGATCACCTTGCCGAGTCCGGTCCGCAGGTCGGCGGCGTAGATGTCACCGTCGACGCGCGAGCCGAAGTACGCAGTACCGGAGTGGTCGATGGCGATGCCCTCCGGCTGGAAGCCGGCCGGGAGGTCGAAGCGGCGGGGGAAGCGAGCACTGTGGCTTGCCTGGGTGGCTCCGAAGCGGATGGAGTTGCAGCGGTCGTCGTCTCTGGTGTGCTTGACGACCTGGTGTGCGGGGGCGGAGTTTGAGGCAGCGGTCGTCCCGGTGAACGCGGATGCGGTGACGCTGCCCAGAAGCAGTGCGGGGAGGCCGAGAGTCGCGGCGAGCGCGCGGCCTAGCCGTCTCGGCTGTGGACGTGACATGGCGGAGTGTCCTCCTGGTCGATGACCGGGTCGACGCCTTTGCTGTCTACGCCGACACAGCGGCTGGTTGTGCTTTCAACAGTAGGTACACGGTTCCCAGGACAAAACGGTTCAAAGCCTGTTGATAACCATCCCGGCCGTTGGGCGGCAACGGGTAATGTCACGGTGAGTGGCAGTCACCAGCAGAGGAGCGGGCAGGTATGACAGCAGGGATCGACAGCTCGGATCTGTCCACGACGGTCCGGCCGCAGGACGACCTGTACCGGTACGCGAACGGACCGTGGCTGGACCGCACCGAGATTCCCGCGGACAAGGCGATCTACGGCGCCTTCCACGCACTCTGGGACACCGCCGAGCAGGATGTCCGGGCGATCGTCGAGAAGACCGCGGCCGCTGAGCACCCGGCCGGCAGCGAGGCACGCAAGATCGGTGACCTGTTCACAGGTTTCATGGACACCGAGACGATCGAGCGGCTCGGGGCCGGGCCGATCGCGGACCAGCTCGAGCTGGTCGCCTCGATCCAGGACGTGCCCGGCCTGGTCGCCTCGCTCGGTCGGCTCGAGCTGCAGGGCGTGGCCGGCATCTTCTACTACGGCACGGACATCGACGCGAAGAAGTCCGATGAGTACATCGTGTACGCGAGCCAGGGCGGCATCAGCCTGCCGGACGAGTCGTACTACCGCGAGGACTCCTTCGCCGACGTGCGGACGGCGTACGTCGCGCACGTGGCCCGGATGCTCGAGCTCGCCGGACTCGCCGACACGAGTGCCGCCGCCGAGCGGATCATGGCGCTCGAGACCCGGCTGGCCAAGGGGCACTGGGACCGGGTCCGCAACCGCGACGTCACCGCGACGTACAACAAGCTCGACCGGGCCGGGCTCGAGGAGCTGACGCCTGGGTTCGACTGGGCGGGCTGGCTGTCCAACGCCGGCGTACCGGAGGAGGCGTTCGCCCAGCTGGTGGTCCGTCAGCCGGACTACCTGACCGCAGCCGCGACCGCCCTGCACGAGATCGACCTTGTGCACTGGAAGGAGTGGCTCTCCTGGCGCGTCGTCCGGAGCGCGGCTCCGCTGCTGAGCCAGGCCTTCGTCGACGAGAACTTCGACTTCTACGGCAAGACGCTGACCGGTGCGCCGGAGCTGCGCGAGCGCTGGAAGCGCGGGCTTGGCGTCGTCGACTCCGCCCTCGGCGAGGCGGTCGGCCAGCTGTACGTCGCCGAGCACTTCCCGCCGGAGTCGAAGGCCCGGATGGTCGAGCTGGTCGCCAACCTGGTCGAGGCCTACCGGCAGCGGATCGAGGCGCTCGACTGGATGAGCCCCGAGACGCGGCAGCGCGCGCTCGACAAGCTCGCCGCCTTCACCCCGAAGATCGGCTACCCGGACAAGTGGAAGGACTACAGCGGCCTCGAGATCCACGCCGACGACCTGGTCGGCAACGTCCGCCGCTCGGTCGCCGTCGAGACCGCCCGCGACCTGGCCAAGCTCGGCCAGCCGATCGACAAGACCGAGTGGCTGATGACGCCGCAGACGGTGAACGCGTACTACAACCCGCGGATGAACGAGATCGTTTTCCCGGCCGCGATCCTGCACCCGCCGTTCTTCCACCCCGACGCCGACGACGCGGTGAACTACGGCGCCATCGGTGCCGTGATCGGCCACGAGATCGGCCACGGCTTCGACGACCAGGGCTCGAAGTACGACGGCACCGGCAACCTCAACGACTGGTGGACCGACGAGGACCGGGCGGCCTTCGAGCAGCGCACAGCCAGGCTCGTCGCGCAGTACGACGTACTGGAACCGGGCGACGCGCCCGGCCACAAGGTCAACGGCGAGCTCACCCTGGGCGAGAACATCGGCGACCTGGGCGGCCTCTCGATCGGCTACGTCGCCTACGCGTTGTCCCTGGACGGCGCGGAGCCGCCCACGGTCGACGGTCTCACCGGCCCACAACGCTTCTTCCTGGCCTGGGCGATGGGCTGGTCCACCAAGGCCCGCGAGGCCGAGGCGATCCGCCGCCTGGCCATCGACCCCCACTCTCCACCAGAGTTCCGCTGCAACGCGGTCGTCCGCAACATCGACGAGTTCCACACCGCCTTCGCTGTCACCGAATCCGACACGATGTGGCTCCCTCCGGAGGAACGCGTCCGCATCTGGTAAACACCACAGTTGCTCCCCTCCGCCGTCGAGCGGAGGGGAAGCAGTTCGTGGTTCATGGTGGTACTCAGCTGACCGGTTCTTCCGGTTTCCAGAACTGGCGGGGTGCGTAGCCTTCGCGCCGGAGCCAGTGGTCGGTGTAGACGATGCGGTGCGGGTTGACGACGACCAGCGGGCTCTCCGGTGGGTCGTAGAGGGAGTTGCCGCGTTCAACGTGGTCGGACTGCCACCGGTAAGCCTCCCAGTGGCGATCGAAGTCGGCGGTGCCCGGCTGCAGGACGACTGCATCGCCGAAGAGCTGGGCGCCACGGCTGCTCGCCTGGCCGACCAGTGGGGCGAACACGCCGATCGAGATCCTCGGGTCGTCGGCGAGGTTGCGCATCTTCGGCGATCGGCCGGATGCGGTGAAGATGATGGCGAAGTCAAGGTGGTAGTACCGCACGGGCGTGGCCAGCGGACCAGCCGGGCCTGTTGTCGCGAGAACACACATGTTCTGGCTCGACAGCAGGTTCAGGATGCGTTCGGAGAGCCGCTCCTGATCGAGCTTCTCGGTAGGAGCGGGACCGGACAACCAGGGATTCGTCAGCGCCATGCCCGATCGTCCCATTGCCCACGGCCGGCGGCAGGGGTGGCTGTCTCAGTCGGAGAAGGTTGACCAACAGATGTCGTTGCGTCGGAGTTGGTCTTCGAGAACGAGTAGGCGGACGGGCTCCGGCAGCTGAGTGCGCTGCCAGTCCCGTTCGACTCGGCCCGCCTCGGGATCATCAGGTCGCGCGCTCCGTACGGCCTTGATCGCGTAGGCGGCGGCGCCGAGGTCGTGCTCGGCCACGTGCCCGACGCAGGCGGCCTGTCCGGCCGAGTACGCAGCGAAACGGGCGGCACCAACCAGGGGCCGTGCAGCGCCCATCGAGTGCCCACCGACTGCGCGTGCCTGCATCATCGGCAGGTCACCGCGCGCCCACGCACGGGCGGCCGCGATTGCTTCTCGTGGTCGCGGATCGTCCGCCCGCTCCTGCTCGAAGTACCCGAGAACATGCTCAGCACACTCGGCAGCCCACAACGCGAGCAACCGATGATCCTCATCGCTCAACGTGCCACCCCGCCGGATGGTCACCATCCGCGGATCGCGAATCTTGGGCAGAATCATCGGCCCTCCGCCTGTCTCTCCATGCTCTCCAATCCTAACTTTGAATCCCGTGTTGAATGTTTCAGCCCGCTACGCGCACAACTGACAGCGAAAACCTTCAATCGAGGGTGTCGGCAGACTCAGCACTGGTTGAGGGCTTCGGAAGGGGACAGTCCTCCGATCCGCAGCCTCAGGTACTGGAGTGCTTCCTCGACGGTCAGATCCTCACCGTTAGGATCCATAATCCGAGCGCCTTGCACCCAGTCTGCGACTTCATACAGAAGGTCGGGACCCTCGCGGACCGAGACCTCCACCAAGTACGCCCCAGGCGGAGCAACCTGCTCGCTGACGGGACTCACGGCAACGTTCGCCGTGCGACCACAGTCGTTCACGACCTCCAGCATCCGCTCAGCAAAAGCATCACCAGACCGACCGCCCCACACGCTCGCCCCACCCGTACTGTCCACACCCAGATCATGCCGCCAGCCGCAGAAGAATTGGTGGATGGACGCTCGATGGACCCTTCCCGGCGCGCCAATCACTTCTTTCTTGTCTCCTCGCCAAATGATTGCCGCCAGCAACCAACGGGCAGCGACGGCACCATCGTCGAGATCAACCTCTACGTCACCCCGCTGTTTCCGGATCCGGACATCTGGCTGCCGGGCGGGGCTGAATCCGGTTGCGTAGTGGGCAGGAGAGCTCCTGCGCACAACAACCGAAATCAGAGATCAAGGGGAGATCATGAAGATTCAGCGTTCGATGGTCCGGGGTATCGCCGTACTGGGCGCCGCGGCGTCCGCCGGTGTGATGGCTCCGACTGTCGGCTCGGCGGCACCGGCACAGGACACCGGGTCCCGGTCTAGCGAGACGGCCAACGTCCAGACGGCGCCGACGGCGGCCAGAGGAGTCAACGCGGTGGCCTGCCTGCGCTACGGAGGCACCACCCGGGGCTGCGCCGGGTTCGCGGCTCGGGGCGAGATCCTGACCGTTTGCGACACCCGCGGGGACAACCGCAAGGTCTACGGCCAGCTGTACTACAGGGGCAAGGTCGTGACTCTGCTGGACCGCAACGGCGCCAAGAAGCCCTGCTACGCCGTGAACCTCAGCATCCGTGAGGGCCATCGCGTCTATGTGCGAGTCGGCGTCCAGGGGCTCGGCTGGAGCGGGTGGGTTCGCGGCGTCGCCTGAGAACCGCCATCACCAACCCGGGGCCCGGCTGCTGATTTCCAGCAGCCGGGCCCCGGCCTCGTAGTCCTTACGTCCGAAGAACTGTCGATGACGTCCCTCGTCGATGACGTCCCTCGAGTTCTTCGGACGTAAGGGCTTTCAGAGCCAGCCGCGGCGGGCTATCTCCAGGCCCAGCTGGAAGCGGCAGTCGACTCGGAGTTTGCGGCACAGGCCGGCGACCTGCCGGCGTACGGTCCGGTCAGTGACGCCGAGCTCACGCCCGATCGCCTCGTCGGTCAGACCCGCGGCCAGCAGTACCAGCACCTCCCGGGACCGCTCGCCCAACCGGTCGAGCGGATCGGCCTCGCTGATCTCGACGGCCTCCGACTGCTCCCAGGTCGCCTGGAACACTGCCTCCAGCGACCGTACGTACTGTTCGGACTGGATCAGCACCGCCGCCTGGGTCATCGGCGCCCCGAGCACCGGGATCAGCGCCGCCGATCGATCGGCCAGGATCATCTGTGTCATCGGCAGCCGTTCCGCGGCCCGGAGTTCCTCACCGAGACCGACCACGGCTCGCAGGTATCCGTGCATCGACGCGCCCTCCGGCCCGAGCAGCCGCTCGCGCAGCCGGACCGTCTGCATCCGGATGCCCCGCGTCGTCAGTTCCGCGGTCCGCTGCGCCGACGCAGTCTGGTCGCCGTGCGGCAGATGACTGTGGAGCGAACGCAATGACGTACGACAGGTTTCGACCAGCCGGTCACGTGTGGAATCGATGTCGGCTAACCCGTCCAGCCGGACGATGTCTGGATCGTCACCGGCCTCCGCGACGGCACACAACCGCCACAACAGCGCGCGCAGCCGTACCTCGACATTCGACATGTCGCCCTCCCCCGAGGTTCGTCGGCCCATCCCCAGCAGGCCGCCGTTTCACTAGCCAAGGCTGTCAATCACTGACTGTCAACCCTCGCCCGCCGGAAGATCAGTTCCGTTGTCCTGTTCCGGACACCACTCCGGACTGTGACCCCCACCCGCGGGCTCTCACATCGTGGAGATTTAGTCCGGGGCGTCAATCAGGGCGGTGACATAGGCATCCAGCCGTTCCTCCACGGCTCGCGTTGTGAGGTCTGTCCTTCCTGCTTCTCGCCATGGCTGCGACACCACCTGCACTTCTTCTGATGACGCCAGTGCGTCCCGCACCTGCCAATAGAGCCGCTCGCTCGCGGTTGCGGCCAGCACGCCACCGGCCTCCTCATACGCCTCGGCGAACCGCACGCCCCACGCCGGGCCGTGCAACAGCGCGAGATTGACGGAGCAGTGCGCCACATCGAGATCCGCCGGGCCCCAGGAGGTTCCTGCCCAGTCGACGACGCCGGTGATCCGGGCACCTGCCTGCGCAGGCGGCGGTACGTCGAACAGCACGTTGCCCGGCTGGAAGTCCCGGTGCAGGAACCGTCCTTCATAGGGCGGCGCGGGCTTGCGGATCACGTCGATCGCCGCGGCCCATACCGCCGCGTCGGCGCTCTTCGGAGTCACGACGGTGTCGGCGGTCGTCAACGCCACATACTTGCGGGGCTGCTCGGCGGGTCGCAACGCGTGGATCGCCACGAGTTGACGGGCCAGCAGCGGGACACGCGCCTCCAATCCCTCATCGTCGAGGACCGTCCGGCCCGCCAGATGCGTCATGAGGAGCGATGGATACTCGCACTGCACGGCGGTCGGATCAACTGCGACCAGCTCAGGAGCCGGTAGGCAGGTCTGCGCGAGCAAGGTCAGGGCGCCAGCCTCCCTGGTCAGCCCGTCCTCGGCGTGCTCCGCGTCGACGAAGGTCCGCAGTACCAGGTCACGGGTGTCTCCGTCTCGCGTGCCGATGGTCAGTCTCCGCATTTCGGCAGTGATGCCGCCGTGCAGCGCCTCGGTTCTGACGATCCGTTCGCCGGCCTCCAGGTGCCGACTCACCCAAGCCAGTGTCAACGGTCGGACAGCCGCCGTCTCATCGTGGTTGGTCACCGTGCCAGCTCATCATCGGACGGCGGTACGCGCGAACGTTTTATTGCTCCACTTGAGTAATTCAATTGCTGAACGGTCAGGCCCGTCGGGACGATGCGGGCATGACCATCACGCAGCTCGATCCGGCTGACTCCGTGGCGATGGGCCACTGGTACGAGCTGATGGTCGCTGTCACCCGCCACGACGTGCCTGATTTCCCCACACCCAGCCGACGGGAACGCACGGCCCGGTTCGAACACCCGATGCCCGCGGTGGCCGAAGGGTCGCGGGCCTCGCTGCCGCGATCTCCACTGGCTTGGCAGTTGCGGGTCAGATCCTAGGCGCTCCCTCCAGCGAGCCATCGAGTCTCCTGACAACGATCGTGGCCGCAGTGGTGAGCGGCTTGGCCGCCGGATGCCTTGCCGGCCTCGCCACGGCTGGAGGCCTTCACTCCTTGATCGCAAAGAGGTGAGAGTCCGCGAATGGGATCGGAGGATCGGTAACGACGGCCGCTGACGGGCCGAACAAGTTGACCAGGCTGGGTGCGCACGCAGCTTGGTCCATCCCGCTACGTCAGCACCGTCATCCGCTGGATTGTCGGCTGTTCGCGGCAGCCTGGATCGCATGTGTGGTCGCTATGCATCGACAGCCAGCCGGGCGAACCTTTTGGAACAGTTCCTGGGTCGACGAGAAGAACGCCGATGAGCTGCGGGGCCCGGACTTCAACGCCTCCGACCAAGCAGCCGCCGGTTTCATCGCCCGCACACACCGGGACGCGCCCGAGGACGAGGAGCCGGTCCGACAGTTGCGTAGCTTCCGGTGGGGCCTTTACCGAACTTGTCGCCGTCTCCGCAGTTCAGGTGAGTCCTGGCTGGAACACCCGTTGTTCGGCGGACGAAGTCGCGAGGAGGAGGGTTTGCCGGCGAGGCGGAGAACGATCGTCGCATCTCCGTGCGTATTAGGCGGACTGCTCGGGGCCGTCAGCTGAACGCCGTCGACGTACGTCCTGTGAAGTGGCAAGCCGGGCACTCGAAGATCCCGAAAAGGTCCAGAAGCTGCTTAGCAACCTGCGCTCGCCGGTAAGTGGTTGTCAGTTCGTAGGCACGTGCCTCGCTACCCGTGAGCTGGCCTGGGGCAGACGGCGCAACCGTCGTCACTCCCACGGAAGCGTCGTCAAACTGTTTGACGAGCGCTGGCGAGGTTTCGAGGCCCATGACGAGTTGTTCGTCGCAGCCGGGGCACGCGAATTCCAGCTCCTGATTCGCGAGGGCTTCCAGACGCGTCGCCCACACCGAATCGCTTGCGGTCGCCAAGACGGCCTGCGCTCGATATATGAAGTCGGTGTCGTCGGTCGCAAACGGCACTAGTCCCTCAGCCACTTCATGCAGCGCCCGGATCGTCTCGGCATACTTGGCCCGAACGGCCGCTGGCGCCTCTGGGCCGTCCGTTGATGCCATGATGCGCGCCGCCAGAAATAGGGGCTCGACGAAGCCAGACCGATCCTGGCGTGCCGCTAACTCTGCCAGCCGGGGTAGCGCGGAGTAGCTGGCGCTGTAGACCGTGCCTTGGTGACAAAGCCGCGACCATAGTTCGTCCCAGACGGCGCGATCTTCCGTGTCGCCACGCTCAAGGAGCGCTTCGACGGGCCCAGCCGTACCGTAGGCATCTTGAAGCGACCGCCATTTCGTCACGCGGATCATCCTGACAGCAACTCGCCTTGCCCGACACCGGACCGGCGAAGATGCGTCCCTAATCCGGCATGACCGCGTTTCACACTCGCGGCATGAGCGGTCGGAATTTGATCCGACATCGAGCTGACCACAAGTAGCATCTTGAGAATGCTCGACCTCACGGCGCTCGATGATGCTCACCTTCGAGCGCTCAGCAAAGCGGCTCTTCACAGTTGAGGGTGTAGCGGGCGTGTGACCTGTTCTCGGCGCGTGCTCGGCGCGTCGGCGTCCGGGTAGAGGTCGAGGTCTCCCGAGGATGGAAGTTCTCACACTGCCCATCTGGAAGACCTCGACGTGCCTGACGCTACCCCGGATGAGGGCTTCGCCTGCCCTGACCTCACCGTGTTCTGCCGGATCGATGAGCTCGGCCTCGAAGTCGTAGGTCAGCGGCTCGAGCCGGATCGTGCGGTGCTGGCGTGCCGGGTCGTCGAACCCGACCGGTGGTGCCGCCGCTGCGGATGCGAGGGAGCCGCGCGTGACACCGTGGTTCGGCGGCTTGCGCACGAGCCGCTGGGCTGGCGCCCAACGATGCTGGAGGTAGTCGTGCGCCGCTACCGCTGCACCGGCTGCGGGCATGTGTGGCGCCAAGACACCAGCCTGGCTGCCGAGCCTCGGGCGAAGCTGTCCCGCCGCGGGCTGCGGTGGGCGCTGGAAGGCATTGTGTGCCAGCACCTGACCGTTGCCCGCGTCGCCGAGGGCCTCGGGGTCGCGTGGAACACCGCCAACGACGCGGTCCTGGCCGAAGGCAAGCGTGTGCTGATCGATGATCCTGGGAGGTTCGACGGCGTCAAGGCGATCGGGGTGGACGAGCACGTGTGGCGCCACACCCGACGCGGCGACAAGTACGTCACCGTGATCATCGACCTGACGCCCATCCGCGACGGCACCGGCCCAGCCAGGCTGCTGGACATGGTCGAGGGCCGCTCCAAGCAAGCCTTCAAGCAGTGGCTGGCCGAACGGGAGGAGTCCTGGCGCGACGGGACCGAGGTCGTCGCCATGGACGGCTTCACCGGGTTCAAGACCGCAACTGCCGAGGAACTGCCCGACGCGGTAGCCGTCATGGATCCGTTCCACGTCGCGCGCCTGGCCGGCGACGCCCTCGACGAGTGCCGGCGCCGCGTCCAGCAGGCCATCCACGGCCACCGCGGCCGCAAGGGCGATCCGCTGTACTCGGCTCGCCGGACGCTGCACACCGGCGCCGACCTGCTCACCGACAAGCAGAAGGACCGCCTGCACGAGCTGTTCGCCGACGATGCACACGTCGAGGTCGAGGCCACCTGGGGGATCTACCAGCGGATGATCGCCGCCTACCGCGAGCCGGACCGCAGGAAGGGCCATGAGCTGATGACCAAGCTGATCGAGTCGACCAGCCGGGGCGTCCCCAGCGTGCTGAGCGAGGTCATCACGCTCGGCCGGACGTTGAAGAAGCGCGCCGCCGACGTCCTGGCCTACTTCGACCGGCCCGGCACCAGCAACGGCCCGACCGAGGCCATCAACGGACGACTCGAACACCTCCGCGGCTCAGCTCTCGGGTTCCGCAACCTCACCAACTACATCGCCAGATCCCTGCTGGAGACCGGTGGCTTCAGGCCGCAACTACACCCTCGATTGTGAAGAGCCAGCAAAGCCCTTCATGAGGCGCGTTCATGCGAGGTGGAGAACGATCCCATCGTCTGGGAGTCACCGCTTGTTGTGGACCTGCACGTCTGAACGGTGGAAGCACAGCGGCGTCGCGATAGTGAATTGGAGGCGATGCTCACGGCGGCGCGGCCATCAGATTGAGTCTTCGCGCTCGGCACGACCGATTCGGGCACGACAGGGCTGACATTCGTATACCGACGTACCCAAGCAGTTCGGTTCGGCGCGCTCCCGAGTACGGGTGGGCGACGGACCAGAGTTCGGTACGTTCCTGCACGGGAGACACCCGGAACTCGAAGACCGAGAACTACCGAGGCGTCCGCCGGCGAGATAATGCTGGGAAGCACACGGAGGTTCTCCATGCAGACCCGCTCGTTCCCCTCCACCCCGGATGGCCGCTCGCCTGCCGGGGCCGAGATCCGCTACCTGATCGAAGGCGAGACCGGCGGCATGATCCACTCCACCGTCCCGCCAGGTCAGGTGAATCGGGCGACCGTCCACGCCACCGTGAGCGAGTTCTGGCATGTCCTCGCGGGCGAGGGGCAGATGTGGCGACGAGACGGCACTCGTGAAGAGACGACCGTTCTGGGGAGAGGCATTTCCATCGACATTCCCGTTGGGACGGCATTCCAGTATCGCTGCACCGGCGTCGACCCGCTCCAGTTCCTCTGCATCACCATGCCTCCCTGGCCCGGCGACCAGGAAGCGACGGTCATCGAGGGACCGTGGAAACCGACTGCTCCCGAAGGTTGACCGGCGCCGCCCTCAACTCGGCATAACCGCGCGGATCGCGGCAGATGAGAGCGTTGGGGCTGGAAGAATCGAGGCCATGGATCTGGCACCCGAGGTTGTTCGGATGATGCGTGAGCGCCCGGCCATCCAGGTCTGGCTGACGCTCCTGCAACCCCATGAGGCTGAGGATTTTGACGACATCGCTCGGATCGCGGGCTTGGAGCCGCTCGGCCGAGCATGGGTTGAGGTCGACGCTGACCGGGCCCGGCAGTTCCTCGCTGCGATCCTTCACAAGGACCTCGCGTACAAGCGCGAAGTGATGACTGAGCACCGGGCGGAGTGGCTCGCTGGCGAGTTCCTTCGCGCATTCGGCAAGTTCAACTCACGGTTCGCAACCAACAGCGCAGACATGCCGGATGTGTTTCCATTCTCCTGGGCGCCTGCGACCGAGTTCACGTTCGACGCTGGGATCGCGGTCATGGGTGAAGCAGGGTCCGGCGTCTACTGGGTCGCTGACGAGGATTGAGGCGCCGCGCAGGCATAACGGCGCGCTGATCGCGGCAAATGAGTGCATCGCGTGACGCTGCGTCCGCTGGCGACGTACCCTGTCCGAAACCGCACCGGTCACGTCACGTTACGGCGCAGCAGATGACTAAGAACGATTCACGCGGGATGCCTCATCGGCCCCGCGAGGCCAGACTCGCCTATGGCCTCCAAACGCAATGGTTGCTGCGGAGTTGGCAGCACATCGTCAAGCGGGCCGAAGCCGGCTTCGACGAAACCGCGACCGGCTGTCCCGAATGTGACGGTACCGAGGGCCTCGACGCACGTGACCAGCTTGAATCACTGATCCGCCGAGGTGGCAGGCGAGCCGAGCGCATCTCGGCCCAGGTGAAGGCGCTGGATGAACGCTTCCTACGAGCAACTTCTCCGCAGCCGTTCTCGCCTGTCGACAGCAACTGGTGGCGCTATCGCAATCTGGACTGACAGGGTCAGTCCGGTACGGGACAGATGACGTTACTCATGAACATCCGCTCATCGGCATGTCCGGACGTTTGGCGAGCGGCGGCCTGATGCGTCCGCCGCCCACCCCGTCGTACGCTAGCGGCCGAGAGGAGGCGGCGATGGCCGATCCGGTAGGCGACATCATCGGGGACTATCGGGCGTTCGCCGCGCAGCAGAACGACCGCCTGCTCGCCCGGGGCATCGACATCCGCCCGTACCCGCTCAGCCACCTCGCCGTCCGCGTGCCGGAGTGGGACCAGTACGCGCATGTACGGAACCTGCTCGAACGCCACGCGGTCGCCAATCGCGAGAACGTCTGGAACGGCCGTCCGATCTCCTTGATCGTTCCCGCCGAGCCGCTCGAAGTCCTCGACGGCAAGGTCGTCCCGCTCATCGAGCTCATCCCGCCCGTGCACCAGCGCGTCTACAAGATGGGGTTGGAGCACCTCGGCGTCGTGGTCGGCGACACTTTCGACGCGTTCGTCGGAGCCCACAAGCCCGTCCTGACGGGACAGCAGTTCCAGGGCCCGAGCAGCACACCCGACCCCGTCTACATCTTGTTCGAGGACTTCACCCACGTGAAGTTCTATCGACTCTCACTGAGGGCATCCGTCGAGCTCGATGCTGGCCCGTTCGACGGCGGGTTCCATCACGTCGACGACTGGGTGCCCCAGCGACTCGTGACCGCGACCGGCCCGAACCCTCTGCCTCGCTGAGCGACGCCCGGAACTCGGCATGACAGCGCGGATTGTGGCATGAGAGGGGCCTTGCCGACTTCGTCCCAGGATCGCTGTGCCACACTCACGAAGATGAGGGCGTTCTTCAAGGAGATTCGCGCCGGTGACATGGCGGCAGTCGTTGCGCGGATCGATGCCGACCCTGGTCTAGTGCGTGCCGTCGCGAAGGCTCCGCCCAAGAAGGACGATGGTCAGTCGGCACTGCAGGTTGCCATCAAGTCCGGCAACTTCGAGGTTGCTCGAGTCCTCATGGACAAGGGTGCGGACGTCAACTTCATCGACTCTTCGGATGTGAACAGCTGGAATGTACCGGTGCTGCATGACGCTATCCGGGCAGCGGTCTTCAGCGCGCGGTTCGGGCGCAACATGGCGCTGCCCGGCGAGCCGCCTGACATCGAGATAATGAGTACGTCTGAGCAGTTCGACAGCGCGTTCGGCGTACTTGGGCGGATCATCGCAGAGGGAGCGGACGTCAATGCCAAGGACTCCGCGGGAAACCCGGCCTTGATGCGCGCGGTTCTGGACGCGCGGCAAGTTCTGGACGAGCCGGTTCTGATCGAGCTTCGTGAAGACCTACACCGGATCTTTGATCTTCTCCTTCGTGCGGGCGCCGATAAGGAGTGGGTCAACCCCCGGACAGGCGATCGCCTGGTCGACTTCACCGAGGGGCACCCAGTGCGACAGTTCCTGCCCGACTGACTAGGGCCGAGATGGTCCCTTCCTGGGCGCGCCACCGCGGCATGGCCGTGCTTTCGACATCCTCATCTCGGCATGAGCGAGACTTGCGGACAACCGATCAGCGGCATGTCCGGACGTCCGCCGTCACAGGCGAGACCAAGAACCCAGCTCACCCGTGTCGGCGCCACGCGCGAACGCGTCGATGATGGCGGCGGCGCGAGTTGATGTTGAGATGAAGCCCCCGGTAAACGACACCACAGCATCCTGGATCGGGAAGTCACGGGATTTGTCCGCGGGAACCACGTCCTCACCGTCCAGGAGGAAGCATGCCTCGGCGTCAACGAACCGATGAACTACCGCCAGATCGTCGCTGATCGACAGCGTCATGGTCGGGTACACCGTCCCCACCCCCCAGACCTCGGAGTAGCTCCAGCGTTGCTCCACCAACTGCGTTAGCTGGTTGCGGTATGCCTTGGCGTCCGAACGCGTTGGCGAAGGGACAGCCAGACCGGGACTTGCAACTGTCCACTCGACTTCCATACACGCTCCTTCCGACGGCATCGTCGCGCATTTGTACCAGCAGCCCAACGCCCCCATCTCGGCATCGGCGTCGTCCATCGGTCCCTCCACGCCCGGTGTATCGCTCATCGGGGCGCGATCGTTTCCCCAGTACAAGGACGGAGCGGGCGCCATGCTCAGATCGCTTACCTAGAGCCGATAACCTGCCACTTCACCCGTTCGAGCGCGCACTCAGCACTAGCGTTCGTCAGACGCCTTGACCTTCGACAGCAAGGTCAGCTACACCGCCTGGCGCAGCTACGAGCCTGGGATCCACGGCGCGAGCGATCCATATACCGAGGCTCGGAGCGAGATGCCGACGATCAACTGGGACACCGTAGTCACCG
The DNA here is from genome assembly GCF_000372465.1 of Kribbella catacumbae DSM 19601. Lineage (GTDB taxonomy): Bacteria > Actinomycetota > Actinomycetes > Propionibacteriales > Kribbellaceae > Kribbella > Kribbella catacumbae. The sequence continues at coordinate 163,970 of NZ_AQUZ01000008.1, forward strand.
CTGGCGCTACGGCTGTCTTCGTCACGCTGGCGATCGAGTACCTCGTGAAGCCACGGATGGAAGCGCGCAAGGAGCGGTACTTCGGCATCCTCAGGGCACGCCAGGAGCTCCTGACGGTGATCACCAAGCTGACGCTGGCGGCGAAGATGTACGGGGAGGATCTGCCCGCCACCGCCCGGACTGACCTACAACGGGTATGGAACGCCGAGCGCGACCGGCAGTACGAAGTGCTGCAGAGCCAATCCCGCGCGCTGATGGACGACGTCGCTCGCTTCGCCCAGGCCTACCCAGGTCAGTTCCGCGAGACCTTGATCGCCTACGTCACCACCGTCCACGGCATCATGCTCTCGATGCGGCCACGGCACCGAAAGGCGACGCAGATCGCTGATCTGGGGATCCCGATCACTACAGCCCTCGAAGTACCACCCGGTTGGAAAATCTGGGCTCTCGTGAGGATGGCGCTCGCACACGAGAAGGTGCACCGGATGCTCACCAAGATCGGAGACGACTCTGTTGTACTGACGTCGACACCAGCGGAAGCTGCCAGCCGCCCAGACCCCCGCTGATTGTGCCGGTGGCTCTGCTGCCGTGACTGCCACGAACTGGGCTGTCTCGGCGGGGTAGCCGTTGATGTACTTCTCCAGCTGGATCCGCTCGACCGCCATTGCCCGCGGCCGCCGACCTTGACGGCGGGTAGAGCGCCGCTGTGCACGAGGGCGTAGGCCTGGTTGCCGCTGATGTTCAGTTGGCCTGAGCAACTATGCGGATGTCGTCGCGGACGCCGGGTGGTCGGCCCCGCGCATCACGTTGTTTAGCCGCGACGCAGGAGCGGCGACGTGGGTCGGTGGGCAGGAGTGCCGACGGAGGAGGCGCGAGGTGGATGCCTTTCCTGCCACGCATGTGGATCGGCTCCTGCCCACCACGTTGTTCCTGAGCCGCGACATAGGAGCGGTGGCCTGGGGTGGGTGGGCAGGAGTGCCGACGGAGGAGGCGCGGGGCTTTTAGCTGGCCATCCAGTTCTGGACGGCTTCTATTTCTCGGGGCATGGCTTCTGAGAGGTTTTCGTTGCCGTCCGCGGTGATCAGGATGTCGTCTTCGATGCGGATGCCGATGCCGCGCAGGTCCTCGGGGACGGTCAGGTCCTCGGCCTGGAAGTACAGGCCGGGCTCGACGGTGAGGACGTAGCCGGCTTCGACGTTGCCTTTGTTGTACTTCTCGTTGCGGGCTGCTGCGCAGTCGTGGACGTCGATGCCGAGCATGTGGCTGACGCCGTGCAGGGTGTAGCGCTGGTAGATGCCGCTGTTCGGGTCCAATGCCTCGTCGGCGGTGACCGGAAGCAGCTCCATGGCTTCCAGGCCGCGGACGATGACATCCATCGCCGCGTTGTGCCCGGACCGGAACGGTACGCCGGGCTTCAGTGCCGCGATGCCGGCGTTCTGGGCGTCGAGCACCAGTTGGTACAGCTCGCGCTGGCGGGGGGTGAACTCGCCGTTCACCGGCAGTGTGCGGGTGATGTCCGCGGTGTACAGGTTGCGGTTCTCCACGCCCATGTCGAGCAGCATCAGGGTGCCGTCGTTCACCGGGCCGTCGTTCTCGATCCAGTGCAGCGTGGTCGCGTGCGGTCCGGCGGCGGCGATCGACGTGTAGCCGACGTCGTTGCCTTCGGCCCGGGCACGGCGCCAGAAGGTGCCCTCGATCCAGCGTTCGCCGTACTGGCGGACCTTGTCCATGTCGGACAGTACGTCGGAGAAGCCGCGGTGGGTGATCGCGCACGCCTCGCGCAACTGCTCGATCTCGAACGCGTCCTTGACCAGCCGCAGCTCGGACAGTACGAAGGCGAGCTCGCCGTCGCGGTCCTCGTCGATCTTCGCGCCGCTCAGCAGTGAGGCGATCGAGCTCTCCTCGCCGCGGCGGACCCGGGTCGGTACGTCGCTCTTCAGTACGTCGGCGAGTGCGTCGACGTGCCGGGTCTCGATCCCGAACTCCTTGGCGGTCTCGGTCAGCGACGGGCGCCGGCCGGCCCACAGCTCGCCGTACATCCGGTCGCGCCAGAACTCCTCGCCCTGGCTGCGGTCCGCGCGGGGCCGGAAGTAGAGCACCGAGTCGTGGCCGCTGGTCCCGTTCGGCTCCAGCACCAGGACGGCGTCGGAGGTCTGGTCGCCGACCAGCCAGACGTAGTCGGTGTGCGGGCGGAACGTGTAGTCGGTGTCGTTCGAGCGGACCTTGTAGGTGCCGGCTGGGATCACCAGCCGCTCACCCGGGAACGCCTGCGACAGGGCGTCGCGCCGCTTCGCTGCCCACGTGCCGACGTCACTGAGCGTGAGGTCGTCGCGTTCGATCGAGCCCCAGCCGGAGTTCATGAACTCGCGCAGCTTCTCGCCCGACGGGCTGTCGTGGGTCGCGGTCTTGGGGGCCTTGTCCGTGTCGCTCATCGTCGAGCCATCCTCATCTCAGCGCGCGGTGTGCAGTTGGTCGCCGCGGAGCGTGCCGCTGTCCGGCAGCACCTCGGCGGGGTCCGAGCCGATGCGGGTGATCGCATTGTGCCCGTCCACGAAGACTACGCTCGGCTCGAAGGTCTTCGCCTCCGCGGTGTCGAACAGTCCGTACGAGATGAGGATGACCAGGTCACCGGGATGGATCAGGTGTGCCGCGGCGCCGTTGATGCCGACGATGCCGGTGTCGCGCGGGCCTTCGATCAGATACGTCGTCAGCCGGTTGCCGTTGGTGATGTCGACGATGTCGACCTGTTCGCCGGGCAGCAGGTTGGCCGCCTCCATCAGCGTCGCGTCCAGCGTGCAGGACCCGACGTAGTCGAGGTCGGCCTGGGTGACGGTGGCCCGGTGGACCTTGGACTTCATCATCGAGCGCAGCATGGCGCCCATCATCCAGGCCACCTCGATCACTGTCAGTGGCCACCGTCACCCTTCAGGCGCCGATCATCCTCAGTGGTAGCTCAGTTCCGGCTCCGGTGACGGTTCCGGGACGACGGGCTCGAACTGCCGGCGCAGCTTCTCGCCCTCGATGTCGACGTTCGGCAGCAGCCGGTCCAGCCAGCGCGGCAGCCACCAGGCCGAGCGGCCGAGCAGCGCCATCACGGCGGGCACGATCGTCATCCGGACCACGAAGGCGTCGATCAGGATCGCGAAGGCGAGGCCGAACCCGATCTCGCGGACCAGGATCTCGCTGGACATGATGAAGCCGGAGAAGACCGCGATCATGATCACCGCTGCGGCCGTCACCACTCGGGAGCCGTGCGAGAAGCCGTCCACGACGGCGGCACCCGGTGGGGAGCCGTGCACGTGCTCCTCGCGCATCCGGGTGACCAGGAAGACCTGGTAGTCCATCGCCAGCCCGAACACGATGCCGACCAGGAACACCGGCAGCATGCTGATGATCGGCCCGGTCTGCCCCTCGATGCCGAACAATCCGGCCAGCCAGCCCCACTGGAACACCGCGACCACCGCACCGAACGTGGCGGCCACCGTCAGCAGGAAGCCGAGCGTGGCCTTCAGGGGCACGAGGATCGAGCGGAACACGATCATCAGCAGGATGAAGGCCAGGCCGATGATCAACGAGAGATACGGGAGCAGCGCGTCGCCGAGCTTCGCGGAGATGTCGATGTTGAACGCGGTCGCTCCGGTCACCGAGACCTCGGCCCCGGCCGCCTCGGGTGCAGCCCTGATCGCCTCGACGAGTTCCTTGGTCTCGGCCGTACTCGGGCCACTCGACGGGATCACCGTCATCAATGCGGTGTCCCCAGCTGGGTTGAAGGTCGGCGGGGTCACGACGGCCACATCCGTCAGCCCGCGTACTGCGTTCGCAGTACTGGCTGCGGCGGCCTTGGGGTCAGCTGATCCGGCGGCGTCGACGACCAGCATCAGCGGTCCGTTGAAGCCGGGGCCGAATCCCTCGGACAACATCTCGTACGCCCTGCGCTGCGTGGAGTCCACTGCCGCGGAACTGTCGTCCGGCAGTCCGAGCTTCAGGTCGAGGGCAGGAATGGCCAGCGTGCCCAGTCCGATGACGGTCACCAGCAGAACGGCGATCGGTCGCTTGGTGACGAAGCCCGCCCACCGGCGGCCCATGGTCGGCTTGTCCGCAGCCTCAGGGTCTCCGCCCCGCAGACCGGGGATGCGGCCACCGAGCACGCGACGCCCGGCCATGCCCAGCAGGGCCGGCAACAGAGTAAGAGCAATGGCAACGGCTATAGCGACGGTGAACGCGGCTCCGAGACCCATTTCCGTCAGGAAGGGGATGCCGACGACGAACAGACCGGCCAGCGCGATCACCACGGTCAGCCCGGCGAACACCACCGCGGAGCCGGCCGTCCCGACCGCCCGTCCGACGGCTTCCTCCGGCTCCAGCCCGTTGCTCAGCTCGTGCCGGTAGCGGGACATGATGAACAGCGCATAGTCGATCGACACCGCCAGGCCGATCATGAAGGCCAGAATCGTCGTGCCCTCGCCGATGTCGATGAACCCCGTCGCCGCCGTGATCAGGGACGCGCCGATGCCGATCCCGATGAGTGCCGAGAGCAACGGCAGACCGGCCGCGATCAGCGAACCGAAGGTGATCAGCAGAACCACCGCGGCGACGCCGACGCCGATCACCTCGGTCAGGCTCTGCTCGTCCTGGATCTGCATCGCGTCCCCGCCGTACTCGACCGTCAAGCCGCTCGCACGAGCGGGCTCGACCGCGGCAGCGACCGCCTCCTGGGCCTCCGGCGTCACGTCCTGTGCCGGGACTTGGTAGGAGATCTGCGCGTAGCCGACGCGCCCGTCGGGTGAGATCGCCTTGGCAGTAAAGGGATCCACGACTCGCGCGACCTGAGGAGCATTGGTCAGCTGAGCCAGCGTGTTCGTCACCGTGGCGGTGTTGGCCGGATCGGTGAGCCGTTGTCCTGGTGGAGCCTCGAAGACGATCCGGGCCGTGGCGGCATCCGCGCCGGCCTGCGGGAACCGCTCGTCGAGCAGGTCCACGGCTCGCTGCGATTCGGTACCGGGAATGGAGAAGCCCGTGGCGGTCGGCCCGGACAACGTGGCGGCGCCCGCGATGCCCGCGGCGAGCAGTCCCAGCCAGACGAACACCACGAGCTTGCGTCGGCGGAACGCGAACCGGCCGAGCCGGTAGAGATAGGTAGCCATGCCGACGATCGTTCCTTCGGCACCCCCTACTCCGCGTCCGCCAGTCGTGGGCTTCTCGCCGTACTACGGATGCCGTACGAGCTACTGCATCGGTTGTACTCCGCTGCGGACCAGCCCGGTCCGGTAGGCGATCACCACGAGTTGCGCGCGGTCGCGGGCGTCGAGTTTCACCATCGCCCGGTTCACGTGCGTCTTGGCGGTCAAGGGGGATACCACCAGCCGCTCGGCGATCTCGTCGTTCGACAACCCGAGCGCCACCAGGCCGACCACCTCGCGCTCGCGGTCGGTCAGCACCTCCAGCAGCGTCGGGGCGGCCAGTTGCTCCAGCTCCGGCTGGGCCAGGAAGCGATTCATCAACCCACGCACGGCTTTCGGCGACAGCAACGCGTCTCCGCGCGCGACCACCTGGATCGCACTGATCAGCTCGTCCGGCTCGACGCCCTTGCCGAGGAAGCCGCTGGCGCCGGCCCGGATCGCCTCGAAAACATACTCGTCCACCTCGAAGGTGGTCAGGATCAGCACCCTCACCCCGGCCAGCGACTCGTCCGCGGTGATCTGCCGGGTCGCCTCCAGGCCGTCGACCTCGGGCATCCGGATGTCCATCAGCACCACGTCGGCGCGCTCGCTGCGGGCCCGCTCGACGGCTTCCCGGCCGTTCGCCGCCTCAGCAACGACCTCCAAGCCCGGTGCTGAGTTCACCAGCACCCGGAACCCGCTGCGGATCAGCGTCTGGTCGTCGGCCAGCAGTACCCGGATCGTCACCTGTGACTCCACCAGTCTCTAGAGGAAGAACGGCCCGGACGCGGAAACCCCCGTCCGGCAAAGGCCCTGCGGTCAGGTCGCCTCCGACGGCGGTCACTCGCTCCCGCATCCCGAGCAGCCCGTGCCCGGCGCCGACCGGATCCACCGCGGCGCTCCGGTACGGCGTACCGGGGTGGCCGCCGTCGTCGGTGATCTCGACCGTGAGGGAACCGGGCTCGTGCTCGATGCGGATCCGGACGGCGGCGCCGGGCGCGTGTTTGACCACGTTGGTCAGGGACTCCTGCAGGATCCGGTACGTCGTCAGCTCGATCACGTCCGGCAACCGCAACGACACCGGCGGCTGCCAGTCGACCTCCAGTCCGGCCGCCGTGGATGACTCGATCAACGCGCCGATCTCTTGCAGGGAAGGCGTTGGCGCGGTCGGCAGCGTGCCCAAACCCGAGCGACGCAGTACGCCGAGAAGCACGGTCAGCTCCTGCAAGACGGTCCTGCCGCCTTCGCGAACCAGGGCGAGCGCCCGTTCGGCCTCGTCGGGTTGCTCGCGGAGCAGGTGCGAGGCGACGCCGGCCTGCACGTTCATCAAGGCGATGTGATGGGCGATCACGTCGTGCAGCTCGTGCGCGATCCGCAGCCGCTCCTCGATCACCCGGCGCTCGGCCTCCTCCTCGCGGGAATGCTCTGCCCGCCGGACGCGATCCTCGAGCTCGTGCAGGTAGGCGCGGCGGTAGCGCACCGCCTCGCCGATGGCGGCGGCGAACAGGACGAAGATCGCGACCGAGAGGTTCTCGAGCACGTCGCCGTCGATGAACCATGTGGTTGAGCCGACCATCGCCACGGCGACCACGCCGACCGCGATCGAGCGGGTCCGCCGGTCCTTACGGGTCACCACGGTGTAGACCGCGCACCCCAGCGCGAGGGCGATCGGGCTCTTGACCTGCTCGGTGGCTGCGTAGCCGATCGCTGCCAGCGAGGTGATGACCAAGACGGTGAGCGGAGCCTGACGGCGGCAGGCCAGCGGCAGACAAGCGATCAGGATCATGATCGTGCCGGTGACCGTCAGTTCGATCTGCGGGGCGCCGTGCTTGGCGCCCGGCTGCAGCAGGTTGATGGCGAGCACGGTGAGCACGATGGCGTGATCGCACGCCACCGGATGCATCTTGAACCCCGCGAACCGCGGACCTGCCGCCATTCCCTCACCCTACGTGTTCACGGCCGGCGGACACGTCGTCCATCGGCCGTATCCAGCCGGTACTACGTACGCAGTACGCGCGTCACGAAGCCACCGTCAACCGGGCTCAGGGCGCATCAACTGGTCGATTCTGAAGAAGTGGCGGCCTGGACGGCGAGTTTGCGCAAGGTTGCGTAGCGGGGGCGGAGGAGGGTGATGCGCTCGACCTCGGCGGGGACGGGCTCCAGGTGTTCGCCACCGGGCACCGGTGACAGGTCCAGTGCGACCGCCGCGGCGCCGCGCGCGCCGACCTCGGCCTCCGAGCAGACGTCCGTCGGCCGGTCGAAGGTCGCGGTCAAGCAGCGTCGCCACCACGCGGACGCGTCGATACCCCCGCCACCCAGGACGACCTGCAAAGGCTGCCCGAAGAGCTCGTCGAGCATCCGGAGGCCGCGGTCGATCTCGAGGGAAGCACCTTGCAGCGACGCGGCCAGCAAGTCGGCGGCGGTGTCGTCGAACGAGAGACCGAAGTACACGCCTGAACCGCCCGGGACGGTCTCCGGCGGCCGGGTCCCGGCGTGGAAGGGGATCGCGATCACTCGCGACGAACCGATCTCCACGCCGGTCGGTTCGGGGCTGTCGAGTTGCAGTACGCCGGTCAGCCAGGCGTGCAGGTTTCCCGCGGCGGAGAATGCCATGCCGGTCACTGCACGCTGGTCGTCGACGCGATAGCGCCACAGCTCCCACGGCAGCTCGGGCGCGCCGTCGATCGGGTGTACGACGCGCACGGCGGCCGACGTACCGACTGTCACGGCTGCCGTGGTTGCGTCGTAGGCGCCGGTGCCTACGTTGGAGGCTGCGCCATCACCTGTCGGCGGATGAATCGGTACGCCGACCAGGCCGGGCCAGCGGCGCCCGTACTCCGCGGACAGCGCACCGGTCCAGCCGGTTGGCACGATCGGCGGGAGCTGGTCGGCCGAAACGCCTGCCACCGCTAGCGCCTCGTCGTCATAGGTGCCTTTGGCAAGGTTCAGTGTTCCGGTGCCGGAGGCAATGGAAACCGACGTGACGCGCTCGCCGGTCAGACGCTCGAGGACGAGGTCGGGGAGTCCCGCATAGCTCGCGGGAGAGGTGACCGACCGGAGCCAGGGGATGCGGCGGGTCCAGTAGAGGCGGTGTAGCCACGCGCCGGTACGGGCATGGAAGGCGTGTTCGTCGAAGGTCTGGTCCAGTGTGAGCTCGACCGAGCGCGTGTCGACCCAGGGGATGACCGGCGTGAGTGCCGCGCCTTTGTTGTCCAGAGCAACGATCGAGTGCCACTGCGAGGACAGCACGATGGCGCTGATTCCGTTCAGATGCCCGTTCTGCTGAAGCTCATCGAGACAGCCGAGCAAACCCTCGACGTAGCCATGCAGATCAAGAGTCGCTTCACCCGCGGCGCCGTACACAGGACTGACCTTGTGCCGCGCCAGCGCCCCAGGAATCGGCGCAGCGTCGTCGGAGAGGACCAGTGCACGCGCGGACGAAGTACCTAGATCAAGGGCAAGGATCTGGCCGTCAGTCTTCCGCATGCAGGGCCTTGAGGAACGACGCGGCCCAGACGTTCACGTCATGGGAGGCGAGGTGTTTGCGCATCGCCTTCATCCGGCGGCCGAGCTGGCGGTCGTCGGTGTTCATGGCGTCGACGATGGTGTCCTTCATGCCGTTGATGTCATGCGGGTTCACCAGGAAGGCCTGGCGGAACTCATCCGCCGCCCCGGCGAACTCGCTCAGCACCAGCGCGCCCGTGTCGTCGTACCGGCAGGCGACGTACTCCTTGGCGACCAGGTTCATCCCGTCGCGCAACGGCGTCACCACTGCGACGTCGGCGGCCCGGAAGAGCGCCGCCATCTCGGTACGCGAGTACGACGTGTGCAGGTAGTTGATCGCCGGCGTACCGATCCGCCCGTGCTCACCGTTGATCCGGCCGACCAGCAGCTCGATCTCGTCACGCAGTACGCGGTACTGCTCGACCCGCTCGCGCGACGGCGTCGCCACCTGGATGAAGACGGCGTCGTCGACCGACACGCGCCCCTCGTCCAGCAGCTCACCGAAAGCGCGCATCCGTTGCCGGATGCCCTTGGTGTAGTCGAGCCGGTCCACGCCGAGCAGGATGTGCGCGGGGTTGCCGACCTCCTGCCGCATCTCGGCGGCGCGGGCGATGGTCTCCGGCTGGCGGGCGAGCTGCTCCAACTCGCCGACGTCGATCGAGATCGGGAACGCCTTGGCGCGAACGATCCGGTCGTCCGGCAGGTGGATCCGGTCGCCGCGGGTGCGCAGGCCCATCCGGTTGCGCGCGAGCCGGGCGAAGTTCGAAGCGGCACCGGGCCGCTGGAAGCCGACCAGATCGGCGCCCATCAGCCCGTCGAGGATCTGCCGCCGCCAGGGCATCTGCGCGAACAGCTCGGTGGGCGGGAAGGGGATGTGCAGGAAGAATCCGATCCGTACGTCGGGCCGCAGCCGGCGCAGCATCGCGGGGACGAGCTGCAGCTGGTAGTCGTGTACCCAGACCACCGCGTTTTCATCGGCGGCTTCGGCCGCGGCCTCCGCGAACCGGCGGTTCACCGCGACATACGACTCCCACCACTCGCGATGGAACTCCGGCGCCACGATCACGTCGTGGTAGAGCGGCCACAGCGTCGCGTTCGAGAAGCCTTCGTAGTACAGGCGGATGTCCTCGGCCGACAGGGTCACCGGGACGAGATGCATGCCGCCCTCGTCGAACGGGTCCAGCTTCTCGTCGGCGCCGCCGGTCCAGCCGATCCAGGCGCCCTGGTGCCGCTGCATCACCGGGGCCAGCGCGGTCACCAGTCCACCTGGGCTGCGCCGCCAGGCCGTCGTACCGTCGGGCATCTCGATCCGGTCGACCGGCAGCCGGTTGGCCACCACCACGAAGGAACTGCGTCCGCTCGGCATCAGCTGTTATCCACCCAGGTATTCGTCATCGCCGGGGTAGCTGACCCCGATCTGTCTACGCGTCTCGTCGAGCAGTTCGAGGATCTCGGTCGTGGCAGCGTGTGGGAGGGCGGGGCATTCGACCTGCCCGGCGCGCACGGCCCGCATCACCTCGGCTGCTTCATAGTGGTACCCAAGGCCATGCGCCGGTACTTCGACGCGCTCCTGGCCTGCCGCCGTACTGCGGACGTAGTAGTCGGGATGGTGAAAGCGGCTCGGGAGCAGCAGGCTGCCCTCCGAACCGCTGACCGAGGCGGTCCAGGGGTTCTGCGAGCGGAGTCCGCAGGTGAGCGCGGCGACGGCGCCCGAGTCGTAGCGCCAGGCCATCGCGACGTTCAGGTCGACGCCGTCCTCAGTGAGCGAGCCGACGGCCTTGAGCTCGGCGGGCTTGCCGAGTGCCATGTGCACGAACGTCATCGGGTAGATGCCGCCGTCCATCAGGGACCCGCCGCCCAGTGCCGGATCGAGCAGGCGGGCCGGCAGATCGGGTTTGTAGAAGCCGAAGTCCGCAAGCGCCTCCATCGGCTCGCCTATCACGCCCTTGTCCAGATCGGCGAAGAAGGCCTGGATGACGGGATTCGTGCGCATCCACATCGCTTCGGCGAAAAGCGTGTTGTTCTCGTTCGCGACAGCGACGAGATCGCGCGCCTGCTTGGCGGTCAGCGTGACCGGCTTCTCGCAGAGCACCGCGATCTTGGCCTGCAGGGCGGCTCGCGCGACCGCGTAGTGCTGCGGGTGCGGAGTACCGATGTAGAGGACGTCGACGAAGCCGTCGTCGATCAGCCGGCGATAGTCGTCATAGCGGTGCTCGATGCCGAACTGGCCGGCGAACTTGTTCGCGTTCTCCAGCGAACGCGAGGCGACGGCGGTCACCACCGCCTCGTCGCCGAGCAGGCCGAGGTCTTTGGTGAATGAAGTGGAGATGTTGCCAGTAGCAACGATTCCCCAGCGGACTCGATCTATACCCACTGTCTGAACTCCGGGGTCGGGAACGGGCCGTGAGCCTTGATTCTCGCGGCTTCGAACGCGTGCGCCAAGCGAATGAGGGTGGCATCACTCCGGCCGGTACCGCTGAAGGTGATCCCGACCGGCAGGCCTTCGACCAGCCCGGACGGCACCGCCAGCAGCGGATAGCCCGCCAGCGCGGCATGGGTCGACGAACTGCCGAGCACGTGATCGCCGTTGATCAGGTCGATCGCCCAGGCCGGTGAGTACGACGGCGTGACCAGGGCGTCGAGCAGATTGTCTCGCAACAGGTTGTCGATGCCGTCACGGCCGGCTCGCAATGCGGACAACCTGGCCGCGACGTAGATCGCCGAGTCGAGTCCGTCGGTCTGCTCGGAGCGCTCGAACAGCTCCTGGCCGAAGTACCGGAGTTCGATGTCGGCGTGGGCCTTGTTGAAGGCGATCACGTCGGCGAGGGTGCGCGGACCGCCCGGGTGGCGGGTGGCCAGATAGGCGGCGAGGCCGGCCTTCATCTCGTACGCGAGGATCGCGAGCTGGTCCTCCTCGCTGCCCGGCGACGGGAGCGACAGCTTGTCGACGATGGTCGCGCCGGCGGCGGACAGCAGGCTGAGCGCTTCCTCCGTGACTTGATCGAGGCTGGTGGAATACCCCCACAACGGCCCCCGCGGTACTCCGATGCGAGTGCCGGTGAGGTCCTCCGACTGGCAGCCGGCCTCGTAGTCCGTGCCACCGCCGGTCAGCACGGTGAGCAGCGCAGCGGCCTGGCGGACCGTCCTGGTCATCGGGCCGGCCGTGTCCTGCGAGTGGCTGAGCGGGACGATGCCCTGCTGCGGGATCAGCCCGACGGTCGGCTTGAGCCCGACGATGCCGTTGAGCGCGGCCGGGCAGACGATCGAGCCGTTGGTCTCGGTGCCGATGGCCAGGTCGGCGAGTCCGGCGGCGACCGCTGCGCCCGAGCCGCTGGACGAGCCGCCGGCGGAACGGTTCAGCGCGTAGGGGTTGCGGGTCAGCCCGCCGAACGCGCTCCAGCCGGAGGAAGACGCCGAGCCGCGGAAGTTGGCCCACTCGCTGAGGTTGGTCTTGCCCAGGATGATGCAGCCTGCCTCACGCAGGCGCCGGACCAGTGGGGCGTCGTGCGGGGGTGGCGGCTGGCCGGCCAGCGCCAGGGAGCCCGCGGTCGTCGGGAGGTCGGCGGTGTCGATGTTGTCCTTCACCAGGACGGGCAGGCCGTGCAGTGGACCGCGCACCCGGCCGTCGTCACGCTCCGTGTCGAGGCGAGCGGCTTCGGTCAGGGCGGCCGGATTCGGGGTGCAGACGGCGTTCACCAGAGGATTCACCTCGGAGTACCGGATCTGCAGCTCCTCGACCGTAGCGACGGCGGTTCGCGGACCGGGCGACAAGTCGCCGGGGCCCTGTCGAGTTGAGCTCACACCGTCGATCCTGCCAGAGTTGAGCCTGCCCGGCCGTCCGCCTGGTGTCCGGGTCAGCAGCAGCGCGACACACGCTCGGTAGTTGACGCGGTGAATGACACGTGTGTTGTTCACCGCGTAGGGTGGAATGCGGACGGACGATCACCGACCGCACGGGAGTCACCAGCAGATGGACAGCGCCAACGCCAGCTCTTCCGGCCCCGCCGAAGCAGCCCAGCCGGCTGTCGCTGGGTTGTCGGACCGGGACGGTGCCATCCTCGGCTTCGAGCGCCACTGGTGGAAATACGCCGGTGCCAAGGAGCAGGCGATCCGGGACCAGTTCCAGATGTCGGCGACCCGGTACTACCAGGTGCTCAACGCCCTGATCGACCGGCCCGAGGCCCTCGCCCACGACCCACTCCTCGTGAAGCGCCTGCGCCGCCTCCGCGCCGCCCGCCAGCGAGCCCGATCCGCCCGTCGCCTGGGCATCGAGGTCTGAATCTTGAGAAGCGTGGACGACAGGGGCCAGGTCCTCTCGTCCCTCGTTGCCGTGCTCGCCGTCGTCGCGATCGTCGGCGGTCTGCTGGTGCTGTTCGGCACTCGCGGTAACAACAGCGTGGCGGACGAGGCCAAGCCGGCACCCAAGAGCACTCCTTCGAAGCCGTCTGGTGGCACACCGACCAGCGCTCCGACGAGTGCGCCGGTCGAGACGCCGCCGGCCAAGCCCAGTACGTCCGCGCCTGTTGAGCCGACACCGACGCCTTCCGCAACGCCCTCCTCAGCGCCTTCTTCGGTGCCGACCGCTCCGGCATCGATCCCAGCTTCCGAGCGGCCGGCCGTCGAGGTCTACAACAACACCGCGCGCAAGGGCCTCGCCGAGGACGTCGCGATCCGCGCCCGCAAGACCGGCTGGATCGTCACCGGCAAGGACAACTGGCACGGCAAGATCGTCACCAGCACGGTGTACTTCCCGGCCGGCATGCAGGCCGAGGCCGCCCAACTCGCCAAGGATATCGAGATCTTCAGCACCAAGGACGCCCTGCCGAACATGAAGAAGGACCGTCTCAGCGTCATTCTGACCACGGACTACGCCGGATGAGCACTCCAGAGCTGGCGACCGCAGCCGGGCGGGAGGGCTGGGAAGCGATCGTCGAGGATCCAGCCGGGGCGGTGATCGCCTCCGACTTCGACGGCGTGCTCTCACCTCTGGTCGAGGACCCGGCGATGTCGCGTGCAGTCGACGGCGCTCTGGATGCGCTGGCCCGGCTGGCGCGCTCGGTGAAGCAGGTAGCGATCGTGACCGGCCGGCCGGCACTGGTTGCCACGGAGCTCGCCGGGGTCACGGGTCATCCTGGGCTCGGGCGTCTCGTAGTACTGGGTCACTACGGGCTTGAGCGGTGGGAGGCGTCGACAGGTGCCGTCACCAGCGACCCGGTGCCTGCGGGGGTTGCCGTTGCTCGGGAGAAGCTGCCGGCTCTCCTGCAGGACGCGGGCTTCCCAGATGCGTTTGTGGAAGACAAGGGCAGCTCCCTGGCAGTCCACACTCGCCGCCTGGCCGACCCTGTGCCCGCTCTGGAGGTACTGCGCCAGCCGCTGACCGACCTAGCCGAGTCGGTCGACCTCCGTCTAGAGCCGGGCAACCTGGTCCTGGAGCTCCGCCCGCCCGGTATCGACAAGGGCGTGGCCATGCGCCGCCTGATCGCCACCACCGGCGTCCGCTCTGTCCTCTACGCCGGAGACGACCTAGGCGACCTGGCAGCCTTCCGCGCCCTCGACGCCCTCCGCGCAGACGGCCTGTACGCAGTACTAGTAGCCGCCCGCTCCTCAGGCGCGACTGCACTCACCGACGCCGCCGACATAGTCGTAGACGACCCAGCCGGCGTCGTCACGGTCCTGACCGCCCTCTCGGATGCCATAAGCGCTCGCTGACTGGGATCAGGCGTTGGCCAGTACGGCGTTGGCTCTGTTCAGGATGGTGTTCAGGACGCGGCCGGCGGCGGCCAGGTCCTCGGCGGGTAGGTCGCCCCACAGTCCCTGAGTGATCGGGCCGAGGACAGTGCGGACCTCTGTCCACTGCGCCTGCCCCGCGTCGCTGACCTGGACGTGGCCCTCGCCGCCGTCGCGTAGGTATCCCGCGGCGGTCAGTTCGGCGATGCGCTCGGCCACTGACGCCTCACTGAACTTCGTGGCGCCGTTGACCCGGCGGATGAGCTCGGCGCGGTCGATGGTCCCGCCGCCGACCACTGCCAGCGTGAGGGTCACCCACTGGGGTTCGGTGATGCCGGTCCCGGCGAGCTGCCGGTCCAGGATCGCGTTGAGGGTCTTCTCGGTCTGGCCGATGAGCGAGGGACCGAAGGCCTGCGTACTGGTTGCCATCACGGGATCCAATCGTTTTCTGTACTAACGTTAGTCTCACTAACGTTTCTGATGTGAGCGAATCTATATCGTTAGCCGGACTAACGCAACAGGGTAGGATCGGTGCCATGACCAGGAAGGCCGAAGCCGCGGACATGCACTACGGCGAGCTGAAGACGCCGGACAGGCTGCGCCGACGGGCGAGCCGGCTGTTGTCGCAGGTGTCCACGCAGTCGGATCGGCTGATGAACGAGGGGCTGGGCCGGGTCGACGCCCGCAAGTGGCACTACGCCGTGCTCGCCTCCTTGCAGGAGCACGGCCCGGGCAGCCAGGCGACGCTGAGCCGGCGTACTGGCATCTACCGCAGCGACATGGTCGGCGTACTCAATGAACTGGCCGAACGTGACCTCGTCGAGCGGGTGCCGGACCTCGATGACCGTCGCCGCAACGTCATCACGATCACGGCCCAGGGCCGCCGGCATCTTCGCCGCCTCGACAAGGTCCTGGACGACCTCCACGACGAACTGCTCGCACCGCTGACCGCTGCCGAGCGCGACCAGTTCGTGCAGTTGCTCACCCGCCTGCTGGACCACCACACGCAATAGGCATCGATCTACCGGAGGGTGTCAGCGCCGGCGGAACGCGGCGGCGAGGGTGTCACCGATGGGCCGAACCGGCCGCTCGGCGTAGTTGCCGTCCTTCAGGTCGGCGAGGCGCTCGAACAGGTTCCGCGAGGCGAAGTCACCGGTCCGCAGCCAGGACCAGCCTGCCGCGATCAGATAGAGCGGCAGCAGTGGCAGGCCGATCAGGCAGAAGTACTGCCACGAGTGCCGCTCCTCGTGCTTGACCAGCACCGGCCGCTCCTCGAAGTACTGGCGGTCGTGCTTGCTCACGATCAGATTCCCGACCGTGAACGCACTGGCCACCGGAAACCCAAGCTTGTACCCAGTCGCGTAGAACAACCCCCGCGGCCCCCGACTGAACCTCGCCCGCCCGATCACCCCGACGACCACCCCCGCAAGCGTCGACAGATTCACCACATTCCCCACCAACTTCACCACGTGCCAACCCGACATCGCCCCACCTCCCACCATCAGTATCAACCGATCCCGACCCCGCTGGCGCAATGTCCTAATGTCGCAATTCTTAGGACATCGGTGTGCACCCTGAGCGCCACCTCGGGGGGAGCACGTTGGTGGAGGGCGGACCGCCACATCATCAATCGTCGAGGCCGCCGCTCGTCTTCACGCTCAGGACGACTGGCGAAGCCCGCATCGGGTGGCCATTGATGGGCTGGATGTCCGCGGGTGGGCAGGCCGTTAGCGGTCCAACGACCAGCCAGTCGGCCGCCGACCGGCTGGAGCCGACCCTGACGCTGTCGGTGGGGTGGGGCAGACTGGCGGGGTGAGTTCGGTGGTGCGGCGGTGGCGGGCGGGGCGGGTGGTGGATCCGCATTTGGTGATCGGCGGGTTGCGGAAGGGGCCCGGGGATCCGGCGTATGTGTTCGAGGCGGGACGGCGGACTGTTTGGCGGGCTACCAGGACGCCGGACGGGCCGGTGTTGTTGCGGTTGTCGCCGTACGCCGGGGTGGCTGAGGTCGAGGCCGAGGCGTGGGGGCCGGGGGCGGACTGGGCCTTGGACGGGGTGCCGGAGTTGCTGGGGGAGGCTGACAGCTGGGACGGGTTCGAGCCGTTGCCGAAGCACAAGCCGTTGGTGGATGCCGCGCGGCGGTTCGCGGATTTCCGGGTGCCCAGGACGCGAGCTGTGTTCGAGGCGATGGCTGCTGCGGGGATTGAGCAGGTGGTCACCGGCAAGGAGGCGTTTGCGGGATGGCGGATGCTGCTGCGCGAGTACGGCGAGCCGGCGCCTGGCCCGGGGTCTCCTGATGGGCGGAAGATGATGGTGCCGCCCAAGCCGGAGGAGTGGCGGCTGATTCCTTCGTGGCAGTGGTTGCGGGCCGGGGTCGAGGGGCGGCGGTCGCGGGTGGTGATCACGGCAGCGACGCGGGCTGCCGCGTTGGAGCGGACGCTGGAGCTGACCGACGGCGCTGAGGTGGAGCGGCGGTTGCGGTCGCTGCCTGGGGTTGGGGTGTGGACTGCGGCTGAGGTCCGGCAGCGGGCGCATGGTGATGCCGATGCGTTCTCCTTTGCTGACTATCACGTCTCGCGCAACGTCTCCTACGCGCTCACTGGCGAGGAGCTGGATGACGACGGTTGCGCCGAACTCATCGAGCCCTACCGAGGCCACCGCTACCGCGTTCAGGCCCTGCTGGAACTAGCCGGCATCGGCCACCCCCGCTACGGCCCCCGCAAGTCCCTCCCAACCCACACCCCCGGCGCCACCCACCGCCTCCGCTGACTCAGGACACCCGGCGCTCCACACGGCGTACCTCCTGGTGAAGGTGGGAGAACTGGGCACTGGGTTTCCAACATGGAGATTGACGGGGATGGGCTCTACCTGGTTGCCGGGGCGGCCTTGTTGGTCGGGGCCGTGTTGCCGCGGTTGTTGCGGCGGGCTGCTGTTTCGGCGCCGATCGCCTTTGTGGGCGCCGGATTGCTGCTCGGGCTGGTCGTCGATCGTGGCCGGTTGAGTCCGATCGCGGAGCCCGAGCTGACCGAGCACCTGGCCGAGTTGACCATCCTGATCGCACTGATGGGCGTCGGGCTGGCGATCGATCGGCCAATCGGCTGGCAGCGGTGGAAGGTGACCTGGCGGCTGCTGCTCGTCGCCATGCCGGCCTGTATCGCCGCAGTCGCCGGCGCGGGCTGGTTGCTCGGGTTGGCTCCCGCGACGGCTCTGCTGCTCGGCGCAGTACTGGCACCCACCGATCCGGTGCTTGCGTCGGATGTACAGGTGCAAGGGCCGACGACGGGCGAGGGTGCCGAGCCTGAAGAGGATGACGAGGTCCGGTTCGCCCTCACCTCAGAGGCCGGCCTCAACGACGGCTTAGCGTTCCCGTTCGTGTACGCCGCGGTGTTCGCCGTCACGAAGGGCGAGGTAGGGAACTGGGCGCTTGAGTGGTTCGCCTGGGAGTTGATCGGCAAGACATTGATTGGCGTCGCCATCGGAGCCGGCGCCGGCTGGCTGCTCGGAAAGATGGCCTTCTCCGCGCCGTCGCGTACCTTCCGGCTGGCTGATTCCCGCGAACCAGTACTAGCGCTGGCGATGACGCTGGGCGTCTACGGACTGGCGGGCGTGCTGCACGGCTACGGCTTCATCGCCGTGTTCGTCGCCGCGCTGACGCTGCGAGCCGCCGAGCGCAGTCACGACTTCCACGAGGAGCTGCACAGCTTCATCGAGCAGCTCGAACACATCCTCACCTGGGGCATCCTGCTGCTCCTCGGAGTGGCGATCACCGGCGGGCTGCTGAAGCCGTTGACCTGGGCGGGCGCCGCCCTCGGCATCCTGCTCGTCTTGGTGATCCGTCCGCTCACCGCCTGGATCTCGCTCAGCGGGATGCCGCTGAGGCGATCCGAGCGGTGGGTCGCGGCCGCGTTCGGCGTACGGGGTGTCGGGTCGGTGTTCTATCTCGCCTTCGCCGGCGCCGACTTCGGTACGGATCTGCCATGGTTGTGGGCGACGGTCGGATTCACCGTCGTTCTGAGTGTTGCCGTCCACGGCGTCGCGGCGACGCCGATGATGCGGATGCTCGATCTCCGCCGGAACGCGTGACGGCGCGCGCAGGTGGTTCGGCGCCGTGCTTGATGGCTTCGGCGGCGGAGATCCCGGCTGCGAATTCCTTCAGTTTCTCGAACATGACTCCATCGTCCGAGCCTGAGACCGGCCACAAAAGTGGCGCAGAAGACGACTATCGCTAAGATTACGACACATGACCCGGCCCACTGTGTCTGTGCTCGCGTACGACGGGATGACGGCGTTCGAGGCCGGCATCGTGATCGAGGTGTTCGGATTCGTCTGGCCCGATATCGCCGAGCCCTGGTACGAGTTGAAGGTCTGCACCGAGACGCCTGAGCCGATCCGGGTGATCGGCGGCGCCACCATGAGCAGCCCGCACGGCCTGGCCGAGTTCGCCGCCGCCGACACGGTCGTCATCCCGAGTGTCGCCAGCCCGCGCGGCGAGACCTCACCCGAACTGATCGAGGCGCTCCGCGAAGCCCACGCTCGCGGCGCCCGGATCGTGTCGATCTGCTCGGGTGCTTTCGCGCTCGCCGCCGCCGGCCTGCTCGACGGCCGCCGCGCGACCACCCACTGGCGGTACGCCGAAGAGTTGCGCGAGCGCTACCCGCGAATCCTGGTGGATCCGGAGCCGCTCTACACCGATGAGGGCGACGTGCTCACCAGCGCGGGATGCGCCGCCGGGCTGGATCTCGCGATGCACCTGGTACGCAAGGACTTCGGTGCCGCCGTGGCGAACTCGGTCGCCCGGCGCCTGGTGATCCAGCCGTACCGGGCCGGCGGGCAAGCGCAGTACATCGAATCACCTGTGCCGCCCGAACCGGACGATTCGCCGGTCGCCCGGAGTCTCGAGTGGGCTCTGGAGCATTTGGCCGAGCCTATCGGCGTACCGGATCTGGCGCGGGCGGCCGGATTGTCGCCGCGAACCTACCTGCGGCACTTCATCCGAGCGACTGGTACTACGCCGGCGAAGTGGCTGATCGCGCAGCGGGTGCAGGCGGCTCTGGCGATGCTGGAGACCGGGGATGCGCCGGTCGAGGAGATCGCGCTGGCGGCCGGGTTCGCGACTCCGGTGACGATGCGGCACCACTTCGGCAAGGTGCTGCGGACCTCGCCGTCGGCGTACCGGCGGACCTTCCGTGAACGCCAGGCGAGCTGACGCCGGCCCTTGCAACAGCCCAGCCTAAGCCAGCCCGGAGCTGAGATCGGCTGTCTCGCATGGTGGGAACGGAAGACACGATATGGACCCGATTGGGTAACCTCGGCAGTGCTCATCCAGAGGGACTGAGGGAAACGGCCCGTTGAAGTCCCGGCAACCCTCCCCGTTCGGCGTCTCGATCCGAGGCTTCCGGCGGCGGAACGGTGCCAAATCCGTCCTGTACCGAGAGCCGGTGCGGGGAAGATGAGGAGGGAAAACTCCGCCATGAGCCTGAGCACCGCGCCGACCACCCACACCATCCGTGAAGGTGCCTTCGGCAACGGAACCCACCTGAGCTGTCGCGCTTGTGGCGCGAAGTCCGAACTGGGTCCGTTCTACGCCTGTATGGAGTGCTTCGGTCCGCTGGAGGTCGGGTACGAGTTCCCGGCCATCACGCGTGAACAGATCGAGGCCGGACCCAAGAACATCTGGCGGTACCAGCCGCTGCTGCCTGTCCCTGTCGACGTGGCCAGCTTCCCGAACACCGAGCCCGGCTACACCCGGCTGATCGACGCCGGCAACCTCGCCCGCGAGCTCGGCCTGCGCAAGCTGTGGGTGAAGGACGACTCGGGCAACCCGACCCACTCCTTCAAGGACCGGGTTGTCGCCAGTGCGCTCAGTGCCACCCGCGAGCTCGGCATGAAGGTCTTCGCCTGCCCCTCCACCGGCAACCTCGCGAACGCGGTCGCCGCGGCCGCCGCCCGGGCCGGGATCCGCTCGGTCGTGTTCATCCCGCAGGACCTCGAGCGCCCCAAGATCATCACTACTGCCGTGTACGGCGGCACGCTGGTGGCCGTCGAGGGCAACTACGACGACGTCAACAAGCTCGCCTCCGAGATCGCCGGTGAGGAGGAGGGCTGGGCGTTCGTGAACGTCAACGTCCGGCCGTACTACTCCGAAGGCTCGAAGACGCTGGCGTTCGAGATCGCCGAGCAGCTCGGCTGGCGGATCCCGCAGCAGGTGGTGATCCCGGTCGCGTCCGGTTCGCAGCTGACCAAGATCGACAAGGGGTTCACCGAGCTCGGCAAGCTGGGGCTGGTCGACGCGACCGACTACAAGATCTACGGCGCGCAGGCGACCGGATGCTCGCCGGTGGCGCAGGCGTTCCGGGACGGCCACGACGTGGTCAAGCCGGTCAAGCCGGACACCATCGCGAAATCCCTGGCGATCGGGAACCCGGCCGACGGACCGTACGTGCTCGACGTAGCCCGGCGTACCGGCGGGGTGATCGAGGACGTCAGCGACGAAGAGGTTGTCGAGGGCATCCAGTTGCTGGCCCGGACCGAGGGCATCTTCACCGAGACCGCGGGCGGGGTGACCGTCGCGACGCTGAAGAAGCTGATCGAGACCGGCCAGCTCGACCCCGAGGCCGAAACCGTCATCATCAACTCCGGCGACGGGCTCAAGACGCTCGACGCCGTGGCCGACCGGGTCGGCCCGAAGGTCACCATCCCCGCGTCGTACGACGCCTTCGTGAAGGCTGGTCTGCAGTGAGCGTCAGCGTCCGTGTCCCGACCATCCTGCGTCCCTACACCCAGGGCGCGTCCGAGGTCTCCGTCGACGGCTCGACCCTGAGCGAGGTACTGGAGTCCCTCGACACGTCGTACCCCGGAATCAAGAGCCGGGTGCTCGACGAGTCGGGTGAACTGCGCCGTTTCGTCAACATCTACGTCGACAACGACGACGTCCGCTTCTCCGAGGGCCTGCAGACGTCCATCAAGGACGGCGGCCAGGTCTCCATCATCCCCGCCGTCGCCGGCGGCTGAACCTCCGGCGCGCAAGCCCACCACATGTGGGCTTGAACAACAAACGGCGGCCGTGAACAAGGTCCTTCCTGTTCACGGCCGCCGTTTACTGTCCGAGCCCACATGTGGTGGGCTCGGACCCGGCTGTCGGTTGGTGTTCAAGCCCGCCAGTGGTGGGCTTGGCCCACGAGAGGGGTCAGTCGGTGCCGAATTCCATCGCGGCGTTGTCGAGGAGTTCGTCGTCGGTGTCTACCTGGCCGCGGGAGGCGATCGCGTCGGCGCCGCCCTGGGTCATTTCGCCGATCAGGGTGGTGTCGGCGCCGAGCAGCTCGGCGTGGGCCGTGCCGATCATGCCCAGGCCGGCGTACTGCTCCAGCTTGGCGCGGGAGTCGGCGATGTCCAGGTTCCGCATGGTGAGCTGACCGATCCGGTCGACCGGGCCGAAGGCGGAGTCCTCGGTGCGTTCCATCGACAGCTTGTCCGGGTGGTAGCTGAACGCCGGTCCGGTGGTGTCGATGATCGAGTAGTCCTCGCCCCGCCGCAGCCGCAGCGTGACCTCACCGGTGATGGCCGAGCCGACCCACCGCTGCAGCGACTCCCGGATCATCAACGCCTGCGGGTCCAGCCAGCGGCCTTCGTACATCAGCCGGCCGAGCTTCCGGCCCTCGTTGTGGTACGCCGCGATGGTGTCCTCGTTGTGGATCGCGTTCACCAGCCGCTCGTACGCCGCGTGCAGCAGCGCCATCCCCGGCGCCTCGTAGATGCCCCGGCTCTTGGCCTCGATGATCCGGTTCTCGATCTGGTCCGACATCCCCAGCCCGTGCCGGCCGCCGATCGCGTTGGCCTCCAGCACCAGGTCGACCGCGGAGCCGAACTCCTTGCCGTTGATCGTCACCGGCCGGCCCTGGACGAAGCCGATCGTGACGTCCTCGGTGGCGATCTCGACGGCCGGGTCCCAGAACTTCACGCCCATGATCGGGGTGACCGTCTCCACCCCGGTGTCGAGGTGCTCCAGCGTCTTCGCCTCGTGCGTCGCGCCCCAGATGTTCGCGTCGGTCGAGTAGGCCTTCTCGGTGCTGTCCC
The DNA here is from genome assembly GCF_000372465.1 of Kribbella catacumbae DSM 19601. Taxonomy (GTDB): domain Bacteria; phylum Actinomycetota; class Actinomycetes; order Propionibacteriales; family Kribbellaceae; genus Kribbella; species Kribbella catacumbae. Next base: position 186,430 of record NZ_AQUZ01000008.1, read on the forward strand.
GGTACGGCAGCTCGTGGGCGAGCAGCCACTCGCTCATCTCCTTACGCCCACCGAGCTCGGTGACGAAGGCGGCGTCGAGCCACGGCTTGTAGATCCGCAGGTTCGGGTTGGTCAGCAGCCCGTACCGGTAGAACCGCTCGATGTCGTTGCCCTTGAAGGTCGAGCCGTCGCCCCAGATCTGGACGTCGTCCTCGAGCATCGCCCGGACCAGCAGCGTGCCGGTCACGGCCCGGCCCAGCGGGGTGGTGTTGAAGTACGCCCGGCCGCCGCTGCGGATGTGGAACGCGCCGCAGGTCAGCGCGGCCAGCCCCTCCTCCACGAGCGCCGCGCGGCAGTCGACCAGCCGCGAGATCTCGGCGCCGTACGCCTTCGCGCGGCCGGGGACCGAGTCGATGTCGGGTTCGTCGTACTGGCCGATGTCGGCGGTGTAGGTGCAGGGCACAGCGCCCTTGTCGCGCATCCACGCGACCGCGACCGACGTATCGAGCCCTCCGGAGAAGGCGATGCCGACCCGTTCACCGACGGGCAGAGACGTGATGACCTTGGACATAGGAATAAGTATGCAGCGGAATGCATGATCATGCAAACCGCGTCGCTAGGATGGCCTTCATGCGCGCGATCGTGATCGACCAGTACGGCGTACTGCCCGTGGTCCGGGAGGTGCCGGAGCCTGAGGTTCAGCCTGGTGGGGTGGTGCTGAAGGTCGAGGCGACCGGGCTTTGCCGCAGTGACTGGCACGGGTGGCAGGGGCATGACCCTGACATCGTGCTGCCGCACGTGCCGGGTCATGAGCTGGCTGGGACCATCGCGGCGGTGGGCGAGGGGGTGCGGGGCTGGGCGGTTGGCGATCGGGTGACGTCGCCGTTCATCTGCGCCTGCGGCACGTGTGAGCAGTGTCTGGAGGGCAATCAGCAGGTGTGCCCGAATCAGTTGCAGCCGGGCTTCAACTACTGGGGGTCGTTTGCGGAGTACGTCGCGCTGCCGTTCGCCGAGGTGAACCTCATCCGGCTCCCCGATGAGCTCGACTTCGGTACTGCGGCTGGGCTCGGCTGCCGGTTTGCCACGTCCTATCGCGCTGTGCGGCAGGTCGGGCGGGTCGCCGCGGGGGAGAACGTGGTGATCTTCGGCTGCGGTGGCGTCGGGTTGTCGGCGGTGATGATCGCTTCCTCGCTTGGGGCTCGGGTGATCGCGGTCGACACGAATCCGGCGGCGTTGGAGCTGGCCCGTTCATACGGTGCTGCTGACGTGGTGCGGGCGTCGGAGAACGTCGTACCGGAGTTGCTGGAACTGACCGGCGGTGGTGCGCAGGTGACGATGGATGCGCTGGGTTCCAGTGACATCGTCCAGAGCGCCTTGCGGTCGTTGCGACCGCGCGGACGGCATCTCCAGGTGGGCTTGCTGCCGTCCGGGGTGCAGCTGGACGTCGGCCGCCTGATCGGCCAGGAACTCGAATGGCTCGGCAGTCACGGCATGCCCGCCCACGCCTACCCTGAGATGCTCGGGCTCGTTGCCTCCGGCAACCTCGCCCCTGCCGAGTTGATCACGCGGACGATCACGCTGGAGGAGGGGCCGGCTGCGCTCGCGGCGCTGAGCAAGGGCACGCCGGCCGGCATCACCGTCATGACACCTTGAGCGTGCGCCCCGCCAAGCACGCCAGTTGTGGGCTGAACCACGGGTGAGTCGGCGCCGCGAGCCAGAACCTGCCAGCGCCAGCGCCACGGGCGATGCAGCTGGCGTAGCGGAGCTAGAGGCGGATGAGGTAGACCGTGGGTGGGCGGCCGGTGCGGCCGTGTTGTTGGCTGCCTATGGGGTCGGCCAGGCCGGCGCGTTCCAGGCGTTTGAGGACTCGGCGGGCGGTGCGGAGCTGGACGGCCAGGTGTTCGGCGACGTCTTGGGTGGTCAGGCCGTCGGGGAGGGTGGCGACCAGTTCGCGCATCCGGGAGAGCGTCTGGGTGTTGAGGCCGACGCGGCGTGCCAGCAGCGGCAGGGATTCCGGGCCGCGGTCGACGGCCGGCTGGTCCTGATCGCTGGACGGTTCGATCACGATCTCGACGTCGTCCGACATCGAGACCACGCCCGCGACCGGGCCCATCGACGCGGCGCGGCTGACGGCGCGACGGGCGAGCGCCTCGGCTTCGGCCGCAGTACGGCCGACTCCGAAGCCGACGCGGGCAGTGGCGTGGCGGGCGGCGAGCGCGTCGAGCAGCGGCATCCGGGTGAACTGCTCGGTGGCTTGCTCGAGCAGGCCTCGGGTCGTGACGACGAGGTTCCGGCCGTCGGGCAGTACTGCGAGGCTGCCGCCGAGGGTGATCAGATCCCGAGCCAGCGCTTCGTCCGGCTCGGGCAGCTCGATGACGCCGAGCGCGACCTGCGCATCGCCGACGTGCTGGCCGGTGGTGGTGAGCACGAGGGCCTGCAGGGTGGACTGGATCGAGTACCGCGATGGCGCCAGGCGCACCGAGGGCATCTCGTTCTCCAGCAGGTGGAACGCCGAACCGAGACAGCTGATCGCGACCTTGGTGTCGTGCTGCTCCTGGGCGCTGCGGTGGAACGCGACGATGTCGTCCGAGGTGAGGCCGGCCCGGTACGGCAGGACGTGGATGTCGTCGGTGGGCAGCTTGGCCTCGATCAGCGTCTCGAACACCTCGGTCCGGCGCAGCGTGTCGATCGACAGCCGGGTGACGTCGTGGCCGAGGCGGAGCAACTCGACCAGCGCGCGCAGCAGGGTGGCGCCGTCGTACGAGACGTACATCGCCGGACGGTCGATGACGCCGGCCTCGGTGGCGATCGTGAACGGTACGACACCGGTGAACAGGATCGCGTCCACCTGCTCGTGGACCTGGTCGACCAGCTGGACCGTCTCGTTCTCGTGCCGGTAGGGCAGCGGGACCAGCGTCGCCGGGTGGTTCGCAGTACCGACGGCGAGGACGCGCTGGACCAGGTCCTCCGGGCCGATGATCCCGACGCTGATCACTGCGGTGCACTCCTCATTGGGATCCTTGAAAAATTCTGGTCCGGCCCTCAAATCGCACAATAGCGCACTGCTTGCGCGATCTGATGCAGCCCTTGACGACATCTGACGCTGTCTCCTAGTTTTCGGTCAAGACCTAAATTGCCACAGATTGCGGGGAGCCGCTCATGTCCGGTGCACCGGTACGCCGTACGCCGCTCCCGGGGGTGCTCGAACCGGCCGGGCGGACCATCGGCGCCGAGGAGCGCGCGGCGGTGTTGCGAGTGCTCGACTCGGCGGTTCTGTGCAGCACCTTCGGCGGTGAGGCGCGAGCGCTGGAAGCGGAGATGGAGTCGCTCTACGGGCGTACCGCGGTGGCTTGCAGCTCGGGTACTGCGGCGCTGCATCTCGCCGTCGCGGCCGTGCGGTTCGAGCCGGGCGACGAGGTGATCACGACGCCGATCTCGGATTTCGGGACGGTCGCGCCGATTCTCGCGCAGAACGGCGTACCGGTGTTCGCCGATGTGGATCCGGTCACGGGGAACCTCGATCCGGAGGCTGTCGAGGCGGCGATCACGCCGCGGACCCGGGCAATCATCGCGGTGCATCTGTTCGGGGCGCCGGCTGATGTGGTGGCGTTGCGGTCTGTCGCTGATCGGCATGGGTTGGTGCTGATCGAGGACTGCGCCCAGGCGTGGCTCGGGACGACGGCAGCGGGTGACTTGCTGGGGACGTTTGGCGATATCGCTTGCTTCAGCCTGCAGCAGTACAAGCACATCACCGCGGGGGATGGCGGGCTGGCGATCACGGCTGACCCGGAGCTGGCGACGCGGATGCGGCTGTTCATGGACAAGGGCTGGGACCGCTCGGGTGGTCGGGTGCATCTCATGCTCGGCCTGAACTATCGGATGACTGAGCTGGTTGCCGCTGTCGCCCGAGCTCAGCTGGGCAAGGTCGCCGATGTGGTCAAGCGACGGCGAGAGTCCGCGGAGCAACTGATCGTCGCCCTGGGAGGTGGTCCGGCTGGTCAAACGTTGGGAGCAACCGGGCCGGCGTCGGGAGCGGCAGGGCGGGCTGGGCAGGTGTCTGGGCTGAGTTGGCCGGATGGGCCCGGGGATGGGTTGGCTGGGGTTAGGCTGCCGGAGGTGGCGGGGCATGCGTTCTGGCTGTTCCCGCTGGTCGTTGCTGGGGACAACCGGTTGTGGGCGGACGGGCTGACCGCGGAGGGCATGCCGGCGTCGGCTGGCTATCTGGACCGGCCGCTGTACGCGAACCCGGTCTTCACCGGGGCGCCCGTCTACGGGACCTCGCGGTATCCGCTGGATCGGGAGTACCCGGCTGGGTTGTGCCCGAACGCCGAGCGGCTGATCGAGCGGACACTCGTGGTGTTGCCCTGGAACGAGGGCTACACGAAGACTGACGTCGACGACATCGCCCGCGCGATCCGGAAGGTGCACACCGATGGCTGACTGGCTGACCCGGTCACCCGAAGAACACATCCTGTACGACGTTGACGTCCTCTTCGGCCCCTGGCCGAGCCACCCCACCGACTCCGACCTGGCAACCGTCAAATCCCACCTGGCCCGATCCCACATCCAGAACGCCCTGATCCTCTCCACCCAAGGCGCCCTCTTCTCCGACCAAGCCGGCAACACCGAAACCCTCACAGCCCTCGCCAACACCAGCTCGTCGGCTCCGCCGACCTCGCGCTCGGATCAAGAGCGCGGGCCGGATGCTGCAGGCGGCGGCAGCGGCGGCGTACCGGGCTCGTCGGCTTCGCCGACCTCGCGGGCCGGGCAGGTGCATGGCGCGGTTGGTGCAGGCGGAGGGCGAGTGGCGCCGGAGCAGCAAGGTGGCCAGCCGGCAGTTGGGCTAGTGCCGGTGGGGACTGTGGATCTTCGGGATGCGGTGGGGGCCGCTGAGCAGTTGGACTGGCTGGTGGGGAACGGGGTTCGGTGTTTGCGGTTGTTTACTGGGGTGCAAGGGGTGTTGGGGGAGACGCCGGCGTACAAGTACGTGGTGGGGGAAGCCGTCCGGCGGGGGATGGTGTTGTTGCAGGATGGGGATCCTCGGCGGTTCGGGGAGGTGCTGGCGGGGCGGGGGGCTGAGGTGATTTTTCTGGATCTGCATGTGTACTTGCTGGGTGACTTCCTGCTGATGGCGAAGAGCGAGCCGGGGTTTCGGGCGACTACGCGGATGTTGTCGAGTCCGGATGGGATCGAGCGGGTGGTGGAGACGGTCGGGGCGCGGCAGTTGGTGTTCGGGTCGCGGACGCCGTTCATGGACATCTCGCCGCAGACGTTGCGGCTGCGGTACGCGCGGATCAGCCCGGAGGACCGGGCGTTGATTGCCGGGGGCAACATGAAGGCCCTGCTGGAGAAGGCGGTTTGATGCGGATCATCGACGTCCACGCGCACTGGGGACCCTGGCCGTTCCACATGGAGGTCGGGGATGTCGCACTCAATCTCGAACTGATGGACCGGTACGGGATCGAGCTCCAGATCGTCTCCGCGGCCGAGGCGGTCGTGTACGACGCGGTGGCGGGGAACGCGAAGCTTGCCGAGGTGTTGCAAGAGCAGCCGAGGCTTCATGGGTACGCCGTCGTCAACGCCAACCGGCTGGAGCGCAGCGCCCAGGATCTGCGGGATTGCCTGAGCACCGGCCGGTTCGTGGGCGCCAAGATCCACACCACCTACCCAGGTGTGCCGATCGGGTCGCCGCTGATGGCGGACACCTTCGACATGCTCGACGAGGTCGGCGTACCGCTGCTCCTGCACACCTGGGGCACCGACGTCTCGCTCCTCCCAGAGATGCTGGAGAACCGCCCCAATCTCAAGGTCATCGCCGGGCATGCAGGCGGAGACGCTTGGCGAGAGGCAGCCAGGGCGGCCGTCGAGTGCGACCGCATCTACCTAGAGCACTGCCGCACGGTGACGGACGCCGGCCGCATCACCTTCGCCCGCAGCGTCGGCGTACCGATGGAGCAGTTCCTCTTCGGCACCGACTCGACTCTGATCGACCCCTGCATCTCCCTCGGCGTCATCCGCGACGCCGGCTTCACCCCGGAGGAACTAGAGCAGGTCCTCGCCACCAACGCCAGCAGGCTGTTCGGCCTGTAGACCCCGGACCGCCACCACTCACAAACCTCGGCGGGGCGGGCCGCGTTGGGCCCGGCTGAGCGTGGGCAGAGCAGGGATGGCGGGGGTGCTAGGGGGTTTGTGAGTGGTGGCGGTCCGGGGGCTACAGAGACTCGAGGCAGCGGATCACGGCGTCGCGCTCGGCGGCGGGCAATGCGGGACCGTAAGGGTCGCAAGCAGCCTCCTCTGGGATGAGGCCTTCCCAGACGGCGGCCCAGAGCATTCGTTGGACGTAGCCCTCGATGGGGGCGTAGAAGGTCGCTGCCGCGAAGCGGTCCAGGCGATCGGAGGCGTGCAAGAAGCCAGCATGATCCGCAGCGGTCCAAGCCCGCAGTACTGCGGCTGACAGCTCGACCTGGGCCGCGGCGATGCCGACTAGCGCGGTGTCGGCTCCCCACATCATCGACGGCCCGTACATCCGGTCTTCCCCGGTGATCAACAGCTTCCCCGTGCTACGCCCCGCCCAGATCGCATCCTGGCAGGCGACGGCTTGGTCCAGAGTCGCCGTCTTCACGCCGAGCATCTCCGGCAGCGACAGCAACTCCCGGATCAACTCCGGCGGATAGGGATACCCACCAGCCTCCCCATGCAGGTAGAAGCCGACCAGCGGCAGCCTGCTCTCAGCAGCCACCCGCTGATGCAGCCGCACGGCTGCAGCCTGTCCGTCCGCCAACTCTCGATAGGCGGCCAACGGATAGACCATCACCGCGTCGGCCCCGAGACCGGCCGCGTTGACAGCCATCGTCACCGTGGCGTCCTCAGCCTCCTGCAAGGTCTCCACCCCAGTACTGCGAGGCACGCCGACCCCTGCCACCAGCGGAGCACTAGTAGCGGCCCGCCAAGTCGCCAGCACCTTCCCGCGATCCGCCTCGCTCAGGTAGAGCCCGCGCCCGGTATGAGCCCACACGGCCACCCCGCCGATAGGCCCGGACGCGATCCGCGAGGCGTACGTCGCCAGGGCGTCGTATGCGACGACACCCTCGCTGTCCATCGGTGTGACGACAGCAGGGAGGAGTGTGCCGCGGAGTTGCTCTACCAGTGCGTGCATCAGAGGTCGTGTCCCAGTCCTGGCCGAGTCGGTACCTCTACCCAACCATTGACGTCAGCGAAGGTCTTCGGCGCCAGCGGCTCCTCCCGGACCAGCAGTGGCCCAACCAGGTCGGCCGGGACGGTTGCACCCGGCACTGCCGCTGCCAGGTGTACTGCGGCGAGTGTCGCCACCCCTAGCTCGGGCATCGACCCCACCTTCACCGCCAACCCGGCTGCCTCGGCAAGATGGGCGATCTGGAGAGCACGGTGCAGACCACCCACCTTGAGGATCTTGATGTTCAGTACGTCGGCCGCACCCCGCCGGACGATCTCCAACGCGTCCTGCAGCGACTGCATGCTCTCGTCGACCATCACACGCAGGTCGAGCCGCTCCCGGAGTCTCACCAGGCCGGCCAGGTCCCAGCGCGGCAGCGGCTGCTCCACGAGCGCCAGACCGGCGTCGGCCATCTTGGCGAGCACCGGCAGCGCAGTAGCGGAGTCGTACCCCTCGTTGGCATCCAGACACAGCTCCGCGCCAGGCGGGAGCGCAGCCAGCACTGCCCGGACGAGCTCGATGTCCCTGGCCGGGTCCTCGCCGCCCTTGACCTTCAGGTGCCGGAACCCGCGCTCTGCGTACTCCGCGGCCTCCGCCGCCATCTCGTCCAGCGTGCCGAGCCCGACCACCCAGGCCGTCTCCACCCGCATGCGGATGCTGCCGCCGAGCAGGACGTGGACGGGCCAGCCGCTGAGCTGCCCGGCCAGGTCGTACAGGGCGATGTCGAGGCCCGCCTTGGCCACGTGCTGCCCGCGGAGCGCGACGTCCATCACCAGGTGCGCCCCAGCCCGGTCGAGCGGGTCGTGGCCGATCAGGGCGGGCGCGAGGTGGTCCTCGATCGCCGTCCTGACGCCGGCCAGTGTCTCACCCGTGTACGCCGTCATCGGTGACGTCTCGCCGACGCCGATGACACCGTCGGTCGTCTCGACCTCCACCACCAAGCTGATGAGCTCGTTGCTCACGCCACTGCTGATCCGGAACGGCCGCCGGTACGGCGCGCGCACCACCCGGGTCCGGATCTGGGCGATCGAACCGGCGGCCGCGGCGGCCGGCAATCCCACTGGCTGCGATGCGACACTCACGAATCTGCTCCTAAAGGTCGCGCCACGCGAGAAAAGGACTTACGGTCAAGACCGTAAGTAGCCAGGTCGGTCGATGTCAATGGACGGGAAGGCGGCAGCCATGCGGCTGGGTCTCTATCTGAACCTGTACGGCGCCGACGGCGACCGGCCGTCGCTCGAGGACGGGGTCGAACAGGCCCGGCTGGCCGAGCAGGCGGGCTTCGACTGGGTCGTGCTGGGTGAGCGGCATCTGCACCGCGCCGGCTACCACGAGATCCTCACCTCGCTGACCTGGCTGGCGGCGAAGACCGAGCGGATCGGCATCGCCACCGCCGGGATCGTGGCGCCGCTCTACCAGCCAGTCGTACTGGCCGAGACGCTCGCACATCTGGACGTCTTGTCGGGCGGGCGGCTGACCGCGGGCTTCGTGCTCGGCTACCGGCCGGAGGAGTTCGCCCTTTACGGCGTCACGCAGGCCGAGCGGGTCGCGCGGTTCGAGGAGTGTCTGGAGATCCTCACCAAGCTCTGGACCGAGGACAAGGTCAGCCACCAAGGCCGGTTCACCCAGATCGAGGACGCCTTCCTGTCGCCGCGCCCGGTGCAGAACCCAAGACCGCGGATCTGGAACGGCGGCCGGGTCTCCGCGATGCTCGAACGCACCGCGCGGATGTGCGACGGCTGGACCACGTCGTTCAACGAGCTGGACGCCGACCTGCCGGCCAAGATCGCGGAGTACCGGTCCTATCCGCGCGGCGAGGGCACGCTCGGCGCCGAGGTGATCATCTGCCGGGAGGGCTTCTGCGCCCCGACCTCGCAGGAAGCGCGGCAAACGCTCGAGGAGCCGCTGCGCGACCTGTACGACGCCTACACCGGCTGGAAGCGGACCTCGGCCGACGGCTCGCGGTACAGCCAGGGCTGGGACGACATCGCCGCCCGCAGCGTGATCGGCTCACCGGCCGAATGCGCCGAGCGGCTCTCGTACTACGAAGAGATGGGTGCCGACGGCATCATTCTCCGGATCCAGCCGCCTGGGATGTCCCAAGCCGACGCCCTCCGCTCGATCGAGGCCTTCGGCAACCTTCTCGCCCAAGCCTCACCCGGCGTTCATTCGCCCCCTTTTCACCCCTACTTGACCCAGCCCGCCGATGATCTGCCATCGAAGGGGTGAAAAGGGGGCGAATGAACGCAAGAGATGGGTGGCTAGGCCTTGAGCCCGGTCATCGCGATGCTGTCGGTCAGGTAGCGCTGCAGCAACCCGAAGACGAGCAGGCTGGGGATGACGGTGATGGTCGCGCCGGCCATCACCTGGTTGATCGGTACGGCCTCGCTCTGCAGGCTGGCCAGGCCGACGGTCAGCGTCTGCATCTGCGCCGACTGGCCGATCACCAGCGGCCAGAGGAAGTCGTTCCAGTGCCAGAGGAAGACGAAGATGCCGAGCGTCGCCAGCGCCGGCCGGACCAGCGGCAGGACGATCGTGCTGAACGTCCGCCACTCCGAGGCGCCGTCGATCTCGGCCGCCTCGAACAGTTCGTCCGGCAGTTGGCTGATGAACTGCCGCATCAGGAAGACCGCCTGCGAGTTCGCCAGCGTCGGCACCACCAGCCCCCAGTAGCCGTCCACCCAGCCCAGCTTCGAGACCAGGATGTACGACGGGATCAGGGTCGCCTGGAACGGCACCATCAGCGTCGCCAGGAAGGCCCAGAACATCAGCTCCCGGCCCGGGAAGCGCTTCTTCGCGAAGGCATAGCCGGCCATCGCGGCGAACAGCAGGATGAAGAGCACCGAGACGAGCGAGTAGATCAGCGAGTTGACCGTCCAGCGCGGGATGTCCGAGCTGGACAGCACGTTGGAGAAGTTCTGCCACGTCCACCGGGACGGATTGAGCGCGTCCGGGAAGGTCTGGCCGCTCGGCGGCGCGAACGCCACCAGCACCATCGCCGCGAACGGAAGGATGGTGACGACCGCGGTCAGCACGAGCAACGTCGGCAGGGTGAGCCGGGCAGGCCGCATCAGTCGTCCCTCCCGACCAGCCGGCGTTGGATCAGCGAGACGATCAGCACGATCAAGAACAGCACCAGCCCGATCGCGCTCGCGTAGCCGAAGTCGAAGAACTTGAAGCCGGAGTCGTAGAGCAGGTAGACGAGTGAGTAGCTGGCCCGGACCGGGCCGCCGGCGGTCATCACGTACATCGCGTCGAAGACCTGGAACGCGCCGATCGTCTCGATCACCAGCACGAAGAACAGCACGGGCCGCAACTGCGGCAACGTGACGTAGCGGAACCGCTGCCAGATCCCGGCGCCGTCGATCATCGCGGCCTCCAGGTACGAGCGCGGGACGGCCTGCAAGCCGGCCAGCAGGATCAGCATCGAGTACCCGAAACCCTTCCAGGCAGACGTCACCGCGATCGACGACAGCACCGTACCGGCCTCTCCGAGAAAGTCGAACGGGCCGAGCGAGACCAAGCCGAGCAGGCCGTTGAGCAGGCCGTCCTCGGCGTTGTAGATCCACTTCCAGATCACGGCCGCGAGCACGATGCTGGTGACGTAGGGCAGGAAGAAGACGCCGCGGAAGAAGCCGCGGCTCCAGACCACCTGCTGCAGCAGCAGCGCGGTACCGAGGGAGAGCAGGACGGTGAGCGGAACGAAGATCACCGTGTAGGTCAAGGTGACCAGCAGGCTCTCGTGGAAGAGCTTGTCCTCGAGCAGTCGCGAATAGTTGTCAAAGGCAATGAAAGTCCACTGGCCGCTGAGCCGGTAGTCGGTCAGTGACAGCAGGAACGCGCCGATGACCGGGACGAACCGGAAGATCACGAACAGCACCAGCATCGGTGCCACGAACAACAATCCGGCCAGCGACCGCCGCCACGGCGACAGGTCCCGGCGCGCCGCCCTCGCGGCCGGGCCTGTCGCCTGGCTCTCGCCCCCAGGGGGTGCCGCGCGGCCTCCCTCCGTCATTGCCGCGCGACCTCCCCTCGGGCTCACCGCTGTCTCGACAGCAGTTCGTCTGCCTGCTTCGCAGCGTCATCCAGGGCCTGTTGAGGCGTCTTCTTGCCGGTCAGCGCGGCCTGCAGTTCGGCCGCGAGCAGCGAGTTCACCTGCCGGGCGACCGCGTTCGGCTCACCGGGGAAGGCGAACTCGAGGGCCGAGGAGAACTTCTCCGCCACCGCGTCCTTGGCCGGTACCTTCGCGTCGGTCCGCGGCGACAGGAAGCCGGCCGTCGTACCGAGGCTGACCACCTGCTTGGGGTCGATCATGAAGGACAGGAACTTCTCCGCGCCGGCGATGTTCTTCGACGCGGCGTTCACGCCCAGCCCACCGGGCAACCCGAAGCCGACCTGCTTCTTGCCTTGCAGCGGCATCCCGATGATGACGTTGTCGGCGCCCCAGGTGGTGGCTGCCATCTTGGCGTCCGACGGGGTGTTGGTGAAGCCCATCGCCACCTGCTGCTTGCCGAGCGCCGCGTCGGCGACCACGTTGCCGTTGGTCAGCGCGCTCTTCGGGATCGCGCCCTCGTTGAACAGGCTGGTCAGGAAGGTCAGCGCCTCGACGCCCGGTGCCTCGTTGAAGGTGGCCTTCTTGCCGTCGTCGGAGAAGACCTTGCCGCCGGCCTGCCAGAGCAGCGGGTAGAAGTTCAGGTTCTGCGTCGCGCTCGGCGAGGCCGAGTAGTCGAGCGTGGCGACGCCGGCCGCCTTGAGCTTCGGCGCGGCCGCCTTGATCTCGTCCCAGGTCTGCGGCGGGGTCGTGATCCCGGCCTTGTCGAGCAACTTCTTGTTGTACATCGTCGTGGTGACCGTGTGGTAGATCGGCGCGGCGTAGGCCTTGCCGTCGACGGTCAGCGCGGTGATCGCGCCGGGCAGGAAGTTGCTCTTGGCCGGCTCGAGCACCTTGTCGACCGGCGACAGCGACCCGTTCTTCACGTACTGCGGGACCTGGTCGGGGTTCAGTACGACGACGTCCGGGCCCTTGCCGCCGGAGAAGGCGGTGGCGAGCTTCTGGTCACGCTGGTCCCAGGGCTGCTGCTCGATCTTCAGGTCGGTCCCGGAGTTGGCCGCCTCGAAGTCCTTCTCGATCTGGGACCAGTAGGCGCTGCTGGCCTGTTGGTCGGCGATCACCGGATACATCCAGACGGTGACGGTGCCGGAGGACGACGGCGACTCCTCGGAGCCGCCGCAGGCCGTGAGCGATGCCGCGACCGCGAACGCGGTGAGCGGAGCCAGGTAGCGGCTGACTTTGGTTTTCATCGGACCCCTTTTGTCCAGAGATGAACCGACTGACGAGTGCCCGGACTAATAACGGTCCTGGCCGAAACTACTGGGGCGGGTTTTAAGCTGTCAACGATTTAGATCGATCCGGAACAGCTGTGCCCCGGTTGTGACCAACAGTTGGTTGTTGCCGCGGACCGCGAGGCGGCGGTTCGGGTGGGTGATGAAGACCGGCGGCGTGGTGCGCTGCCAGGGCTGGAGCTTGTAGATCCGGTTGCCGTCGATTCCGGCGTACAGCGCGTCGCGGGTGGCCACGATGTCACCGCCGGCCGTGGTCGTGCCCAGGTCGAAGCGGCGCTTGAGCCGGCCGCGGAGGGTGTCGACGGCGAAGATCGTCTTGCCGGCCACACCCCAGAGCAGCCCGTCCGGGCCCAGCGCGACCGAGCTGACCGTGCCGGCGCCGGTGATCGGGGTCTCCCAGAGCTTGCGCGAGTGCCGTACGTCCCAGGCGAAGACGGTGCCCTCGGTCCGGGTCGGCGGGGTCGTGCTGAGACCGCCGGTGATCGAAGTACCGCCGTACACGATGTTCCTGTCGGCGGCGAGGCCGAAGACGCTCTGGTCCTGGACGACGTTGCGGAAGACCTGCGTCGTGCCCGCCACCGGGTCGTGGATCGCCAGCGCGCCGCCGAGCCGGTCGCCCTCGGGGACGGTGCCGATCGCGATCTTGCCGTCCACCTCGACGATCGTCCGGGCCCGCATCTGCAGGTCTGCCTTCATGTTGACCCGGAGCTTGGGGTTGTCCGGCGTACCGGGTGGTCCGGGCGAGTACTCCGGACTGCTCCACGGCTTGGTGCGGTCGTAGGAGTAGACGCGAGCCTCGGGGTAGTTGCCGATCCAGACCTTGCCGTCGGACGCCTCCAGGATCGCCTCGGTCTGCGAGAACCGGTTGAAGGTGGACGCGCCGGTCGCCGGATCGACGATCGCGACACCGCCGTTGAGGAAGCCGCCGGCGTACACCGACTCCTTGCCGCCGGCCACCGACAGGATCTCGATCGGTTCGCGGCGGACCGCCGACTGGAAGATCTCGGACTTTCCGGTCTGCGGGTTGTAGCGGAACAGCTCGCCGCGCCACAGCGTCCCGACGATGCTCTTGCCCGGGTAGTCGGGCAGGCCGAGCTCGGCCCAGCCGATCGCGCGGGCGTTCTGGATCCGGCCGGTGAAGGTGAGGCCGGTGCCGGTCAGCGTCTTCGTCGCCGGGTCGTAGCGCTTGAGCTCACTCTGCTGGATCAGGTAGATCTCGCCGCTGTCGCCGACCGGCGAGATGTCGAGGCCGTGCGACGCGGGGATCTCGTCGACCCACGCGCGGGTGGCGAGGTCGTAGACGAAGGTCGGACCCGGGTACGCCGTACTGAAGCGCGCGTAGAGCCTGCCGGCGCGGGCGTTGAGGTCGTAGACGGCGACGTTCTTGATGTCCGGAAGCCCTGGTGGGGTTGGGATTTCGGTCACTGCGCCGCTGACCGGGTCGAGCTCGGCGAGGTGGGCGTCGGGGTTCGTGCCGGCGTAGACCTTGCCATTGGCATAGTCGATGCTCTTGACGTACGGCTGGCCCGCGATGATCTGGCCGTAGTCGCGCACCGCGCCGCTGGCGGCGTCGTACCGGAAGATGCGGCCGCCCGGGTAGGTGCCGCCGTACACGTTGCCCTGGGGGTCGGTGGTCAGCCGCCAGATGAAGCCCTCGCTGGCGATCGGGCGACCGAGGTCCTCGACGGTGTTGCCGCTGCCGGGACGCCAACGGTAGAGGTGCCCGTTGTTGTAGGTGCCGGCGTAGATCGTGCCGTCGGGGGCTGCCGTGACGGCGTAACCGGCGTCGGCGCCGGGGAGCGGTGCCGAGACCAGGCTGGCGCCGGTGGCCGGGTCGATTGCGTTCAGGTAGCCCGGTTTGCCGGCGGAGATGTTCCAGATGGCTGCCTTGCCGTTCGGGCCGGGGGCAACGGTGCCGCCGATCAGGAGCACGTCGGAGAGTGGGATCCCCAGCGGTACTGCGGTGGGCGGCGGTGGTGGGTTACCTGCTTCCGCCGCGGTCAGGGGGGCCATGAGCAGGACGGCAAGTGCCGTCGTCAGGAGCGCACGCGCTGATCGCATCGGGGATGCCTCCAGGGGAAATGAATAACGGTCTTGTCCGAAAGTACAGCTCCGGTCGGTGATCGAGTCAAGGTTTCGATGACGACCAGTAGTGACGACCGTTGATCGCCTGGACCGCCGGGTTTTCGGCCTCGGCCGATAAGTGCCCGGGGATTGGGCCGGGGAGTGGCTCAGGGATTGGGGAGGCGGCTGAGCAGCCGTTCGAGCATCTCCCGGGTGGCGGCGAAGTAGCTGTTCTCGCGGGTCAGCGCGCGGTGGAAGGCGGCCAGCTCGGCGGGGGAGATCGTGTTCGAGAAGGTGCTGATCTCGGTCAGGTCGAGGCGGCGATTGAACAGGTGCACGGTGTCGCGCCAGCGGTGCAGCAACGTGACGAGGTCGGCGTCGCGATGCCGGCTGAGCGCGCCGGACACCAGCGCGAGGTCGACGGCCGAGACGACCAGCCGGGGATAGACCTGGCGCTGGGTCGGGGTCCGCGGGGCGAACCGCTCGTCGGACAGCAACCGGGTGTTCTCCTGCAACTCGTCAGCCACAGCCCGCAGTACGCCGGTACGCCGCTCCGCCTCCGCGGTCAGCCGCTCGACGAAGATGCCGGTCAATCCAGCCACCAGGGTCAGCGAGTTGACCGCCGGCTCCCAGCGACTGTTGTCCGGCCAGAAGAACCAGCTGACGCCCAGTACGAACGCCAAAGCCAGCAACCCATAGCTGACCGCCGTCACCACCGTCCGCCGATACCCCGCCCACCGCGCATCTCCTCGCGCGGATCGAAGAACCCCCAGCAGCACCCGCAAACCTGCAAGCACCCGCCACCGATCCCGCCGCAAACTCCCAACGTCAGCCACGGCACTCTCAACCCCAGCCGCAGCACCGCCAGCCGCGCCGCCTCCGGCTCCGGTCGCGCCACCGGCGTTGCTCTCGCCTTGCGAGGCTGCCGGGTCGGGTTTCGGCGTACGGGGGTCTTGGGTCATTGCGCCCAGATGTCGTCGGCGAGGGTGTTGATGGTTTCGGCGGCGGTGCCGGGAGCCAGCAGGAGGAGGTCGAGGCCGAACGGGGTGGGGCGGTGGGTGTAGCGGAAGCCGGAGTGGGCGTGCTCGATCGGGGTGAGGCCGCACTCGGCGGTCAGCTTCTTCAGCCGCTCGGTGGAGAACTTCCGGGTGGTGTAGAGCAGGATCGTGTCCTCCGGATCGAGCACCACCTCGGTGTGATCGGGCAGTCCCATCACGATCGGCTCGTCGGTGTTGTTGTGCCACACGATCTTGACCCGCAGTGCGTCGTTGTTCTCGACCTCGCCGCGAAAGTCGATCCGGTCGTAGTCGATCTTCAGATCCGTGTTGTACCGCAGCGTACTCGTGACGAACTCCGCGAACGCCCGCGTCTGGTGGTACTCGTCGGCGGCCGCGTTCGCCGCCGCCTGGTCCAGGCTGCTCGTACTGGCGACCTCGAGCAACAGCCGGTCCTGCGGCCGCAGTGCCCGGGTGATGGTGGCCAGCATCTCCTGGTCGCTCTCGAAGTTGGCCAGCGTGTTGCCGGTCAGCGTGTAGAGGATCGGATCGTCACCGACCAGCCGGCTCAGCATCTCGCCGAGCTCTTTCATGTTGTCCCAGATCGAGAAGTCGAGCTGCACCGGCAGCACCTGCGTGGTCGGGAAGCCGACGCCACGGACCGGCTCCAGGCTGCCCATCCGGAGCATCTCGGAGCTCATGTCGACGGGGATGTAGAACATGTTCGGGTTCCGCTGGTACAGGTCGGACAGGATGGTGCGATCCTTCACGCCGGTCCCGACGCCAAGGCTGACGAAGTGGAAGCCGCCCCGGTCCACGTGCGGCCGGACCCGGCGCCAGTGCCGCAGGAACGACTCCGCGCCGGCCTTCATCACCAGGTAGAACGGGTCCTTGGTCGCGTTCGCCCAGGCGATCGTCGGGCCGATACCCCAGTAGGAGAAGCCCGAGGTGATCTGCTTGCCGTCGCCGGTCCGCGAGAACGGCCCGCGCAGGTCACCGGTCAACGTTGCCAGCTTGTCGGTCTGATCCTCGCCGGTCAGCACCAGCGACCAGGCGAAGTCGTCGTCGGCGAGCGCCTGCTCGAGCTTGCGGATCACATGCACCGGCTCGTCGGTCACGTTGTTACCCCTCCCAAGGTGAGAGGTCAGGTTACCGGTTGACCACGCTCCGCGCAGGTAGGAAAAGCCCTGGCCGCCGGTACTCCGCTCCGGCTCGGCAGGGCCGCCGAGTCGATCAGACCGTTTTCACCGCGTCGGCCTCGCGGCCCTTGGGTCCGTCCACGACCTCGAACTCGACCTGCTGGCCGTCCTCGAGCGTCTTGTACCCGTCGGAGACGATCTTGCTCCAGTGGACGAACACGTCGTCCTGGCCGTCGACGGCGAGAAAGCCGTAGCCCTTGTCGGCGTTGAACCACTTCACGGTGCCGCGCACCATACCAACTCCCGTAAACCTTCAACGGAACCCGCTGACCGGACCCCTCGGGTGCCCGGCACCGGTGAACCGGTTGACCGAGCGGTCAACAAGACTAACTCAGCGCCCGATACAACGTGCGAGAAGCACAGGACACTAGCTGCGGTGGGAGGCGGCGAGGCCGATGATGCCTGCGGCAACCAACAGGAGGGCCGCGGTCAGGCCGAGGTCGTCGGTCTGGACCACGCCGTTGTCGTTCAGGATCCAGATGGTGGCGCCGCCGGACAGGACGGTGCCGGCGATGATGCCCGGGACGTCCGGCTTGATCTTCCTCATCAGCGCTCCACCTTGATGCTGCCCAGCTTGAGGTGCACGTCCAGGACGACGGACTGCGGTCCTGTCGTACCGTCGGCGCCCAGGTCGGTCACCGTCATCTTCGCAGGGTGCCCGCCCTTGGTCTTGCCCAAGGCGTCCACCTGACCGGCGTCGGCGACCAGGTTGCCGGTCACGTCGACGTTCGGCGGCAGCTTGACGACGACCTCGCCGGCACCGCCGTTGACGAACACCTTGGCGCCCTTCGCGAAGGTCGCCTTGGTCAGGTCCAGGTGCACCGAGCCCGCGTCGAACCGGTACGCCGTATTGGTCGCGTCGATCGTGCTCTGCGCGGGGGCCACATACTTCACGTCGGCGAAGTCGCGGGGGACCTCCGGGAAGATCGTGCTCGCCGCGATGCACAGGGCCAGCAGCAGGCCGAGCGGGAACAGCGCGAGCGTCTTGCCCAGGAACCCGCCGATGAGCATGCCCACGCCGAGCGTGGCCAGCCCGATCACCAGCATCAGCGTGGTCTGGGCTCCGGCCGCCCAGGCGATGGTCAGGGCGGCACCCGTCAGCAGGAGAATCGCGGGCTTCACGCCGCGGTAGCCCTTCACCGGTGGTGCTGCGGCCGTCTGGGTGGCCGGGGCCGACGGCTCGTCGACGTACAGGCCGAGGGGGTCGTCCTCGGTCCACACAGGCTGGACAGGCTCGGTCACCCGGTCCTGGGGGCGCTGCGTGGCCGAGGACGGTTGGCCCGCTGGGGGAGGTAGCGGGCCAGTCTGGGCGGGTCCGTCGGTCTGAGGGGCGCTTTGACCGGCCCAGCGAGTACTGCGCATGGCGCTGGCCTGGGCCCGTTCGGCGCTCCGCATGGCGCTGGCCTGGGCTCGCTCGGCGCTGCGCATTGCATTGGCTTGGGCGCGCTCGGCGGTGCGCTGGGCTCGCTCACCCCACTGGCCACTGCGGTGACCCCAGTGGTTGCGGCCCTTGCGGCGGAACACGAACAGCCAGAGCAACCCAAGCACCACCAGCGGCCCGGGGATGAGCTTGCCGAAGTTGAAGGAGGACATCAGTGCGATGGCCGAGAACACGCAGAGGCCGATCACCACCGGCCACAGCCACGGGTGGTCGTGCCGGACGCGGTCACCGAGCAGGCCCTGCGCGGCGGAGCGGTCACTGCCCTCGTCGGGCATCAGCACCCAAGCGGCGGCGTAGAAGATGATGCCGGGACCGCTGAGGACGAGGACTGCCATTACTACCCGGATCAGCACCGGGTCGACGTTCAGTGCGCGGCCCATGCCGCCGCAGACACCAGCGAGCATCCGGTCGGACCGGCTGCGACGCCAACTCTGCACGTCCTTCAGCTGTCCGCGGTCGAATCCCCCGCTCGAGTTCTGCTCCATGCCATCGATAGTGTCCTTCCCGTCGCGGTGACGCCATCGGGGATCACCCTCGCTGACCCCGGACGTCGCTTAGAGTGAGATCCTTGGAATTCTGAGGCGCATTCATGGCGCT
The DNA here is from genome assembly GCF_000372465.1 of Kribbella catacumbae DSM 19601. Lineage (GTDB taxonomy): Bacteria > Actinomycetota > Actinomycetes > Propionibacteriales > Kribbellaceae > Kribbella > Kribbella catacumbae. The sequence continues at coordinate 205,240 of NZ_AQUZ01000008.1, forward strand.
GGGACTGGGGGCAGGATGACGGTGAGTGGCGACAATGGCTGGACACCTGACGCGGAAGCGGAATTCGTCTCGGCGCGTGACCTGGTCAGCGCGGTGATCGCGGCGTACAGCGAGCGGATCGACGCGGCCGGCGGCCCGGAGCAGGCCGACCACCTGCGCGCGGCGCGGACGCCGTACCTCGAGCTGCGCGCCCGGCTGACCATCGAGGACAGCGCGGAGATCGCCAAGATCTCCGCCGAGTTCCCGGCACTGCTGGCCCGGGTTCGCGGTTGAGCGAGCAGACCTCGATAGTGCCCGGCCCTGGCGGGCACCTGCTGACCGGTCACCAGCTCCGCACGATCTACGAGAAGGACGTCCTGCCGCACCTGGTCGGACCGGCCAGTGAGCGGCCGACGGCGCTGTTCGTCGCAGGTCAGCCTGGTGCCGGCAAGACCACGATGCAGCAGGATGCGATCCGCCGGCTCGGCTTGGAGGACGCGTACTTCCTCGACGGCGACGACCTGCTCGACCTGCATCCGTACTACCAGCGGCTGTCTCGGGAGAACGACGTGACCGCGGCCGGGCTGTGCAGGCCAGACATCCGGGAGTGGCGCGACCAGGCGATCACGCAGCTGATCGACGGCCGGCGGGACCTGATCCTGGCGCACCCGATGGGTGAGCACGAGCTGGCCACCGAGTGGATGGGCCGGCTGCGCGAGGACTACCAGGTCGTGATGGCGGTCGCGGCCGTGCACGAGGCGCAGAGCGAGCTCGGGGCGATGGACCGGTTCGTGACCGGGCGGCAGCAGGTCGGGTTCGGGCGGGAGGCGGCGCCGGAGGTCAATCACCGGTTCGCACTCGGACTGCTGGACACGGCATACGTCGTCCAGCAGGACAAGCTGGCCGACCAGATCGACGTCTATCGGCGTGGGCCGGAGATCGTCTCGCACCACGAGTTGGTGGATGGGCGGTGGGCTGAGGAGCTGCCCGCTGCCGAGAGCATCCAGAACGAGTGGAACAAGCCGTGGACCGACGCGCAGGCGGAGTGGTTCGTGCGGACGAGGGGTGAGCTGCCCAGCGGGCTGCACCCGGAGTGGGACTCCCGGCTGGAACGGCTGGATGGGATGGCGGAGCCGAAGCTCGCCGAGTACCGCCGAGCGACTGGCCTCAGACCGCTCCCGACGCAGCAAGCCTCCCGGCTCGCATCCCGCCCCGGCCCGCCCGGCTGGCTCCAAGCTCAAGCGCCGCTGGCTGGCCAGCAGGCGGCTTCGGCCGTTGCGGCTGATCCGGAGTTGGCTCGGCTTGCGCGGCTTACTGGGGTGGGTGGGCCGGCTGCCTCTCCGTTGAAGCAGCAAGGGGCCGTACAGGAGGCTGCCGACCAGGAGACTTCTGCGCAGGGTGGGCGACAAGCGGGGAAGCGCGACAACACGGTCGAGAGGTAGCTGCTAGGGGTTGTCCCCGGGCCGACCCTGAGCGCAGGGAGTGACGGCTGAGGAGTCAGCCGGGGAGAAGCCTGCTGGTGCGCGGACTGCCGGCATGTGACGATCGTGGGGATGACACAACCAGCTGCTGCCGCGCCCACGGGCGGGTCCCCTGCGCCAGGGGGTCCGGTCGGCGGTCCGCATACCCAATACGGTCCGCAGGCGCCGTACGGCACTCCCGGCTCGCAGCAGCCGCCCGGTACCGAGCCACCGCCCGTACGCCGCGCCTATCGGCGTACCGACGGCCGTGTACTGAGTGGTGTGGCCGGTGGCATCGCAGACCACCTCAATGTGTCCGACACCGTCGTGCGGCTGGTCTTCATCGGCGCGACGGTGTTCGGCGGCTTCGGCGTACTGATCTATGCGGCACTGTGGTTCCTGATGCCGCTGGAGGTACCGACCGGCCCGAACGCGCCCGGTCTGGCCGCGGCCACGCGGAGCGGGATGCGGCCCGAGACTCCGCAACCGCCGCTGGCGTCGGCGCACAAGGAACGCCGCAAGGAGAAGAACCGCGGCCAGCTGACCGCACTGGCAGTCGTTGCCGTCGGCGTCCTGCTGCTGCTGAACGTGGCCGGGTTCGGAGTGGCCGGCAAGATGTTCTGGCCGCTCGTGTTCGCCGGCACCGGGCTGGCACTGATCTGGCGGCAGGCCGACGAAGGCCAGCGCAATGCCTGGGTCGGCAAGGCTCCGACGCTCGGCGCACTGTTCGGCAAGGGCGGCTGGAAGTCGGTCATCCGGGTTACGGTCGGGCTGATCCTGCTCGGGACCGCGGTCACCGTGTTCCTGGTGCAGAACGGCCGGCTGTCCCAGGCCGGCGACGTGCTGGTCGCTCTCTTGCTCGCAGTGGTCGGCATCGGCGTCATCGCGGGGCCGTGGATCCACCGGCTCAGCCGTGACCTCAATGCCGAGCGCGGCGAACGCATCCGGTCGCAGGAGCGCGCCGACATGGCCGCGCACCTGCACGACTCGGTACTGCAGACGCTGGCCCTGATCCAGAAGCAGGCGAACGACCCGCGGGCCGTAGTACGGCTGGCTCGTGCGCAGGAGCGTGACCTGCGGTCCTGGCTGTACGACGAGGACGACAACACCGACCAGACGCTGTCCGGTGCGGCCAAGCGGGCCGCCGCTGAGGTGGAGGACTCCCACGGCGTACCGGTCGAGGTGGTGACCGTCGGCGACTGCGACCTGACCGAAGGGCTGTCGGCGATGGTCCGGGCGGCGCGGGAATCGATGGTGAACGCCGCCAAACACTCCGGAGCTGACAAGATCGACGTATTCGTCGAGGTGGACGGGGACCGGGCCGAGATGTTCGTCCGGGACCGCGGCAAGGGCTTCGACACCGATGGGGTGCCGGAGGACCGGCTGGGGCTGCGGCACAGCGTGATGGGCAGGATGGAACGGCACGGCGGCCGCGCAACGGTGCGGTCGAACCCGGAAACAGGCACCGAAGTGCGACTGGAGATGGACAGATGACGCAGAGGCGAGTGGTGGTCATCGACGACCACGACATGTTCCGGGCGGGTGTGCGCAGCGAGATCGGCGCCTCGGTGGACATCGTCGGCGAGGGTGCCGACGTGGAGTCCGCGGTGAAGGCGATCGCCGGGACCGAGCCGGATGTGGTGCTGCTCGACGTGCACCTGCCCGGCGGCGGTGGCATCGAGGTGATGAAGCAGGTGCACCAGCGGCACCCGGACATCAAGTTCCTGGCGCTGTCGGTGTCCGACGCGGCCGAGGACGTGATCGGCGTGATCCGGGCCGGCGCCCGCGGCTACGTCACCAAGAACATCAGCGGTACCGAACTCGTCGACGCGATCGGCCGGGTCGCCGACGGCGACGCCGTCTTCTCGCCGCGGCTGGCCGGTTTCGTCCTGGACGCGTTCTCCGGCGCGATCGACATCGCCTCGGTCGACGAGGACCTGGACCGGCTGTCCCAGCGCGAACGCGAGGTCCTGCGGCTGATCGCCCGCGGCTACGCCTACAAGGAAGTGGCCCGCGAACTGTTCATCTCGGTCAAGACCGTCGAGACCCACGTCTCCTCGGTACTGCGCAAACTCCAGCTCTCCAACCGGCACGAACTGACCCGCTGGGCCACCGACCGCCGCCTGGTCTGAGCCCCGACCCCTTCAGCGCGTGGTGGAGCTGTAGGGGAGCAGGGCCATCTCCCGAGCGTTCTTGATGGCACGGGAGACCTGCTTCTGCTGCTGCACGGTGAGGCCGGTGACGCGGCGGGAGCGGATCTTGCCGCGGTCGGAGATGAACTTCCGCAACAGCGCCGTGTCCTTGTAGTCGACGAACTCGATGCCGTCGCGCTTGAACGGATTCTGCTTCGGCTTACGTCCGCGCCCATCGGCCGCCTTGTCACGTCGTACCATCGTCGAACCCTTCTTGCTGTTGATAATCGTTTTCAACTAGCATAGCCGTTGCTGACGTCGACGAAGGAGCTGGGTCCATGGCGGTACCGAAGCGCAAGATGTCCCGGTCGAACACCCGCAGCCGGCGGGCGCAGTGGAAGGCGGCGCCGGTCGATCTGGTGCCGATCACGGTCAACGGCCGGCAACTGCGAGTACCGCGGCGGCTGGTCAAGGCGTACCAGCGTGGGCTGATCGACTGACCGGATCGGTCCGATGCGGCTGGCCGGTGCAAGTGCGGGCGGGTGGCGAGATCCGGCCAGGGCACAAATTCGCCACCCCGACAGCCGCGCAGCGGGCTTTGGGACTGTTATACCGTCGACTCTCATGGAGCGGAATCTCACAGCTGAACAGCTCGCGCTCTTCGAGAAGGAGTTCGCGTCGAACCCGCAGTACCGGGTGATGCAGAACGCCGTCACGGAGACGCCGATCGCCAAGATCGCCCTGGATCGCCAGGTTGTCACCTCGATCGACCATTCGGTGTCGAATCTGCTGGACGACTGGAAGGTGACGAACCAGAAGAAGAGCGGCCGGTGCTGGCTGTTCGCCGGCCTGAACCTGCTCCGCGCCGGCGCCGCCGACAAGCTCGGCGTCAAGGACTTCGAGTTCTCCCAGAACTACCTGTTGTTCTGGGACAAGTTCGAGCGCGCGAACTTCTTCCTCGAGGCGATGATCGAGACCGCCGGCCGCGACGTCGACGACCGCACGGTCGCGCACCTGCTGTCCGACCCGATCGGTGACGGCGGGCAGTGGAACATGTTCGTCGCGCTGGTTCGCAAGCACGGCCTGGTGCCGAAGTCCGCGATGCCCGAGACCGAGAGTTCGTCGGCGACCGCCCAGCTGAACGACAGCCTGCGCAAGCTGCTCCGCCAGGGCGCGCGCGACCTGCGCAAGATCGACGGCGCGGAGGCGCAGCGGGCGCACAAGCAGGAACTGCTGACCACCATCCACCGGGTGCTGAGCATCCACCTCGGGACGCCGCCGCAGAAGTTCCTGTGGCAGTGGAAGGACAGCGACAAGGGCTTCCACCGCGACGGCTGGACCACCCCGGCCGAGTTCGCCGCGGCGTACGTGACGCTGCCGGTCGACGAGTACGTCTGCATCGTGCACGACCCGCGGGAGTCCAGCCCGGCCGGCAAGACCTTCACCGTCGACTACCTGGGCAACGTCATCGACGCGCCGCCGGTGGTCTACCTGAACGTCGAGATCGACCTGATGAAGCAGCTCACCCAGGACGCCATCGTCGCAGGCGAGCCGGTCTGGTTCGGGTGCGACGTCGGCAAGCAGATGTCGGCCGACCTCGGCTACTGGGACGCGAACCTGTACGACCTCGGCGCCGTCTACGACACCGAGTTCAGCCTGGACAAGGCCGAGCGGCTGCTGCACCACGAGACGCTGATGACGCACGCGATGCTGTTCACCGGCGTCGACCTGGTCGACGGCAAGCCGCGCCGCTGGCGGGTCGAGAACAGCTGGGGCGACGACAAGGCCGACAACGGCTTCTGGACCATGAACGACTCGTGGTTCGCCGAACACGTCTTCGAGATCGCCGTCCGCAAGTCGGCCCTCCCGGCCGACCTGCAGGCCCGCCTCGACGAGGCCCCGATCGTCCTCCCCGCGTGGGACCCGATGGGCGCCCTCGCCGACTGACCCGTACTACGCCAACTCCCTGATCATTCGCCCCCTTTTCACCCTCCTGCGGACTATCCGGTCCCGTGGGGAGGATGACGAGGGTGAAAAGGGGGCGAATGATCAGGGAGTTGGGCGGTCAGGCTGTTGCGGTGAGTGCCGCGCGGATCAGCGCGGTCATCTCGTCCGGGCGTTCGAGCGACGGGAGATGGCCGGCCCAGGCGAGTTCGGTGTGGTCGACGTTCGGCAGGATCTCGCTCAGCTGCTTCGCGCAGGCCGCGAAGAAGGCGAACTCGTGGGCGCCGGTGAACAGCTTGACCGGCGCCGTGATGCCGCCGACCTCCCATTCGTCGTTGTCCACGTCCCCCGCGGCCAGCTGGACCTCGAAGGCGTGCTTCTGCATCATCCGCACCAGTTCGCGCGCCTCGTCATTCGCCTCCGGCCCGACCCAGGCCCGCACGTTCAGCTCGGTGGCACCGCCGACATCGCCGGCTTCCAGTAGCCGGTCCTCCTCGGCCCCGAACGCCCGGAGGTCGTCGGTCGGCACGACCCCGTCGGCTGGCGGCGACATCAGCACCAGCCGGCTGAACCGCTCCGGCTGCCTGCTCGCCGCCTGCAGCGCTACATAGGCGCCGTACGACGCGGCGACCACCGACGTGGTCTCCACCCCGAGCTCGTCGAGAACCTCTAGCACGTCCGCCGCGTCGGCGTACTTCGCCCCCGCCTCGAGCGGCGTCTCGCCGTACCCGCGCCGGTCGACCGTGATCACCCGATGGTCGACCCGCAGATCTGCCACCTGCCGCGCCCACATCCGCGAATCACAAACGCCTGCATGGACCAGCAGCACGGCCGGCCCGGTCCCCACTACCTGATGAGAGATTGTCACCCCCGAACCCTCGCGCCTGCGGCCCCGGACGGCAAATCCTTTGTTTCTCAGGGGGTTCTCGGGTGCGGGTCATGCGGTGTTTGCCGGGCGTTCAGGTGGGTGGCCTAAGTCACTGGGTGATGAGTTGCGGCAGGATCGAAAGGGTCTGCTAGGACCCTGCGGATCAGGCATAGTCGCAGGCGCTGGGGGGCTATCGGCCCCGGTGGGGTTCATAAGGGGCTGGGGGTTCCTGATGACGATCCGGTTCGCGCTGCTCGGGCCGCTGCGAGTCGAGGCCGCTGGGCGGCCGGTGCGGATTCGTGCCGCGAAACAACGTGCTCTGCTGGCAGCGCTGCTGTCGTCGGCCAACCGGGTGGTACCGGCCGAAGAACTGATCGATCGATTGTGGGCCGGCTCCGAGCCGTCGGACGCGCGGGGCGCACTGCAGATCCACCTCAGCCGGCTGCGGACCGCGCTGGGTGACTCGGCCCCGATCCGGACCGAGCAGGACGGCTATCTGATCGAGGTGGCCGTCGGCGAGCTCGACATCCTGGACTTCCGCGACCGGATGAGCCGCGCTCGTTCGGCCGGCGATATAGCGAGTGAAGCCGAGCTGGTGCGAGCGGCGCTGAGTCTCTGGAAGGGCCGCCCGCTGGCCGACATCGCGTCGGACTCCTTGCAGCGCGACATCGTCCCGCAGTTGGAGGAGGAGTGGTTCCAGGCTCTGCACCGGCGCTTCGACGTCGAGCAGGCGCTCGGGAATCACCAGGACATCGTCGGCGACCTGCGCAATCTCGTCACGCAGTACCCGACCCGCGAGCGGTTCAGTGTCCAGCTGATGCTCGCTCTCTACCACTGTGGCCAGCAGGTGGAGGCGCTCGAGGTCTACCGGAAGGTGGAGGAGACGCTCCGCGAGGAACTCGGGCTGGACGTCGGCGCTGAGCTCAGTGAGTTGCACCAGCGAGTCCTGAGCCACAGCATCTCCCCGGTCTTCGCTCCGGCAGTACGTGACGCACCCGCTGCCTGGCCGACGCCGTACCAGCTACCGGCGGACACCGTCGACTTCGTCGGCCGCGAAGAGCCGCTCAAGCACCTCACCGGCCTCTTCGCCGAGACCAGCCCTGCCGTGCGGATCGCCGCGATCTCGGGGATGCCGGGCGTTGGCAAGAGCGCGTTCGCGGTACATCTCGCGCAGCGGTTGCGGCCACAGTTCCCCGATGGGCAGCTCTACGTCCAGTTGCACGGCTCGATCGAGGACCGGCTGGCCGACGTACTGGCGTCCTGCGGCGTACCACGCTCCACGATCCCCGATGGCCTGGATCAGCGCTCGGCCGCCCTCCGCGCCGCGCTGGCCGACCGTCGCGTACTGCTCCTCCTGGACGACGCGACATCCACCGAGCAAGTCCGTCCCTTCCTGCCCGGTACGCCGTCCGCCGCCGTCGTGGTGACCAGCCGGTCATTGCTGGCGGGGCTGGCCGGTGCGCATCAAGTGCGGCTGGACCCGTTCGACGATGACGAGGCGGTCGAGTTGCTCGGCCGGATGACCGACCCCGACTGGATCGCCGAGCAGCGGACCGCGGTGTTCCGGATCAACGCGGCCTGCGGTGGACTCCCGTTGGCGCTGCGAATCGCGGGAGCGCGAGTCCTGGCCAGGCATCCGGCCAGTGTGGAGTCGTTCGCGGATCGGCTGGTGGAGCGCCGCATCTTGTCGGAGCTGACGATCGACAACCTGGGCGTCCGCGCCATCCTGGAGCAGACGTACTGCGCCCTGGATCCGCTGGCCCAGCAGGCGTTCCGGCGACTCGGCCCGCTCGGGATGACCAGCGTGCCGAGCTGGGCGGCCGATGCGATGTTCGGCGACCTGGCCGATGAGCATCCGTTCGACCTGCTGGTGCAGGCGAATCTGCTCACCTCGACGGGTCTCGACCGGCTGGGCGTACCGCGGTACCGGCTGAGCCCGCTGCCGGCCGCATTCGCTGCCGAGCTGGCCGCGGACGACGAGGAGACCGGCCCGGCCATCGCCCGCTACCACCAAGCGCAGCTGGGGCTGGCCGAGCTGGCCTTCGGTGATCGCATGGCGGCCATGGGGCTGGCGGTCAGTGAGTCGGTGGCGCGGCGCGTGCGGGAGGACTCGCTCGGCTGGGTGATCACGGAGAAGGAGCAGTTGGCCGCGACGATCCTGCGTTGCTTCCGCGGTGGTGAGTACGAGGTGGCCGCGCGGCTGAGCGATCTGATCATGCCGGTGCTGACCGAACACGTCGACAACCGCGACCAGCAGGCTTGCTGAACTCCTGCTATTCACTTTCTCTTCCTTGTCACCTCGGTGGCTTTCGTGCGCCGAATGCCGGCGACGGCCGGACGAAAGCGGGCCGAAAGCCTTGCTGAATAGGCTTTCTCCATCAACCGAGAACGGTGGGGAGGTGGAGAAAATGCGTGAGTACGAGCGCCCGACGGTGATCGAGGCCGGCGACTTCGGTCAGGAGACCGCTGGTTCCGGTGGCCACAACTGGGAGTGGATCGACGCCTGGGGTTGGTGAACCACCCCTCCGGCTGAGGTGGTGGGCGGCGAACCCTACTCGCCGCCCACCATCCGCATCAGTACCACACCTCGCAGAAAGGAACCACTGTGAAGAAGCTTCTGCTGAGCGGCGTCGCCGTTGTCGGTGCCGTGCTGGCGCCGGTCATGCTTGCCGCTCCCGCCTCGGCCGCTCCGGCGCCGCAGGCTGCCATCCAGACCACCTCCGACTCGACCGTCGGCGTGCTGGGCTTCTGGGCCGACGTGGCCTACTTCGCCACCATGCAGGACTGCGTCGGCGCCGGTGAGTACGGCCGCCACCGGGGCACCTGGTCCGCCTTCGAGTGCAGCTGGGTCCCGCGTAAGGGCGCCTTGCTGCGCGCGTTCTACAACTGAGTGCCGGCGTTCGAGGAGGATCGCGATGAACTGGTTTGTGGTCCTCCCGGACGCTGAGCGCGGCGAGACCCTGGCGGCCCGGCTGGCTGCGCCGGAGCGAGTGGATCATCCGTCCGGTCGGCCGTGGATCCTTTGCTCACAGCAACTAATAGTCGGTAGGGCGAGCGGCAAGGCGGTTGCCCTGCTCGGTGAACACGATGTCCGCTCTCTCGACGCGGTCGCTGAGCGGATGCTCGACCTCGATCCGCGGGAGACCTTCGACGGCAGTGCGCATCTGATCACCGCGATCGACGGCAGCGTCGCAGTACGCGGTACCGCGACTGGCTTGCGTCGCGTTTTCACCGCCACTGTTGACGGTCTGCCCATCGCGAGTGACAACGCCGCAGTACTGGCGGAGCTGCTCGATGCGTCAGTGGACCGCGTTCGGCTCGCCACCCGACTCCTGTTCCCCGGTGCGCCTTGGCCGCTGGGGTGGCAGTCCGTTTGGCCGGCTGTGCACGCGGTCAGGCCGGACCACTTCGCAGTACTGCGGCCTGCCGGTCCGCCCGAGGAGCGTCGCTGGTGGCAGCCGCCCGAGGCGCGACTCGACCTGAAGCAAGGCGGCGAGGCGCTGCGTGCGGCCTTGATCAACGCTACTCGCGCGAGGCAGCTCGACGGACGCACAGTGGTCTCACATCTCAGCGGCCTGGACTCCAGCTCGGTCTGCTCGCTCGCGGTCCACGAAGGCGCCGAGGTGGTCGCGCTGACCGCCGCCCAGCCGGACGCGATGGACGACGACGTCACCTGGGCCGGCCGGACTGTCGCCGCGCTCAGCGAATCCGGCCACACCGTCAAGCATGACGTGATCCCCGCGGACGAGTGTCCACTGGTGTACGACGGACTGCTGACGACCGGCGACCGTTTCGACGAGCCGTTCCTCTACGTCCACAACCGGCGCCGGTTCGTGCACATCCTCGAACGCGGCGAGCAGTACTCGCCAAGCCTGCACCTGATGGGATTCGGCGGCGACGAGCTGTGCGCGCCCGGCCCGGCCTGGCTCGCCACGATCGCCAGGCAATCGCCGCTGACCGGCCTCCGAGCGATCCGCTCAGCCGCCGCGCGACACCGTACGCCGCTGACCCGCGCAGCGCGTGGGCTGTTGCGCCACCGTACGTACTCCGACTGGCTCCGCACCGCCGCAGCCGAGCTGGAGCAGCCGAAACGTCGTGAGCTCTACCTTGGTTGGAGCACTCCGCCCCTACTCCCTGCGTGGGTGGCGCCGGAGATCGTCGAGGCGGTCCGCGCCGAGCTGCTAACCGCCGCGTCGACCGATCCGGGCCTTTCGCCGGACCGTGGACTCCACCACAACCTGGCCGCTGTGTACTCCGGCGCGCAGGTCGCGCGCGGCTTCCAGCAGCTAGCGGACTTCCACGGCATCAGGGCTTCGGCGCCGTTCTTCGACGACAAGGTGCTTGAGGCAACTTTGTCGGTCCGGATCGCGGCCCGCCACGACCCGGCGGCGTACAAGCCGTTGCTGGTCGAGGCGATGCGCGGGATCGTGCCGGACGCCACCCTGCGCCGCGTGACCAAGGCCGAGACGGCGGCCGCCGCGGTACTGGGAAGTCGTCAGCACCGAGACCAGATCATCGGCGCGGTCGACGACTCCCGGTTGGCCCAGTTCGGCTTGATCGACGACGCCCGGTTGCGCGCGGTGGTGGCCGGCCCGATCGACGTCCAGACCGCCCACCGCAGGCTCGAGCCGACGCTCGGCTGCGAACTGTGGCTACGCAACCAGGAGGAGAGCCGTGTACAGCTTGGCTGATGAGCACTCGGTGGCGAGGACCGACTACGGGGTTGTGCTGCTGAACGAGGCGACGGGCAAGTTCTGGAATCTCAACCCTAGCGGCGCGCTGGTCTTCGACGCCCTGTTAGCCACGGGCACGGTGGAATCCGCCGCCGCGGCCGTGATGCGGGAATTCGCCGTGGATTCCGAAATGGCCACCGCCGACGCCGACGAGGTTCTCCAGAAGCTACTGAAAGCCGGAATTCTGGTGCTCGCATGAGTATTTCCCAGGTGATGCCGGAAGACACCACCTTCAGCTTTCGCACCAAACTCGCCGCCCGCCTCGCCGTCCTCGTCGCGCGGTGGCTCAAGAACAAACCGCCGAAGAAGATCCAGACCGTCCTGCGACGCCTCTCCAAGGGAGCAAGACCCGCCGGGTACGACGAGGCCGCCCGGGCCCGGGACTTCGTGGTCGGCACGAGCCTCCTCTGCACCGGCCCGGAGGGTTGTCTGCCGAGGTCCATCGCGACCGCGGTGCTCTGCCGGTTGCAGGGCACGTTCCCGACCTGGTGTGCCGGCGTACGGGTGACTCCGCCGTTCGGGGCGCACGCCTGGGTGGTCGCGGAAGGCCGCGATGTCGGCGAGCCCTACCCGCCCGGCTATCACCGGGTCCTGCTGAAGGTGGAACCGCGATGAAGTTCCCGATGGCACGCACCTGCCCGTACCAGCCACCGCCCGAGTACGCCGTACTGCGCGAAGCCGGCCCGATCACCAAGGCGCAACTCTTCGACGGCCGGATGGTCTGGGTGGTCACCGGCCACGCCGAGGCGCGGCAACTGTTCTCGGACGCGCGGCTGTCGGTCGACCGGTCGAACCCGGACTACCCGCGACTCGCGCACAGCCCGGTCGATCCGGCGGCGATGAAGGCCGTACAGACCTTCGTCGACATGGACGAGCCCGAGCACGCGACGCATCGGCGGATGGTCGTCGGCAGCTTCACCGTACGGCGTACTCGCGCGCTGCGGCCGGCGATCGACGCCGACGTGGAGAAGCTGGTCACCCGGTTGCTGGTCCTCGGACCGCCCGTGGATCTGTTCGCCGAGTTGGCCGTGCCGTTGTCGGCGAAGGTGTTCGCGCGGCTGTTCGGCGTACCGGCGAGGGAGGCCGGACGGTTCCATGACCTGATGCGGCTGGCGGCGGAGCGGATGACGTCCGGCAAGGCGCTCTACCAGATCCAGGAGTCCTTCGACCGCCGGATCACCGAGCTGGCCGAGGGGCGGGCGGAGCTTGCCGACGACCTGCTCAGCACGCTCGTCGCGGGGCCGCTGAAGGACGGCGAGCTGACCCAGAAGCAGTTGCTCAACATGTGCATGACCCTGCTGGTCTCCGGCCACGAGAACACCTTCAACCTCATCGGCCTGAGCACGCTCACCTTGCTGGAACACTCCGAGCACCGCCTGGTACTGCGCAAGGACCCGACGGCCGCCGTAGAGGAGTTGCTCCGCTACCTGTCGATCGCGGACACCGTTCCCCGGCTGGCGATCGCGGAGATCGAGATCGCCGGCGAACGGATCCAGCCCGGTGACGGCGTGATCCTGCCGGTCGCGGCCGCCAATCGGGATGCCGGGGCGTTCCCCGATCCGGACCGGCTCGACCTGGGCCGGCCCGCGCGCCACCACCTCGCCTTCGGGCATGGCGTCCATCAGTGCCTTGGGCAACATCTTGTCCGGGAGGTGCTGGAGGCAACGGTGATCGGGCTGTTCGGCCGGCTGCCGCGGCTGCGATTGGCCGTGCCGATGACGGAGATCCCGGTGCGCGGCGCGATCGGCGTACAGGGCATCAGTGCGTTGCCGGTGAGTTGGTGAAGAGCATGGGAGTCAGTGCGAACCGCGAGGTCTGCGTCGGCGCCGGGCAGTGCGTGCTCGCCGCGCCGGAGGTGTTCGACCAGGACGACGACGGGCTGGTCGTGGTGACCGCGCCGGATCATCCCGACGACGCCGCCGTGCGGGACGCCGTCCACCTTTGTCCGGCGGGGGCGATCAGCCATGCCTGACTTCCCGATGCCGCGCGGTACCTGCCCGTTCCGGCAACACCCCGGGTACGCCGAAGCCGCAGCGCTTGGGCCGCTGACCAAGGTGTCGATGGCGCACGGGCAGATCGTCTGGTTCGTCACCGGGTACGCCGAGACGCGCGCGCTCTTCGCCGATCCGCGGCTGTCCGTCGACCGCACCAACCCCGGCTATCCGGGCTCGGCCGCCGCGACGCCCGAGCAGCTCGAGCAGCTGCGGGAGACCCAGAGCTTCAACCAGTTGGACGATCCCGAGCACGCGGCGTACCGGCGACTGGCGATCCCGAGCCTGACCGTCCGCCGCGTCAAGTCGCTTCGGCCCGCGTTGCAATCGGCAGTGGACGACATCGTGGACGACCTGCTCGCAGCGGGACCGCCAGCTGACCTCGTCCCCGCGCTAGCTGTTCCACTCCCATCGATCATGCTCTCCCTGCTGTACGGCATCCCGGATCGCCAGTACTTCGAGCAGCGGGTGCAGCAGGCCGCGACTGATCGACGCTTCGGCGGCCGGGCTTTGAGTGAGCTGAGCGACTATCTCGACACCCTGCTCCGGTCGAGGGACGGAACCGGCGACGATCTGCTCAGCGGGCTGATGAGTGGGCGGCGAGCCGACCAGGTCACCCAGCGGCGAGTGCTCAACCTCGCGCTGCAGACGCTTGTCGCAGGCAACGAATCGACGCTGAGCATGCTGGCCATGGGTGCGTTGTCGTTGCTGGCTCATCGCGATCAGTGGGAGGCGCTGGTCGCCGATCCGGGTCGCGTTCCCGCGGCGGTGGAGGAGTTGCTGCGGTACCTGTCCGTCGCCGACAGCGTGCCCCGAGTGGCACTCGCGGATGTCGAGATCACCGGCGAGGTGATCCGGGCCGGCGACGGCGTCCTGCTGGCCACGCCCGCGGCCAACCGTGACGGCAACACCTTCGCCAATCCCGATGAACTCGAGGTTGAAAGGTCCGCGCGGCATCACGTCGCCTTCGGATACGGCGTCCATCAGTGCGTCGGGCAGAACCTCGCGCGGGCGACGCTGGAGATCGCGTTCGGTGCGCTGGTGACCCGCATTCCCGACTTGCGGCTCGCAGTACCGGCGGACGAAGTACTGATCGACGGTGGGGTCGGCGTGCATCGGATCACCCGGCTCCCGGTCACCTGGGGTGGGCGATGACCGGCTTCCCGATGCCACGCGGCTGTCCCTACCACCCGCCAGCCGGGTACGGCGAGCTCGGCGGCCCGCTGGCCAAGGTGACGCTACTCAGCGGCCAGGAGGCCTGGGTGGTGACCGGGTACGCCGAAGCCCGCGCGCTGTTCGCCGATCCGCGGCTGTCCGCCGATCGGGCCGATCCGCACTATCCCGAACTGACCGGACGCCGGGCCGACCCGGAGGCGATCCGGGCGGTCCGCACATTCGTCGAGATGGACCAGCCCGAGCACGGCGAACACCGCCGGATGGCGATTCCGAGTTTCAGCCTGCGCCGGATCCGCGCCCTGCGACCACGGATCGAGCAAGCCGTGGAGTCGCTGCTCGATCAGATCGTCGCCGCCGGGCCGCCCGCTGATCTGGTCGAGTCGCTCGCGTTCGATGTACCGGCGTTTCTGCTCGCGGAGCTCTTCGGGGTGCCGGCGGCTGATCGGCCCGCGTTCACCGCGGCGGTGAAGGAGAAGAACGGCGCTGGGTTGCCCACGCTTGCGCGCTACTTCGACCGGCTCGCCGCTACGAAGGAGCCCGGTGATGACCTGCTGTCCGCCTTGCGAGCCCGCGACGAGCTGGACCGGCGGCAGTTGATCAACCTGGCCATGATGATCGTCGTCGCGGGCAGCGAGACCACCGCGAACGTGATCGGGCTCGGAACCCTGGCGCTGCTCGACCATCCGGCCCAGCAAGCCAAGCTCCGGGCGGATCCGGCGGCAGCCGTCGAA
This sequence comes from Kribbella catacumbae DSM 19601, assembly GCF_000372465.1. Taxonomy (GTDB): domain Bacteria; phylum Actinomycetota; class Actinomycetes; order Propionibacteriales; family Kribbellaceae; genus Kribbella; species Kribbella catacumbae. The sequence continues at coordinate 220,254 of NZ_AQUZ01000008.1, forward strand.
GAACTCCTGCGCTACGTGTCGATCGCGGACACCATCCCCAGGGTGGCGATCGCCGACATCGAGATCGGCGGCAAAACGATCCTGGCCGGTGAAGGCGTCGTCCTGAGCACAGCCGCCGCCAACCGCGACGAGCAGGCTTTCCCTGCCCCGGATGAGCTGGACCTCGGCCGGGCGGCCAGGCATCACGTCGCCTTCGGCTACGGGCTCCACCAGTGCCTCGGCCAGAACCTTGCCCGTACTGCGCTCGAGGTCGTCTTCACCCGGCTCTTCGACCGCCTGCCCGGCCTCAGCCTCGCAGTACCGGCCGAGGAGTTGCCGATCAAGGGAGCAGTTGGCCTGCAGGGGGTCACTGCGTTGCCGGTGACCTGGTGAGCTGGCTTGGGCGGCTAGCCGGGGTCTGCCGCCGACACCTCGGTACTGCGTTGCTGGCGGTCGGTGCCGCTGTTCTGTTCGCCGGAGTAGCCGCACTGACCCCACTGATCGCGCGACAGGTCGTGGACGAAGCCGTGGCCGGCGGTACTGCTGGGCTGATCCCACTACTCCTCGGTCTCGTGGTGATCGCCATCGTGCGCTTCGCCGGGTCCTTCCTGTCCCGGTACGCCGCTGACCGGCTGGGGGCTGACGTCCAGCACGACCTCCGACTGGAGGTGTTCGCCGTGATCCAGCGGTCCGACGGTGGGCAGCAGGACCGGCTGCGTGGCGGCGACGTGATGTCCCGGATGACCAACGACCTGCAGGTCGTCTACGGGCTGGTCTGCGCGCTGCCCCTGACCCTGGGCACGATCGTGTTGGCGCTCGTGGCGTTCACTGTGATGGCAGTACTTCAGCCACTGCTCGCCATGGTCGCGCTGGTCGTGCTTGTCCTGGTCGGGGTGGTCACTGCGAGGTCTGGGCAGACACTGGCCGGTGCGAGCCGAGTAGCTCAGCAGCAGGCCGCCGAGCTGGCTCAGCAGGTCGACGAGACCGTGGCCGGAGTACGGGTGGTTAAGGCGTTCGGGCAGGAGGACCGGGAGATCGCCCGCTTCCGGCAGCGCGCCCGGCGGCTCCTTGCGGCACGGCTGCAGGTCGTCAGGCTCACCTCCCAGCCGTCGTTCCTGCTGGCCGTACTGCCTGGGCTCGGCCAGGTGGGGATGCTCGCGCTCGGCGGCTGGCTGGCCATGGAGGGCCAGATCAGCCTGGGAACCTTCCTGGCCTTCTCCAGCTACATCGCCATCCTGGTCGGACCCATCGGCACACTGTCGTCGACCATGCTCACGATGCAGCTCGCCCGGGCCGCCTCCGAGCGGGTGTTCGAGCTAGTCGACTCCCGGCCGGCAGTAGTCGAGTCCGCGTCGGCAGTAGACGTGGCGGCTGGCCCGCTGTCGGTGGAGCTCGCCGAGGTGAGCTTCGGCTACCTGCCGGGCGAGCCTGTTCTCGACGGCCTCTCGCTGATGGTGCACCCGGGGGAGTGTGTCGCCTTGGTCGGTACTGCGGGATCGGGGAAGTCGACGGTGTCCCTGCTGCTGTCACGCTTCTACGACGTGCAGGCGGGCGCAGTCCGGGTCGGCGGCACCGACGTACGCGATCTGCGGCTGGCGAGCCTGCGGTCGGCTATCGGGGTCGCCTACGAGGATGCGTTCCTGTTCGCGGACACGGTCACGGCGAACCTCACCCAAGGACGTGCTTACTCGACGGCGGAAGTCGAAGCCGCTGCCCGGGCCGCGGCCGCCTACGACTTCATCATGGAACTGCCCGACGGTTTCGACACCGTGCTCGGTGAACGAGGGCTGACGTTGTCCGGTGGGCAGCGGCAGCGGCTCGCGCTGGCCCGCGCGCTGCTGGCCGACGCGAGGATCCTGGTGCTCGACGACGCCACCTCGGCGGTCGACACGGTGACCGAGGCGTCGATCAACACCGCGCTGGCCGGCGCGACCCGGGGTCGAACCACCCTGCTGGTCACGCATCGGCGATCGACCCTGGCGCTGGCGGACCGGGTCGTAGTACTGGACCAGGGGCGCGTGGTGGACGAAGGCACTGTGGCGGAGCTTGAGCCACTCTTGGCGTCACTACTGGACGGAGCTGAAATCGAGCCTTCTAGGCTGTCGACGCCTGGTGAGCTGGCTGTGGCAGAGGAGCTCGAGCCAGACCATCAGGTCGGCCACTGGCTGCGGCCTGCGCGGTGGACCTTGGCAGGGGCTGCTGGCTTGATGGTGCTGGAGGCCCTGGCGGCACTGGCCCTGCCAACCCTGATCAGCAGGGCGCTCGACACTGGAGTGCTCGCAGGACGGGCGCCGGTCCTCTGGGCCCTTGCGGCGTTGGGCTTCCTCGTCGTGGGCGCGCAGGGACTAGCCGTCGTCGGCCGGAACCTGGCCAGCGCGGCCGGTGTCGAGAAGACCTTGTACTACGTGCGTCTGGGCGTCTTCGCCCGTCTACAGCGGCTAGGACTCGAGTACTACGACCGAGAGCCGGCCGGGCGGATCATGACCCGGCTGACCAGCGACCCCGCCGTACTGGGCATCTACCTGCCGACAGCACTGACCGGGTTGGCTGTGAGTCTGCCGACGGTGGTGGGGATCGGCGTGATCCTGCTGGTGACGGATCTACCGCTGGCGCTCGTCACACTGGGGTTGCTGCCGCCATTGGTGATCACCACCTGGCTGTTCCGTCGTACCAGCCTGGATGCGCACACAGAGGCGGATCGCAAGGGCACCTCGGTGAATGCCGACCTGCAGGAGAACCTGGTCGGAGTACGGGTCTCTCAGTCCGGCAGTGCGACTGTCCGGGCGACAGCAGGCTTTGTGCGGCGTAGTGATGAGTACCGCCGGTCGCGACTGCGGGGGCGGCGCTACCTGGCTGGCTGGATCGCAGTGATGACGCTGCTGGTGGACCTGGCTCAGGTGGTCGTGCTGGGGCTAGCTGCTGGGCGTCTGGCGTCTGGCGGGCTGACACCCGGGGTACTGATCGCCTTCCTGCTCTACCTGAACCGCTTGTCGGCCCCGATTCAGCAGCTGTCGAGTCTGCTCGACTACCACCAGCAGGCCCGGGTGGCGCTGCAGCGGCTCGGCGAGGTGCTCGCTACACCGGTCACTCCCACTGGGGAGGTGGCGATCGAGGGGCGGCTGCGAGGAGTTGTCGAGCTGGTCGACGTCAGTTTCGCGTACGGCGAGAGGCCTGTGCTGGAAGGGATCTCGCTGCGGATCGAGGCGGGGGAGCGAGTCGCTCTGGTCGGTGGCACGGGAGCGGGCAAGTCGACGCTGGTGAAGTTGCTGGCACGGTTCTACGACCCGGCGAGTGGGTCTGTGCTGGTGGATGGGGTGGATCTGCGCGAGTACCGGCTGGCGGAGTACAGGCAGCGGCTGGGCGTCGTACCGCAGGAGGTGCAGTTGTTCAGCGGGTCGGTGGCCGACAACATCAGGTATCCACGGCCCACTGCGTCGCAGGAGCTGGTCGAGGCGGCGGCGCGCAAGGTCGGGGCGTTGCCGATGATCACCGGTCTGCCGGGTGGCTTCGGGCAGCCGGTTGGTGAGCGTGGACGCGGGCTGTCAGCCGGGCAGCGGCAGCTGGTCGCGCTGGCCCGTGCAGAGCTGGTGGATCCTGACCTGCTGCTGCTCGATGAAGCGACCGCCTCTTTGGACGGTGGGACCGACAGCCGGTTGCTAGCGGGACGGCGAACGACCGTTCTAGTCGCGCATCGGCTCTCCACCGCGGCCCAGGCGGACCGGATCGTCGTACTCGAGCAGGGTCGCATCGTCGAGGTTGGGAGCCACGAGGAGTTGCTCGACAAGAACGGCCACTACGCGCGGCTCTGGTCAGCCGGATCGATGGACGCCGCATGAAACTGCTCTATGTCGCCAGCCTGCGCACCGGCGAGGTCTACGTCATCGACGTACCGGGCCGGGAACTCGTCGCGGTGATCCCGGTCGGCGGCCGCCCGTACGGCGTCGCAGCAGCGGCTGACCGGATCTATGTCACCGACTTCGGCGGAACCGCCGTTCACGTGATCGATCCGGCGCTGGACCAGGTCTTCAGGCGGGTGGAGGTCGCCGCGGCACCAGGGGACGTGGCGGTGGCCGGCGAGCGGGTCTACGTGACGAACTACCACGGTCACAGCGTGTCGGTGATCGAGCGCGGTGAGGTCGTCGCGGTGGTTGCTGTCGGCAAGAATCCGGCCAAGCTGGCGGTTGGTGCGGACGCGGTGTACGTGACGAACTTCGAGAGTGACGACGTGTCGGTGCTCGATCCCACGACCTGCCGGGTGATCGCGACGATCCCGGTCGGCACCCATCCGAACGGCGTGGTGATTGCGCCGGACGGACGGGTCTACGTGTCGAACTCCGGTCGCGGTGAGCGGCGGGTGTCGGTGCTCGAAGGCTTCGAGGTGGTCGGCAATCTGGCGGTCGGTGAGGGCTGCTTCGGGGTTGCTCTGGGCAACGATCGGCTCTACGCGGCGAACTACTACGACAACTCGGTGACCGTGCTCGATACGGTCACCGGTCGGTGTCAGGGCGCCGTACGGGTCGGGGTGCGGCCGGAGAATGTGGTGGCCGGCGGTGGTGAGGTCTTCGTGGCGAACACCGGTGGGCCGTCGGTGTCCGTGCTCGACGGCGTCGAGGTGGTGGCGACCATCGACGTACCGAGTGTGCCGGGTGGGCTCGCGTACTGGGCAGGCTCACGATGAACCGGCCGACGGTTGCCGTGACGTTGCGCGGGTCGGTCGACGGGTTGCCGTTGTGTGTCAGGTTCCTCGGTACGGCGGTTGGGCGCCTGTGCATCGTGCCTTATCTGCAGGAGCTGCTTGGCGCTGCGGCAAGCGAACGGGCGATCGACGATCCGCTCGACCCTGCGGAGTGGGACGGGGCGGATCTGGTCGTTGTCGAGGGCAACGCTGAGCAGGTGTGGGTCTTGCCGCGGGAGGCTTCGGTGGTGTTGCCGATGCACGTCCATATGGTCACCGAGCTGCCTGGCTCGGTTGAGGAGCTGGATGGTTTGGTGCCGCGCAAGGAGCGGGCCCGGGTGCGGCGGCAGATCCGGGAGCATGGGTACACCTATCGGGTCACTGAGGACGAGGGCGAGTTCTTGTGGTTCTACGAGCGGATGTACGCGCCCACGATGCGGGCGCGCCATGCGGAGAACGCGCGATCCGTGGGGGCCAAGGAAGCTCTGGAACGGGTGTTCCGGAAGGGCAATCTGCTGCTGGTGTGCACCGAGGACGGATCGGTCGGCGGTACTGCGAACTTCCTGGATCGCGAGCGTGGGCAAGTGATGGGCCGGCTGGTCGGCGTACTGGGTGGGGCGCCGGAACACTTCAGGAACGGCGTACTGAAGGCGACTGGGCGGTATCTGCTGGAGTGGGCTTGCGAAGCTGGCTATCGCAGCGTCGACTTTCAGGGGTGTGAGCCGTTTCTTCGCAACGGCACCTTTCAGGCGAAGGTGCTCCTGGGGGCCACGGTCACTCATGCGCCGGGGCTGTCGGCGTACCGGTTGTGGCTTTCCGCGCGGGTGGATTCGGCTGCGACGCGTGCCTTTCTGCTTGCGAATCCACCGCTGACGTGTGCGCCGGACGGGAGCTTCACCGCGACGCACTTCACTGACAGCGCAGTACCGGCGCCGCTATCCGCGATGGCGCATCGCGGGATAGCGGCGACGTACAGCTACCCGGTGGGTGAGTTCCTCAGCCGTAGAGGCGGATGACGGCTCGGGTCAGGCCGTCAGGGCAGGGGTTTCGGGGAAGGGAGTGACCGCGGAGTTGTGCTGGATCACCTCGTCGGCGATGCCGTAGTCGCAGGCCTCCTGCGCGGTCAGGACGTGGTCCCGGTCGGTGTCGTGGCGCAGGCGTTCGATCGGCTGGCCGGTGTGAGCGGCCAGGATCGCTTCCTGCTGACTGCGGACCCGGACCAGCTCGTCGGCCTGCAGGATCAGGTCGGGAATGGTGCCCTGGCCGCGAGCGGCGGGCTGGTGCAGGACGACCCGGCTGTGCGGAAGGACCGCGCGCCGCCCGGGCGCACCGGCCGCCAGGAGTACTGCGCCTCCGGCGATCGCCTGGCCGACGCAGTACGTGGCGATCGGCGGACGGATGAGCTGCATGGTGTCGTAGATCGCGAGCATCGCGGTCGGGTCGCCGCCCTCGCAGTTGATGTAGAGGTTGACCTGCTGGTCGGGCGCACTCGCCTCCAGATGCAGCAGCTGGGCGATCAGGGCGTTCGCGACGCCGGCGTCGATCGCAGTACCGAGGTAGATGATGCGCTCGGTCAGCAGATGCGAGTAGACATCCATGATGCGCTCGCCGCGCGGGTGCGGGCTGATCACGTTGGGGATCATGTAGTTGTTCATCCGTTCGCTCCTGCCTGGGCCGGCTGTCGTGGCATTACCTGGTCGAAGGTCTCGACGATGTGATCGATGAACCCGTACGTACGCGCCTCCTCGGCCGTGTACCAGCGGTCGTGCAGCGAGTCGTCGAACACCGTCTCGATCGACTGCCCGGTATCCGCCGCGATCAGGCCGAGCACGGTGTCCCGGATGTGCCGCAGATCGTTGGCCTGGATCTCGATCTCCACCGCGGACCCACCGATCCCGGCCGACCCCTGGTGCATCAGCACCCGCGAGTGGCGGAGCGCGAAGCGCTTGCCCGGCGTACCGGCTGAGAGGAGGAACTGGCCAGCGCTACAGGCCAGCCCAAGCGCCAACGTCGAAACATCACACGGCACCAGCCGCATCACATCCCGAATCGCCAACATCGAAGGCACCGACCCGCCGATCGAGTGAATCCACAAGGAGATGTCGGTATCGGGATCCTCGGCCGCAAGGCTAAGCAGCTGAGTGGTGAGCAGCGTGCCGTTGTCATCGTTCAACTGACCGTCGAGCACGATGATCCGCCGCTTGAACAACCCTTGCCGGGTCTGTTCGTTGAACATGGGAGCTTTCACGTCATCCGCCATGTAGCCACCATGGCCGCCAGGACCGCGTCGCCCCAGCTTTTCTGCTGGCAGCAGGTCTGCTCTCAGCCGACGCGGCTGTTACGCGCTGCCGGAGGGGCGGCGGCTTAGGAGTTGCGTGGGAAGCAACACTTCATCTGCCTAGCCTCAACCGCTCAGCCCTAAACAGCCGGGCGGCCACCGTCGTCTTCATCAAGCCGCGACGGAGGAGCCGCGTGGGGATGTACTGCCCGCCGTACGCGGCCATGCGCCGTTTGTCGGTAGGGGTGTCTAAGGTGGTGGGCGATGACGACGCTCTTTTCTCCAGACGAATTGCCGGTGCCGCTCGAGGAGCCCAAGAGGCATCGGGCGGACCCGGATGCGCTGCTCGAGGGGTTGAACCCGCAGCAGCGGGCCGCGGTGGTGCATGCGGGCAAGCCGCTCCTGGTGGTGGCCGGTGCCGGGTCGGGTAAGACGCGGGTGCTGACCCGCCGGATCGCCTACCTGCTGGCGGCGCGGGATGCGCACCCGGGGTCGATCCTGGCGATCACCTTCACCAACAAGGCGGCCGCCGAGATGCGCGAGCGGGTGGTCGAGCTGGTCGGCCCGCGGGCGAAGCTGATGTGGGTGTCGACGTTCCACTCGTCCTGCGTGCGGATCCTGCGCCGCGACATCAAGCGGTTCGGGATCAGTTCGACGTTCTCGATCTACGACGACACCGACTCGCGCCGGCTGATGACGCTGGTCTGCCGCGAGCTCGACCTGGACGTCAAGCGCTACAACCCGCGCGCGGTGCTGAACTGGATCAGCACCCAGAAGAACGAGCTGATCGATCACGAGACGGCGGCGTCGAAGACCTCCAACCATCTGGAGGAGACGTACGCCGAGTGCTACCGGATCTACCAGGAGCGGCTCGCTCAGGCGAACGCGCTGGACTTCGACGACCTGCTGATGACCACGGTCAACCTGCTGCAGGCCTTCCCCGAGGTCCGGGAGTACTACCGGCGCCGGTTCCGCCACGTGCTCGTCGATGAGTACCAGGACACCAACCACGCGCAGTACACGCTGATCCGTGAGCTCTGCGCCCACCTCGAGCCGGGGCCGAACGACGGTCCCGTCAGCCCGCCGGCCGAGCTGATGGTGGTCGGTGACTCCGACCAGTCGATCTACGCCTTCCGGGGCGCGACGATCCGCAACATCCTCGCCTTCGAGGAGGACTTCGCCGGCGCCGAGACGATCCTGCTGGAGCAGAACTACCGCTCCACCCAGACCATCCTGACCGCGGCGAACGCGGTGATCAGCCGCAACGAGGGCCGGATGGCGAAAAACCTCTGGTCCGACCAGGGCCAGGGCGAGCAGATCGCGGTGTACGTCGCCGACAACGAGCACGACGAGGCGCAGTTCGTCGCGGACGAGATCGACCGGCTCGCCGACGCCGACGGGGTCAAGCCGTCCGACGTGGCGGTGTTCTACCGGACCAACGCGCAGTCCCGGGTGTTCGAGGAAGTCTTCATCCGCACCGGCCATCCGTACAAGGTCGTCGGCGGCGTCCGGTTCTACGAGCGCAAGGAGGTCCGCGACGCGCTCGCGTACCTGCGGGTGCTGACGAACCCCGAGGACACCGTCTCGCTCCGGCGGATCCTGAACGTCCCCAAGCGCGGTATCGGCGATCGCGCCGAGGCAGCCATCGAGGCGCTCGCGCTGCGTGACCGGATCACCTTCTCCGCGGCGCTCCGACGGGCTCATGACGCCCCGGCGATGGCCAGCCGCAGCGCCAACGCGGTCCAGGGCTTCGTCGACATCCTCGACGAACTGACCGCGATGGTCGACTCCGGCGCCCCGCCGGACGACATCCTGGACGTCGCACTGCACCGCTCCGGCTACTACGAGGAGCTGCAGAAGTCACCGGATCCGCAGGACGAGACCCGGCTGGAAAACCTGGACGAGTTCATCTCGGTTGCCCGCGAGTTCGTCGAGGAGCGTACTGCGGCCGCTGAGCCGTCCGACCTGCAGGCGTTCCTCGAGCGGGTGGCGCTCGTCGCCGACGCGGACCAGATCCCGGACGCTGCCGACGACGGTGGCGTGGTCACGCTCATGACGCTGCACACCGCGAAGGGCCTGGAGTTCCCGGTGGTGTTCCTGACCGGCATGGAGGACGGCGTCTTCCCGCACTCCCGGTCGCTCACGGACATGAAGGAGCTGGAGGAAGAACGCCGGCTCGCGTACGTCGGAATCACCCGCGCCCGGCAACGACTGGCGATCTCGCGAGCCGCAGTACGCAGCGCGTACGGCGCACCGCAGCACAACCCGCCGTCCCGGTTCCTCGAGGAGATCCCGGCCGAGCTGCTCGACTGGCGCCGCGACGAGTCGGCGATCACCCGCTGGTCCGGGACCGGGACGTCCTCGCGTGGTGCGAGCGGAGTCAGCAGCCGGTGGGAGCCGGCCCGGCGGTCGGCGTCCGACAAGCCGGTGATCAGCCTCAACCCGGGCGATCGGGTTGTCCACGACAGCTTCGGGATGGGCACGGTCGTGGTGGTCCGCGGCGAGGGCCAGCAGTCCCAGGCCGATATCGACTTCGGGTCCGAGGGTGTCAAGCGGCTGCTGTTGCGCTACGCCCCGGTGGAGAAGATTTAACAGCCCACCGCGTGCCGATTGGCTGTCTGGCTGCGACAATCGGTGTTTCGGCCCTCCTCGGACGAAGGTCCAGCCCATGCCCAAGGCAGCAGACAGCAGCAACCGCCGGATCATCCTGGCGGGAGCCAACCCTGGGCTGAGGTTGTTCGACAAGGACGGCAAGGTCACCGCGTTCGCGTCGATCTGGATGGTCGACTGGTCGATCTGCGGCGCCGGTACGGCGGTCGTGCTCTGGTTCGACGGCATCGTCCGGGTGGTCTCCGAGGACGTCGACCTGGCCTCCTGGCTGGAGCGGTACTTCGTCCGCTCGTTCCTCGAGGTGCAGGGCCTGCCCTGGCACGAGCCGGCCGTCGAGCGTGACCTGGTGCAGGTGTCGATGAACCTCGCCGACGGGCTGAGCGCCAAGGCCGCCGACATCCAGATCGAGATGAGCGGCGTGCTCGACCGGCGGCTGTTCGCCACCGACAACTTCCAGCTCGCCGAGGGTGCCCACAGCCTCAGCCTGGTGATCGCCCCGGTCCGCTCGGCGACGGTCTCGATCGGCGGCGCCTCCGTCCCCGGCTTCGTCCAGGTCGACGGCTCAGCCAACCGCCCCGGCTCCTCAGCCTTCCTAACCACCGCCGAGGTCTGGCGCCGCTAACGCTGCCCCGCCTGATGGTGATGGTGTGGTCGGAGTGGGGAGCATTTTCGCTGGACCTGACGCGCATTTGCCCCGCCCTGCGGACATTTCCCTCCCCAACCGACGACTGGCAGGCGACCTTGAGCACGGGCTAGTCGAGGCCCGCCCGGTTGAATAGCTGGCCGGTGCTCAAGGTGGCGGGAGTGGGCGACCTTGGGCACGGGGTGGGCGGGGTTCGGCGGGGTGGGTGGCTGGGCGGTGCTCAAGGTCGGAGGGCTGCGAGTACGCCGTA